>JAGGHK010000010.1 GCA_024104275.1 Bifidobacterium sp.
AACCTCGGTCACTCCGGTGACGTCGTCGAGGTCAAGCCCGGCTATGCACGCAACTACCTGATCCCGCAGGGCCTTGCCTTCGCGTGGAGCAAGGGCGCTGCTTCCCAGATCGAAGCGATGAAGCGCGCACGCCTGGCCAAGTCCGTGGCCACTCGTGAAGACGCCGTGGCCGCCAAGGCCGCCATCGATGGCACCGTCGTCGAGCTGAAGGCCAAGGTCTCCGAGTCCGGCAAGCTGTTCGGCGGCATCTCCGCCATGGATATCGCAACCGCGCTGGAATCCAAGGCCGCCGTCGATCCGAAGGCGATCAAGGTCGAGACCATCAAGACCACCGGCGAGTTCCCCGCCACCGTGGCCCTGCACCCCGAAATCTCCGCGAACTTCACCGTCAAGGTCGTCGCCGAGTAATTTCGGTTTGTACTGATAACGGTTGAAAAACCGCAAGCTTAAGCAGAAAATCCCGCCGCACGTCAATCGTGTCGGCGGGATTTTTCATATTCATCCGAAGCGCCTCCGGTAATCAGCGCGACCTTGCCATTAAGAC
The DNA here is from genome assembly GCA_024104275.1 of Bifidobacterium sp. Taxonomy (GTDB): domain Bacteria; phylum Actinomycetota; class Actinomycetes; order Actinomycetales; family Bifidobacteriaceae; genus Bifidobacterium. Next base: position 545 of record JAGGHK010000010.1, read on the forward strand.
GATCTGCCATAATCTAACCTCCTCATTGTGAGGTTATTACAGCTGACAATTCTATCACTGGTATCGTTTGATGGTTAGTTATCGAAATATGATAGGTTGTAATTCGTTGTGCTCACTTTGAGCGCGCATCCATGCTGTGTGTCGTATTGTTATTTTTTTGATATTTCTTTGGTTATTGCGATTATGGTCGGGAACCCGATATGTATTTTAATGCCTGTCTGAGTGCATGACGATTTCGATGTTGTTGTGCTTTGAAAGATCGTGATTATCGGCGTATAATAGACAAGTTGCGTGTTCGGGGGGTCGGAGCGCGCCAACTGTTGCCACACCCCTCAAGAGCCTGATTCAAGCGCCCGTTTGAAGCGCCTGAACGGCAAAAGTATATTGAGGTTTACAACTTGCAAGAAGAACGTGTTTCCACACAGACAAAACTATCCATTGCGGCGGCGGCACTGCTTTCGTTTATCGGAATACTTACCGAGACTTCGTTGAACGTCACCTTCCCGACGATGACCCGCGAATTCGGTCTGCCTCTTTCGACCATCCAGCTGCTGACTTCCGGCTACCTGTTGATGGTGACCATCGTCATGAGCACCTCCTCGTTCCTGCTCAAACGGTTTGACACGCGCGTGCTCTTCCGCTGCGCCGTCATCGTCAGCATCGTCGGCACAGTTTTGTGCTGCCTGCCGCTGAACTACTGGCTCCTGTTGCTCGGACGTCTGCTGCAGGCCGCGGCCACGGGCGTTTCCACGCCCTTGATGATCAACGTCATCATTGCGCTGGTGCCGGTCAGCCGGCGCGGCACCTATGTCGGCATCGCCAACATGGTCACCTCCTTCGCGCCCGCACTCGGGCCTACTTACGGCGGGCTGATCAATCACTACTTCTCCTGGCGCATCATTTTCGTGTTCACCTTGCCGCTGCTCGTCACCGCGTGGATTCTGGGTGAGGCCAACCTGCGTTTGAAGGCTGCGGGCGCAGGTAAATCCTTTGATGGCATCGGCCTGGTGCTGCTGAGCTTCTTCATGATCAGCTTCACCGAGATTTTCGACCAGTTCGGCGCCGGCGGCGGCTGGTCGTACAAGGTCGCCATCGCCATCTGTGCTGCGGTGGTTCTGCTCGGTCTCTTTATCTGGCGTTGCCTCACCTCCAAGTCCCCGTTGCTCAATCTGCGTCTGTTCAAGCAGCCGATTGTGAGTCTGCGTGGCGCGAACTACGCCATCCTCCAGTTCATCAATATCGGCAGTTCCTTCCTGCTTCCGGTGTTCGCCGAGAACTTCCTCGGCATCGATTCACTGGCCGCCGGTCTTATGCTTCTGCCCGGTTCACTGCTCGGCGCTTGCATCGCCCCGTTTGTCGGCAAGCTTTACGACCGCCGTGGCCCGACTTTGGTGCTTTTGGTCTCCAACATTTCGCTGATTATCGGCGCCACCGCTTTGTGGTCGCTCACCGGCAAATCGACCGTGGTCATCCTCACCCTGCTTTATATGTTCCTGCGTGCCGGCTTCAACTTCGGTTACGGCAACACGATGTCGGATGCCAGCAAGTTCGTCTCCGGCTCCCAGCAGACCGACTTCAACTCACTCTTCAACGTGTTGCAGCAGTACGCCGGCTCGCTCGGCACGACCGTGCTTTCCGCCTCGCTTTCCTTGAGTGAGGCCCACATCCCGCACAATGTCAAGGCGGCGTCAGCGGCCGGAGCCACAAACGCCTTCGCCCTGCTGATAGTCCTGGCGCTGGTCGCGCTTTGCATCACGCTGGTTTCCATCAAGGTGCGCAAGGACCCGTCCGTCGAAATGCAGCAGGTCGAAGTCTGACCACCGGTCGTTCAGACGAATCGGCACTGTAACTTTACTTTTTACTTGCTTGTGTGAGCCTACTAAGTAAAAAGACACATTTATGGCCTCTATTTGTTACTTTTTACTTAGATGGCATCAGCAAGCAAGTAAAAAGCGACAATTACGGCCTCGGTGGAGATGCAGCTGGCAAAGGTTTGGCGGTTTTTGTGCGCTTGGTTGCAGCTGGCATCATTAGTTGATGGAGGGTGTCACTTCGGTTTTGTTATCGTGCATAATGATGTGCGTCGATAGGGAAATTGGAGACTTGCCGCGCGTTGCCATGCGTTTTGTCTATGATAAATACTGACTGTTTACGATATCCGATACGAGGAGTGTGTGAGCTTGATCCGGTCTCAACGAGGAGACAACCAGACGCGACCCCAGCAAACGCAGCTTGGCCAAAACAACGATACGCACGTAAAACCTCGTTTACGCCGTCATCCGCACCACCATTCCCGTCGCGACCCGATTACGCTCGGCAACGCCATCGGCTATGGCATCGGCGACATCTACGGCGGCGGTCAACTCACGCTCATCGGCACGTATCTGGTGCTGTTCTGGACGCGCTTCTGCGGCATGTCCATTTCCGTGGCGCAGTCTGTGGTCGGCCTGAGCGCGATTATCAGCGGCGTTGCAGCCCTTTCGTTTGGTATCCTCGGCGATAATCTATATCGCTTCCCGATTGGTCGGCGTTTTGGACGCCGCCATCTGCTGTTGATGGTCGTGCCTCCGCTTATTTTGGTGGGCATCCTCCTTTGGATTCCAGGCCTGCCGTTCGCGGTCTATTTTCTGGTCTATATCCTATGGGTTACCGTCGCCCAGCTTTTTGCCTCGGCCTACAACACGTTGCCCGGCGAAATGGCGTTGGGTTTCGACGACCGCACCAAGCTTTCGACGGTGCGTCTGCTGATTTCCGGGGCCGCCGGCACGCTGATCCTGCTGATCGGCGGAGGCACGCTTTCGGTGTTCGGCGAGCACAGGCCGCTGGGTTATATGATTTTCACCATCGCCATCACGGTTTGCTTCGCCCTTGCGGTTTTCATCTGTTGGAAAAGCACGTGGGAGATGTCGCCTGAGGAAGCGGGATTCGGACAGTATGCCAAGATCAACGGTTCTGCGGACCGAACGAACGCTGACAACCATCGCTCAATGCGCGCCGAGGCCAAGCTCTGGAGGCACCGCCTGGCCGTCATGTTCCACGAATATGCCAGCACGCTGCGCATCGCGATTTTCCGCCGTCACTTGGCGCTTTATCTGCTCATGCTCACCGCCGGCGACGTCTTCAGCCAGACCTTCGTCTTCTTCGTCATCTACGACTGGAACAAAACCGCCGCGTTCGCCTCGCTGCTGTTGAGCTGTGGAATCATCACCGTGCCGTTGAACCCGCTGTTCGGGGCGGCCATGATCAAAATCGGTCCCAAACGCATGTATCAGGGCAGTTTCGCCGCGAGTATCGTCGGTCTGCTCTGGCTCTTCGCCGCATGGCGCTTGGTCGGCGTGATGCCTGAACCATGGTGGACGGTATTCGCGGTGGCGGGTGCGCTGTTCTTCTTTATCGCCAAGGCGCCTTCCGGTTACCTGCCGTGGGCCGTTTTCCCGTTTATCGCCGACGTCGATCAGGTCGTTTCCGGCAAATACCGCGCGTCGACGTTCAGCGGCATCCAAGCCGGATTCCGCCAACTGGTTTCGGGATTTTCGGCGATAGCCGTGGGCGCCGTTCTGGGATTTGTCGGCTTCGATTCCTCGCGCCACGCGCAGACAGCGTTGGCGTGCAATGGCCTCGGAGCCTTGATGATTGGCTGGTATGCGCTTTCGATCGTGGTCTGCATCATCGTCGCGCGTCGTTTCAACCTCGACAAGCATACCGATGGCATCGCTTTGGCCGAGTCGGCCCGCGTCGCTTCCGGCGGTGACCCGCACGACGTCGATCCGTCGGTTCGAGCCACGTTGGAGGACCTGACCGGTCAGCCGTACGGTCGGTGAAAACAAAAAATCCGCGGAACCTTGCGATTCTGCGGATTTCATCTGTGCCCCCACGGGGATTCGAACCCCGGACACGCTGATTAAGAGTCAGCTGCTCTAACCAGCTGAGCTATAGGGGCGCTGGTCTAAAACTACAAGAGCCAAGAGAACAGTATACTTGCGCGGTGGAATTTGCGCAAGGCGGTGTGTCGTCATGAGTTACGCCCCGATATCTTACAGGAATGAGGGTCGAACCGTTCTTATGCCGGCTTGCGTGGAGGAAAAATCGACGCGTTAGCCATCGTTCTTTCATGGTTGTATTCATCGTATTCCATCTATATGGCAATCGTACTTTCCTGAGCAAATCGCTATTATTATCTATAAGAACGTATGCCGCATTTTGCGCAATTTTATCATTTTTGGATAATTTCATGATGGCGGAATCGGAGAGTCGCTCCCCGCCGTGTTCCTGCTTTCTTCGTGATCCAAGGGGCTCGCTGTTGGAGATTCAAATTTTCTTGGATGGTTGTATTGGCGTAATGTAGCTGTTTTTGGGTCAAAAATCAAACAATCATTGAGTTAAAAAAGTGATTTTCGTAACAAATTCTATGGAAAAAAAGAAATAATTAAAATCGGAATGTCTCAAGGTTTCAGCGAGTTACACTTCTTCTTATCGAATATGGATAAGTTCAACGTTTCGAACGTATCTTTTTCGAGACATGACTAAGAACGATAGATGTTCTGTGCCTGAGCCACATGGCTGTGTGAGGGCGCCGTTCGTCGTACTCGAGAAGGAAGAATAATGGAATTCTCTCTTACCGCAAAACTGGCGGCCGAATTTATCGGCACCGCGTTTCTGATGATATTCGGAAACGGAGCGGTGGCCAACACCGAACTCAAGGGCACGAAAGGCCACGGCACCGGCTGGCTCAACATAGCGATGGGCTACGGTTTCGGCGTCATGTTCCCGGTCATGATGATCGGCTCGGTCTCCGGCGCGCATATCAATCCGGCCATGACCATCGGCCAGGCCGTCAACGGCCTTTTCCCGTGGTCCGAGGTTCTTCCCTATATCGTCGCGCAGCTTCTGGGCGCGGCCGTCGGTCAACTCGTCATCTACTTCACCTATCTTCCGTATTACAAAATGGAAACCAACCCTGACGCCATCTTCGCGACGTTCAGCACCACTGAAGCCAGCAACAACAAAGTCGTCTACTTCGCCAACGAGCTTCTGGGCACCCTCGTCCTTGTCCTTGCCGCTCTGTGCATGCTCTCCCTGCCCTGGGGCAAGAAGGACCCGGCCGCCGCGTCCATCGTCGTCGGCCTGATCGTCTGGGGCCTGGTGACCTCCATGGGCGGCTCCACCGGCCCCGGCCTCAACCCGGCCCGCGACCTGGTGCCGCGCTTCCTGCACTGGATCCTCCCGATTCCCCACAAGGGCAGTTCCCGCTGGGGTGAGGCCTGGATTCCGGTCGTGGCCCCGATTGTCGGCGCCATCATCGGCGCGTGGATTTTCAAGGTCTGCTTCGGCTGATCTGAAAGGTTTTAGGCAAAACCTGTCTTCCGTTACCCAACAACAGTGGCGCGCTCTGCGATTTCGCAGGTCGTGCCGCTTTTTTATTTTGCGAGTTATATTTTGTAAGAATTATCGAGAAAAACGAAAATCGCTGATACAAGATTTCTCTTCGTCATGAAGAATACCTATTATTGTCCCCATAACCATTGGAACCTGAGCGGGGAGACGACGTGACACGTGAGCGACCGACGGACGCGGGATCCCCACGCCGCAAGGGGCCGGAAGACAAGCTGACAGCATCTTCGTCGAATCGAAACAGCCAGAAAAATAAGTCGCGCATGACTTCAACGGCCGGGAAAGGTCCCAATGGTGGTCAGGCATCCGTGATTGCCAGAAAAGTCTCCAAGGGAATTCAGGCCTGTGCGCGTTGGCTTGGCAGGGTCCTGCTTGCCGCGATTCGCGGATTCAACCACGCCGTGCGACGCGGTTTCCGTGCCGTCCGTGATTTTCTGGGATTGCGCAGGTCAAAGAACGCGGGCAGATCAGTTGATTCAAGGAGCTCAAGTGGTTCGGCTCGCTCGGCTGGCAAAAACGCTTCGTCCGGGCGGCGGAAGGCACGGCAAGGCGTTCGCAATCCTGGCGTCGAGCGTGAATTCGGCATTTCCGAGATATCGCAAGGTTTCATCGGTTCGGTGCTTGGGCCCGAAACCGATGAAAGCTCCGTGCAAAAGACTTCCGTAAGAAAATCGACCGGAACCAACTCGCGTCCGGTGGCAAAATCTGTCTATCGGGTGCGTCGCATCGCCGTTTTGGTCATGGCTTTGGTGGTGGTTATCGCCATCATTTTTGGCTGCAGGGCAGCGATTTCGGCCATCAGCCATCGTCATGATTCCGCTGCTTATCAAGATTCGTCTCAGGTCTCCCAGCAACACGGCTCCCAGAAGCCTGACGGCAAGAGCAAGCCTCCCAAGCCGAACCAGGCCGAAATGAAGCTGCAAGAGCCGCTGAGCGACCAGACCCGTGCCGCGATGCTGGCCAAGGCGCAGGCGACGGTGGCCGCGAGCGGCAAGCCGGCGCACCAGTATTCGTATTGCGTCAGCACCAAGGGCGATGTGGGCGGCTCGAAAACGCAACAGGAATTCGAAAACAGCATTTTCCGCACCCTGAACGATCCGCGCGGATGGCCGCGTGCCGGCGCGACCTTTACGTATAGCAGCGATTCCAGCAGTTGCGATTTCGTCATCTATCTTTCGCAGCCAACGCTCATGACATCGTTCTCGGGCGATTGTTCCGACGAATACAGCTGCCGCGTAGGCGACAACGTCATCATCAACGAGGACCGCTGGAACGGCGCCACCCCGCAGATGCTCAAGGCCGGGATGTCGCTGAGCCGTTACCGCATCATGGTCATCAACCACGAGGTCGGCCATCGCCTCGGCCATATCGACAACGATCCCTCCTGCCCTGCGCCCAAGGCCCCGGCGCCACTGATGCAGGAGCAGTCGATGAGCCTTCGCGGCTGCAAGCCCAACGAGTGGCCGACGGATTCCGAGCTCTGGATTCAATGAGCGGGCGGGTCGGCCGTTTTGCGCCCACGCCTTCCGGCCGTATGCACATCGGCAACGTCTATGCGATGCTGGCTACGTGGCTTTCGGCACATGCCGGGGATGGTTCGGGCAAGATTTTGCTGCGCGTCGAGGATGTCGATGAACCGCGGGCGCTCAAGGATGCCGACAAATGGATCATGGACGATCTGCATTGGCTCGGGCTGGATTGGGACGGCGAGCCGGTTTATCAGTCGAAGCGTACGGAAATCTACGAGGAAGCGTTGCGCTCGCTGGAATCGGTGAGGCTGGATGATTTTGCACTGGTGTATCCGTGTTTCTGCTCGCGTGCCGATTTGCGCGCGGCATCGGCCCCGCAGGAGGGTGACCGGTTCCTGATCTATCCCGGGACGTGCCGAAAATTACTGACCGAACATCCCGACGAAGTGCGCTCGCGGCTTGAGGCTGGCCAGCGCCATTCGTGGCGTATAGCAGTGCCGGAGCGGGACATGCAGGGGAGCGTCGTCACCTTTGACGACCGCATATTCGGCCACCAGCGTTTCGATTTGCCTCGCGAAGTCGGCGACACGGTGATTCGTCGTTCCGACGGCATTTTCTCCTACCAGCTGGCGGTAGTGGTCGATGACCTGCTGATGGGTGTCAACGATATCGTGCGTGGCCGCGACTTGCTACGGTCCACGGCCTTGCAGATTTGGATTCGGCGTGCGTTGGTGGTGTCCGGTTTTGCCAAGAAATATGGAATCCAACGGGTTGATAGTCCTGCCTATGCCCACCTGCCTTTAATCGACGACCCGACCGGCGTGCGTCTGGCCAAACGCAAGCGTTCGCTGGATATTGGCACGTTGCGGGCGGACGGGGTCAAGCCCGGGCAGATTATCGGGTATTGCGCGTGGCTGCTTGGCGTCCGTTCATCCAAATCTCAAGGTGTCCACATGCCGGACGCTTCCGGTCCGGTGGCCATGAGTGCGCGGGAGGCCTTGGAATGCTTCACTTGGCGAGACGTTCGCGCAGACAAATCCGACCATATTCTTGAGGCTAATTGGGCAAGCGAATTTGACAGGCGCAAAAGCGGCAGTGTAGCCTAAGCAACAATAATTAAAAACACTACAAACCGATAAAGCGGGGAAGTAGACGGAAACGCGCGATGAGCGAGCCCGGGATGGTGAGAGCCGGGACGAGATGCGAACCGTTGAGTGGGCCGCTGAGGGCGCACCGATTGGCTGGATTCCAAGAGTTCGACTATGAGGCTGCGATGTAAGGCATACGTCAGTTGCCAAAGACGTGTTGGCGTCTGATAAGGGCACGGGAAACCGTGAACCAAGGTGGCACCGCGGGCTATAATTTTGCTCGTCCTTGGCTGTAATTGACAGCTGGGACGGGCTTTTTTAGTCCCAAAACGAGGCGAAGGCCTCCGGGAGGTGCCCATGGTGACCACGAGTGTGGATGTTACAGCGGGCTCGGGCGGCAATGCGGCCGTTCACGGCGTTGCGGACAGGAACCACAGGTACGAGGGTATTCGGCCCACGCTTGATGAGGTTCGCGAGCTGGCGAAATCCGGCAAATACCGCCGTATTCCGGTGATGCGCGAACTGCTCGCCGACCGTCTGACCACCATCGAGACCATGCGCCGGGTGCGTGCCGCTTCCAACCATTGCTTCCTATTGGAAAGCGCCGAGGCCGACCAGCGCATGGGGCGTTATAGCTTCCTTGGATTCGCGCCGACGCTGGAACTGACCTGCAAAGCCGGGGATTTGAGAATCAAGCGCGTCGCTCCTGCTGGGTCGTCGGCTGAAGATGTGGTCGTTGAACACAAACACGTCGATCATCCGAGCGATGCCATCCGCAAGGTACTCGCGCAATATTCCAGCCCGCGGCTCGAAGGGTTCCCGCCATTCGCCGGCGGCCTGGTCGGTTATTTCTCCTTCGGTTATTTCGCTTACGCCGAGCCGACGTTGCGGCAGGAAACCCGCGACCCGAAAGCGCTGCCCGATGTCGATTTTGATGCTCTTCGATCAGCTCATTTCCTTCGATTCCTACCGTCAACGGCTTCAGCTTATCGCAGGCGTCGATACCAACGATGTGGACGCCTCCTACGAGCGTGCGGTGAACCAAATCGAGGAAATGCAAGCGATTCTCGAGAACGGCAAACGCTACGACTTCAGGCCGCTGCAGCTGGATGGACCTCTGCGACTGACGCTCAACCGCGAACAATACGGTTCGATGATCAGGAAAGCCAAGGAGCTCATCTAAGCCGGCGACATCTTCCAGGTCGTGCTCTCCAACCCCAGCGTCGCGTCGGCTTCCGGCAGCCTGTTCGATGCTTACCGGTTGATGCGGGCCGAAAACCCAAGTCCCTACATGGTCTTCATGTCCAGCGACGACATCGAAATCGCCGCAGCCTCGCCCGAGACGCTGGTGCGGCTCGAAGACGGCAAGCTGTTGACCTACCCGCTCGCCGGAACCCGTCCTCGCGGCGCGACGCCGGAGGAAGACAAGCTCATCGAGCAGGATCTGCTCAGCGACGAGAAGGAACTGGCCGAGCACAACATGCTGGTCGACCTCGGGCGCAACGACATCGGTCGCGTTTCCAAGCTCGGCAGCGTCGAAGTCGAGCGGCTGCACGATATCCTGCGCTTCTCGCATGTCATGCATATCGGTTCCACGGTCGCCGGGCAGCTTGCCAGCGGCAAGGACGCGCTCGATGTCATCGACGCGGTGCTGCCGGCCGGCACGCTTTCCGGGGCTCCGAAAATCCGCGCCTGCCAGATCATCGCGGAACTCGAGGATTCCCCGCGCGACATCTACGGCGGGGCCATCGGTTATCTCGACTTCTCCGGCAACCTCGACACCTGTATCGGCATCCGCCTGGCCTTCAAGCACAACGGCAAGGTCTGTGTGCAGTCCGGCGCGGGCATCGTCGCCGATTCCAACCCCGACAAGGAATTCGAGGAGTGCCGCAACAAGGCGCTCGCCGTCGTGGACGCCATCAACCAAGCGAACGGAGGCCTCGCATGATCACCATCGTCGACAACTACGACAGCTTCTCCTACAACCTCTACCAGCTCATCGGTTCCATCGAATCGGATGTGCGCGTGGTGCGCAACGACGACCTCGACGTGGCCGACCTGGCCGCGCTAGGCTCCGATGGCATCGTGCTTTCGCCGGGGCCTGGTAAGCCTGCGGACGCCGGAATCTGTGAGGACGTAGTACGTCGGCTTTCCGGAACGGTGCCGATTCTGGGTGTCTGCCTTGGTCATCAGGCCATCTGCGAGGCGCTGGGCGGCAAGGTCGTTCCCGCCGCCGAACTGATGCACGGCAAGGCCTCGCCGGTCGAACTCGACAATGATTGCCCGCTTTTCGCCGGGATGCCTGCGCGGATTCAAGCGGCTCGTTACCATTCGCTGGAAGCTGACAAGGCGACGTTGCCTTCTACGTTGCGCGTCGTCGCCCGTACCGCCGATTCCGACGAAATCATGGCCGTGGCTCACGTCACCGATCCGACGTTTGGCGTCCAATTCCATCCCGAAAGTATCCTGACGCCGCTTGGCAAGGATATTCTTAAGAATTTTCTCGGTGTTGTCGAAAGGTTCGGCAATTGAGCGGATTCTTATCGATTTTAGTAATTAGTAATGCAAATGATATCTATCAATCACATACAAGGAAGTAATAACCATGATCAGTGAAGCAATCGTCAAAATCGTCAACAAGCATGACCTCACCTACGACGAAGCCTACCATGCCATGAAGGAGATCATGGGCGGGGAATCGACGCCGACCCAGAACCGAAGCCGCGCTGTTCAACGCCGCTTGCGCGCTCTACGTTTCGGGCGTCGCCTCGTCGATTGGCGAAGGTGTTGAGATTGCTCGTGAGCAGATTGCTTCCGGTGCCGCGATGAAGACGCTCGACGAGTTCGTCGCCGGTTCGCAGGCGTTCGCTAAGGCCGACGCCGAAAAGTAAGGACTAAAAGTTCGTCGGGCAACTGTCAGTGAACGTTTTCTAGCATTTTGGTGGGTTGGTGCAGAAAACCGGTCATTTAGAGCTCAGCAGTGACTATTTTCTAGCCCAATTCATTTCGGATGCTAGAAAGTGTTCATTTGCGGTTATTCGGTGACTGGTTTCCAATGAGCTTACGACATTGTTTCGTGATTTTATGGCTGTTGATATTAATGATAAGAAAGTGCAAAGGTAATGGCTGATTCCGAAAATATCCTGCAGCGCATCGCCGCGAAAACCCGCGAGCGCGTGGTCGAGGAGAAGGCGCAAACCCCGCAGAGCCTAGTTGAGGCTCAGGCTCGTGAGGTCAACTCGCGGAAAGTTGCGGCGGGGGAGAGCGGCGATGCCGCGTTCCCGTTCGAGCACGCTCTGAAGGCGCCTGGGATGAGCTTCATCTGCGAGCTCAAGCAGGCCTCGCCGAGCAAGGGCATCATCGCGCAGGACTACCCCTACCTCGACATCGCGCGCGACTACGAAAAGGCGGGCGCGGCGGCCATCAGCTGCCTCACTGAGCCGACGCGGTTCAAAGGCTCCGACGAGCATCTGCGCCAGGTCGCGGCGCTATTCGGCATGGAATGCGTGGTCTACATGGGCCAGGTGGATATGGAACGCCAGGCGCTCAACGTCTACCGCATGCGTCTCTTGGGCGCGGAAGTGCGCGGCGTGACCAGCGGCACTGGCACCTTGAAAGACGCGGTTTCCGAGACCTTTCGCGAATGGACGCGGCGCATCTCCGACACCCATTACTGCCTCGGCTCGTGTATGGGGCCGCACCCCTTCCCGACGATGGTGCGCGATTTCCAGTCCGTGATTTCCAAGGAGGCTCGCGAGCAGATTCTTGAAGACGAAGGCAAGCTTCCCGCGGCCGTGATCGCGTGCGTCGGCGGCGGTTCCAACGCCATCGGCAGCTTCTACAACTTCATCGGCGACAAGGATGTAAGGCTCATCGGCTGTGAGGTGGCCGGGCGCGGCATTGACACGCGTGAGACGGCGGCGACCATGAACACCGGTTCGCTCGGCATCTTCCACGGTATGAAAAGCTATTTCTGCCAGAACGAATACGGCCAGATCGCGCCGGTCTATACGATTTCCGCGGGCCTTGACTACCCGGGCGTCGGCCCCGAGCACGCGGCGCTGAAGGATTCCGGACGCGCCCAATATGTCGCCATCACCGACGGCGAGGTCGTCGATGCTTTCGAATACCTGAGCCGCACCGAGGGCATCATTCCGGCCATCGAAAGCGCGCACGCCGTGGCCTACGCCATGAAACTCGCGCCGACGCTTTCGCGTGACCAAAGTATCATCGTCACCCTTTCCGGGCGTGGCGACAAGGATGTGGCGTCCATCGCCCGTTACCGTGGGGAGGATCTTCATGACTGAGACAACCAAGGCCAACGGTGCGAATGGCGCAGCCGATGTGAAGGATATGGTCAACGGAAACAGTCGGAGTGGCGAAAACGTTGTGAAAGGATGCAACTGATATGACTGAGACAACACAGCAGGGCGCTCGCCGTTCCCGCATCCTGAAAGCGTTCACTGCCCCAGATGGCAGTCGCCGCAAGGCTTTCATCCCGTTCGTCACCGTTGGTGACCCGTCAATCGCGCTGACCGAAAAGCTGGTACCGGCCATGATCGACGCCGGTGCCGACCTGATCGAGCTGGGCGTCCCCTTCTCCGACCAGACCGCTGAAGGCCCGGTCATCCAGGAAGCCAGCAACCGCGCGCGTTCCGCTGGTACCACCACCGATGACGCCTTCGCGCTGGTCGAGCGTTTGCGCCGCGACCACAAAATCGAGACGCCGATGGTCTTCATGACCTACGCCAACGTGCTCTATTCTTACGGCCTCGAGCGTTTTGCGCATCGTGCCGCCGAAGTCGGGCTCGACGGCGTGATTCTGCCGGACGTGCCGCACGAGGAGAAGCCGGAGTTCGACGAGCCGCTGGTGGCTGTTGGGCTTGACTTGGTCAGCCTCATCGCCCCGACCTCGCACGAGCGCATCCACAGCATCGCTTCGGACGCCAAGGGCTTCATCTATTGCGTAAGTTCGCTCGGCGTGACTGGCGTTCGCAAGGAAATCACCAGCGACGTGAAGGGCATGATTCGTGAGGTTCGCGCCGTCACCGACGTACCGGCCGCCATCGGTTTCGGCATCTCCACCCCAGAGCAGGCCGCCACCATGGCCGCCGATTCGGACGGTGCCATCGTCGGCTCGGCCATCGTGCGCATGGTCGGCAAATACGGCGAGGACGCGGTGCCATACGTCACTGACTATGTCCGTTCGCTGGCTGAAGCCGTTCACGGGTTGAACTGAGCAGGTTTGCGCGTGTGCGTGATGTGCTGAGGCGCAAGCGGTGCTGTGCGTATGAAGTGTGCGCGTAAAAGTGCATTTTAGCGACCGCCATCTTGCATGCTTTCCATGTAACTATGGAAATGTGCAAGTTACGGCCGCTATTTTGCACGTTTTTCATATTACTGCCAGAAAAGTGCGTTTTTAGAGATTGTATTTTGCATGTTTTCCATGTCAATGGTACAAAAGTGCGATTTAGCGCGAGTCGCGATGACATGGGCATGCATAGTATGGAGGCGGACAATCGAGTGGGAAGCGGGGAATGATGACTGCTTATATGGATCACAAGGATCTCGCCAACGAGGTCATCGACGAGGCACGCACGAAGGAAATCGCGGACGGCGTGCATCGGGTGCTGGACGACATCGCCAAAGCTGAGGCAGCTTCGGGCCGTGAATCTGGGTCGGTGAAACTGCTCGCGGCCACCAAAACCCGCGATGTCGGCGAAATCATGGCCGCCATCGACGCCGGCGTGCGCCTGATCGGCGAGAACCGGCCGCAGGAAATCTCCGCCAAGGCCGAGGGCCTGATTCGCCAATGCGCGCAGCGTGGCTTCTCGCTGGGTGCCGCCGCGAATACCCAGAATGTCAATGGTTCCAATGGTTCCAATGGTTCTGCAGCTTCTCAAGCGGCTCCGAACGGCCACATTCCGTTCCACCTTATCGGCCAGCTGCAATCCAACAAAATCGGCAAGGTGCTGCCCTATGTCGACACCATCGAATCGGTCGGTTCGCTTGAGGAAGCGCAGAAAATCGCGCGTCGCGCCATCGCACGCCACATCGTCGTCGGTGTGCTGATGGAAGTCAACGAATCCGGCGAGGCTTCCAAATCCGGATGCGAACCTGACGAGGCGGTCGACCTCGCCTATCAGATCGGTGCCATGGAAGGCTTGCAATTGCAGGGTTTGATGACCATCGGCGCCCATGTCGATGACGAAAAGACGATACGCAACGGGTTCGCGCATCTTCGTGGCACCCGCGATACGATTTTGAAGTCAGGTGAGCCCGGAACGGCGCAATGCCGCGAACTTTCGATGGGCATGACCCACGATATGGACTACGCCGTGGCCGAAGGCTCGACCATCGTGCGCGTCGGCACCGCGATTTTCGGCGAGCGCGCGTTCATCTGAACTACTGATTTTTCAACGTTTGGGGAAGACGATGAGAGAGCAAGTAAAAATGAGGGGAAACTCGGGCAGGAACAAGGCCAAAGGCAAAACCAACGCTCGCGTGATTCGTGTGCACGGGGTCGTCACCGGCATGGTGCAAGGTGTCGGCTACCGCTATTTCGCGGTCAACGAGGCGCGGCGTTGCGGCGTCGTCGGTTGGGTGCGCAATTGTCTCGATGGCTCGGTTGAAGTTGAGGCGCAAGGTGAGCAAAGTCTTGTCAATGCGTTCGTCGAACGGCTTGGCCACGGCCCGCAATGGGGTGATGTCGACAACGTCGAAACCACAGAAATCCCGCTTTCCGATAACGAAGCATTCGAATTCCGCGTTCGCCGCGACGCCATTTGAGATTACGAGTTTTTCGTTTTATTTCGGCTTTCGGCCTACGCATGACGGGGAAGTGGCGTAGGCTGAAGGCATGAGAATCGCACGCTACTCCTATAACGATGTTCCGCACTATGCCTTCGTACAGACCGACAGCAACGACAAGAAGGATTACCTGGTCGAGCTCGACGGCTATCCCTTCGGCTCTCAGCCTGTGCAGCCCACCGGCGAGCGCCATCTGATCGACGAAGAGGGCATCCGTCTGCTTGCGCCCGTCATTCCCTCCAAGGTCTACGGCCTGGCCAAGAACTATGAGGCCCACGCGCAATATATGCATGCCAAGGGCCAGTCCGACGTCGCGCATGCCCCCAGCAAGATGATTATCTTCATGAAGCCGTCGACCTCCGTCATCGGCCCCGACGATCCGATTGTCATTCCCGATTTCTCGAACGATATGAATTTCGAGCCGGAAGTCGCCGTGGTCATGGGCCGCATCGCCAAGAACGTTTCCGTCGCCAACGCCATGGATTACGTGCTCGGTTTCACCTGCGTCAACGATGTGACGTTGCGCGACCTGCAGGGCGACGATCCGATGTGGACGCGCGCCAAAGGTTTCGACACCTCCTGCCCGCTGGGTCCGTGGATCGAGACTGACCTCAATTGGCAAGACGCGAAGATTTCCTTCACCCTGAACGGCGAGGACGTGCCTGCCGCCTCCGGCACCACCGCCGACCTGATTCATTCTATCCCCGAGCAGATCGCCGAAATCTCAAGCTTCGCGACGCTGCTGCCCGGCGATGTCATCATGACCGGCACCCCCAACGCTTCTGGCACGCTGAAGTCGCGCGACGAGGCCATCGTCAACATCGATGGCATCGGCTCCCTGCGCAACGTGGTGGTCAAGGGCTGAGTGGCAAGAGTTTCGCTTATATATAAGGTAAATATAAGGTAAACCTATTAAACAGACCGGTTGGCGGATTATGTTCCGTCGACCGGTTTGTTTCGTTGACCCATTTTATTGTATGTATTACAATCTGAACAACTGCCAGTATTTGGCCGTCTGCTTTTGCGTGGTCTCGGGAACAAATCGGTACAGATTTCCGTAGGCGAATTTGCTGATATATTGGCCTGTCTGTTGGTCGGGAGTATCGAAAAAGACAACGAACTAGACAAAGCGGTCTAAAAGTTGAGTCGAAAGGACTCAAGTTTTGGGAATAGAACCTCTCCGTTTGTGGTTGTAATAAGCAGAGATTGAATAATGCCTTGAATTCCAACGATTCACGAAGGAACAGGGCGAACAAACGGAGGAACACATGGAACAACAATTTACGACCATGGCTCAGCAAGCCATCGGAGACGCGATTCAAAGCGCGTCGGCCGCGGGCAACCCGCAGGTCGATACTTTGCATCTGATGGATGCGCTGTTGCGTCAGGAGAACAGCGTGGTCACGGGGCTGATCAGCGCCGCGGGCGGGGACCCGAAGGCGATTGGCGCCGCAGTGCGCAACGCGTTGGTCGCGCTGCCCAGCGCGAGTGGGTCTTCGACCTCACAGCCGCAGGCGAGCCGCCAGTTGACGGCCGCGTTGGCTCAGGCCGAGAAGGAAATGCAGAAGATGGGCGACGAATACGTCTCCACCGAACATCTGCTCATCGGCATCGCCGATGCCGCGCCCAACGAGAGCGCGACGATTCTGAAGAACAACGGCGTGAGCGCCGAGGCTTTGCGCAAGGCTGTGCCCAGCGTGCGTGGCGGTGCGAAAGTGACCAGCCCGGACGCCGAGGGCAGCTACAAGGCGCTGGAGAAGTACTCCACCGACCTTACGGCGCAAGCGAAGGAAGGCAAGCTTGACCCGGTTATCGGCCGCGATCAGGAGATTCGCCGCGTCATCCAGATTCTTTCCCGCCGTACCAAGAACAACCCGGTGCTGATTGGTGAGCCCGGCGTCGGTAAGACCGCCGTCGTCGAAGGCCTCGCGGAACGTATCGTGGCGGGCGATGTGCCCACGACCTTGCAGAACAAGAAGCTCATCAGCCTCGATTTAGGCTCGATGGTGGCCGGTTCGAAGTACCGTGGCGAGTTCGAGGAACGGCTGAAGTCCGTCCTCAACGAAATCAAGAGCGCGAACGGCGAAATCATCACCTTCATCGACGAGATTCATACCATCGTCGGTGCTGGTGCGGCCGAAGGCTCCATGGACGCGGGCAATATGCTCAAGCCCATGCTGGCCCGCGGCGAGCTCCGCCTGATCGGTGCGACCACGCTCGACGAATACCGCGAGAACATCGAGAAGGATCCGGCGCTGGAACGTCGTTTCCAGCAGGTCTTCGTCGGCGAGCCGTCGGTTGAGGACACCATTGCGATTCTGCGTGGCCTCAAGCAGCGTTACGAGGCGCACCACAAGGTGACCATCGGCGACGATGCGCTCGTCGCTGCGGCGACGCTTTCGAACCGCTACATTTCCGGTCGCCAGCTGCCTGACAAGGCCATTGATCTGGTCGACGAGGCCGCTGCGCACCTGCGCATGGAGCTCGATAGCCAGCCGGAGGAAATCGATGAGCTGCAGCGTCGCGAGACCCGTCTCGAGATGGAGGAAATGCAGCTCAAGAAGGCCGAGGACCCGGCCAGCAAGGACCGCCTCAAGAAGCTGCAAAGCGACTTGGCGGACACCCGCGAGAAGCTTTCAGGCCTGAAGGCCCGTTGGGACGCCGAAAAGGCCGGCCACAACAAGGTCGGCGACCTGCGCGCCCAGCTCGACGCCAAGAAGGTGCAGGCCGACAAGTACACCCGCGAGGGCGACTTGGAGAAGGCCAGCAAGATTCTTTACGGCGAAGTCCCGGCGATTCAGAAGCAACTGGATTTGGCCGAACAGGCCGCGGACGAGGAGAACGCGAAAGGCGAGGAAACCGAGCCGATGGTCCCCGACCACGTGGACGCCGATTCGGTGGCGGGCATCGTCTCCGAGTGGACCGGCATCCCCGTCGGCCGCCTGATGCAGGGCGAGAATGAGAAGCTCCTCAATATGGAAAGCTGCTTGGGCAAGCGCGTCATCGGCCAGAAGGAAGCCATCCAGGCGGTTTCGGATGCTGTACGGCGCTCGCGTGCCGGCATCTCCGACCCGAACCGCCCCACCGGTTCATTCCTCTTCCTGGGACCGACAGGCGTGGGCAAGACGGAGCTCGCCAAGGCGTTGGCGGACTTCCTCTTCGACGACGAGAAGGCCATGGTGCGTATCGACATGAGCGAGTACATGGACAAGGGCTCCGTGACCCGTCTGATCGGCGCGGCCCCCGGCTACGTCGGTTACGAAGAGGGCGGTCAGTTGACCGAGGCCGTGCGTCGTCGTCCTTACTCCGTCGTGCTGTTTGACGAGGTGGAGAAGGCGAATCCCGAGGTCTTCGACATCCTTCTGCAGGTGCTTGACGACGGCCGCTTGACCGATGGCCAGGGCCGGACCGTGGACTTCAAGAACACGATTCTCATCATGACTTCGAACCTGGGTTCGCAGTTCCTGGTGCAGCCTGGCTTGGATGACGAGGCCAAGAAGAAGGCCGTGATGGACGCCGTCCACGCGCACTTCAAGCCTGAATTCCTCAACCGTCTTGACGAGCTGGTCATCTTCCATCCGCTCACCCGCGAGGAACTGGGCGAGATTGTGGACATCCAGGTGAAGCAGGTTGCCTCTCGCCTTACCGACCGCCGCATCACGCTCGATGTCACCAAGGCCGCGAAGGAATGGCTTGCCAACGCCGGTTATGACCCTGCCTACGGCGCCCGCCCGTTGCGTCGCCTGGTGCAGACCGAGGTCGGCGACCAGATGGCGAAGATGTTGCTTTCTGGCAAGGTCCACGACGGCGACACCGTCTTGGTCGACCAGACCGGCGGCGACCACCTCGAGCTGAGCACGATGCCCGAGGACCCGCTGAGCGAGGATCACGAAGACAAGTGAGTTGACGCTATGAAGCCGGTTGCGGAACGCCGTTAATAAGGTGTTCCGCAGCCGGTTTGTAGATAGCTGAGATAGTACTGATATCTGGCATAAAGAGCCGGGCTGCCGCAGCAATGCGATGGTCCGGCTCTTTAGTTGTCGGTATTCGGGTTCGCGTTGTTTGGTCCCTGCATCGAATTCATACCGATAGCAAGAATCCTGATTGTTTGTTGAGATTATTCAGTCGGCGCTGATATTGGCGCGTCGCGCTTTTCTGCGTCCATTGATAATAAGGATGAGCGCCAGAATCGCGAGGACGAACCCGGCGATCACCAGTACCCCGACTCCGCCGAACAGCGCGAACGTCAGGCGCGGTTGCGGGCCGAACACCACCAGAAGTGCGGACGCCCAGACTGCAATGATGATGAAGGTGATGACGAAAATGCGGGTGAAATGGGAAAGTCTGCTGACGGCGCTGATCAATGTGGTAAAAGCACGGTCGGCAATGGCATGGGTGGCGGTGCCGGCGTTTATCTCGCCGTTGGGTGCGGTACCCATGTCCACGTCGTTGACAGAGGCGTCAGCGTTCGTGTTGCCGTTGCCGGTTGTGGCCTGAGCGGGTACAGAGCCATCGCTCATAGGATTTTTCATTTCCGCTGCGCCAGCTTGCGGTTCCAACGTCGATTTTTCCGATTTTTCCATATCGCGGAGAATCAACAGTTGCACCAGTTCGATGGCCAGCGCCAAAGTGATGATGACATTGACCCCGCCGAAATAGGCGCGCCGTGAGCCTTCCGGGAACTGGCTGCCGGCCACGCAAATGGCAAGACTGTAAATAAAAGCTCCCGTGGCCCCCAGTGAAATCAGCGAATTGACATCTGGATTGCGACGCCTGAGTGCGTGCCAACCTTCGCGGTGAATCGGAGCGCCGCACCAGAACATCGTTGGTGTGGTCAGAATGGCTTGCAGCCAAGGGTTGACCAGCCAGGTGGACGCAAGGGAAGCACTGAAACGGCTCAGCAACGAAGGAATGAAAACGACCACGGTGAGCACAATCGCGAGAATCAGCATCCGGGAAATCCGCGAAATCTGGTTTTGGGTCTCGTCGGTTTTCCCCGTGGTCTGTCTGGTCTGTGCTTTGCTGTCAGTTGCGCTGTTGTTGTCTTTGCCGGTTGCATTGGTTGCCGCTACTGAGCGGTCGGCAGGCGAAGGATTGGGATTCCGCAGCCCGTGCAAAGCTATTTCGACCGACGATTGCGCTGACGTGGGCGAGCGGAAATAGAGGATGATGAGCCACGTGGCCAGCGCGGCGGCGACCACCGCCAAACCGCCCATGAATAAGTCGAATCCCACGGTTCCTCCTTGATTACCCTTTCATCATTCCAGCAAGTTGCATCGATATCCATGTCGACTCGCTGATTGACACGAGATGTACGCACGTGCCACCCCGGCTTCGTCCATAGCGTCCTGTGTAATAGAACATATGTTCGAAAATCCTGTAGTGGCAATCGTGTTGGTCATCCTCGCAGCGGCGTTGGGGCTGGTGGCCGGATTTGTGCTGGGCAAATCCAAAGGGCAGGAATCTGCGCGAGACGTCAAAAACGCTGATATTGAGGAAGCGCAGGTGCAGAATGACGAGCTTCGACGGCAGGTGGGGGAGCTTACGACGCAGGCTGCGCAATACCGCACGCAGTGCGACGGGCTGAACCAGCAGCTCGCGTTCGTCAAATCGCAGTTGGCGCAGGCCCAGCAGGCCGAGCAGTTGCGTGTGCAAAGGCAGCAGGAACAGGAGCGCGAGGCGGCCGAGCGCAAGCGGCAGGAACAGGCCAAGGCGATGGCCGAGCAGAGTAAAGTGCTTTCGGCGCTCGCGCCCGTGCAGAAGAACCTCGACGCCTTGCAGCAGAAGGTCACCCAGATTGAGGAAGGCCGCAAGCAGGAGATGGGTTCCTTAGGCCAGCAGCTCAAGGGATTGAACGACCAACAGACCCGTTTGGACAAGGAGACCAGTTCGCTTTCGGCCGCGTTGCGCAATAATAAGGTGCGTGGCGCGTGGGGTGAGGCGCAGCTGCGCAACATCGTGGAGTCGGCGGGGCTTCTGGAGCATGTCGATTTTGATACGCAGGTCGTCGTTACCGACCAGGAAGGCCGCGTGCAACGGCCGGATATGGTGGTCTATCTGCCCGGCGGCAAGACCATTCCCATCGATGCCAAGGCCCCGTATTCAGATTACCAGCGTGCCTGCGAGATTCCCGATACTGCGTCGGAAGACGAGCTCAAGCGTCGTGATCAGTTGCTGCAGGCCCATGCCAAGGCGTTGCGAGATCATGTCAAGACTTTGGGCGACAAGGCCTATTGGAACGCCTTCGACACCACTCCCGATTTCGTTATCGCCTTCATTCCAAACGACGCCTTGCTTGAGGCGGCGCTGAAGGTCGATCCGACGTTGATGGATGATGCCTTCGCCAAGAAGGTGGCCTTGACTTCGCCGGTCACGTTGTGGGCGGTCTTGAAATCGGTCGCCTTCGCTTGGCAGCAGCAGAGTCTCACCGACGACGCCAAGATGCTGTTCGACCTTTCGCGTGAGCTCTACGAACGTTTCGCGGTTTTGGGTGACAAGGCCAACAAACTTGGCCATTCCATCACCCGCACGGTTTCGGCCTATAACGCTTTTGCTTCGTCATTGGAATCGCGTGTGTTGGTCACCGCGCGTAAAATGCAGAAGATTGATTCGAGCAAGGTCATCGACCCGGTCGAGATGGTCGATTCCGACAAGACCGACGTCCACGAGCTGACCGCACCCGAGCTGGATCCGGAGTTGGAGGAGCAGACGAAGTAAAGGCTTGGTGTGTTGGCCGTAACGTGATTATGGAGCGTAGAAGGTAGTGTCTGCCGTTATGGTCGTTGTCGGCCGAATATATCATTACGGTATTGAGACGGTGCGGCGAATAAGGGAAGGATGCCGATGAGTAAGCCAGACGAGCAATCCGATAGGATTGCAGAGTTGCAAGGTTTGTTGCAATCCGCTGTCGATGCAAAGCCGTTCAGTGAGCTGTTTGACGTGAGTCTGGATCATCGCGGTGCCGAGTTGATTGGCGATGCCTTGCTTGATGCGCTTGAGAAGCGTGGCTTTGCGCCCGATGATTTCGATGCGGTTGGTGCGTTGACTGCCGCGGCTGTGCCCATGGTGACGGCAGTGATGCACGCGGCCCATGCCCGTGATCGTGAACTTGATGGCTTCGTGATGGATTTCGTTTACCCTTCAATCAAGGGGCCGTCGATTGCCGGTAAACGTGTGGTACTGCTGGATTCCTGGCTTTCCGAAAAGTCGTATGTGCAGACTTCGTCGCTGGTCACGTTGCGCAATGGCAACGAGCTGAGCCTCGATTTCAGCGTCGTCGAGCACGAGGGCGCGAAGGTCGTGTCTATCGCTTCGCTGATCGGCGGAGTCAGTGGTGATGCGGATCCCAACAGCATCAAGGTCATCAATCCTGTTTCCGGTGAGGAACGTAATCTGCCGTTTGTGAGGGCTTTTGACGAAGATGAATTGCGTGATAGTGCAAACGCGTCGAAGAAGGCTGACTGATATGCGCGAACCCAATCCCATAACCGCAGCTGCTCAAGCTTCTGGCGAGCCGGTTTTCCGTGAGATTGGCGTCGGCCCGTGGTCGCAAACCCATCCAGACGAGCCGCGCCCAGATAACCCGCAATCGCCGAATTTCGACGAACGTTATGACCCGGAACTGCTCGACAACGGCGACCGCCGCAATGTGCTCGACAGGTTCCGTTATTGGTCGGTGGCCGCCATCAAAGCCGATCTCGACCAGCAGGGCCGCCACGGTTTTGAGGTGGCCGTAGAGAATTGGACACATGATTTCAACATCGGCTCGATGGTGCGTACGGCCAACGCCTTCGCCGCCCGCAAGGTCCATATCGTCGGCCCGCACAAGTGGAACCGCAAAGGCGCGCTGATGACCGAGCTCTACCAGCACGTCGACCATCACCCCTCTATTGAAGAGTTGGTGGTCAGCTGGAAAAAGGAAATCGCCGAGGAAATTAAGCAGGCGCAAGCCGACGAAGCCAAGGCCGAATTCCGTGTGGACAAAGCCCGATACCATCGCATCGCCGAGGAAGCCAAAGCCTCCCGCATCATCGCGCTTGATATCATCCCCGGCGCGGTCCCCATCGAAACCTACCGTTTCCCGAACCGTTGCCTGATGCTTTTCGGCGCGGAGGGTCCCGGACTTTCGCAACGTGCGCTGGAACTGGCCGATGACGTGGTCTACATTTCCCAGTTCGGTTCGGTCCGTTCCATCAACGCCGGTGCCGCTGCCGCGGTGGCGATGCACTGTTGGATCTCCCAGCATCTGACTCGATAAATCGACAAAACTGAGATATGCAAATAAACCGTTGATGCTCTTATTGACAAACCATGAATAAGGACATCAACGACTTGAACAGAATCTCACGAAATTTAAGCCAGGGCAATTTGCTCAGCTGCTATCAGCCCACGTTTTTGAGGTTATTTGGCGCTGATATTATTTAAGAATATTCTGCGTTTGAGCAATCGTTCGATTGCTATGCTGATGGAAATCATTGCCACAAGAATACCGAAACGTCCGGCGAGTGTTTTCCATGGAGTTCCGGTCAGCGGTAGTCCTGCAAGTGCCGGATCCCAGCCTGCATACAAGGTCGTTTCGTTGGTGATAGGCGTGTTGTCGAAATCGAATGCATTGCCTACGCCGGCACCCGTGGTTGGGTCAACGCTGGTGTACCAGCCGGTAAAGAAGTAGCCGGGGCGTGTAGGCACTTCCGCTGGTTTGGAAGTCTTATAACCGCTATACACGGTGGGATTGGTAATGCTGGTGGAAGTCGTACCCGAATTAAGATCGAAGGTGACCGTATGCTGCGTGACCGTATAAGGTTGGGTGATGGTTTCGCTGAAAACAGCGGAAGCGCCTCCCAGCGTTACCGAGGTACTGAAATTTTGGGAAACGCTACTGTTGGCTGCTGTTGGCAATGGTCCATCCCATTTGGCCACGCCCGTCGTGCTGTTGACGCTGGTGTTATTCGAAGGGCTGAGACTAGAGGTTGAAGAGATAACCGGAGAGCCTGCCGGATTGGAATTGTTCACAGTTCTGGCCGGTTGCATCGTAAGCCCGGGGTCGGCTTCCGCTGTTGCAAACGTTTTGGCCTAATCGGAAAGCGATAGGTTGCCTGAAGTGAGATTGCTAAGGCCGTTAAGCGAAGAGATGTCGGTAATGTGGTTGAACGCGAGCTTGAGCGTCTGAAGACCAGTGAGGTTTTGCAATGGCGACACATCTTCAACGCGATTGTGCTCTGCGTTAAGTGAGGTAAGTCCGCTCATTGCAGACAGCGGTGACAGGCTGGAAATGCTGTTATTTGAGACATTCAGCGACTCCAGATTTGTTAATGATTCGATGCCGGACAAGTCAGAGATGGAATTATTGGCAGCCTCGAGCGTGTGCAATTGCGTGAGTGTCTCGATATTCGTGAGATTTGTGATGCCGTCGTTATTTGCCTTGAGCGTCTTCATTTTCGTGAGATTGGAAAGCGGGTGGTAGTGACACCGCTGGTGCTGATACCGCTGATATCAAGCAAGGAGAGATTCGTCAAGGTCTGCAAGCCGTCAAGATTGGCGATGGCATGGTTGTTGACGTCCAGATCGATGATGAACAGGGCATCTCTCATGGTCCATATTGCAGTAGTGCCTCCTACCCCAGCCTTGCTAACGATAAGCTCTGCTAGAGCAGTGTCGGGAAAACAGGTTGCTATGGTATCGATGCCCATCGTGCATGAAGTACCGCCATCCGTATATCCCCACAATGGCCATGCTGATTTTGTATAGCCATTTTGGAACGCTGTGTACGAACACATCGAGCTATTCCCAATTGCGAATAACCGTGAATTTCTTTTTCGATATTGTGCATGAATGCGGGCAATTCGAGCGTTCACCTCTCGACACGCCTCAAATGTGGATAACCACTATCATCCGACCACAGTACCCGTTTTAGATTGCGTTCCAACGCTTTCGTCGTGTGGAATAGAGGTATGAAAAAATTCTATGGTCGAGTGACAATTGCTCCGAGAATTCATGAGCGCCATCCGGAAATAACGGACGCAGATGTGCAAGCAGCTTGGCGTGCGCAACTAGATTCTCGTTGGAGGGTAAATAACTCAAGGCAGTTGCTGGCTATCGGTGTGGATGGGAATGGCAGACAACTAGAGATGGTAGCTAAGTTGGAAAAGAATTACTGTTGGCTTGTTTTCCATGCGCAAACGCCGCCTACGAAGCGTACACTAAAAGAACTAGGAATTTTGCGAAGGAGGATGCAATGAACAGCGAAGAGATTGAACGCGAATTCGGTTATACTGAACAGGATTTGGATGACATGGCAGCTGAGTACGAAAATGGCAATTGGCCAGAAGATGGCTGGGGCCCTGTCATAAAAGTGCGTGAGCCTACTGCACAAGAGCAGGCGGAGCTGGACCGAATCGTCGAAATGTATGAGCGTGAAGACGCTGAAGCTGAGAGAAAAGCTGATAAAGACCATGAATTAGTTTCTGCTCAATGAGGTGACCAAGATTGTGATAGGAAAGGAGGCATAATGAATCAGGAAGAGATGTATAAGTATTTCGGAGTTACGGCCGAGCAGATAGAGCAGTGGTCTGAAGAAGCTGAAAACGGTGGAATGGAAATTGAGCCAGGCACGCTGATTCAAATGCACCCGATAACGTCTGAAGAGCAGGTTGCGATTGACCGAGTGCGTGAATATTACCACCAGCAGGATGAGCAAGCTACTGAAAATGGTCGGGAACTCGCTACTGCACATTGATATGGCAAGAAAATCATCGAAGATTTTCAATATCGAGTGATTCGCAATAAGTTTTATCGATTCTGATTAACCGATCCATCGGCGGATTGCCTTATACGGAATTTTCCTTTTTATAAACTTGCTTTTGGTATGGGCCGAATTATGCAAGGCTACATGTCACCTGAACGTCACAGACGACTCATATAGTTAAGGTTATGCCTACTTTCACAAGAGAAACAGTCGAGCATCTGGGTCATCTCGCCCAGATCGCGCTCACCGACGAGGAAGCGACCCGCATGCAAGGCGAGTTGAACGTCATCGCCGATTCCATCAACAAGGTGCAGGAAGTCGCGTCCGACGACGTCGAACCCACTGCCAACCCGGTCCCGCTTGAGGCGTATCTGCGTCCCGACGTCCCCGAGAAGCCGCTGACCCGCGAAGAGGCGCTTTCCGGCGCCCCCGCCACCGAAGACGGTATGTTCGTGGCACCGCGAATCCTTGGAGGTGACGAGTGATGAGTGCAGCAAACGAAAACGAACTGGTGAAGCTCAACGCCGCACAGATGGCGGAGAAGATTCGCAACAAGGAAGTCTCCAGCCGCGAGCTGGTCGATGCCGAACTTGACGTGATTAACGCTGCAGAGCCGGAGCTGCACGCCTTCCTTCACGTTTCCGCCGACGAGGCTCGCGCCCAGGCCGACGAATTCGACAAGAAGAACGCAGCCGGCGAGACCGAGGGTCTGCCGGAACTTGCCGGTGTACCGATTGCCATCAAGGACATGATCGTCACCAAGGGCATCCCCACGACGGCCGCCTCGAAGATTCTCGAGGGCTGGGTTCCGCCGTACGACGCCACAGTCATCAAGAAGCTCAAGGCCGCTGGCATGCCGTTGCTTGGCAAGACTAACCTCGATGAGTTCGCACAGGGCTCCTCCACGGAGCATTCCGCGTTCGGCCCGACTCACAATCCTTGGGACACCGAGCGCGTCCCCGGCGGTTCCGGCGGCGGCTCCGCTTCCGCGGTGGCCGCGTTCGAAGCCCCACTTGCCCTCGGCACCGATACCGGCGGTTCGATTCGTCAGCCCGGCAGCCTCACCGGCACGGTCGGCGTCAAACCGACGTATGGCGGCGTCTCCCGTTTTGGCGCGATCGCCATGGCGAGCTCACTCGACCAGATTGGCCCCGTCTCCCGCAACGTGCTCGATTCCGCACTGCTGCAGGAAGTCATCGGCGGCCACGACGTGCGTGATTCCACGTCCATCCCGATGGATGTTCCTCCGATTGCCAAGGCCGCCCGCGAAGGCTACAAGCGCGACCTTAAGGGCGTGCGCGTCGGCCTGGTCAAGCAACTGAGCGGCGACGGCTACCAGCCCGGCGTCGAGGCGCGCTTCAACGAAGCGGTCAAGCTTTTGCAGGATATGGGTGCCGAAGTGGTCGAGGTCGATTGCCCGCACTTCGATTACGCGCTCGCTGCCTACTACATCATCATGCCTTCCGAGGTCAGCTCCAACCTGGCCCGTTACGATGGCATGCGTTACGGCCTGCGCGTGATGCCGCCGGAAGGTGTGCCGCAGACCGCCGCCAACATGATGGCCTACACCCGTGAGGCCGGCTTCGGCGACGAGGTCAAGCGCCGCATCATCCTCGGCATCTACGCTCTTTCCGCCGGTTACTACGATGCGTGGTACGGCTCGGCGCAGAAGGTCCGCACTCTGATTATCGACGACTTCAACAAGGCGTTCGAGAAGGCCGACGTGCTGGTCGCCCCGACGTCTCCGACCACCGCGTTCAAGTTCGGCGAGAAGATGAACGACCCGCTGACCATGTACATGAGCGATGTCGCCACGATTCCGGCGAACATGGCCGGAACCCCCGCAATGAGCATTCCCGCCGGTCTTTCCGACGACGGCCTGCCGGTCGGCTTCCAGTTCATGGCCCCGCAGAAGCACGACGAGCAGATGTACAAGCCCGCGGCCGCGCTCGAAGCGGCACTTGAGGAGCAGTGGGGCGGCCCGATCTGGCAGTCCCTCAAGACCCCGTGGCTGGGCGACAATGCCAACGCGGCAAAGTAATCGGACGGCAAGGAGCATAAAATCATGCCTGAAAAATTGATGAAGTATTCCGATGCCGTCAAGGAATTTGACCCGGTATTCGGTCTGGAAACCCACGTCGAGCTGTGCACGCAGACCAAGCTGTTCTGCCCGGCGCACGAAGAGTTCGGCGCGGAACCGAACACGGAGCTGACCCCGGTAAGCCTCGGCCTGCCCGGAAGCCTCCCGGTGGTCAACAAGACCGCCGTCGATTTCGCGATCAAGCTGGGTCTGGCACTGCACTGCCAGATCAACGAGTGGAGCCAGTTCGCCCGTAAGAACTACTTCTACCCCGACATGCCTCGCGACTATCAGATCTCGCAGTTCGACAAGCCGACCAACGGCAACGGCTACCTCGACATCGAGCTTGACGACGGCACCCCCTTCCGCGTGCCGATCGAACGTGCGCACATCGAGGACGACGCCGGCAAGAACACCCACGTGGGCGGTGCCGACGGCCGTATCGAAGGCGCCGACCATTCGCTGGTCGACTACAACCGCGCCGGCGTCCCGCTGATCGAGATCGTTACCAAGCCCGTCGAGGGCGGCGGCGACCGCGTCCCCGAAATCGCGGACGCCTATATGCGCGCCATCCGTGACATCGTGCGCGCCCTGGGCATTTCCCACGGCCGTATGGAGCAGGGCAACATGCGCGCCGACGTCAACATTTCGCTGCGCAAGAAGGGCGAGACCAAGCTCGGTACCCGTAGCGAGACCAAGAACGTCAACACCTTCCGTGGCATCAAGAAGACGTTGCAGTACGAGATTCGTCGTCAGGCGGCCATTCTGGACGAGGGCGGCGAGATTCTGCAGGAGACCCGTCATTGGGACGAGGCCACGCAGACTACGGCCGGCGGCCGTGTGAAGTCCGACGCGAACGATTACCGTTACTTCCCCGATCCCGACCTCGTGATGCTGCACATCACACAGGATCACATCGACGAAATCGCCAAGACCATGCCGGAGATGCCGCGCGAGCACCGCGCCCGTCTGCAGAAGGAATGGAAGCTCAGTGACCTCGAGATGCGTGACATCATCAACGCCGACGCGCTCGATCTGGTCGAAGAGACCGTCAAGGACGGCGCAACCGCTGCCGGCGCACGCAAGTGGTGGCTTGGCGAGATTTCCCGCGTCGCCAACGAGCGCAGCCTTTCGCTCGAAGAGCTGCCGATCACCCCGGCCGATGTGGCCGAGGTCGAGAAGCTCGTCGCCGACGGCAAGTTGAACGACAAGCTCGCCAAGCAGACCGTCACCGGTGTGCTCGCCGGCGAAGGTACGCCTGACGAAGTGGTGAAGAAGCACGGCTATCAGGTTGTCTCCGACGACGGTGCGCTCGACAAGGCAATCGACGAGGCCCTCGCTGCCAACCCGGATGTAGCCGAAAAGCTCAAGAGTGGCAACATGAAGCCGATGGGCGCCATCATTGGTGCCGTCATGCGCGCCACCCACGGTCAGGCCGACGCCAAGGCCGTCAGCGCTCTGGTCATCAAGAAAATGAAAGGCTGAGCCGTTAAGCGGAAAGCCCAGTGGGCTTTCCGTAGGCTCGGTGAGCGCGATGTACGAGCGCGAAGGCCAAACCGAAGCTTTGGCGAGCGGGTCTGAGTATGGACGTTCAGGTTCCTGTGCCCTAAGCCCAGTGGGCTTCGCGTAGCTGAGGTGAGCGCGTTGGCACGAGCGGCGAAGGCCAAACCAAAGGTTCGGCTGAGCTGAAGCGTCTTATAGAGATTAAAATATGGGACGAATGCAGAAATGTGTTCGTCCCATATTTCTATGAGGCGATGGCACAATGGCATTCCAATAGCTTTCAGCGAATAGTCAGGCGAACACGATAACCTTATTGAAGATTCCAAGTGCGTTGGAGGAATGAAAGCAAATGTCTGGAAACTCCGAAAACCCCAGTGTAGAGGTTAGTCCACGTCAGCTGCCCAAGCGTATCGTCATCCCGGAGATTCGTGGCGAGATGGTGCATCTGCGTCCCGCCACCCTTGACGACATCCCCAAGCTCGACCAGCTTGAGGTCTATTTCAACGCTTCCGGCGATACCGGCAAAGACAAGCAATCCGAGCGTGCGGTGGTGCAGGCTTGGGTCAAGCGTTCCGTGGCATGGGTCAACGGCATTGCGTCTTCCGATTCCGGGGTGGGTGACCCTGAGGCCCGTCGCACCATGGCTTGGGCCATTCTGACCGACGCCGACCATGACATTGACGGCAAAGTGGACGCCGAGGCCACCGACAATGTCATCGGCATGATATTCCTGATTGATATCGACGGCTGGGCGCGTTCCGCGCGTATCCAGGTGATGCTCGGCAAGGAGTACCGCGGCCGCGGCTATTCGCGTGACGCGATGCCCCGCGTGATGACTTACGGTTTCGCCACTCCGCCGGTTGGACTCGGCATGCACCGTATCTGGGTGGCTGTTCCGGAGAAAAGCTCGCGTACGCTTTCGGTTTATCAATCGCTTGGTTTCATCAAGTCCGGAACTTCCCGCGATTCGTTGTGGGACGCATCTATCGGAAAGTATCAGGATTTGATAGTTCTCGATACCCTTGCCGACGAATACGACCCGATCCGCTCGCTCGACGCCTTCGGCATGCATGTTATCGACGGCAATCCTGGTGTGAAAGAAGCCATGGCCGCCCGTGAGCATTCCGTCGAAATCAAGCAGCACAAGGTCGGGAAAGACAAAGCCGACGTTACTGGCACGGATGCCAGTTGCGGCGAAAGCGGTGGGAATGAATCCGGGCATGCAACTAGCGGGCAGGCCAATGGTCAAGCCGGTAAGCGTGATGGACAAAACGGCAGCGAAAATTCCGGAAAGCGATCCGCTCGCGATACTGGTTCAACGGGCGCTGACACCGCGAATAAAACTCGTTCGGATGATTTCACATCGCCATCGACAGACGGCCAAGGCCGCAAACACGATGCCGACGACGATTCCGAAACGTCATGGCCCTATTCCGCGACGCAAAGCAAGAAATCGAAAAAGGCGTGGTGGCGTAATATCGGCCACAACGGCCAGAAGAAAGACGACGCCGACAACAAGGCGGCTTCGAACGACAAATCAGGGGGTAGCGTTCGGTGAGCGCTGAAGATCTCGACGATTATGAGATGAACGCCGAGCTGGCGCTCTACAAGGAGTACCGCGACGTCATCAAGCTTTTCACCTACGTGGTGGAAACCGAACGACGCTTCTACTTGGCCAACAAGGTCGATTTCAACGTCCGTTCCGCCGGTCAGGACGTCTACTTCGACGTGCAGCTCACCGACGCGTGGGTCTGGGACGTGTACCGGTCCTCGCGGTTTGTCAAGAACGTGAGAATCGTGACGTTCAAGGATGTCAACGTAGAGGAAGTGCAGAAGTCCGACATCGATATTCCTGACTCTTTGGCCTGAAACAATCGCTTCTGACGGTCTGGAAGGGGAAGATATACTTTGTTCGGGACGCTCCTTGGCCGCTTGGCCGTGTCTTACGCCCGAAGAAAGCATATCTTCCCCTTCCAGACCTCAACCTTAGAATCGGTGAAGAGAGCGACTGAGGCGATGTTGGGGTTCTGAGGGGCACTTTTAAGCGAATATTTTCAGCGAACTTGAAGAATGTTCGTGTATGTTGTTTCACATTCATTGGTCTGGTTTGCGCTTGCGTGTAGGCTGGTTTTGATTTGTGTAATGGGGCGTATTGGCTTCAAGATAGGTATTTTTTCGGGAGGCAGTTGTGGCTGAGGATGCGGATAGAAAGTCTGTGGTGATTATCGGGGGCGGTCCTGCGGGTCTCACGGCGGCTTGGGAGCTGCTGAAGGACGGCGGCGCCGGCAAGTATGATGTGACCGTTCTGGAGGCCACGCGCGAGTTTGGCGGCATCAGTCGCACGGTGAAGCACAACGGCAATCGCATGGATATCGGCGGGCATCGCTTCTTCTCCAAGGACGACCGCGTGATGGACTGGTGGAAGAACATCATGCCGTTGCAGGGCGCGCCGTCCTATGATGACAAGAAGCTTGGCCGCCACCACGACCTCGAGCCCGGCGGCCCGGACCCGGAGAAGACCGACGTGGTGATGTTGAAGCGTCATCGTGTTTCTCGTATTTTCTGGAACCAGCATTTCCTGGACTATCCGATCTCGCTTTCGCCGGCGCTGTTCAAGGCGCTGGGCCTGAAGTTGACGCTGAAGGCGGGCTTCAGCTATCTCTGGAGCATGATCCACAAGCTGCCGGAAGGCAACCTCGAGAACTTCTATATCAACCGCTTCGGCCGTCAGCTTTACTCCATGTTCTTCGAGGGTTACACCACTAAGGTGTGGGGCCGCACGCCGTCGCAGATTTCGGCGGATTGGGGCGCGCAGCGCGTGCGTGGCCTGAGCGTGATTTCCGTGCTCAAGAACGCCTTCCAGAAAATGATGCCGAAGAAGCGTGATTCCAAGGACGTGGAGACGTCGCTGATCGAGGAGTTCTGGTATCCGAAGCTCGGCCCGGGTCAGCTTTGGGAGATCGTCGAGAGTCAGGTTGTCGACAATGGCGGCAAGGTCTTGACCGATGCCAACGTGGTTGAGCTGCGTCAGAATGGCGATGGCGGCATTTCCAGCGTGGTTTATGAGGATGCCGACGGCAAGCGCGTGGAGCTCAAGGCGGATGATTTCATTTCATCCATGCCGGTCAAGGATTTGGTCAATGCCATCGACCGTGCTGCGAAAGAAGATGAAGCCGGCGAGTCCGCCGACGCTTCCGATGCCGCCGATAAGCCTGCTTCGAAGGAAGTCACGACGACCTCGGAGGACGTGCCCGCCGATATGAAGCGTATCGCCAACGGCCTGCCGTACCGCGATTTCGTCACCGTTGGCCTTCTGGTTCGTCACCTGCGTTTGAAGAACACGACGGATATGAAGACGCTGGGCAACCCGCCGATCGTGCCGGACTGCTGGATCTACGTGCAGGACCCGGGCTACAAGGTTGGCCGCGTGCAGATCTTCAACAACTGGAGCCCGTACCTTGTCAAGGACGTCGACAACACCGTGTGGGTCGGTCTCGAGTACTTCTGCAAGGAGGGCGACGATTTCTGGAACCTTTCCGACGAGGAGGCCACCGCGTTCGCCATCAAGGAGCTGACCCGCATGCGCGTGATTAACGGCCCCGAGGACGTGTTGGACTCGCACCGTGAGCACGTCAAGAAGGCGTACCCCGCCTACTTCGACACCTACGACGAGATGCCGCAGCTCATCGATTACCTCGATTCCTTCGGTAACCTCTACTGCGTGGGCCGCAACGGCCAGCATCGTTACAACAACCAGGACCATTCGATGGCCAGCGCGATGGAGGCCGTCGGCAACATCAAGACGGGCCGTGCCGACAAGAAGAACGTCTGGTCGGTCAACACCGAAAAGTCCTACCACGAAGAAAAGTAGCCGATAGTCGGTTCCGACTTTTAACAGATATAAGGCGAATGCTCCTGCTGGGGCGTTCGCCTTTTGTGTTTTCGACACGCTGCCGCCCCAAATATCGCGTAGGTCGCACATCGGTTGTACTCTAAAGGAAAGTTCGAAAACCACATGGTGGTATCGAAATTCATACGCGGTTTGTAAAATATGCCGCATCTTTTTCATAAGTCTTCCGGGCAATGCCGTAGGAAGTCAAGGAAAGGCAACATTATAGTGGCAACTAGCCAGAATATTGAGGATATGAAGCTGCCTGAGCTCAAGACGCTCGCCAAGCAGATGGGACTTCGCGGTACGTCAACGATGCGTAAGCCGGAATTGCTCGCCACCCTCCAAGCCGCAAGGACAGGCGGAAAGGCACCCAGCGGTGTCACGGTCCGCGTTCCCAAAGCAGCGCCTAAAACCGCTGAAAAGAAGGGCAGCGCAGACGACGATACGTCTAAGTCCGTGCAAAACCAGGATTCGCCATCCAAGCGGGTCGACGAATCGAAGAATTCTGAAAGCAAGGAATCCGTTCCTGCTCGCGAGTCCGGCAATGCCGTGTCCGGACATGCCGAAACACGCGAAAAGTCGCCGGTCAGGGTCATCCGGCGTTCCACTTCGGAAATGAACGAAAAGCATTCGCAGAAACAGGGAAACCCGGAAGAACACGCGACTCAAAATTCCAGCCTTTTTGACGATGAAGAGCCGCTGCACCGCAGGAACAGGTCGTTCGTTGCGCATCGCCGCGGTGAACGTGAAATGGAGGAAGGCGGTGAGGAACGTACCCGTCGCCGCAATTATCGCGCGGAGCAGCAGTCCCGCCACGATTCCGCTTCCAACGAGGTCCGTGATCTTGACGATATTCTCGCCACGTTGCCCGTTCCCGACAATGCCGAGGAAAACAGCAACGACGACAAAGAGGAAGGGCCCCGTCGCGAGTTCGTCCGTCACAACCGCCGCAACGACCGCTACAACCGCGATGACCGCGGCAACGACCGCCACCAACGCAGGATGCGCGGGCGCGATCGCAACAATAATTATGACTACAAGGATCGCGACAACCGCAACGATCGTGCCGATCGTTACAGCAACAACGATGCGGTGAACGAAGGAGATATGCGCGACCGCCGCGGCAGCGACTCCAAAGAGGGGCTGGTTCCCGTCGCCGGCATCGTCGACGTGCTCGATTCCTATGCGTTCATTCGCACCTCCGGCTATCTGCCGGGGCCGAACGACGTCTACGTCTCCATGGGCCAGATCCGCAAGTACGGCTTGCGCAAGGGCGACGCCGTGCAGGGCTCCATCCGTGAGCCTCGCGAGGGCGAACGCCGCAACCAACGTCAGAAGTTCGTGCCGCTGCAGTCCATCGATACCATCAACGGCATGAGCGTCGAGGACGCTGCCAACCGCAAGCAGTTCTCCAAGCTCACCCCGCTGTATCCGCAGGAACGTCTCAAGCAGGAGACCACGCCGGGCAACATCATCGGCCGCCTGATCGACCTCGTATCGCCGATCGGCAAGGGCCAGCGTGGCCTGATTGTCTCCCCGCCGAAGGCCGGCAAGACCATCACTTTGCAGAACATCGCCAACGCGATTACCGCGAACAACCCCGAAGTGCACCTCATGGTGGTACTCGTTGACGAACGCCCGGAGGAAGTCACCGACATGGAGCGCACCGTGCAGGGCGAGGTCATCTCCTCGACCTTCGACCGCCCGGCCTCCGACCACACCACCGTCGCCGAACTCGCCATCGAACGTGCCAAGCGCCTGGTGGAGCTCGGTCAGGACGTGGTGGTGCTGCTCGATTCCATGACCCGTCTGGCCCGTGCCTACAACATCGCAGCCCCGGCTTCCGGCCGTGTGCTTTCCGGCGGTGTCGACGCGCAGGCGCTGTACCCGCCCAAGAAGTTCTTCGGCGCGGCCCGCAACATCGAAAACGGCGGATCGCTCACCATCGTCTCCTCGGCGCTGGTGGAGACCGGCTCCAAGATGGACGAGGTGATTTTCGAGGAGTTCAAGGGTACCGGCAACATGGAGCTGCGCCTTTCGCGCGACCTGGCCAACAAGCGCCTCTTCCCGGCCATCGACATCAACGCCTCCGGCACCCGCCGCGAGGAGCTCATCACGCCGAAGGACGAGTTGGCGGTCATCTACCGCCTGCGTCGTCTGCTTGGCGGCCTCGATGCGGAAAAGGCCTATCAGACCATCGTGCCGAACCTGAAGAAGACCGCGACCAATCGCGACTTCCTCCAGGCCATCATCAAGCAGAACGCCAACAATATGAACAACTGAATTTTCTGTTTGTTGTTTACTGAATTCACGACAAGAGCCCTACCGCAGAGGTGGGGCTCTTGTCGTATGGTGAGTACATGACTGATTTTTGTGAGAACGATGACGCTTCTGTAAACGATGACGCTACGCAAGCCCACGGCTGGTGCGACACCACCATCGACGATGCTCAGGAGCAGGCCAACCCGCAGGCGGCACAGGCCGTCGAACGCATCAAGCGGCTGCGCCAGTCCATCGACAATGTGGACACGGCCATCGTTTCCTTGCTTGCGGAACGCTTCAAATACACCGCCGAAGTCGGCGTCTTGAAGGCCCGGGCCGGGTTTGCCCCGGAGGATCGGAATCGTGAAAGCCAACAGGCCGAACGGCTCAAAGAGGTCGCCGTCAATGCCGGACTCGATCCGAGCATCGAGGAAAACTACCGCGAATTCGTGGTCACCGAAGCCAAAAAGCGTCATCAGCGCATCGCCCAAGCCGGTGGCGACCCGGGCGTGCTCGACATTTACGCGTGAAAGGCTCGAGGGTTTGTTTGAGGTTTTGCATATTAATTTTGCGGTTTTGCACAATTAATATGGAATCCCCATTTCGGTGAATACGTGCGAGTCAATGACGATCGCCGCTCTTGTTACGCTCGGAAAGCTAATTTCCAAAATGATAGAATGCGTGATATCGGGTTTAAAAAATGTCGGCAAGGAGGCTGATATGAGCAAGAAGCACGGCAAGAAAGTCATGAGTAGGAAAAAATTCAAGATTGTCGATAATCTGGACACCAACGAAAAGCGGCTTGAGGACCGGCTGTTCCTGATGCAGTTGGCGATGGACGAATACGACGAGTTTCTCGGTGGGACTTTGGAGCATTCGGTTTCCTGGTACTTGATGTGTTCGTGGCAAGGGCTTTCGAGCATGCAGAGTGCGCTGCTAATCGCTCGTCTTGCCACGCTACTCGACGCCTCGCAAACCGGCCACAAATGGACTCCGTTCGTCCACGCCCGTCAGGGCAAGCACGGCTTGGAAATCTACGGCAAGAAAGACAAGTCGAAGCGTGAAAAGGGGCCGGCGTTCGACGTTGCGCATATCCGTATGGTCATGCGTTCGGTGATGACCAAGGAAAAGCTGCGTACCTTCACCGATGAACAGGTGATGCGTTTCGCTCGCACGCTGCAGGATATCGCCGCGCGTGAGGAGGAACGTGAGGCGAAGGATGACCGCAAGGATTCGCCGAGCTCTCCCGGTGCCGTCGCGTTTGAGGATGCCAAGGAATACGCCGATCCGGACGCATTGGATGATGTCGATGAAGTTGATGAAGATGGCGACAATGAGGCTGGCGAGGCCGGTCTTGATATTGATGCCATCGCCGATGAAGAAGCGGATTTCGAAGCATCCGATGATGACGAAAACGAAGTCGAAGATGAAGAAGATGCCGGGGTTCTGGCCGAAACCGGTCCGCTGAATGAATCGGCGGCGGCAGAGGAATTGTCTGATCACGGTGCCATTGCCGGAGTTGATGCTGGCAGTAAGGGGGAGGAAAACGAAACGGATTCGGACGAAAGCAACAGCACTGTAGGCGGCACCGAGAACCACAAAACTCATGGAAAGCACGCTCAAAACAAAGACCCGTTGATGGATGTCCCCGAGCTCAAGCGGCTTGATTTGGGCAAGAGCGGCAAAACTAAGTAAAACATCATTTGGTGTGTGCCACGGTGCTGGCTGGAAATGATTTATCTGGATGACAGTACTATTAGTTGTGTAATACGTCTGTAATCCAGCGCTGTCGATCTGAGGAATAAACCGACTGCCATGTTCAGTATTGCGTACTGATATTGACGCAACGGGAGCGGCAGCGCTGCTGGCAGGCAGATATCGCAGCCAAGAACGCTAAGAGGGGTTGCACTTTCAATAAGTGCAACCCCTCTTGCTGATGTTCTGGTTATCGGCCTTGCGCCAAAAGCCTACTTCTTCTTGGGCTTCTTGGCCGGCGGCTCGCCGAGTTCGGCGTCGCTGACCTTGACCACGATCTCGTTGTCGGCAACGTCAGCCGAATCGTCGACCGCGACCGTGAGCGGACCGGTGACCTTGCCGGCCTCGGCGATGTCGATGAGGCTTTCGTCGATGGCCTTCTTGCCGGCTTCGGGCACGTTCAACGTGGCCTTCAGAATCGGGGTCTTCATCGAGACCTTCGCCTGAGACTTCAAGCCACGCAGCTCGGCCAGCGCCTTGCCAGCCCAGACGAGCATGTCCGGATCGGCGTCACCTGCGGCGGCCTCATAAGGTTCGGCCTTCGGCCATGCGGCGGTATGAACGGAACCTTCACCGGCGTGCATCCAGTGCCAGACCTCTTCGGTGGCGAACGGCATGTACGGCGCGAAGAGACGCGCGAACGCCTCAAGGCCCAAGCCCAACGTGGTGCGAGCGGACTTCACGGCGGCGGCAGACGGCGTCTTGCCGGTGGAATCGGCCGTGCCATAAGCGCGGTTCTTCACTAGCTCGATATAGTCGTCGCAGAACTGCCAGAAGAACGTCTCGATGATTTCGAGCGCCTTGGAGTGCTCGTAGCTATCCATCGAAGCAGTGGCCTCGCGAATTACGGAAGCCAGACGGGCCATCACCGCGCGATCGAGCGGTTCGGTGACATCTGCCGGGTTCCAGGCTGCGGTCGCGGCGGAGCCGACGTGATGGTTGTCGTCCTCGCGGCCGATGGCCAGCGCGAACTTGGTGGCGTTCAGAAGCTTGATGGCCAGGCGGCGGCCGATTTTCATCTGGCCTTCGTCGTAGGTGGCGTCGAGGCCGAGCTTGGCGGAGGCGGCCCAGTAACGCACTGCGTCGGCACCGTACTTGTCGACCGGCTCCTTGGGGACCACGACGTTGCCCTTGGACTTCGACATCTTCTTGTGGTCGGGGTCGAGGATCCAGCCGGAAAGCGCGGTGTGCGCCCACGGCAGGCAATGGTTCTCGAGATGCGCGCGGTCCATCGTGCTGAAAAGCCAGGTGCGGATGATGTCCTGGCCCTGCGGGCGCAGGTCCATCGGGAAGGTCGCCTTGAAGAGGTCCTTGCTCTCCTGATCCGGCTCCTCCCAATGAGTGACGATCTGCGGGGTCAGCGACGAGGTGGCCCAGGTGTCCATGATGTCTTTTTCGGCCGTGAATCCACCGGGCACATCACGCTGGTCTTCGCTGTAGCCGGCCGGCACGTCGTTGGTCGGATCGATGGGCAGCTGGTCTTCGCTTGGGGTGATTGGATGGTCGCAATCTGGCTCGCCGTCGGCCTTCACGGGGTACCACAGCGGGAACGGGACACCGAAGAAGCGCTGGCGGGAGATGAGCCAGTCGCCGTTGAGGCCGTTGACCCAGTTCTCGTAGCGCACACGCATGAAGTCGGGGTGGAACTCGAGTTCCTTGCCGCGCTCCAGCAGCTCGGCACGCAGTTTCATGTCGGTGCCGCCGTTCTTCAGGTACCACTGGCGCGAAGTGACGATCTCGAGCGGCTTGTCGCCCTTCTCGTAGAAGTTTGTCATACGTTTGGTGGGCTTCGGCTCGCCGTCGAGGTCGCCGGACTCACGCAGGTGGTCGACGATGATCTTGCGGGCCGTGAAGGTGGTCTTGCCTTCGGTCTCCTCGAAGATGGCCTTGCCGCCCTCATCGGTGATCCAATCCGGCACGCTCATGATGATGCGGCCGTTGCGCTGGATGATCGGGCGGGTCGGCAGGTTCAAATCGCGCCACCACTCGATATCGGTCTGGTCGCCGAAGGTGCAGCACATCGCGATGCCGGCGCCCTTGTCCATCTCGGCGGCCGGGTGCGCGAGAATCGGCACCTTCACCTTGAAGAGCGGGGAGCAGACGTACTGGCCGAAGTACTTCTGATAGCGCTCGTCGTCGGGGTTGGCGATCAACGCGCCGCACGCGGCCAAGAGCTCCGGGCGGGTGGTCTCGATGTAGATCGGGGTGCCGTCCTCGAAACGGAAGGCGACGCGATGGTAGAAGCCGTCGTATTCGCGGCTTTCCAGCTCGGCCTGGGCCACAGCGGTCTGGAAGGTGACGTCCCAGAGGCCGGGAGCGTCCTTCTGATAAGCCTCGCCACGCGCGAGATTGCGCAGGAACGCCTTCTGCGCCACACGCTGCGGGTGCTCGCCGATGGTGTGGTAGGTCTGGCGCCAGTCGATGGACATGCCCAAGGAGCGCCACAACGCCTCGAACTGCTTCTCGTCCTGCGCGGTGAGCTTCTCGCACAGTTCCACGAAGTTCTTGCGGCTGATCGGCACCTGGTCACGGGCCTCGAGCTTCTTACCCTGCGTGCCCTCGAACGGCGGCTTGAAATCAGGATCGTATTTCAACGACGTGTCGACGCGCACGCCGTAATAGTTCTGCACGCGGCGCTCGGTCGGCAGGCCGTTGTCGTCCCAGCCCATCGGGTAGAAGACGTGCTTGCCCCGCATACGCTCGTAGCGCGCCACCACGTCGGTATGCGTGTAGGAGAAGACGTGGCCCACATGCAGATGGCCGGAGACAGTGGGCGGCGGGGTGTCGATGGAGTAGACCGCCTTGCGGTCCGGCTTGCCGTTGCCGTCGCGCGGAATCTCAAAATCGTAGGTGCCGTCGTTGTCCCATTCGGCACGCCACTTGTCTTCCAGGCCGTCGACGCCGACCCTGTCGGGAAGCGGCGAGAGGCTTGCATTGATGGTGTTATTGTCCTGATCAGTCATAACGACCAATTTTAGAAAGCAATGGTGACATAGGTGCCGCAGCGGTTGGCATGCGGGCACCGGTTTTTCTACCGCGTCCTCACGTCGCGCAGCGGCAGATATTCGTCGGTCATGTTCCTCGGGTAACCGGTGACATTATTATCCGCGACCACCATGCTGCTTTCGGTGTAAAGCCAAGCGCTGCCGGCATCGGCGCTCACGGTTTTGGCGTAGCTGCGCAGGTTCTGCTGGTAGTCGATATCGTTGGTCGAAGCCAGTGCGTTGCGATAATCCTCTTGAGCTTGGCTGTTCTGATAGCCGAACCTGTCGTTGGCGAACGCACCCAGATCATCGGGGCCCTGCATAGTGGTGATGGCCATTTTGTAGTCGCCGTTGGCAAGTCGCTGGGAAAGCGCGTTGTCGTCGACTTCTTGCATGACAAGATTGAAGCGGGTTGTCTTGAACTGTTCTACGATCTGCTGACCGAGCGAAGCGTACTCGGGAGGCACCAGGAAGGTGACGTCGCCGATATAGCTGGGCCCGAAATAGTTGATGTCGTTCTTGCCCTCGTCCAGATTGTGCGGGAACATAACGGAAAGATCGTCATACCCCGGTTCGAGAGGGCTGATCGGCCCGTTCAAGACGGAGGCGGCGTTCGGCTGCGCTTTGGTGATCGCCTCGTTATCGAGGATATAGCGCACGGCCGCACGGGCGCGCTGATCGGAGAAAATCGAATTGGCGTTGTTGTTGAGCGCCAAGGTCACCTTGGAAGTGGTAAGGCCTTTGGAAACGCTGTATTTTTTGCTGTTTGCAAAGGCCTTCGGGGAATCTGACGGCTTGAGCACGGCAAGCTGGATCTGGCCGTCTTGCATGGCCTTGTTCAACGATTCCACCGAGTCGAAATAGCGCATGGTCATCTGCGAGGCGGCTGCCTGCTGTTTCCAATACAGGGGATTGCGCGCGAAAACGATCGAACTTCCTGGGGTGAAATTGTGCACGGTAAAAGGGCCGCTGCCGCTGGACTGTTTGGCGTAGTTTACTTTGGAAGTCGAATCATAGACGATTCCGGCGCGCGAGGAAAGGGCGCGCAAGAGCCTCGGGTTGGGCGAGGAAAGGCTTATCTGCACCGTTGACGTGTTCGGGTTTTTGACGGCTTTAAGCCCGGCCAGTTCCTCAGCGCCCACGTAGTTGTTGTTGATGACCTGCTGAAGGGAATAGACCACATCGGTCGAATCCAGCGCGTCGCCGTTGGCGAAACGCATGTCGGGATTGAGCGTGAACGTGTAATTGAGGCCGTCTTTGGAGACGTCCCAGCTTTTGGCGATGGACGGAACGAGTTTGTTGTTCTGGTCGCGGCCGACGAGGGTTTCGTAGACATTGCCGATCAGCGCCTGGTCAAGCTCCTTGCCTTGTACGCTGCGGATGTCAAGCGATTGCGGGGCGGGCGCATCCAGGCCGACAGTGACTTCCGAACCGGAATGAAGCAGGGTGGCATCGCCCGGACGATGACCGAAATGAGCCCAGCCGACACCTACGGCGGCGAATAACACTACAGCAGCGCCGAGGAAGGCGAGACCCCTCATTGGCCCGCTCGTTTGCTGCTTATGCCGTGA
The DNA here is from genome assembly GCA_024104275.1 of Bifidobacterium sp. GTDB lineage: Bacteria > Actinomycetota > Actinomycetes > Actinomycetales > Bifidobacteriaceae > Bifidobacterium. The sequence goes on from JAGGHK010000010.1 coordinate 42,094, forward strand.
CATAGGTCAGAAGTCTACTATTCGGTGCTGAATGATTCCTGAAAATGCGGAAAGCGTTGGAATATCAAGAATCAGAGCGGGTGGAATGCAGACGGGCATGTGTCGTTCAATGGGCAGGATTCACAGTTCGGATTGCGCGCGCTGCATACGTTGCGTCCGAAGAGGATGAGGCGGTGAGAAAGGTTTGACCATTCTTTGGGGTCGAAATATTGTGTGATTTCCTTTTCGACCTTGACCGGGTCGGGGTGCTTGTTGCGCCAATCCGTACGCCAGTGCAGGCGTCCGGTGACGCGGATGACGTGCGTGTCGACGGGGAAGCCGGGCACGCCGAACGCGTCGCCCAAGACGACGTTCGCAGTTTTGCGGCCGACGCCGGAAAGTGTGGTGAGCTCTTCCATTGTTCGTGGCACCACGCCGTCGAAGTCTCGGACGATTTGGGAGGCGAGCTCGATGATATGCGCGGATTTCGTATGGTAGAAGCCGAGCGGATGGATGATGTCCTCGATGCGCTCGGGGTCGGCCACCGCCAGCGTTTCCGGCGTGCCGTAATCGCGGAACAGCTCGGGCGTGACGCTGTTGACCCGCACGTCCGTGGTTTGCGCGCTCAGGACGGTGGCGACGAGCAGATGGAACGGGGTCTCGTAATCGAGCGTGCACATCGCATCGGGGAACATGTCGCACAGCACATCGTATTCGGCGTGAATGCGTTCGGCGCGTTGCGCTTTGGTTTCCCTGGGCATCGGCTTTCCGCTCCTCGTTTATCGTCCGTTATGGATGTTGATATACGTTTCCTTATTATCGAATCATATGTGATAACAAGGTGATTCACCTGCCACTATAGGCGTGATAATAAGGTATTGTCACCTGTTTTGCGGATTTCAGGCGTTGTTTTCGTCGGCGGTGTCTTGGCTGTTGGCGCCTTCATCGTTTTCGTCGGTGTCGTGGTCGCCAGCGCCATTGCCGTCGTTGTCCGGCGGATCGAAGCGATAACCGACGTTGCGCACGGTGCCGATTATGTGCTCGTATTCGCCGCCGAGCTTGGCGCGCAGACGACGCACGTGGACGTCGACGGTTCGCGTGCCGCCGTAATAGTCGTAACCCCACACTTCCTGCAGTAGCTGGGCGCGGGTGAAGACGCGATGCGGATGCTGGACGAGGTACTTCAGGAGCTCGAATTCCTTGTAGGCCAGATTGACCGGTTCGCCGTTGAGCGTCGCCGTATAGCCCTTCGTGTCCACCACCAGATCGCCGGAACGGATCTGCCCATCATCGCGATAATTGTCACGTTCCACGGACGTACGGGTGGTGGCCGGGGCTGCCTGCCCGCGCTCGCAGACCAAACGCAACCGTCCTTCCACTTCGGCGGGGGAGGCGTTGCTCACCACGACATCGGCTACGCCCCATTGAATGTTGATGGCAGTGAAGCCACCTTCCGTGATGATAGGAATGATCGGAATGGAAAGGCCGGAGGCGTGAATCAGATTGCACAGCGTCTTGGCGTTGGCGAGGTCGTCGCGTGCGTCAAGGAAAAGAATGGTGTTTTCGGGGAGTTTCACCAGGCTTGCGGCATCCATCGGCAGCACGCGCACGCGGTAGGAGAGCAGGGCCAGACTTGGCAGCACGCTCGCGGGATTGGGGGCCATCGTCATCAATGTCAGATCGGTCATTGAACCCTCCCTCCCAATCGTGGCCCTGTGAGTTTTCGTAAGTCCTGGCGTTTCCGGCTTTAGCCTACGCATAGCTCGACATCGTGTTTACGACGTCATTGGGGTTTAATTCGATTATTCATATTGTAACTGCTGGTTGTGGACACTGGCCGCTACCATATTGCTTATGGAAACCCCTGTTTATGTCGGCAGTGTTACGCCGGAGTTTCCGCGGTTTTGAAGCCGGGTGAACAATTAGACAGCAAGGTTTTGATTGACGGGATTTTCGTGGCTAAAATGGCATGAAATGTGAATGACGCGAAACGGAACGGGGTTACGGATGGCTGCTGCGGCGAATGGTGACAATGAAAAAGCTGCGGGTATGGTGGATTCTCAATCGCTGAAGGGCTCCACCAAGCAGATGGTGTTGTTTGAAGTCGGCGCGTATGTCGTCATCGCCATCCTGATGATTGCCGCGTGCTTTGTCGAGGGCCGGATGGAAGTGGCCCTTTTTACGGCAGTGGCCGGGGCTCTGGCGATTTTTGTGTTGGTTTCCTGGCCGTTGCATAGCAGTTTTTTCGATGCCATGGTGGGGGCTTTTGGCGGATTTGCCATGATATATGGTACGCAGGTATGGTTGGCGGACGCGTTGCCGCCGACCGATTGTATGACTGGTCCGCATGGACTGCGGCGTCACGTATCTGCTCGATTCGACGCGTTGTCGGGCGACGCATTGCTGCATTGGTGCACGCTCTGGGCGGTTGCGTTGCTGGTCGTGCTGGCGGCGTTCGTCATCCTCGGTTTCCTGCATCAGATGCTGCGCCGTGAACGGACGAATATGGTGCTTTCCCTCTCGCACAGCCTGATGTTCGACGTCGCGATGGCAGGGGCTTCGGGCTGGGTGTTCGCCCCTGTCTTGCTGCGTTATTTCGGCGTCGGGAATCTGGGCGCTCGCAAGCCGTATCTTGTCGCGTTGGTTGCGGTGATTGCTGTGGCTTTGCTGGTCGCTTTGTCGTGGGCCTCGACTAGGTGGGCGAGGGATTATCGGGCCTCCGGAAGCTCCCTTCCGCGTTTCAAGCTCGAGGCCGGCAATTCCAATGACGTACGGAGCTTCCGTAGTTATGCTTTTTATTCCTTGGGGCTCGTGCCGGTGATGTACGGCGGCTTCGTCGTCTATCTCGTGTTGGTTTCCCTGCTTGTTTTCGTCGGCTGAGCGGGCGTTTTAGACTCACCAGGCGATGATGCCGAGGTGTTCCAGCAGGGTTTTCAGACCGATGTGGATGAGGACGATGCCGCCGACGATTTGAGCGGTCTGCTGCCAACGCACGCCAATGGTGTGGCCGAGGTAGAGGCCAGCGATCGAGAAGGCACCCGTGATGACGCCGATGATGACGGCCGCGCCCCAGATGTTGAGCGGCATGAACTGGAAGCTCACGCCTACCGCGAAGGCGTCGATGCTGCACGCGACGGCCAGCGGTGCCATGTGCCGCCAGTCGAATTGGGCGGTTTCCTTGGCGTCCTCCTCCGGTTCGCCGAACGCTTCGCGGATCATGTTGCCGCCGATCAGCGCGAGCAGTCCGAAAATAATCCAATGGTCGATGGCCTCGACGTAACGCCCGAAGAGCGAGGCGAAGAAATAACCCAGAATCGGGAACAACGCTTGGAACCCACCGAACCAGAGTGCGGTTTTGAGTGCGTTTATCGGCCTGACATGTTTAGTGGCCAGTCCCTTGCCGATGGCGATGGCGAAGGCGTCCATGGAGACGGACACCGCGATAAGCAGAATTTCGACGATCATAAGCTTGCGTCTGCACTTTCGTGTTCATCCGCAGCACGATGTCGGGAACGGTAACGTTGATTTGTCGCCGTCACAAGTCGCATGCGGATGGGCCTCGACGGTTGCCCGCCTACGCTTCGTGTTTCGGCATTGAGAACTGCCGGCAACTCCTTACTTTACTGTTCCGGCTTTGAATTCCCGATGTGAATACCGTTCGCATGCCACAATTGTTGAACTTCAGTATAGTACCTGGCCGATGATCTGATTGGCGGTTTGGCGTACTGCGAATCCGGCAAACAAAAACCGGAACGATGCATGATGCATGTTCCGGTTTAAGCAATGACGAATGTCAAGTGGCCATTCGGCTGGTGGCTGTCAACTAGAAAGCCGGTTGTCAGCCAAGATCGGCGATCGCTCACTTCTTGGAGGCGGCGAGGCGCTCGCGGGAGGCCTTGATCTGCTTCTCGGCTTCGGCGACGTTGGTCCAGTAGTCGCCGGGCTTGACTTCCTTGCCGGGCTCCAGGGCCTTGTACTGCTCGAAGAAATGCTTGATTTCGGCCTTGTGATACTCGTTGACGTCGTCGATGTCCTTGATGTCATCGAAGCGCACATCGGCGGGCACGCACAGCACCTTGTCGTCACCGCCCTCTTCGTCCTCCATATGGTAGAGGCCCACGGCGCGGCACTCGATGACGCAGCCGGGGAACACGGAGTTCGGGATCATGACCAGCGCGTCGAGCGGATCGCCGTCCTCGCCCAGCGTGCCTTCGATATAGCCGTAGTCATCGGGATATCCGAAGGAAGTGAACAGGGTGCGGTCGAGCTTGATACGGCCGGTCTCCTCGTCCATCTCATACTTGTTTTTCGATCCGCGCGGGATTTCAACGAGAACGTTGAATGTTTCAGCCATGTTTGCTCCTTTTGAACGTCTATTGAACGTAGTGTTTGGTTACCGAATCCAAGTCTAGCGCAGATACCCGCCGATGCGGGTTGGACAACCATATCGCTCTTCAGATACGTGGTGTGGTCCGGTTCTCGTCGACCCCTTGAATTGTGAATATTTCCGAGAAAAGCCATCCCCGCTTGACAGAAGCATGGCCAGCGTCTATAACTCTTACTAAGACGTTATATAACGTCATGTTGATAAACAAGGAGGATATCAATGGAAGTGCAGACAACGGCAAAGAAGATTGTCAAAGCCAGCGAAGGCAAGCTTTCTGAGGTTTATTTCGTCGCTTGTGGCGGTTCACTGGTCGATATGTATGTTTCTGACTACTTCATCAAGGCGGAATCTAAGAAGCTGACCAGCGGATGGTACACCGCCAACGAATTCGTCCACGTGCCTCCCGCCAGACTGGGCAAGACCTCGGTGGTCATTCTCTGCTCGCACAGTGGGAGCACGCCGGAGACGGTCGAAGCTGCGAAGGTCGCGCATAAGGCCGGAGCACAGACGGTTGGCTTGACCTACAACAAGAAGGCCGCGTTGCTTCCTGAGTCGGACTACTCATTCGTGTACGAATGGGGCAATGAACGTGAGGTCCGCAACAACCCGATGGCCATCATGCTTGATCTGACGGTTTCCATCGTCCATGAGCTTGAGGGCTATGGGCATTATGATGTGTTCCGCAAGGGAATGGACATCATCGATACGGTGGTGGGCAACGCGGAAGACGAGGTGCTCCCGCGTACAAAGGAATTCGCCGAGAGATACAAGGACGAGCCGATGTTCTATGTGTTGGCATCCGGTGCATCCTACGGCCATGCATATGGCTTCGCGATTTGCTCCTTGATGGAGATGCAGTGGCTCGATGCCGCGCCGATCCACTCCGGAGAATTCTTCCATGGCCCGTTCGAGGTCACCGACAAAGACACCCCGTTCATTATGGCAATGGGCTTGGGCCGGACTCGGGATCTGGATGAGCGTGCGCTGAAGTTCCTTGGCAAATACGCCGAGAAGGTCGAAGTTGTGGACGCGAAGGAACTCGGCTTGGATCTGATCGATGATTCAGTGAGCGAATACTTCAACCCGATTCTTTTCTATAGCGTTCTGAGCAAGTACCGCTTTGCGCTTTCCCAGGTTCACGACCACGATCTCGATGCGCGACGTTACATGGGAAAGGTTGAGTACTGAAATGGTATCCAACAAGAAGGTCCTTGGACTGGGCGATCAGGTCGTCGACGAATATGTCAACCTCAACGTGATGTATCCTGGCGGCAACGCAATGAACTTCGCCGCATTCGCCAAAAAGCTCGGTTATGATTCCGCGTTCATGGGCGTGTTTGGTGACGACAAGCAGGCGCAACATGTCGAGGACAGCATCGACAAGCTGGGCGTAGACCGTAGCCATAGCAGGACCGAGCGTGGCGAGAACGGTTGCGCCAAAGTCAATATCGTCGCCGGCGATAGGGTGTTCGTCGGCAGCAATGAAGGCGGCATAGCGGGCGAGAAGCCGCTGCGTCTGTCCGATGATGACGTGGACTACATTAGATCATTCAGCTTGATCCATATGGGAATCTGGGGTCATTGCAACCATTTGTTGCCAAGGATCAGCAAGCTGGGCATTCCGATCTCCTATGATTTTTCCGATGAATTCACCAATGATACGTTGGAGGAAGCGATAGGGTATGTCCAATACGGGTTCTTTTCGCTGGATATGCCGGACAACCAGGTCAAAGTGTTGCTGAAGCACATATTCTCGCCTTCCAACAAGGTGCTGATGGCCACTCGCGGATCGCGTTCCACCATCACTTACGATGGCAAGGAATTCAATGAGGTCGCCCCGCATGTCGTCAAGGCGGTCGACACGATGGCTGCCGGGGATTCGTTCCTGACCGCTTTTCTGTTGTCCTATGAAATCGAAGGAAAGGGGATGAAGGAAAGCATGGAAGACGGTCAACGCTTCGCTGCGCAGGCGGTTCAGCTTGACGGGTCTTTCGGCTTTGGCACGCGGATTGAATAGCTGACATTTTAAAGAATGTGGGTTGAGTGATCAAGTCCACCGCTTGGTAATATGGACATATATGAAGCAAGGCGGAAGGCGAACGATGCTCGAGGGCAACACTACAATACCGATGTACCTTCAGCTGAAGACGTCTCTACTTGCCGCTCTCCAATCGGGAAAGTATCCGAAAGGGTCGCAAATTCCCCCGGAACCTGAGTTGTGCAGACAATACGGTGTTTCCAGGATTACGGTTCGCAAGGCCGTGTCCGAACTGGTGAAAGATGGCTATCTCTTCAAAAAGCAGGGGAAAGGCACCTTCGTCAGCGGTCATACCATTGATCGGCAGATCAAGTATGTTTCTGGATTCACCGATAGCGTCGAACAGGCCGGGTTCAAAGCGACATCGGTTCTCTTGCAGAGAAAGCGGATACCCGCCCCGGACGATGTCGCCCATTATTTTGGCATCAAGCCGGAAACGGCGGTTCTTTACACCAAGCGAAAGAGGATGGCGGACGGTCGTCCCGTAATGCTGGAAAACAATTATTTTCCGCTGGAACGGTTCAGCTTCCTTGGAACTGAAGACCTATCAGGTTCGTTGTACCACCTGCTTGATGAGAAATACGGAATTGAGCCCATCCACCCGAAAGAAACCTTGCTCAGCATGGTTTTGGCCGATTCGAAAATGGCCAAGGACATGGATGTTGTGGTAGGAACCCCATTTTTTAAGATTGATACATTCATCTGCGATCAGCACGATGACCCGGTTCATGTGGGTCATCAATATTTCTTAGGTGAAATCTACACGTTCAGCATCTGATACAGAGGTCGGGTGCCTGATCGGCTCGACATATTTTTCGGTCGGACAAGTCATTTCCTTAGCCAGACTATGCCTGGTTGATGTTTTTGTCCCCACGAAGCTGAGGGATTTCGCTTCCTCGTATCAGGAGAATCGAAATGAAAACAATAGTGCGATCCCGCCATATTTTTGACGGGGTTGACTCAAAGCCCTATCGGGGTTATTTGCTATTTGATGGCCCGAAACTGATAACCGTCGAAAAAGGTTGGAATTATGGCGACCTTGACGAAGGGACGACCATTTTCTGCGATGATGACAATTTCATCATGCCCGGTATCCACGATAACCATGTTTTTTTCTCCGGTTGGTTGTCTGCCAATTGCGGGATTGATCTGACGCCGTTTTCTGATTTTTCAGCGGCTGTTGACCTCATCGCGCAGGCGGTCGCCAAGAATCCGGGTCACCCCGTATACGCTCACGGTTGGGATAGTGAATCGTGGTCGGCGCAGGCGACTCGGGCGGTCTTGGACGGTGTCTCCACCACTGTCCCAATCACCGTCATCGATAAGGGCAGGACGCGGTACTGGATGAATACGGCGGCGGTGCGTCGATACGGTTTCAGCGAAGGCGATCTTTCGGCGGAAAAACGTTGGAGGCTGATTCGCGAGATGACCTCCGACGAAACCATTGTCGGCGATGGCTGGCACCGATTCCAGCAGCTGTTGCTTTCGCGCGGTGTCGTTTCGTGCAAGGACATCGTTTTCGATGATTGCTCGGTGCATGAACTCATCGATGACCATGTTCTTGACGTGAGCATGTATGTTGAATCCGTATCCGAGCCTTTTGATGTTCCCGCGTTGGTCAAAGCCCGGCAAAACACTAACCGGAAAAGGGTTCGTTTCGGCGGAGCCAAGGTCATGGTCGATGGCGTGGTGGCCGACGGCACCGGTGATATCTACGGAGACTATGTTGCTGGTGGCGCCAAGCCGTCAGTCGACTACCACAGTATCGGAGAGACTGTCGCCAGGCTTTCCGAAGCGGGGATCTCCTGCTGCCTGACCGCGGAAGGCGACAAGGCGATTGATATGTCCGCCGACATCCTTTCGCGTCACCACCTGCCTGGAACGCATCATTCGATGAGCGATCTGGAAATGATCACCGAACGTGCCTCGAAAGTCATGGCGAAGTCAGGGATCACCGCGGAAATCTACCCGCAGATTCTGGGTCTGAATCCTTCGAAGGCGCAATCCTATATGGGTAAGACCATCAAGGGTGATGATGGCGGTGATTTCTATCGGTATACCAACCTCACCCGATCCGGGACGACAGTGACATGCGGCACCGATTGCCCGTTGTTCATCACCTCAGTTCCCGATTCGCTGTTCAGGGCCACACGACGCCGTTTCGACGAAAACGATGGCAACTGGTTCCCTGAATATGCCATGTCCGCCCCGGATCTGCTGAAAGCTTGGAGCCGGGAGGGCGTGAGCGAGGAGCAACGGACGCTGGCAAGCGGCAAGCCGGCAACGTTTACGGTTTTTGATCGTGATCTGATTTCAGCCGATGACGATGCGTTGAGAGACGCGAAGGTCATCCGCACGGTCATAGATGGCAACGTTGCTTATCAACAATAAAGATCATTAATAGAAAGAGGCGAATGATGAAGTTCGCAAAGAAAGCCATATACAACATTGAAACTGAGAGCGCGGGCGGGGGCAGTGATACCCAGACTGCAAAGAAAGATAAAAAATTCCATTTTCATTTCCCTCATAGTTATGCCCTGATGTTTCTCCTGCTTGTCGTCGCGGCTGTGCTGACGTGGATTGTCCCCAGCGGTGAGTTCAAGACCAAGACCGTCAGCGTCGGAGGCGATTCCCGGACGGTGGTCATTCCCGGAACGTTCCATGAAATCGCGAAAACGGGGCATGGACAAGGATTGTGGGCAGTCCTCAAAGCCCCGAGCGATGGTATCGCGGCGGCGGTTGACGTCATCGCGTTTGTGCTGATTCTTGGTGGCGCTTTTGGCATCATTCTAAAGACCGGTGCCATCGACCGCGGCTTGCGTGCCCTTGCCGATTTTCTGGGAAGCAAGGGTGTGCTCGTCATACCTTTGATGATGATTTTGGTCAGTATCGGTGGCTCGACATACGGAATGAGCGAGGAGCTGATCCCGCTGTTCATTATTTTCATCTCGTTCATGCTGACGCTCGGTTTTGATTCCATAACGGCGATCCTGACGCTGTTCCTGGCAAGTCAGGTGGGGTATATCGCCTCGACGATCAATCCGTTCAATGTGCTGATCGCGCAGGGCATCGGCCAGGTCCGCGGCAATCCGTTGCTGTGGCTGCGGCTCGTCTATTGGTTCATTTTCACTGCCATCGCCATCGCGTTCACGATGCATTATGCTCTGAAAGTGCGTAAGGATCCGGAATCTTCCGTGTCGTATCACTCTGATCTACAACTACGCGTCAAATTGAGTGGCGCGGGCAAGACTGATGGGAAAGAAGCCGAATTCACCGGTCGCGATAAGGCCGTTATCGCCGTCTTCATTATCGGCTTGGGCGTCATGGTCTATGGGATTCTCGCCCAGGGCTGGTATATGACCGAGATCGCCGCCCTGTTCCTTGCGGTTGGCCTGATCATCGGCATCATCGCGCGCTTCAGCGTCAACGAGATGTGCGAAAGCTTTGTTTCCGGTTGCGGCGATTTCGTGTATGCGGCCGTGATCATTGGCTTGGCTCGCGGCATCCTGGTCCTTCTCGAGAATGGCGCCATCATCGATACCATCCTCAACGGCTTGGCCCAAGCTCTGGGTGGTTTGCCGAAGGCGTTGTTCACTACGATTCTGCTCGCGGTGCAAAGCCTGATTACGCTGTTTGTGCCGTCATCGTCCGGCTCCGCGGCTTTGACCATGCCGGTTATGGGGCCGCTCGCGGATTTGGTGCATATCAACCGCGATGTCATCGTGCTCAGCAACCAGTTCGGCAATGGCTTGATGAACATCATCAATCCCACCGGCGGCGTGCTTCTTGCGGGCTTGTCTGTCGCGGGAGTCAGCTTTGGCAAATGGCTCAAGGTCGGCACGAAGATATTTGCGATCCTCTTCGTTGTGGCTGCAGTCTTGCTGTGGGTTGCTACCTTGGTGTGACGATTGTCGCGATCCGCTTGTGCTTGCGTTTGCGAGTGGCGGCAATGAGTGTTTGAAATTGCCGCCACGCGCAAACAGGGCATGGGCCCAGACGGCTGGTCCTCGACGGGCTTTTATTGTGGGTGGTCTCCAGTTCGGCCATGTTGTGTATTGTGAATGGCCAGATCGGAAGACCACCTGTTGTTTCCGGTGGTTGAATTGAAGTGAGCGGATATTTTATTGGTAATGCAAATGGTTATTGCGCAATGCTGAAGATATAGGCCGGGTGCTCGGTGGGATCGAGTGTGACCTTGTTGTTGCTTGACCAGGTGAAGGTACCGCCGCCGAGTTCGTCGCGGACATTGAAGGCATGGTCGCGGGGCAGGCCGAGCAGTGCCGGGTCGAAGTTGACCTCCGAGGTGTGAACCGCTTGGCAATCGAGGTTCACCACGACAATGAGGGTATCGTCCAAATGGCGGTCACCGGTATTGCCGTTTCCGTCTTTCATGGGCACGTGTCCGATACGTGAACTTGCCGGAATATGGCGTGCGAAGGCGACGACGTTCGGGTCGCTGGTCCAAAGCATGGTCAAGTCGTGATAACTGCGGCAGGCGGGATGCGCGCGACGGATGCGGTTGAGATCAGTCAGCAGCTCGGCGATGCCGTATTCCTGGGCTTCGTTCCAATCGCGGACCTTGATTTCGTACTTCTCGTTATCGGCCTGCTCCTCGCGGCCTTCCTGCTGACGGTTCTCCACCAGCTCGTAGCCGTTGTAGATGCCCCAGGAAGGAGAACCCATGGCGGCAAGTACCGCGCGAACCTTGTGGCCTTCCGGGCCGTTGTCGCGCAGGTAATCGGTGAGGATATCGGGCGTGGTGGGCCAGAACGTGTTGTGCTGGTAATAGGCCTCGTCGCTGTTGGTGGTCTGCAGGTATTCGGCGACCTCGTCCTTGGTATTGCGCCAGGGGAAGTAGCTGTGCGACTGGGTGAAACCGGCGAGGCTCAGCGCCCGCATGATGGCCGGGCGGGTGAATGCCTCAGCGAGGAAGAGGATTTCGGGATGCTTGCGCTGCACGGCTTCGATGACGTCCTGCCAGAAACGGACCGGCTTGGTGTGAGGGTTGTCGATACGGAATATCGTGACGCCGGCGGCAATCCAAAGATTCATGATGCGCTCGGTCTCGCGCTCGATGCCGGGCATATCGATGTTGAAATCGATGGGGTAGATGTCCTGGTACTTCTTCGGTGGGTTTTCGGCGAATGCGATGGTGCCGTCGGGCTTGTGGCGGAACCAATTCGGATGCTCCTTGACCCACGGATGGTCGGGCGAGCATTGCAGTGCGAAGTCCAGCGCGATTTCCAAGCCCAATTTGTGGGCGTAGGCGCAGAACGCCTTGAAATCGTCCATCGTGCCGAGTAGCGGGTCGACCGTATCGTGCCCGCCGAGCGACGAGCCGATGCCGAAGGGGGAGCCGGGGTCGGTTGGGCCGGCGCCCAGCGCGTTGTTGCGTCCCTTGCGGTTGGTGACACCGATGGGGAAGATTGGGGGCAAGTAGACGACGTCGAATCCTTCGGCTTTGGCCCGGTCAAGTCCGGACAGTGCGGTTTTCAGCGTTCCCTGCGTGATCTCGCCGGTCTGCGGATTGCGGGTGGCACCTTCTGATCGCGGGAAGAACTGGTACCAAGCGGTGAAGCCCGATTCGGGGCGTTCGACTTTGAAACGTTGCGGGGCGCTCGCGGTCAGTCCGTCGCGCAACGGGTTCGAGCGATGCAGCTCTTTGATAGCTGGATTGTCGGCGGCGGAAAGCCGTTCCTTGATATCTAAAGAATCATTCGCAAGTTGCCGGGCAGCTTCTTGCAAGGTGTCTCGTTGAGTGTCGTTGAGTTTTGCGTCCTTGTTTTCTGCCCAGCGTACGAAAAGCTGCGAGCCGGAAATCAAGGCGTTTTCGGCATCGTCGTTCACGTCGACCTTGATTCGGGCGTCGGCGAGCCAGGAAGCGTACGCGTCTTCCCAGCCTTCCAGCGTGACCGTCCATTCGCCGAGCTGCCGCTGGACTTTGTCGAAATCTTTATCCCAAGGTTCGAGATTGCTGGGCCGCCCCGCAGTGAGTTCCGCTTTCCACAAGTCAAGGCCTGGATTGATGCAGGTCATAGCGAGACGTTGCCTGACTTCGCCATGTGGGTCACGCAGAATCGCGGTGGCGCCGGTATGGCTGCGTCCTTCGATGAAAATCTGCGCGGTGATGGTGAACATCTCGCCCAGCTCGACGCGGGCGGGGAAGACTCCTTGCTCTTCGCACGGTGTGATGGACATGATGACAATCCGCCCGAATTGATGAGGCGTGGTGACGGGAATGCTGGGCGTGGCGGGCTCGCTGATTTTTTTATGGGTTGTGTTGGCTGCCATGATTGCTCCTGCCTCGTTGTCTTCGACGTCGGTGAACCGTTCCGTATTGTTCATTGTAAAGGCAGGTTTGATGAGGCAGAATATTTTTGGGCAAAATGGTAAAATTTGTGTATAACTATTTTTTGTATGACGAAATGGTTAACAATCATGTGGACGATTTGGTCGAGGGCGACCCGAAAACGGCGAAATGTGGATAGTGAAAATCGAGTTATCCACAACACGCCGAGACCCCTATCATTCGACCACAGTGCCTGAAATCGACACGGAAATTTGTCGAATTGTGCGACGATGGCACTATCAGTTTGCAAACGGGAAGTGAGAGAACGATGAACGATGAAACAAAATCGAAGCAAATCGTCGATGAACACGGGGAGAAAGATGTACCGCCTCCCGCCGAAATGGATGTTCAAACAAGCTTGCTCAGCGTCAGTGATGACGAACCGAGTGAAGAAGACGCTGTTGCCGATGACGGCACGAAGCCATTCTGGAAACGGCGTGCGGTTTGGATTGCCGTTATTGCCATAGTGGTTATCGTCGTGGCAGGTCTTGTCGGCGGATTGATTTGGAGCGTTCGGACCCGCGAAGAGGCGCTCTCGGATTGTCGGCAATCTGGAGTGCAGATTCGAAAGCTCGCAAAAGCGCCGCTTGGCGAGGACATCATTGAGGCGGAGGACATAGAGAAAGCGGATGTTGCAGACGCCAAGACTTGGGAAGCGTTGCAGAAGGATCAAAAGAGGCTGACCGGGTTGTCGCAGAAAGAAGTGCCGGTTTGTAACGCCACTTCCCATGGAGGCGCCCAGAAGCAACGAAGCGGGGCCGAGGCATCGCTTGCGTCGTGGAAGTCAGCTCGTGCGAGTGTTGAAAAATCAGCGAAAGCGGTTGCAGCTAGTCGCGATGCGAAAATCTTGAAGGATAATCGTGACGGGCTTACAACGAAGACAGCGCAGGCAAAGCAGCTCCTGGATTCATCGTCCGGCAAAGTGACCGACGATGCCACCCGCACGGCACTTTCGCAGCAGATTGATGCGGCGAACGCGTTGCTGGGCAATCAAAAGGCCAAACTCGCTGATTTGCAACAGGCTTCGCAGGCGCTTGATGGAGCGGTCAACGGGGTCAATGCCAGCGTGCAGGCGAAGGCGGATGCCGATGCACAGGTTGCAGCGCAGGCTCAGGCGGCGGCTCAAGCGGCTCAGGCTGCACAGGAGGCGCAGCAGCAGCAAATACAGGCACAGAATCAATCGGCTGGCGGTGGCTCGTCTACTTCATCCCAGAATGGTCTGGAGCCGGGACGCATCCACTTCGGTGGCTATGGCAGCTTTGAGGAATGGATGGCCCATCAAATTCCATTGGGCAACGGTTGTAATGCTGCTGGCGTTTGTGGTATTGGTTGATTTATAAGTAACGCTGTTGTCCTTCGTCTCTTTCTTGGCGGATCGGAACGAAGGACAACGGCTCCAATAATTGGAAGAGGGCAAACCGTCCTCTTCCTCAATGATAGCGGAGGGCTATATGAGGATGCAAAACAACGAATCTAGGATTTCTAGGCTCCTGACTTGTGCGCTTGCCAGTGTCATCGCTTTGGCGACGTTGCTTCCGGGCACGGCAAATGCCGGTGGGGGTGGCGGGGCGGCCGGCGGTGGCGGAGGCGGAAGCATGGACGTCTCCCAACAATGGGCCTACAAGGATAACAACGACGGCGGTTTTGGTGGGTATGACATGTCGTCCATCACTGCGTCGTTCGAGCAGATGGGTGTGACGATGGGCATCGGCACCGATGTGGCTCAGCAGGCGTTGGATGAGGCGAATACGAATTGCACCGACCGGTTCCATGAGGCTCATCCCGGAGAAGGTGACGGCGACTGCCGTGTGGTGGCTGTGGGCACCATGACCGGTCCGAGCAAAGAGTTCAGCGGGCTGGTCCATAACCCCAAAAGCATATGGACCGATAACTGGGGCGCTCAGGTTGCCGGCGGTACCTATAGCAATGGTGGAGTCGCATATACTACTGCAGACCCTTTTGCCGATCAGCCTGATACTTCGGTGAATTCTCTGGTCGATCAGTATGCCTCGGACGATGTGTCGATTGTGGTGATCATGCTCAACAAGTTCGAGCCGATGATTCCAAGCTATGACTTGTCGATTTCCACTTCTCAACAGGCTCCGGCAGGCATGGTCGTCGGCGCGACGAATGCGGTCCGCGACACGATTCATGCCAACAACCACGGTTCGCCGATTGCCGAAGATCTTTATGCGGATGTGGCGATGCTGTACCAAGGTCAGCCCGATGGTTACGTTTCGGCGAAACAAGCGACGAAAACGGGATTGATTCACAACAATGGCGATTCGTCGTCGCCATCGTTCACGCCGGGCGATTTGGGCATGAGTCATTGGCAGGAAGGTGTCTACTGGTTCGTTGTGTTCGTTGGTAAGCAGGGCAAAATGAGCGATGCCGCGGGTGAGGATGGAGCCAATGAAGCGTCTGAGCGTTGGAATGTCGCTTCATTGCCCCCGCCCGCTCCGTCCAAATCCATTCAGGAGGGGACGAGCGCCGACTCCATGGCCAACACGACCGCTATCGAATCGAGTACCGGACGTGGTGGCTATGAGATGCATTTCAGGGATGCCATCTTTGCCAACGGCATTAACTACGACGTCTCTGATATGAGGGTCACCGACTCCACTGCAGACGAGGATGTGTCGAGTCAGTTCGTAATGAACTGGGATCGGTCCGCAGACGCCGTGACCGCGGACCGCTCGAATGATATCGGAGAAATGCCTTTGGACCATACCTTCAGGTTCACGTTCAAGGTTGCGGTACACAATCCGAACACGAACGCCATAGGCGATACTGCTTCGGTTGGGTGGAATAAAAAAGCTGCCGCATTAACCCCGCATTATGAATTCCCGACGCGCAATCCCGACCCCAATAAGGCGTGGACCACGGATCCCAACGAATCCCTCGCCACAGCCGACCCGAACCATAGCGACCAGGTGGGCAGCGACACACGTGTATTCGTTCCGGGAGACCGGGTCTCCAGCGTGGTCAATGGCACGTTGCCGAAGGATTTGACGGAAGATCTTTCGCAATATTCGTTGACCGACGACTGGTCCGACGCCTCAGGTTACCTGGATTTCCCCAACGAAAACGCGAAAGTGTATGTGGATGGCGTTGACCATACCGCTGATTTTGATGTTGTAACTGACGGGTCGAAGACCATCGCGACCGCGCGGGCCTCCATCCTTACCGGCAGTGCCCATCAGCCGGGCGACCGTACGGTGAAACTCGTGTTGGACGGTTCCTTCAAACTCGAGACCACGGCCGCCGATGCGATATCGATGACCAATTCGGGCGGCGAAAAGTGGAACGGACAGAATGTCGCCACCAACAAGCCGCCCGTGCTGGTCCGCAGTCCGAACCCAGACAAGGCCTGGGTCAAAAATGGTCAGGAGGCGCAGGAAACTCGCGACCGCGACCATACCAATAGCGTGGCCGCCGACAACAAGACCTACGTGACTGGAGACGATGCGGTCGTAGTGGTCAACGGAACCCTGCCCAAGAACCTGGCCAAGGATCTGAGCCAATATGCCATTGTGGATGATTGGTCGCAAGCCGCACAATACGTTGATTTTCCCAATGACCAAGCGAAGGTTTATATCGATGGCGTCGATCGCAGCGCCGATTTCAGCATTGAAACCAACGGCCATGTCACCACGGCCATTGCCAAAACCGAGATTTTGGCCGGTAGTGGAAAGCAGGCGCAGGACCGCATAGTCAAGCTCGTCCTTACGGGTGCCATGTTCAAAGATGTCGATGCACATGCCACCGCCACCATCGTCAACAAGGGTAGTGAGCAATGGAACGGGAAAACGGCCGCGACGAACATGCCGCAAGTGCATGTGTGGAGCCCGAATCCTGACAAAAGCTGGGTGAGGCTTGATTCCAATGGTAAGTGGCGTCTGGTGATTGATCCGGACAAAACGAATGCAACCGGAGCCGACAATCTCACCTTCCTCGACGGCGACGAGCTGGGTGCCGTGGTGAATCTGCCGATTACCGATCCGTCCATGTTGGAATACGGTATCAACAAGCTCTCGCTCAGCGATGACTATGAGAAGGCGGATTATCTCGTCGATCCGCAGGGGATTTCGAAGGTGCGCCTGTACATGACCTCCGCTATAGGCAGTGCGTTCTCGAGCGTCGATGCCATCAACGATGTGGCCGATGCCGATGTCACTTCACATTTTGATATTTCGCAAAATGGAACAAAAATCATCGCAACCGCGAAATCGGATTGGCTCTCGGAGCTTTCCCGCCATGCCGGTGGGCTGCAGGTGACGATGCTTGTGCCGTTCATCGCCAACTATGCGAACGGCAAAGGCGCGAAGCAGGTGCGTGAGGATTTCCATAAACAGCCGGGCGACGAGGTTGTGTTCAGCGTCAACCCCGACGGTTCGGATTTGCTCAATTCAGCATCCGTCACGGTCAATCGGCAGGACAAGGCCACGAATCTCCCGAAGGTTTGCGGCTATGTTCCGCCAGTGAAAAAAGACGTCGTCAGTGAGGCTTCGCAAGGCGGTTCGCAGGAGTCCGTAAACGGGAAGGTCGTCTATCCCGGCCAGAAGGTCGAATACAACCTTGACACCCAGCCGCATCTGCCGTCGCTAGCGTACGCGGTCAAGACCATCACTCTGACCGACCAATACGACCAGTACCTCAAACCTGACAAACAGACGTTGGAGCTCATGGACCTCACCAGTGGTCGTGTGATTTCCAAGTCGAAGTATGGGACGAAATGGGACGACGGTGCGCATCAAGTCGCGGTGAACATCACTGATGCTGTGCTTATCGCGCAATGGCGGGCCGAAGGCTCCCCGAGATTGCAGCTTCGTTTCGAAGGCACGGTATCGCTCGATGCGCCGGCTGATCATCAAGTCGACAATCAATGGACGCTTTTGCTGAACAATTCTCTTACACCAAGCAACGAGGTGTTCAACATTCCGCCCGCCCTGAACCCTGCCAAGCATGACTTCCAAAGCCAGAAACCAGGTGAGGCCGCGGTTTCCATCAATGGCAAAGCGATGTTCAAGGGCGATGCCGGTAACTATGTCATCGATCTGGATGCCACACAGACCGGCCAGGCCTACAACGTGTGGAAGCTTGGCGTCGTCGATGATTTTGACGAGAAGTACCTCAAGGTAGATCCCACCGGCATTACGGTGGTCGGCGACGATGGGCGAGACTATACGTCGAAGTTCAACATTCAAGTGCTCGACGGCGTGCTCTATGTCTTCGCCAAACAGGTCGATACGTTCGTGGCGGCTGCCGGCAAGACCATCAAGGGCGATCCCCAGCCTGCCGATCTCAAAGCGTATTCATCCTCGGACGCCCATGATCCGCTTAGGGACCCGGCAATTGACCAGATGCTCTTGGGTCAGTACTACCACATCACTTTGCCCTACATCGTCCAGAAGGTCACCGACGGCTATGTGGTAAAAAACAAGGCCACGCAGATCGAGAACAATGTGCGTCGGGAAACCAATGAAGTGTTCGACCTCTTGAAGTCGATGAACCCTGCCAAGGATGTGGTGGTCAAGGTAGGCGGAAAGAGCGCGAACGGTTCGAGCATCTACAAGAACCATGTGTTCCTTTATCGCCTTGATAGCACCATTCTGCCGGCGAACCGTGCCTATCCGTCTGTCGATGAGTGGAACATCGTCGATGACCTCGACCCGGCCTATGACCAATACACCGGCCAATGGGCCGTATACGCAACGCGTGATCTGTATGCGCAGGATGGCAGTGTGCTGGTTCGTAAAGGAGACAGAATAGCCGGCAGCGGTTTCGATGCGATCAGCAAATTCGGCGATGACCTGTTCACGCTTGTCGCCGATGACGGTGGCATTTCCTTGCGCGACAAAGGACCAGAGGCAGGCCAACCCGATGAATCGGGGGCGTCGCAATCCGAGGGACGGATGAAAATTAGCGTCGCCGCCACTGATTTCTACCGAAAGCTCGTTTCCGACGACACTATGCACGAGCAGGGCTGGAGCGTCTACATCCAGGTCAGGCGTGTGAAAGCCAAACAACGTCATGAAAACAGGTTCACCGAGACGTTCAACGGGCGCGCAGCCGAGTCGAATGTCGTCTGGACGCGTACGCCCGAGCTGACCCCGTCATTGCATATCGAAAAGTGGGACAAGCCGAGCGGCTGGTCGAAAGGCGATCGAGACGATCCTGACGATGCCCTCGACTTGAAGTCGGATACCGAAATCGTCTTCACCATCACCAATACCAGTGAGGATGAGAACGGTCATGGAGCAATGTTCAAGGCCAGTGACCTGAAGATCACCGACACCACGCTTGCCGGCGATGGCGTGGTGACGGGCTTCAGATATCCCTCCGGATGGTCAAGCCTTGTGTTGAAGCCCGGCGACCATGTCGATGTGGTCGGCACGCTGAAAGATGTTACGGCAAGGCATATGGACCGGGCCAAAGTCACAGGAATCCCGCTCCTCGATTTTGAGGATATGGATACGGATCTGTGGCCGGACGGTTCGCACGACAAGGAGAGTGCTGTTCCAACGGGTGCGGTAGATGAGCACAAATCCAGTAGTTCCATCGCTGCGCTTCCGCATCTGGATCGTGCGGGACAAACGAAGATTGTCGATGTCGAGGGACGGGCCATGAGCGTCGTACAGCCGGTCGATTCCAATCTTGACGATTGGAACGGCCGGAGGGAAGAGCCGTTGGTGACTACCGGAGCATCCATTATGGCGGTGCTGTTGTTGGCTGGTGTGTTCCTCTTCGGAGCCATTGCGTTCATGTGGCTATCCGGGAAGCGCTATTGTCCGCAGCATTGCTGATTCGTGATGAGCGTATCTCTGGTGTTCCGCAGAATCGGGCAAGGTCGGTAATTGCCGGATACGGAACGCCGGAGATGCGGCGGTTTTCAAAATGCAGGCTCTTCGATAACCATTTCCGATACGACGTGGCGCGAAGCCTGATGTGCGTGCAGCCGTAATGGAAAGAAGTAATCGATTTGATTTCAGGATGACCTCGGTTTTGCAACCGGGGCCGTCTTCGTGTCATTTTCATAAGTCGGTTTCGACAGAGACCCACCGTTTTATCATATTCAGATAATGCTCAGCAAACTTCCATAGTATTGGTGACAGGTTTCGGGCTATGTCCCACGATCGCCCGAGGATATCCCCAAAATCGTTGTGTGTATTGTCATTATGACAACACAACAACAGCCGCAAACGGCACAACACAGTCTTCATTCCGTCAGCGCTTCCCACGATTCCGAGCATGACCTGCCGAATCAGCCAGAGCGCTTCTCCATCGCCGAGCGTGTGGGGAAGCCCGCATATGTGGATGCCGACATCGTCATCCCTGTCTATAACGAACGCGAGCAGCTCGCCGATTCCGTGCTCGCGTTGATGCGATTTTTGAGTTCCTCGCGCCATAGCCGGTTCTTGGCGCAATCACAACCGCCTTATTTTCCGCTATACAGCTGGAACATCGTCATCGCCGACAACGCGAGCACCGATGACACCTGGCCGATCGCGATCAGCCTGGCTCGGCAATATCCGAAATTCATCCGCGCCGTCCGCATTCCGGCAAAAGGCCGCGGACGCGCGCTGAAATTGGCATGGGGCGAATCGCACGCGAAGGTCCGGGCGTATATGGATGTCGACCTATCCACCGATATCCGTCTGACCGATGTGCTGGTCAATTCGATTCTGCGCGGCCAGGCCGAAGTGGCAAGCGGCTGCCGTCTGCTCGACGAGTCCCATGTCACCCGATCGGCCAAGCGCGAGTTCATCTCCCGCAGCTATA
Source organism: Bifidobacterium sp. (assembly GCA_024104275.1). Taxonomy (GTDB): domain Bacteria; phylum Actinomycetota; class Actinomycetes; order Actinomycetales; family Bifidobacteriaceae; genus Bifidobacterium. The sequence goes on from JAGGHK010000010.1 coordinate 62,629, forward strand.
ACGCGCTGTTGCGCACAACCTTGGGTGTCACGTTCGAGGATGCGCAGTGTGGCTTCAAAGCGATCAGCGCCAGAGCCGCGCAATTTCTTCTGCCGAGAATACGGGACAACGAGTGGTTCTTCGACACGGAGCTCTTGACGCTTGCGCAGACTTACGACCTGCCCACCTATATATTCCCGGTGCGCTGGGTCGAGGACACGGGCACGACCGTCGACATTCCCGACACCGTTCGCAAAGACCTTGCGGGCATCAAGCGGATGCGGCGTGAACTTGCCGCTCCACTGATTTAGCCCTATGAAGAAGGACGAATCCATGAGCGAAAGATCAAATCAGTTTACTCGCATCAAATCGGCGCTCGCCGGTGTGTGCATCGGCCTCGGCTTCCTCACTAAGCAGATGCAGGTGTTCCTTGTTCTCCCTGGCTTTGCGCTCGCTATTCTGATCGCATCGCCGACGAAATTCTGGCGGCGTTTGGTTGATGGTGTTGTCGCGCTCTCCTCGATGGTGGTCAGCGCCGGATGGTGGGTCTTGCTCACCGTCATCGTCCCCGCCGGTTCCCGCCCGTATATTGGCGGCTCGCAGAACAATTCGTTCCTTGAACTCACGTTCGGTTATAACGGCTTCGGACGTCTGACCGGCAATGAAACGGGCTCTGTCGTTCCGGGAGGTGGTGGCGGCCGCGCGTCCGCTGGTCACGCTGGCACCGGTTCCACGGGCGGCAAGATTACCGAAACCCTCGGCAACGCTTACGGCGCGATGACCGGTGCTATAGGCGGTGGCCCCGGTGGAGCGCCGGGTGCCGGCGCCGGTCAAGGCGGTCATGCCGATCGGCGGTTTCAACGGCTCCGACCCGAGTCCGACGCTCGCGCAGTTCAAGCGTTACGTCAAGCAAGGCAAGATCCACTACTACATTGCTGGCGGAGAGATGGGCAGCGGCAGGATGGGTACCGGTGACGGGCAACAAGATGGCGCCGGTGCACAAAGCGACAGTGAGGCGCAAGATATCGGCAACGGGCTAAGCGGCAACAGTATAGGTGGCATGGGCGGCAACCAGATGGGCGGTTCCAACGCTTCCAGCGAAATCGCCACGTGGGTCAAGTCCAACTTCAAGTCCCAAACGGTAGACGGCGTCACCCTCTACGACTTGACCGGCCCCAAGGCCACAAAGTAAAGAAGGCAGTCGCACCGACAGTAAAGTAACCAAGCCAAGTATTCAAACAGCCGGACCATTGGGTTTCAACCCCCCATCGGTCCGGCTGTTTTGTGGTATGGAACAGAATATGCTGCCCTGTTATTTATTGCAGAACAAGAAATTGTAATCCGTGTATACTAGTTATACGATACTTGTGCCATTACCGGATGGGTTTGTGGTACAGTGTATTAACGTAACGCATATGGGAGTGGCCAAAGATTGGTGTTTACGCTCAATCGTGAGCCGCGCCGCGTAATGAAAAGGAGAGTTGAATACATGCAAGTAGGAACTTCAATACGTAAGGGCGTGGGTCTCGCGGTTTCCGCGGCCGCGTTGCTTGCGCTGCTTCCGCTGGGCGCCTCTGGCGCTATGGCTGATGACGTCGTCGCCAATGACGGTTATGTGGACATGGGCACCGACGCGAAGGCCTCCATCACTCTTAACGCCAAGGCCGACAGCTACCTCAACGGGCACAGCTTCAAGCTTCTGCGCATCGGCACTTACGAAAGGGCCGAGAAAAACAAGGATAAGATTACTGGTAATGATGAGATCACCGGTATTCAGGTCGGCACTCCGGACAACGTGAAGGGCGAGACGAAGACCGCGTATCTCAATGCCACTGGCGACACGAGTCTTCCGGCCGGCTATGAGGATAACCCGGTTGGTGCGGTCGCGACCAAGATGCTCGGTTTCAAGGTCACCGATGACAAAAACCTCACCCCCAACCAGGATGAGACCGCCAGCACCGGTACGTATGAAGGCAAGCTCCGTAACTTCGCTCAGGAGCTCGCCGGTGACACCAAAGGTACTTTGAACGGCAAGTTCGAAGGTGCAACGGGGACGATGGCTACGGATCCCAACACAGGCGCGCCCTCGGTTAAGTTTGACGGTCTCGCCCAAGGTCTGTACATCGTCAAGGACGTCACCGACCCCGCTACGCTCAAGGGCGCCCAGGTCGCCATCCCGATGGTTGTCGGCACCGCTGTCGGTGTGGACAACCTCGACTCGTTCGCGGATGCGAGCGGCATGAAGCTCGGTGTGGTCAACATGAAGGATGATGTCGTCTCGATCAACAAGACGATGGCTGAGAAGTCCTTGAGCACGGGCCAGTGGGGGCACTTCACCGTCACCACCAAGGTTCCGTTGACGACCGGGTTCACGAAGGGCGACTACAAGTTCACGGTCACCGATAGCCCGAGCTATGGCTTCAATCTTCCCGACAGCAAAGACACCGACCATTACTACAAGGTCACGGTTAACAACAAGGAGATTACGTCTGACGTGCTCGAGGGAATTCTCACTACTGCTACTCAGAGCTCTTCGATGGACCAGACGAGCAGCATCGTCTTTGAATTCGGCAATGCATTCCTCGACCATAAGGACGTATTCCCCTACGGCGCCGAGATCAAGATCACCTATGCGCTGCAGAACTCCGGCAAGCAGCGTGGCATCCAGAACCAGGTTGGTTTGGAGCACAGCACGCAGCCCGGATGCACGAAGGCCAACAACAACGGGACGGAATGCCCCTCCGATCATGTCACGCCTCCTAATGGACCGGTGAAGCCCAAGACCTACGACTTCAAGCTCGGCAATGTGTTGCGCACCAACGGCACCAAGCTTGTGGGCTCGAAGTTCACCATCACCCTCGTGAAGGATGCTTCGGGCGCCGATGTGAAGTCGTCGACACCGATAAAGTTCGTCAGCTTGGGCAACAATGTCTACACGCAGGCTGATGACGCTTCGACTGGTTCCGACCAGACGCTGACCATCAACGACAGCGCCGCCAAGAAGGGCATCTTGGAGTTGCAGGACATCGATGCAGGCACCTATGAGATTCAGCAGATCGGTGCGCCTAGCAACCCGCACCTTCGTGCCGTGATGCTGCCTAAGTTCAATGTCACGTTGACTCCTAACGCTTCCAACAGCGACAATGTGGACATCGCGGTGCAGCAGGACGCTTGGCATTTGGCCGAGAAGGCGTCCGCCACTGACTACAACGTGGTCGTCAACAACGTCCCGTCCGTCATGCAACTGCCGCTTACCGGTGGTGCGGGCATCATCCTCGCCATCATCGTGGCCTTGGTTCTGGCCGCGTTGCTTGGAGTGACCGTGGTCATGAAGCGTCGCCATGAGGCCGCCGCTTCCCGCACCCGTGTCTGAGTGGTAGCGTAGCGAATTCCACAATATCCCCGTTCGGGGCCGTGATGGTTCGGCTCCGAACGGGGAGTTGTGTGTCAGCGAATTTCCGATTGAATACATATTGAATACATAACGGGTAGAAGCGGCCGGCCATGATGTCATGGTGACCGTGCTTTTGAAAGCGGTGAGGGAGCGCGCGTATGAGAGTAAGCGTGACCGAATTCAAAGGCGAGCCTTTTGAAAATTTTTTTGATGTAAAGCGGCAGGCGAATAAGCGCGACTGGTATGGTTACGCGATACATTTGATGCATGATATGATTGCGGTCGCCTTGGTGGTCGCCTTGCTGTTCGTTCCCGTGATGCAGGCGTATAACGCGCGGCACGAGAATCAAGCGGTCGATACCGCCGAAAGCATCGTCAACGGCTGGAACGATTCCGAGGTCGCAGGGCAGATTCAGGCCGCGAAACAATATAATGTGGCGATTGCCCAGTCCGGCCAGCCCAGTCTCGGTGAGTTCGATGACCCGTTTTCATCCAGTTCGGCAACCAACCCGACCCAACAGGACCTGGACGATCAGGCAGTTGACCCAGAGCTGCGCAACAGCATCTATCTCAAGCTATTGGATGTGCATGACGGCATCATGGGCAGCATCGAGATTCCGAAGATATCGGTAAAACTGCCGATATACCATGGAACGTCAAATGAGGTGTTGGACAAGGGGGTGGGTCATCTTCGTGGCACCAGCCTACCCGTAGGCGGCAAGTCCACCAATGCGGTGCTCTCGGGGCACCGAGGTCTCCCCTCCGCGATGTTGTTCACACGGCTGGACCAGATGCACAAAGGAGACCTGTTCTTCATCAATGTGATGCGTCAGAGGATGGCATATCGGGTCGTGGGTGTGCATGTGATCGATCCGACCGACACGCATCTCTATACGGTTCAGAATGGCAGGGACTTGGTCACGCTGATGACCTGCACCCCATACGGCATCAATACCAGCCGGTTGATTATAACCGGTGAGCGGACCGCCGTCCCGCCTGAGGGGGTCAAGCAGGGCGATGGCTCCTTGTGGTCGATTCTTGCGATGGTGGCCGTCTTGCTGGCCGGCTTCCTGGTGCTGAAGGTCAAGCGCGCGGTACACCGAATCCAGCCTTGGCCGCTTCACGCGAATGGCAGATTCAGAGGACGTTGGTCGAGGAAGGCGAGGCATAAGGCTTGAATCGATCTGTGATTTGACTTACAGCGTAATCGAAATGTATTATAATAAGAGAGCGTAACAGGCAGAAGGAACATGAACATGAGGAAAGAAGACAGGAAGAGAAGGAAGGCGAGTGGTTCGCATCCTTTGCTTAAGGCTGGTGCCGCTGTTGTGTCGATTACGCTCGTCATGTCCTTGGCGGCATGGGCGGACGCATCTTCGACGAGCAACGGGGACACACCCACGGTGACTCAAAGTCTCAGCGCGGGTGATTCGTCGTCCGTGCCTGGGGGCACCGGCGACAAGGGCGCCGGGATCAACGGCTCATCCTCCGATGGTTCGGTCATTGACCACGCCCATGGTACTGTCGGCTCCCCGGCCAGCGGTGTTGATGGAGTTCATGCGCCTGCAGGGGACAATCATTCGTCCGCGTCTTCGAACGGCGGCGCAGGCCAAGGCGCTCAGACGGGCGCGAAAAACAAGGATGATTCCCATTCGTCTGATACGGGCAAGAATTCAGGTGACGACGGCAAAATCGGCGTGCAAAGCGATGACGATGACATGGATCCGACCAAGTTCGACATTGGCAATCCACGCAGGCCGAAACTGGAAGCCGTTCTTGCGGATAATAATCGTTTCGATTACCGTGATGGCGCTCTGCGTATGGATGTGGTGATTCGCGTCAAGCATGGTGATGTCGACCCCGATTGCGTGCCTTCCGGCTATGTCGCAGATTTAGATTATGGGAAGTCCCACTACTCCGAGCGGCAGAAGACAGCGCATTGCTTACAGTTTTATTATGGGTGGAACGACGCTACCACTGTCCGTCCTTTGTACTACGTGAACACGTTGGGGAAAAGTGGCACCGATAACGGGGTGAGCGAGAAGTGGGTGAAGCCTGATTCCAACTTCCCTGATTTCTATACGATACGTGGGGTGTCCAGCGATGGGGCTTTTGACTATCTGACCGTCTCGATTCGAGGTGGGCGCGTTCCTGCTAGCCTCCTCAAGCCAAAAGAGGATTTCAAACTTGGAGGCAACGAAATCAAGCGGCATCTTTACGCCTTCGTTGATTATTACTGCAACTATACGACAGACTCTGAGTCTATGGATTACAATAAGGATGACTCCGGAGTGCCAGTGGCGGAACGTGAGGAAGTGTATGGCTACTTGTATGAAGACGAACACAATTTGCATGAAGGTTATGCCACCGATATCACGCAAAACAGTCCGGTCTATTCATATGACAGTAACGGCCCTAGCGGTCCTGTCAATGGTGTAGGACTCCGGCAAGATCTCGGTCTTTGGCGTGGCGGCCAGCCCAATTGGGGACTGGACGTGGCCAATGGTTTCGATCGTGTTGGCGATAAGCCGTCAGTAGGGGAGAACAACGCCGTGGACAAGGGGCTTGCTCCTGCAAAGGCGTTTTACGCTTACTTGCTCAACGGTGCCACAAGTTGTGGGGAAACAAAGGCTTTCTATTATGAGTGGTTCGGTTTAAAAAACGGCTCATGGGTGCCGGTGACCAGCATCACCTCGCACGCATTGACGTCGTTCAACCAGGGAAGGGTGACTGCACGAGATACTGCTCCGAACGTAGCATACAATGCTCCTGCAGGCGATGAGCACCATCTCAAGGGTGATGGCCCGAGCCAGAGAGCCGATGGTTCCATTGATTTCAGTGCGGCCAAGAGGAAGCAGGGTTTGGATGGATATTTCAAACTTGTCACCTGGCCCATCACAGCCAATGGCGGCACGACCAAGGACTGCGTCGCGACGGGTGAGCCGAACACCACTTGGCCACGCGACATCTACAACCCTCTGACCAATAACGAGGAGGGCGTCACTGCCGAGATGGCGCAGGAGCACCCGGATCAGGCGCAGTTCCTCATGAACATGGGTACCACGGTCGCCACTGTCTTCGACGGCTACGACTATCAGAAGTTGGCCGAGGTCAACTCGGCCCGTCCGTCGGAGCCTAGGTCGGCCGCTGTGGACGACATTGAGGCGCACACGCCGAAGCTCGTCAAAATGTTGGGTTACAACAAGAGATACCTGTACGCCGCCGATGAGGTACGCGCAGATTTTGTGCTTCGTGTTGCCTCTGGCGACGTTCGGCCAGATTGTGTGCCTTTGGCGACTACGGCGACTTCTGATTCCTCCTTCGGCGCCTGCGGTGGGCTATCTCTGAAGGGGGGATACAATCTGGATACTGGGGTAGCATCCGGGGTCGATGATCTCGGCTATATCAACACGTGGCATAGTCCAAATCGGGCAAACGACACGAAAGCGGCGCTTGCTCAGGCGGCAACCGCTTGGGCTCAAAACAATTATCAGAACTACACGATACGCGATGTGCAGTACGCTGGAAAATATGAGTTTCTTACGATATCCATAGAATATGATAACTTTGTCTCTGGGAGTGGACCTGTGCAGTCGATAGCTGGTAACCCTTACCCGATGCCTCTGAACGCGAAGGTCGGGGATGGGCCGTGGACCAAGATTGCCCTGCAAAAGGATGGCAAACCCTACCAGGTTTTCAAGTACGTCTATGACAATTATGGCTGCACTAAAGGTAAGGCTGCTACGTCTGAGAACTGTCAAGGGCCATACTCCTTACCAGGTTGGGATGCCGCCACCCCGTCTCTGTGGTCCGGTGGACAGGCCAATTGGGGACTGATAGCCGATAATGGCTTTCCTACAGTGTGGACAGGTCCGGGCGTAGCTCCGCGGAATTCGTTCTTCACTTCCTGGCTCGACCGATCGTATGGCGTCTCTGGCTATGACAAGGTCTGCAACAAAGTGAATGAGTTCTACTTTCAGTGGATCGGGCTATCGAAAAATGGAAATTGGGTTCCTGTCAAGGCCTTGACGGAAACCGCACAGAAAGTGCGGCAAACGCCTACCCGTGCGCAATATATGCCCGTCGGGGCTACCCAAGAGAACACCAAAGGCCAGTTGATAGCTTCAGGCCCTGCACAGAACTCCGACGGGTCCATTGATTTCGGTCGGGCAATTCATGACCAGTCTGAATTGTCTGGTTACTTCATGTTGGTCACTTGGCCTATATCGAAGACGAAGGATGATGACATGTCCTCCTGTTCGACGGGTTCTGTCGGGGACGTTTACAATCCGTTGACTAGCCAGAACGCAACTACGGGCATCACCACGGATATGTCTGCTGAGAAAGTCAACAAGCTTCTTGATTTGGGTTGGACAATCGACACCGCTTATGACAGTTTCACATTCGATCCCCACATGTTGTCCTCCTCGACGGTTTCCATTAATGGTGTCGTGGTGCCAAACACCAGGAAACCGAATGGCACGTTGCCGACTGGCTCCAAGGTCAGGGTGAACGGGACGGTGACGCATTCGGATTCCCCGAAGTCAAGTCTGACCCTATATGCGGTTCGCAAGAAGGACGGCTCGGCTGTGGATCCCGACAAGGTGATCGCCGACGACAACAATAAGGTAGGCACGGCCTCGATTGACGGGACCGGTAGTCAGAAGTGGAGTATCGACATCGAGCCCAACAAATTCCTGAACAAGGATGATGTGCCGGAGGGTGATGTCTACAGTTTCATCGCGGTCGATACTCAAGACGGCATCAACACGAAGTCTGTCCTCCAAAACGCGACCATCGACATGACCCCGCCCGTGATAACCAACACGAAGATGCTTGGCAACCGGATATCGGGAGCACTTGATCCAGCCGACAGCCATAAGGACATGAGCTCCTCAACGGTCACCGTCACGTGGAAGCGCAAGGACAAAGACAAAAGCGTTTCGTCGAAGACGGCCACCCCGAACGAGGACGGCTCCTGGTCGATCGACTCTCCCTTCTTGCCCAAAGGCGCAACGGTCCAAGTGGATGTCGTCGACGAATCTGGCAACGGAGGGAAGACGGTCACGGGCAGTGTGCCTGCGAACGCCTCCACGACCATGCCGCTGACGGGGTCCCGTCTGATGTGGATTGTGCTGGCTGTCGCGGTGATGGTGCTGGCCGATATGGCGTATCGGTACAATCGGCGGCGTCAAACAGAGACGGTGAATGTCGCCCGGCGTGGCACCGGCCCCGCGCATGTTCGGCATAACGGACCACGTCATGTCCACAGGCGGAGTCGATCGATCCATGATGTGTTCAATGAAAGGAGGCGGTGACGATGCGGATGTTAGGAAGAACGACGGCGATGAAGCTTGTGGCCGGTCTTATGGTTGCGGGCGTTTTGTTGCCGGCCTCGGTTGGGGCGGCCATTGCGGATCCTGCGGGGGTTGATGGGCAAAGCCAACCACAGAGCACCGTGCCCAACGATGGCCAGGCCTCTAAGGTCACACGGTCGGAGCCCAAGGGCGGCACGGCAGCCCCGGCTGACGAGCCGAAACACCAAACCGACTCGTCCGATGCGCAGTCCGGGGACGCGGCCAAGTCGGGGACGTGTGCTTTGGGTGTCAGCACAATGGCCCAGTGCTTCCCGGATCCGGTCTTCCGCCACTATCTTCAAGTCATGTATCCAGCGGTCAACTCCGACGATGCGGTTGTGACCAAGGATTGGGCCGATACGGTGAAGAGTCTGGATGGCGATAACTTCGGTGTCAGCGGTGGAGGTTTCGTCAAAGACATCACCGGCATCGAGGTTTTCGAGAATCTCGAGTCGTTCACTTCCGGCAAGAGTACCGGATTCCCCCGGGTCACCGACTATTCGCCGATGTCCCATCTTCGCAAGCTCACAAGCGTCACGTTCGACGGCGTCGGTCAGCCCTCCAATAATGGCGACATCAACCGTGCCGGGTTGACGTCATGGAAATCGGAGAACATGCCTGAGCTCCGTCAGGTGGACATGACGGAATCGCTCTTCTGGGACGCATCGCAGCTCGCCGGACTTACCGGGTTGACATACCTTAACTTGGATCACACCGCAATCGGTGAGGACGCCAGCGGCGTTCGGGACCTCCCCAACACGGACGCCGATAAGGTTCCTCGTGCCAAGGATCCATTCAAGGACTTTCCGCGGATGTTCCCCAATCTGCAGACCCTGATACTGGACGACTGCGAAGGCTTGAACGAGGCGAGTTTCGAACCGTTGGCCGGTCTGCATAAGCTCATCACGCTCAGCATGAACGCCGACTCGAATGCGATTCACGGAACCATTCCCGCCGCGATCTCGCGCATGACCAGTTTGTCGGAACTGAACATGGAAGAGGACGACATCAGCGACGTGTCGCCATTAAGCGGTCTGGTGAATCTGAAAACGCTTGATTTGGGTTGGAACAAGATCAAGGATCTCTCCTCGCTCGCGACCTTAACTCAGCTCAGGGAGCTGGAAGCGGACGACCAGCACATCAGATTCACGAAGGACCTGGTCGCGAACCCGAATGTGATTGTGCGCGATAGCGAGTTGAAGAACCTGAACAACGCGGCCGTTCGCTTCACCGGAGACGCATATTACCACTACTTGGATGCGCACGAGGATCTGCCGGCGCCGCGTCTTGACCGTCAGAACGTCAAGGTGACGGACGGGCAGATCGAACTGATCGACCCGCATATCGGCCGAGGTCAGTTCGCGGAACCGCGTCATCCCCAGTTCTCCCCGGATATTCCGGAGCCACAGATCATCGATGGGGAGTTGCGTGGCGGTCTTCTTTGCCTCAGCTTCGAAGGTGATAATCCGGGACTGTCCGGCTTGGAGAAATTCTCCTTCGATGGTGAATTGGCTCCCTCGGTCCGTTCCCCGCACGTGACCGTGGATCTGCGCGGCGGCACTTTGAACGGCCAACAGTCCCCCGATCCGATCGATATCGTGTCCGGGCATGTTTTGGGAGATAAGGCGCCCGGCAGACCTGATTGGTTGCAGGCCAACGGCAAGGCCAACGAGTTCCTTGGCTGGAAGGCGTGCGTGGTGGATGCCAACGGCGGTTGCTCGTTCGAGACCGCAACCGACTTCGACCCGGCCAAGCAGCCAATCGTTGACGACACCGTGCTCTTCGCTCATTGGAAGAGCGATGACGCGCGTACCGTCTTCTTCCATCAACAGAACGGCCAGTCCAACGACGTCATCACCAAGGACGTCTATTTGGGGCAGACGGTGGAGGAACCCGCAAAGCCTAGGTATGGTGGGCATGAGTTCCTTGGATGGTTCACTGATCCCGCTTCTGGTGAAAGATACGATTTCAAGCAAAAAATAACGGGTGATCTCACGTTGTACGCCCATTGGAAGGACGTGGTTGTACCGGTGACATCATATGTCGTCCGTTTCGATGCGGAAAACGGTACGGACCATCTCCTGGTGTCCGTCAAGGCCGGCACCTCTGTCGCGCGACCCGCTGAGCCGACCCTCCAAGGGTATAGGTTCACCGGATGGTATACGTCCCGTGAATCGGGAGGCTTGCTTTATGATTTCAACAGACCTGTGAACTCGGACATCGTGCTGTACGCCCGGTGGGCTCCTTCTGCTCAGGCAAATAATGCAAACGCCAGGAATGCGAATGCGGTGCTCACGCCCTTCCCCGCCCCCGCGCCGCTGATCGCAACTGCGCCTGGCGCCAACTCCCGCGCGGCGACGGCTCCACGGCGTGACACGGTCGTGCAGCCTAGAAGAGCTCCGCGTTTGCCTAAGAACAGTCCGCTTTGCGAAACGACTGAATCAAAGTTCATTCAGCCGACTTCCAATCTGTATGTAGAACGTTTCGGCAGAGTGCAGCGCGCGGACAACTTGGATCTGAAATGCCAAACGGAAGCGGCCGTTTCCAAGCCTGTGCGCCCAGGCGGCATTTGGGGGTGCGCGTTCGGGTTGCTGCTCTTCCTGTTGATGATGCTCGCCTTCCTGTATTCGCGCAGGAAGCTGCCCGACTACGGCCAGCATAAGTCGCCGGAGATATACAAGTAAGGGCGCGCGGCAAAAGCCCTTCCTGACCACGAGTCATGATTCATCCCCTCCGATGACATTAGCGTCATCGGAGGGGATGAATTTGTTCACACTGTCATGGATACGGTCCTCAAGTCATGGTGGACGCAAGTGTTCAGACGCCGATGATTTCATGCCGGGCGCAGCATGCGCCATCATCTAGTTTTTCGAGTTAAGTAAACAAAGGTGTATCTCATTTTCGGGGTTCGGCGTTGTGGGAGTAGGCGTGCGGGCCTGTGTTTAACGCCTACAGCGTTAAACACAGGCCTTTCGTATTCCGGCTTGACTTCCGTGTGGTTGTGTGCTGGCTGTTGCATGACGGTATGGCCAGGAGGAAATCATCGAGGGCGAGGCTGTGCCCGCTGTGCGGCCTGCCGATGCGCAGGAACGGACACACGAAGGCCGGACGGCAGCGCTGGAGGTGCGACGCGTGCTCGGCGAGCGGCGTCGCCGCGAGACCGGACGCCACGCGCCTGGCCGAGTTCCGCGCATGGCTGTCGTGGGTGCTGGGAGGGGCGGATGTCCTGCGGGCCGCACGGGCGGTCGGCGTGACGAGCCGGCAGGGGTTCGCGAAACGCACCGCCTGGTGCTGGCAGGTCTGCCCCCGGCTGCCGAAACCGGCCAGGGCGCGTTGCGTTGAGGTGGACGGCACGTACCTCAACGGCTGGTGCCTGCTCATAGCCATCGACGCCGTCGACGGCAGGCCGCTGGCTTTCCAGTGGTGCGACACCGAGAAGAAGACCGCCTGGCTCGCCCTGTTCAAACGCATCCCGCGGCCCGACGTCGTCGTCTGCGACGGAGGACGCGGCTGCCTCGCCGCCATCGGCGCGCGCTGGCCGGGCATGCGCGTGCAGCGCTGCCTCGTGCACGTCCTGCGGAACACGAGGGCGGACCTGACCTCCAGGCCGCGTACCGAACCAGGCAAGGCGCTCTACCGTCTGGCCAAACGGCTCGTGAACACGAAACGCTGCGGCACCCCCGAACAGGCGCGGCAGTGGCCGGCCGACCCGGACGAATGGTACGAGGGGGGACAGGGAACGGCTAAACGAGCGGACCGTGGCCACCGACCCGGACACCGGCTTCCGCCGCACCTGGTACACCCACCAGAAAGCCCGCGACGCCTGCCACCGGCTCGCCAGGCTCAACGCCGCCGGCATGCTCTTCACCTGGCTCGACCCCGCCCTGACGGCCAAGGGGCCGGTCGCATGGAACACGAACATGCTCGAGGGCGGCACCAACAAGCCGATCAAGGACGCCATGCGCCGCCACAACGGCCTCAGCCCGGAACACGCCAAAAGGACCTGCGAATGGCTCCTCTACATGCGCACCCCGGACCCGGGCCCCGAACGCCTCGCAAAAGCCGAACTCCGAAAAGGAAAACCAAGGAAACAGCAGACCGGCCATGACATCGCGATGCCCGGGCTGGACCACCGCTCCGTGCAGCAAGCCGACCCGGACGACCCCGACATCGACCCCTACGAATCAGGCTTCGGCATCCGATACGGATGGGCCGGACACTCGACATGACCACCATCTGGACAGAATAAGACACACCTTTGTTTACTTAACCCAACCCTTTACCCGGGATATAGGCCAGAATGTGTGTCTGTAGTCGGTTTTGAGGGGTTGTCCCGTATGGCCTTGTGACGATTCGAAAGTGTCGGGCGACACTTTCGGGGGCGGCCGGAATGTGTGTCCGGAACGGGGCCGGG
>JAGGHK010000011.1 GCA_024104275.1 Bifidobacterium sp.
ATCAGCTCAAGCTCTACACCCTGATTTGGCAGCGCACGCTTGCCTCGCAGATGGCCGATGCCACCGGTTTCACCGCCACCGTGCGGCTTTCCGCACCTGCCGGAGATAAAGGTGAGGGCATTTTCCAGGCTTCCGGCACCGTCGTCGAATTCCCTGGATTCCTCAAGGCCTCTGGCTGGCCGCGTCGTTCGTCGGGTTCTTCATCGTCCGCGTCCGGTTCCTCCGCCGCCAAGACCAAGGATTCCATGGCAACCGCCAAATCCAGCAAGTCTGAGGAAAACGCGGCTCTGCCGCCAATGAAAACCGGCGAAGTGCTCAATGCCACGTCGGTTACCGCCGACGGTCATGAGACCCAGTCCCCGGCACGCTATACCGAGGCTTCGTTGGTCAAGACGCTCGAGGCCAAGGAAATCGGCCGCCCGTCCACCTACGCCAGCATCATTTCGACGATTATCGACCGTGGCTATGTCTACGAGCGTGGCCGTGCGCTGATTCCTTCCTGGCTCGCGTTCGCAGTGACCAAGCTGCTCGAAACCAACTTCCCGAAGTACGTGGATTACCAGTTCACCGCCGACATGGAGAACGGGCTCGACAAGATCGCCCAAGGCATGGAAACCAGCAAGGAATGGCTCACCCGCTTCTATTTCGGCGACGGCAAGGGTGCGGTGAAATCGCAGGACGAGGCGCACGAGGGCCTGCAGCAGCAGGTCGCGCAGCTTGGCGACATCGACGCGCGCGCCATCAACACCATCGAAATCGGCGACGGCCTGCAGGTGCGCGTCGGCCGTTACGGCCCCTATCTTGAGGATACGAAGAATCTGGACGCGGAAGGCAACCCCAAGCGCGCCTCGATTCCCGAGACGATGGCGCCCGACGAGCTGACCGTCGAGGCCGGCCACGAGCTCATCAAGAACAACGCCGGCGGGCCGCGCGTGCTGGGCAAGGATCCGGCAACCGGCGGTACCGTGGAGGTGCGCAACGGCCGGTTCGGCCCATACGTTGCGTTGATTTCTCCCGAAGCCGAAGCTGAAATGAAGGCCGAGCGTGAAGCCAAGGCTGCTGCTGCGAAGGCTGCGGCTACTGCTGACTCCGCTGACGCAAAAAATGCCAAGCCCGGCAAAACCACCAAGACCCGTGCCAAGAAATCCGCCAAATCCACGGCACCCAAGCCCAAGATGGCCTCGCTCTTCAAGACGATGAGTCCGGACACAGTCACGCTCGACGATGCTCTGAAGCTTCTGAGCCTGCCGCGTGAAGTCGGCAAATACGACGAGACCGATGCTAAAACCGGCGAAACCAGTGAAGCCGTCGTCACTGCAAGCAATGGTCGCTATGGCCCTTACCTCACCAAGAAGAGCGCGGATGGCAAGTCCGAGACGCGCTCGCTGGGCAGCGAGGATGAGATTTTCACGGTTGATTCGGACAAGGCCAAAGCGTTGTTCGCCCAGCCGAAGTATGGCCGCGGCCGTGGCAGAGGAGCGGCCAAACCGCCGCTGCGCGACCTCGGTGCGGACCCGGAGAACGGCAAGAACGTGACCATCAAGGATGGTTTCTACGGCGCCTACATCACCGACGGCGAGACCAACCGCACTCTGCCTAAGCAGTACACCCCGGAGTCCATCGACCCTGCCACCGCTTTCCAGCTGCTCGCCGAAAAGCGTGCCGCCGGCCCCACCAAGCGCCGCGGCCGCCGCAAGACCACTACCCGCAAGACCACCGCGCGCAAGTCGACGAAGTCCACGACTCGCAAGACCACAACGCGTAAATCCACTGCGAAGAAGACCGCTACTCGTAAGGCAACAGCTAAGAAGTAGGCCGCATAGCTGAACAACTTATCAAACTTGTCCCGTTCTGGTTATCAGGGCGGGATAAGTCGTTATATGACATATTTATCGGAGAATTCGATTGAAAAATATCTTCTGATTCGCATTTTCCGTGGCTAATATTGTGTGGGAGAGAAACGAAACCCGGGATTCGTGTCTGCGTACGCTCCGTGGTTTTCCGGTTTATCCATGGAGATGTTTTCTGTTTGTTCGGGAAGATACGTTACTCGGCAAATGGTTGCGGATATACGGATATCCATTATTGATTAATGTGGATAAGAAATGTCCTCAATGGCTGATTGTGGATAGTCGGCCGCCATTGTCGGCTTTTGTGGGCAACTGGCGGATGTAGCCCGCGACACGCCTCAAATGTGGATAACCCCTATCATCCGACCACAGTGCCCGTTTTTGCCTCGGTAATTTTGCTTTTTGTGCTTCGATGGAATCAACGAAGATTTCACGCAAGCGAAAGGAGCAGAATATGTCGGCTCGGTCTATGGCAGGTAGCGGTAAACGCAAGCCTGCAAATATCAAGGTCCCATCTCGGTCTCGTCACGCTCGCACCACCTCGCGTCCTCCCGCATTTCCGCTACAATTGGCGGTATTGCAGGAGGAAAGGAGGTGCAATATGGAGTGCGATGATTTCCTTGAGGAAGATGGTATCCGGCTGGGATATAACGCCGATACGGTGACCATTACGGAAATCGGGTATGGCAGGAAAGCAGTGCTTGACAACGAGGGCAATATATTATCGTCGACTTTTCCGAAAGATAGCTTGGATTTTGTTCATCGATATTTCCGGCAGAACTACAAGATGATTGAGTGTGCCCGGTCGATAGATCGGAAGTACGGACATGACTGAACTGTTTCGCGTGATGGGTTATTCGGTATTCTTCAGCTCCCAAGATATGCACCATGGCGTTCATGTGCATGTCGGTAAAGGGCGGAAACGCGACCTGAGCAAATTTATTCTGACCAAAGATGGTCATGTTTCGCTGGCGCATAATCGTGGCGGGCTTTCCGACTATGAGATTTCGAAGATTGAGGATGCGATCGAAGGCCGATACAAGAAGATCGTTGATCGTTGGTCGTATCAATTTGGTAGCGATTATCATTTTGATAAATAAGCCGTGAAGCGTTGCGATTCATTATGTGCCTTGGTGTGTTGTTGACTTTAAAGTATGGTCGTAACGGATAATGGAAATGGATTTGGAAGTTATTGGTAAGGGGGATTGGGGAATTATGAGCGGGGTGTTTATTTCGTTTGAGGGCGTTGACGGGGTCGGCAAGACCACCCAGGTCGAGCGCCTGAAACGTTACGTCGAAGAGCTGGGACGTGAGGTTGTCGTCACCCGGGAGCCAGGCGGCACGAAGCTGGGTTTGGCTTTGCGGCAGCTGCTGCTGCATGGAGGTGACATCGCGCCGCGCACCGAAGCGTTGCTCTTCGCCGCCGATCGAGCCCAGCACGTTGCCGAGGTCATCCGCCCGGCGCTCGCGCGTGGGGCCGTGGTCATTTCCGACCGTTACATCGATTCGTCATTGGCGTATCAGGCAGGTGGGCGGGAGCTCACGCAGGAGGAAGTGCGGAACCTGAGCCTCTGGGCGACGAATAATCTGTTGCCGGAACGCACGTACTTGCTCGACATGGATCCGGCGGTTTCGCACGGCCGGCTTGATCACAGCGAAGACCGTATGGAGTCGGCAGGCGACGGATTTCAGGAGCGCACGCGGCAGGCGTTCTTGAATTTGGCGGCGCATGAGAAGTCGCGGTTCAAGGTCATTGACGCTTCGAAGCCGATTGATGAGGTGTGCAACGAGATTCGCGTCGATACCGATAACCTGCTGGCAGATTGGTCGTGCGGGTTGTAGAGCGCGGCACAGATTGGTTGGTAAGCCGGCAATATGTAATACATAAAGTTTGTTGTCGGTAGCTGAATAAAGCCGATTGGTATACTGCGATTTACTGCATATTGCGATATGGCATAGAAGAATCTGGCGATTTCAAAAGGTCAAATGGGACATTGAAAGAATGTAGGCGATTGCCTATCGGTGGCGAGCAATAAAGTTGGGTTACGAAAACGAGTGGAGGAACAATGAGCGTATGGGACTCGATTGTCGGCCAGGACCAGGTCGTGGCGCGATTGCGCGCCGTCGCTTCCGGCGATCCCAAGGCCATCGCCCAATCGTGGCTGATTTGCGGCCCTCCCGGATCGGGCCGTTCCAACGTCGCGCGCGCTTTTGCAGCTGCGTTGGAAAGCCCGAGCCACGGCTTGAGCGACGAGCCCGAACGTTCCAGCGAGCAGGTGCTGGCGGGGACGCACCCCGATGTCACCATTTTGGCGACGAACAAGGTCACCATCGGCATCGACGAGGTCCGCGACCTGATTGAGACTTCCGAGCAGACCCCGAGCATCGCCCCTTGGCGGATCATCATCATCGAGGATGTCGACCGCATGCTCGAGCGCACCACCAACGTGCTCCTCAAAGAGATCGAGGAACCCAGTCCGCACACCATTTGGCTTTTATGTGCTCCTAGCGCCGAGGATGTGCTGCCGACCATCCGCTCCCGTACGCGCGTCATCAATCTTGCTGTGCCGTCAACGCAGTCTGTGGCGAAGTTCTTGGAAACGCAAGAGCATATCGAGCCTAAACTTGCCGCGCAGTGTGCGCGTCTGGCCGAGGGCCATATCGGCGTGGCCAGGCTTTATGCCACCAACGAGCGTGTGCGGAGCGATCGTGCCGAACTGATTTCCGGCGTGCTCAACATGGGCAAAGCTTCGGATGCCGTGCTGCTCGCCGGCCGGCTCATCGACAATGCCAAAGCCCAGGCGCAGGCCGATGTCGAAGAGAAGGCAGGCAAGCAGGAAGCCGAGTTCAGACGCCTCAACGGCTTGGGAGAGAAAGACCGGATTCCGCCGCAACTTCGCGGTGCCTTCAACCAGATCGGCAAGAAAGCCGATATCAAGCGCCGCGCCACCAGACGCAGCCGCGATGTGCTCGACCGCGACCTCAATACCGTCGCAAGCATCTACCGTGATGTCTCTGTACTACAAAACAACGCGGAAGATGCTGCCGGGCTGATCAACAAGGAGAAGCGTTCGTCCCTCGTCAACCTTGCCGAGCGCCTGACCCGTCAAGGCGTGGTCAACCGTCTCGAAGCCATCTCCGTCGCCCGCCGCCGTCTCAACGGCAATGGCAACCAGACACTTCTTTTCGAAGCGCTGTTTTGCGCGTTGCTGGCAATGTGAATGATTGGGTCCGGCCCTGTAAGTCAAATGTCATACCGGTAATGCGAGTTTTGTGGGAATCGCGGCAGACGAGAAACGCCGGATTATCCTGACAGCGAAGGCAGGGCAAGGAGGGGTGTCCCCCTGGCAGCCTGCATTTGGTTCGGGGCTTCAGCGGGGGTCGGCCATGTCACTTGTGCCGATGCGCGGCGAGGATGTTGATTCCCTGCGCACCACTTGCGGCGGGAATGCGGTGTGTGAGGGCAGATGGCGCTTGCCGCCACGTTTCAGTTCGATGAGCCGCAAAGCCTCTTCGGCCATCGAGCCGTATGGCGGTCGCAACGAGGTGATGGAGGGATGGTACGAGGCCGCCAGTTGCGAATCGCCAAAGCCGATGATCTTCACCTCATCGGGCACCGTGATATCGAGTTTTTGCAGCGCCGTCAACGCCCCGATGGCAATATCGTCGGAACCGCAGATTATGGCATTGGGACGATTTTCCGTGTTTTCAAATACTCTGAGTGTGTCGTCGTAGCCTCGTTGGATGGTGCAGTCGCCGAACGTCGTCCATTCCGGATTATGCAGATAGCCGGTGATCTGATCGGAATTCTGGAAAGCCACAAGAGCGTCTGCGGCCTCATCGGCATCCATATTGGGGCCCATGAACATGATTGATGTGCCGTTATGGTCGGTGATGTGGGTGACGGCTTCACGCATGCTTGCTGCACCGTCGATGCCGATCCAATTGGTTTTTGAGGAGGTGCTGCGTCCCGAAATCTGCACGATGGGAGTCTTTTCCGTCGTCGCGTCGGCGATGATTCCGGAGAGGTCGGCTTCTGGAACGGGAATGACGATCAGCCCATCCACGCCACGGGCAATCAGCGAATTGATGCATTTGCTTTGTTCGTCGGCGGTCTCTCCCATGCTGGCCAATATGTATTTGCCTTTTCCCCGTGCCTTCGGTTCAAGTTTGGAAAGCAGTTGGGAGCTGAACGTGTCGATGGGGCTGGGGATGACGACACCCAGCGTGTTGGTGACATCGCTGCGAAGACTGCTGGCAGCGGAATTGGCGCGATAATGAAGTTGATCGGCGGCCTCGTGCACTCGGCGCGCGATGTCGTCATTTTTTTTACGCCGGCCCGAAAGCACCCGTGAAACGGTGGCCGTGGAGACTTTCGCCAGCGCCGCCACCTCGGTGATGGAATTGTTCGGGCTCTCTGTGCGACGCCTGCGGGCCCGAGTTTTCATAACGATGCTCCAGTTGCGATGCCAACCCGTTTGCCGAGCTGAACCATAGATCAAAATGGTAGGGGAAGTAACCTATGCCCATTGTAGTCCGGCCGTGTCCGCTTGATCCGTATGCGTCTTAAAAAGACACGGCCAGGAACTTGCTATTCGGCCTTTGTGAGGGTCTCGATAAGATCGTCGGCCACCTTTTCGGCGTTGTCGCCGTCGACGTTCACGGTCACTTCGTCGCCCTTTTGGATGCCCAGGCCCATCACGGAGAGGATGCTGCCGGCGTTGACCGGAGCCCCAGCCCCCTTGGCGATGGTGACGGCACAGCCGGATGCGGTGGCCGCCTGCGCGAATTGCGAGGCGGGTCGTGCGTGGATGCCGACCGGATCGGTGATTGTTGCGGTACGTGTTGCCTTTGCCATAAGAACTCCCTCGATATTGGCGGATTAGCCCGTAAAGGACATTGAACAACAGAAGTATAGCATCCAGAAAGCAAAATAGAGAAAACGATTACCGTTTTTGCAAAGCCAGTTTTAGTGTGTATAATAACCTCTGCTGAAAACTTTACTTATCATGTGGCAGCGGCTGACATGTCGTGGCAGACCTGTTGGTTGCTTCTTCAAAGATTCAAGGAGTGAATGATATGCGTATTGCTGGTGCAGGTATTGGACGTGGCGCGGCCGTAGGTCCGGTCCTGCGTTTTTCGGCGCCTTTGCCGGAACCCTCTTCGGAGGCGCGTGACGCTTCAAGGAGCACGGAATCCGAGGTCGCGCGTGTCGAGGCTTCGCTGCGTAAGGTCAACGACGATTTGAAGCGTCGTTCCGCTGATGCTGCCAAGGGCGACAAGGGTGCCCGGCAGGCTGCCCCGATTCTTGAGGCATTGGCCCAGATGGCCGCGGATCCGGCGTTGTCGGATTCGATCAAAAAACATATCGAGGACGGGCAGACCGCTGAGCGTGCGGTGTTTGATGGCTTTGCCGGTTTCGAGCAGACGCTGACCAATATCGGTGGGTATATGGCCGAACGCGCCGCCGACCTTCATGATGTCGGCCAGCGCGTCATCGCCGACCTGATGGGGGTGCCGGCTCCCGGGATTCCCGAAAGCGACAAGCCGTTTGTGCTGGTGGCAGAGGATCTTTCCCCCGCCGACACCGCGGCGCTTGATTTGGACAAGGTACTGGCCATCGTCACCAGCCAGGGCGGCCCGACCAGCCATACCGCCATCCTGGCGCGTGCGCGTGGCGTTGTCGCCGTCGTCTCCGCCGATGGTGCCGACGAGTTGACCGATGGCACCACCGTGGTGGTGGATGCCCGCCATGGTGAGGTCATCTCCGATCCGACGCAGGAGCAGGTTGACCGGGCCGAGGCCGTCAAGGCTCGTGTGGCCCAGGCCAAGGAGCTCCGCGGCAAGGCCGGTTCCTTCAAAGACGGCCATCCGATTCCGTTGCTGGCCAACGTCGGCAAGCCGGAAGACGCCGATCCCGCGCTTGAGTATGGCGCAGAAGGCGTGGGGCTGTTCCGCACCGAGTTCCTTTTCCTCGGCAATGAGCAGGCTCCTGGCGTCGAGGAACAGACCGAGGCGTACATCAGGCTTCTGAGTCGTTTCCCGGGCAAGAAAGTGGTCATCCGACTGCTTGACGCTGGGGCGGATAAACCGTTGCCGTTCCTGACTCCTGGCGATGAGCCGAATCCGGCGTTGGGCCTGCGCGGTTTGCGTACGCTCCGTGTCCACCAGCAGGTGCTGAACGATCAGCTTGACGCCTTGGCCGCGGCTGACGCGAAGACGAATGCGGATCTGTGGGTCATGGTTCCGATGGTCACCGATGAACAGGAGGCCGGATACTTCGTCAAGCTCGGCAAATCGAAGGGCCTCAAGAAGGTCGGCATCATGGCCGAAGTCCCTTCCATCGCCTTTATGGCCGAAGAGGTCTCCAAGGTCGCTGATTTCGTTTCCATCGGCACCAACGACCTGACGCAGTACACGCTTGCCGCCGATCGCACCTTGGGCTCCGTGTCCAATTATCAGACTGCATGGCACCCGGCGGTGCTGCGTGCCATCAAGATGATTGCCGACGCAGGCAACGCCAACGGCATGCCGGTGGGCGTCTGCGGCGAAGCCGCGGCCGATCCGGAACTTGCGGTGGTGCTGGCCGCCATCGGCGTCAACTCCCTGTCGATGACTCCGGTCGCGCTGGACGATGTGCGCGCCCAGCTTGCCGACACCACGTGGGATGAGGCTCGGGAAAAGGCCGATAAGGCCCTTCACGGAGCGTTCTACCACTCGATCATGGCGACAGACTGAATCGCGAACTATTCGACGAAGGCCGGGGCGGAAGTGCTTCGGCCGGAAAATGAAAGGAAATATCGTGGCCAACAACGACGCGACAAGTGATATTGACGGCTTCCTGCCTGATTCCTCGTTCCTGCTGGATGTGCCGGCTAAGGACTGGAAGGACGCGATTCGTCTGGCGGGCAAGGGATTGGTGGCCTCCGGCTTCACCACTGACGCCTATACCGATGAGATGATCGGGACCGTGGAGAAGATGGGTCCCTATATCGTCATTGCCCCGGGTATGGCGCTGGCCCATTCCCGCCCGTCCGATGCGGTGCTCAGCACCGGTCTGAGCTGGGTTCGTCTGAGCACGCCGGTCGAGTTCGGCAACAAGGCCAACGATCCGGTCTCTTTGGTCATCGGCCTTGCCGGCCATGACGAGAACGAACACGTCAAGGTGATGTCCGCCATCGCGGGTGCGCTTTCGAAGCCCGAGAAGGTCAAGGCCCTGGCCGATGCCAAGACGCCTGAAGAGATCCGGGCGATCCTGAACCGGTAGTCGGCGTCTGGTTTCCCAGATACTTCGACGGACGGGAAAGGCGGGGTTTGCCGTTTCCCACCGTCGTCATTTGTACCGTGTCCGGCATTCGTCGGGACGGAAACATGCAGAAAAGCAGAAAGGAGAATATCATGGATATTCTTTGCGTATGCGGCAACGGAATCGGAACTTCCGTATTGCTCAAGGTCAATGTCGAGAATGTCGCAGCCGATATGGGCATGGACGTCACCGTCACCACTTCGGACGCGGGCAGCGCCAAAGGCACGGCCAACATGAACGACTTGGTGCTCACCTCGCCGCAGTTGGCCCCCGAGCTCGAAGGCACCTCCACGCCTGTCGAGACCGTCCAGAACTTCATGGATGCCGATGAGATCAAGGGAATCCTCGAGAAGTACCAGGACTGAGATTCTTATCGATGGCGGTGGCGATCTGCCGAATCGGATCGCCACCGTTGTCGGCGTTCCACGGGATCCCATGATTCCGTGGAAAGCGTTGTCTGATAACGAAAATAAAGAAAAGAACAAGAAAAAGGACTAAGAACCATGAACGTTCTTATCGATGTGCTGAACTTCATCAGTCAGCAGATTCTCAACGTCCCCGCGTATCTGATCGGTATCGTGGCGGCGATTGGCCTGATCGCGTTGAAGCGCAGCGCGGGTCAGGTCATCGCGGGCGGCTTGAAGGCGGCCATGGGCTACCTCATCCTCGGCGCAGGTGCCACGGTCGTCACCGATGCTTTGGCACCGTTCGGCCAGCTGGTCTTCAAGGCCACCGGCGCACACGGTGTGGTGCCGACCAATGAGGTCATCACCGCGCAGGCTTCCAGCCAGTTTGGTGCGGCTTCGGCCTACATCATCGTGCTGAGCTTCATCATCATGCTGCTGCTTGCGCGCTTCACCCCGCTGAAGTACGTCTTCCTGACCGGTCACCATATGGTCTTCATGTCCACGCTGCTGGCTCTGGTACTTTCCTTCGGCTTCGGCGCGAAGAACCAGTTGCTCGTCGTGGTCGTCGGCGCTGTGCTGATGGGTGTGATCATGGTGGTCATGCCTTCCTTCACCCAGCCGTTCACCAACCGCGTCACCGGCAGCGACCAGCTCTCTGTGGGCCACTTCGGCTCGCTGGGCTATCTGCTCTCCGGCTCCATCGGCACCGTCGTGGGCAAGAAGTCCAAGTCTACCGAAGACATCGACTTCCCGAAGGGCCTGAGCTTCCTTCGTGACTCCATGGTCTCCACCACGCTGCTGATGGTCGTGCTCTATCTGGTCTTCTCCATCTGGGCCGCCATCGTCAAGCCTTGGAGCGTCATCAAGAAGATCTTCCCGGGCAACATCACCGATTACGGCGCCTTCTTCATGGCCGCGTTCGCGCAGGCCTTGCAGTTCGGCATCGGCGTGAGCATCATCCTCTACGGCGTCCGCATCATCCTGGGCGAGCTGGTTCCCGCTTTCCAGGGTATCGCCAAGAAGGTCGTCCCCGGAGCCAAGCCTGCGCTCGATATCCCGATCGTCTTCCCCTACGGCCCGAACGCCTCGCTCATCGGCTTCCTGTCCTCCTTCCTCGGCGGCCTTGTCGCCCTGGTCATCATCGCGGTCTGGCTCGGGCCTGTGTGGGGCCTCGCCCTCATCCTGCCGGGCATGGTGCCCCACTTCTTCGATGGTGGCGGCGCCGGCGTGTTCGGCAATGCGACCGGTGGCCGTCGTGGCGCCATCGTCGGCGGCTTCATCAACGGTCTGCTGATCACCTTCCTTCCTGCGATCCTGATGACCGTCATGGGCAGCTTCGGCCTGTCGAACTCCACGTTCGGCGACACCGATTTCTGCTGGTACGGAACGATCGTCGGCAAGCTCGCCGGCTTCGGTCCTGTGGCCGGTGGCATCTCCCTGATCGTCTTCGCGGCCATTCTCTTCGCCGTGGCCTGCGTCTGGCAGGTCAAGGTCGTCAACAAGGGCTGGCTCCCCGGCGCCGAGCATGTCAAGTTCGTCGAGAGCGTCAAAGAGCAGGAAAAGGCCGAAAAGGCCGCCGCCCGCGCTGCCAAGAAAGCTGCGAAGGCCGAGGCAAAGGCCTGAATGCAGTAAGCATTGATGTCTCGGACCGGTCGGCGTCATATCGTCGCCGGCCTGGCCGGGATGTCAGGCATGTATAGATCTTGCATCGTCGACAGCCTGGTTATCTCCTTTGGCCGGCATGCATCCAATCCCAACCTCCCCTGCCGGGGGTTGGGATTTTTCCATATCGTTGTCGCGTTTGTCGTAGTGTCTTGGGGCGAACGTTCGTCACAAGCCCGAGCGATACTTGAACCATGAAGATTTCAGCAGATTTCACCACCATTCCCGACGATTTCACTGGGGCAGCGGCGTCCGAATACAAGCTTGACGGCACGCCGATTGTGTCGTTGCCGTTCTATATCGACCAATTGCAGGACAACATGCACTACCTGCACTGGCAGCTCACCGATCCCGATTCGATTCCGGTCTGTGGCTTCGAGTGGATCCATTGGTCCGCTGCCAATGTGCCGGTCGACGCGCTGATGTTCGATTTCAATGATTCACACGCGTTGCAGATTCCGCCGGACTTCTCGCGCACGTTGCCGACGATGATTCCCGAGGCCGCGCAGGGGCGTACGAGCGCCGCCAGCAAGTTCGTCGGTTCCACCGATCCGAACGTCACCATGCGCTACAACGGCCCGACTCCGCCTGACAAGCCGCATGGCTACGTGCTGCACGTCTGGGCCACCGTCGACCCGCTGCCGGACATGCGTCAGGGCTTCTGGCTCAACGATTTGTACCATAAGATCCTTGATTATTCCGGCCCGATGGATGACGCCGAAATCACCTTCATCGGCAATCCGGCCAAGTGATTGGTCCTGTCGCAGCCAAATATTCTTTCGTCGCGCAACTCTCCCATCAGATCATCATTTTTTAAACCTCTTGGCGCTCCAAGATTCCTCTATTTTGAAGATTGGCCTCTTTTTCTTCATTTTTAGGCCCTCTTGGTGCTCCAAGTCCCTCATTTTTTGAAGATTTACTGGTCAATCGCCGTATTTTGGTCCTCTTGGTGCGCCAAGAGGTGTTGAAGATGGGAAATTGCGGGGGTGGGGAGAATTTGGCGATGGCGATAATGATGGGGGATGCGCAATGCTTCCATCTCTATTATCATTGATATTGGTATTCAATATTTGTTTATTGAGAGGAACAAAAACATGGCATGCACCACCATTTTGGTCGGTAAGGACGCGAGCTATGACGGCTCGACCATCATCGCGCGCAACGAGGATTCGGCGAACGGGGAGTTCAATCCCAAGCGTTTCGTCGTGGTCAAGCCAGCCGACCAGCCCCGGCATTACCGCAGCGTGCTGAACCATCTCGACATCGAACTTCCGGACGATCCGTTGCAATATACATCGCTGCCCAACGCGGACCTCAAAGACGGCGTCTGGGGCGAGGCGGGCGTCAACGAAGCGAACGTGGCCATGAGCGCCACCGAGACGCTGACCACCAACGAGCGTGTCATCGGCGCAGATCCGTTCGTCGAGCTGCAGCCCGCCAAGGGCAAGAAAAGCGAACCGGACTATGTGCCGGAAGTCGCCGGCGGTATCAGCGAAGAAGATTTCCTAACCATCGTCCTGCCGTATATCAAAACCGCCCGCGAAGGCGTTCAGCGCCTGGGCTCGCTGCTCGAGCAGTACGGCACCAACGAGATGAACGGCGTCGCCTTCAGTGATGTCAACGAGATCTGGTGGCTCGAAACCGTCGGCGGCCACCATTGGATCGCCAAGCACGTGCCGGACGAGGCCTACGTCACCATGCCGAACCAACTGGGCATCGACGAGTTCGACCTCGAAGACGCGTTGGGCGAGCAGGAGAACCACATGTGTTCCGCCGACCTGAACGAGTTCATCGAGGCCAACCATCTCGACCTCGCCGTCGAGGCGACCACCCCGTTCAACCCGCGCGACGCCTTCGGTTCCCACTCCGATTCCGACCACGTCTACAACACTCCGCGTGCCTGGTACATGCAGCGTACGCTGAACCCGTACGACGAAGTGTGGGACGGCCCGGACGCCGACCATACCCCCGAATCCGACGACATCCCGTGGGCGCGCCAGCCCGAGCGTAAGGTGACCATCGAAGACGTCAAGTACGTGTTGAGCTCGCACTATCAGGGCACACCTTACGATCCGTACGGTCACCTCGGCGACGAGCACACCCGTCATATGTACCGTTGCATCGGCATCAACCGCCAGAGCCAGCTTTCTGTAATGCAGATTCGTCCGTACCGTCCGCAGTCCGACCGCGCCATCCAGTGGATTTCCTACGGTTCGAACCCGTTCAACGCGCTCGTTCCGTTCTATCCCAACGTCGACGCCACTCCGGCTTACCTCGAGGCGACCACTACGCGTGTGACCAGCGAGAACCTTTACTGGGCCAACCGCATCATTGCGGCGCTTTGTGATTCCGCGTTCGCCGAGACCTCCAACGCCATCGAGCGTTATCAGGAGCTGACCGGCGGCATGGGCCATCGCATGGTTGCGGCCACCGACGAGCAGATCGCCAGGCTTGGCGGCGACAAGGAGGTCAGCGCCGAATCCATGGCCCAGACCGAGCTCAACGCCGGCAATCCTGACGGCGACGTCGAGCCGATGGAGCCGGACCAGATCATCGCCGCCACCCGCAACGCCGAGGTGCGCGAGATCCTGCGCACCGCCAACCAGTCGATGGCCGACCAGATCAAGAAGGAGACCGACGCCTTGCTCGACACCGTGCTTTACGCGGTCTCGATGAAGATGGCCAACGGCTTCAACCGTTCCGACAACTAAAGCTGGCAGGTCAGCCCAAAGGTCGGTCGATACGAAATCAGAAATGGCGGATTAACGCCGTTCTTTAATTTCTATCGGCTGACCTTTGGGCTATCCGCTATAAAAATTAATTCTGGTCGTGCTGCCGCTTGCGGGCGCGGCTGCTGATAGGCTTTGGGTATGGGTTGCGGGTTTATCGGCACGGTCGGTTAGTTGGGATAGCTGTGTGTTGGTAACAATAAAAAATTCCGCAGCTTCGGATTATTTTTACGCGCGTTGAAAGCAGGTACGGCATGGCTTTGATCGATCAATTCACTACCCAGTACGGACTGGTCAAAAAAATCGATGCGTTCGGCTATCTCGATTATTTGAAGAGCCACGCCGACGAGCCGCGCAAACATGGCTTGGTCGTGCTCGTTACTGCCGATACCCCGCTGAAGGCCTCGCGCGGCGAGGGCAAGACCACCACCACCATCGCGCTGATCGATGCGTTGCGGGCTCGCGGCATCGATGCGACCGCCGTGCTGCGCCAGCCGAGCATGGGCATCACTGCGGCCGGCTCCAAGGGAGGCGCCTCGGGCGGCGGCAAGTCCTCGCTTTCGCATCCCGAGCTGATCGACTGGGGCCTGTGCGGTGAGATGGCCGCCATCGAGAACGCGCAGAACCTGCTGGTCTCCTTCGCGGAGAAGGCCGTTGACGAAGGCCGTATCGACACCATTCTCGTACCGCGCGTCTCCGAGGTGCCGTCGCGCTCGCTGCGTCAGATTGCCGTCGACCGAAACAAGAACAACGTGCCCGAGCGCGTCGTCTTGACCCCTACCTGCGAGCTGATGCAGATTGTCGTACTTTCTCATTCCATGGATGAGATCGCCGAGCGCGTCTCGAAAATGGTCGCCGGCACCAAGGACGGCAACCCTGTCTCGTTCGGCTCGTTCATTGATTTGTGGCGTATCACCGGCATCCTTGCTGACGCGGTGAAACCGGCCAAGACCGAGACGGTCAACGGTTCGCCGGTCTACGTGCACTGCGGCCCGTTCGCCAACGTGTCGCTGGGTATCCCGAGCCTGATTTCCGTGGAAATGGCCTGTGCGCTGCACGACGTGGTGGTGGTCGAAGCCGGTTACGGTGCCGACGCCGGTGCCCAGAAATGGCTTGACATCGCCTGCCGCGAGTTCGGCGCAGAATGGCCGGCAGCCGCTGTGGTGGTCACCCGTGCCTCGACCTGGCGCGACGATCCGAAGCTCGCCTGGCGCTACCCGTTCCATGTTCATCGCCTTGAAAACCTTGGTATTCCTACCTTCCCGCTGGTCAATCTCTGGGACGGTGAGGACGACCAAATCGATTCCCTGCGTGACACCGCGAAATCATTGAACTTCCGCGACCCGATTATCGGCAACCTCTTCCGTGACGGCGGCAAGGCGTTGGCCCCGCAGCTCGACGAGTTTGTGGGCGCGCTTGATTCGGCGGATGATGCCGCCAACGCCGACGCAATCAGTGCTCCCGCCGACGCTTCCGACCCCGAGGCCGCTGACAACCGCGCCAGCCACAAGGGCATGGGCCTGGTCGAAGACGTGAAGTGGATCGCCGATAACGCTTACGGCGTTCCCGCCGATCGTGTGCTGACCAAAGTCGGTTTCGCTGAATCCCTGGCCGCTGCGACCGAGCTGTGCAACGGTGTCGGCGCGAGTATCGACGACCTCGCCGTGGTGGCGGTGAAATCCCCGGCCACCATGACCGACGACGATTCCGCCGCAACCGACGAACGCACCGTAACGCTCAAAAAAGTCGAGCCGCATCTCGGCGCCGGCGTGGTGCAGGTCAATCTCACCACCTCCCTGACCACCCCGATGCCGAAGATCGTCTGAGGCCGCCGTATGGCTGGGAATGACGGAAACGACAAGAGGGATAGGGGCAGAGCCTCCAAGGGTAACACAGTCAGGGATGTGGCTAGCGATAGTAGCAGCAGCCAAGGCAGTGATACCGGAAGAAATGCCACCAGTACTATAGCCAATGATACCGAAAGTAATACATCTAACGGTAGAGCAGGCAATAACGGCAGTAGCTCTGGCGGCGATACCGCTAATAACCCCCAAAATGAAACCCGCTCTGGCCAGCGCGCGGCAGATGGTGACTTGCCGAGCCCTGGCCAGACCGCAGCAGACGCTGACAGCACTTCTCTGAGCGCCGACCAGCGCGCGGCCATCTCCGGCCTTGCCAAGGACAACGTCTACGTCAAGCAGTCCAAGTGGACCACGTTCCGCCAGCTTCCCGCCGGGCAGAAGGGCTCGTTTTTCGTCCAGCATTTTCTGCTGGGTACGGTCGTGGTCATCATCGCCCTCGTGGTCGTCATTTCGTTGGTGGTCACCTACCTGACCAAGCCGCCTACCCCCGTCTTCACGCTGGAAGCGGTGAATATGCACGAAAATTCCCGGCAGATCAGCGCATTGAAAGACGGATTCGTCAAATACGACAACGTCAAGGACGCGCGTTTGGTGAGTTTCGGCAGTGATTTGACCATCGGAAGAAATAGTTATGCCGACGATTCGCCGAAAATCATGACCCAGATGTCGGCCGGCCAGATCAATGCCATGATCTCCGACAGGAAAACGATGGCCACGTTGAATAAACGCGGTCTGGTCAACAAACCTGCGGATGTGCTCACTGCCGTGGAGCTCAAGCACTACCTGGATATGGGCGTTCTGGTCGATGCCAAGGGCAACCCGGCCACGAGTGCGAAAGACGCCGTCTGCTTCGACCTTTCCCGCTCGGAAACCTGGAAGGCCAAGGGTCTGCCAAGCGAGGCGCTGTTCGGCTTCGCCAACGTCAAAAACGGCAAGGACCATCCCCGCGCCTTCGTGCGCTACCTCGATTTCAAGTAAAACAGCACTGAAAATCGTCAGCGCCTGAATTGCGGAAACCAAAATGGTTGTTGGCCAACGGCGATAACAAAAGGCGATAAACAGACCGAAAAATTCCTGGTGTGTTTATCGCCTTTTAACGATTGCTATAAGGTGCCGTTCAGTGCTGTTCGGCATCTACGGACGCAAAAATCAGAAGTTGCCGCCGTTGAAGCCCCAGTCGCCGGTGGCCGTGTAGCGGATGTAGGTGCGGTCCTCGGGCACGCCGAGCTGGTCGTGAAGCGCGGTCATGATCTGCTTCGACATCGATTCCCAAACTGAACGGTCGATGCTGCCGGGCGCACCCATCACGTTGACCTCGACGTAGGCCGCCGGCTTGTCATCAGTGCCGCCGAAATAAATCGGCATGTTGTCCTCGAACGGGCACATCAGCCAGCTCTCGGTCTTGCCGGGGACAGCGGTGATGGCCTTGCCGTACGCGGTCTTGAGCGCCTCGCGCTGTTCGGGGGTGGTGGAAACGGAAACGTGGGTATGGATGACTGGCATAATAGCTCCTTTGTTTTGCGATGAATCGTTATCGTCACTGATATTTTATGACAAGTGCTGCAGATAGCGCAGTGCGTATTCCATTTCTGTCTCTTGCTTGGCCTGTCTCTTGTCAAGCTGGGTCTTGTCAGGTTGCGTTTGTGATGATGATTTCCCATTTTGCATCTCATTTGCAATGATGGCTTGCGTTTGTAACGTTCTCAATCCGCTCCGCGTCCCATTTACAATCGTCGGTTACGTTTAAGACGGTTATGCGCCGCTTCACGTCACACCTGCAATCCAAGGTCGTGTTTGCGACGGACCGGCATCGGGTAATGTGGAGGTGCTGCGCAGATTATCGGGGTATTTGGTGCAGAGTATGCCCGTGGCGGCCTTCTTTGACGGAGTTGTGCGTACATTGGGAATGTTAACACGGATAGGTATGTCTTGCTGTATTAAAAAGTATTGCCTGATGATACTTAGGGTTGAAAACGCCGATTACAGCACACGAACGTAGTTGACGGATGATGAAGGGGAAGGAACGGCAAACGATGAGCGGTAGGCGAGCCCAGGAACCAGCCAGCACTGTAGCGACGGCTCCCGGAAAACTGTATATCGCCGGCGAATATGCTGTGGTCGAGCATGGCCATCCAGCGATTCTCGTCGCCGTCAACCGCCTTCTGACCGCCCGTATCACCGAACACGACAACACTTCCGCGGCCGCCCAGCCCCGGCCTTTCGGGGTCGATCCGGTCGGTCGCATCCATTCCGCGGGCCATCCAGAGGCTTCGGTGACTTGGCGGCGTCGCGCAGGACGTGCGGTACCCGACGTGGAGCAGCCGGGAGCGGCATTCGTGCTCTCCGTCATCCACGCGGTCGAGGAATTGGCCCAGCAGCAGGGCCGGGACCTCAAAATCTACGATGTCAATATCGAAAGCGAACTCGACGATGCCTCCGGCCGCAAGTACGGCCTGGGCTCGTCCGCCGCGGTGACGGTGGCCATGATGAAGGCGCTCACCGCGTTCTACGGCCTCGAACTCGACCCGATTCAGCAATATAAACTTGCGTTCGTCTCGGCCAGCCGCGCCCAGAAGGTCGGTTCCGGGGGTGACCTCGCAGCGAGCCTGTTCGGCGGCTGCATTCGTTTCACGGCGGTCGACCGCCAGTGGGTCACCAACCGCTTGCAGGACACGGCGTTGAGCGACCTGATTGACATGCCGTGGCCGGGGCTGAGCATCGCGCGGCTTCGAGCGTTCGAGCCCGGCAGCAGGCTTCGTTTGATGGTCGGATGGACCGGCAATCCCGCGTCCACACCTTCGCTGGTCGGTCACGTCCAGCAGCAAAGCGCCGCCGAACATGAGCGGATGTATCAGGACTTTTTGGGCGGCAGCGATTCCTGCGTCGACGCGTTGGCTTCGACATTGGTCCATGATGACGAGCAGGCCGTTATCTCCCACGTGCGCGAGGCCCGCAAGCTGTTGCAGAATCTTTCATCGTTCACCGGCGTCACCATCGAAACCCCGGCCTTGCGCGCTCTGGTAGAAGTCGCGGAAAGCCACGGTGCGGCGGCGAAAAGTTCCGGTGCTGGCGGCGGCGACTGCGGCATTGCGATTGCCGGACCGAGTGCCGATAGAGAGGCCATCAAGAGCGGTTGGCAGGAACGAAGCATTGTTCCGCTGGATTTATCGGTGCATGCCCCACAGGTCGAGCTCGCTGAATGGATGGGCGGAGCCAGGGATTTCATGTCCGATGGGGTTGCCGGAGGTATGGGCGCACGCGGAAATTTTCGCGGTAAAGCCGGCGTGAATCCGAGTGCCGGAACGGCAGCCGGCAGTCCTTCGGCTTCTGAGTCGAGTCCTATCGGCGGCACAGGGCAGTTGTTCGGTATGGATTCGCGGGCTTCCGGTGCTGGTTCGAACCGCAAGGACGACCACGTTCGTCTTGCGCTTGCCGAACATGCGGATATGCGACGTAATGCATTTGATGATATCTCGTTCGTTCACCACAGCTTGGGCAGCGTAGACGTCACCGATGTCGATATGACCACGAAGGTTTGCGGCGTGACGTGGGGCGTGCCGTTCTATATCAACGCGATGACCGGCGGATCGGCCAAAACCGGCGCCATCAACGCCTCATTCGCTCGTGTCGCCGCTGCGACCGGCTTGGCCATGGCCTCCGGTTCGCAGCACGCCGCCATTCGCGACCCGAAGCTCGAACCCACGTTCACCACGATTCGTGAACACGACCCGTCCGGTTTCGTCTTTGCCAACGTCGGGCTTTCCGTGAGTGTTGAGCAGGCGTTGCAGGCTGTTGAGATGATTGGCGCCGATGCCTTGCAGATTCACATCAACGCCGCCCAGGAACTGGTGATGCCTGAAGGTTCGCGCGATTTCGACGCGTGGCCGGCGCGTATAGCAGCGATTGTGAAGGCCTCGCCGGTGCCGGTAATGGTCAAGGAAGTCGGTTTTGGCATGAGCTCACAAACCGTCCGGCAGCTGGCTGAATTGGGTGTGCACACAGTCGATGTCAGTGGCCGGGGTGGTACCGATTTCGCCCGCATCGAGAACGCGCGGCGAGCTGGTCACGAATACGGCTATATGGCCGGTTGGGGCCAGTCCACAGCCTTGTGTCTGCTTGAGCTGTTTCCGGATGAGAGTGGTCAGCCGGATACCGATAGCACGAATAACGCTGAAAGCATTGAAAAACATTCCGAAAACACCGACATGACCGAGCTGGCTTCCGGCGGCGTCCGCAATCCGCTCGACGTGGTGAAGGCGCTTGCACTGGGTGCGAAGGCCGTCGGAATTTCCGGTCATTTCCTGCAGGTGCTCAATGCGAATGGTGAAGACGGTCTGATCGCCGAAATCAACAGCTGGAAGAGTCAGGTGCGCTCGCTGATGGCCTTGCTCGGTGCGAAAACCGTCGCCGATTTGCGTCGCACGGATTTGCTGGTTACCGGTAAGACCGCCGAAGAGGCCCGTTTGTTTGGTGTTGATCTGTCAGCGCTCGCGAAACGTTGCTGAGTAATGATTGTCTGTCGCCGTTCGCTAGGTATTGTTGAATAAGCGTAGATTTGTCTGCTCTGGTGAAGCGTCGCGGAAACGGCATCGAGGAAACGCTCTTGCGCAAATCACGTGCGCGGACTTCAATGGAAGTATGTTTCCTTCATTTTTGAGTGAAGACGCCGAAACCGTGGCGAAGGGGTTGCTCGGTTGCACTTTGACGCGCGAAATCGACGGCGAGACGCTGACCGTGCGCATCGTGGAAACCGAGGCCTACGACCAGCTTGACCCAGCCAGCCATACCTTTCACGGCAAAAGCGAACGCAACCGCGCGATGTTCGGCCCGTCCGGTCACGCCTACATTTATCTAATTTATGGCACGAACCTTTGCATGAACGTCACCGCATTCGAGGAGGGCTTCGGCGCGGGCGCGCTGATCCGCGCCGCCGAACCGAAGGATAGCAAAACCGTCGAGATCATCGAAAAGCGGCGTGGCGGCCGTCGTATCAAGGATTGCCTCAACGGTCCAGGCAAAATCTGCAAGTCGCTTGGCATCACAATGGGCCTCTACGGGCACGACCTGCGCAAGCCACCGCTGAGTCTGGCGACCGGTTCGTTGCGTTCCGGTGAACGTATCGAGGCCACGCAGCGCGTCGGTATCACCAAGGCCAAGGACCGCCCGCGCCGTTTCATCATCGCCGGTAACCCGTATCTTTCAAGGTAGGGTTTCAGATGTTGCAGATATTCTCTGGCACATGGTTGCAGGGTAAGCGGATTCTTGCGTCTATTTAGATGCCATTTGCCAGCAGCCTTTGACACTAGATGTATAGCAACGAATTCCTAACCCGAGATTGGTGTACGGATGATGCGTTGTTGCAGGGTTTCGTAATATTG
Source organism: Bifidobacterium sp. (assembly GCA_024104275.1). GTDB lineage: Bacteria > Actinomycetota > Actinomycetes > Actinomycetales > Bifidobacteriaceae > Bifidobacterium. The sequence goes on from JAGGHK010000011.1 coordinate 21,195, forward strand.
GATTACACCAACGCAACCACGATAACGACTAGGTTCATCAAACTGGTGAAGGCCTCGATGCCACCGACTTGCATGGCCTTCATACGCTTGTGGTGCGGCGCGAAGATTGCAATCAGCAACAGTACGATGGCAGCGATGCCCCAGAGCAAGGTGGCGGCCATCACGCCTCGGGCTGCGGTGAATCCGGCGAAGTTCTGCAGCATTGCAGGTGCGGCGAAACTCAGTGCGGCGAGGATGACGTGGTAAATAATCGACAGTGCGTAATAGTCGGAATTGCCGTATTTGCGGAACATGGTCTTGACGAAAACGACCGAAGCATATTCGGTGAGAATAAACGCGATTGCGGTGACCACACCGGCTTTTGGCAGCAATGGCGAGCCGAGAAAATATTGCGATGCCACGCTAGGGTGAAGTCCGGTTGGCGACAATCTGGACGCGAAACTTTCGTGTGGCGCTGCAGCCACGAAGAACCGTGAGCCCAGCGAAGTCGCGAGCAGAGCCATACCGCCAGCGGCGATAACTGAAACGGCATTGCCCCAAAGCGTCCGCTCGCGCCGCAGCCACGCGGCCACGAACGAAAGCACAGCGAGCACGGCATAAGCCGGAATCCACCACAGTAGTTTCGGCGCGGATACGAGAACCGGAATTCCCACGATGGCCGTAGCGATGAGATAGACGGCCGCCGGAACGAAGTAGACGTTGGAATGGCGCTTTTTGCTTGCGCCCGAACGTTGGGGGATGCCGCCGGCAGGGGAGGCGGGAATCGACGAATGGTCCTTTGACTTTTCAACGGTTTTCCGCGCGTCTTTGGCTTCGTGCGAGCGAACCGCGAGCCAACGCGCCGCGGAGAACTGGAAGCAGTAGCACAGCGTCCATGCCACAACCAGCCAAACATTACGCCAAGAGATTCCGCCTACCGCGATTCCGCCAATCGCCGGGAACAGCGCCATGACCCAAGCGCCCGGTTGATCAGGCAGCCAGAGTTTTGCGACTTTTTTATGCATTTTAGTCTCTACCATACTTACAGCATAGTCATGGTCATTTCTTTTCGATAGTAAGTAATCTTGAAAAATATCCTGTAATCCAATTGGAAGTGACATAGTGGCATCAGCCGGAAGGAAATACAAAAGAAAGAAATTAGTAAATCGTGTGTCATATTGACAAATATAGTTAAACGCTTTATCATTGTTGATTACGGACTGATAAAACGTTAAATCAATTCGGAGTTCAGTGTTGAAACTCTGTTTTATCAGATTGCTATATCGTAGAAGAGAGGTGGACACGCCGTGTTTGGTTAAATGTGATGATGACAGTTTTGTTACCATTGTCGGTCTCAAAATCATTCATTCTATGCAAGGAGTGAAATGAAGAATTGTTACCACGTAGGTAATGGTTGATTCAAAGTCGATTCTTTAATCTCCGTACTCGTAGCAGCGAAATCGGTTTTATCGTCGAGCCGCACAGGCTCTGTCGGTTCATATTTTCTTCTTTGTCTGTTTGGGTGGGCTTTTTGATTGGTGCGAACGAGATTCGCGCAGACGAGACGCGGGCAATGCTATAGATTGTCAACGTGTGAGGTCAATGGCAAGTATTGAGGACCTTTGCACAAAGTGTGACGGAGAAGGTGCAGGGCGTTATGTGACGACGCTTGCGGCCGGATTCGTTCGTTACTTTTTCAGAGAGGAACATTATGCAAAAGATTATCTTGGATTTGGATACCGGCATTGACGATACCCTCGCCATTGCGTATGCACTTGGAAGCCCTGAAGTCGAATTGATTGGCATCACGGCCACGTATGGGAACGTCACGTTGGAGCAAGGTATGCGCAACGATCTGGCGATCACCGATTTGTTCGGCCACTCGCAGGTACCTGTCTATCCTGGCCTGTCGCATGCAAGCACAAAGGATTCGTTCACCGTGCTTTCCGGTTCGGCCTTCATCCATGGCAAGAACGGCATTGGTGATGTTGAGATTCCGGATTCCGCAAGGAGCGCGGAGTCGGAGAACGCTGTCGATTTCATCATCGACGCGGCTCATCGTTATGGCGAAGAACTCACCTACGTGGCCACTGGCCCGCTGACCAACATCGCTGCTGCGATTGCCAAAGAGCCCGATATCAAGAACGAAATCGGCAAGATTGTCATCATGGGTGGGGCGCTGACCGTCAGCGGCAACGTCGCTCCGTGGAGGGAGGCCAACATCTCCCAGGATCCGGAAGCCGCAAATGCGCTGTTCACTTCCGGTGCTCAAGTGACGATGGTCGGCCTCGACGTGACTCTCCAAACACTCCTGACCACCGAGGAAACACAACAATGGCGTGATTTGCACACTGCCGCGGGCGATTTTTTGAGTGATATGACCGATTATTACATTCGTGCTTACGCCAAGACCTCGCCCAAGTTTGGAGGTTGTGGCCTTCACGATCCGCTGGCGGTGGGCGTTGCCATTGATCCGACGCTGGTCAAGACGCTTCCCATCAATCTCAAGGTGGACACCGAAGACCCCACTAGGGGACGTACGATTGGCGACAAGGACAAACTCAACGATCCGCACAAGACCACGCAGGTGGCCATCGGCATTGACGTCAATCGGTTCCTTTCGGAGTTCATGTCGCGAATCAGCGCCTTGGCCAAAGGAAAACGCTGACTTCGGTCCGTTGGCGGTTTCCTTCTTTTTCTGCAAATAAATCAATAATCACAATATTCAACCATCGAGGAAAAACATGTCAACATCATCATCCTCGGCGCCGGATCAAAAGGTTGCGGCACCTGATGCAAAAGATTCCGAGATAACCAGCGATATGGCCGTGAAGGCCCTGATTCCGCTGCTTATCACGTTCGTCCTAGGTACGCTGTGCCTGCAGGGCTTCAATATGGTCTTCCAGCAGATCGGCGAGGCCGTTGGTGCTCCGCAGCAGGCCTCGCTGATTACCGCCATCCCGAGCATCGTGCTGGGCATCGTCTGCTTCGTCTACGGCTCGCTCGGTGACTTCGTGTCGTTGAAGAAGCTTGTCGTGGTCGGCATTACTTTGCTCGTTGCCGGCTCCCTGTTGGGATTCTTCGGTAATTTCTTTTTCAATGCCAACATCTGGACGGTTATCATTGCCAGGTCCATCCAGACAGCCGGTGAACAGGTGGCTGGTTCGGTCTATCTGGTCGTGGCCACCAAGTATCTCAAGGATTCGCTGAAGGTCATCTTCTTCGGCATCTTTACCGCCGGTTATCAGGTCTCCGCTGCCATCGGAGTGTTCGCGGCCGGTTTCCTGACCTCGATCCACTGGCAGTATCTGTTCCTGATTCCCGCAATCACGATCTTCTTCCTGCCACTATTGCTGCATAACCTGCCGAACAAGACCGGCAATGGGGAGAAGGTAGACGCCCTTGGCTTCATCATCTTCGGCACTGCCGTGGCCTTCATCACCCTCTTCTTCTCCTACAAGAGCTGGTGGATGATCGGCGTGTCCGTGCTGCTGTTCGTGGTATTCGCAGTCTATATTCACAAGGCCTCGCACCCCTTCATCACCCCGGCCTTCTTCCACAACAAGCGCTGGCTCATGGCCATTTCTCTTATGCTGCTGCTCTATCTGCCGAACTACACCTTCTCCCCGCTGTTCAACGGCATCTTCGTCAAGGTGTTCCACATGTCCACCTCGCAGGTCTCCACCTACTTGGTATGGGGCTTCGTGGTCGGTGCCACCGTGGGCATTTGCTCCGGTTGGATTGTGGGTAAGATTGGCACCCGCACCGCCATCATCGTGGCGGCCTGCATGAAGATTCTGGGCTTTGTGCTCGAGATTTTCTGCATGAATCTCGGACCGTTTGCGATGACGCTGGCTGCATGCGTCTACTATGGCGGTGGCGGCTTCCTCTACTCCCCACTGGTATCCACGGTGCTTGGCACGTTGCCCAAGGATCAGTCCGGCCGTGGTGTCGGTATGAACGATCTGGCGATGAACGTCTCCAGTTCCATCGGTATTGCCGTCATCGGCGGTTTCATGAACTCCCCAGCCCTCCAAGCCGGCAGCATCAACGGAACCACCGGTCTGGCCGCCAACTATGCCAACCTGTTCCTGCTTGACGCGGTGCTTATTATGATCGCGTTGGTTGTCTACTTCGTCTTCAATAAGAAGATTTACGCTCAGGACAAGTGATGCGATTGAAAGCTTTGGGTTGCAGAGCGTAACTGCCCCGTAACCTAAGGGTTTTCAGGGACGAAGTCAGGTCTAATCACCTGGCTTCGTCCTTTTGTTTTCCGCGGTGAAACCGGGTTTGTGGGTTTGTGGGTTTGTTTTTCGGATGGTATATGGTAATCTGCATTTTCGTTTGTGTCTCGGTAACGTTCGGCAATGCTCCATTCACATTCTGCAACGATAGTGATTGGTTATTTTTATGACGTTATTGATTTTGACAAAAATGATTGAACGCTTTATCATAGGTTTTGGCCAAATGATAAAACGTTAAACCATGACGAAAGGACAGAAAACATCACAATATAATTAGGTGGTGTTTGCAGAATTTTTCTTACAAAGGAGTGATTGATATCATGACACAAACTGATACGGTAACGCCGATTATTATCGACACCGATCCCGGCATCGATGATGCGGTCGCCATCGCGATTGCAGTGTACGACCCGACGCTGGATGTCAAGCTCATCAGCACAGTAGCCGGCAACGTTGGCCTCGACGCAACGACGCTGAACGCGGAGAAGCTCCTGACGTATTTCGGCAAGGATGTGCCGATCGCCAGGGGAGCGGCAGAGCCGTTGATTCACAAATTCGAGGATGCCAGCGATATTCACGGCAAAACCGGCATCGAAGGGTTCGATTTCCCTGAACCGCGCAAGGATCTGCTGCTCAAAGAAAACTCGGTCGATGCGATGCGCAACGTGCTGATGTCCAGTGACAAGCCGATTACCCTGGTCACCATTGGCCCGTTGACCAACGTGGCCCTGCTGCTTAAGGCCTATCCCGAAGTCAAGGCCCACATTTCCGAGATTGTAATGATGGGTGGCTCCGTGACCCGTGGCAACAAGGGTGTAATGGCAGAATTCAATGTGTATGTCGACCCGGAAGCCGCCAAGATCGTACTGAAGGCGGGTATCCACGTCACTATGGCGACGCTTGACGCGGGCATGGGCACCGCGATTCCGCCCGAGGAGACGGCTCGCATGGACACCATGGGTAAGGTCGGCCACATGGCCCACGACCTCTTCCAGCGTTACCGCAAGCGCAGCTTTGGCACGGGTCTGAAGATGTATGACCCCTGCGCCATCGCCTGCATTCTGCAGCCGGACCTGTTCACAATGGAAGATGCATTCGTCGATGTCGAGACCTCCGGCGAGCTGACTCAGGGCTGCACTGTTGTCGATCTGAAGGGCTACCTCAAGAAGGAACCGAATGCGACCGTTACCACAGGCGTCGATTCGCAGCGCTTCTGCGAGTGGTTCATGAAGGCTATCGAACGCTGCGACTGAGTGTTTGACTAGAGATTTTCATATAGAAGAAAAGAAAGAAATCCAACAATGCAAATGGCAATAATGTATATCGCTGCGATCGTTGCGGTCGCAGTGGTCATCTTTATGCTCATCAAAAAGATGGACATCAAGATTTCGCTGTTCCTTATCGGCATCCTGCTGATGTTCGTAGCCTTGCTGATGGGCAAACCGATCGCCTTTGAGAAATTCGTTTCGAGCGGCGTGACTTGGCTCGACCCGTTCAAGGTTGTGGGCGATCAATTCGTCAGCACGTTGGTTTCAGCGGGCTTTATCATCCTGATTCTCGGCGGTTATACCGCTTACATGTCCCATATCGGCGCCAACGAGGTCACGGTTTCCGTGCTCGCCAAGCCAATTGGGCACATCAAGTCCGCCTATATTCTTGTACCGATCACCTTCCTGCTGGGCAACCTGCTGTCCCTGGTGATTCCGAGTGCGTCCAACCTTGCCATCATCTTGTTGGCGACCCTCTTCCCGGTGCTTATTCAGGCCGGCATGTCGACGCTGAGCGCCGCGGCCGTCATCGCGACCACCGCAACGATCATGCCGACCCCGCTTGGCTCCGACAACGTGGCCATTGCCGCTGAGCTGGCCAAGACTGCAAAGTTCGCCGGTATGACTGCAAGCGATTACGTCTTCCGCTATCACGTCCTCGTCTCGGTGCCAACGTTGCTCATCATTGCTATTGTGCATTACTTCTGGCAGAAGTTCATGGACAAGCGTCACCCCGAGACCACGGGTCTTGCCTCCGCTGACGTCAAGGACGTCAAGCCCGTTGAAGACGGACATCTGTTCCGCACGGTCTACGCGATTCTGCCGCTGCTGCCAATCATCATGTTGCTGGTGGTCTTCGCTATCAACTCCATCGCCGGCACCAAGATCAATATCACTGTTGAGCTTGCCTCTATCCTTTCCTTCGTCATTGCGATTCTATGCGAGCTCATTCGCACCCGTAAGGGCAAGGAAACGCTTGCCGGCACCGACAGCTTCTTCAAAGGCATGGGCAACGCGATGCCGATAGTCGCGCTTCTGGTCGCTGCATCCGTCTTCGTTGTGGGCCTCAAGTCCATTGGCCTGATCAATGCTCTGCAATCCGCTATGACCGGCCTGCATGGATCCGGCATGGGCTTCGTCCTACCGCTCATCCTTGTGGCTCTGAGCGCTCTGATTGTGCTGCTCTCTGGCTCCGGCACCGCGCTGTTCTTCGCGATGGTTCCGCTTATGGTTCCGCTCGCAGCTGCTGCTGGCATCAACGTACTTGCTGTCTCGCTGCCGATGGGCCTGGCTGGCAACCTGCTTCGTGCGGTTTCCCCGGTTTCGGCTGTAGTCATGATCGTGGCTGGCTCCGTGAAGAAGAGCCCGCTCGAGATCGTTCGCCGTACCAGCGTTCCTATGGTTGCCGGCGTCGTGGTGATGTTCGTCCTCTCGATGCTCATCTTCCTGCCGATGGGTGCGTGAGTCTCGTCGCTATAGGCGCTATAGCTGTATAGCTTGGTTTGCGCTGCTAATACAACCGAACAAATAAAACGGATGGCCAGATATCTCGGCTCTGTAAACGCAGAGTGTAGGTATTCGACCGTCCGTTTTGTTGTATCGCAAATAGAGATGCTGCCGTCGCGTTGCGGCAAAATTCTGAACTGTTATTTTATGGTTCTGACAGACCCTTTGATAATCATTTTTGGCTTAAGCAATGAAGTCTGGGGGTCGTTTAGCCATGGAGCCGGGCTGAGTTTGGATGCCTTCTGTTTGATTCGATTCATCATGTAGGCGTGACAGGATTTTGCAAGCTGGGGGATGTCCTGATCGATGGTGGTCAGATTTGAGGCGATGCCGAGGCTGTTGAGGACATTATCGTAACCGATCAGGGAGATGTCTTCGGGAATGGACAGGTTGCGTTCCTCGGCTCGTTTTGAAAATCCTAGCGCCATCAGGTCGTTGCAGCAGAACACCGCAGTGGCTCCGGAATCGAGAATGCGGTCGGCGGTCTGATAGCCGCCATCGAAACGGTAAGCTCCGTAGCAATCGAGTTGCGGGTCGATGGTGATGTGGTTTTTGCCTAGCTCGTCAACGAAACCTGCCTTGCGAGCTTCCGCGTTTCCGTTGTCATGACGGCCGGAAATGCAAGCGATATGAGTGTGACCAGCTTCGACGAAAAGACGTGCTGCAAGCTGGCCGCCCTGATAGTTGTCTGAACCCGCCGCGTCGCACCACTGCTCCCGTACCAAACGGTCAGTCAGTACGACCGGGCAGCTCATCTGTGCTACTTCGCTGCGCAAATCGGTGGAATCCTTGGTTGATTCGCTGGAAGGAATCAGGAAAAGCCCGTCGATATTGCGTGCCTCAAACTGTTGAAGCAATTGACGTTCGGTGTTTTTGGAATCGTTTGAATTGGCAATAATCAGTGAATAGCCGTCCGCGCTGCATTCGTCCTCGATTTCCTTGGCCAAAGATGCAAAGAAAAGGTTTTCGATATCGGGGACCAAAAGCGCCAACAGCATCGAGCGTTTGGTGACTAGACTACGAGCGGTCTGATTGGGTACGTAGTTGAGTTCGTTTGCCTTGCGTTTGATAAGCTCACGTTTTTCTTCTGAAACTCGTGTCGGATGGTTGTTGAGTACCAGCGAAACAGTTGTTATCGAGACTCCTGTGGCTTTTGCAACATCACGCAATGTTGTGCGATTGCTCATTGTTCCCATTCCTACACGATGATTGTTATCGCGACTTAGGCGACGAAAAATTACGTAAGAATGGTATCAAAGCCGCTCTATAAGCCATGACAAAACGTTTCACTATTATGTAAGGGCATTTTAACCGCGAAAATGATGGTAATCAAGTGAGTGAGAAACAAGAGATTTTGCAGCAATTACTTGATTGGGATGCTTGCTTTTGAAAAGAACGCCTTGATTTGCTCGCTGGTGCCGTAAGAAGCTTGCGCACCATAGCTGGTCGCGGCGTAGGCGGCCACGTATGAGGCCAGCGAGGCGGAATCGCTAAGTGAGAAGTCGGAGGATAGGCCCGCAAGCAGGGTACCCATGAAGGCGTCGCCGCAACCGGTGGTGTCGACAGCGTCGATTTTCGCGGCGTCAACGTGGTAAGTACGGTCTTCTTCGATGACGATGGCACCGTTGCCGCCGAGAGTAACGACAGCCTGCTTGAAACCGAAATCATGCATGGTCTGCGCGATATAGTTCCAGTCCATGCCCAGCCAATCACCGTTCTTCGGTTCGGCGATATTCAGCAGTTGCGCCATCTCGTGTTCGTTGACCAGAAGGATATCAGAATATTCGACGAGTTCGTACGGCAGCTTGTCAGTGAAGGGGGAGTCGTTCAAAAGCACCTTGATGCCGGCATCGTGGCACATTTTCGCCGTCGCGGTGACGGTTTCGATTGGACTTTCTAGGCATAGGCCGAGCACCGACGACTTGAGCAGCACGCCTTTCTGACTTTCGATGTAGTCGGTGTTGACGGCTGCGTTTGAACCCGCCGAATAGACGATAGTGTTTTCGCCGTTATCGTCGACGGTGATTACGGTCGTGCCGCTTGCGCCGTCGGCATGGCGGACGTGTGATGTGTCTACGCCGGCGTCATTGAGCTTGCCAAGCAGAAAATCAGCGTTTGCGTCGCTTCCCACGGCTCCGAACATATTGACGCTTGCGCCGATTCTCGCGGCAGCGGCGGCTTGGTTGCCGGACTTGCCGCCGGGAAGAATGCGCAGCGGACCTCCGGCGATGGTCTCGCCGGGCTTCGGCAGACGCTTGGCTGTGATCGTATAGTCGGCGTTCATTGACCCCACAATGCTGATTGATCCTGAAATATTATCCAGCAGGGGAAGGGCCTTTACGTTCATCTCATCCTCGTTTCGCGTTACATCAAACCACAACAAGTCTTTTAACGTTTATGTTCAGTTCGATTATATGGTAAAACGCTTTATCATAGAAGTCAAGTGTGGTGAGTCTGCATAGAATTTGGTAGCTTGCATGTGAATGCGACATGATTCGCTTCCTGGGCGTATCGTTTGCAATGCAAGATTACGTTTGTGACGTTGTGTGACTTTTGGTTTCGCAACCACAAATGGAACTATACGCAGAGGGTTTTTGGGAATGATACACACAAAGAGGCTGCCAAAATGACAGTCTCTTTTCTCCAAATGTTGCCTATGCAACAATTGTCATTTCACGCGTACATATTGCGCGGGTGCATGTCGTCGGGGAGGCCGTCCATCAGGCCGGAGACGGAACCGGATTCGAAGACCGAGCGGATGCCGGCGGCCAGCAGCGGGGCGATGGAGAGCACGGTCATGTTGGGCAGGCGCTTTTCCTCGGGAATCGGCACGGTGTCCATCAGCACGATTTCGCGTGCGCCGCAGTCGCGCAGCCGCTCGATCGCCGGTCCGGACAAAAGCCCGTGGGTCGCTACCAGCGTCACGGATTTCGCACCGGCCTCGCGCAGCGTGCGCACGGCTTCGCAAATGGTGCCGGCGGTGTCGATCATGTCGTCGACCACCACGCAGTCGCGGTCGCGTACCTCGCCGATGATGCCGTGGGCCACAGCGTGGTTCGGGCGGGTGACGTCACGGGTCTTGTGGATGAAAGCAAGTGGCAGCCCGCCGAGCTTGGCCGCCCAGCGTTCCGAGACCTTGATGCGTCCCGCGTCGGGGGAGACGATGGTCGCGTTCTCCAGAGGCATGGAGTTGCGCACGTAATCGAGCAGCACGGGCATGGCGGTCAGGTGGTCCACAGGTCCGTCGAAGAAGCCCTGCTCCTGCGAGGCGTGCAGGTCCACCGTCATGATGCGGTCGGCGCCGGCCGTCTGGAAGAGGTCGAACATCAGGCGGGCGGTGATGGGCTCGCGGCCCAGGCCCTTCTTGTCCTGGCGCGAATAGCCGAGGAACGGCGCAACGACGGTGATGGAACGTGCTGAGGCGCGCTTCAGCGCGTCGATCATCAGCAACTGCTCCATGATCCACTTGTTGATGGGGTCGGTGTGCGATTGCAGCACAAAGACGTCCGCGCCGCGCACCGGTTCGGTATAGCGCACATACATCTCGCCGTTTGCAAAGTCGTAAGCCGTAGTCTGAAGCGGCACAGTGCCGAGGCACTCGGCCGTGGCGGCTGCCTGTTCGGGATACGCCCGACCTGTCACCAGTGCCAGTCGCTTTTTGGGCTTACCTTCGAGAATCGCCGACATATCTCGCCTTCCGCTCTATCTCCTCCTCGTCCGTATCGCCAATCCGGCATTGTGCATACCGGATGTGGCGGAACAAGGATGAATCACAAGAAACCTCTTCTAATATAGCGCCAACCCCGCGCAAATCCGTGGTGGCGGGTTGCAGGTGGTGAGCCGTCCGTATCAGTTGAATACAAAAAGATTACTTCGTTTGTCGGTTTGTGCCGATTTTGTCGGGTATCGGGAACGGTCAAAATGGGACACTCCTTATTTGTCGTCGGTGCAAATGATGAGGAAACATCTGATAAATCTCGGATTGCTCAGTTAGGGAACGGCGATTCTATACAGCCAAAAACCGGAAATAGGCCTTATATAAATCGGAAATAACAGACGGGTAGTTTGTTCGTTATACGAGGTAATATGAATGACGTTTTAACCATGATGAGTTTGCATGGTAAAGAAGTGGAATGGAACCTGATGACATGCTTATCGTTGTCTCCAGCGGAGTGGACGGCTTTGTATTGTCTTCTTGCCCATACCTCAAGAGATGAAAAATAGATAATAGAAGAAGGTATCATGTCCAAAAGCCAAAAAGCCGATGAATACAAAAACGCATTAGCGATTTTGGATACGAATTTTTCCACGGAAGTAAACTCCGCTTATCAGGTCGCCAAGGCCCAGCTTGATAACGTTCAGACTGCCAATCTCGAGGGCCCGGCCCGCGCCATGCCCGATGATCTGCGTAGCCAATTGGAAACGCTGAACGCGACTTTCATGCAGCAGATCCCGCAGAAGCGCGCACAGTTGCAGCCTCAGCGTGAAACCGCGGAACGTAACCATACCGTTTTCCTCATTGTCCAGATCGCCTTGATCGTCGTTGGCGTGCTTATGCTTCTCGGCAGTGCAGGTGCCCAGAGCGGCGGTTTGGCGGGATTCGGCATTTTCCTTATTATCGTCGGCATCGTCTGCCATTACGTTTTCAAATCGATGAGTGCGAAGTCCGTCGAAGGCCTTGCGCTCGATTGGCACGCTTTCTTCGAATACTATGCGGAGAATATCGGCCATCCCGAATCTTTGCATACCCAGGCCACCGGTCTCTATAAGGGCATTGATCAGCTTTATCTGCAAAGCCTTACGGAGCAGGCCCGCGGTTTTGAAATGCAGCAGCGTCAGATGAAGAAACAGATGGAAGCCCAGAACGAGCAGAGCCAGCAGCAGCTTGCGATGCAGATGCAGACCATGCAGGCCATGCAGCAAGGGATGCAACAGATTTCGCGCCAGCAGACCATCGGCAACATCATCAATCTCAGCAAGTGAGTCATTGTCGCCGGACGACGATGTTTTAAAAGGAGCTTTGCGTTTTGCCAAGTGTTGATGACTCTCTGTTATGCCCTGGGTGCGGGGCGTCTCTTTCTCGAGACGACACCGTCTGTGAATATTGCGGACGTAAGGTGGTCGTCACCGGGGTGACGTTGAAGACGGCGAATCGGGCGGTGTTCAAACGGGCCGACAAGACCATCGAGAAGATAAAGGGAGTCGTCGGGGCGTCCGAGAACTCGGATGTGCTGGCTGCGGAGGCGTTTAACATGCTTCATCGTGGTCAGTATGCAGAAGCGGCTCGCAAGCTGGATCGGGCGCAGGCCACCACCAATGACCCAGATGTCGTTTTCTATGACGCCGTTGCGCATTACAAGTGTCAAGAGCCGTATGAACTTGATCTGGATGAGGCCGAGTCGATAATCACAACCATAGACTCGGCCATTGCGCTCAATCCGGATCCCCAGTATTTTTATGCGAAGGCATTCATTATCCGCGAGGTGTTCGAGCGGCGCTTTCTAAACTATGACGAAGAGTCGCAGGCCGTGTTCGCAAAGGCTGCGGGATTGAGCGAAGGCGACAAGGCGGATATCGAATCGATTCTCTCACAGTGATGCGGCAGTTTCGATTCGGACGCTGTTTTTCGTGGAAGTGGAATAAGCGAAACGGCAGCAAGCAACAATCACGTTGGATGAATTTGGAGGAACAATGGGCGAGTCAAAGCAGGATTTTGTCGCACAGATGCGTGAAAGGGCCATTCATTTGTGTGGCACGAGTTCAAAGGAAGTTTCGAGGGTCAGAGAGTTGACCTATTGCGAACGGTCGGGTCAGCGTGTGCTTGTCACGGTCTGGCTCTTCGGCAACAACAAGTTGATGTCAGCCCTGTTCGAGCCCGATGCCCCCCTCGACTCCTTAGGTAGGCCGCAGGGGGGCGCGGTTGAGGAGTATGAGATCAAAAGCATCAACGATGTGATGGTCGATCCTTACGGCTGCGTCATCACCTTGAAAAACGGCAAGAAGCTTGAGCTGAAGCCTAAATGCATGGAGGGTCCCGAGTCCTTCAATAGTTCCGCAAACGGGCTTAAATCGTTGTGGCATCAATTCCGTAAGGATAGTGTTTCCGGCGGTGGCATGAGGTCCAAGGATATGCAGGAAATCCTTGACCAGTTGCAGGAAATCAAGCAGATGCTGGAGCAGATGCAGCAGACCATGCAGGCTCCTTCGATGCAACGGCCTCCTATGCCGAAGCGATTGTAGCGCCGAAGAAAACGAGACGAATCAGGACGTATACCAAAGGGATCTTACGGTTCGCGTTCTTAAAGAGAAAGATAAGGCAATGGTGGTATTCAAAAAGAATTCCAACGAGATGATGTACGAGGGCGGCAAAAAGCATTTCGTCGATGTAATCAAGAACCGGGCGCCCAACGATACCTTTATTTTCAAGAATCCGGAAGAGGATTTCAACAACGGCAGCACCTTGGTGGTTGAGCCGGGGGAACAGGCGGTGTTCGTCAACGAAGGCAATATCGAACAGACCTTCAATCAGGGCACCTACACGTTGTCGCCCCAGAACTACCCGTTCATCTCGCGCTTGCGCAACGCGTTGTCGGGTGGGGTCTCCTCGTTCCACTGCCTTGTCTATTTCGTACGTATCGCCAGCGGCCATGAAATCAAATGGGGGACGCCCGAGCCCATCAAGGTCTACGACAAGTCCCTTGCCGACCAGTTCACCGGCATCGGTGTGGAAACCGAGATCCGGGCTCGCGGCGCCTACCGTGTCAAAGTGGTGGACGCAGGAATGCTGCTGACCAATATGGTCGGAGGCAACTATGACCTCACCAGCCAGGAATCCCTGCGTGATTTCTTCCGCAATGAGTTCCTTGAAAGCATCACTTCGACGCTGACCCAGGAATTCAATGCGTTCAACGGCCCGCTGAACGCGCTGCCCGGCAATGCGGGACAGTACAGTTCCGAGATCCAGCAGCAGCTCGCCCCCAAGGTGGCGCAATACGGTCTTCAGATGCTGAAATTCTCGATTGCGGCCATCGAAGTCGTCGACAACGATCAGCGTCGTGAGGCCCAGGATCTGGCAAGTGAAAACCGCCGGAATTATTACGGGAGCATGGCAGCGGGAGCCGGCAACGCCGCGTTCGCTCAGGGCCAGCAACAGGCTTACCAGACCTATGGCACCGATTATCAGCAGGCCCAGGTGCTCAAGGCGATGAACAAGACCGCAGACAACCCGGGGGCTGCAGGTTCTTCGTTGATGAACGCCGGTCTTGGGCTCACGATGGGAGCCGGGCTCGGGCAGGCTTTGCCGAATGTCTTCAATTCCACGATGCAGGCGGCTCAGGGGCCTGCATCCAACCAAAATGGTCAAAATGGTCAAAACCAAGGTCAAGGTCAAAACCAAACTGTGCCTCACGGGCAGCCGGATGGCAATGGTCCGTCCGAGAACAGCCAATCGCAAGGGGTTCCTGCTCCTGATGTTCCGCAGCCGCCTGCTCCTGCAAATCCGTCCAATGCGTCTGCCGACGGTCCAACAATGTTCGAGCGTTTGAGCCAGCTGAAGCAGATGCTCGATGCCGGGCTGATTACGCAAGACGAATACGATACAAAGAAATCCGAAATCCTGAAGAGTCTGTGAGGCGTACCGCTATGAAATATCTGGCTTCAATCATCGTCACCGTGTTCTTCGTCGTGGCGGCCGCGGCGTTCGGGGTGCAATTGGGAACGTATGGCATCGCCCCGCCCGCGCAGTTCGTGGTCATGTTCTTCCTGCTGCTCTTCACCGGGTTGGTGTGGCTGGCCCAGTCCCAGCGCAACAAATACGATCCTTCGCAGCCCGACGCCAACGGTCTGTATTACCGGACGATCTCGGACAACAGCGTCTTCCCGATTGTCGCGTTCGTGATCCAAGGTGTGATCGCCGTGCTGTATTTCTGCGGCTGGAACCTTCCTCCCTTCAGCTCGTTGTCTCTGGCCATGAAAGTCGCGCTTCCCAAAGGATTCTTCATCCCGTTGGTGGTCGAGCTCATCATTACCGCCATCGTCGTGGTGCTGTGGATCGGCAACAATCGTGCCAACGCCCATACGGTCGTACAGCAACAGGTCCGAACACAGAAAGTCGTGCGTAACCAACAGCTCTCCTCGCTGGTCACCCTGATTGCCCCGCGCGTGGATGCGTCGGATGCCAATGCGTTGGCGCAATTGAACCTTATCGAAGAGAAGGTGCAATCCCTGCCGTTGAATATCAATCCGGCGACTGTTGTGTTCTATCAGCAGGCCGTGCAGGAATTGAATCTGGCTGCCGGGCGTCCTGGCGTTGTGGATGCCGCGGAGCTTCGGAAAATCTGGGATTCGGTCTCCCGGATCCGTTGAAGTGATTGCTGTTTTATACTGTTTAAAGTTGATTGCCGGCTCGTGGATTGAAGTGCCGAAAGAAAAGAGATTTGAAAATGTACTGTGCTCAATGTGGAACCCTGATCCCGGACGGCGCAAAATTCTGCCCTCATTGCGGCCATGCGACCGCTGGCGCATCTAAGGATTCGGCCGCAATGGGTTCTGCCGGCAACGCCACCAAGCCGGTACAGGCCTCTGCCTCGTCCATCCCTCTTCCTTCGTCCTCATCCGGTTTGCCAAGCGCCCGTCCGGCTTCGGTGCCTGTGCGGCAGGGACAATCCTCAAAGGCACAGGGAGGGGTGCCAGTGTCTGTTTCCGCTATGCCGTCATCACCTGCCCCAGCTCAATCCGCCGTACCTCTTCCCTCCGTTTCGTCGGCTGCGGCTTCACCGATTTCGGTGGGTGGCGCGCCGCTGACATCCCCACAGGTGGGCGCTGTCTCCGGAGCGTTGCCGGGGATGAACTCCGCATTGCCAGAAACCACCGGCACGTTGCCGTCGATGACATCTACGACTTCAGCAGCAGGTGACAACACATTGGCCGCCAATAATGACATCGTCGCCGAATTGACCGGTCCGACGAACATCAAGGCCATGCTCACCTCATGGGGTGCGGGTATCGGTTTTGCGCTGCTGGCCGCCCTGATTCTCTTTGGTGCGGACTTTTGGCTGGAGAAAATAGTCTATCGGCCATCATTCGGGTATGTGAATGGGGCGACGCTGCTTCAGGATGCGTTCGAGAAGAGTGTCGACCATCCAAACCTGCTTTTCGGCGTGTTCGTCTATCTGCTGACCACGGGTTCAGGTGGTGCGTTCTCGGTGAAGACATGGGCTGAATCTTCGCATTCCAATCTGCTGGGTGCGCGGCTATTTGGCTTCAGTGGTATCAATTTTGTCGGTGTGGCCCTGCTTGTCGGTGCCGCCTTTGGCATGTTCATCTTCGCCCGCAAAGCCATGGCTCATAACAAATGGGCCGGTGCCGCGGGGTCGGCGATTGTCGGTGTAGCGACCGGTCTTGTCTATCTTCTCGTAGCGGCCATAGGCTCGATGACGTATTTCATGCCTCTCGGCGATTTGGCCTCGGCTTTCTTCAATACGAATCAGTCCGTTAACTCCCATGGCACTTTCGAGACCACAGTCAGCACGATGACTTGGCCAACGTTCGTTGTTCCGTTCCTGTTGGCCACTTTGGGGGCGTTCGTCGGTTATGCCCTTGGGGAGTATGCCGGTGACGCGGGCAATGTGTTCGCTGCAGCGTGGCGCTGGATGCACCGTACGCGCGGGTTCGTTCGTACGATTGCCGAGGCAGGACTGGTATATTTCCCTGTGTTTGTCGTGTTGGGTATCTGTTTGGATCTATTGGTCGCCGTGTCGTTTGGGTCGAAATATCACATGAAGGGAATCGAACTTGTCTTCGACATGCTGTTTCTGTTCCTGAACAATGTGCTTGGTCGTTTTGTCGACAGTTCATTGGGTGGAACATTCTATCGGCCGATGATAGGTTCAACTCTCCATACCTCGTTCTTCGGCACTATCGGTTCTTTGGGCTTGCCTGCTTCGTTGATGTCATATGGACTAGGATTCATCGTGTTCCTGCTGTGTACCCTGTACCTTGCCTTGCGTGCTTCCGCCCGCAATCTGCAGGACCGGTCCAATGCCGTTTGGCAGAATACATGGAAGTCTCCTGCCGTAATGGCTGCCATATGGATTGTGCTGCTCGTATGCAGCATGAGCGTAAGCTCGGTCAAGATGAATCCGTATATGGGTATCGGCAGTGCGATGCGGCGATTTGGCATCACCCTTCCTTCGTTGCAGACGTCATTGAGTGGTTTCGAACCGTGGTATGTGCTCGTGGCGGCTGCGTGGATGTTTGCTATCGAGGCGCTCGCCATGAGCGTCGGCCCCATGATTGTGACCAAGATGCCGTCGCTCATGACCATTCTCAAAGGTGGCCTGGTGCAGCCCGTTCCTGTGGATGTTGCCGCACGTGTCAATGCGTTGGACGGGTATAGCGACCGCAACAAGGCGGCATACATCGACGCCGGCAGTTTTGTTGCCCGGCTTCAGGCTCATCAGGTCGATGCGACGTTGGGCAATGCCAAACCGAACGGAATGGCTGCTTCCATGTTCTCCAAGGTCTCAAGCGGGAATCCCGCTCCTACTACCACACCCGCGACCGGGTCATTGCCAGGACTGGGTTCTTTGGCCAACAGCAATCCGATGGCTGGTGCCACGCCTTTGGCGGGTACAGGAACTGGCATGTCCGGCATGCAGGATGTTGGGGCTCAGGCTATGGGTACTGCGGATTCCGATATGCAGCCTGCCTCGTCAGCCCTTTCTTCTTTCTCTGATTCTTCTTCGACCGGTCCGGCAGTGACGCCGTCGGTTTCCGCACCGGCTTCAACCGGTGCGATGCCGGCGTCAGGCACTTCGGCCTCGCCGAACCTGGCTGCTACGGGACCGGCAACTGCGGCTCCTGCAGCCGAGCATCTTCCCGGGCTTGCCGACTTGGAGGCTTTACGTAACGAGCAGGGAATGTGAACCAGACAGGATTGCGTCCGAGACTGAATGCCGGATACGATGCCGGTATCTATCGCCAATGTCATTGAACGAATCAGAGAGATGGGATAGCCATGAGAAAATGCGATAAATGCGGTGCGTCGATATCCGACACCGATTTGTTCTGTGCAACATGCGGGGCGAAACAGACGGGTGCGGCAGGTAGCCCGCAAGCCAGTGCCCCTGAATCCGGCGGTTCTCCGGTTCCGTTGCCTTCCGGTGCCGGTGGACAATCCGGCATACCTTCTCCCGTTCCCAGCGTTGCCAATGCCGCAACCGAACCAATGCAGGTGCCCGGTGACGGCATGACCACGCCTTCGTCCTCTTCGGGGGCGCCGCCGATGTCGCAGGCGATACCCGGGATCGGTGCCACGGCCGGCTCCTCGCCTGCGCGCAATGCCGCGGCGATGTCCGATTTGCCCGGTGATCCCGCCGCTCTCGCCGAGGTTGAGGCCAATAATAAAAAAGCCCGAACTGTTGTTATTGTGGTGGCCATCATCGCTGCGGTATGCATCGTTCTTGGCCTAGTGATGGCAGCGACCGGTGGCAATAAGGCTTCCTCCTCATATCAGAATGCCAGTGCCTCCAGAACCTCGTCTTCGGGCGGAGATGAGGGCAGTGCCAGTTCGTCCGGCCAATCAGATGACGACGATTGTGTCACTGCGCCCAAGGCCACGGTCGACAAGATCAATCACGAGGATACGACGTTGTTGGTCGATCTCGACCTCACTTCAGGTTGTGCTTCCGGGGAGAAATACAAGCGTTCCGACACCACGGTGATGTTGAAAGCCGATTCCTACGTCGTGGCCATCGCGAATTTTGATTTTTCCAGGCACCCGGTCAAGTTCGATGACGATTCGGCACAGGTAACGCTTGCTTTTTCCGACCACCAGTATTGGCGCCCATACGATGAGATCGGCAACGCCACGGCGCTTTTCGAAACCCATGGCCAAGGGGTGGCTTCCGATCCGAACGGCGACAAAGCCCCCAGCGTGACCGACGCGATATCGGGCGAAGCCGTCAATGCCCAGCGGGCCAATGAATACGCAGAAGGGGACTTGGCTTGGCAGGAGAAACACGACCGTGATATGGCATCCAGCTTTTATAACTCCGCGACCACCCAGTTGTCGAGCATGAAGCTCAATAGCCAAGTCGGTGCCAAGACCGTCGATGCCAGAAGCATTATGCGGCAGTTCATCCTTACGAGGGCGAAATACCCCAATGCCTTTATTATATGGGCCCAGCGCTATCCGCATTACACGCAGCGTGGGTTTGACGCCCAATATTATGTGCTGCTTTCGGGCGAGTCATTCGGCGATGTCAATGCCGCGAATGCATGGTGTTCGGCGAATGGGTACGGCAGAAGTGACTGCATCGGTATGAAGATGAGTGACGATGGGACAGATGAATGATTGGTGCGCCGACTGTCTCAACCCGCCCGTAAAATAGAAAAGCTATGTCTGGCGCGGATTCGCGCCGTGAAATGGCACGCATACACACTCCTGTCGCGGAAATGCCGCGGCCGACTTTAGTCCGAAGGAGGTGGGTGATGTCTGCACACAAGTATGAACTGATGTTCATCGCCGATCCGGAGCTTGACGAAAGAGCCCTGAAGAAGCTGACCCAAGAATATATGGAAATCGTCACCAAAGAGGGCGGTTCCGTTTCCGACCCCGATATCTGGGGGCGCCGCAAGCTTGCCTATGAGATCGATGGCAAGACCGAAGGCAACTACGTCGTGGTCAACTACAGCTGCGAGCCGGCAACGAACGATGAGCTGGACCGCGTCCTGAACCTGAACGAGTCCGTAATCCGCACGAAGATTCTTCGCAAGGATGTCAAGTAATTCCGTTTATGAATATCAAATTTTAGTCTATTTGCTTTTCGCTTTAGCGTTATCGACAAAAGCCAAAAGCTGGTGAGGAAGGCACGTCATGGCAGCAGGAGATACGGTTATCACGATTATCGGCAACCTTACGGCCGACCCGGAGCTGCGCACTATCGGCAGCGGGGCATCGGTCGCGAGTTTCACGATTGCTTCTACGCCGCGGACCTATAACCGCAACACGAACCAGTGGGAGGACGGCAACGCCCTGTTCATGCGCTGTTCCGCGTGGCG
>JAGGHK010000012.1 GCA_024104275.1 Bifidobacterium sp.
CGGAATTGGTTGTTTGCCGTTCACTCAGCCCGTCCAAAATGGCGAGCAACGTCCGTTGCGCCGCTGCTTGTGCGACGGTTTCCGCGTCCTTATATACTTCCAATTTGCGTTCAGCCATGAGTTTCCGCTCCTTTATAGCATGTGTACCAAGCTCGATTGAGTCACTAGTTTAGATGATTTCAGGTTTCAGCCTACGCTTGTCGCGGTGTTTCCCGCGTTCCTGTGCTTTCCGGCATAAGAAACAGATGGTTGGCGTGGTGCGCGGGCCGTCGCCGGGCCTGAGTCCTAAGTTGGGGGGCAAGTCTGTTGCTTAAATGTGTCTTTTTACTTGCTTGCTCAAAGGGACTAAGTAAAAAGACACAAATAGCGGCCGTAAATGTGTCTTTTTACTTAGTACCCTCGTTATCGCAAGTAAAAAGACACATTTAGCAGACGCAGATGTAGCCAGATTCACGGCGGAGGTCCATGTTTATCGGTAGATGCTGCAAATCATCAGAATGCCGCAAACCCAAGATGGATGGCTTTGCGGCATTCTGATAATTTGGCTTGATTGTTGTCGTTTCAGCCTTGGATCATGTCCCAGCCTGTGCGGATCACATCGGCATAAACCTCGTCTGGGTCGATGCGACGCAGCTCCTCGCTGAGGCAATCCTCAAGCGAACGCAGCGGCATGGCGACCTTTTGCGGCGTCTGTCCGGGCTGGCTGATAACGGCTTCGCGCGAATCCGGACGTTCCAGCGCAATCACTCCGTCGGAACGCTTGAGATAAACGCCGGTGATCGCTTCGGCTCCAGTGACGTATCCGAGTTCGACTGGCACGTTGAGCTTCAGCGCAAGCCAGGCGGCAAGCAGTTTCAGTGGCAAGTAATCGGGCTGGCCGCTGACCCTGACGGACTCAATCGGCAGGTGCGGCGGCTGGTCGATGGTGGTGGCCAGCATCGCGCGCCAAGTGGTCAGGCGAGTCCAGGAGAAGTCGACATCTTTCGGCTCCCAGTTGGCACGAAGCTTGGCAAAGGTCGCATCCGGGTCTTTCGAACGCAGCGCATCTGTAATACGACTTCCGGCCATCGCGCCCAGCGGGTCGCGGGATGGGTTTGCCGGCGGATTGGTCGGCCACCAGGTGACAACAGGCGCATCTGGCACCAGCAGCGGCATCACTAACGTATCCGTGTGCAGGCAAAGCCCACCGCGCGGACGCAGAATAATGACTTCGCCGGCGCCGGCGTCGGCGCCAAAGCGAACTTGCGCGTCAAGGTCGGTCTCGACATCGCCGGAATCGGTGACGTAGCAGTCCGGCTCCTTGTCGACGTCGCAGAAGGGCACTTCCTTGCTGTTCGGCACGATGGCGATGACACGGCACGGGTGCTCGCGGCCCGCGGAATTGGCGATTTTCAGCGCATTCTCGAGCTCTTGCTCGTCGGTCGAGATAATCAGTGTAAGGACGCGGTCGTTACCGGCCTCGCCGCGCTCCTGGTGCAGCTCGTCGATTTTGCGCGCGATGGCGCTGGTCTCGGTATCGGGCATTTTGATAATCATGGCATCCTCCAATGGCGTCCGTCGCGTGCGAGCATTTCGTCGGCTTCCTTCGGTCCCCATGTACCGGCGCGGTAGGGCTGCGGCTGGCCGAGTGTGGCCCAGTATTCCTCGATCGGGTCGAGAATCTGCCAGCTCAGGTCGACCTCTTTGGTGGTCGGGAAGAGCGGCGGGTCGCCGAGCAAGACGTCCAAGATCAGACGTTCGTAGGCCTCGGGCGAGTTTTCGGTGAAGCTTTGGCCGTAGCTGAAGTCCATCGACACATCGCGGACTTCCATGGCGGTGGCTCCCGGCACTTTCGCGCCGAAGCGCATGGTGACGCCCTCGTTGGGCTGCACGCGGATGACGATGGCATTGTTGCCGAGCTCGCGCACGGCGGTCTGCTCGAAGGGCAAATGCGGGGCGCGCTTGAAGACCACGGCGATTTCCGTGACGCGCTTACCCAGACGCTTGCCGGTGCGCAGGTAGAACGGCACTCCGGCCCAACGGCGCGTATCGACGTCAAGCGTGATGGCGGCGTAGGTTTCGGTGGTGCTCGACTTGTCGATGCCCTTTTCGTCGAGATATCCGCAGACTTCCTCAGATCCCTGCCAACCAGCGGCGTACTGGCCGCGGGCGGTGTAAGCTCCGAGATCCTTCGGCAGGCGAACGGCGGAAAGCACCTTCGTCTTTTCAGCGGTGAGGTCGGAGGCGGCGAAGCTTACTGGCTCCTCCATCGCGGTCAGGGCCATCAGCTGGAGCAAATGATTTTGTATTACATCTCGTGCGGCGCCGATGCCGTCATAGTATCCGGCGCGGCCGCCGATGCCGATGTCCTCGGCCATCGTGATCTGCACATGGTCGACGTAGTTGGCGTTCCAGATCGGCTCGAACATGGAGTTGGCGAAACGCAGCGCCAGCATGTTCTGCACGGTTTCCTTGCCGAGGTAATGGTCAATGCGGAAAACCGAACTCGGGTCGAAGACCTCGGAAACCACGCGGTCGAGTTCCTTCGCGCTTTCAAGGTCATGGCCGAACGGCTTCTCGATGATCACGCGACGCCAGGCATCGTTGTTGGACTTTGCCAGCCCGGAGTCGGCCAGTTGCTTTGAGACGATGGGGAAGGCGCTTGGCGGCACGGACATGTAGAACGCGTGGTTGCCGCGGGTGCCGCGGTCGCGGTCGAGCTCCTGCACGGTTTGGCTCAGTCGCTCGAACGCCGCCTTGTCGTCAAACGTGCCTTGTACGAAGCGCATGCCCTTGGCGAGATTGGCCCAGGTCGATTCGCGGAACGGCGTACGGCAGTGGGCTTTCACGTTTTCTTTGACGAAATTGGCGAATTCTTCATTGCTCCACGGACGGCGGCCGAAGCCGATGAGCCCGAAGCTCGGCGGCAACAGGCCGCGATTGGCCAAATCATAAATGGCCGGTTGCAGTTTCTTTTTGGCCAAATCGCCGGTGACGCCGAAGATCACCAGGCTGCAGGGTCCTGCAATACGCGGCAGCCGCAGGTCGCGTGGGTCGCGCAGGGGGTTGGTCCAGGAAGTTTGTTCGCTCATGGTTTCCAGTCTATCCGTCGGTAAGGCTAATGGTGCGATTAAAGACGCCGGATGGACAGGATGTTGCGTGAATCACAATTGAAAGGCGCGGGGAAAAGTGGGGCGAAGTGTGACCCCCGTGTCCTTTCGCATGGTTTGAAGACCGTATATCATGTTGCCGGGTCGCTGAATACGATGATGTTCGGTGGTCGTATATGCAGACAGCCGGTGTCGGTCATGAACCAGGACGGATGGTAATCGGCTTCGTGGGGCGTGTCAATGATCGGTGGAGTAGAGTAGGGGGGGAGTTTTAACGTGGTCTGGTCGAAAGACGTCAAGTGATGTTCTGTGCGGTGCGGCTTGACTGGGTGGTGATCGGAAATGAGGCGTGAGGTGGAACGTCAACCGGATGAGGTTCGTCGATATATCAGGTCTTTTATTCCTGCGGTTGATTTTCTCGCTGAGATTCTCGGTGAGCGCAGTGAGGTCGTGCTTAACGATCTGACGGATTTGAACCATTCTGTGGTGGCGATTCGCAATTCGGAAATATCGCAGCGTAAAGTGGGCGACCCGGCGACCGATCTCGCGTTGCGCGTGGTGCAGCAGCATGGTGATGAGTCGCGTAATTACCTGGCCAATTACCCGGGTGTCTCGCGAAACGGACACATGCTGCGGTCATCCACTTTTTTCCTTCGTTATGACGGTAGGATCGTGGCGATGATCTGCATTAATACCGATGACGGCCTTCTTCTGGACATGGGCGCCGCCATTGAAAAGCTCCGGAGGAATTATGGAATGTTGCTTACGGCGGACCCGTCCATTCGTGAGGGTACTTCGGGCAAGGCCGCGGCGCTTGAAGGCCGGGGGATGGAAGCCGATTCCGGAGCGGAATCGTCGGCGATGCTGCTGGAGCATTTGGCTACTACGTCGCAATCGATGGCTGGATCTATTGAAGACATTGGTGTCGTTCCACACGGAGAACGGCAACGAGAAGGTCGTGGCCGACTATATCCACGGTATTTTCGAACAGGCAGGCATTCGCTCGAAGGTGCTGCCGCTTGAGGACGACCCTACACGTGCCAATCTTGTCGCGGAAGTGGGTTCCGGCGAGCCGGTCATCGCGGTTTGCGGCCATATGGACACGGTCTCGGCTCAACAGGATGGCTGGGAGACCGACCCCTTCGCGGTCACCGAGAAGGACGATTTGATCTACGGCCGTGGCGTGACCGATATGAAGGCCGGCACCGCCGCCCTGGTCATCGCCATGCTCCACTTGAAGGAGCATGAGTCCCAGATGCACGGCACGGTACGATTCCTCTGCACCGCAGGCGAGGAGGTCGGCATGCCCGGAGCCCAGGCCCTGGAGGAGCAGGGGTACATGAAGGGCGTCGAGGCGTTGCTGGTCGGTGAGCCTTCCGGCTATGCAATCGTCTACGCGACCAAAGGCGAATACGACATCACGGTGAACATGAAGGGCAAGGCCGCGCACAGTTCGATGCCTCAGCTCGGCATCAACGCCGTCGAGAACTTCATTGAGTTCCTTGACGTCCTTTCCGCGCGCATCAAGAAGGAGTCCGAGGGCAAAAACAACCCCGACTTGGGTGAAACGGTCTACAACATCGACGTCTTCCACGGCGGCCGGCAGGTCAACGCCATCCCCGAGTCCGCAAGCGCGGAGATCAACATCCGCATCGTTCCCGAGTTCGACAACGCCACCATCCGCGACATTTTCGATGAAGAGGTCAAGAAGTTCAACGAGACCCACAAGGCCGAAGTCTCTTATACCATCGGTATGGATATCGTTGCACAGGTCGGCCCCAAGGACGCCAAGCTTGCCAAGATAGCTCAATCGGTAGGCGAAAAGCACCTTGCCGCACAGGGCAAGGACCCCACCATTCCGATGCTGGCGCTGTCGGGGGCGACCGATGGCAGCAAGCTGCTGATCAACAGCCCGTCCGACACCGCGTACGTGGTGTTCGGCCCCGGCAACAAGACCATGCATTGCGTCAATGAGAGCCTGCCGAAGGGCATGTATGAGGACTTCATCGCCATGTACCAGGAGATTCTCGACCAATACATGGGCATCACCGACTGACGATTGCGGTGTTTTGATTCTCGAGCCGGCAACGGTTTGAAGCCCCGATGCCGGCGCAGAGGGCCAAGTATGAAAAATGACGGGTGCTGCTTATTCACAAGCTGCACCCGCCATCTCGTATTCAAACACTCAATTGGTGCTTGCGGAGTGACTGCGCATTGCCGTTCGCACACGCCACCGAATAACTAAAGACTAAAGCTCCGGGGAGATCATCACCTTGACCTGGCTCTTGTCGGTGGCCAGACCCTTGATGCCTTCGATGGCGTCGTCGAGGCCGACCTTCTTGGTGATCACCGGCTTGAACTGGTCCTGATGGGCGTTGATGATGCCGAGCACGGTGTCGAAGCTGTTCTGATAGCACAGCGTCGAATAGATGTCGATGCCCTGCATGATCACGTCATCGGTGAAGTTGACCGAGACGGGCTTGCCGAACAGCGCGACGATCTGGATCTTGCCGGTGCGGCGGGTGACCTTGAGCGCGGTGTCGAACGTGGCCTGCACGCCGGCGCACTCGAAGGAAACGTCCACGCCATTGGGGTAGTCGGCGCGGATGACGGCGTTGACGTCCTGCTTGGTGGGGTTGAGCACGTCGGTGAAGCCAAGCTCGCGGGCTTTGGCCAGGCGCACTTCGGAGACGTCGGAGATGTAGACGCGGTTCGCGCCGGCGATGCGGGCGAGCAGCGCGGTGGTCAGGCCGATCGGGCCGGCGCCCATCACCGCGACGGTCTGGCCTTCGCGCAGATCGCACTTCTTGAGGCCTTCGTAGGAGACGGAGACCGGCTCGCACAGGGCGCCGAGATCATAATCCATGCCTTCGGGCAGCTTGTGGGCGAAAACGTCGTCGATGTTGGCGTACTCGGCCATGCCGCCGTCTTGCGAGAACCCGAGGAAGTTGCCGGCGCCGTCTTCGGCCACCACGTTGTCGCAGAAGTTGTAGTTGCCTGCGCGGCAGTTGGCGCACTTGCCGCATGCCAGCAGCGGCTCGACGGCGATACCGTCTCCTACCTTGAGGTCGGTGACGGCGCTGCCGACCTTGACGACCTCGCCGGAGAACTCATGGCCCAGGGTGATCGGGACGGTCTTGCCGGTCAGCGGGTGCGGTAATGTCGGCAGCCCCCAACCCTCCAAATATGCGTGAAGATCGGAACCGCAGATGCCGCAGTTCTTGACCTTGATCTGTACTTGGTTCGGCTTCGGATCCGTGATGGCGACATCCTCGACGCGTGCGTCATTTTGACCGTAAATTCGAACAGCTTTCATGATTACCTTCCTTTTAGTGGGCTCCATTTGCCCTGAAATCAACTCAATTATATATAAAAAATGGCGATTCTCATAGCGGAATACTCTATATGTTGAAACGGGTGGCTGTGGCGGATGTGCTGGGCCGTGGTGTGTGGTGTTGAAAGAAAACGCTTCAGACGGGGCAGGAAAGACTCGGAACGAAATGAAGACATCGTGCCTCGCGTTTCATTTCAAGTTTTTCCTTCGTTGCAATACTGCTTCGCCGTCTCTGCAACGATGAGATTCTCGAATATCGCTCCAAACATAACGTGGTTGAGCAGTTGTTCCATGTTGTGGATGCCCAACAGGTTGCACAGCAGGCCGGTGTCGTAGAAGTAGAGTTTCGGCGTCCTGACCGCGCGTTTGCCCGCACTTTTGTAGTACGGGGGCAGCGAAAACAGGATATAGCTGGATTCGAGGATCGACAGCCATGATTTCACCGTCCGGGAGCTCACCCCCCAGATCGTTGGCGATGCTCGTATAGTTGGTTAGGTTGCCGGCATTCAACGCGCAAAGCCTCAAGAAGCGGCGGAAGCCGTCGATGTTGCGGACGTCCGGGTAGTCTTTGACGTCGCGTTCTATTATAGCTGCTGACATGCGCGTCGAAATAGGCGTCAAGGTCGATGTCGATGTCGTATGGACGCGGGTAGCCGCCGTGAAGCATGAACTCGTCTGCGGAAGGTTTTTGCTCGGAGTCCTGTGTCTCGATATAGGACAACGGCAGCAGACATGCAATACCTGCTCTTCCGGCGAGCGATTGCCGGATGTGGCTCAGCATCAGGAAATTCTGGGAGCCGGAAAGAATGCATTGGCCGGGAGCGCCTCGTCGGTCCGACTCCGTTTGGATCATTGAAAACAGTTCAGGAGCATATTGCGCTTCGTCGATGATGAGCCTGTCCGAACGGTTCTCGATGAAGCTGACCGGATCGTTCAGCGCGTTGGCGCGTATGTCCGGCCTTTCGAGGTTGATGTATTCATAGTCGCTGAATACGTTTTGAATGAGTGTGGACCTGCCGCCTTGCCGGGGGCCGGTGATGGAAACCACTGGAAACCACGTCGCAAGTTTCCTGACGTATGCGCTCAAGGTCCGCTCGATCATGATTCCTACCCTCCGTTCTGTGTGACGATGGTTATGAATTATCGGCTAATCATGACATAGTATTTCGGGTGATTATGATGTAGGGTTCCCGATAATCATGACATAGGGTTTCGGAAAGGGGAGACACCAAGGTCGGCAGATACGCAATCGAGAACGGCCATTTTCCGGCGATTCCTGTTTTATATCTGCCGACCTTTGCTGCTGGAAGCTTAGAAGTCCCAGTCCTCGTCGTCGATGGCCTCGGCGTTGCCGATCACGTAGGAGGAGCCGGAGCCGGTAGTGTTCCACGGATTGCACGAAAGGAAAGTTAAGGAAAGTTAAATTTTGGCCGCTGAGGATGCGCTAACCGTTGGCATTCCGCGGTTTTGTTTTTCTGTTACGGTTTTAATCGCCGGAAAATCACGAGCTGGGAAAGTTAAAGGAAAGTTAAATCTCGATCCTTTGACTGGATATGTCTCTTGTGCTGAGGTGTCGATTTTGCAGGCGCTTGGAGGTGAGGACGCCGGCAAGACAGGCCAGCAGGATCGCGGCGAATAGGCGGTGGGCGAGGATTCGCGGTGCGTTGCCTCCGGTAAGAGGGAGGCTGTAGACCGGTAGCTGCAGTTCGTATTTGCCGTCGGCGGAGACGTTCGAGATGCCGTTGAGCCCGTGGGTTCCGGCCGTGTCGCTGACCTTGAATCTGACAACGATGCCCGTGGTTTCGGCGCCGTTCGGCACGTGGATGGTGAAGGCGCCGGATGTGTCCGAGACGGCGGAGGCGGTTGTGGTGCCGTTCGGCCAGGTGGCGGTCACGGTGTCTCCGGTCTCGATTTGCCTGCCGCTTTGCGCGGTCGCGTCGCCGCTGCTCCAGACGGTGCCGGTGAAGGTCTGCGTGTCCTTGTTATATTTGAGGCCCTCGATGCCGGGCGCGATCACATCGACGGTGGTGGCGAATTCGCTCGAGGAGAGCGATTCTTCGCCGGTGGACAGGGTATGCGTGGCGGTGTAGGAGACTGGATTGCCTTTGCCGACGTTGTCCGCCGGAATCGGAAGCACGGCCTCCCAGCTTCCGTCTATGGAGGCGGCCGGACTGACGGTGGAGGTCTTCGAGTTGCTGTCGGTGACGGTGATCCGGTCGCCGGTCTGCGTGCCCCCAGGAAGCTTGCCCGACACATGCACCCCGTCGCTCTTCGCCACCACTGATTCGATGGTGGGCACCGGTACTGCTTTCCACACCGCGTAAAGGGTAGTGTCATACTTACCGCCTAGGGGCAGGGTCACGTCCTGTCCCGCTGTGTAGCTGATACCTTGGCCGTCAGATGCGGTGTTCCATCCGGTGAATTGGTAATGAGCGCGCTTGAGTCCGTTTCCGGTGGAGATTGTTTTGTGAGGCATGGCGTCTGGCCATGCATCGGCTTCGGTCGGCGCGATTGCGTTGTCAACGGATCCGCCGTTTGCATCGTATGCGATGGAGGCTTTCGGTCTTCCGTACCAGACAGGACCTGCTTTTGCGGCGGGACCCATGCCGACGTTGTAAGGGGCACCGGACCATGAGCCGTCTTCCGATCGCCATGTCACCGATGTTGGCCGGTTGAAGAAGAAACTACGATAAGAAGGACCTCGTGCAGGAATGTGCACTCCTTGTGGCAGTCTTAGGAAGCGCAAAATTTGAGGGTCGATGTTAAACATTCCACCGGTGTCTACGTTTTGTCGGAAGGAAAAATTCGACAGGTCGAGAGAGGCCAAACTCGGATCATCACTGAACATCCAATCCATCCTTGTGGCGGCAGCGGTATTTAAGTTATGTAGGTCTAGTGTTGTCAAGCTTGTATTACCGTCTGCAAATAAACATCCCAAATCTGTTATTCGGCTTGTATCGAGGTTAGCGGGCCAAGTGAATGATTTGAGACTAGGTAAATCGGTAATGAAATAGCGCAGGGATGTGACGTTCGGGCCAAGTGTCAAGCCATTAAGATCAAGACTGGTGATGCTAGAGCGATGTGCAAAAGTGGTCCATGGAGTAAATTATCGTCCGTACAGACCGGGAGGGTTACTGGTAATTGACCCCCGAGCATGATAGGTGCAGGACGAATCGAGGTTCCAGCTGATGTTTCCATATGCGGTCCACGTGCCGGATTCCGGTGTGCATGTGGCTTGCGGTTCTACTGTGGATTGTGATGATTCGGATTGCAAGCTCGGCTGCTGCATCTTGGAAGTATCGGAATGGGTGTCTGAACCAGGATTTACGGTCGAGCCACTCAAGGAAGGAGCTTGGACTGTTGAGGATGTAGACGAAGTGTCGCTTGGAGGAGTAGTGGGTTTCGTGGAAGCGTCCGTATCGGAAGGGGTGGCAGGGCCGCCGGAAACGAAACCTGATGTCGAACCCGTGGTTTCGGAAGGAGTGGAAGAATCGACGGAATTGGATGTTTTGCTGGTCTCGGCTGAAGCTGAGGCCGCCGAAGAATGCGCGGAACTAGGCGTTACGCTTGCATTGTTTTGTGCGTCAACGGATTGAACGGGGGGGGGGTAGCGGTTTCGGCGGCCATCGCCGGGGTGGCACCGATGAACATCGCACTTGCGACGAGCAGCGCACAGCATGTTCCGAGCGTCTTCCTCAACTTCATTGCCATATCCGTTCCCTCGTCGAACCGTCGTCTACTGTTCATAATCCTAGCAAAGATCCTGTACGGATTCCCCCTCCATGGTCCACTGGAAAAATGGTCTCACCCGGTCATTGGCGTCACAAATCACGACCGTTGGTGCCTCCGACCGGTCATTAGTGCCTCTCAACGTAGGTTTTTCGGTCTGGGAACGAACGTTTGCGGGCAGGAGTGACCGGTTGGAGGCACCAGGTCGGCAGGACGGCGCGCGATTCTCCGATATGACAGGCCATGAATGGTTGTTTGCCGTCGTGAGATCGGCAGGTGGAATGATTATCGCGACTACACGGTTTCCGGCTTCATCACGGTGCCTGCTGTCGTATACCTGGTGGCTGGACCTTTCCCAACGCGTTCCAGGGTTCCGTTTTCGACGAGCGAACGGAGCAGACGGGAGGCCATGGGCTTGGAGAGTCCCGTCAACTCCGCCGTTTTGGTCCTGTTGATGGAAGCATGTTTCCGTAGGTAGACGAGTATGAGCTTGCTGCGGCCGGAATCGTCTTCAGGCGTGGTGGGCGTTGCGGCGGTTGTCCGATTCAAAAGTCTGCTGGTTTCGGACTCATTTTCCCCATAATGCTGGGAAGGTAGGATGAGCTTGAAACTGTGGCTGGCTATCGAGATGGTCGGTTGCCTTTCAAAGCCTTCGTACATTTCGAAGATTTTCGGTATTCCCATCCCGTAGGCCTCCACAAAGTGAAGGCGGTAGAAGATGTTCGCCAGTTTCGGGTTTCTCTTTGAGGAGAGCCCGTTGATGATGTCATCCTTCCCCACGCCTTTGCGCAGACCGCCGAAGTTGATGAGCTCGATGCGGTCGTCGTACACGCTGATGAGCGCGGAATCGTGGTAGGTGTAATCGCGGTGGATCAGCAGGTTCAATACGGCTTCGCGCAGGGTGACTGGCGGGTAATCGTATGAATCCTTACGGTATATCGGCCCAATCGTTGAACTGACACGGTTATAGGGGCCCAGGAATTGCAGTATCTGCTCGAGTTGCGTGAATAGGGAGCCGGTGAATTCGTACCGATTGCTTATCGTCGCTTTCCGGGTTCCTTGGAATTTGGCCGCTTTTACGGAGGCTGTGCAGCCGTCGGAAAGCAGCCAGGCCAGGTTGGTGTATAGGCCATCCGTGTTGACCATGCCAAGTGTCCGATAGCTGTTGTCGCTGAGTGGAATGTCGTGTTTTTCGAACATGTTCCGCAATGCGTTGAAGGAAAGGTTCTGTTCGAGGCTAACTGCATCCTCGAATGAATTGCCTGAGGTCTGGCGAATCATGTCGAGTATCGCCGTCTCGCTGGCGGGAATTGACGCAGCTCCCGAGCGGACGTAGACGCCAGCCGGCCGCAGGCCTTTATCGGAAAGGTAATAGGGCCGATCGGTGCCACGGCCGACCTCGACCTTCACGATTTGACGCCGTTCCATGGTTTCGGTGGTGATCGATATGAAGCTGATGATATCCGGTCGTATAGCGTTGGCGGCGGCCTGGGTGGCCTGTCTCATCGTTTCGTCGGGGTTGGCGAGGCCGGTTACCTGGCCGGTGTCCTCGATGCCGATGTAGATGGTTCCGCCGTCGGTATTCGCGAAAGCCGTCAGGGTCCGTTTGGCACTGTCCGACCACTCGCGTTTGAACTCTGTATGAAGCCCTTCGCGCAATGGTTCGTTTACTTGTTCGTTCATAATCAAAATCTTATCATATCTTATCGCATCTTATCATGCTGTTTCGATACGATGAGATATTTTGATAAGATAATTGTCTTTTGCGATAGAGCAAAGACGATTTTCAGTTTCGACCCTTTTGTCTTTGGAAAAAGATCTTGTCTGAATTGGTCGGCAAGTTCTCACGCGGTTTCAGATTCAGTAAAGCTAAAGTGAAAGGAGCGAGGCGGGGGCAAACCCCCGCCCTAGGGTGGACCATTATGGTCGCGCTCACACTAACCCATGGTTTCCAAAAGATACTGTACGTATTTCCATGGTTTCTTTTGGAAACCATGGGATAAGTGTGAGGGCGTAGTCCCTTTAGAAGTCCCAGTCCTCGTCGTCGGTGGCCTCGGCGTTGCCGATGACGTAGGAGGAGCCGGAGCCGGAGAAGAAGTCGTGGTTCTCGTCGGCAGAAGGTGACAGGGCCGCGATGATCTCGGGGCTCACCTTGGTTTCGGCGGCGCTGAACTTGGCCTCGTAACCGAGGTTCATCAGGGTCTTGTTGGCGTTGTAGCGCACGAACGCCTGCACGTCGTCGATGAAGTCGAAGCTTTCGTAGACCTGGTCGGAGTACTTGACCTCCAGCTCATACAGTTGGTTCAGCAGGTCGTCGGTGTACTTCTTGAGCATCTCCTGGTCGGCGGCGGTGCGGTGCTCGAGATGGCGCTGATACTTGTAGCCGGAGTAATAGCCGTGGATGGCCTTGTCGCGCAGGATCAGGCGGATCATGTCCGCGGTGTTCATCAGCTTGGCGCGGCTGGAGAAGTAGAGCGGCAGGTAGAAGCCCGCGTAGAGCAGCAGCGAGGAGAGCATCACGGCCGCGACCTTGCGCTTGAGCGGGTCCTCGGACTGGTACTGCTCCATGACGATGCGCACGCGCTCCTGCACGAGGTCGTTGCCCACGGCCCAACGGTAGGCTTCGTCGATCTGTTCGGAGGAGCACAGCGTCGAGAAGATGGAGGAATAGGAGCGGGCGTGCACCGACTGCATGAAGGCGATGTTGGTGTAGATGGCCTGCTCGTGCTCGGTCAGGGCGTCGGGGATCTGCACCAGCTCACCCACGGTGGCCTGCTCGGTGTCGAGCGTGGTCAGGCCCGTAAACACATGTACGGTGGTCTCGCGCTCGTGCTCGGTCATGCTGCGCCAAGAAGGAATATCGTTCGACAGCGGCACCTTTTCAGGCAACCAGAAGTTGGCGATCAGGCGGTTCCATACCTCGAGGTCCTTGTCGTCCTGGATGTTGTTCCAGTTGACCGGGCGGATTCGCATGGATTTGGGATCCGCGCCCTTCGCGAAGGCCGTCGACCACTGCGGAGGTGTCAGCGAATCGGCCATCATCTTGTCATCGGCGAGTTTGACCTCGTTTGTCATGGGTGTTCCTTCTGTTGTGGCGTTCTGGTTTTAAAGTTTTGTCGGTATCCGCTTGCCGCTTTGGCCGGCCGCCCGTGAATACGGTTTCGGAGGGTTTATTCTCCCGTATTCCGTTGACATAGAGCGGTTGGCTACCGACACCGGCAACACTATATCTAGTGGTTAGGCAACGCAATACCTCTATATATAGTAATCACAAGGTAACGGCTTCGCTTTGCGGCACGCGGGGCAAAGCTGTGATGTATCTAACACAGAGGTGGCCCGCTCGCCATCGCATGGTGCCGAACGTGATGCGCCTATATATGGATATGGTCAAAACGGGAATCTGCGAATCGTATAGTAGGGCTGCCGAAAACCTCATAGCGGTAATCGTGAAAAACCTATAATACCGATGGCGAAAATCTTAAGGTAGGGATGGTGTAAATCCTAAGGTAGAGGTAATTGCCAGGATGTTGCTGCTGCGTAGGTAATAAGTATCCTGGCTGCCTTTATAACGCTGGGAATTATCGGTCATTCTTGTTTTCCGTGTGGCGGCAAAGCGTTTGTGCCCAGTCGGATTGTCCCAACGGGTCAACTTTTCTTGCGTTGTATAGAATCTGTGTTACAATGATGTAAAGGACGGAACTCAGCCCAACGGCGGAGGCGACGTCAAATCCGAAGGCAAACTTGCGCAGGACGGTTCGAGTGTCAATGCCTCGCAGGGTTCAGCGTCGAAGAAAGCCGCGAGTGTTCCGGCACCCCAAGCGCAAGACGGCGACCCCGTCAGCCCGCTGTGGGGTAAGCAGCCCACAAAGCCGACTGTTGACTTGATTGTTGATAATCTGCAAGATACGTCCATGAACAAGCCGTTCAAGCTCAATATTGCGGATGGCTCGTCGTTCAGTTTCCACAAGGATGGATCGTACGACTATCATTCCTTCGATGGCCATGACACTACTTATCAGCCTGTATCCGATGGAGATTCTGGTCTTGACTATGCTGCCGATGCGCCGGTAGCCCATTTTAAGCGCGGTTATGGGATTCCGCATGATATCAAGTTTGCCGACGGCAATCTGATTAAAGAGCTGAAGTGGACGTTCTATTATACTGATCCCACTTTTGACGTGATTCGTAACGATGGGTGGACCGAAAAGACGTATCCGAATACGAATACCGATCCGGGAAGCGCTCCAATCACGAGAGACGTTGTCACCTCCCCCGATGGAAAGAGTTACGGGCTGTACTTTATTGGCGCCGGCACCCTTAATAAGTATGGGCCGTGGATGTACGAAACAAGCGCGGGCGGCTGGAATCACATGGTCAAATATGACGATGTCACCGCGCCTGGTGCCCGGATTGTCTATACCGATCCCGACCATACTGTGCTTCCCAGCGATTGCTCGGATATGTTTGCGGACTTCAAGACTGCCGGGATCATGGACATGTCCCAGATCGGGCGCTTCGATACCAGCAACGTGACCAATATGTCAGGAATGTTCAAGAACAACGCTTCAGTCGTGGATGCTTCCGTTCTAAAGAACTGGGATACTTCGAAGGTCACTGACATGAGTTCCATGTTCGAGTTAAGCTCGGTGTCTGATTTGAGCGTGCTTTCGCATTGGAACCTCGATAAAGTGAAGACCATGGCCTATATGTTTTCCGGGACGAAGGATTTGCATACCCTCGACGCCGCCCGGAATCTTTCGCTGGCAAGCCTGACGGATATGAGT
Source organism: Bifidobacterium sp. (assembly GCA_024104275.1). Taxonomy (GTDB): domain Bacteria; phylum Actinomycetota; class Actinomycetes; order Actinomycetales; family Bifidobacteriaceae; genus Bifidobacterium. Next base: position 14,937 of record JAGGHK010000012.1, read on the forward strand.
TACATGTTCTCGAATCATGGCGGATCCCTGGATGTCAGCGCGATGGGTACGTGGGACACCTCGCGTATCACAAGCATGGCGAATCTGTTTGACGGGAAAGGGGGCTGGCCCGACCCCTCTCTCGGCGGGCTTACCGAGCTCAACGGTGTCGACAAGATACGGATGGATTCCGTCACCGACATCAACAATATGTTCGCCCGTAATTATGCGCTGAAATCAATCGGAGGCATCGGTGGGCTTGATGTCTCGCATGTGCAGAAGGCGTTCGAGGTATTTGAGGATTGTCGGTCGCTGACCGCCCTCGATCTGTCCAGATGGGACACGAAGAATTTCACTAGTATCTACAACATGTTCTTTATGATGGGCTCTGGCGATACGGCGTCCAAGCTGGCATCGCTCGACCTCACCGGTTGGGACACCTCGCAGGTGACAAGCATGAGCAACGTTTTTCGCGGATGCGCCGGCCTTACGTCGCTGCCAAAGGGTGTTGCGGATTGGCAGACTGGGAATGTGACGGCAATGGACGGTATGTTCCGTGGTTGCACCGTGTATTCCGAGCTTGGGCTTTCCGGTATGTTCTCTGGTGATTCCAGTCTGGAGACATTGAAGGCGGATGGTTGGAAGTTTGCGGGTGTGACGGCGATCGGCAATATGTTCAACGGCACTACCGGCTTGAAACTCCTGAGCCTTACCGATTGGGACGCGAGCAATGTGGATAACCTCGACAATGCCTTCACGGGCATTGGTGCTGAAAGCGGCATGAAGCTTGATCTGTCCAATTGGAAGGTCAACAAGAACGTAAGCATTGATTTGTCGTTGCGTGATACGAATGTCACGGCGGTTGACCTCTCCGGTTGGGATACGACGGTCGACAACGGGTTCCGCCCGCGCTTCTCGGCCAGGCTGAACCAGCTGACTGTAGGGCCGAAGACACTGCTGCGTCCGGAATACTTCGCTCCCGGCGCGGAACCTGCAACCGATAGCCAATACACGGGCCAGTGGGTCGAGGCTTCCGCCAAGAAGGACGCCACGCAGACTTGCGCCGCATCCGACGGAACCACGTATACCGCGGCCGGTGAGTCGTGGACGAGCTGCGGACGCCCGGCCGGCAGCAGCGCCACTGAGTCGATGCGGCAGCACGCCAACGACCGTGCGAGCGAAGCCACCTACCTTTGGGAGCAACACAATACGGTGCATTTCGCCGGACTTGACCCGACCAATCCTAGGGCTCCGTATGACGATAGTGTGATGGCACCGAAGCAGTCCTATGGTGTCGATGCTACCTCGATCAAGGTCGACGGCGATACCACACCCGTTGACGTGCACGGCATGACGGAAAGCAGACTGCCGATGACTTCATCAATGTCGGGTGGAAGCGTGATGGCGATACGAGCAATCTGATCAACCGTCCGTCCAGCCAACTTGCGGTGCCGTCCGGTACGCAGGTGGTCCGCGCGATGTGGATGAGGAAGGGGTCTGCGCCGATTATTCTTCCGACGGAACAGATTCCTCCCAAGCCGTCTCCGGTCGGACCGCCGAGCACTCCGAGTGGGCCGTCTACTCCGAGCACCTCAAGTGAGCCGAATAAGCCGAATAAGCCTTCGACTCCGGGTGAGCCATCTGAGCCGACCACTCCATCTGAGCTGACCACTCCATCTGGCCCGTCGACTCCGGGAACGCCGAATAATCCGGCTACGCCTTCTGCCGGCGGTTCGCCTTCGGCACCCCAGCTCGTCCCGCAGGCTACCGCAGTGCAGCCCGCGCCAGGCCCTCTTACGCTGACGCAAGCGCTTCCGGCGCCTGCCGCTGCCCCCGGGCTGGTGCCCCGCAAGTGGCAACTCAAGGCGGCCATGACGGCACTCTCGGTGGTGGCCAGGCTCCTCGTCAGCAGGCTCCAAAGCCACTGTGCGTTGGAAGCGCGACCGGAGCGGCGTACGTGGTGGATGCCGCAGGGTATGTGGTGCCCAGTGCCCAGCGCTGCTCGGTGTCGGCAAGCGCAACTCCGGTCTACCGCAGCAGCAGGGGCACGTCGTTCCCATAGTGGATCGTGCTGGTACCGTTCCTGTTCCTGATCCTCTTGGCGAGGCGCAACAAGTTCCTCTATGCCCAGCACCGCTCTGCGGAGGAAACCAAGCGCTGACAGGTAGACGAGGCGAGGTTTTCGACATCGGCTAAAACCGAATATGAAACAATTTTGGGGCTACGGATTCAAAGATTCGCAGCCCCAAAATTGTTTCATCGCCGATCATGTTTCGGAACATCCCTAAACCAGCTATGAACAAGTTGAAAATCGATATTCTGAACGCTTTGGCCTCACCGCTTGACGGAAAATTCGGGAAGTGCGGATTAGATTAAGCCCATGCCAATTGAGAACCGGCATGGGCTCTGAGTTTATCTGGGTAAATTTGCTTTTTATTCCAACCCGATGCTTCGCAAATCGTGGAGGGTCAGGCGCGTGGGAGTGAGCGTTCCGGATTCGGCGGAGAGACGGATGGCGCGGGGGCCATCGGATGGGTAGCTGTAAGAGCTCAGAACGTGTCGGCCGTCGTTGACATAGACCTCGACGGAACCGCGGTCGACGTAGACGCGCAGCTTGAGTTCGTCGGCGTTCAGTTCGTCATCGGTGAGCTTGGCGGCGCGGTAGCCGCGATCGCCACGTGCGGCGGCTTGGCGGTCGACGACCACGGTGCCGGCCTGGGCGTCGTAGGCGACGTAGGTGTAGGAGCCGTCTGTAGTGGCATGGACCTTGAGTCCCGTGCGCTCGGCGGTAGTGTTCTTCAGGTTGATGTCCAGTTCGATCTCCACGGCTTCGGCGTCCTCGTCCACGAGCGCCTCTTCGTTGGCCTCGATGGGGCGGGCGACGTGCTCGAAGGTGTTGATGCGCAACTTGTCGATTTCCGGCACCGGCACGGTGTGCAGGTCGCCATCCTCGCCGAGGAAGCACTCGCGCGGCAGCGTCATCTGGCCGCACCAGCCGTCGGACTGCATGGGGGCGTTCTCGCTGAACGGGCTCATCCAGCCGTACATGATGCGGCGGCCGTTGGCCTCGAACGACTGTGGTGCGTAATAGTTCGCACCACAATCGAGCAGGCGGAACTCGGTCTCCGGCTTGAAGGCCTCGCCCGGCTTCCAGGTGCCGATCATGTAACCGGCGTTGTTCTCGTTGCGGTTCATGTAGCCCTTGGCCTTCGAGCCCATGGCGGAGAAGACGATGACCCACTTGGTGTTGCCGTCCTTGTCCTTCAGGGGGAAGAAGTCGGGGCACTCGAGCATGAAGACGTCCGGATCCGGGTCGTCGTAGAGCACGTTCTGGAAATCCCAGTGAATCATGTCTTTGGAGGTGTAGGCCCAGATCTGGCCGCGGTGGTCAGCGGTGGAGACGCCGTGCACCAGGTGCCAGACGCCGTCCTGCTTCCAGACCTTCGGGTCGCGGAAGTGGGAATCGACGCGCTCGCGCGGGCAATCGATGACCATGCCCAGCTTGTTGAGCTTGGTGGCGTCGTCGTCCTCGGCTTCGGCGAGCATCTGCACCTGCCACTGGCCGTCCGTGTCGTCCTTGCCGTTGTTCCAGCGATGTCCGGTGTAATAGAACTTGAGCTTGCCGTCGTCGTCGATCACGGCCGAACCGGAGAAAACGCCGTTCTTTTCCTGCTCGAGGCTGGGGGCCATGGCGATGGGCTCGCGGCGCCAGGAGACCATGTCGGCACTGGAGACGTGGCCCCAATGCATCGGGCCCCACTGCGTGCCGTAAGGGTGCAGCTGGTAGTAGACGTGCCAACAGCCCTTGTAGTAGCACAGGCCGTTCGGGTCGTTGATCCAGCCACCGTTCGAGGCGATATGGTACTTGGGGTACCAGCGGTCGTCGCGTTCGAGGGCGAGCGTTTCGACGCCGGCTTCGGCCTTGGCGAGTTCCTCGTCGTGGTCGCGTATCGGGGTGTAAACAGGAGATTCAGTAGTCATCATTGATGTCTTTCTCGTAACTGTTATTGATAATTGTTCTTTATTTGCGTAAGGCCCCCCACGCCTGGATTGACGGGTGCGGAGGCCTTACGACGCTATGGAATTTTGATGGATTTTTTAAGGAAAGCGCCGCGCGGAGGTAAATGGGCACGGCGCCGTTTTGTCAATCAGGCCGGGAGCTGGTCGTTGGCGGCTTCAGCCTGGATGGCCTCGCCTTGCGCTTCGGCCTTCTTGCGGTCCTTGATGCGGATGAACGGGTCGCCGCCCACCTGCTGGTCATCGCGCTTGATCACGAAGAACCCGTAAATCAAAGCAAGCAGAACGATGCCGGAGATGACGAAGAAGGTCGGACGGGCGCCGAGACGGTCGCGAAGCAGGCCGAGCGGGTTGGACATGATGACCTGGCCCAGCTGGGAAGCGATCTGGAAGCCGACCATATAGAGTGTCGCCGATAGTTTCGTATCGTAATGCAAAGTGAAGTAACGGAAGGCGGGAAGGCTGAAGAGCGGGGTCTCGATGGCGTGGAACATCTTGACGATCGAGATCATCACCGGGTCATGGAAGACGCCGCACAGGCCGATACGCAGGAACATCACCACAGCGCCGAGCAGCAGCGAGTTGCGCACGCCGATGTGGTCCATGATCACAGGGACGACGCCCATCATCGCGGACTCGCAGAACACCTCGCATGCGTTCAAGACGGAGTACCAATTGTTGCCCTCGGCGGTGGTGCGGAAGAGGCTGGTGTAGTAGTTCGGGAACATCTGCTGGTCGAAGACCGTGTAGAAGGTGTTGGTGAAGAACATGAAGATGATCAGTGCCCACAGCGAGCCCATGCCGAGTACGGAAACCATCTCCTTGACGGTCGGGTTGGTGCGCGGTGCGTTCGGATCGGCTTCCTTCTTGAGCTCTTCCTTTTGCTCTGCCGGGCGCCAGAAGGCGTAGATGCAGATCATGCCGAGGCCGAACAGGGAGCCGAGCCAGAAGTTCAGGCGCATGTCGATGTTGAAAAGCGGGCCGGCGATCAGCGCGACGACCGCGTAGCCGAAGGAGCCCCAAGCGCGGGACTGGCCGTATTCGAAGCCGAAGTGGCGGCTATAGCGTTCGGTCAGTGCCTCGAAGAGGGAGCAGCCGGCCATGAAGCCTGTGGAGAGAACGACGGAACCGATCAGGACGCCGATCATACGGGCGGTGCCGCCTGCCTTCAGCATAGGAGTGTATACGAACTGGGCGAACGGGCCGACGCAGGCCGCGATGCAGGAGACCACGACGACCAGACGGCGCTTGATGCCGAGATTGTCTTGCAGCACGCCGTAGACGAACATGATGACCAGCGTTACCGCCGAGTTGATGGAGTAGATGGTGCCCTGTTGCTGGGCGGTCATCCCCAGGCCCTTGGTCGGGTCGGTGAGCCACCTGGAGAAGAAGGACCACCAGATGCCCCACGCGCAGAAGAACATAAAGATACCGGTGGAACTCTCGAGATACGAGGGGTTCCGGTACGTCTTGGCGCCTTTGATTGCCATTTCGTTACCTTTCTTTTTGGCACCGCTGCCGCGCGATGCCCTCCTTACTTCCGTTCTTGCCGATTTTTTGCGGCATTGCCCTGAGCAAGAAACTTATGACAAAATATAGGACGGGAATCGATTCACGTCAATTTGTAAATCGTTTCTGGCGTTTTCAGACTAATTTAAATTATCGGTATAAAATTATGCGGCAAATGTGTCTAATATCGTGAATCGTAGAATCTGAGCGCAGCTTTTGCCCTCATTTGATGACTGGTAGTGGCCGGTTTCTTGCATGACGGGTTGCGGATGCAAGAAACCGGACGTTTAGCCGTTATCAGTGACCACTTTCTTGCATTGCGAAGTTGATATGCAAGAAAGTGGCCGTTTACCGGTCGTCAGTGGCCGTTTTCTTGCTTAACGGGTTGCTAATGCTGGAAAGTGGTCGATGAAAGTTGTGGCGGGAGAATTGCCGAATCACTTCTTGCGGGCGGCAGTTGCGCGATTGACCACGGAACCGCGCTCAAGCAGGGTGCAACGGATGCGCACGGGACTCGGTGCGTCAAGCGGTGGGATGGCGGCGACGGTTTTCTTGCTCTTGCCGGGGCCGAGGTCGCGGTTTTCGATCAGTGAAATCAGCTTGCGCGCGCCCCAATAGCCCATTTCGTAATGCGGTAGCGCGATGGTGGTCGGCTGCGGCTCGAAGGTTTCCTTGATGATGCGGTTGTTGTCGATGCCGACCACGGAAATGTCGCGGCCGACCTCAAGCCCGCGCTGCGCCGCGCATTGGTAGACGTACTAGGTGCGGGCGTCGTTGAAGCAGAAGAAGGCGTCGGGATGTTTTTTGTCGAACAGGTCGGAGACGGCTTTGAGACCACCGTCGTTTTTGTTGATGCCGACGTTGAGCTCGGGGTCGACGGATCGCCCGGCGTCTTTCAGCGCCTTTTCATAGCCCCGCATGCGCAGTGGTTCGGCGAGCAGGTTCTTGCTGCAGCCGATGTAGGCGATGCGTTTGGCGCCGGATTCGATGAGATATGTGGTGGCGTCGTAGCCCATGGCGGCTTCGTCGGGGACGATGTAGGGCACGTTTTTATCGGATGACGTGGCATCGATGAGGACGGTGTGCTCGTGCGAAAGGGATTTGGGAACGCTCGACACTCTGTCATACATTTTGGCGTAAAGATAGCCGTCTACGCCGTATCGCTTGAGTGCCGCGATCTCGCTGGTTTCGTTGGCGTTGCCGTCGGTGTTGACCAGAAGCATCATGTATCCCAATTCGCTGGCGGCGTCCTGCACGCCCAAAATCATTTCGCCGGCGTACGGGGTCGTCGCGATTTCCTCGCTGATGAAGCCGATGGTGTGCGTGCGGCTGGTGCGCAGGGAGCGGGCGAGGGGGTTGGGGCGGTAACCCATGGATTTAGCGGTTTTGCGGATGTGCTCGGCAAGTTCCTTCTTGACGTGTCCGTCCTCGCGGTGGTTCAGTGCCATCGAAACGGCGGTCACTGACGCCCCGGCCTTCTTGGCTACCTCTTTGATTGTGGTCATGTTTTGTATACTAACGTTCGCCCGTGATACGGCGGAGGTTTGAATGTTATTGACGGTTCATCTTATTGGCTGGCTTTTGTGGCTATGAAAATATTTAAAGATAATAGAATGATGGTAATTAATTGATAGGAATGAAAGACGCGAATCGAATGCGTAGAACGAAGAAATCATTGGAAGCCGGTTTGGGCGGGTTGTTGGCTGCGGGATTAACCTTGGCGCTTGCGGTTGGCGTCGTTCCCGATTCGGCGCTCGCGGATACCACGGCTGCCGGCGGGCAGGCGGCCACGACGGTGCTCGCTACATTGCCGGTCAAGGGGCGCGCGCCGAAAACCGGATACAAGCGTACGCAATTCGGGCGTGCATGGGCCGACGTGGACCGCAACGGCTGCGACACCCGCAACGACATCCTGGGGCGCGACCTCAAAGACAAGAACTTCAAGGCCGGAACCAACGATTGCAAGGTGATGTCGGGAACGCTCGATGACCCGTACACCGGCCAGACCATTCACTTCAAGCAGGGCAAGAGGACTTCCGACAAGGTGCAGATCGACCACGTCGTCGCGCTTTCCAACGCCTGGCAGACGGGTGCACAGAAGCTCAGTGCCAAGCAGCGCGAACAGATGGCGAACGATCCTTACAACCTGCTGGCGGTAGATGGGCCTGCGAACCAGCAGAAAAGCGACGGTGACGCCGCCACCTGGTTGCCGAAGAACAAGTCGTATCGTTGCTCGTACGTTTCGCGTCAGATCGGAGTGAAGCACAAGTATGATCTGTGGGTCACCAAGGCCGAAAAGGCCACGATGCAGCGCGTGCTCGCTTCCTGCCCGACGCAGACGGTTCCGGTTGATAACGGGCCGTTTACCAATAAGGATTCAGGCAGCTCCAGTCAAGGCAACAGTGGTGGTTCGAGTTCGGTTCAATCTGTGCCTGCTCCGGCCGCGTCTGTGGATCCTGCCCAGACTCCGGCCCCAGCACCTGCTGCTCCCGCGCCTGTTCCGGCAACGCCAGCACCTGTGGCTCCGCAGGGCGGCGGCGATGTCTACTACCAGAACTGTGCCGCCGTACGTGCCGCCGGCAAGGCTCCGATTTACGCCGGCCAGCCCGGCTATCGTGCCGCTTTGGATCGCGACCACGATGGAGTTGGCTGCGAATAGTTAGCAGTTATTAACAAAATAGAAATATGTGCATAGGTATACTCATATTCATGAGTACAAAGAATGTATATGTTTCCGATCAGGATTTGCCCCTTTTCGAGGAGGCCACCAAATATGCCGGCAGCCTTTCCACTGCTGTCGCCGCCGGCCTACGAATGTTCCTCGATGCGCAGAAGCAGAAGGAATTGAGCGTCGCTCCTGTCGAGTTGAAAATCAATGATGACGGTCGGCTGAAAATCATGCGGTTCGTTGGCAGGAAAATTTATAAGTTCGAC
>JAGGHK010000013.1 GCA_024104275.1 Bifidobacterium sp.
ACTTTCGAACCGTCACAAGGCCATTACGGGACAACCCCTCAAAACCGACTACAGACACACATTCTGGCCTATATCCCGACTTCTGTGATTAAACGACGTGTTAATACCACACTTTATATGGCATCGCCGTCCGTTTCGCCGGTGCGAACGCGGGTGACCGAATCGAGCGGGAGGACCCACACCTTGCCGTCGCCGATGTTGCCGCTGCGCGCCGTTTTGACAATGATATCGACCAACGGCTGAGCGTCGGCGTCGCGCACCGCCACCTCCACGCGAATCTTGGGGATGAGATTGACCGAGTAGCTCGCGCCGCGATAGACCTCGGTATAGCCGTGCTGCTCGCCGCAACCGTTGACTTCGCTGACCGTCATGCCTTCGACGCCGGCAGCCGCAAGGGCCTCCTTGACCTCGTCGAACTTCTGTGGCTGGATAATCGCTGTTATCAGTTTCATTACTTCATCTCCTTCAGGAGAGCGGTGGCCTTACCTGCAAAATCGTACGCGCTCTCGCCCTGGTCGGCAAGGTCGACGCCGGTCAGCTCCTCGTTCTCGTTTACGCGCCAACCGATGGTCTTTTGCAATACGAAAGCAATAACAAAGGTGACCACGGCGGAGTAGATGACCGCGACGAGCGCCACGACCACCTGCACCGCGAGTTGCCTCCAGCTGCCACCAGCGAAGAGGCCTGTGCCTTGCGCGAAGAAGCCGATGAGGATGGTGCCGGTCAAACCGCCGACGCCGTGCACACCGACCACATCAAGGGAATCGTCGTAGCCGAAGCGGAATTTCAACCCGCAGGCCAGGCAGGTCAGGACGCCGACAATCGCGCCGATGACGATGGCCCAAAGCGGGGAGACCACATCGGCTGCCGGGGTGATGCCGACCAGGCCGGCCACCATACCGGAGGCTGCGCCAACCGCCGTGTAGTGACCCGTGCGGATCTTTTCGGTGAAGCCCCATGTCAGCATCGCTGCGGCGGCGGAAAGCGAGGTGCTCACCCAGGCGTAACCGGCAGTGCCGTTAGCCGCGAAGGCGGAACCGGCGTTGAAGCCGAACCAGCCGAACCAGAGCAGGAACGCGCCAAGCATGACGAACGGGACGTTGTGCGGGCGGATCGGCGCCTTGCCGAAGTCCTTGCGCTTGCCGATCAGCAGGACGATGACCAGCGCCGCGACGGCCGCGTTGATGTGGACGACGGTGCCGCCGGCGAAATCGTGAACGGGTGCGCCGATGAACTTGGAAATCGGGCCGTCGGGCGAAAGAAGCCCGCCGTTCCAGACCATGTGGGCCATGGGCGCGTAATCAAGCGTGATCCAGATGGCCACGAAAATCATCCACGTACTGTATTTGATGCGTTCCGCGAGAGCGCCGGAAATCAGGGCGACGGTGATTATCGCGAAGGCCAGCTGGAAAGCGACATCGATGCTCACCGGGTATTTGTTGCCGTTCGGCGTGAGACCGGTGGCGGTGAAGATGCCGTCCTTGCCGGCTTTCATCGTGTCGCCGAGCAGGAAGCCGGAGGCGGGGTCGCCGAAGACACCGCCGATATCCTTGCCGCCCCAGGAAATCGACCAGCCCCAGAGGGCCCAGATGATGGTGCTCACCGCGAGCGCACCAGCGGAGAGCATGAGCATGTTGAGCACCGCCTTGCGGCGCACCATGCCTCCGTAGAAGAACGCCACTGCGGGCGTCATCAGAAAGACGAGCGACACACAGACCAACATCCATGCGGCATTTCCGGTATCCATTTCGCGTTTCCTCTCCTCCGGTCTGTTTTGCGCATCGGGGTCCGACGCGTCCTGAACCGTATGTGGCTATGAAACACGGGCAACGTAAGGAGAAGTTTGACGCGAGATTACGGCGATGTAAAACCCGCGGAGTTATCGAAACATGATGGTTACGTTCATCCAGAAATGATGCGGACGAGATAATCACGGTCGCAACCGTCTCGATTGCATTTTAAGCATAAAAATCCGGCCAGAATGTGCTTAAATTCCTCATACTCACATTCACTAGCATTTTAAGCACAAAAATCGAGCAAAAACATGCTTAAATTCCTCGCGTAAACTTTCGATAGCATTTTAAGCACAAAAACCAAGCCATAATACGCTTGAATCCCTATAGCACCTGTCGAATGTTCGAATTCAACACCGGCCAAGTAAACAAACGGTAAACCAATATGCAAGCAGCCGCACACCAACCCGTTTGGGATGATGTGCGGCTGCTGCGCGAAGGCGCTAAGCTCGCGGCTCAGGCGAGGATGCCGTCGACGAAACCTTCCGGATCGAAGGGGGCGAGGTCATCGGGCCCTTCGCCGAGGCCGACGAGCTTCACAGGAACGCCGAGCTCCTGCTGCACGGAGATGACGATGCCGCCCTTAGCCGAGCCGTCGAGCTTGGAAAGCACCACGCCGGTGATGCCGATGGCTTCGGCGAAGACCTTGGCCTGCGCCATGCCGTTCTGGCCGGTCACGGCATCGAGCACGAGCAGCACCTCGTCGACCGGTAGGTTCTTTTCGGTCACTCGGCGAATCTTGCCAAGCTCATCCATCAGGTTCGCCTTGTTCTGCAGGCGTCCGGCGGTGTCGATAATCAGCACGTCGACGCCCTGCTTCTTGGCCTGTTTGGAAGCGTCGAACGCAATGGAAGCTGGGTCGCCGTTTTCCTTCTCGCTGCGCACGACCGGCACGCCGACCTTCTGACCCCAGGTCTCGAGCTGGTCGGCGGCGGCGGCGCGGAACGTATCGGCGGCGGCAAGCATCACGCTCTTGCCCTCGGAGACGAACAGGCGCGCGAGCTTGCCGGCGGTCGTGGTCTTGCCGGTGCCGTTGACGCCGACCATGATGATGACGCTCGGCTTCTTGGCATCGGGCTTGTCCGCATTGAGCGCGCGGTCAGGCTGGGAATCGACCAGGTCGAGAAGCTTGGAACGCAGGGCCTCGCGTACCTTTTTCGGGTCGGAGGTGCCGGTGATGCGGGCGTCGTTGCGTAGCTCGTCCACCAGCTTCTCGCTGGCCTCGCTGCCGACGTCGGCCAGCAGCAGCGTGTCTTCGACATCTTCCCAATCGGATTCGGAAAGCTGGTCCTTGGCGAGAATATTGAAGAGCACACGCCCGAACGGGTTCGACGACTTGCTGAGCTTCTCCTTGAGACGAACGCCGCGCGATGCCTTAGGTTCCGGGGTTTCAACCTCCGGTTTCGACTTGGCCCCAGACTCCGGCTTGGACTGCGATTCCTGTTCGGGCTTCGACTCGGATTCGGCCTTAAGACCAGACTTAGCTTCAGATTCCGACTCAGACTTCGACTTGGATGCTGACTCAGGCTTCGACTTAGTCCTCGGCTTTGCCTCCGACCTAGATTGAGACTTCGCGGAGGTTTTCTTCTCAGAAGAATCTTTAGCAGAAGAATCGGCCTTGGCCGACTTCTTCGTCGGCTTACCGGACTTTGCCTTACCCGACTCAACTGCCTTGCCGGACTTACTCGACTCCGCCTTACCCGACTCAGCTGCCTTACCGGACTTATCGGATTCTGTCTTGCCTGAATTACCCGACTTGCCTGATGTACCAGCGCTCGCAGCCTTGGCTTTCGCAGTTCCGGAAGATTCCTTATTTTTCTTTTCGGGCTTGGTCTCGGCGGTGGACGTATCGCCTTTGCCGGTTTCGGAAACGTCGGCATTCTGTGCGTTTAAAGCGTTTTTCTTGTGCGAATGCGATATGGCTATAGCCGCTACGATAAGCACGACGGCAATGACGACCAACACCGCGACGACGATAAGCATCGGATTCATAGTAAGACTCATACTTCAAGATTATTGGCGAGGCGCGACGCAACGTTGGTTCAAGGCTCACATACAATATAACTATGTCGAATGCTTCCAGAATGACTTCGTACCAGCGCCGCGAACAACTGATCACCGTCGGGCGCGGGCTTTTCGCCGCCAAGGGCTATGAAGCCATGAGCGTGGAGGAAATCGCCGCCGCCGCAAAGGTTTCGAAGCCGATCGTTTACGAGCACTTCGGAGGCAAGGAAGGGCTTTACGCCGTCATCGTCGACCGTGAGATGCAAAAACTGACGACCACCCTCATCGACGCGCTTTCCGCAGGCGACACCCATCCGCGCCGGATCGTGGAACGCACGGCTCTGGCGCTGCTCACCTACATCGAGGAGAACTCGGAAGGATTCAACGTACTCGTGCGCGACTCCCCCACCACCGACCCGGCCGGCTCGTTCAGCTCGTTGCTCGGCGACGTGAGCCTGCGCGTCGAGGAAATCCTCACGAAAGCGTTCAAACAGCACAAGCTTCCAGCCAAAGGCGTTCCGTATTACGCGCAGATGCTTGTCGGCATGACCGTCTTCACCGGCCAGTACTGGGCCGCGAACCAGAAGAAAATCAGCAAGGAACAGCTCGCCGCGCACATCGTCAACCTCGCATGGCATGGACTTTCACGCCTTGAAGCCAAACCGAAGTTGCAGTTTGAGAACGATCTGAACGCGGAGGATGACGGCAAAGGCAATAATAAAGCCGAAAGCAAAGACCCTGACGTCAAAAATGCAAATATCATAAATTCCAGTGACGGCGACGGCAACAGCAACGGCAACATTGGCAATGCGGATGGCAACGATGATGACGATATAAATAATCAAGATCCCGATACCGCAAAGCCCACCGGCAATAACAGCAAGCAATAACAGTGACACCGGTGATGCCGAATCAAAACCACAACAGCGCAAAAGCCGTAAATAAATTAGATAGAATATACATAATCATCCAATAATACTTTGGCACAACTTGCGAAGAAAGTGCCGCAATTCATGCGCTCAGGCTCCCCATTCTCATGCTTGCATGGTAAATTGGCTTCTGTTCATTGCACCAACGCAACAAATATCCACTAACGAGGAACCATGCCGCAAACTAGCTCGAAAACGCTCACCTTCGTAGTGCCTGCGTTCAATATGGACACCTACCTTGAGCGTTGCGTCTCATCGTTGACCGCGAATCCCGACAGCGACGACATCGAGGTCCTCATCGTCGACGATGGATCCTCCGATGGCACCCCCGAACTTGCAGACCGGTTGGCGGCAGAAAAGCCCGACATCATTCACGTCATCCATCAGACCAACAAGGGCCACGGCGGCGCGGTCAACACCGGCATCGCCAACGCTTCAGGCATGTATCTGAAGGTCGTCGACGCGGACGACTGGGTTGGCGCGGAATCGCTCAAGCAGCTCATGGATGTAATGCGTCGGCAACGCGAGGCCAGCGAGCCGATCGACATGTTCGTCACCGATTACGTCTACGACAAGGTGGGGAAGAAACGCAAGCACGTCGTGAAATTCGACAGCGTGATGGACGCGGACCGTCGCCTCGATTGGGACGATTTGAAGCATTTCGGCATCGCGCAATACATGATCATGCACGCGTTGATTTTCCGCACGGAAGTCTTGCGCGCGGCCCAAACACAGCTGCCCGAGCACACGTTCTACGTCGATTTCATCTACGCTTATCAGCCGTTCCCGTGGGTCAAATCGCTGATGTATATCAGCACGCCGCTTTACCACTACTTCATCGGGCGTGACGGGCAAAGCGTGCAGACCGACGTGATGATCCGGCGCGTGGACCAGCTCGTGCGCGTCAACCGCGCGATGGTCGCCGCCACACCGGAACGACAGAACGTGCCTGACGGACTTTACCGCTACATGATTCATTTCCTGTCCATCGAGTCCGTGGTCGCCAGCGTCTTCCTCATTCTCTCGCGCAACCCCGCGAACTATCAGATCAAGCAGGAACTTTGGGAACATCAGCGGGCCGTTTCACCTAGCATCGCCCGCGGCGTGCGGCGACAGTTGCCTTCACGCGCCATTAATCTGCCGGGCTCCGTCGGCCGCTGGATCATCCGCATGGGCTATCATGTTGCAGAAAATATCATCGGATTTAACTAAAGCCTTGCCCCACGACGGAAAGGCCCTGCCCGAACTGCACGGGCAGGTTTTACCAATCAGGAATCGCGCCTATCGCGGAAATCCATCATCACCAGATAGCCGGTAACAGCCACCAATACGATGTCGACGATGACATTATCCGCTTTACAACAAAGACGGCAAGAATCGTCGTAATGAACTCTTGCAAATAGTTACTTCTGCTTGGTCCTTTCGGTGTATTTGGCATAATCCCATGCCTCATCTGTTGGGCCGCGCCACGTTGGCCGCGGCGAGGACGTATGAGCCGGGCAGCCCACACGATCGCTTCCACCCACACCACATGAGTTTCAACGATAAATACAGCCTATCAAAAGCTGAATCCTAAGTGTGCGATATACTGAATACATCGGTCGGCACACCACTCGTCCGCACAATAAAGTCGGGCAAATAAGCTTTAGCAGACGATGCCGAAACCGATAGGGCTTGTGTATGGTCCTTTCTGTTAAGCCGCGAGCCGGTACCTGATTGATTCAGGTACCGGCTCGATGGATTTTCAAGACCGCGACAGATTTAAATCACAAGCAAGACACAGCATACAGAAGCCCACAACGGGTAATGCCATAGCTACGTTTCGTTGCAAATATCCGTGGATTCCCTTACTGCGGACGGTCGGAAAGCGCGAAGGCGTTGTTCATCAGGTCGCTCGAAGTGAAGAGGACCTTGCCGAGCAGTTGCTGGCTTCGCGCTTCGAGATAATCGGACATGCGCTGGTTCGCAGCTTCCATGATCGGACGGACCGCAGCCGATTGTTTTTCCTGAGGCATTTCCGCAGCTTTTTCGACGGTATCCACCCCATCGCCGCCAACACCTTGTCCTGCAACGGCATTCAATACTTTGGCCAGTTTTGCATCGGCTTCGGCTACGAAAGTGTGGCCGTGGCTGGCGATATCCTCGCGGAAGGCCTCGATGGCGTTGCTGTTGGCGTCGAAATGCGCGTCCGCGATCACAGCGATCAGGCGGTTGGTCCAGTAAAGCGTTGACGTGGAGACCTCGCCGGTGGTCTGGCGAAGGTAGGCCGGGGTCGCGCCGACGTTGGTATAGAACGGTGCGACACAAGTGGTGGGTTGCGAACCGAATGCCAGCCACATCACAGCGCGATAAACCTCGGGCTCGTATCCACGAATCTGCATGATGGCGAGATGACCGGTGCGGCTGATGCCGATCGGGCGGTAACGATGGCGGGTCTCGGGCGTGCCGAGGCGGCCGTAAGGATCATAAGCCGTGTCCTCATAATGCGAGCTCAGAACGTTGTCCATATCCTCCACGCTCACCTTGTTTTCCGGCACGCGGCACCACGGGATGTCGTCGGAAATCGGCGTATAGCGGGCGCTCGGCGAATCCCAGTCGTCGCTCGGATTGAGGCAGCGCTGCATGTACCAGGCACGCGGGGTGTTGTAGATATGGTCCTTGGTCGTGGCGGTGCCGAAGAGCTTGCGCGGGTTGAGATGCCTGAAATGCTCTGGCGTGGTGTCCATGCTGCGATCGAGATGGTTGCCCACAATGAACTCGCGCAGGTCGGCGGAGCACAGGTAATCGCGCTTGTCGCCGAGGCTTTCGTCCAGCGCCTCCTCCAGGTCGAAATGGTCGAGGCCGAGCTGGTTGGGAATGGCGGCGTAGCAGTCGTCGGGCACGCGGCGGGCGATCCAGTGGTGGCCGCCGATGGTCTCGACGTACCACACCTCGTCGGCGTCGGAAATGCTCACGCCGTTGGATTCGTAGGTGCCGTAGCGTTCCAGCAGCGAGCCGAGACGTATTACGCCTTCACGAGCCGTGCTGACATAGGGCAAGACCAACGTAATCAGGTCTTCCTCGCCGATGCCGCCGGGGACTTCGCGGCGAGCGCCGGTATTAGCGCTAGTTGCGGACGCAACATTAGTAGACGATGAAGCAGAAGCAGCAACGTTGACGGCACTGGAAATTGCGGATGAACCAGCAGCCGCTCCCCCAGCGGAAGCCGCGGATGAACCGGCAGCAGCGTTCCCAGCATCAGTCGCGGAAGCGGCACCACTAGCCGACGACGC
This sequence comes from Bifidobacterium sp., assembly GCA_024104275.1. Classification (GTDB taxonomy): domain Bacteria; phylum Actinomycetota; class Actinomycetes; order Actinomycetales; family Bifidobacteriaceae; genus Bifidobacterium. Next base: position 7,999 of record JAGGHK010000013.1, read on the forward strand.
AGAAGCGGCAGAACAAGAGTTATCGGAATTACGGTTGAGATAGGCATCCAAACCACAGTTGGCGATGTCATTGGCAACGCCGGAATCATACGGTTTCGGCTCGCCGACCGAAGCCCAAAACGCTGCGACGGAGGGCTCGGCATTCTTACAGGCACCGCTATCAGCAACAGCAGCAGAATCGCGGCTTGCATTGGCATTGCCCTTATCGGCAGGGCCTGCACCGTTAACCGCAGCATCGCCATCGCCGCCAACCCCAACGGCACCACCGCTGGCTGCAACGGGAACCGTATGCAGCACCACCATCGGGTCAGCCCCGAGCACGCGCTCGTTGACCGCGATGGTCTCGGTCGCGCTCATGGCGACGTTGCGGACGCTGACGCCAGCTTCAGCCAGAATCCCGCGGTTGCGCAGGGCGTTCGGCGCGATGAGATACGCGCACGGATCATCCGGCAGCTCGATTTCGACATGGCTCAGCACGCTGCGATAATGGCGGGGCTGGTCCTCCGGGCGCACCGCGACCAAGCGCTTCGGGTCGTAACGGCCGTGGCCGCTGTCGTCGTCCCTGGCAATCATCGTCGAACCATCGTAACTGGCGTTTTTTCCTACAAGTAAAGTTGTGCAAGGCATACCTCAACCTTACTTTTCCCCGCAGAATTTACCACCGATATCTTGCGCAACGTCCGCACGGTTTTAGATACGAGGATTGCAGGGACTCACAGCAAATCAGGGTTATGACCTAGAAACGAAAAAAGGCACCGCCAGACGACGATACCTCGCTCGTGCCCCCCGTGGGACTCGAACCCACAACCCACGACTTAAAAGGACGCTGCTCTAACCATTGAGCCAGAGGGGCAACAAAACTTCATTATACAATCACTTCTCGATTTGCGGTATCGCGTTTTGCGTGTCGCAAATTTACTTCATGATGAGCGGGAAACCGTGGGAGACGACGAGGCCGACCACCATGACCACGATGACCAGCACAACCGGCAGCCAGATGGCCACGGCCGACGCCGTATCCTTGCTCTTCTTGGCGAAACCGATTTCCGCGAGCGCAATCAGCGCAACCGCGAGAACAATCTTGACCACCAGCAGCACCGTGATATGCGGCCAGGCGTGCACAATCAGCACGACGCCGCTCAGAATAATGAGGATATAGCAGACACGGGCAATCATCGCCCAGATCTTGGTCATTTTCGCCGGCCCCAGCAATCCCACGGCCACCGCGACGATCAGTACCACACCAACAACCAAATGCATCCAAGGCCAAACCATATCTACTCCCAACGTCAATAACAGCTATCAATAAATCTATATCCAATATATAAGGTATCGCCCGCTCTATCAACATCGCCAGCTATTCGCAACCTATACCGTCGTGGTCACGATCCAAGGCGGCACGATAGCCCGGCTGGCCGGCGTAAATCGGAGCCTTGCCGGCGGCACGTACGGCGGCACAGTTCT
>JAGGHK010000014.1 GCA_024104275.1 Bifidobacterium sp.
GAACTGTTTGATGAACGGGTAGAAAGGTCAGCCAACGGAGAAATGTTATCCGTAACTATCAGTAAAGGGGTTGTACGTTCCAATGAGTTAGAGAGAAAAGACAACTCGAGCGCTGATAAGTCGAACTATAAACGTGTAGAACCCAATGATCTTGCGTATAACACAATGCGAATGTGGCAAGGGGCTTGTGGGGTTTCCCAATATTCAGGAATAGTTAGTCCTGCATACACAATCGCTAGCCCGAATACAGACACTAATCCGTATTTTTTTAATCAGTTATTTAAAACCAATAGAGCTTTATATCTGTTCAGAAGCTTTTCTCAAGGATTAACATCCGATACTTGGAATTTGAAATTTCCTCAATTTGCCAGAATTGATTTTAAAATTCCTTCGAAAAATGAACAAGATAAAATCAACAAATTCTTGATAATACTTGATTCATATATTTCTTCTAATGATGAATATATTCGTTTGTTGAATCTTAAAAAACAAATTTACTTACATTTTTTATTTATTTGACTAATTATGTTATTCTCCATTCGCTTGTTATTTACAAACAAGCGAATGGAGAATAAGAATGAATAAAAATCAGACATTACCTATTTACTTCAAACAGTGGATGGAAATGTACAAATTAGGTGCCGTCACTGATATTACCTATCACAAGTACGTGGTTACTCAAAAAAAATTAAAGGAGTTAGTCCCCAATCTTCGATTAGGCAGTGTAACTCGAATAAGGTATCAAGAGCTACTAAATAAATACGCTTGCACACATGAGCGTCAGACGGTTCTGGACTTTCATCATCAAGTTAAAAGCGCCTTGATGGATGCGGTTGAAGAAGGAATCATTAAGAAAGATCCAACACGGAGAATCGTTATTAAAGGAACTAAGACTCAAAGGCATAAGCCAAAGTTTCTCAATGAAAAAGAATTAGAAGCTCTGCTCCAAGAACTTGACCTAAACAATGTTATTAACTGGGATTATCTGATTCTACTTATTGCCAAAACCGGATTACGATTTGCCGAAGCTTTGGGATTGACACCTAATGATTTTAATTTCCAAAAGCAGGAGATTTCTGTATCCAAAACGTGGGATTATAAATCTTCAATAGGAAAGTTTGCTCCAACTAAAAACACTTCTTCAATACGTAAAGTCCGCATCGATTGGCAGCTCGCTATGCAATTTAATCAGTTGCTGCAAGGGCTACCAAAGAGTGAGCCTTTCTTCGTTCAACAGAAGCGCGTCTATAACGCAACGGTCAATGATCGATTGGCAAAGCTGTGCTCAGATGCCAATATTCCTGTTATCTCAGTACATGGCCTTCGTCACACTCACGCGTCGCTATTACTTTATGCCGGAGTTTCTGTAGCTTCGGTAGCCAAGCGATTAGGACACTCAAATATGACTACAACTCAGACCACATATCTGCATGTGATCCGCGAACTTGAGAACAAGGACAATGACAAAGTTATGCAATTTTTGAGTACTCTATAGAATATTTACCAATTAAGTATCAAATTAATAATTGTTGAAGATATGCTTGTTTACATATTTTTAATTGAGATATTTTTCTATTGTTGTTGGCAATCATATCTTCAATTAGCCCCAATAAAGTAACTATTTCGGTCTGCTCGTTTTTTGTAGGCAGCGATAATTTTAGCTTCATCAAATCATCATTATGTATATGTACTATTGATTTCCCCTGAGCCATTGCTGCTAAATGGAAATGGATAGGTGTCTCAGTGATTTCAATTGCAATAAATTCAGGAATGCAAAGCTGTGAATCTGCACGAACGATATTCAAGTCGCTTCCGATTAGAATACCAGCAGTTTTTATTACAGAGGCAATCGCAATTTCATCTGCCGTTTCACCAGAGGCTGGAGTAATTATGTCATTTACCTTTGAAATAACACCTTTCTTAGAAGATGAAACATGCTGATTCGATTTAAAATACTGCAAACGATAGTCGGTATACAATAATCCATAAAGGATAATTTCCTTTCCTACAGGAAGCAAGTCCATTTTTGAAAATCCCCGACCTTTGGAAAAAGAAGCAATGTT
>JAGGHK010000015.1 GCA_024104275.1 Bifidobacterium sp.
GTCACCGATTCCGAGACTCTGAAATTTCAATCCACGCTCCCGCGAAGGGAGCGACCCACCATCAGCACGCTCTGGCCCGGCGGAATCATATTTCAATCCACGCTCCCGCGAAGGGAGCGACTGACGCCGAGCGCGGTGACGATCCCGCCCCCGACATTTCAATCCACGCTCCCGCGAAGGGAGCGACGGGTTCGCCAAAAAGCGAGAAAATTTGATGCAAGATTTCAATCCACGCTCCCGCGAAGGGAGCGACCCTGTTTGGATTCCCACACGTCTGTTCCATCGGATTTCAATCCACGCTCCCGCGAAGGGAGCGACGAGCGGTTTGCCTGATATGGGCGGCGGTGGCGTGATTTCAATCCACGCTCCCGCGAAGGGAGCGACCACAACGGTCTTGAGGCGGGCGAGTTCGAGCTGATTTCAATCCACGCTCCCGCGAAGGGAGCGACGTGTTGTTGCCGTACATCATCGACCATTTGTCCGTATTTCAATCCACGCTCCCGCGAAGGGAGCGACGATTATACGGCCTTCCAGACGCAGAGGTTTAGGATTTCAATCCACGCTCCCGCGAAGGGAGCGACTGGCGTAGGCGTCCCAGTCGGTCGGGCTTCCCCAATTTCAATCCACGCTCCCGCGAAGGGAGCGACGGTCACAACCCTACAAAGCGTCTCCCAGTCTCCGTATTTCAATCCACGCTCCCGCGAAGGGAGCGACATTACCCAAAGTCACCGTGGTGGCCGAGGGACCTTATTTCAATCCACGCTCCCGCGAAGGGAGCGACTTTCTGCGGGGTGTCCTCCTGGCCGGAGTTGGCATTTCAATCCACGCTCCCGCGAAGGGAGCGACGAAGTGGGAG
>JAGGHK010000016.1 GCA_024104275.1 Bifidobacterium sp.
GCGCCGTCAGCCTGGGAGGTTTGCGGGGTTCGTAACCGAGCTCGGCGATAACCGCGGAAACTCGTTTGCTCAGCGCCGGAGACACCCGATCCGGATAATTCAGATAATTGGATACCGTGCCGATGGACACGTCGGCGACGCGCGCGATATCGGAAATGCTGATTCTTTTCGTAGTGACCACCGGGATTCCTCTGCCATGAGCGGATAATACTTGTACTTTATTACCATCACGGTATCGACTTTGTCTGCCAAAATTAAAAATTTCAAATATAGGGACGATTATTTGAAAATTTCAAAATCTGGTTTTACCATATAAGCGTTCGGTTCATTTCCGTCTATTAACAGCGCCGAAATAGACGAAGATCCACCTTTCACGCAGGAGCGACCACTGCCGCCAGACCCGCGGAAGGTTTAGGAAGACACGAAACCGTTGAACCCGAGGAAGGATCATCAATGGACAACAACGCATCATCACCAAAAGACGAAGCCGCCTTGACGCTCGACCCTACAACCGCAACCGAAGGGTACGACGTTCACGACCTCACCATCGAGCATTTCCCCGGTGATGTCATGGGCATCGGCCAGCCGGCACCGCGAATGAGCTGGGTCTACGACCATAAACCACCCCAAGGTGCGCAGATACTTCTGAAAATTCGTCACCGCATGCCCGGCGGCAAGCCGATCGACGAAAGCACCTATCTGCCAGCCAAGCAAAGCATCCTGGTGCCGTGGCAATTCAACCAACTCGCCTCGCGCGAAAGGGTGAGCGCCACCGTCCAGGTCGTCTCCTCGCAGCATGTGCCGCTTGGCAAACCAAGCGACGAACTTCACTTCGAGATCGG
>JAGGHK010000017.1 GCA_024104275.1 Bifidobacterium sp.
CAACGGCTGGTTCAACTTCGGCATCTCCGGGTCCGGCACGCTGACGCTGGGCATGATCGTCTCGTTCCTGACGCTCTCCAAGGCGCTGATCAACCCCATCAGCCAGATCTCCTCGCAGATCAACATGATTATGATGGCGCTCGCCGGTGCCGCCCGTATCTTCAACCTGATCGACGAACCGGTGGAATCCGACAACGGCACCGTACGCCTCGTGAGTGTGGAGCTTGGCTCGGACGGCCGTACAATGACGGAAACCGACCATGAGACCGGTCACTGGGCCTGGAAGCGCGCCGCGGACGACGACGGCACACGCTCGCTCGAGGCTGCCAAGAAACTCAAGGGTTCGGCCCGAGAGGTGGCCCTGAAAGCGCACGAAAAGGCGATCACCTCGCCCGATGGTCGCCTGACGCTGTTGCGCGGCGATGTGCGCTTTACCAATGTTTCGTTCGGTTACAATCCCGACAAAACCGTGTTGCATGACATTACGTGGTTCGCCAAGCCAGGGCAGAAGATGGCTTTGGTCGGTGCCACCGGTG
>JAGGHK010000018.1 GCA_024104275.1 Bifidobacterium sp.
CGGGAGGGCCACAAATCAGCCACGACTGGGCAATCGCCTTAGGATCGCCGGATGCAATGGTGCGCAGCCTGGTCACCGTCTGATCCTGACCTACGATCGAGTCCCATACGCTCATTGTTCCTCCACTGATTCGTTATCCCCCACACTATTGCCCACCGCGGATAGCAAGTCGAATTAGCATTCCGCACACAGCGCACACAGCCATCATCCAACTGTTTCAGGAGTCGTTAGACTTTGACGCAACTATGTCTTTTACAGCAGCGTTTATGGAGTGCGTGCAATGAAAGCCGTCCTTCATCAACAGCTTCAGCGGGCCAGCAGACCGTCGGCGTCGCCGCGAATCTGATTCCACACTTCTTCGATGGATTTGGCCGCATCGATAACCATGAAACGCGAAGGCTCATGCGAAGCCAAATCAAGGAACGCCTGACGGGTGCGCTTTTGGAACTCCTGACCCGCCGCTTCCATGCGGTCCTCGGTGTGTTCCAGTCGATTATGGGAGGACGCCGGATCCATGTCGAGCAGATATGTGCG
>JAGGHK010000019.1:0-244 GCA_024104275.1 Bifidobacterium sp.
TTCCATTTACTTAGTGCCGTATTTCAACAGCTGAATTTGACTTTTCATAGAAAAGTCTTATAGTTGGTAGAGCCGTCTATAGCGGCCGTCGCGGGGTGGAGCAGCTCGGTAGCTCGCTGGGCTCATAACCCAGAGGTCTCAGGTTCAAATCCTGACCCCGCTACTCATTGGAAGCCCGGAATCGTTGAGATTGCGGGCTTTATTGTTTTTCAGTAGCAATGAGGTGCACCATTAATCCGAAAGT
>JAGGHK010000019.1:254-525 GCA_024104275.1 Bifidobacterium sp.
CACTAGGCACCAGAGACTTTCTAATCAACTTCCAGTCGCTTCAAAGTGTCCACTAAGACATTGACTGATAACCTCGTTTGTCAACTATACAAAAGGCGCCATAACGCCCGACACGAGAGGGGCAACGAATTGTACATATTCAGCAATGCTCTTAAGAATATCTGGAGAAACAAAGGCAGGAATATACTCTTCGCCATCATTGTTTTCGTTATCATTTCCATTTGCACCATGGGAGTGCTGGTACGAAATTCATCGACAAAACTCGTCGATA
>JAGGHK010000001.1:0-846352 GCA_024104275.1 Bifidobacterium sp.
TCCTAACTTACGCTCTTGCCAGGATTGGGTGAAGCCTTTAAACCGGAGTCGTTGGCTGAAGATCTGTTGCAGGTAGTAGCTTTTGCGTTTCTTGAGGAGCTCCGTTTTACGCTCGCAGGCAGCGATAAGATCATCCAGCGTCTTGAAGAACTCTGAGATTTTATTTTGTTCATCTGAATTAGGATGAGGAATAGTCTGTTCAGCGACAAGATCAGCATTTAAATTAACCTGCGATCCAGGTTGTCCGTATTTCTGCCATTGTGCTTGAAAATGCAGTAGCCAAGTGAACAAGAAACTCTGATTGATTTGTAAATCAAGAAAAACTATGAAACCGTCATGGATACCTACTGGACAGTAATTAATAAGAGGCTTGCCTACAGACGCAGCAATACTCATAATCAGATGAGGATCATGAAGCAGAACTGTATGCGCCTCTCCTAATTTTGAAAGATGCAAAGAAACACTATGAATCTCTCCATTTTGTTCAGTAGCATCGGCTATTTTAAGCCAGCCGTATTCTCCATTATCAGAAAACCACTTTTTATTATGAATCGGCCTGGGGCTAGCGCCTCTTCTTATTTCAGCAATCTCCCCTAACTTACGCTGCTTCCAAGAATAATGCTGTTAAAGTTCAGAAGGGATTAATTTAGATAATCTGAGTATATTCTTTTATAATATTTGAAGGTTGTTTTGCATCACTCGCAAAGGAGTTTAGATGGACATTTGGGAGTATACCTTGCCTAAACTTTCTGAGGGTGAATATGCTTGCTATCGGCAATTTGGAATAATATATCTGTCGAAATCCTTCCAGATGGGATGGGCACCTGATGAGGGTAAAGATGCGAGGTTTATCGATAAGGTGTTGCGTCCCTGTACTGATCAAATAAAAACAGATGATGAAAAAGTTAGGAAAACTGTCACAATGGATGTGCATAGTCATAAATCTGATTCAGTAAGGTATCAAATACAGCTGAGGATTGTGGAGAAGCCTGGAAGGTGTACGGAATTAAGATTTATCAAAATTAATGAGAATGATCCTGCTAACTCTGAGCTTTTGATTCGTCTTGAAGAAGACGATGCGGAGTCTCTGATAGAGATGCTAAAGAGTCTTCCTGCTTTCCCGGTGACCGGACCTGTTTCCAGACGTGTCGATGATGCTATTCTGACTGAATTATCTGACGCGGATATTTCAAAGTTATGTCAATTCAATCGAGAAGATATTCGAAAAGCTATTGAAACCGATGAAAATGCGAAAGATGTAAAAGCCCTGGCTGCGAGAAAGAAGGTTGTCGAAGAATTTGGTCGTCTTTTGAATGATCAGCAATATTTTCATGAGAAGCAAGAATCATTTAGAGGGCCAGAAGCCGTTTGGCAGAATTTTTTTGAAGAAAATCAATGGATTTTAGGAACCGGTTTAGATATCAAATTCCTTCAACCATGGGACGAAAATAGATTGGAGCAAACCGTTTCTGGTAATACGAATACAAATTCTGGAAAAAGAGTTGACGCTCTATTAAAAGTTCCAGGGTATATTCAGTCCGCTGTTTTTGTCGAGATTAAAACTCCAGAGACCCATTTAGGAGACCCACAGTAGTCCTTATCGTTCTGAGTGTTGGGCTCCTTCTAATGATTTAGTAGGAGGAATAGCCCAACTGCATGGCACTGTTCAGGCTGCTTTGGATGAAGTGGGTAAAGATCACAAAATGGCTGATGATAATGATGGCTTTGAAGGTGAAGCTACGTTTCTTTTTCAGCCTAAGAGCTATCTTGTTATAGGGACAAAGCAGGAATTCTTAAATGAGTTAGGCCAGAAGAACAAATCAAAAATTCGTTCTTTTGAACTTTTTAGAGCGAATATCACTTCGCTTGAAATCATAACTTATGATGAGTTATTTGAACGTGCAAAATGGATGGCTGGTATAAATGGTGATTCTGGTGATGTAAATCATGAATAATGATGTCAAATGTTTTTATTTGATTGGTATAAAGGAGCAACAACCATGAAAGCATGGAGATTTTTACGGGACTAACAAGCTGCTGAAGCTGGAGGAGGTGCCGGAGCCGCACGCCAAAGCGGGCGAGGTCGTCGTCGATATGAAGGCGGTCGGGCTTTGCCACACGGACGTCGGGTTCCTCACCGATCCGGGCTGGATGACGGGGCACACTGTACCGTTCACGCTCGGCCATGAGGACGCGGGCGTCATCAGTGAGGTCGGTGAAGGCGTCGAAGGCTTCAAGGTCGGTGACAGAGTCGCGATCTGTCCGACCACTTCGGCCGGTACGCCCGGCGGCAGCTTCGACGGCGGCTATGGCGAGAAGGTCGAGATCGGTGCGCAGGGCTGGTGCCGATTCCCGATTCGGTCGATTTCGTCAAGGGCGCGGCGGCCACAGACGCGGGCATGACCTCGTACCACGCCGTCGCCACGCGAGCGGCCGTGAAGAAAGGCGAGAACGTCTGCATCATCGGTGTCGGCGGGCTGGGCCAAATCGGCGCTCGCGTCGCGTATCTGCTCGGCGCCAACCTCTACGTCGCCGAGGTCAAGGAGTCCGCATGGCCGATGGCCAGGGACTTGGGTGCCATCGATGTGAAGAAGTCCATCGCCGTTTTCGCTGCCGAGGGCATCAAGTTCGATAAGGTCATCGATTTCGCGGGCTTCGGCACCACCACGGCCCAAGCCATCGAGGCGTGCAACAAGCACGGCGTCGTCGTGCTCGTGGGCATGGGCCGGCTCGAAAGCACCATCAACACCAAGGCGCTCATCCTCAGCCAGGTCGACCTGCGCGGCTCGAACGGCGGTACCAAGGAAGACATCACCGGCGTCTATGAGCTCATGGCGTCCGGCAAGCTCGATCCGTTCACCATCAAGATCCAGTTCAGCGAGATTCCCGAAGGCTTGAAGAAGCTGCAGGCCGGCAACGTCCATGGCCGTTTGGTTGCCGTGTACGAGTGAGTTACGAGTGAGCAGTAAATAGACAACCCGTTATCCGAACTGCACCTGCCGAAATTCTTATTAAGCCGAATCTACCCTAAATCGATAAATTATTATATGATGATGAAGTTTATTGTTTATTACAAGTAAAGAGAAGGGTAGCAGCATGAAAACCGGATTGGAACATTCGATGAAAGCGTTCCCGCCCCAGGTGCAGTTTGCGGTGACGTTGGCGTTTGTTGGGATTCTATTTGCGGTCATCGTCGTGGTCGAAAGCAGGAAGGTCCTCAAAAAGCAAGGACCACTTTTCGAAACCAACAGGGGTTTGCAGAAGAAACTCGAGAGCGTCGATTCGTTGCAACGCATCATGACGGACCCGCAGGATGCCCAGATACTCGGCAAACGCAAGCAAAATCTGGAGCGCAAGATTGAGACCAGGCAGTTGCGCGATCAGTTCAGGGAATATGCCGAGGAACGTTTCAAAGAGCTCGACGCACAAACCGCAAAGCTCTTCAAGCCCAAGAAATTCTTCGCTTTCGCCTATTACATGGTTGCCACGCTGCTATACACGGCACTCCTTCTTTCGACGTTGCGCCTGCTGACGTACCCGAAAGGCTTCACCAAACTCGCTGTGTGGCACAAGACGATGGGCATGCTCACCGCCCTGATCGTCGTCATTCTCGGCGTCGTGGTCTGCTTCGGAATCAAGAAGGCCTGGCAAAGAATGCAGGTCAACTTCGCGTTCCGCACCTATCTGCTCCCGCTTATGGGCAACGGTGAAAAGGACGTGGCCGGTTAGGAGCATGCGGCGTTCGACAAAATGGTCGACGCACGTAAGTCCAGCACTCCGAAAATTGGCTTCCTCGCGCCGGCTTCTGGCATCCTTACGGGCGTAGCCGCGCCGATTTACACGATGTGCATCTACCATCTCCAGTTCTTTCCGACCAAAATGTTCCTGCTGTTGTTCGGCACGATTTTCATGGTCCTCTGGTTCTACGGCCTGATTTATTTCTGCGTCAGCGCGTTGCGTTACCTGTTTCGCAAAACCGATAAGACTTATTAAATAAACTGGTGTATTCCTATTAAAGCCGTCTTACGAGAGTGCCGACGTCGATTCCACGTTGGCCGTAAGACGGTTTTATTTATCTGTGTATCTGTTTCTGAAATACCATTGTTGTCTGTATGTATGCACTTTCTAAGACAAATGGAAGAGATATTTGCCAAAGCTTGCCATTCCGGCTTATATAATCGCCATCGGTTCGTACAATGGAACCATGAGCAAATTCCTAGCATTTACGGCGAATCCAGAACCGGAATCGCTGACGCAATATATCGGCAAAGCGTTCCTCGAGGGTGCCGAAACGAAAGGCGCAGACACCGAGTTCGTTGACCTGCATGCCATCGGCTTCGACCCGACCTATCGCATGGCCGACCGCAAGCAGTACCTCGATGAAGCACTGATGCCCGACGATGTGGCCGCGCTGCAGAAGAAGATTCTCGACGCCGACGTCATCGCGCTGGTCTTCCCGGTTTACTGGTTCCAGATGCCCGCGATGATGAAGGGCTTCACCGAGCGCGTGCTCTGCCGCCACTTCGGCTACAACCCCGACGGCAGCAAGTCCGTGATCGCCGACAAGAAGTTCCGTGTCATCATGCTGACCGGCAGATCGGAGCAGTGGTACCACGATTCCGGCATCCACGATGCCATCTACAACCAGGTCATCTATTACATGTTCCATCATTACTGCGGTGTGAAGGATGCCGAGCTGGTCTACGTCGACAATCTCGAGATGGGCGACAATTCGGCGAAGGCCCGTGAGGCTGCGGCCAAGCAGATTGAAAACATCAAGGAGCTCGGCGCATCGATGGCGTAAGTTCGGTACGTATTAAGAAAACCGACAAACGTCTGCAAACGCTCGCATCAAGAATCTCGCGTGCTACTTGGTTGACAGTACCTGTTCGGTTCTCTAAATTAATCCTCTAATAATTGAGGCTACAGAAAAATGATTCACGTTTTCTGTAGCCTCAATTTGTGCGCTTCGTAATCACAATTAGTAATCAGCGATAGTTGCGATTCCTGGCGGCATGAAGTTCATCCGCTTATTTGTGTTCGTCGCTAAGCCGCCACTCGCGCACGACGTTGTTGTCGGCGCCCAGCGAATAAATGACGTCGTGGATGCGTTGCTCCTGCTTCGCGTCAGTGCCCGGGTCCCAACAGACGCCGTTGGGGTGGTCGCCCGCAATCGGACACCATCGGTACTGCCCCTGTTGCATGTTGGCGGTGGGCACCAAGTCGATGCGGTTGACCCGCCACGTTCCAGGCTTGCCGCGCTTGCCGGCGAATTGGATACGTGCGCTCACGCCTTGGTTGTTGACCTCGTTGCCGGGAATGTAGGAGGTGACGGTCACCGCGTTCCCCAGCCCGTAGACGATCCATGTATTGTGATATTTTTCAATTGGTTGTGCGCAGTGGCATCCGGCCCCGTAGATGACATCGAACGCGCCGGTATCCGCGAGTTCGTGGGCTTCCGAGACCTGCCACGAATCGGCCTTCGTCAAATATTCCTGCACCGAGTGCATCGCAATCGCCACCACGTCCGCGCCCTGCTGCCGTGCCGCTTTCGCTTTGGCAACGGCCTTCTGGATGTCGGAGTCGTGATTGGGGTCGCCCGACTCACGCAGCCTGTCGACCTGCCAGTCCTGGTCGGCGGTCATCCCGTTCAAGGAGACCGTCCCGGTGATGAGCCCGAGCTTGCCGCCGCCGGTGGGGGAGTTGATGACCAGTGGCTTCTTTGAATCCTCTTCGGTCTTGTACGATCCGGTCTGCGCGATGCCGTCGGCGGCGAGTGTATCCCACAGCCGCGCGATGCCGGCGCTGCCCTGGTCCCAGGAGTGGTTCGTTCCGTGGGTGCAAGCGTTGTAGCCGACGTGCGCCGCGGCGTCCGCCACTTCCGGGGGAATGTTGAAAATCGGATAGGCGGAATACGGCCCGCCGCGCTGCGCGATCGGCGTTTCGAACTCGCACACCGAAATGTCGGAAGCCTGGATATACGGTTTCATATTCGCGAACAGTGGATCGAAGTTGAACGCCGTGCCGTCGGTGGCGCTTGGGTTGTTCTGGAAATGCTCCCACAACCCTTCGTGGAAGAGCAGGTCACCGTTGACGAACATGGCGATGCAGTCCTGATCCGGGCAGTCGGGGGAGTTGCCGTGATGCGTCACGACCGGCTTGGGCGTGGTTTTCTTGTTGATGGCGACATTTGAGGCGGTGTTGTTGCTGGCAACCGTCGCGGCATTGTGCTGCCGCATGCCGAAGAACAGGGCCGCGCCCACAGCCACAAGAACAGCCAGCACGATTACGCCTGCGCCAAGTAGACGCAATATCGGTGATGCACTTGAAGCGTTGACTCGATGCTGTGCGCTATGTCGGGAATTGGACTTCATCGTTTCGTTCTCTTTCGTCTATTTATCTTTTCGCCGTTACCGCATTTTTCTGCTTTCAAGGATACTCGTCGCGCCCGTTTGTCTGGATTCACCGTGTCTTCGGTCCGTTTCGTTAGTATATTCTTTACAACACCAATGTAATGCGTTTATTGATATTGAGGTTGAAAACTTGCGAAGATATATATTTCTATTTTCGACAGATCTCTTTAAATATCGCCAACATATCTTTTAGAACCGATCGTAACGGTGCTCGGCATGACGAATCATCCACGGATCTGGAACGTAGATATCGGTTTCGGGAACGCTTTGCCCGCTTCGTTTTTTGAACGTGTCATTGTCGCTTTCGACTATTCGACAATCCGATATAGCCTTCAGAAAGGCAGTGATTTCCTGGGCCGTTTCAAATGGATAAGGTGTAGTGCACCAAACAGGATCGGCCTCGATAATCAGTGGTCGGGAGATTGCCGTTGAGGATGGTGGTATTTTGTTTTCCGCAACATTACGGAATCCCACGATGATACTGGCATTATCAAGATGGCTCACCTGTGCAGCCCGCGTCGCAATCGATTCGGCGAGGGCGCGATAGGAATCATGGAATCGAGCTCCGTCGAATACGGTGAGAATGTCATGGCTGTCTTCATCTTGGGAGCGGTGAACGCAGTATCCGCTGGAGGCCGTGGCCTTGCCTCCATTCACGATCACGCACCATTCCTCGCTGATACCGTTGATATGCGTGTTTACCGTGATCAGCGAATCGTCGGGCGCCTTGTGCAGTTCATCCTGCAGCTGCTTTAGATTCCTTCGTGCCGCCCTGAACTCCGGAACTCGGCCAAGGGTCAATTGCGACCATGGGCGTTCTCCAAGTCCTTTCGGCAGTTCTGGCCAGGTGCGAATTTCGGAAACCGGGACGGTGATGACGTTTCGTTGTGTCCATTTTCGAGGTAGTCTGGCGAGCCAATCGCTAGCCGGCGCCTCAAAAAGCAAAGGTTTGAATTCGTGTCTAATTCGCCAAGTGTTATTGGCAATCAGCAAATCCGGGGTGATCCATACGGCAGTATTGTCCTTGATTCCGCGAGCCGGCTCGAACCCGTAGTCATAAGCGGTTGTCCAATAACCGAGAGGATTTTCTGCCACCGGACTTGTCGCCGATGTTGTCTGCGGCTTTGACGCCCTCTCATCGGCGCCTTCGGCAAAAGCGCCATCCGAATGTGAGCTATCACTCATGTGAGTTTTGTCGAAATACCCTTTGAAGGCATCCTGAACCCAGGAAAGCGGGCTGATGATGGTCAAATCGGCGCTCAATTTTCCTCGGCTTTCGATAGGTTCTGCTCGATATCTCAAGTGTACTGAACGGCTTTGAGGAGTCGGGAAATGTTGCAAATGCTGGGGTTGCATGGCAGCGGATAGAAAATGACGCTAGACGATAATTAGACAGATTGAATCCAGCAAGTTTATTCCCGCTTGCCTCCCAGCTAAATATGACACAACAGCTGGTCTTGTTTAGTATGGCCCTATAAGTTCGCTTGTGGATACGAAAACCAACAAGCAAAAGCACTACCTTAAGGAGTCGATATCATGACCAAGATTGCCGTTTTCGTCGGATCGCTGCGCAAGGATTCCTTCAACAAGAGCCTCGCCAAGAACATCGAGCGCCTTTCGCCCGAAGGTGTCGAATTCGACTACATCGATATGGACCTGCCGCTCTACAATCAGGACCTAGACGGCGACATGCCCGCCAAGGTCGTCAAGATGAAGCAGCAGATCGAGGCCGCCGACGGCGTGCTGTTCGTCACCCCGGAATACAACCGCAGCTTCACCGGCGTCATCAAGAACGCCATCGACTGGGGCTCGCGTCCGTGGGGTCAGAGCTCCTTCACCGGCAAGCCCGCCGCCATCGTCGGTGCCTCCATGGGCGCTCTCGGCGCCACCCAGGCCCAGCAGGCCCTGCGCAACGTCGCCCTCTTCCTCGACATGAAGCTCATGGGCCAGCCCGAGCTCTACTTCAACGCCGCAACCGGCCTGGACGGCAACGGCAAGGTGGTAGAGGCTTCCGAAGACTTCCTGCGCGGTTTCGCCGAGGCCTTTGCCAAGCACGTCGAGGCCAACGAGCAGGTCAAGTAAGACAGATAGCCAAACGGTCCTGTATTTTCGTCGCGACGCCGCTATTTTCGGGCTCGCGACGGAATCGGCATCTATCCGACGCGTGAAAAGTAAATATCAGGTATATAAAATACAAACTTTATAAAACGTTTGATGCTACTTTGCGCTATAATCTGTCTGTATTCGCGTAATGTGAATACAATCACGGTTTCCCTAGTGCTACCTTGGATTTTCATCTCGCGTCGGACGAATGAAAGTGGTACGTTAGCAAGTGGTTATCGTGTACTCGGATTGCCGGAAAGCGTGCCTTCGTGGAGCGCTTGCCAAGGCTTGAAGCAGACATCCAAAAGTGAAGTTGTCAGGTGCAGGGAGGAAAACTGTGAGTCTTGAGGAGACGACAGACATTGTGGCGCTGGCCGCCAAGGCAGAGACCGATGTGAAGCAGTACCGCTTGACAGTGGTCAATGCGGGCATTTCGGAACCTTCCAGCACGCGGCGTCTTGCCAAGGAAATCACCCAAAAGGCTGAGGCCTATCTTGAAGCCACCGGCAAAGATGTCGTTGTCGAAATGATCAATCTTAAGGAAATGGCGGGGGATATCGCGAAGGCTTCGGTGACTTTCGAGTCCAGCAACCGCCTTGCAGAGGCCATAGCCGCTGTCAAGGCCGCTGACGGGCTCGTCGTGGCCTCGCCTATTTACAAAGCTTCGTATTCCGGCCTGTTCAAGGCGTTCTGGGATCTTGTTCCCCGTGATGCCATCATCAATATGCCGTTGGTCTTGGCTGCGACTGGCGGTTCCAACCGCCATGCTTTGGTACCGGATGTGGTCATGCGCGGCCTGTTTGCGTTCTTCCGTGCTGTTCCCACGGCCACGAGCCTGATGGCCACCAAAGAGGATTTCGATACTCCGGAACTTGAGAATCGCGAGAAGCGTGCCGCCACGGAGTTGGGTGCGTTGATGCTTTCCGGCGTGCGTCATGAGCCTGTGGATGAGCCCAGCGATCAGGTGAATTGGTGAACCTGACAGACAGATAGCATTCTGCCTTTCGAAGTTCCGATATTTTTCTGTTTTGTTATCGGCCTGTTGTCTTAAGGCGATGGGCCGATAACTTGTTTGAGAGAGATTTTGGCCTTTTGTGGTCTGTTATACGTTCAAATTTACGTATTTGCTTTGTCTTG
This sequence comes from Bifidobacterium sp., assembly GCA_024104275.1. Classification (GTDB taxonomy): domain Bacteria; phylum Actinomycetota; class Actinomycetes; order Actinomycetales; family Bifidobacteriaceae; genus Bifidobacterium. Next base: position 9,654 of record JAGGHK010000001.1, read on the forward strand.
GATAGATTTTTTGCGATGTAATTATGTAGTATGATGGGCTATGCCTACGAGGAGGTAGCTATGGTTTATCAAACAGTAAATCCGTATACCAATGAATTAGTCAAGGAATATCCGTTCACCACCGATGCCGAGCTCAAGGCCACCATTGATCTGGCCGACAAAACGTATCACGAAACGCAAAGCCAGCCGATTGCCGAGCGCGCCAAGATCCTGCACAATGTCGCCGCGCTGTTCCGCAAGAAGTCCGCGGAACTTTCGAAGATCTGCACGGTCGACATGGGCAAGCTCGTAGGCGAGTCCGCGGGCGAGGTGGAGCTGTGCGCCATCATCGCCGATTGGTTCGCCGATCACAGCGAGGAACTGCTCAAGCCCGACAAGCTCGACAGCATCGTCGCCGGTGAAGCGCAGGTGCTGCACCAGTCGGTAGGCGTCGTCGTTATGGTCGAGCCGTGGAACTTCCCGTATTATCAGATCATGCGCGTCTTCGCTCCGAACTACATGCTCGGCAACACCATGATCCTGAAGCATGCGTCCAACACCCCGACCTCGGCCAAGCGTTTCTGCGAAGTGGTTGAGGAGGCCGGAGCTCCCAAGGGCGCGCTGACCAACCTCTTCATGACCTACGACCAGGTGACCGAAGCCATCGAAGACCCGCGCGTTCAGGGCGTGGCGGTGACCGGTTCCGAGCGTGGCGGCGTCGCCGTTGCCGTGCAGCCGGCAAGGCCCTGAAGAAGAGCACGATGGAGCTCGGGGGGCATGGACCCGTTCATCGTTCTGGGCGACGCGGATATGGAGAACGTCAACGAGTGCGCATGGCGTGTCCGTCTCTACAACGCAGGCCAGGTCTGCACTTCGGCCAAACGTTTCATCGTCATGGACAACATCTACGACGAGTTCCTCGACGGCCTGATCGATGCCTTCTCGAGGGTCACTCCGGGCGACCCGATGGATCCGGCGACCACCATCGCCCCGATGAACTCGAAGCGCGCCAAGGAGAAGCTGCAGAAGTCCTTCGACGCCGCGGTCGTCGCAGGCGCGAAGGTCGCCTACCGCTTCCCGGAGATCGACTCGGACGGCCAGTTCTTCCGTCCTTCGATCCTGACCGACATCACCCCCGACAACCCCGGCTACAAGACCGAGATGTTCGGCCCGGTCGCTGCGGTCTACAAGGTTCACAGCGAAGAAGAGGCCGTGGCGCTCGCCAACGACAACCCGTACGGCCTGGGCGGCATGCTCTTCTGCGGCGACAAGGAGCACGGTGCCGAAGTGGCCGCGAAGGTCTACACCGGCATGATGTTCGTCAACACCCCGCTGGCCTCGCTGCCTGACATCCCGTTCGGCGGCGTGAAGCTTTCCGGCTACGGCCGCGAGATGTCGCGTCTGGGCCAGATGGCGTTCACCAACGACAAGCTCTTGGTCACCGCCGATCACTTCGATAAGGCCAACGCCCCCGGTGCCCTCTATGCAGCGCAGGATCTGTGAGAGATGCGGATGTCATGCGGTTTTGAGAGGACTCGATGAGTCGTAATTGATTGTGAGGAGCCGGTTCCGAAATTGGTTTGCAATCGGCTCCTTTTTTCATGCCGGTTTGGACATGATCTGTAGTCGGCTCGGTCTTGTTCCTAATGGAATATGACTCGGTTGTTCAATACTGAAGATGTCGAAGGCAGTGCGAAGGGAATTGGTATTGTTCCTTGCGCATTGCCTTCTGGCAATTGGATTTGTTGATTTTTGGATTAGCCGCGCGCCTTCACATAGGCCTTATAGGCCTCGGGTGTCGCCTTGGCGGTTTCGGTGCCGTCGATGTTGAGATTCCATTGTGGGGGATTGGCCTCTTTTTCTAATACCCATGCCGCTTGACGGGCTGCTCCGATGGCGACGTATTCGTCGGTGGCCGGACGGGTGACGGGCATTGCGAAAATCGCAGGAGCCAAAGTGCGAACGGCTTCGGATTTCGCGCCGCCGCCGATCAGCAGGATTCGGTTGACGTTGCCGCCCAGACTTTTGATGATTTCAAGGCAGTCTCGTTGCGAGCAGAGCAGACCTTCGATGAAAGCGCGGGCGAAGTTCTGCTTGGTGGTGTTGGCCAGCGTCATGCCGCTCAGCGTAGCGTTCGCGTCCGGACGGTTCGGCGTGCGCTCGCCGTCGAAATAAGGAACCAAAGTAAGTCCGCCCGCGCCGGGTTCGGCGGCAAGGGCAAGACGTCCCAGTTCGTCGTAGTCCACGTCTAGAGCGGCGCAGCCCGCATCCATGATGCGCGAGCCGTTGATGGTGCAGGCGAGCGGCAGATAGTGCCCGGTGCAGTCGGCGAAGCCCGAAACGGCACCGCTCAAGTCATATACAGGATTTTCGGCGATGGCCGCGGCCACCCCTGAGGTTCCCAGCGAAACGCTGACATCGCCCACCGACATGCCCAGGCCCAGGGAAGCCATGGCATTGTCGCCGCCTCCGGGACCAATGATGCAGCCGCCATCGATATCTGCGCCGGCGACAGCAGGGGAGGCCTTGACCGGTGCGGAGTCCCGTGGACCCAGCACTTTGGGAAGAATGATGTTATGACGGCCAAGAACCATGTCGATCAGGTCGTAACGATAGACGTTGTTGGCCGAATCGAAATAACTGGTGCCTGAAGCGTCGGAACGGTCGGTGAACAGGGCATCCAGATGGGCGTCCTCTCCAACCTCGACCGGGCCGAAGCCCGCGATGCGCCAACTCAGCCAATCGTGCGGCAGACAGATCGCCGCGATTCTCGCCGCGTTCTCCGGTTCGTTCTCTGCCACCCAAGCCAGCTTGGTCAACGTGTACGAGGCGACGGGCGACGAACCCACGGCCTGCACCCAGCGTTGCCGACCTCGTGCCGTCACGTCTTCCGGTTCGTTCTCGGAAACGCGTTCGGGAGCTCCGAGTCGCGTAATCAGATTCTCCGCTTGTGGCGCCGAACGCGTGTCGTTCCAAAGCAGAGCGTCTCGAATCACCCTGCCACGCTTGTCGAGCAGCACCATCCCGTGCTGTTGGCCGCCGACGGACAATGCAGATACGTCGTCAAGGCCGCCAGCCTGTTTTGAAGCCTCAAGAAAGGCCTGCCACCAGTATTCAGGGTCGACGCTGGTGCCGTCGGGGTGTTTTGCCTGTCCGAAGCGTACGAGCTTGCCCGTGGCGGCGTCGGTAACGCGAACCTTGGTCGATTGCGTCGAGGTATCGACTCCCGCCACCAATATCGTGTGGGTGAGGCCGTCCTCTGATTGTTGCTTTGTCATTATTCCCCGCCTTTCGCAAGATCGGACACTGCTACGTGCCTGTACTGCCGAGCCTGAATTCAGTCTACTTCCAATCCTTCAGTCATATTAATTAAATCAATATATTATTTCAATCTACCGTGTGTTTTTTGCTTTACGACTGCTGTTTCACCCCGACTGATAAAATGGGCGCAATTGTCAAAAAGGGGCGGGTATGGCGCTGAAAAGTATCAATCAGGATGATTTGCGTAATCACAATCTTTCGGTGGTGCTTTCAACCCTGCTCCAATCGTCCAAGCCGATGAGCCGCGCCAAACTCGCAAAGACCACCGGGTTGACGAAAGCAACGATGTCGCTTTTGGTGCCCATGCTCGTTTCCTCCAAGGCTTTACAGGAAGGGAAACCGGTTTCCGGCGGCACGACCTATGGCAGACCGAGTACGCCTCTCAATATATCCGGGAAACGCTTCTGCTCGATAGGGCTGCAAATCAACACTGATGGATATGGCTACATCGTACTGGCCCTTGACGGAACCGTGGTTTCCGAGCGTTGGGTGAGTCAGTCCATGGAATCGAGCGACCCCGACGAAATCTTCACGCAGCTTGACGAACTGGTGGGCGTTGGCGAGCGTGAAATTAGTGAAAAGGGCTTACGTGTCGTCGGTACGGTTCTGGCGCTTCCCGGGCTTGTCACCGACGATATGAGGTTGCTTTCGGCGAAAAACCTTGGTTGGAAAAAGCTTGAGCTTTCGCGTTTCAATGTGGTCAAAAGGCTTGATGCGACGGCCGACAATGAGGCGAACCTGGCTGCTTTGGCCCAGATACCGGGGTATGCCACGCCACGCAACGGGAAAAGCATGATTCGTCCGACCGACTCGTTCATCTATATTTCCACGGATATCGGCATCGGCGGTGCCATCGTGCGGCATGGGCAGGTGGTTCGCGGCGATGCGGGGTTCGCCGGTGAGCTTGGCCATGTCTCTGTGGCTCTTGACGGGCCTCAATGCGCCTGCGGGCGTTGCGGATGCTTGGAAATGTACGCCGGGCGCAAGGCGCTGGTGGAGGCTTCCGGCGTCGCCGACCCGGGGGTCTCGACGAAGATGGAGGCGGTGGATGAGCTGCTGGCCGGATACAAAGCACATGATGACCGCACGGTTGCCGCTGTGGATCGCGCGATAAGGGCCCTGACATCCGTGCTCGCATCAGTCATTAATATCCTTGATATCGATACCGTCGTTTTGGGCGGCCTTTGGGACAGATTCGGCAAGAGCCTGACCCGCCGCCTCATCCATGAGCTCGAACTGCAGATACTGAGTTATCCACAGGTCCAACCACGCGTGCTGTTGCCCGATGTCAATACGCGGCCGGCGCTTCTGGGTGCGGCGCAGGTCGGGTTGCGCCGGTTCATAGACAATCCTCTGGCGTTTATTGAGGCATGAGGTTATTGCTGCTGTTCTGTCGTATTTTTAGCAGTGCGTTTGTATGCTTCGATACTTGATTTTCCAAGGATTTCGTAACAGCGCCAACGATTTGGGCATAGGCCATAAGCAGCGTCGATAGCGTGGGGGTGTGCCGTGAAATCTGGTGCTGATAGAGTGACGATTGGCGTCTCCGCCCGAACTGTGCAGGTCAAGGGGCGTTGTAGTCAAAACGCTGTGCACAGTTTTCATTACAAGGAACAACCGTGGCCAAACCTGCCCCAAAAACAAATCAGCTAGATAATCAGCCCGAAGAGGCCAATCAAACAGAATCCGGTCAATACGCTTCTGGGCAATCAGAGAACATTTCTTCACCGATCCACGGCGTGCCTTCACCGAATGTCCGTGACTTAAATTCGACATCCCAGCCGACAAAAAATGAAGCCGGCTCCGTAGTCGCGTCCCCTTTGCGCTGGCGTTCCACGGATATCGCGGTTGGCGCGGCGCTTGGTGTGGCTTGTGGCGTCATCTTCTGGGGCTTTGACTTTGTCTATCCTTTGCTTTCCCCGCTTTTGGGTGCCGTGTTGCCTGGTTTGTCGAGTCTGCTGCATGGCTTCTGGTATTTCTCCGGGCCGCTGGCCATACTCATCATCCGCAAACCCGGAGCTGGCATTTACACCAATTTGGTCGGAGCGATTCTTGAGATTCTGTTCGGCAACGGCTACTCGGTGATTTCCGTATTCCTTCCGGCATTGGCCGAAGGCCTGCTGGCCGATATTCCTTTCGCCATCGCGAAATACCGGAAGTTCACGCTTCCTCGTTCCGTTTTCTCAGGATTCTTCATAGCCATCTTCTATGGCATTTATGTGCTGCTGACCCGCCTTCAGGGAGTTTCGCTCTTCAGCGTTCGTGGAATCGTGAGCATGATTTGCGAAATCATCAGCGGCATCCTCATCGCCGGAGTGATGAGCTGGTTTCTCTACCTTGCCATCGCCAGGACCGGTGCGCTGGACCGTTTCGCTTCCGGGCGTGCGGTGAAAAGCAGAAAATAGTGCTTTAATATTCCGGGTTCGTTATGGGTGGGTTCGTTTTGTCCAATAAGAAATAAGTAATACAAATATATTATTCGATTGGTCCGCGATGTTGCCGAACCCGCCGGTGCGCTACTGGTCAGAGCGTTTGCTAAACTGACAACGTTGGCTGAAGCCAACGTGGGGCTGTAGCTCAGTCGGTTAGAGCATCGGACTCATAATCCGTCGGTCCTCGGTTCAAGCCCGAGCGGCCCCACCAAAAATCCCGAGATTCGTTGGAATCCCGGGATTTCTAATAGATCAATGCCGCAGTTATCGAGGGTTGCCGTCAACTCTAAAAGTTGACATCCCCGCTGTCAGGCGACGATTCGTTGAGAGGAAATTTCTACAGCGTCCCGTTTACTTCGCGCGGGACTCGGTGTTCCACCAATCGCCGAGACGGGCGATGTTGGAGCTGATGTGCTCGCAGGAAGCGTCCAGCGCCTTCTTCTCACGATTATTAAGTTCGAGATTGATGACCTCTTCGATGCCGTCGACGCCGATGACGCACGGAACGGAAGCGAAATGGCCGCTGTGGCCGTATTCGCCGTCGAGCATGGTGGAGCAGGCGGTGATGAAGTGGGAGTTGGAGACGATGGCCTGTACAATCATGGCCGCGGCGTTGGCGACGGCGTATTCGGTGCAATGCTTGCCGGCCATGGTCACATAGCCACCCTGACGTGCCAGGTTCTCGACCTCTTTCTGGTCGAAGCCGAAGCGGTCGGGCTGTTCCTTGGCCAACTGTTCCAACGGCTTTCCGCCGAAACTCGCGGCCGAGAAGACCGCGAACTGGGAGGCGCCGTGCTCGCCCATCATATAGGCGTTGATGGAGTGCTGGTCGAGGCCGACTTTCGAAGCGATGGCGTTGCGCAGACGCGCGGAATCGAGCGCCGTGCCGGTGCCGATGACGCGCTTGGGATCGCAGCCGGAAAGGCGGCAAATCTCGGTGCAGACCACGTCGCACGGGTTGGCGATGGAAACCCAGATGCCTTTGAATCCGGCATCGGTGACGCGCGCGATGAAGGTGCGGGCGATGTCGGTGGTGATGAACAGTTCGCCGTCGCGGGAAACCGCGGAAGCGTTGACATCGCCGGCGGCGTTGACGATGACATCGCAGCCTGCAAGCTTTTCGTATTCGTCCATGCAATTGACGATCTTGCAATTGTGCGGGTTGAAGGAGAGCGCGTCGCTCAAATCCTGAACCTCACCGGTGAGTTTCTTCTGGTTGATGTCGGCCAGATAGAGTTCGTCCGCGATGCCTTCCATCAGAAGACTGTTGGCCACGTGTGCCCCGACGTGACCCAAGCCGATAATGCCGATCTTGCGAATGAGTGCCATACTACTTATCCTTTCAAAGCTCCGTCGATGGTCGGCGAGCTTGGTTTGGTTTGCCCACATTCCCTATTTGTGAACTGTCAACAAGATATAACACCTTTACCATCTCGTTGTTATGGCATGTTCGTCTTGTGGTTGGCTTTGTGAAACCTTTTATGTCTTGTCTAAATTCGATAAGCCCACGGAAGAAAGCGGGTATGACATCATGGTATTTCCGGTTGTGCTATTTGCAAGCATATGTCTAACGCGGTGAAAGGAAACGGGAGGTTTTTGCTTTCCTCTCTGTTTGCCGGGTTCGGTCAACGCTCGCTGATAGAATATCATCGTTCCGGTTCACGTCTGGCCATTGGGGTTAGGCGACCCGGGTCACCTGAATTCCTTAGGAGACATTATGAAGCAGGGTATTCATCCCGATTATCACGCAGTGCAGGTCACCTGCTCTTGCGGCAATACTTTCGTCACGCGCAGCACCGCCAAGGGCGATCACATGACGGTTGATGTGTGCGCGAACTGCCACCCGTTCTATACGGGCAAGCAGAAGATTCTCGATACTGGCGGCCGCGTCGCCCGCTTCGAGAAGCGCTACGGCAAGAAGACCAAGTAGCATTCTTCATTCGCCAGCCTCGCTGGTTCGGGTCTGCGGACCCGAATCCGGGCTGGCGTTTTTCATACCTAATTTGTGTATTTTTGTATCGTCGATAATTTCAAATATTTTATAAAAGGACTTTTGCATGGCAGACCAGCAATTCCCGGCGGCCCAAAGCGCGTTGGAGGAGTATCAGGACATCGAGCGGCAGATGAGCCAGCCCGAGGTCGCCTCCGATCCAAAGGCGATTCGCAAACTGGGCCGTCGCCATGCCCAACTCGGCAGCATTGTCGAGGCCTATCGCGGTTGGCAGCACGCTCGCGATGATGCCGAGGCCGCCAAGGAAATGGCCGGTGAGGACGCCGACTTCGTGCAGGAAGCCAAGCGGCTCGAGGCGTTGGTGCCGCCTGCCGAGGAGAAGCTTCGCAGTGCGCTGATTCCGCGCGACCCCGACGACGTGCGCGACACGATCATGGAGATCAAGGCTGGCACCGGTGGGGAAGAAGCCGCTCTGTTCGCCGGCGATCTGTTGCGTATGTACACCCGTTACGCCGAAAAACGCGGTTGGACCACCACCATCCAAAGCGAGAACTCTACGGAGCTCGGCGGTGTTAAGGACGTGCAGGTCGCCATCCGTGCCAAGGGCAATCCAGCGCCGGAGGACGGGGTGTGGGCGAGCCTCAAATACGAGGGCGGCGTGCACCGAGTGCAGCGTATCCCCGTCACCGAATCGCAGGGGCGCATCCAGACCTCCGCAGCCGGTGTCATTGTCTTTCCCGAGGCCGACGAAGACGACGACGAGATTGAAATCGATCCGAAAGACCTCAAAATCGATATCTTCATGAGCTCCGGCCCCGGCGGGCAGTCGGTCAATACCACGTATTCCGCGGTGCGCATGACCCATATCCCCACCGGCATCGTGGTGAGCATGCAGGACGAGAAGTCGCAGATTCAGAATCGTGCGGCGGCGTTGCGTGTCTTGAAATCGCGTCTGCTGGCGATGAAACACGAAAAGGAAGCGGCGGAAGCGGCCGATATGCGTCATTCGCAGGTCCGTTCGCTTGACCGTTCCGAGCGCATCCGCACCTATAATTTCCCGGAAAACCGCATCGTCGACCACCGTACGAACTATAAGGCTTATAATCTCGACCAGGTGCTCGACGGTGACCTCCAGGCCGTCATCGACAGCGACATTCAGGCCGACGAGGCCGCACGTCTCGCCAAAACGGACTGAGAGTAGCCGAGACTAAAGGTAGGCAGGCAATGGCGGAAAACGTGGTTTCTTCGACATCCAAGATGTTGCAGCGGGCGACGGATTGGCTCAAAGCCGCAGGCATCGAGACACCACGAAACGACGCGAAACTGCTGCTTGCCGAGGCTTTTGGGGTAGTGCCCGGCGATGTCGAAAAATCGATATTGCTGGATACGCCGTTGCATAGCACTATTAATAGCGACGCGACCGATGGCGTCGACGTCCATCGCATCAATGATGGAGACGATTCCGAAGATGCCTCACGACAGGGTTCGGGAATGGCAAAGTCAAACGAGTCTGCGACAAATAGCGATAAATCTGCAGGAAATAACGATGCCAAAGCACTCAGTGATGCCGATGACGCGGCGATTCGCCGTTTTGCCGTGATGGTCGCCAGACGCAAGCAACGCGAGCCGTTGCAATATATCGTCGGCCATGCCCCGTTCCGTTATCTGGATTTGGAAGTCGGACCCGGCGTTTTCATTCCCCGCCCGGAAACCGAAACCGTGGTGCAGGCGGCCATCGATTGGCTGACGCACGAAAACATCAAACCAAGCCGCTTGGTTGATCTATGCGCTGGAAGCGGGGCCATCGGATTGTCGCTCGTCACCGAGGTGCCGGGTAGCGAGGTCTGGGCCGTGGAACTTTCCCCGGAGGCTCTTGAATGGACCAAGCGCAACGAACAGAGGGTGTTCAAAGACCATTCGCTGGCCGGTTACAATTATCATCTTTTCCATGCTGATGCGGCCAATGCCATGACGCTTTCGCAATTGGACGGTACCATCGACGCGGTGGTCACCAACCCGCCTTACGTACCGATTGCGGAGATTCCCGAGCAGCCCGAAGTGCGCGACTATGACCCGAAAACGGCGTTGTACGGCGGTTCCGCAGACGGAACCTATACTCCCGAATGCATTATCCTGCGTGCGGAAAAGCTCTTGCGCAGCGGCGGGGCGTTGGTGATGGAACATGACATTTCCCAGGCCCAGTTGCTGGCCGACTTCGCCAGAACCCACGGTTTCCGCACGGCGCGCACCGATGATGACCTCACCGGTCGTCCCCGTTATCTCTTTGCTATCAAAGAGTGATAAATTTTCAATTGGCTGTATGACAGGAGAAAAGCGATTCTTACTCTTGGTCTCACGCGATGGGTGAGGTGGAAGCGATAACAGCTTGGATTACTCAATAATAATACAATCGTGACTTGTTGGTGAAGTCGGGGCGCAATGATGCAATTAAGGCATACTTTTGTGTTGGAGGCAATATGAGTGACGTGCGTGCGATTGACAACGAATCCTTGGCAATGGCCAAGAGAATTGTCGAGAATGGCGGGCTTGTCGTATTGCCGACAGATACGGTCTATGGTGTCGCCGCAAGCCCTTTCAGCGCTGAGGCGGTAAACCGCATTTATGAGGCGAAACGTCGCCCGCGCAGCAAGGCGCTGCAGGTGCTGCTTTCATCGGTGGACGATTTGGACGGGCTTGGATTGTATCTCCCGGTTCCTCTGGATCGGCTTGCCAAGGCTTTTCTGCCCGGCCCGTTTTCACCGATTGCCGTGGCCGAAACCGGTTCAAAACTGGTCACATTGCGTGAGGAGATGAACGGCAGCAAAACCCAGGCCGTGCGCGTGCCCGATTCGCAAGCCTGCCTCAAAACGTTGCGTGCCACGGGGCCTTTGGCCTGTTCGAGCGCGAACCGCAGCGGGGGAGAAAGCCCGCAAACGGTTCAGGAAGCGGTTGCGGCACTTGGCAACGATGTTGACCTTTATCTTGACGGAGGGCCTACAGTAAGCCATGTCGCGAGCACGGTGGTCGCCGCGGATTCCAGCGAGCGCGGCGGTATTTCAATCGTACGTGAGGGTGTCATCAGCGCAGCGCAGGTTCGTAGCGCGCTCACGGACGTCGAGGGCAGGAGTCTGAACGCGTGAGAGTCTACCTGTTCATCGCCGCGATTGCGGGAGGGGCCACATGGCTGGTCACCCCCCTGATTCGTCATCTTGCCATCGAAATCGGCGCGGTGGGCGAGGTTCGTGCGCGCGACGTACACACGGTGCCGACCCCGCGCATGGGCGGGCTGGCGATGCTCATAGGCCTTACGGTGGCGATTGTGTTCGCCAGCAAGATGCCTTTCATATCAGGGCTTTTCGTTGGTTCTTCTCAGGCATGGGTCGTGCTCGCCGGTGCCGTGCTGATCTGTCTGCTCGGGGTGGCCGACGATCTGTGGGATTTGGATTGGATGCTCAAACTGGCCGGGCAGCTCCTCATTTCCGTCTTCGTGGCATGGGGCGGGGTGCAGATTATCTTTCTGCCGTTCGGCTCGTTGGTGACGGCCTCTCCGAGTATTTCCATGGCCATCACGGCCTTTCTGATTGTGGCCTCGATCAACGCGGTCAATTTTGTTGACGGACTCGATGGGCTTGCCTCTGGTATCGTCGCCATCGGCGGCATTGCGTTCGCCGTTTATTCTTATGTGATAGCCCGTTCCACGCCGAGCTACGCTTCGATGGCAACGCTGCTCGACGTCGCGCTTGTCGGTATCTGCGTCGGTTTTCTGCTGCATAATTGGCACCCGGCAAAGCTGTTTATGGGTGACTCCGGCTCGATGCTTCTGGGCTATATGATCACCTGCGCGTCGATTATCATGACCGGACACCTCGATCCGGCTTCCGTGCACACCAGCCTTTATCTGCCGGCGTTCATGCCCATCCTGTTGCCGATTCTGGTGCTCTTCCTGCCGGTGCTCGACATGTGCCTGGCCATCATCAGGCGCCTGAGCAAAGGCCAGTCGCCGATGCATCCCGACCGCATGCATCTGCATCACCGTATGCTTCGCATCGGCCACAGCGTACAAGGTGCCGTGCTGATTCTCTGGGGCTGGGCGGCGCTGATCTCCTTCGGCTCGATTATGATTCTCTTCTTCAAATGGCAATATGTGGCCCTCGGCATGATTATCGCCGCCGTGATCCTGACGATTTGCACGATGTCCCCGTACCTGATGCGCCGGTGGCTTGAAATACAAAAAGAGGAGGGTCCGGATGTCCGCAACGCGAGACATTCCCAGAAGCGCCAGTAATTTCAGGCGATAGTGACGTTCGTCACCCCGAGCCCATATAGTTGTGCTATGGCTTTAAATTCTCAACCTGATATCCAGTCATCCTACAATCCACTTCCTCCCGTTTTTGCAAAGATGGGACTCGCTTATGACGATGTCTTGCTGCTTCCCAACGAGACCGATGTCATTCCCTCTCACGTGGACACCACCACGCATCTGACCCGTGAAATCACCATGAAGGTGCCTATGATTTCGGCGGCTATGGACACCGTCACCGAATCCGACATGGCCATCGCCATGGCTCGTAACGGCGGCATCGGCGTGCTGCACCGCAACCTTTCCATCGACGACCAGGCCTCGCAGGTCGACATCGTCAAACGCAGCGAATCGGGTATGATCACCGACCCGCTCACCGTCAATCCTGAGGCCACCCTTGCCGATCTCGACAAGCTGTGTGGCCGTTTCCATATTTCGGGCCTTCCCGTCGTCGACAGCGAAAACAAGCTGCTCGGAATTATCACTAACCGCGACATGCGTTTTATTGCCGCCGAAGATTACGACAAGCTCAAGGTTCGTGACGTCATGACCAAGGACGGGCTTATCACCGGTCCGGCCGACATCTCGCGTGAGGATGCCCACGACCTGCTGGCCAAGCATAAGGTCGAAAAGCTGCCGTTGGTCGATGACGAAGGCAAGCTCGCCGGGCTCATCACCGTCAAGGATTTCGTGAAGACCGAACAGTATCCCGACGCCACCAAAGATGACCAAGGCCGCCTGCGTGTGGCCGCCGGCATCGGTTTCCTGGGCGACGCATGGCAGCGTGCCTCCGCGCTGATGGAGGCCGGCGTCGATGCTCTGGTGGTCGATACCGCCAACGGCGAGGCGCATCTGGCTCTAGATATGATCAAGCGTCTGAAGTCCGATCGCGCGTTCAACGGTGTGCAGATCATCGGTGGCAACGTGGCGACCGCCTCTGGCGCCCAAGCCATGATCGATGCCGGCGTCGATGCAGTCAAGGTCGGTGTGGGCCCCGGTTCGATCTGCACCACGCGCGTGGTCGCCGGTGTCGGCGTCCCGCAGCTCACGGCCGTCTATGACGCGGCTCAGGTCTGCCGCGCGGCCGGCGTGCCCTGCATCGCCGACGGTGGTATCCACTATTCCGGCGACATTGCCAAGGCGTTGGTGGCCGGTGCCTCTACCGTCATGCTCGGCGGCGCGCTCGCCGGCTGCGATGAGACCCCGGGCGAGAAGGTGCTGCTGCACGGTAAGCAGTACAAGCTCTATCGCGGCATGGGTTCGCTCGGCGCGATGGCCCCGCGCGGCAAGAAGTCCTACTCCAAGGACCGCTACTTCCAGGCGGACGTCACCAGCAACGACAAGGTCATCCCCGAAGGCGTCGAGGGCGAGGTGCCGTATCGCGGCTCTCTGAACGCTGTGCTTTACCAGATGATTGGCGGCCTGCACCAGTCGATGTTCTATATCGGTGCCCACAACATCAAGGAAATGGCCGAAAAGGGTCGCTTCATCCGCATCACCACCGCCGGCCTGCGCGAATCGCATCCGCATGACATCGTGATGACGACTGAGGCCCCGAACTACAGCGGTTTCCACAACGACTGATATTTATTATTTTCTCTAGCTCGGGCTCAGCAATTTCTGACTGACGTGCTTGGGGTCTGGGATATACAATGTTCGGGACGCTCCTTGGCCGCTCGGCCGTGTCTTACGCCCGAACATCGCATATCCCAGGCCCCAAGACTCAACCAAAATCATCGCTTACAAATGAGATTGGGATTTTAATCGTTGAGTGGTGGGGTGGGGATATGCGATGTCAGACCGTAAAGACTTGGCCTGCAAAATCTTGAAGATTTTGCCTTCGCGCTCGATACTTCGCTCTCACTTCGCCTACAGAAAGCCCACTGGGCTTTTTGCTTAACGGCTCAGCCCGGAGCGTGTCAAACCTTATCGAACATTACCTTCACAATAGATACGTTGAGTGGCGGGGTCGGGGTATGCAATGCTAGACCGCAAAGACTTGGCCTGAGCGGCCCGGAGCGTGTCGAGCGTTGCATACCCCGACCCCGCCACGTCAGTCAGCTGGTCAGCTGATTAGATATCCAGTCACGCATGTGAGATAGTGTGTAGAGTTCTGTTAGTGGCAGTGAAAGGGTCAATATTATGGTGAATGCTCAGGATGACGAAACGTATTCGGCGGAGGATTCCCGCCTGATTTGGATCGACTGCGAGATGACCGGCCTCGATATCTTTGGCGGCGACGAGCTCGTGGAGGTCTCCGTGGTGCCGACCGACTTCAACTTGAAGGTGCTCGATGAGGGTGTGGATTATGTCATCAAGCCTTCGCAGAAGGCCGTCGATCACATGGGCGACTTCGTGCGCGCGATGCACACCCGTTCCGGCCTGATCAACGAGTGGGAGACCGGCCTGAGCCTGGCTGATGCCGAAAAGAAGGTCACCGAGTACGTCGCCCGATTCACGCCCGACGGGGTCAAGCCGTTGCTCGCCGGCAACACCATCGGCAGCGACAAGAAGTTCCTTGACCACTATATGCCGAACTTCATGAGCCACCTGCACTATCGCAGCATCGACGTGAGCACCATCAAGGAGCTGGCACGTCGCTGGTATCCGTCGGTCTATATGAACCGTCCGCCCAAGAATGGCGGCCACCGTGCGCTCGCCGACATCATTGAGTCGCTTGACGAGCTGCGCTACTACCGCGAGGCCTTCATGGCTCCTACTCCCGGCCCGGACGACGCCCAATCCAAGAAGATCGAAGCCGACATCGAGGCGACGAGTCTGCTCAACAAGTAGGTTGCGGCACAAAAGGTGCTTTTCTCTGCAGTCAGCTGGTAACCAGTGGTGAAAAGCACCATTTCAGCCCACTTTTGGTGCTTTTCCCACAGATAGGGCGCCAGACTGAGGTGAAAAGCACCTTTTCGAGGCGATTTTGGTGCTTTTCTCACAGCCAGGGCATCAGATTAAGGTGAAAAGCACCTTTTGGGATTGATTTTGGTGCTTTTCCACTGGCACAGGGTAGCAGGTTAACTAGGTCCCAGCGAAAGCAAAGGAGAGATGGCATGAAGCAGGCGGAGGCACTGACGATTCTTGACGCGGGGGCGAACGCGTTCATCACCGGTGCTCCAGGTGCCGGCAAGACTTACGTGTTGAACGAATTCATCCGCGCCGCCCGTGCTCGTGGCGCTTCTGTTGCCGTCACTGCTTCTACGGGAATCGCGGCCACACATATCAACGGCCAAACCATCCATTCCTGGAGCGGCATCGGCATTTCTCAGGTCATGACCCCAGCGTTGTTGAAGCGGATTCGTTCGCGCCGCAAGCGCAAGATCGAAGCCGCCGATATCCTCGTCATCGACGAGGTCTCGATGTTGCCTGCGTGGCTCTTCGACATGGTGGACGATGTTTGCCGTGCGTTGCGACACAGTCCCGAGTCGTTCGGCGGGCTGCAGGTCGTGCTTTCCGGTGATTTCTTCCAGCTTCCGCCGGTTAAGAAATCATTCCGTCGTGATGACATGGCTCCGAGTCCGGAGTTTTTGATGTCACGCCAGCACTATGTAGATGCCGGCAAGGACGCCGACGGCTTCGTCACCGAATCGCTGGTTTGGGACGAGCTCAATCCCGTGGTCTGCTATCTGACCGAACAGCATCGTCAGGACGACGGCCAGCTGCTGACCGTGCTTACTGATATTCGCGAAGGCAGTGTCACACAGGAAGACCATGACGTGCTCGCCGATCGCCTTGGCAAGGCTCCGGCACCCGGGGAGGTGGCCGTCCATCTGTTCCCGGTCAACAAGCAGGCCGACACGCTGAACGACCTGCGACTTTCGCAGATTCACGATGAAACGCACGATTATGTCGCTGAATCGGCGGGTCCGGCGGACTTGGTCAAACGGCTTAAGAAGAACATGCTCGCCCCTGAGAAGCTGGAGCTTAAAACCGGTGCAGCGGTGATGGCGTTGCGCAACGATGCCGATCACCAGTATGTCAACGGGTCCATCGGCAAGGTGGAAGGCTTCGTCTCCGAGGCCAAGGGTGGCTGGCCGATCGTGGCATTCGAAAACGGCAACACGGTGACCATGAAGCTGGCTTCGTGGGACATGATGGACGGCGAGGCCGTGCTGGCCAGCGTCAAACAGGTGCCGTTGCGTTGCGCATGGGCCATCACCATCCACAAGTCACAGGGCATGACACTCGACCGTGCCGTGATGAACCTGCGCCGCACCTTCGCGCCCGGCATGGGTTATGTGGCGCTTTCCCGTGTGGAGAATCTGGACGGCCTTTACTTGGACGATATCAGCGAACGTGCGTTCATGGTCTCGCCAGACGCCGTCCTACTCGACGGCCAGTTGCGTGACAATTCCAAAGCCGCTTGCACCCGCCTCGAGTCTGAAGGAAGCGATGCCTTTACCAAGCAGGCTTCCGGCCAACTCGCCGGCGACACCGACGAATTCGCCCAGGACGAGCTGTTCTAATCTGCTTTGATTCATTGATGCTGATATCGGAGAATTAATATCGGTCTCAAAAATTTTTTTGATTTGAGCATAACCGTAAGTCACTGTATGCTAAGGAATAAAGGAGATTCGACGACTTCCCAGAATCCTGCCAATGTCGGCTCGCGCGAATAATTTAGGAACCATGACAAAAGCACTTCGTATGTCCACTCTGTTCCTGCGCACGCTGCGCGAGGACCCCGCCGACGCTGACGTCGATTCGGCGCGCCTGCTTCAGCGAGCCGGCTATATCCGCAAGGCCGCTCCCGGCATCTGGACCTGGCTGCCGCTGGGACTGAACGTCCTCAACAAGATCGAGGCTGTCGTCCGCGAGGAGATGAACGGCATCGGCGGCCAGGAAGTCCATTTCCCGGCGCTGCTGCCCAAGGAACCGTATGAGGCGACGCATCGCTGGGAGGAGTACGGCGAGAACATCTTCCGTTTGAAGGATCGTCACGAGGCCGATTATCTGCTGGCTCCGACCCACGAGGAAATGTTCACCTTGCTCGTCAAGGACATGTATTCCTCGTATAAGGACCTGCCCGTCACGCTCTACCAGATTCAGACCAAGTACCGCGACGAGTTCCGTCCGCGTGCCGGCCTGGTGCGCGGCCGCGAGTTCATCATGGAGGACGGCTATTCCTTCACCATCGATGAAGATGGATTGAAGAAGGCCTATGTCGAGGAGCGCGACGCCTACGAGCGCATCTTCAAACGCCTCGACCTGGGCTACATCATGGTGCACGCCGTTTCCGGCCCGATGGGGGGGTTCGAATCGCAGGAGTTCCTGTCGCCGATGGCCATTGGCGAGGATACGTTCGCCAAGGCTCCCAGCGGCAAGGCGTGGAACGTTGAGGCGCTGACCACACCCGAAGTTCCGGCAGTTGATTGTTCGAAGATTCCGGCGATGAGCCTGCGTGATCTGCCGAACGCCAAGACAATCGATGAGATGGTCAGCCAGTGCAACGCGCTCTATCCGCGTGAAGACGGCCGCAAGTGGGCGCAGACCGATATGCTCAAGAATGTCGTCATCGCGGTGAAGCATCCTGGCGAACCTGATGACGAGATTGAGGAACATCGCAAGCCATGGCGCGAGGTCGTCGTCGTGGCACTGCCCGGCGATCGTCAGATCGACATGAAGCGTCTTGAAGCGCAGTTCGCGCCCGCCGAGATCGAAGAGGCCAACGAGGCTGATCTGAAGGCTCATCCCGAACTGGTCAAGGGCTATATCGGCCCCAAGGTTCTTGGTCCGCAGGTTCGCGTCGAGGGTTCCGCGATTAAGGATCCGGTGCGCTACTTGGTCGACGCGCATATTGCCGAGGGTTCCGCTTGGGTCACCGGCGGCGACAAGGACGGCGTTGATGCCTTCGACATGGTCTATGGCCGTGATTTCAAGGCCGACGGCACCGTCGAGGCCACTGAAGTGCGAGATGGCGACATGAGCCCGGACGGCTCCGGCCCGCTGAGCTTCGAGCGCGGCGTGGAAATCGGCCAGGTCTTCCAGCTCGGACTCAAATATTCCGAGGCGCTGGGTCTCAAGGTCTTGAACCAGAACGGCAAGGCCGTTCCGGTGTGGATGGGCAGCTATGGCATCGGCGTCTCGCGCGTCATGGCCTGCATCGCCGAAACCCATTACGACGAGAAGGGCCTGGCATGGCCGGTCAACATCGCGCCCGCCGCGGTGCATGTGGTTGCGACAGGCAAGAAGGACGAGGCGTTCGACGGGGCAGAAAAGTTGGTCGCCGAACTCGAGGCCAAGGGCCTTGAGGTTATCTACGACGACCGCAAGAAGGTCTCTCCGGGCGTCAAGTTCAAGGACGCCGAGCTGCTCGGCGTGCCGCTGGTCGTAGTGGTCGGCCGTGATTACCTCAATGATGGAACCATCGAGGTGCGTGACCGCAACGGCGAGAACGCGGTGAAGGTTCCGGCAGACAAAGCCGCTGAAACGTTGGCGCAACGTTACGCCGCAATGCTCTAAATCGCTATAACCTTACGAAAATTACTGTGGTCGTCTTCTACTGTGGAGACGACCACATTTTCGTTTACGGTGATGTCGAAGTCCAATAATCGGAAAACAGTACAAAAAATGTCTTTTTCCTTATCCGAATGGTGATTCAAATGTGATATTGGCGACATTTTCGGTAAAATTGAAAGTGTAAATGTTCGGAACGTCATCGCAGAACTGATGCCGTTCCGGCGTATGCAAGTCTCTGCGAGTCCGTGACATGGCAACCGCAGCGACGATAACGAAAGAAGAAATCAATGCAGAATCTTACGGTTTTGGGCACTGGCGTCCTCGGCTCCCAGATTATTTTCCAGTCGGCCTACAAGGGCAAGGACGTCGTTGCCTACGATATCAGCGACGAGATTTTGGCTGGGCTTCCTGCTCGGTGGGAGTATCTGAAGAAGCAGTACAAGCGTGACATTCCCGATGCCACCGATGAGAAGCTTGACGCCGCCGTCTCGCGTATTCGCCCCACCGCCGATCTGAAGGATGCGGTCAAGGACGCGGACATCATCATCGAAGCCATTCCTGAGCGTTTCGACATCAAGCAGAGCACGTGGGAGAAGGTCAGCAAGTATGCACCGGCCAAGACGGTGTTCTGCACCAACTCCTCGACGCTTCTGCCGAGCAAGATGGTGCCGTTCGTCGATCGTCCCGACAAGTTCATGAGTCTGCATTTCGCCAATGAGATCTGGAAGTTCAACACCGGCGAGGTCATGGCCCAGCCGAAGACCGACCCGAAGGTCTTCGAGGAGGTCGCGCAGTTCGCCGAGGAAATCGGCATGGTCCCGATTCGTGTGATGAAGGAACAGCCTGGCTACCTGCTCAACTCGTTGCTGGTGCCACTGCTCAACGCCGCCGCCGATCTGTGGGTTTGCGGTGTGGCCTCGTTCGAGGACATCGACAAGACCTGGCGCATCGCCACCGGCGCTCCGGCCGGCCCGTTCCAGATCATCGACGTCGTCGGCATGATGACCCCGTACAACCTTAACAAGGATGCCACCGATCCCGTTCAGAAGGAGTTCGGCCGTCGTTTGAAGGAGGACTACATCGACAAGGGACGCATGGGCAAGATCTCCGGTCACGGCTTCTATGACTATGAGTGAGTGATTCCGTTACCTTTTAGATGTGGTAATACAGCGTTGGGATTCCTTTGCTTGAAGGATTCCCGGCGGTGCGGATGTTCTGTAATTGATATTTTCTTCAAATCAAGCTGTGGCGTTGCGTGCCGATAGTTGCGCAACGCCACAGCCGTTGATCCGGCGGTTTTCGGATTTTGGTTGATAAGCCCGTATTCGGTTCAGTATTGCAATTTCATTATATGTAATGCGATATTTTGTATTTATCAGTATTCTTTTTTGTTATTTTTTGCCCTCGTAACGCTGTTTGTTTTCTTTGCTGATGAATTGCAACTGATTTTGCTATGCACATTTAAGATTTCTTTGTGGATACTGCCTTGTTCGTCCACATTGCATCCACAACACGCCGAGACCCCGGGCATTCGACCACAGTGCCCGGTTTGGCTTGAAAACCAGTAGCTTCCACCTGCATACTGGAACAACCGCGGGATGCGTTTCAAGCCGGTTTCAGCGCCGGTGTTCATTCGCAGACGTGTCTGGATTCCGTTGCCGGCCAATGTATCCCGCAGTCCACAAATATAAGCAGGCGTTATTGTTTTTCAAGGGAGCAGAACCGATGGCACAGCAAGGTACAGTGACGATTTCAGGATTCGTGGGTGCAGACCCGCAAAGTTTCGGAAAGGAGGGAAGTCCGGCCGCCGCAACGTTTAGAATCGGTTGTACGACGAGTTACTTCAATCCAGTGGCCAATGAGTGGCGCGACAGGCCGACGACATGGATCACCGTCAAGGTGTTCCGTCAGTTGGCGAAGAACGTCAAGGCAAGTCTTCATAAAGGTGATCCGGTCGTCGCCACTGGAAATCTGGCGACCGAAGAATGGACGCGTGACGGTACGAAGCACAGCAGGATGGTGATGGAGGCGACCAGTGTCGGCCATGATCTGAGCTTCGGCATTTCCGTTTTCCAAAGGGTAAAACCAGGCGAAAAGCAACAGGGGAGTGCACATGAGCCTGCCGATGCGGGGCAGACGCAGAATCAGGATGTAGCGATGGGTGACGGCGTGACGCGGGCGCACACATCGGCTGGAGAGCAAAATCACATATCGGACGGGTATGCGAGCAAAGATTCGGTCAGTGCAGCCGCAGCGAATCATCGTCAAAGCAATGATGCAAAGGTCGGGGATGAACCCGGTAAGGATCCTTGGGATGCAAGCGAAGTCTTTGAAGGGCATGCCACGGCTGACCGTTTGGTGGCCTCTATCGGATAATAAGTGTGTAGAGAATAAGAAAATGGCCGGAGTACGATGACGTGCTCCGGCCATGATTTTATCGGATTGAGTTCTTGGGATTTCAGTGAAACACTATCTCAATGAACTCACCGTATTATCGCTTACCAGATGGATACCCGTTCTGCGGGAGCAAGCCACAGCTTGTTTTCTGGCTTGACGTCGAAGGCCTGATAATAGAGGTCGACGTTGCGCACAATGCCGTTCGTACGGAATTCGGCAGGGGAATGCGGGTCGATCTGCAGGTACTGCTCTGTGAGTTCTACGCGTTGCGCTGTGCGCCAGATCGAGGCATAGCTCAGGAAGAAGCGCTGTAGGCCGGTATAGCCGTCGATTACGGGGGCGGTGGCAAGTGATTCCGCTACTGTTGAGCCGTCGATTTCTCGTCCGTTGGCTTTGTCAAGCGCGAAGGCGTAGGCCTTGAGGCTGATGTTGACACCGCTCAGGTCGCCGATGTTCTCGCCGATGGTCAGTGCGCCGTTGACGTGCGGGGCCTGGCTCAGGTCATCCGCATACTTTTCCTGAAGCTGGGAGGGGATGAATCCGTTGTATTGGTTGATCAACGCCGTGGTGAGCTTTTGGAAGTTCGCCTTGTCTTCCGCAGTCCACCAATCGTTGAGCTTGCCGTCGCCGTCGTACTGGCTGCCCTGGTCGTCGAAACCGTGCCCGATCTCATGGCCGATGACCGCGCCGATACCGCCGTAGTTGGCCGCGTCGTCGGCTTCCGGGTTGAAGAATGGGGGCTGGAGGATGGCGGCGGGGAAGACGATGACGTTCATGGAAGGCTCGTAGTAGGCATTGACCGTCTGCGGGTTCATGAGCCATTCCTCGCGGTCGACGACCTGACCGACCTTCGAGAACTGGAATCCGGTCTCGTAGGCGACGGCGGCGTTGAGGTCTTCCATCAGACTCATTTCCGACCTGATGTCGAGGGCGGTGTAGTCGCGCCAGTGATTGGTGTAGCCGATCATCGGGGTGAACTTCGAGAGCTTTTCCAGGGCCTTGGCCTTGGTCTCCTCGCCAAGCCATGCGCTGCCGGAGATGGAGACCCGATAGGCTTCGATGATGTTGGCGACCAGCTGTTCCATGCGCTCCTTGGAACTTTCGGGGAAGTGGAGACGAACGTATTCACGCCCGACTTCCTCGCCGCAGATGCCGTTGACCAGGGAGACTCCGCGCTTCCAGCGGTCGCGTTGCTGCTTGGTACCCGAAAGCACCTTGCCGTAGAAGTCGAACTGGGTTTTGTCGAAATCGCTGCTCAGTGTGCTGGCCGAGCCGCTGATCATCGTCACGCGGGCCCAGAGCTTCAGATCGTCGAGGTCGCTTAAGTCCCAGAACTTGTCGAATCCGGAAAGGAAGCTCGGCTCGTGCACGATGGTGCGGTTGAATGCCGACTTGAGATCCAACGGTTGCGTCTTTGAAGCAGGCAACGCATTGTAGGCGGATTGCCAGGACTCGAGCCATGAAGCAATGTCGAAGTGGGGAAGTGTCGAGGTGAGGTCGGCGAAATCAGTGGGGTTGTAGGTTTTCTGCGAATCTCTGGTGGCCACGTTGTCCCAATGGTTCGAGGCGATCTTGGTCTCGATTTGAAGGAAGCGCTTGGCATCGGCTTCACATTTCACGCTGTCGCCATAATCGGCCAGCATCAGAAGCTTCATGACCATGTGCACGTACTGCTCGCGGATGGGAGCGTAGTGGTCTTCTCGGTAATAGGCTTCGTCGGGCAGGCCGATCCCACCCTGTTCGATGTGCAGAATGTTGTGCTCGGGGTCGCCCGGGTCTCCGTAAACGCCGCAGTCGAAGAAGTCGGGGCCACCTACTGTGCTCAACTTACCCAGGATCTTCGTCAGTTCGGCCTTGTCGGCGGCGTTGTCGATTTGTTCAAGGGCGTCCTTGATGGGGCTGATGCCAGCGGCTTCGATGGACTCGGTGTCGAGGAATGCGCGGTAAAGGCTTTGTGACTTGTGGGCGGGGCAGTTCTCATTCTCGAGGATGTCGCGAATCTGGCTTTCCGAATCTTCGGCGAGCTTGTCGAAAGCGCCGTAGCGTGAGCGGTCATCAGGTAGTTCGTAAGTATCGATCCATGGTCCGTTGACGAAGCGGAAAAGGTCGTCGCCGGGGCTGATGGTGCTGGAAAATGAGGTCGTATCAAGGCCTGAAATCAAAGGTATAGACATGGCTCTACTGTATCGGCGTTCGCTGACAAGGAGGGGGCAAAAGCAGAAAAAGAAAAGCAGCGGAAAAGTGGTTGATTCTATAGCCGTTTGCTCCAAGTTGCGAAACTCGAAACGAAGGCTCTGAGGAATAGCTTCCGACTTTATCTGTTGAATGACATGGTAGTTGAAGTGGAACGCCGCTGTATGATTTGATGGTGACGGCAACAAGGAAAAGGAGCCGATATGACAGACGCCGATAGGAATGATAAAGATTCGAACGTGAATGGAAGCAAGGAAAACAATCAGGGACAACCAAACAACCAACAGGGCGGCCAGCCTGAATATGGAGTCCATGCGCCCAATGGCAACGCGATGAACGGCAACCAGAACCAGACCGGGAACGGCAACGCCTACGTTCGCCCCGTGGGTCAGGGTAACCAGAATAATGGCCAATATGCAAACAATCAGGGTGGCGCTGCGCAAGGCGGTCCGAACGCCAATCCGTACGTATACAACGGTCAGGGCCAAAACCAGAACCAGAGCCAAGCCCCCTACAATGGTTATGGCCCGAACGGCTATGGTCCCTATGCCGCCGATCCGAACCAGTATGGTCAGCAATACCAGAACGGCAATCCTTACCCCAATGGCAATCCGTATGCCAATGCCAACCAGAACGGTCAGTACCAGTATGCACAGAACGGTCAGCAGGCCAACAACGCTGGTCCGTCCGCCTCTAACGGCAACCGTTTCAACTCCTATTCGGCGCAACCCGGCAGCAACGAATGGTGGCGCATGAACCCATTCAAGCTGGCCGAGGAATGGCTGCCGAAGCAAGCGAAGAAGACCATTCGCATTGTCTACGGGGTCGTCGGAATCGTCGCGTTGCTTCTTGGCCTTGCGCTGCTGATCTGGCCGGGCAAGACGCTGGTGGCCGTGGCCATCGTTTTGGGCGCCTACTTTGTGGTTTCCGGTGTCATCCGCGTCATCGGTGCTATCGTCGAAAACGGGCTGCCGGGCGGCTGGCGCGTACTTGACATACTCGTCGGAATCATCTTGGTGGTTGGCGGCGTGATCATGCTCAAGAACACTGTCCTTTCCACTGCAATGTTGACGATTCTGGTCACACTTACCGTCGGTATCGGTTGGATTATGGAAGGCATCATGGCGCTGGTGGAAACCTGGCGTCTGCCGAAGTCCGGTTGGGCCATTTTCTACGCGATCATCTCCATCCTCGCCGGTATCGTCGTCCTGTTCTCCCCGTTCGCTTCGGTGATTGTGCTGGTCATTTTCGCCGGTGTCGCCATGGTGGTCATGGGTATTCTCGCCATCATTCGCGCCTTCCGCTTCGGCAAGAACTGATAGCGACATCAGAAAAGCGATAGAGAGCTGCGGAACGCTTCTTGTATGCGCTTACGATAAAGCCATAGATAACGTCCCGATTTCCTGAAGATTCGTTCAGAGAATCGGGACGTTTCCATGTTCGATGATGTTGAATGATGGATGACATTTTCGATAATATTCCGCTACGGATTGCCTGATGAACCTAATCGAAAGACAGCTCCAAGATTGTTGACCGAGCGAAGTAGGGTGAAGGCATGATTGAATTGAAAACGCCAAAGGAAATCGCCTCGATGAAGGTCGCCGGCCGTTTCGTCGGCAGCATCCTCAAAGAGCTGCAGGAAACCACCAAAGTCGGCACCAATCTTCTGGAGATCGATGATCTCGTTCGTCGCCGTATCGAAAGTTGTAAAGGCGCCGAATCCTGCTACGTGGATTATGCCCCCGACTTCGGCACCGGCCCGTTCAAACATTACATCTGCACCTCGGTCAATGACGCGGTGCTTCACGGCGTTCCTTATGATTACGCCCTCAAAGACGGCGATCTGGTGAGCCTCGACCTGGCCATCAGCGTCGACGGATGGTGTGGTGATTCCGCGGTCAGCTTCGTGGTCGGCAAGGATCCGAATCCGGAGGACATCGCCCTGATCAAGTGCACCGAAGAGGCGCTCGCTGCCGGAATTGCTGCCGCGCAGCCGGGCAACCGGCTTGGCGACGTCTCCGCTGCCGTCGGCGACGTGGCACACGAACACGGCTACACTGTCAACATGGAGTTCGGCGGCCATGGCATCGGCCATGTCATGCACGGCGATCCGTTCGTCCCGAACGACGGCAAGGCCCATCATGGTTACAAGTTGCGCCCGGGCCTCACCATCGCCATCGAACCGTGGTTCATGAAGACCACCGACGAGATCTACCAGGACGCCAAGGACGGCTGGACGCTGCGTAGCTCCGACGGCTCCAACGGCGCCCACAGCGAGCACACCATCGCCATCACCGACAACGGCCCGGAGATCCTGACCGTTCGCGAGTAATCGTCGGCTTGGCTGGATAGTAAGCCCTTATATTTATCAAAGCGGCATCCGCAATTTGAAGTGCGGATGCCGCTTGTGGTTTAACTTCAGTGCTTTGATAATCGATAACCCTTAGAACTCCAAATAAACCCCCGATAATTCTGTTTTTGAGACCAAGAATGTACGGAACGTGGACATCGGTTGCCGCATTTTACATTGATGCAATAAGGTATGTTCAATCCCTGATTGGTTGCGACAGCGCTACCGATTTTGTCTGTTTTATATGGAAAACGACAATAGCCTCAAGTCGGGGTCGCAAAGGAAGGTGGAAGCCATGGTGGAGGCAAAACTCAATGTGGATGCGAGCAAGTTCGATCTGCCCGTCGTCAAAGCTACGGAGGGGGCCGATGGCATCGTGGTCTCCAGCCTCAAGAACGACGGGTTCGTTACGCTCGATCCGGGTTTTCTGACCACTGCCCAATGCGAATCGAAAATAACCTTCATCGACGGTCAGAATTCCATCCTGCGTTATCGCGGCTACCCGATCGAGCAGCTGTGCGAACAGTCCGATTTTCTCGAAGTGGCATGGCTGCTGCAGCATGGCGAGTTGCCGAGCAAAGCGGAATACGATCAGTTCTGCCTCGACCTGAACCACCGCACCATGGTGGGCGAGGACTTCCGCAGCTTCATGGCTTCGTTCCCGCGTTCCGCCCAGCCGATGAGCGTGCTCGCCTCGGCCATCAATGCGCTCGCGGCTTTTTACCCCGACACCACCGATATCAGCGACCCGGACCAGCTCGACGAATCGGCGCGCATCATCATGGCCAAGGCCCGCACCATCGTCAGCTACATTTACCGTCGTCGTCGCGACGAGCCGATGCTCTACCCGGATATCGCCCGCGGTTACGTCGACGATTTCCTGCGCATGTGCTTCGCCGTGCCTTATGAACCCTACGAATCCGATGAACTTTCCATTCACGCGCTGGGCCGTCTGCTTATCATCCACGCCGATCACGAGCAGAACTGCTCGACTTCCGTGGTACGCATCGCCGGCAGCGCCCATGCCAATCTCTATTCCGCGGTGGCGGCGGGCGTCAATGCCCTTTCCGGTCCGCTGCACGGCGGTGCCAACGAAGCGGTGTTAAGGCAGCTCGAGGTCATCCGCGATTCCGGCGAAAGCGTGCGCCAGTTCGTCGAAAACGCGAAGAAGAACGGCACCCGCATTTCCGGCTTCGGCCATCGCGTCTACAAATGCCACGACCCGCGTGCCGTGGTCGCCAAGCAGTATCTCGAACAATTGATGGCACGAGGGGACGTCGACAACCACCTTCCTGCTGACGAACGTGCCTTGTTCACCATCGCCACGGAACTGGAAGACATCGCCACGCACGACGATTATTTCGTCTCGCGTCATCTTTACCCGAATGTCGATTTCTACACTGGTCTGTTGTACAGGGTCATCGGCTTCGACGCCCCGATGTTCACGCCGCTGTTCGCACTCGGCCGCATTCCCGGCTGGATCGCGCAATACCGCGAGATGCTGACCGATCCAAAGACCAAGATCGGCCGTCCGCGCCAGGTCTATACCGGCGAGGTCGAGCGTGACTACGTGCCGATGGGTCAGCGCTAGGTTGCAACACAAGTCGGGGGATAGGTTTTTGAGAATGGCCATTTTTCGCCGTTCCTGAAAACCTATCCCCCGACTTGTGCGGAGCTTTGCTCAGTTCTTGTGCAGCTTCTCGTTCAAAGCGATGCCGACCTTGCGGTAGCGGGCCTCGATGGCACCGGTCACCGAATTGCGGATGAAGAGGATGTTGTCCTTGCCCGAAAGCTCCGATCCCTTGACGACCTCCAGCGGCTCGCCGGCAGCGATCTTGGCCTTGTCGTGGATGGTGATTTTCGTGCCGGCGGTGACATACAGTCCCGCTTCCACCACGCAATTGTCGCCCAGCGAAATGCCGATGCCGGCGTTGGCTCCCAGCAGGCTGTGCTCGCCGATGGAGTTGCGCAGCTTGCCACCGCCCGAAAGCGTGCCCATGATGGACGAGCCACCGCCGACGTCCGAACCGTTACCGACCGTGACACCCTGCGAGACCCGGCCTTCAATCATGCAGGTGCCGAGCGTACCGGCGTTGAAGTTGACGAAACCGGCGTGCATCACCGTCGTGCCGGGGGCCAGATGAGCTCCGAGACGAATCCGGTCCGCATCACCGATACGCACGCCCTCGGGCATCACATAGTCGACCATGCGCGGGAACTTGTCGACGCCGAGCACGTTGACATCGACGTGGGGTGCGGGCATGCCGCCGGCGACGACGCCGGAATTCGCCACGGCGTTCATCACGTCCATTTTGCGCAGTGCGAAGTTTTCAGCGGCGAATGGTCCATAGTTGGTCCAGACCACGTTGGCCAGCTTGGCAAAGATGCCGTCGAGATTGATGGTGTTCGGCTCGACCATGCACATGCTCAGCAGGTGCAGGCGCAGGTAGGCGTCGGCAGCGTCGGTGATAGGGGAGTCGAGAGCGGAGACGGTGAACACGGGGACGCGCCGTACACCGCGTGCGTCGGTTTGGTCATAGGCCAAAACGCCGAAACCGTGCTGCGGACGCGAAGCCTCATCCGGCGCCGCGCCCATTTCCAACTTGGGATACCACACGTCCAGCGTGTTGCCTGCCTCATCGACCGAGGCCAGACCCCAGCCCCAAGCCGTCCGTTCGTCTCTCATACTCGCTCCTTTTAGCTAGATCATTGAAATAAATATGTCTCTAATCTAGCGCATAACCGTATATTTGTCTTTGTCGAGCTCAGCAGTCAAAGTTTCAAGAAGCTAAATCCCGCAGGCTCGATACAATGAAGGATTGTGGGTGATTACAGGAAAGAACGCGAACGCCGCGAGGGCCGTCGCCGCAACATCGTGCGGGCGATCTGCATCGTCGTGGCCGCAGCCATGCTGCTCGCGCTGGTGATTCCTGCAATCTATGCAGGTCTTTGACGATCTTGCACGTGCTTTTGGCGGCAAGGTCGGTGGCATTCAATGAGCTGATGTTGCGGTGCGACTTCATTGAGAGTGATGACGTACGTGTCGGCAGCGGAAAGGCTACGAGAGCCGAGAAATCAGGCTCGATGCCCAATGGTTTTGCAGCGGTATAGCGACGATAACGACGGTCAGAGAATTTACGGTGAACGAATATAAGGTGGAGTGCAATGGCGGAATTTGATTTTTCCCAGGCGTTGGGCGAGGCGCGCAGCAAATACGAGACAATCGAAAAGGCGTTGGACGTCGACCGTCTCAAATCCGAAATCGACGAGTTGGAGAAAGAGGCATCGGCGCCGAATCTCTGGGATGACGTCGAAAACGCGCAGAAGATCACGAGCCGGCTTTCCAACAAGCAGGGGCTGATCAAGAAGCTTGATTCGCTTTCCAGCAGGCTTGACGACATCGAAACCCTTTACGAATTGGGTCAGGAAGAAAATGACGTCGATTCGATGAAAGAGGCTCAGAACGGCGTCGATGCCTTGCAGAAGGACCTCGACGAGATGGAGATTCAGACTCTGCTCGACGGCGAATACGACGAGCGTAGCGCGGTCGTCACGATCCGCAGCGGCGCGGGCGGCGTGGATGCCGCCGATTTTGCCCAGATGTTGCTGCGCATGTACCTGCGCTGGGCCGAGCGCAACGGCTACAAGGCCAAGGTCATGGATACGTCCTACGCCGAGGAAGCCGGTATCAAGTCGGCCACGTTCGAGGTCGATGCTCCTTACGCTTACGGCCGTCTTTCGGTGGAGGGCGGTACGCACCGCTTGGTCCGCATATCGCCTTTCGACAACCAAGGCCGTCGCCAGACCAGCTTCGCCGCCGTCGAGGTGGTGCCGTTGGTCGAGGAGACCGACCACATCGATATTCCCGATTCCGATATTCGCGTGGACACCTACTGTTCATCCGGCCCCGGCGGGCAGGGCGTCAATACGACCTATTCCGCCGTTCGCATCACCCATTTGCCCACCGGCATCGTGGTGACCATGCAGGATGAGCGCAGCCAGATACAGAACCGCGCCGCTGCCATGGCCGTGCTCCAGTCCCGTCTTTTGGTGCTTCGTCATGAAGAGGAAGCCAAGAAGAAGAAGGAACTGGCCGGCGACATCAAGGCCAGCTGGGGCGACCAGATGCGTTCGTATGTATTACATCCTTACCAGATGGTCAAGGACCTGCGAACCGGCTACGAAACCAGCCAGACCCAGGCCGTTTTCGACGGTGACATCAACGGATTCATCGACGCCGGCATCCGTTGGCGTCACGAGCAGCGTCGTCAGGCCGCGCTTGAGGCCGAACAAAACGAAGATAAAAAGTAAAGACTTTCAATCATTTCGACGAAATCAGGACAATCTGCGCCGCTGGTGCCTCTAGACTTAGGCTCAGCGGCAAACAGTAAGGAAACGGCATTATGGCGTTGATCACGTTGGACAAGGTCTCCAAGATCTATCCGAAGGGCACCAGGCCCGCCCTCGACCATATCAACCTCGACATCGAACGCGGTGACTTCGTCTTTTTGGTGGGCGCTTCCGGCTCCGGCAAAACGACGTTGCTCAGTCTCCTGCTGCGTGAAGAGGAGGCGACGGACGGCGAAATCCGGGTGGCCGGCAACGACCTGCGCCGCTTGAGCCCCCGTCAGATTCCGCAGTACCGTCGTTCCATCGGCTTCATCTTCCAGGATTACAAGCTGCTGAACAATAAAACCGTCTGGCAGAATGTCGCCTTCGCGCTCGAGGTGATCGGCACACGCCGTTCGACCATCAAGTCGTTGGTCCCCAAAGTCCTTGAAACTGTTGGTCTTACCGGCAAGGAAAAGAACTACCCTCACGAGCTTTCCGGCGGCGAGGCCCAGCGTGTGGCCATCGCCCGCGCCTACGTCAACCACCCGCAGATCCTCCTGGCCGACGAGCCCACTGGCAATCTTGACCCCACCACGTCACTGGGCATCATGGAAGTCCTCGATGCCATCAACCGCACCGGCACCACCGTCGTCATGGCCACCCACAACGAGGAAATCGTCAATTCCATGCGCAAGCGCGTCGTCGAGCTGCACGCCGGCAAAATCGTACGTGACGAGGCCAAGGGCAGCTACGATTCGGCCCGTTACTTCCCGGACGCCGAAGTGGAGTCCAAGGCGAAGCAGGTCATCGATCCCGCAGCCAACAAGTTCAAGCGCCCGCAGACGCCCGTCAATGTCATATCGGCGGCATCGGGGCAAGTGGTCGACGCTGAACCCATCGATGACCGTTCCGTGGTCGCCGCCAACGCCATGGATGCGGTCGCCGACGCCGTAGCCAACGGAACCGGGGAAAACGAGGGCATCGCCCGTCTCGCGAATGCCATGCATTCCGGCAGAACCGGACGATACGGTGAAGCGTTCCAATCCGCGGAAACCACGATGACATGGGGCAAGGGCCTGACTGCCGAGGAGATGACCAGCGCACACAAGCCGGTATCCGATTCCGGTCAGCCCTCTGAAACCAAACGGACAGTAAAAGCCGATAAGACGAAGACCAATACGACGAAAACCAAAGCCAAGGCCCCGTCATTGCCCGTGCCCCCGATTCCACCGTCACAAGCGCAATCCAAACCAACGTCCAAGACGAAGCCGATGGCCGGCAGAGGCAAGCAACAACAACAGGTTCAGAACACGCAAGGCCGTAAGGGCGACAAGAATGCTGAGGAGCGGAAATGAGAGCACGATTTATCCTTTCTGAAACGTGGACGAGTCTCAAGCAGAATGTCTCGATGATTCTTTCCGTGCTTCTGGTCACTTTTGTCTCCTTCCTCTTCATCGGTGCTTCCGGCCTGATGCAGGCGCAGATCACCAAGGCCAAAGGGGATTGGTACAAAGAGGTCGAAGTCGTGGTCTGGCTTTGCCCTGACGGCACCAGCCAGGCTGCCAATTGCTCGGCGGGCAAGGCCCCTACCCAGCAGGAGATCCTCCAGCTGCAGGAGAAGATCCACAGGGAACTCGGCAACGTGGTCTCCAAGATTTCATATGAAAGCCGCGAGGACTTCTATAAGAACACGTTCCTCAAGCAGTATCCCCATGGTATTTATCAGGGTCGTACCCTGACCGCCGCCGATATGCAGGATTCTCTGAGGCTTAAGTTGAAGGATCCGACCAAGTACCAGGAGGTCTCCGAAACCCTGACCGGTAGCCAAGGTGTTGAGGAGGTGGCCGATCAGCGTCAGATTTTCGATCCGGTATTCGCCATATTGAACAAGGGAACAGGGGTTACGCTGGTCTTGGCCGCCGTCATGGTTGTGGTGGCGGTATTGCTGACCAGCATCACGATACGTATGAGTGCGGCGTCAAGGAAAAACGAGACCGAGATCATGCGCTTGGTGGGTGCCTCGAACTGGACGATTCGATTACCGTTCATTCTCGAAGGTGTGTTGGCCTCGCTGTTGGGCTCGTTGTTGTCTTGCGTGGCGCTGAGCGCCATCGTGAAGCTTTTCATCACCGATTGGCTCGCACAGAATGTGCAGTGGATGCCGTTCGTCAATCAGACGACCGTCTGGCTGATGGCCCCGGCGTTGATTATCGGTGCGATGCTGCTTTCCGCAATCGTCTCGACGATATCCCTTCGGCGGTACCTCAGAGCTTAATTGAATGTATCGCAAAATATACGAAAAAGTATTGCAAATTTTTTATGCGCTTTCGGGCGGATACGTTACAATAGTAAAGCCCGAAAAGGAAAGGTGAATTCCATGCGCAAGCAGAAACAAATGACCGCGGCCTTCAGCGTGCTGATCGCTACAGCCATGTTGTGTACAACGGCAGCCATGACCATGACTGCCAAAGTCCCGCAGGCTCAGGCATCCACCATGAGCGAATACCAGCAGGCGGCCGCCAGTCAGGCCGATTTGAAAAGCCAGTTGGCCGGGGTCGACAGCGACCTTGCCAACCAGATCATACAGCTCAACGATTTGACGACCAACAAGATTCCCGCCGCCCAAGCTGCGGCACAGACCGCGCAACAAGGCGCAGACCAGGCCAAGAATCTGGCCCAAGCCACTGCCGACCGCCTCGCGGCCGCCCAGAAGGACAAGGCCGACCTCGAGAAGAAGATCGAGCAGACCGGCGCCGATTTCGATGACGCCAAGGCCGGCGTAGCCGCACAGGCACGTGAGAGCTTCCACGGTTCAGACGCGGCCGACGTGATGAACGTCGTCACCAAGTCCAGCACCACCAAGGATTTCGTCGACAAGATGCAGTCCTCGGCAGCCGTCACCCGCAGCGAAGTCAATGCGGCGAACGCCGATGCCAATACGCTCGGCACCTCGATGAACCGCAAGCAGCGCCTCGCCGCCATTGAGACGCAGATTTCCACGCTCAAAGACCAGGCGGACAGCCAGGCGGCCAGTGCACAGCAGGCTGCCGAATCGGCACAGGCTCAGCAGAGCAGCCTGCAGGCCTTGCGTGATCAAGGCGCCCAGGCACGTGAAAGCCTCGAGTCGCAGAAGAGCTCGCTGACCACGCAATCCGCCCAGCAGGCGGCGCAGATCGCCATCCTGCAGTCGCAGATCGACGCCCAGAACGAGCAGTGGGCCAACAGCCAGCAGGTGAGCGCAAGCCAAGGCGTCGGCCAGGCCGGCAGCTCAAGCTACATTCCCAGCAATCCGGCCCCGGTCTATACTCCGGCACCTTCACCGGTGTCCGGTGGCGGCGGCAATCATCCTTCCGGCGACTCCGGCAACGCCTATCCTCCGCGTCAGTGCACCGAGTGGGCCTATCTTCGCCGTCACCAGCTTGGCCTGCCCGTCGGCTCCTACTTCGGCAACGGCGGTCAGTGGGCCAATTCCGCCCGCAGCCTCGGCTATCAGGTCGACAGGACCCCATCATTCGGCGCCATCGTGGTCTTTTACCCGGGCCAGAGTGTCGGTGGTCATTGGATCGCCGACCCCTACTACGGGCATGTGGCCATCGTCGAGGGCGTGTGGGGCAACACCATCGCCATCTCCGAAGGTGGCACCGGTTTCCCCACCTTCCCGGCCAACGAGGTGTTGAACGACGCCTACAACTACGAATACATCCATGGCTGATCTGATGATTTGAGATTCCAGATCGGTTCAGCACGGGCGCGCCATCCGCAAAAGGATGGCGCGCTTGTGTTATGGTCGGGGTGTATACGGTTCAACGCTTTTGGCTGATTGGCCGGGGCGGAGGTAATGATGGTGTCGGGAACGCAAGCTGGCTGGGGCTGATGCGATGACATCGTCAATCGGGAATGTCGGCAAGGCGAGTACTGCCGGCAGACCGGGTGAAAGAAAACGAGTAAAGAAAAGGGGCGTCGGAATGGCGAAGGAACAAGGTACGCAGCTTATCGCGCAGAACCGCAAGGCGCGGCACAACTATACGATCGAAGACCATTACGAGGCCGGCTTGGTGCTCACCGGGACGGAAGTCAAGTCCTTGCGTGAGGGACGCGCTTCGCTGGCGGAATCATTCGTCTCCATTGACCGCAATGGTGAGATGTGGCTGGAAGGGGCGAACATTCCCGAATATCTCAACGGCACATGGAATAACCACGCGCCCAAACGCAAACGCAAGCTGCTCCTGCACGCCTCGCAGATCGCCAAGCTCAGCCGCCAGACGGAAGCCAAGGGCTATACCATCGTTCCGCTGAGCCTCTACTTCAAGGATGGCCGAGTGAAGGCCGAAATCGCCTTGGCCCGGGGCAAAAAAGAGTACGACAAGCGCCAGTCCTTGCGCGAGGCGGAGGACAAGCGTGAGGCGCTGCGTGCCATGCGTTACAAGAACAAGCTCGTGCGCTGAGGCACGTCTTATTTGGGATGTCCATTTATTGAGACGGCATTTTTGCATAAATACGTAGGTAAGTATATTATGCATTTATACGAAGAAGGCGGACAGCGTCAATCCGCCCCAGAGAGGATTAACATGTCGTTGAAAATTTCCAAGTCGATTAAGGTCGTTTTGGCCAGTGTCTGTGCCGGGGCGATGCTGGCCAGCGTGGCCGCGTGCGGTACCACCGACGAGAGCGATCAGAGCGCAACGCCGAAAAGCAGCAATTCCAACACGAGCTCGGTGAAGGAGGACGACAAGATCGCCGCGATGCTACCGGATTCAATCAAGAAGGACGGTAAGTTCACCGTCGGTGTCTCTCCGGATTATGCTCCTGCCGAGTTCCTTGACAAGGACGGCAAGACGCCAATTGGTTACGAAATGGACATGGCCAAGGCGATTGCCGGTGTCTTCGGTCTGAAATTCGATCCGACTTCCGCCGAATTCGACTCCATCATGCCGGGCGTCGGCTCGAAGTATGATGTCGGCATTTCCGGTTTCACCATGGATCCTGCGCGTAAAGACGCCGGGGAATTCGTCTCCTTCATGAACGAAGGCGCCACTTTCGTGGTCAAGAAGGGCAACCCCAAGAAGCTTTCGACCGACGATCTTTGTGGACACAGCGTCGCGGTGCAGACCGGTACCGTGCACGAGACCACGGTCAAGAACCTGAGCCAGCAGTGCACCGCTGCAGGCAAGAAGGCCATCGAAGTCCAGTCGATGAAGGAGCAGACCGTCGTGGCCACCAACGTCTCCACAGGCAAGGCCGACGCATTCCTCGCCGATTCTCCGGTTTCCGGATACGCCGTCAAGAAGAGCGAAGGCGGACTTGAGTTTCTGGGCAAGACCTTCAACATGACCCCTGAGGCCGTGGTGGTCAAGAAGGGTGACATGCAGACGGCGAAGGCCGTGCAGGCTGCGATCCAGAAGCTGATCGACGACGGCACCTATATGAAGATCCTCAAGTCCTGGGGCAGCGAATCCGGGGCTGTCAAAGAAGCTAAGATCAACAACTACGACGATATCAAGTAGCGGTTTTCGGCTGGTGACATATGCAATCCGACCGGTGCTGGTTTGAGGCGTCGGCCGGATTGTCGTATTCGTGCTCGAATGGCAGGAACCGGCGCCGAGGCCGTGTCAAAAAGCGCTGATACCGGGCTTTGTCTGCTCTCTGCAGCGGCTTTCGGGTTTCTGAAGATGAGACGAGAGTACGATTATGCGTAGTATCGTATATTATACAGATTAGATTTGTGAAGTTGTGTAGTGGTCGTTGACACAGGTCGTCGACGAAAAGCAGTGATGGGAGAGGAAACGTTATGGGACATAAAAACGAATCGGACGGACTGGATATCCCCAATCGGATTCACGCGAGGCCGGTGTTTCGCCCAGGTTCACTGATCGCAGGTGTCATCGTCGCCTTTCTTGCGGTGATGCTCGGATATGGCATGATCACCAACGACAACTTCGATTGGCCGATTGTCTGGAAATATCTCTTCAACGAGCATGTCTTGAACGGCATCGGCTGGACCTTGGTGCTCACCGTCACCTCTATGCTCATCGCCATAGTGCTGGCTGTGCTGCTTGCTGTGATGCGCAAGTCGGTCAACCCGGTGCTGCGCGGGGTCAGCTGGTTCTGGATCTGGTTCTTCCGTGGCACGCCTATATACACGCAGTTGGTGTTCTGGGGTCTTTTCTCGGTGCTGATCCCGACGATTTCGCTGGGCATTCCCTTCACTCATCTCAACTTCTGGTCGATGAGCACCGAACAGCTCAACAAGTTCATCTCTCCGGGTTTCCTCGCCGCGATGCTTGGCCTGGCATTGAACGAATCCGCCTATCTGGCCGAAATCGTGCGCGCCGGACTTGAGGCGGTCGACCCGGGGCAAAGCGAGGCCGCGGAAGCGCTCGGCATGCCGCGTACGATGATCATGCGCCGCGTCGTGCTCCCGCAGGCCATGCGCATCATCGTTCCGCCCACCGGCAACGAGGTCATCAGCATGCTCAAAACCACCTCGCTGGTTTCCGCCGTTCCGTTCAGCTTGGAGATCCAGTTTGCCACCAATGCCATCGCCAACCGCATCTACAAGCCGATTCCGCTCTTGATGGTGGCCTGCTTCTGGTACTTGGTGATCACCTCCATCCTTATGGTGGCGCAATCCTGGATCGAGCGGTACTTTGGCAAGGGCTTCAACGAAGGCTCCAATGGCCCGGCTGCCGGTGACGGCGATGCCAAAGAGGAAAAGCCTGCCGCGAAGGTCGCCGAGGGCAATGAAGGCGGCACCGCATTCCTCGGACTGAACGCGTGAGAGAAGACGAGACAGAGATGAACGATATGACAACGAATGATTCGAATACTCAAGCCACGACGGAACAGCAGGGATCCGAGAGCGTGGCGCAGACTCCTGTGGACAATGCGACGGTGCCCGCCGTCAAAGCCACCCAGGTGCACAAGGCATTCGGTAGCCTGCATGTGCTCAAAGGCATCGATATGACGGTGATGCCGGGCACGGTGACGGTGATTCTGGGCCCTTCCGGTTCCGGGAAATCGACATTCCTACGGCTCATCAACCAGCTCGAGACGCTGACCGGCGGCAGCATCGAGGTCGACGGAGAACTCATCGGCTACAAGCACGTCAACCACGGCGGCAAGGACGAGCTGCAGACCCTGAACGACAAGGAAATCGCCGAGCAACGTGAGAAGCTGGGAATGGTCTTCCAACGTTTCAACCTCTTCCCACACCGCACCGTGCTCGAAAACGTGATGGAGGCGCCCGTCCACGTCGCCAAGGTGCCGAAAGCCAAGGCGAAGGAAGAGGCCATGAAAGAACTGGAACGCGTGGGCATGGCCGACCGTGCCGACTACTATCCGATGCAGCTTTCCGGCGGGCAGCAGCAGCGTGTGGCCATCGCCCGCGCCCTGGCGATGAACCCGAAGATCATGCTCTTTGATGAGCCGACCTCTGCGCTCGACCCCGAGCTGGTGGGCGAAGTGCTCGGCGTGATGCGCTCGCTGGCCGACGCCGGCATAACCATGATCGTGGTGACCCATGAGATCGGGTTCGCCCGCGAAGTGGGGGACCAGATCGTCTTCATGGACGGCGGCGTGGTTGTCGAACACGGCGGCCCCGAAATCATTGACCACCCTCAGGAGCCCCGCTTCAAAGACTTCTTGAGCCATGTGCTCTAATATATAGATTTCAACTTTGATGGATTTATACTGACGTGGCGGGGCTGGGATATACAATGCTCGACACGCTCCGGGCCGCTCAGGCCGAGTCTTTACGGTCGAGCATCGCATATCCCAGTCCCGCCACTCAACTTAACTCATGACACACTCCGGGCTGAGCCGTTAAGCGGAAAGCCCAGTGGGCTTCCTGTAGGCGAAGTGAGCGCGATGTATCGAGCGCGAAGGCCAAGTCTTTATGGTCTGACATCGCATGCCCAGCCCCAAACACTCAACGATTAAAAATGCTGATTTATAGGCTTTATGATTATTTAGGTTGAGTGGTTGGGCGGAGATATGCGATGCTGTGGCATAAAGCTTGGCCTACCGGCCTGGAGGGTGCCTCAGCATTGTATATCTCCGCCCAACCACGTCAGTAAGTAACGGCGATCAATCTGTGCTAGGTAAAGAAAGTTGGAGATGGTGAAACTTTCGCGGGGGTGGTGTTGCGTTTCAGGGGTGTCACGTAGACTGGGGTGCTATGTGTGGAATCGTTGGATTTGCAGGAAACAAGACCGTTTGCGGGAAACCGCTGGAAGTGTGCATGCAGGGGCTCAAGCGTCTCGAATACCGTGGGTACGACTCTGCCGGCGTGGCGTTGGCTGCTCCGGGGATGGATGCCGTCGCCGTGCGCAAGAAATCAGGCCGTCTGGCCAATCTTGCCGCTGATATCGAACGCAGCCCCATGCCGGATGCGACCGTAGGTATCGGGCACACGCGCTGGGCCACCAACGGCGAACCCAGCGATGTCAATGCACATCCGCACACCAGCCAGGACGGGAAGATCGCCATCATCCATAACGGCATCATCGAAAACGCCGAAAAACTGAGGATGGACCTGCAGACCGAAGGCTATACCTTCCTTTCCGCCACCGATACTGAAGTGGCCGCGAAACTGCTCGGCAAAATCGCCAACACCGTTATCGAGGAAACCGGCAAGTCTGATCTCTTCGAGGCGTTGCGGCGCATGGCCCGCATGCTTTCCGGCGCGTTCACCATTTTGGCAGTGGACGTCCGCCAGCCAGAAATCGTCGTCGGCGCACGTCACGATTCGCCTTTGGTCGTCGGCCTCGGCGACGGTGAGAATTTCCTCGGCTCCGATGTGGCAGCGTTCGTTGCCTATACCAAGGAAGCCATGGAAATCGACCAGGACCAGGCGGTCTGTATTTCCGGCGATTCCGTCGCCGTCACCGATTTCGACGGCAACCCGGTCAATGATTCCAAGCGGTTCACCATCGACTGGGATGCCAGCGCCTCGGAAAAGGGTGGTTGGGATTCCTTCATGGACAAAGAGATTCATGAGGAACCCGCAGCAGTTCGTAATACACTACTTGGTCGTTTCAACGAAAACGGCGAAATCAAGCTCGACGAACTGCATATCGACCCTGAAGTATTCAAGCAGATCGACAAGATCATCGTCGTGGCCTGCGGCACCGCCAGTTACGCCGGTATGGTGGCCAAATACGCCATCGAGCACTGGGTGCGCATTCCCGTCGAGGTCGAGCTGGCGCACGAATTCCGCTACCGTGACCCGATTCTGACCCCGCGTACGCTCGTGGTCGCCATCTCGCAGTCCGGCGAGACCATGGACACGCTGATGGCCCTGCGTCACGCCCGCGAGCAGGGTTCGCGCGTGCTTGCCATCTGCAACACCCAAGGTTCGACGATTCCGCGCGAATCCGATGCCGTGCTCTATACGCACGCCGGTCCGGAAATCGCCGTGGCTTCCACGAAGGCGTTCGTCGCCCAGATCATTGCCGCTTACCTGCTTGGCCTGTATTTCGCTCAGGTCAAGAACACGCTCTATCGCGATGAGATTCATCAGATTCTGGACCAGCTCAAGGCCATGCCCGAAAAGATCCAGTGGGTGCTCGACAACGACGCCAAAACCGTCAACGATGCCGCGAAGAAGCTTTTGAATGCGAAATCGTTCCTCTTCCTCGGCCGTCACGTCGGCTATCCGGTGGCGCTGGAAGGAGCGCTCAAATTGAAGGAAATCGCCTATACCTTCACCGAAGGTTTCGCCGCCGGTGAGCTCAAGCATGGGCCCATCGCACTGGTTGAAGAGGGCGAGCCTGTTGTGGTCATCGTCCCGTCCTCACGCGGACGCAATGTGCTGCACAACAAGGTCATCTCCGCCATCGAAGAGGTCAAGGCTCGTGGTGCGTTCACCATCGCGGTGGCCGAACGAGGCGATCCTGACGCCGAAAAATACGCGGATATCGTCTTCTGGCGTCCCGAATGCCCGACGCTTTTGAGCCCGCTGGTTGACGTGGTGCCGCTTCAGCTTTTCGCGCTGGATGTGGCCATGCTCAAGGGCTACGACGTCGACAAGCCTCGCAACCTCGCCAAGTCCGTGACGGTTGAATAGTACCAGCAGAACGACCGCGCAGGATGGGAGATATACAATGTTCAGGCACCCTCCAGGCCGGTAGGCCAAGCTTTATGCTAAGAACATCGCATATCTCCCATCCTGCGCTCTGTTGGTCTTTTCAAAAGTGGTTATGAAAT
Organism: Bifidobacterium sp.; assembly: GCA_024104275.1. Taxonomy (GTDB): domain Bacteria; phylum Actinomycetota; class Actinomycetes; order Actinomycetales; family Bifidobacteriaceae; genus Bifidobacterium. The sequence goes on from JAGGHK010000001.1 coordinate 49,580, forward strand.
GAACGGCAAGATAGAAAAATCTCATCGTTGGATTGTCGACGAGCCGGAAGTGCCTTTTGAACTGACGATTCTTTACGAAGACAGCAACATCATCGTGGTGGACAAGCCGCATTTCCTGGCGACCACGCCTCGCGGGATGTGGTATCGGCAGACCGCGCTCGTTCGGTTGCGCAAGCACTTCAAGGAACCGCAGATCACGCCGGCCCACCGACTCGACCGTCAAACCGCTGGGGTGGTGCTGTTTGTATGCAATCCCAAACTGCGAGGCGACTATCAGATGCTTTTTCAGGAGCATCACGTTGAAAAGACCTACGAATGCCTGGCGCCGGCAAAACTGATTGCCCGACCGCCAACCGGTATCATCCAGCGCTTGGAACCGCCGGCTGTCTTTCCGTTGAAGCGTCGCTCGCATATCGTCAAGAATCGTGGGCGATTGCAGGCGTATGAGGTTCCTGGCACGGTCAATGCCGAAACCGTCATCGAGCTTGGCGAGACCGACGGTGATATCGCGGCAGAAGGTTACCGCCGTTATATCCTGCATCCGAAAACCGGCAAAACGCACCAGCTGCGTGTCCATATGAATTCACTGGGTCTGCCGATCAAAGGCGATGATTTGTATCCCGAAATCATCGAACCGGACTATACCGATTTCTCCAACCCGCTCCAGCTGGTGGCCCGTTCCCTGAGTTTCATCGATCCGATCAGCCACGAGCCGCGTACGTTTGTTTCGCAAATCCCGCTTGGTTGAGGTCAATTATCGAGGAAGGCAGATGACCTTCTTCTCGCAATGTCGCTAGTCTTCGATGTCGGGTGTCGTCAGTCGGCGGGTCTCTGATGTCTTAAAAGGGATAGAACTCCTATTCAAGGGAACGGATGGAGCCCCGCTCGATGAGCTTGGTGGGGATGATGGTTTTGACGCCGGTCGGAATGTGCTCGCCGTGGCATTGCCGGTTGACGATATCGAATGCGGCCTGCCCAATCTGCTCGAACGGCATGCGCATGGTGGTGAGGTTAAGCCTGGGCACGAGGCCGACCAGCGAGTCGTCGACCCCGATGATGCTGACGTCGCGTGGTATTTTCTTTCCGAGGCTTTCGTAGGCCTGCATGATGCCGTAGGCCATTTGATCATTCGCCGCGTATATGGCCGTGCAGTTCGGATCCCGCGCCAGCGACAGCCCCGCCTGATACCCGCTGTCCGCGTTCCAGTCGCCGATGTAGGTTTGCGGGATCGGAGCGCCGACCTGTTGTAGGGCATCCCTCCAGCCTTTGAGACGGCTTTGGGCCGCGCGTGAAGAGGAGGGACCCGTGACATGGTAGACGGTGGAATGGCCGAGACTGAGCAGATAGTCGACGATTGCGATCGAACATCCGTATTGGTCGGCGTCCACGGTGGGGCAGTGATCCGCGGGCTCCTCGCTGATTAGCACCACGGGGAGGTCGGGAAGTGGGATATAGGCGTTCGTGTCGGAGACGTTGTGCTCGAGGATGACGATGATCCCGTCGACGGGAAGCTGTTTCATGCGGTTGACGACGGCCTGCAGGGTGTGGGGGAGATCGGTGCCGATCTGCAGAAGGGTGACGGCGTAGTCGTTGTTCACCGCGGCGTCGGTGATGCCGCTCAGGATGCGGGCGTTGCCGTATGAGGTCAGGTTGAACAGCACTACCCCGATGTTTTTGAAATGTCCGTGTTTCAGGGCGCGGGCGGCATAATTCGGCCGATACCCCAGCTTCTGCATCGCATCTTCGACGCGTCTGCGTGTCGCTGGCTTGACAGCATTGCTGTGGTTGGCCACGCGGGAGACGGTTTGCGGTGATACCCCAGCTTCGCGTGCTACGTCCTGCATCGATACAAAACGGCTGTTGCCCATGTCATTCCTATCATTGTCGGTTACGTTGCCATTTTATAGAAGGCTCCTGATTTACGGGTTTGATAGGTTTGAAATGAGAGGACAAATAGCTCACTTGTGGCGGGATGGCACTTGCGGTGATGGGGTTTGGTCCTTGGACGGCTTGTCTGAAGGCGTGAAGGGTGGTCTGTGACACGCTGGAAACTACGGTTGACTAATTCACGTTTATAATGGTTGCGTAAACATTTTATCGTCTATGTAGTTTGGGCGAAGGTCCTTCGAAGAGGAGGGTAGTTATGGATGAAGATGCCACAACGATGGCCGGTCGGCACGGTGGCGTTGTCGTCAGATCGAATCGGCATCATGCGGATTGGCGCGGTTGGAAGTTCATGTGGCCGTTCGCGTTGGTGTTCGTGTTCGTGTTCATCATTCCGGTGATATACGCGGTATACCTGTCGTTCTTCCAGACCAAGATGATTGGCGGAACGGTGTTCGTGGGCTTCGAGAACTACGCGAACCTGATGCACGACGGTCATTTCTGGAGTTCGGTGTGGCGTGTGACGCTGTTCACTGTTGTTCAGGTGCCGATCATGCTGTGTCTGGCGGCCTTGCTGGCGCTGGCAATTGATTCGATGAAGCTGCACGGCACCAAGTTTTTCCGTATCTCTACGTTCCTGCCGTATGCAGTGCCCGCGGTGGTGTCCACGCTGATCTGGGGCTTCATGTACGGCGCGAAGTACGGGCTGATCGGCTCGTTGAACGGCTGGCTCGGCACTCATCTGGATGTGCTGCAGCCCAGCGTGCTCTTGGCAGCCATCGGCAACACAACACTTGGGAGTTTACCGGCTACAACATGCTGATCTTCTATTCCTCACTTTCTACAATCCCTCACTCCCTGTACGAGGCTGCGTCGATCGATGGCGCCTCGGAATGGCAGATCGTGCGCAAGATCAAGATGCCGGAGCTCAAGGGCTCGTTGGCGATCACGGTGATCTTCAGCATCATTGGCAGTTTCCAGCTGTTCAACGAGCCGTCGATTATGCAGAACATGGTGCCGGGCAATGCGATCACCACGTACTATACACCGAACATGTACGCGTACAACTTGAGCTTCAGCGGCAACCAGGCGAATTATGCGGCGGCTCTGGCGATCGTGATGGCTGTGATCACGATGGTGGTCGCATACGCCGTGCAGCTGAACAGTATGAAGGAGCAGATGAGATGAGCGACATGAATGCGGCGTCCAAGAGGTCTGCGGACGCGGATCTAAAGGCTTTCGAGAGTGCCGCGAAACGCAAGGAACGCGTCCGCCAGAAGCAGGTCCTGAAAGACGAGGCGGCCGAGCGAAAGCGCAGCGCGCAGAGCGGGTTCAGTAATCCTGCCAACCCGCGGCGCAGCATGCTGCTGACGCTGGTCACAGGCATATTCGCCGTGTACTGTTTGTTTCCGTTCGTCTATCTGGCCATCAACGCGACCAAGACGCAGGGGGACTTCACCTCGACGTTCGGTCTGGGCTTCGGTCATACGTTCGCCTTGTGGAACAATCTCAGAGAGGTGTTCACTTATCAGGACGGCATTTTCGGACGGTGGCTCCTCAACACGATCCTGTACGTGATCATCGGGGCCGGCGGTGCCACACTGCTGGCGATCATGGGCGGTTATGCGCTAGCCAAGTTCCACTTCCCGGGACGTAAGGCCGTGTTCGCAATTGTGATCGGCGCGATATCCGTTCCGGGCATCGCGTTGGCCGTCCCGCAGTTCCTCCTGTTCGCCAAGCTCGGGCTGACGGATACACCGTGGGCCATGATTCTGCCGAGCCTGATTAGCCCATTCGGTCTGTATCTGATGTGGATTTTCTCCGAGCAGGCTGTGCCCACCGAGTTGTTGGAGGCCGCCCATGTGGACGGCGCCAGCGAGTTTCGCACGTTCTTCACCATCGCCCTGCCGTTGCTGGCCCCGGGCATCGTCACCACGGCCCTGTTCACCATCGTGGCGACCTGGAACAACTACTTCCTGCCGTTGATTATGCTTAAGGAGCCCGCCTGGTACCCGCTGACCATCGGATTGAACCAGTGGAAGGATCAGGCCTCGACCGCGGGCGGCCAAACGATTCAGAACCTCGTGATTACCGGCTCACTGGTCACCATCATCCCGTTGGTCATTGCGTTCCTATTGCTGCAGAAGTACTGGCAATCCGGTCTCGCCGCCGGCGCTGTCAAAGAATAGCTCACAAACCATTGGGTGCAAGGACGGGTATGGTTATGCAAAGAAGATATCGTTGGCCTCAACCATTGGACGGTCAACGGCAGAGGATCTGGTACGGGGGGGGATTACAACCCCGATCAATGGCCCGAGGACGTCTGGGACGATGATATACGCCTGATGAAAAAGGCCCGGGTGAACATCGTCTCGCTCGCCATCTTCTCATGGGCCAGGATCGAGACCGATGACGGTGTCTACGATTTCGACTGGCTTGATCGTATCGTCGACAAACTCGGCAAGGCCGGCATCGCGGTGGACATGGCCTCGGCCACGGCATCGCCGCCGATGTGGCTCACTCAGGCTCATCCGGAGATCCTATGGAAGGACGAGCGGGGAGACATCTGCTGGCCTGGTGCACGACAGCATTGGCGGCCCACGTCGCCGGTCTTTCGTCGCTACGCCTTGCGCTTATGCCGCAGGATGGCTGAGCATTTCAAGGACAATCCCTATGTGGTTGCCTGGCATGTCAGCAATGAATACGGCTGTCACAACCGGTTCGACTATTCGAACGATGCTATGCACGCCTTCCAAGAATGGTGTAAGGACCGCTACGGCACCATTGACGTGGTCAATGACGCGTGGGGCACCTCGTTCTGGGCGCAGCGTATGAACGACTTCTCGGAGATTCTACCGCCTCGGTTCATCGGCAACGGAAATTTCATGAACCCCGGCAAACTGCTTGATTTCAAGCGTTTCAGCTCTGACGCCCTGAAACGGTTCTTCAAGGCCGAGCGTGACACTTTGGCCGAGATCACACCGGACAAGCCGTTGACCACCAATTTCATGGTCAGTGCCGCTGGCAGTACGCTTGATTATGACGATTGGAGCGACGAGGCCGATTTCGTTTCGAACGATCACTATTTTGTGCCCGGCGAGCAGCATCTTGACGAACTCGCCTATTCGGCCTCGCTGGTCGACGGCCTAGCGCGCAAGAACCCCTGGTTCCTAATGGAGAACTCGGCGGGGGCCGTGAACTGGCGTCCTATCAACTATCGGAAAGAGCCTGGACAGGCCGTCAGGGACGCCTTGGTTCATGTGGCCATGGGCGCCGACGCTGTAAATTTCTTCCAATGGCGGCAATCCTATGTTGGGGCCAAAAAATTCCACAGCGCGATGGTGCCTCACACCGGGGAGAACAGCCGGATATTTCGTGACGTTTGTCAATTGGGTGACGATTTGCAGAGGCTTTCCGAGGCGGGTGTACTCACGACGAGAGTGTCCAAGTCCCGCGTAGCGGTGGTCTTTGACTATCAGAGCGAGTGGGCCACCGAGCATACTGCGACTCCCTCGCAGAATGTCCGTCATTGGACTGAGCCGCTGAACTGGTTCCGTGCGCTCGCCGATCTCGGCGTCACTGCGGATGTGATGCCGTTGCGCGGCGACTGGGATAGCTATGAGATCGCGGTGCTGCCCAGCGTATATCTGCTGAGTGCCGCCGATTCCGAGCGCGTGCGTTCCTATGTCCGTCGTGGCGGAAGACTTTTGGCGACCTATTACACTGGGATTTCCGATGAAAACGACCATATCTGGTTGGGTGGTTACCCTGGTTCAATTCGCGACGTGGTCGGCATCCGCAGCGAGGAGTTTGTTCCGATGGGCGACACCGCTGGGGCGCTCGATCAGCTTGAGCTGAGCAACGGGACCGTGGCGCACGACATGGCCGATTGGATTACTTCCACTGATTCGACGGTCGAGGTACTGGCCACCTATCGGGCTCCCGTCAGGACCGGTATGGACGGGGTACCGGCACTGGTTGTCAATTCCTATGGCGATGGCAAGGTGGCCTATGTCGGCTGCAGACTGGAACGTGATGGATTGCGTCGCAGCCTGCCGCAACTGTTCGATTCCATGGGCATTGATCTTGTGCGGGGAAAGGACGACGGGAAGATTCTCCGAATCGAGAGAACGAGCCAGTCCGGAGATGCCGTTTTCGTCTTTTGCTTCAACCGGAGCGCCGATGATGTCGTCATGGCGTTCAAGGGAGACCTGCTGGTCTCGTCCAACGCGACGGTCGACGAGCATGGCGCATCGGTGACTCTGTCGTCCAACGGGGCGGTGGTTTTCAGGCAATGAGTGATGAAGCCTTTCGCGGGCGGGGTGGACGTGTTCCCTTGCATACGAAAGACTGGTAAGGATTCTGCTGTCATGCATGGCTGAATTTTGCAAATAAAGCGAGTTGTGTTTGGCATTGAGAAAAAGATACAGTATAATAAAAATGTTATCGCAACCATTTTGATGGTTCGATAGTACTAGCATTGCGATCGGTTCGGTTTCGATCGATATTGATTCGGTGCAGTGGCCATAGTTGGTTGCATACAGGATTTCCGCCCACGATTAACGGGTGGGGAAGGAGCAAGGACGATGAAGTTTGACAAGAGAATTATCGCCATGGTGGGAGTTGCCGCTATGTTGGTGCCTCTGGCGGCATGCGGCGGCGGATCTAATGGGTCTGCAAACGGCGGTGGTAAGACTTCGATTTTGGTATGGTCGTGGGAGCCGACGCTTCCAGCCACCGTCAAGGGATTCGAAAAGGCCAACCCCGACATCACTGTGAAGGTGACGAACGCAGGTACCAACAAGAAGGAATATACCGCGCTCAACAACGCTATGTCCTCGGGTAAGGGTGCGCCCGACATCGCACAGATCGAGTATTATGCACTGCCTGAATACGTCATCAGGAACAACGTGGCGAACCTTTCCGATATGGGTGCCTCCGGCTATAAGAGTTTCTATACTCCCGGAACATGGAACTCCGTGAACATCAATGGTGGGGTTTATGCGTTGCCGATGGATTCCGGACCGATGGCGCTCTTCTACAATAAGGAGGTCTTCGACAAGGCTGGTATTAGCCAGCCGCCGACCACTTGGGACGAGTTCTACGAGGACGCCAAGAAGGTCAAGGCCACCGGCAATTACATCACCTCTGACTCCGGGGATGCTGGTTTCTTCGACTCCATGACCTGGCAGGCCGGAGCTACGCCGTTCAGTACGAGCAAGGACGGCAAGACCGTCTCCATAAACCTGACCAGTGACCAGAAGGTCAAGAAGTGGATCGACTTCGAGCAGAAGCTAATCGACGAGGATCTCATCGATACCAAGACCCCGGGCTGGTCCGACGACTGGAACAAGGGCCTTGACGATGGTTCGATTGCTTCCCTGCTTACGGGTGCTTGGATGCCGAACAACCTGCTTTCCGGCGCTCCGGACGCCTCTGGCAAGTGGCGCGTCGCGCCGATGCCGACCTGGGAGCAGGGTGGCAAGGAGAATTCTGAGAACGGTGGCTCCTCGCTCGCCGTCATCAAGAGCAAGGACAACGCCAAGACTACGGCCGCGTATAAGTTTATTGACTATGTTTGCCATAACAAGGAAGGCATCAAGACTCGCGTCGATGCTGGCGCTTTCCCAGCAGACAATAACACGTTGTCCTCCAAGGACTTCCTCGATATGACCACGTTGAAGGATTCGAAGGGACAACCCAACGAATACTTCGGTGGACAGAAGTTCAATCAGGTGCTTTCTGATGCTGCCAAGAACGTGGTTTCGGGTTACAAGTTCCTGCCATTCGAGGTCTACGCCCGTGGCATCTATTCGGACGATGCCGGTGCGGCATTTACTGATAAGAAGACGACCCTTGAAAAGGGCGTCGCCACTTGGCAGAGTCATCTTGTTGACTATGCCAAGAAACAGGGATACACCGTGAAGCAGTGATCGCTGGCTGAATAATCGCGCATCATCGGTGCCCTGCGGGTTCCATCATCGTGGAATCCTCAGGGCACCGATGGCGTAAAAGCGGCAACAAAGGCTGAAAAGGACCATGCGGCGTTTTTGGCTCTATGCCGATTAATCCAAGCAGACTTGCTGCGTTGTCACGAAGATGTGACAGGCTTTTCATGATGAACAGTGGCTCTCCGTTCAGGGCGGGTCCTGTGTAGACTGTTGGAACATCAAGTGACGAAAAAGGCATGGCAATGGGATTGAAACGGCTCAGCCGGCTGTTCGCAGCAATTTGCACGTGTTTGCTGTTTGCCATCATCGCGTCCTGCGGGCAGCAGGACAACCGCACCGTGGTCACCGTCTGGTCGTGGGAGCCCAGCATGGAGGCCGAAGCGCGCGATTTCGAAAAGGCCAATCCCGACATCCGCGTCGACATCAAATCCACCAGCGGTTACGACAACCTCAACTCCGCCATCCAGGACGGCTACAACATGCCCGACGTGGTGCAGCTCGAATATTTTGCGCTGCCACAGTATGCCGTCAGTGGTCAATTGCGTGACATCACCGATCAGACGCAGGGCTATGGCGACAACTACACACCCGGCACGTGGTCGAGCGTGCATATCAACGGACAGGTTTACGGGGTTCCAATGGATTCAGGACCGATGGCGTTCTTCTACAATGACGACGTTTTCCGACAGGCCGGTGTCGACGCTTCGCAGATCCATACGTGGAACGACTACTATGAGGCCGCCAAAAAACTCAAGGCGATAGGCGTGTATATCGCCGCAGACGCCGGCGACGCGAGTTTTTACAATGCGATGATCTGGCTCAACGGCGGGCGCCCGTTCCACACCACCGGTGACGGCAAGGCCGTGACGGTCAATCTCGCCAATGACAAAGGAACCCAGGATTTCACGGCATTCTGGCAGAAGATGATCGACGAGGGGCTGATCAACACCCAGCTGAGCACCTGGTCGGACAAATGGAAAAGCGCGCTTGAAGTCGGTGATGTCGCTTCGGTGTTCACCGGGGCGTGGATGCCGTCGCTTCTGCTTTTCGACGTGCCGGGCAGCGCCGGGCTTTGGCGTGTCGCCCAGATGCCGACGGCGGATGGGGCGCAAACCAATTCGGAGAACGGCGGTTCGGCGCTCGCCGTGCTGCATCTGACGCGCAAGCCCGAAGCGGCGATGCGTTTCATCCGTTACGTCTGCCTCGACCGTTCCGGCATCGCCAAGCGTGTGGATGGTGGCGCGTTCCCTGCAGACAAGGCGACCTTGAACAGCCGCGCGTTTCTGACGAAGACTACGATTCGTGACTCGCGTGGCATCGATGTACCGTATTTCGGCGGGCAGCAATTCAACCGTGTGTTGTCGAATGCGGCGGAAAACGTGTCACTTGGCTATCAGTACCTTCCCTTCGAGGTCTACGCACGAGGCGATTTCAAGGCGACGGTTGGCCAATCATATAAATGGTCGACCACGGACCATCAGATGCAGAAGATTCAGGAGCGGATCAATGCCGGCCAGACCAATCCCGATGGCAGCCCGTTGACCATGCCCCAGCAGAATCTCGGCCCCAAAATCAGCCTGATGCAGGGGATCGCGCTCTGGCAAAAAGACATCAAGGAATATGGGACCAACCAGGGCTTTACCTTGCAATAAAGCCATTTTTAAGACTTCTGAAATTTTTAAGATCTCAGGCGTTGAGGCGGTAGATGATGGACATGCCCTTGAAGATGAGGTCCGGATCGTAGACGTCGATGGCCTCGGTGTCGTCCTTGAAAACCGCGCCGAGACCGCCCGTGGCGACCACCTTGAAATCCTCTTCTATTTCGCGATGGAACTGCTCGATGGTGCGTTCGATGCCGCCGAGGAAATTGTAATAAAGGCCGGCTTGCATGGCCGTTTTGGTGCCTTTCGCAAGAATTGAGGCCGGGCGGGTGATTTCCACTTCGGGAAGTTGAGCAGTGCCGGAAACGAGCGAACTGATGGAGGTCTGCAGACCGGGGCTGATGAGGCCTGCGGTGATGGACTTGTTGGCATCGACATAGTTGAAGGTGGTCGCCGTACCGAAATCAGCGACGAGCACCGGGCTGCCATATGTGCCGTAAGCGCCGACGCAATCCGCCAGGCAGTCTGCACCCAGCGATTTCGGATCGTCCATACGGATGGAAAGTCCGGATTTCACGCCGGGGCCGACGATGATCGGGTCGATATCGAGGAACTTGACGATGGAGGAACGGAAGGAGTGCATGATCTGCGGGACGACCGAGGCTGCGATGACGTCATCGACATCGTCGGGGGCGTATCCGCCGGATTCAAGGAATTGGAGTAGCAGCAGGCCATATTCGTCGCTGGTGCGGAAGGTTTTGGTGGTGATGCGCCAGGTGTCGGTGATAGTGGAGGAGGGGGAGCTGTCGTCCACCACGCCGATTTCGATGTTCGTGTTGCCGATGTCAATCGCGAGTAGCATATTGTCCGCCTTCCTTGAAAGTTCACCGGCAGATATTTCGGTACTTGGTAATCTGCCAAAGTCCTTTTCGTGTCTCGTTCCATCATACGCTGTAAGCGGCGTAAATCTATCGGTATTCGTATGATGGAAACCGCAGACGACCCGTGAGGGCGGCTAGCGAATTTAATAATATCTATCAAAGAGGAAAGTATGCCTACCAATTCAGGTGCGCACGGCGAAAACGACGCAACCGACAACAAGACACCAGGCACCAATGAAAACGAGACAGCAGCGAAGGTTGCTGGCGGTGCGGTAAACGCTACGGGTGTCTCGGCGAATGTTTCCGATACCAACGCAAAAGCCGCGGGCAGCTCTGCAGATATAGGCGACTCCGGTGTGAACACGGACGCTCACGACAACTCAAGCGTCAAAGCTAGTAAAAACGCTGCGGGCAGTACCGATGAGACGCTCAATGCGCATGTCAAAGGCGTGTCTGGTGGCAATGCTTCCGGTGTTAACGGTGGCAAGGCTGGAAAAGGCAAGAAAAAAGGTTGGATCTGGGCGATTGTCGCGGCGGTGGTTGTGGTGGCGCTTATCGTTGCTTTCGTCGTGATTCGCGGTAATCAAAAGGTCAGTGACGGCATGGCCAGGATGCATAAATCTGATTCCGTGACCGTCGGTCTCAAACTTGCGCCCACGAACCTTGATATCCGCAACCAGTCCGGCTCCTCACTCGACCAGGTGCTTGTCGGCAACGTTTATGAAGGACTCGTCGCGCGCGATTCCAACAACAAGGTCGTGCCGGGGCTGGCGAAAAGCTGGGAGAAGAACGCCGATGGTACGAGCTATACGTTCCATCTCAACCGTGGCATGAATTTCTCCAACGGTGATAAGCTTGACGCCAACGACGTGGCGTGGTCCATCAACGAACTGATGACCAGGCACTACCACGATTCCGAATCGCTCATGAATTTCAAGTCGGTGACGGCTACGGATGCTGATACGGTCAAGCTCGACCTGACCGCGCCTTACGCCAACCTCTTGTGGGAGCTTGCCTGCAGGCCGGGTTTGGTGTTCGACAAGAATGCCAACTACGACATGAAGACTCAGGCGGTGGGTTCCGGGCCGTATACCGTCGCCAAGTTCGTGCCGAATGATTCCATCACGCTGAAAGCCAATCCGAAATATTGGGGTGAGCACAAAGCCAAAACCCCGACCATCGTGTTGCGCTATTTCGGCGATGACAATGCGGCCGTCAACGCCCTGAAATCCGGGGATGTCCAAGTGCTGGCGCCCGTGACCGAAAACCTCGCCGAGCCATTTGTAAAAGACAGCGAGCATTATCGTGTCGCGGCTGGTGACGATACCGACAAGTATGTGCTCGCTATGAATTCCAAGGGTGTCAAGACCTCGGATGTGCGCGTGCGTCAGGCCATCCGCTATGCCATTGGCCACAAGCAACTCATCGCCTCGCGCGGCGGGGCCGACAAGCCGCTGGGTGGTCCGATTCCCTCGCTGGACCCTGGATATGAGGACTTGACCGGGCTGTATCCGCACAACGTTGACAAGGCCAAGGCGCTGATGAAGGAAGCCGACTACACGCCCGACCACCCGCTCGAGCTGCGGCTGACCTACGCCAACACCTACGGCACCGAACTTGGCGACCAGCTGCGCAGCCAGTTGAAGCCCATCGGCATTGACCTGAAAGTCAACGTGGTCGAATTCTCGACGTGGTTGCAGGATGTGTTGAAAAACAAGGATTACGACCTGTCCATGGTCGACCACAACGAAAGCCATGATTTCTCGCAGTGGACGCAGGACAGTTACTACTACAACTACAGCAACCAGAAGGTCAAGGAGTACTACAACTATGCGATGGCCGCCTCCAGCGATTCCCAGCGTGACGCATTGCTGGCCAAGGCCGCGCGGGTAGTGAGCGAGGACGCGCCAGCCGATTGGCTGTTCAACTACCGCATCACCACGGCGATGAAGGCAGGTGTGCAAGGCTTCCCGCTCAACCTCAACCAGACGTTGCTGCCCCTTTACAACGTGAGATGTATGACGACGGTTAAGTGACAGGCTGCGTTAGAGGCGTGCGACTCAGGATTGAAGATGAAGATGCGATGAAAATCAAGGAAAAGTAAGTGAAATCCTGATTTTGCTCGCATCTCCGGCAATAAGTTGTGATGGGGAAGGTGGCATATGCGATTTGTCATTCGACGTTTCCTGCTGTTTGTGGTGGCGCTGCTCGCCATTTCGGTGGTGATTTTCGCGGCGCTGCGCATTTTGCCGGGCGACGTGGCCAGTGTGATGGCGGGACTCAATGCACCGCCGGAACGCGTGGCGCAATTACGCTCGCAGATGGGGCTTGACCGGCCGCTGGTTGTGCAGTATTTCAGTTGGCTGGGCGGACTGCTGCAAGGTAACTTCGGCACCTCGCTTCTGACCGGGCGTTCGATCAGCTCGACCGTTGCCATGCGTGCCTCGGTTACCTTCCCGCTTATCGTGTTGGGGCTTATCGTGGCGCTCGCCATCGGCTTGACGCTTGGGGTTGTATCCACTTTGGCCACGCGTCCGGCGGTACGTTCCGCGTTCCATTTCATCGCCATCGTCGGCGGTGCCATCCCGGCGTTGTGGGGCGGATTGCTGCTGATTCTGCTGTTCGGACGTGGCACCGGATTGCTGGACGTCCTGCCCTCGCAAGGGTTCCCCGAGGCTGGCTGGGGCAATTTCGGTTCGGCTCTGGCTTCACTTGTGCTGCCGGCATTGACCGTCGGTATCATCGACGGTGCGAGCCTCATGCGCTATACGCGTTCGGCGCTGGGTGACGTGATGAACAGCGGTTATATGGATCAGGCGATGGCCTGTGGCTATACACGCCGCCAGGCCGCGCTCAAAGTCGGGCTGAGACTGGCCACACCGCAGCTGGTGAGTGTGGTCGGGCTGATGTCCGCCGGCATGATCACCGGCGTGATGGTCATCGAAAACCTCTTCGCGCTGCCCGGTATCGGGGCAGGCTTGGTCACCGACCTTGGCAACCGCGACCTTATCGCGGTGCAAAGCGAGCTCTTCATGCTGGCCGCTTTCTTCCTGTTTGTCGGCTTCCTCGTCGATCTTCTGCATCGCTTCCTCGACCCGCGTCTGAAGCACGCCGTGCAAGGAGGTGTGCAATGACGAAAAGCAAGTCTTCAAGCAAGTTCTCTATTGTATTACGTTTGATATGGCGGCGCGGCGAAGGCAAGTTCGCGCTGATTGTGTTGGCGTCGTGGGTGGTGGTTTCGTTGGTATCGCTGGTTTGGACGCCGCAATCGCTGTGGGCGACCGATGGTTACCATGTCTGGGCGAAACCGTCTGTGGCACACTGGCTTGGCACCGATGGCACTGGCGCAGACGTCTTCAGCTGGCTGATGGCCGGAGCGCGAACGAATCTGTTCATTGCCATTTTGGCGGTGGTTTTCGCGGGGGCGCTGGGCATATTGCTGATGAGCGCGATGGTTTCGCGCAATTCAGCGCTGTCGAATGTTTCTGTGGTTGCGGTGGACGCGTTGATTTCCATTCCGACTGTTCTGATTGCCTTGATTCTGGCGGTTCCTATGGGTGCTTCGGTAGCCGTCGTCATCATCGCTTGCGGCATTGGCTATGGTCTGAACCTGGCTCGTATAGCACGCCCGCAGGCGTTGCTCGCGGCCAATTCCGACTATGTCGGCTCGGCACTTTCCTACGGTGCTTCCGGTTTCTCGGTGATGCTGCACCACATCTTGCCCAACGCGATGCCGACCATCATGGTCCAGCTCTCGCTCTCTGCCGGCACTGCCGTTCTCGCGGAATCCGGCCTGACCTACCTCGGCTTCGGCGTGCCCAGCGGTGTGCCGAGCTGGGGCCATTCGCTGGCCACTTCGGTCAAGTTCATCAACGTCTACCCGCTGACCGTACTGTGGCCGGGCCTTATCGTCACCATTGTGGTGGTGGCGCTGAACGTTTTCGGTGATGTGCTGCGCGATGCCATCGACCCAGTGACCAACCCCGAATTGCGGAGGTCCTGAAATGACGGTTGGTGAATTAGGCATGAAGAGGTGGCGCGGTCCTCATAATCCTGTATTCGCGGATTACGTAGGAAATATGTGCGGATGCCGAAGTGGAAAGGCAAGTTTATGATCGTTGAAGCGAAACGACTCGGCATTTCCATTGCAGGAAAGTCAATCGTGAGTAGTGTCGATTTGCATATCGGTGACGGTGAGCGTGTCGGTCTCATCGGTTCCTCCGGTTCCGGCAAGTCCATGATTTCCAAAGCCATGCTTGGATTATTGCCGACGAATGCAACAGCGGAAGGTTCCGTCATGCTTGGTGATACGCAGGTTATCGGGGCGGACGAAACCGTTCTCGCAAGCTTGCGTGGGCGCTATGTCGGTGCGGTGTTTCAGAATCCCGCATCATCGCTGAATCCGGTCCTGATTGTCGGCAAGCAAGTTGAACTGCCGCTGAAACTCCACTATGACTTGGACAAGGCCGACCGTCAGAAGCGCGTCATCGCCATGCTTGAAAAAGTCGGGCTTGACGAGGCCACGGCGAACAAATATCCCAGCGAACTTTCCGGCGGTCAGCAGCAGCGCGTGGGCATCGCCACGGCTTTGATTACTTCGCCCCGCCTGATTATCGCCGACGAACCCACGACGGCGCTCGACTCCATCACGCAGCGTCAGATCGTCGATTTGCTGGTGACGCTCGTCGACAAGGCCGGCGCTTCGATGCTCTTTATTACCCACGATTTCTCGGTGCTCGCCCGTGCCACGACGCGCTGCTATGTGCTTGATGACGGTCAGGTTATCGAATCAGGAGACACTGCTGATTTGTTGGACAATCCTCAAAACGCACAGACGAAGAAGCTGGTTGGAGCGGCTAGGGAGCTGACATTGCAACGAAAGCAGGATTGCGATGACTGAACAAGAGATGCTGCTGATTGGCAAAGGAATCAGCCGGGTTTTCGGAAAAGGGAAAAACCAGCAGAGAGCGCTGGACGATGTCAGCGTCGAAGTGTGCTCGGGGGAGTGTCTTGCGCTGATCGGCGGTTCCGGGTCGGGCAAGTCCACGCTGACGCGGATTCTGCTGGGGCTTGACCAGCCGACTTCGGGAACGGTGGCGTTTGAAGGCAATCCTGTCGATGGCCGTAAATCGGCCGGATACCAGGCTTTGCGGCGGGAATCAAGCCTCGTGTTCCAGAGTCCGTTCACTTCGCTCGATCCGCGCTGGATGGTGACAAGGTCAGTGGCAGAACCGCTGAACATTCAGCGAAAGCGTTCGAAAACCGACAATCTGGATATAGCTGCGAAAGTGCGTGAATCCTTGGCTCTGGTCGGCCTCGACCCAGACGAATTTCTGAATCGTTATCCCATCGACCTTTCCGGTGGGCAGGCACAGCGCGTTGCCATCGCTCGCGCCTTGGTCACCGATCCCAAGCTCATCGTGGCCGACGAACCTATGAGCGCCATCGATGTGGCTGCACGCCTGCAGATTCTTGAGGCGTTCGCCGCTATCCGCAAGTCACGTCCGGAGACGTCCATCATCATGATTTCGCATGATTTGGGCGTGGTGCAGCATATCGCTGACCGTATTGTCGTCCTTCATAATGGCAAAGTAGTGGAAAGCGGCGGCACCGATGATGTGCTGAACCGTCCGAAAGCCGCCTATACCCGTGAACTGGTTGCAGCCGCGTCGCTGTAGGGTTTGCTGGTTGCCGGTCGGTGACGACTGCGACGAAAATCATGCAAATTCATGCTTTTCGTCGCGTTGGCCGAGTCTATGCCTGCATGGCCGGGGTGAAACTGTTAAAAATCGCGCCCCGTTGTGTTAATGGCAGCGCCTACTCCACCACGTTGAAGCGTTCGCCGTTGCAGAAGGCGTGAATCGAGCGCGCGAGTTGGCGGGAAAGGTCACGGTAAGCGTCGTCGGCACGCCATGCGACGTGCGGGGTGAGGATGGTACCGGAAACTGAGCGCAGCGGATCATCGGCAGGCAGCGGCTCCGTGTCGTAAACGTCGATGGCGGCCTTGATATCGCCGCGCTTGAGTCGGTTGACCAGTGCGCCCGGCTCGATGAGTTCGGCGCGTGCCGTGTTGATGAAGTAGCTGCCGGGCTTGAGTTGGTCGAGGTCGGCAGCCGTAATGATTCTTTGTGTCTCGTCATTCAATGGCATATGGAGACTCACGATATCCGAATGTGCCATGACTTCGCCGATGGTGTCGACACGTGTTGCGCCCAGCGAGCGTGCGGTGGCGGCGTTGACGTGCGAGTTCCATACCAGCGTGTGCATGCCGAAACCGTCGGCGATACGGGCAACGGTCTGGCCGATGCCGCCGAAACCGACGAGTCCGATGGTTTTGTCCTTGAGCGATGTGCCCTCGAGCCCGCTCCAGTTGCCCTTGCGGATGCTGTGGTCCATGGCGCCGACCGAGCGTGCGAGCTCGAAAATCAGAGCGAATGTATATTCCGCAACGGTTTCGTCGCCGTAATGGACGGTGTTGCACACGTGGATACCGAGTTCGCGTGTGCGTTTGAGATCGATGAAATTGGCGACGCCGGTGCCACCGAAGACGAAGCAACGGACGTGGGTGGCGAGTTTCTCAAGCAACTTGCCGGTGACGTGAAAGCCGATGACCACCACGATATCGGCGTCTTTGCAGCGTTCGACGATGGTGTCGGGTTCGATATTGAAATCGCGGTACATCCTTACGCGGGCAACGTTGTGCAGCATGCGCATACTTGTGGCAAGCGGCTGGTACATGGCCTCGAACATCGTGGGGATGACCACCAGCGGCAGTTCGGTGTGTTCGGATTGCGTTTCGATATACTCCATATTTCCAAGGATAATTGCGCCTCTGGCCTATGGGAAGGGTAGCTATCAGGGTTTGAAAATATTGTAGATTTACCGTGCTGTGTATTGCAAATACCTGTATTGCCGTGTTCAGTCATCAAAAGAGAACAGATTCTCGATGGTGGTATCGAAGACGTGCGCGATGTCCAGCGCCAGCTTGAGCGAGGGATTGTAAGCCCCTGCCTCCAGTCGGATGATGGTCTCGCGCCGCACGCCGACCAGCGCAGCAAGTTCGGATTGCGTCATGCCGGCATTCTGCCGGACTTGCTTCAGTGTGGTGTTAAGCCTCGGCATCGGCGGCCATCCCAGAACGAGTCATATCGTGGTGTTCGAAGTAAAGGTAGCAGCCCAGTTGCAATGTCGGCATCAACGTGGCGATGAACAACAGAAAATAGATGGTGAAGCGCAGCTGATTATCCAGACAATATTGGTTGATCACGGCAATGCAAATAAGCACGCAAAACAGGATAAAAATGGCTGTGGTATTGGCTTGATTCTCATGAGTCAGGGCACTTTCATCGCGTAACCCCGTATCCAAAGAATTGTCCAAATCGCCATTCGAGCCCATGGAAAAAATTCCATTCGGTCCTCGTGAGATGAATTTGTTCAGGGAGGTGTCGATTCCTGCCAGAATGACGAATGCAACTAGACTCAGAAGATGCAGCCATAGCCAAGTGACTGGAAGAAACGCGCCGGGAAGCGAGACGAGCGTGGCGATAAGCATGCAGAAGAACTGAACCTCTCGTATCCTGTTCAACGACCAGTTGCGAGGGCTGAAACGATGTGAGGATGCTGGCATCTTTGATTCCTTTCAACGCTGTTTTGATGATAGGTACAAGAAAGGTGATGTATTTATCACTATGTTGCAAATATATCACATTATTCAAAAGAATCGTGGCTTTTGGTGCCTGTTTTTTGTTTGACGAATATAGCGCTATACGGTATGCTATAGCGTATAGCACTTTTGAATTGATGAATACTCGTTGAAGGAGAGACCATGTCGATGGTGCAGATGAACGTCCGTATCGATTCCGATGTGAAGGACGACGTTGACGAGATACTCAAACGCAAGGGGAAGAACCCAAGTTCTGTGGTGCGTGAGTTGTGGGATTTTATCAGGGACTCTGGCGATACCCCGGATTTGCAAACCAAGACTGAGAAGGCTGATAAGGAAGCCGAAAAGCAGCGCAAACTCAAAGCAATAGAAGACGGTGCGACCTTGTGGTCTCGAACGTTGAAAGAGGCAGGTTTGCCCGATGACGGTAAAGACCCCTTTGAGGGCATGAGCTATAAGGAAATTCGAGATTTGATGTATGACGAACAGTACGATGAATATCTTCGAGAACAAGAGGAGCAGAAATAATGGCGCAGAATATCAAATTAGTTTGTGACACCAACGTCCTTCTGGATTATCTTTTAGAGACAAGAGAAGGCCATAAAAAAGCCGAATCGTTGTTTAATGCATTTGGAGGGGTAAAGGCGACGATGATGTGTGTCTCTTTGTCTCTCAAAGATGTTGATTATCTTGCGAAAATTGCCATGAAAAGGAAATTCCGCAATGATGAGTCTGTTCTGGTATGGGCGACTATTACAGTGTTGGTTTCGCAGTTCGGGTGGAATTGTGTAGAGACCTTATTGCGTATTATGACGGTTATTGCTGTAGACGATCAAGTATGCCGAAAAGCGTTGGCGTTGCGGCCTGTTCACAACGATTATGAGGATGATCTCATCATTGCCGCGTCACGCCAGGCCAACGCCGATATGGTGGTGACGGGCGATAAGGATATGATTAAGCATTTCCCGGATCTGTGCGTCAGCGTCGAGGATGCGCTGAAGCAGATTGATGAAATGGACCAAGATCGGGCATAAAGTCGAACATGGTTCGAAAGTTGGTAATCAGTGTTTCAGATTATATATGTCTGAGCTGTTGTATTCCAGCGATTTTGATTTGATTTTGTAGAGAGAGCATGGGAAAGCGGTCTTATAGACGATGAACCAGGATGATGATTACCCGATTGATGAAAAGTCTTCTGCTGACACAGGCTTTCATGGTGACGCGCTCGTAGCTCTGAAGCAATACTTCGGCTACGATTCGTTCCGCGAGGGGCAGGAGGATCTGGTCAATGCCATTCTCGCCGGCCACGACGTCTTGGGAGTGATGCCGACGGGTGCCGGCAAATCAATCTGCTATCAGGTCCCGGCCACCATGCTGCCGGGGCTGACCATTGTCATTTCCCCGTTGATCTCACTGATGCGCGATCAGGTGGATGCACTGAATGATGCAGGTATCAAGGCTGCATTCATCAACACCACGCAGGAAAGCGACGAGCAATCCATGGTGTTCGCCCAAGCTCGGCAGGGTGATGTAAAAATGCTTTACGTTGCTCCCGAACGCTTGGAAACAGAACGGTTCCGCAACTTCGCCTCGCAGGTCAAAATCTCGCTGATTACGGTCGACGAAGCGCACTGCGTTTCACAATGGGGACAGGATTTCCGTTCGTCGTATCTCGGCATCGGCGAGTTCATCGACAGCCTTCCGGTGCGGCCGACCGTCGCCGCATTCACCGCGACCGCCACCGAAAAAGTACGTCGTGATATCGTCCGGTTGCTGCGTTTGAAGGCTCCCAAGATCACCGTAACGGGATTCGACAGACCGAATCTCTATTTCGACATCATCAATATGCCTACGAAACGCAAGAATATATGGATTACGGAGTACGCAGCCAAGCACTCCGACGAATCCGGCATCGTCTACTGCGCCACGCGCAAGGAGACCGAGGCGCTCGCTGACGAACTGAACCAACATGGCATCGGTGCTGCGGCCTATCACGGCGGTATGTCAGCCGAGGCTCGTGACAAGGCCCAACGTGATTTCGTCACCGACCAGGTGCCGGTGGTGGTGGCTACCAACGCCTTTGGCATGGGCATCGACAAATCGAATGTCCGCTACGTCATCCATCACAATATGCCGGAAAGCATCGAAGCCTACTATCAGGAGGCTGGTCGAGCAGGCAGGGACGGTGAAGTCGGACGCTGCACGCTGCTCTGGAACGAATCGGATATCGTCACCCGTCGCAGGCTTCTGGATATGGATTCGGACAATGATCGGATGAGCCCGGAGGATCAGGAAGTCGTTCGTCAAAGTCATCGACGTCTGCTGAACGCGATAATCGGTTACTGTCGCACCACCGAATGTCTGCATCGCTATATCATGCGCTATTTCGCCGATCCGAGCAGCATGGATACTGTGGCTAACGCTGAAAATGCAAGCAGCAAAAAGCCGGAATCCGATATCAATAGTGATTCGAATACAGCTGCTGATGATGGTGCTACTGCGGGAAGCTTACCGAATCAAGATGCACAAGCCGATGGCAAAGTGTTCAAGTGCGGCAACTGCGCCAATTGCGAAAGCACCTTCGAGACCATCGACGTCTCCGACGTCGCCCGAGCTGTCAGCCGTTGTGTCCACGACTTGAACCAGAGCTTCGGCATGGGCAAGATCGTCTCGGTGTTGCGAGGCTCGAAAGCGCAGGACTTGATCAACCGACATCTCGACCGTGTACCGAGTTATGGAGCGCTGCACGACGTGCCGGATGCGCGGATTCGCGATGTCATCAATCAGATGGCAACCGACGGCTATCTCTTCGTATCGGAAGGCAGATTGCCGATCGTTCATTTTGGCCTGCGGGCGGGGGAAACGGTAAAACCTGATTTCCACTACGAAATCAAACGCATCCAGCGTAGGAAGCCTGTTGTTGCGACGTCAGGCTCCGCTTTCGGCTCATACGATGCCGATGATTCACATGGTGGTACAGGTTCTCGGCCTGATAGCACCGCTTACGGCGATTACGAGGTCACCGAAGAAGACGAGACACTCTTCCAGAAGTTCCGCGAGCTGCGGCGTACCATCGCCCAGGAGATCGGCAAGCCGCCCTATATCGTCTTCTCCGACAAGACCTTGCGCGACATGGCTCGTATCAAGCCGGTCACCGACGCCCAGTTCCTTGCCGTCAACGGCGTGGGCGAAAATAAGCTGCATCTCTACGGTCCCCGTTTCATGGACGTGGTGCGTGCGCAGTAGCAGGCGGAAGCAAACGACCGAAACGGTAAACGAACCTATCTATTAAGAGCTAATAAGGGCCATCAGGCCAAAGAAATGAGAAGTAATGACTAACAGCCGTCCTGAATCAGGCGATATCACGGGCACACAAAACGATGCCATCGATTTGGCAAACCTTGAACGTGACGAGTACGGTTTTCCTGGACCTATGCGGGATAGCTTGGTCGAAGCGATTCTTAAAGGGCGTAAAACGAGAACCACCTCGTTGCTTGCCGAATATCAGCACGACCACGAGCCGTTGCCGCAGGTCGGAAAGCTGGCCGTGGTCGTTGATTCCGAGGATAAGCCGGTGTGTGTGACCCGGCTGATGGAAGTCAAGGTCTGCAAAATAAGCGACATCACCGATGACCATGCCCGTGGCGAAGGCGAGGGCTACAGCGATGTGGCGGGCTGGCGCAAGGCCCATGAGTTGTTTTGGGAAAGTGACGAGTTTTGCGAGGAATTGGGCGATTACAACTTCAAGGTCAATGACGAAACCAAGGTGGTCTGTGAACGTTTCAGCGTGATTAAGCGACTTTGAGCCGAAACCGGTCAATCAAACGAGCTGGCATAGCCGGGCTCGATTGACGGAGATGTCGCTGCCCAAGGTTCGCGATATCGTGGACGCCGGATTTAGTGTATAGCAGTGTCCGCTGGATACGGGTTCGCAGTGTTTCATCGAAAGCACGGCGAACGAACTTGCAGTGGACGGAGTAGGAGTTCGGTTGAGCAGTGAGCCACGATTGCAGGAAGAGCCGCGTGAAGGCGTCCCTGAGGTGACCGATACGCTCGACGGATTCCGCGAGGCCTGCGATAAGTTGGCAGCAGGCAATGGTTCGCTTGCCGCCGACGCCGAACGGGCCTCCGGCTATCGTTACGGCCACGAGGATTGGCTGGTGCAGTTCAAACGCACCGGTTCCGGCATCGTCCTGTTCGACCCGATAGCTCTTAATAAAGCCGGCGCGGACTGGAACGAATTCAACCGTGCCGTTGGCGATGCCACGTGGATCATCCACGATTCCTTGCAGGATCTGCCAGGCTTTACCGATTTGGGTATGAAAGTCCACAATCTTTTCGATACCGAAATCGCCGCAAGGCTACTGGGGCTGAAACGTTTCGGTTTGGCCGCGGTCACCGAACACTATCTTGGCATTATGCTGGCCAAGGAGCATTCCGCAGCCGATTGGTCGTATCGTCCGCTGCCACGGGATTGGCGCAATTACGCGGCTCTTGACGTCGAGCTGTTGATTGAACTCGAAGCGAAAATGCGTGCCGACCTCAAAAAAGCCGGCAAAATGGAATGGGCCGACGAGGAATTCAGCCATGCGCTCGCCGAAGGCACAGGCCCGCAACCCGGGCATCCGGTGCCGTGGATGCGCATTTCTCATTTCACCGCACTCGGCCACGACAGACGAGGTCAGGCCGTCGCCAAAGCTCTCTGGGAGAAACGCGATGGACTCGCCCGTGAGCACGATATCGCTCCGACGTTGCTATTAAGCGACGCAGCCATTATCGAAGCCGCCCAGAAGAAGCCGCACAACGCGCGTCAGTTCCGTGCCATTCGCAGCTTGAACGAGCGGGTGCGCATCCACATGGGCAACGAGCAGGACAAGATGTTCGAACGCTACGCTCCCATCCAGCGTTCCATCAAGCCCAGTGTGTGGAAAGAAACCATTCAGCAGGCCCTGAAATTGAAGCCAAAAGACTGGCCGGAACCGCCGGCGCCTCCGCAAGAGGCCCAGGTCAACGCGCCACGCTCGATGAAATACTGGTCCGTCCATCACCCGGACCGCTTCGCCCGTCTCAAGAAAGTCCGTGCCGTCATCGCCCAGATCGCGGAGGATACGAGAACGCCGCCGGATGTGGTCATCAAGCCGCAGATCATCCGCAACCTTTGCTGGCAGGATAATGCAGCGCAGCTCGATATCCCCGAATTTCTGCGCGAGCAAGGGGCCCGGCAATGGCAGATTGCGCTTGTCTCCGAGTCCGTAAGTCGCGTTATCATATGAGGGTTGCCTAAAGGCAGAAGTAGTAGGAATTATCGTCAGGAGCACTAGCGTGAAAATCAGCGTGAGGAATCTCGAGCCCACCAAGGTGAAGCTCACCGTCACCGTCGACCCGGAAGAGTTCGACCCGTATCTTGATCAGGCCCGCAAGGAAATCGCCAAGCAGATCAGCGTCCCGGGCTTCCGCAAGGGCCATGTCCCCGGAAAGATCATCGACCAGCGCGTCGGCTTCGGTGCCGTTGCAGGCGAAGCCGTCAACAGCGCCGTCCCGGAGCTTTACTCCAAGGCCCTCGAGGAGAAGAAGATTCGTCCGATGGCCCAGCCCGAGCTTGACGTCAAGGAACTGCCGACCAGTGAAAAGGACGACACCAAGGTGAAGTTCATCGCCACCGTCGAACGCCGCCCCGAAATCGAGCTGCCGAAGCTCGACGGCATGACCCTTGATGTTGCCAAGACCGAGGTCACCGATGAGGACGTCGACAAGCGCCTCGACAATCTGCGTCAGCGTTTCGGCACCCTCGTAGGTGTCGATCGTCCTGCCAAGAAAGGCGATTTCGCCAACATCGACCTCGATGCCCAGATTGACGGCGAGTCCGTCGATTCCCAGGAAGGCGTGAGCTACGAGCTCGGCAGCGGCAAGCTGCTCGATGGCATCGACGAAGCGCTCGACGGCCTGTCCGCCGGCGAAGAGACCACCTTCGAAGGCACGCTGGAAAGCGGAAACCACGAAGGCGAGAAGGCCCAGATCAAGGTCAAGGTCAACTCCGTCAAGGCCGAAGAGCTGCCGAAGCTCGACGACGATTTTGCTCAGGAAGCCTCCGAGTTCGACACCCTGGACGAGCTCAAGGCCGACATCCGCAAGCAGTGCGAGCGTGACAGCGAAGGCCGTCAGGCCAATGAGGCGCGCGATGCGTTCCTCGACGCCCTGAAGAAGGACGTGGAGATTCCGCTGCCAGCAGGCGTTCGCAAGGAAATGATCGAGGATCACCTGAAGCAGGTCACCGCCGATCCCGACAAGGCCACCGATGAGCAGAAGAAGGAAGCCGAAGAGGCCACCGACAAGGAACTCAAGGACCAGATTGTGCTCGACACTTTGGCCGAGCAGCTCGACGTCAAGGTCTCGCAGATGGATGTCACCAACTTCCTCGCCTCCATCGCCCAGCAGTACGGCATGGATCCGAGTGCCTTCATCAACGCCATCGTCCAGAACGGCCAGCTTGGTTCCGCTGTTCAGGAAGTCGGCCGTTCCAAGGGTCTCTTGGCCGGCATGCGCGCCGTCAAGTTCACCTGCGACGGCAAGGAACTCGACCTGACCCCGTTCCTGGGTGAGGATGAGGCCGTTGACGAGGCCGTCGAGGATACCGAAGAGAACGAAAGCGTCGAGGCCGCGTCTGCCGCTGCCGCCGTCGCCGACGAGCTTTCCGACAAGGACAAGAACGAGTGATTTCAGAATATCTCTGATTAAGACTCTAAAAGGGAGTCCGGGTTCGTCCGGGCTCCTTTTTTGTTGATATATGGTCGTAAAACCTGCCAGGTACCTTTCAATGTTGGTTCAGCGTTTCTCTTGGCGCGCCAAGTGTGCCCTTTCCGTGGAATATCGCTTATTTTTTGATTTTTTCGACCTCTTGGTGCGCCAAGAGGCCCATTTTTCAAGAATTGCGGTAAATGTATCGATTTTGGGGTACTTGGCGCGCCAAGAGCCTCAAAAATACAAGAATGAGGGGCCAATCTGCTTTTTTCGACCCTGTTGGCGCGCCAAGAGGACAATTATGAGGAAGAATTGAGTGGGGAATCCGGCAAAGGTCATGATTCGTAGAAAATCGAAAGGCTTTTGAACGGAATTGGACTAATCCTGAATGGTATGGTTGTGTTCGGTAGGAATAGTATGTGGTTTGTCATGGAAAGTCGGAAGCGTCGGTGGAACAAAAGAACGGTAACGGCAACGATAGCGGATTAAAACGGCTGGGCCTGATTGCCGCCGTGATATTCCTGCTCGGCGGGGTCGTCGGCGTAAGCTCCGGGTTGCTTGGGCTCATGCTGAGCGGTGTCGAGCGCCTGATGCTTGGCTATGCCGAAAATCCGCAGGATCCGAGTCCCTATCAGGTGGCGGCATGGCGACGTATCGCCTCGATTGTCGGTGGGTCGATTTTCGCAGCGGTCATCTGGTGGTTGCTACGGACCAAAACCGCCAAAGTGCCATCGGTCAAGAACGCCGTGGCGGGGGAACGCATGCCGGCCTGGCAGACCACCGTCCACGTGCTGCTTCAGATTTTTATCGTAGGTTCCGGTTCGTCCATCGGCCGTGAGGTTGCCCCTCGCGAGTTTGGCGCGATGCTGGGCCAGCGCTTCTCGCAACTTGTTCATTTAAGTGACGAGAAAGACCGCAGAACCATTGTCGCCGTAGCTGCTGCGGCGGGTCTTGCCGGTGTCTATAACGCCCCGCTTGCGGGTACGTTTTTTGCCATCGAAATCCTGCTTTCCGATATCAGCATGGAAACTGTCACTATGGCGCTCGGCACCTCGGCGGTGTCAGCCTATATCGCTTCGATGATTCGCGGGCGCGGAACCTTCTATGGCATGGCCGCTATGGGCAAATCCGCGATTCCGACATTGAGCCTGACCCTGTTCGCTGTTCTTGCCGGAGCGATTTGTGGTATCGGAGGCGCGCTGTTCCGCAAAGGTTCCCAGTGGGCTGAAGTCAATAAGCCCAAGGGTGCGGGCATCCTCTGGATGATGCCGCTGGCGGCGCTGGCGACCGGCATCGTGGCGATATGGTTGCCTCAGATCATGGGCAACGGCCGTTCCGTGGCGCAATACGCCTTTTCCGCCACAGCTCGCGAAGTCAACGCGCTAGTGCCGATTCTGCTGGCGCTGCTGGTGGCCAAAGTCGTACTGACGCTTGGTACCATCCGTTCCGGTGCTTCCGGCGGCGTGCTCCAGCCTGGTATTTCGATTGGTGCGACGTTGGGTGCGTTGCTTGGCTTCGTATGGGTCATCATAAGCCCCGGCGACACCGTCACCGCGTGTGCGCTGGTCGGTGCTTCGGCCTTACTTGCGGCCTCGCAGCAGGCGCCGCTGATGGCGATGTGCCTGGTGATGGAGCTGACGGGGGCCCCGATGGCCTTCTTCGTCCCTGTCGGCGTCGGCGTGGCAGTGTCGGCGCTGGTTTCGCGCGGTTTCAACGGCTTTCTTTCTCGTTCTCAGCGCAAAAAACAGAAGGCTGTCGTATAAGTCGCGGTACTATTCATAACGGTAATGAAACGTGAATATCAAGGAGATATGGTGGCAGGATTGCTGACATCTACGCCGTCGATGGACGAGGGGGAGGATTCCGCCCCCACCATCACGGATCCGATTTTCAATAGGCTACTCAAGGAACGCATCATCTGGCTTGGCGACGAGGTCAAGGATCAGAACGCCAACGTCATCTGCGCCCAGATGCTGATGCTCGCGGCCGAGGACCCGAAGAAGGATATTTGGCTTTACATCAATTCGCCCGGCGGCTCCATCACCGCTGGCATGGCGATCTACGACACTATGCAGCTCATTGAGCCTGACGTCGCGACCGTCGCAGTCGGCATGGCGGCCTCCATGGGTCAGTTCCTGCTTTCCAGCGGCACCAAGGGCAAGCGTTTCGCCACGTCCCATGCCCGCATCCTGATGCACCAGCCTTCCGGCGGCATCGGTGGTACTGCCACCGACGTGCGCATCAACGCCGAACTGATCATGGACATGAAGCAGACCCTCTCGAAGCTTACGGCCGAACAGACCGGACACACCCTCGAGGAGATCTACCGCGACAACGAATACGACCACTGGTTCACCGCACAGCAGGCGCTGGAATACGGTTTCTTCGATCGTATCGTGACCACACCGGGCACGATGAGCACCAAGAAGGACGGGGAGTGAACATGGCAAGTGAAGAAGCGAAGTTTGTAGCTCGCGCCGAGCGTCTCGCAGGTGCGCGCGGCGTGGCCGGTTTTGCCGCCGAAAACCGTTACGTGATGCCGCAATTCAGCGAGAAAACGCCGTACGGCATGAAGACGCAGGACGCATATTCGCGGCTTTTCGAAGACCGCATCATCTTCATGGGCGTTCAGGTGGACGACACTTCCGCCGACGACATCATGGCGCAGCTGCTCGTTCTGGAAAGCCAGGATCCGAACCGTGACGTGATGATGTATATCAACTCGCCCGGCGGCTCCATGACCGCGATGACGGCCATCTACGACACGATGCAATACATCAAGCCCGACGTGCAGACCGTCTGCCTCGGCCAGGCCGCTTCGGCCGCCGCTGTCATTCTTGCCGCTGGTACCAAGGGCAAGCGTCTGATGCTCCCGAACGCCCGCGTGCTGATTCATCAGCCGGCCATCGACCAGGGCTTTGGCAAGGCCACCGAGATCGAGATCCAGGCCAAGGAGATGCTGCGTATGCGCGAATGGCTCGAGGAGACGCTCTCCAAGCACACTGGTCAGTCGGTCGAGCGCGTCCGCAAGGACATCGAGGTCGACACCTTCCTGACGGCTCAGGAGGCCAAGGATTACGGCATGGTCGACGAGGTGCTCGCCAACCGCAAGTAGCGGCGGCCTAGCGGTTATGGCCGCGATTTGCTGTGTAGATTGATAACAAAAACGATTTGATACCCCTTGCGTTCGCGCGTGAGGGGTATCGTCGTAAGAGGTGTCGCCGTAGAAGAGAACGGCGAGCAAACGGCCTGAATAAAGGCCGGATTGAAAGCGCATGACGCGGTAAGGAGAAGGCATGGGCGACGTGGTGGACTATAACGACTCCGTCCCGCGCTGCGGATTCTGCGGCAAAAGCGAGCGTCAGGTGCGCAAACTGGTCACCGGCCAGGGCGCGGCCATCTGCGACGAATGTATTGCGCAATGTGTCGACCTTATCAACGACGACAACGACAAAGACGTCAAGATCAACGCGCTGAACCTCCCCAGGCCCTCCGAAATCTACGCCTATCTCGATCAGTACGTGGTTGGCCAGCCACAGGCCAAACGCACTCTTTCCGTGGCCGTCTACAACCATTACAAGCGCGTCAACATGGAGATGGGCGAGGACGGTCGCGTCTCCGGAGCAGGTATGGGCAAGGCCGCTGCCGCATCGGGCGCGGCACGGAAGTCCAATACCGCTGGAAACGGCAAGACGGGTTCGGCCAGGCGTTCCGGCAACGGCGAGGCTACCGACCTGCTGGCAGACGTTCAGGTGGCCAAATCCAATATCCTCTTGCTCGGGCCCACCGGTGTCGGCAAGACATACTTGGCCCAGACGCTCGCCCGCGTGATGAACGTGCCGTTCGTCATCGTGGACGCCACTACGCTCACCGAGGCCGGCTATATAGGCGATGATGTGGAGAGCGTGCTGCAGCGGCTCCTGCAGGCCGCTGACGGCGACGTGGACCGCGCCCAGCATGGCATCGTCTATATCGACGAAATCGACAAGATAGCGCGTAAAAGCGGCGAAAGCACCTCGTTGACCCGTGACGTAAGCGGGGAAGGCGTGCAGCAGGCGTTGCTCAAGATTCTTGAGGGCACCATCGCTTCGGTGCCGCTGGAAGGTGAGGGTACGCGCAAACATCGCGACCAGAACACGGTCAAAATGGATACGCGCGATATCCTTTTCATCTGCGGTGGAGCGTTCGTCGGTCTCGACGCCATCGTGCGCAAGCGGCTCGGAGCGCAGGAAAGCGGCTTCACCGCGACCTTACATGAACACGACGAAAGCAAAGCCGATCTGCTGCGGCAGGTCGATGCGGACGATTTGGGTGATTTTGGTCTGTTGCCGGAATTCATAGGCAGGTTGCCGGTGGTGAGTGTGCTTGACGAACTCACCGAACAGGACTTGCGCGACATCCTCGTTTGTCCTGCCAATGCGCTCGTCAAGCAATATCGCAAGCTCTTCGCCGTCGACGGGGTCAAGCTTTCGTTCACCGACGAAGCCATTGCCGCCATTGCCACCAAAGCCATCAGAGAAGGCACCGGTGCCCGTGGGCTGCGTTCCATCATCGAGAAGACGTTGGAAGAGACGATGTTCCAGCTGCCGGAGATGAACGACGTTGAACAGGTCATTGTCGACGCTTCCGCAGTCAGCGGCGAGGGCGTGCCGAAGATGGTGGTCTCGTCGGCGTCATCTGGGCGTTCGTCGCGCCGCAGCAAGATACATGCGTTTGGGTAGGTAGAACGTTCGTTGTTTTTGGGTTGCGTTGAACGCATTTTCCGAATAAACCGTGTTTCGTTTTCTGGTCGTAATTGGAGCCGTTGTCTTGAACGGCTATGTCTTAAATGTGTTTGGCAGGGTTACGGTTTCGGTCATTAGATACTTGCATATTCATTGGCTGGAATTGGTGCAACTCGTGATCGATGAGTTTTCTGCGAATGTAGGGAGACTTGATTCATGACCATATATGTGATGTGTTAATATGCTTTCGCGACACGCCTATGCTTGCGAGAATCGACCCGAAACGTTATATTAGATGAGTTGTCAAAAACAAGGTTCTTGACACTGCGCACGTAGCCCAATGGATTAGAGCAGCTGACTACGGATCAGCAGGTTACAGGTTCGAATCCTGCCGTGCGCACAGATTAAATCCGCAGAATTTCAACGATTCTGCGGTTTTATTTTTTCCAGGTGTCCAATAGGTGTCCAATAGAAATAATGTTTTGGTTGGACGCCGGTGCCGAAATGTTGGGTTATAGGCCAAAAAACGTGTCTCTAGTCGGTGGCGTTGGGGTATCTCTGGTCGGGGTGCGGAATTCGTTCCAGTCGATGCCGGTGCCCCAGGTGGGTTCGCCGGTGGTGGCGAGCCTGCCGGCGGGCGAGTGCTCCCATGCCTGCCTGTTGAGTTCCTCTATCCGCTCATCGGTGAGGCAGTGGCTGGCGAGCCATGCGCAGGATTCCGGTGCCGGGGTGTGCATGTGGCACCACCAGCAGATGGCTTTGATCTCTCGGATCAGGGAGAGGCCGTTGTGGCTTCGGAGCATGTCGCGCAGCCGGCGGTTCCATGACTCGCAGAGGTTGTTGGTGGGCGGTATCGGCTCGCCGCACCGGCCCTCGAGATCGATGAACGTGTCCATGACATGCTCGGAGATGCGGCGCCGGATCATGGCGCGTGCGCGCACTAGCCTCCGGTGGGCGTCGGCGATGGTGCCGTCGCCGTACTCGCTTTTCTCGTCCAGGAACCCCTTGTGCCTCTGCTCCCACTGGTTGTAGTCCACGAGCCGGTCGCGCATCATCGCCTCGCTGTTGACGCGGCTGAGCCGCTGCGCCGGCTTAGCAGCTCCCTGCCGGCCTTCAGCCTGGGCCGTTTGCCGGTCAGGACGGTGATGTTCATGCAGATGTGGAACAACAGGCAGCGCTGCATCCGGGTCCCCGGCCACACCGTCCTCATGGCCTTGCCGATGCCGTTGCCGCCGTCGCAGACCGGCACCCTGGGCGCGCGGATCTGGCGCATGAGCGCGGCCCACGAGGCGCTCGACTCGCTGCGGGCGACGTGCCAGCCGACCACGTGGCCGCCGGCGATGGCGATCAGCGCGACGGCCCGCCGGTGCAGCCGGATCCCGTCGGCGTGCACCACGTCGTACCGTTTTGCGGGCAGCGGCACGGGCGGGTTCAGCGACCACATCAGCAGGTTGTGCCGTCGCAGCGTGCGCGCTGAGACGGCCGACGCCTCCCGCTGCGTGTCCTTGGAGAACAGCCAGGCCAGGCCTTTCCCGAGGTCGGCGGCGCCGTCGTCGCGTCTCTGGGTGGACGAGGCGCCGCACCTTCCGCACCGCCACCGGATGCGTCCCGAGCTGTTCCGTCCGTTCCGTTTCATCGTGTTGCCGCACTCGGCGCAAATCGGGTTGTTCATGGCATCCATGGAACACGGCCAACTCGAACACCCGCAAGCCCTTGCGCCGCAACGGCCCAGACCCCATTCCGGACACGTTTTCTGGCCGGCCCCGAGTTCACCACCCGACCAACTCGAACACCCGCGAAAGCAGACGGGACAACCCCTCACACCCTAAAACAGACACGTTTTTTGGCCTATAACCCCACATCAGTCTCGGAATCAGTGAAGGCCGGCTTGCCGCCATGCTCCTCGCCTGGCTGCTGAGTGCTCTCATCGCATGGCATCGTACATGGAAAGAGGAGCCGATCATGCGTCATCGCAAAGCCGAGGTTGAAAGCGACGAAATGAACGGCGCCAGTCATTTGCAACGCAAAGCGGTACGCTGAACCAGCTGTGGGCGGTGAAACGTGTCCGTTGACGACACGGTTTGGTGTATCCGAAGTGATGTCGTGCCTGGCCATTTATCCGGTGCCGTCGACCGACAAACCGTTTGCCACCCCGCAAAGCCGCGAGCTCGCGCATTTCGTGATGCCTTTGCTACGTGCTTTTGGTGGTCGTGTTGGTGCTGTCGAGCGGCCTGATTGCCCTGCTTCCGTTCTCTGATGGGTGGCCGTCTTCGGTTGTGGGACTTTGCGCCATCGCCGATGTCGGGCCGGAGAAGGCTTACAGGTTGTCGGCGTGTGAAAGAATGTATACATCAGACATCGGTTTTGTACCATTGCCGCGAAACCGATGTAAATGCATGTCATGGTTGGTTGTCTTGCGGATAGCCTGCAAATAAAGAGAAGGTGCGAAATGAGTGAGGAAGCAAACGGACGTTCGCCGCTGGGCGAGACGCATCGCAGCGGATCGGTGCTGATGCGCGGGTCGATGATCCCCAAACAGACCCCGGATCAGGCGTTGCTCGGATCTTCCGACGAGGATGTGAATGAGGGCGAAACGGCTGCTGACGGTACAGAAAACGTATTGCAATCTGGCGAAAGTGCAGGACATAAAAGCGGATTGAAAAACCCGAAAAACAAGGATTGGCGGCATGGCGACCCTTGGCGGGTGCTACGTATCCAATCGGAATTCGTGGAGGGCTTCGACGCGCTTGCGGATTTGGGCCGGGCGTTGTGTGTATTCGGTTCGGCACGCGTGAAAGAAGACGAGCCAGAATATCGTCAGGCCATGCGTATGGGCGAAATGGCTGCGCAGAACGGAATTACCGTCATCACTGGCGGCGGGCCGGGCATCATGGAGGCCGCCAACCGTGGGGCTGCCGAGGCCGGTGGGGTTTCGGTCGGTCTTGGCATCGAGTTGCCTCACGAGGAAGGGCTCAACCAGTGGGTGAACCTCGGGATGAACTTCCGCTACTTCTTCGTACGCAAGATGATGTTCGTCAAGTATTCCTCGGCGCTGATCGTCTGCCCGGGTGGTTTCGGCACGCTTGACGAGATGTTCGAGATTTTGACGCTGGTACAGACCGGCAAAACCTCGCCCAAGCCGGTGGTGCTGTTCGATACGCAGTACTGGAAGGGCCTGTTCGATTGGGTGCAGGGGCCGATGCTCGATCGCGGATTGATTTCGAGAGAGGACTTGAAGAAGGTGCAGTTCACCGATGATCCCGAGGAAGCGGTGCGGCTGGCAATCGGCGGGATGACGAAATAGCTGGATTCAGCGTTTGACGGCAATCAGCATGCCGGTGCCTGTCGGGGTCAGCGCCTGTTCGAAGCGTTCGTCGTCTTCGACGTTGGTGAGCAGGGCCTGCATAGCCTCTGCCTTGCCGTCGCCGGGGTAGGCCAGACCTGACATGTCGGTGAAGATGATGCGGCCGCCGACTTTCAGGAGATTCGCCGCCTCAACGAATGAAGGCGCATAGTTCGAGGCGACGCCGGAGACGACGATGAGGTCGTAGGTACCGGCGTTCAGGCGCGGCAGGAAGACGGTCGGGGAGGTGTTGACGGCACGCAGCGTGGTGCGGTTGTCCACGGAATCGGAGATATCCGCGAAAAGGCTGCGAATCATCGTGATGCCTCGGGCTGAGGAATCGACCGCCGTCAGCTGTCCGGCGCCGCCCAGGCCTTCCACCAATTGCAGGGCTTCGACGATCGATCCGGTGCCGATGCTGATGATGGAGGTGGCGTTGAGCGTGCGGGTGATGAAACGCAGCAGATTGGCCTGTGCCGCGGAACCTTGAGGAAGCTTGGCCTTTTCGGCATCGGCGCGGGCCTTGCGAAGCACGTCGCTTTCAAGGCTGAGCGCGTGGGTTTCGACCATTTCCCAAACCTTGGCCATATTCGTGTATGTCGTCTTGTTCATGATTCCACCCTGTACTTCTGCTGTTTTGTCGCGTATAGCGGCCACCGATTACTGGTTTTCATGATACGGCGAGCAATCGCCAAACCGTGATCCCGTCGGTTCGACGGTAATCGAACTTGAATTATCGGAACACAATATATCTCATTCACGTGTATGTGGGTTGGCGCTGTGTGTCCAAAGGGATAGGTCGTGATTCCCGAGCGAACCCGAAATTTCGATGAGCCGGCATGGATGATGCTTTGCTCGGTATCTCGAAAAGGTTTCGGTTGTCTGTCGGTGGGAAGTCAGCTCTGATGATTCTTGACGCGTTCGGTGAGCTGCCACATTTCCTCGCCGACGTCGATGCCACGGGGGCACTCGCGACTGCAGGCACGCACGGATTGGCAGGCGGTGATGCCGTCGGCCGTGGCGATGGCATCGAGCCGCTCGTCTGTGGCGTTGTCGCGCGAATCGTTGATGAACCGTGAAGACGCGATGAGTGCCGCCGGGCCGATGAAGGCCTCTCCGCCGGCATAGACCGGGCAGCTGCCTTCGCATACGCCGCAGGAAATGCAGTTGCTCAGAAGCTCATAGCGCTTAAGTTCTTCGGGCTTCTGCAGGTATTCGAACATGTCGATTTTGCCGTCTTTGGTGCGGGCCAGCTTGCCGTCCGCCTTCAAATACGGCTCGAGCTTTTTGATCTGGTTCATCATCTGGTCGATGTCGACGATGAGGTCGCGAAGCACCGGGAAGCCGGGAAGAGGCGCGATTTCGATGACGGTGGGATTCGATGGCGTGTTTTGACTCGTTGGTGAGTTGCTCTGGTCGTTGGGGTCGTTGGTGTTGCCGAAATTACTTGTGGTGGAATCTATGCGTGAGGCAGTGTCATTTGCGGAGATCGTTTCGGCATTGGTTTCGGAAATACTGTCGTCGGCCACATTTTTCGTAGTTCCGGTGGGGCGAAACCCCTTATTGGCCATTGCTTTTGCGCCATCGGTTTGGTTTGTTTCCGGCCTGGCATAATCCTCGATTTTGGCGGTGCACAGCAGTGTCGGCGTGCCGTTGATGGACACCGCGTCGGAGCCACAGATGCCGTGACCGCACGAATAGCGGAACTCCAGCGTCGGGTCGATGTTGCGTTTGATGTCGAGAAGGATGTCGAGTACGGTCTGGCCAGGATGTGCTTCAATGTTGTAATCTTGCGTGAAATGCTTGCCGCGGATGCGACGACGTGATGGCGATGAGCCGAACGGGCTGCTCCCTCGTGCCTTGCCGCCGAACGGACTCGAGGAATGACGGCGGGCATGCTCGCGTTCTGGTGCCGGTGTGAATCTTTGGATTCGTATGGTCACTTTCATGCCGTGCATTGCATCTTCACTCATTGCCACTGCCCTCGTTGTCTGCTTTCGTCTGCCAGTCTGCCACAAACCGTGGCCTGATGCCTCGGCCGTCTGCCGTAAACCCTCACCCGTGGTGTCACCCATCCGCTGTCAACTTGATTCTGCTGGTATCGGTTGGCCACCCGTGAACCTCGCTTTGCCGAATCGGTTCTAATATGCACGTGATTTCGGCGGCATATCAACGATATGAACCGGTTGCCAAGACACTTTGCCGCTGGTGTCGGCCATGGAATGGTTCAGGAAATGTTCGTCGTCACGTTGCGGGAAATCGGTGCGGGCGAACGCTCCACGGGATTCATGCCGTGCGGCCGAAGCGTCGAGCATCGCCTGTGCCAGCTCGATGAGGTTGTCGACCTCCCATATCGCCGTGAGCTCATGGTTGAAGGCCGTAGCATCCGAATGCGTTCGCAACTTTTTGGCGCGAGGAAGCAGTTCGTCGGCGATGGTCTGCTGCGCCTTGGTGATGCTGCCGGCATCGCATCTCACCGCGACCGCGCGTTCCATGGTCGTGCCGAGGTCGGCCAACAGCTGGTAGGGGTTGTCGTTATTGGCATCCGGCTTATTGCTGGCTGCATCGTTTGCGGTCGGTGAATCGCTTTGGCTGGCGCCCTGCTCGGCTGATACCGAGGCGTCACCAATGTTGTTGTCGGCCTCGCCGGTGTGCTGTTCACTTGACAGCGACGCGATTTCAGTATCGCTGATGGCTTCGGCAGCGGTGTTGTCGTTTGTTGATGATGTCAATAAGGTTTTGATTGACTGTTGGCGCTTGTCTGCTGCCAGTTTTGTGGCATTCCGGCTTTCGGTATCGGTAGATTGTTCGTCGGCACCTGCCATATCGTTCTCTTCACTGGCGATGCTTTGCGCCATGGATTCGCCGGCACGCGTGCCGAACAGACAGGCGTCGAGCAGGCTGTTGCCGCCCAAACGGTTCGCGCCATGGACACTGACACAGGAGCATTCACCGGCCGCATAGAGCCCACGCACGATATCGCGCTTGCCGTCCTGCCAACGATAGACCTCACCGTCGGTGGTGATGGGAATGCCGCCCATGGTGTAATGCGCTGTGGGTTTCACGGCCACCCAATCCTTGCTTGGGTCAAGTCCTGCATAATCGTGGATGGTCTCGACCACTTGGGGCAGCACTTCCTGCATATGTTCCTTGTCGATTCCCGTCATATCAAGCCAGACGCAGTCTTTGGGGCCGTTCGGATCCTTTGGATCGGCCACACCGCGCCCTGCGTCGACTTCGGCCATGATGGAACGGCTGACCACGTCACGTGCCGCCAGATCCTTGTGTTCCGGGGCATAGCGGGCCATGAACGCCTCTCCGTCGGCGTTGCGCAGGATGCCGCCTTCACCGCGTGAGGCTTCGGAAAGCAGGATGCCGGTATGCGCAAGTCCTGTGGGGTGGAACTGTACGAATTCAGAATCCTCGAGTTGCAGCCCGGCCTTCAGCGCCAGCGCCATGCCGTCACCGGTGAGGTCCCAAGAGTTCGAAGTCGTGTGGAACAGCCGTCCAGCGCCACCCGTCGCCACCAGCACGTTACGGGATGCGATGGTGTGTGTTTTGCCGGTGTGGGTGTCAAACGCGACCACGCCGCAAGCCTTGTCTTTTTTGTCATTCAAGACTAGATCAGTGACGTACCATTCTTCGGCGAACTGCACGCCTTCGCCGATGCACTGCTGCCACAACGCGTAGAGGATCTGATGGCCGATGCGGTCGGCCGCGTAGGCCGCGCGCTTGATTGGGGCCTTGCCGTAATCCTTGGTGTGTCCGCCGAACTTGCGCTGGGCGATATGCCCGTCCTTGGTTCGCGAAAACGCGACGCCGCTACGTTCGAGGTTGACCACGGTCTGTGGGGCGTATTGTGCCAGTATTTTGACTGCGTCCTGATCAGCCAGCCAATCGCCGCCTTTGACGGTGTCGTAATAATGCCAGTGCCAATCGTCGTGTTCGATGTTGCCGAGGCTTGCCGCGATGCCGCCTTCCGCGGAACCGGTGTGCGAACGCAATGCCTGCAGTTTCGAGATGACCAGAAGCTTCGGGCTATGGCTTTCCGCCTTCATTTCCTTGCCTTTATCGGATCGCAGGATTCCCAGTGCCGCCGACAATCCGGCAGCCCCCGCACCGATGATCACCGCATCGTACATGTCTTCAACTTGCTCTGGACTCATACCCCGATTATGGCACAAGGCCAGCAAGAGCATTGTGCAGAAGCGAGGTAGGTGAGCTCTTCCCTTGTGGGTGAGGCACTCGTACCATGGGGGTATGAGCACAACATTCAATGCGCTGGTCTACGATGTCGTCAGGAAAATCCCTGAGGGCAAGGTGGCCACGTACGGTCAGGTGGCGGCGCTCGCGGGCAATCCACGCAACGCGAGGTTCGTGGGCTATGCCCTACATTCGAACCCTGAACCGGGTGTGATTCCGTGCCATCGTGTGGTCTTCCGCGACGGTTCGCTGGCACCGGGCTTCGCGTTCGGCGGCCCGGACCGCCAGAGGGCGTTGCTTGAGGATGAGGGCGTGTCATTTCTGCCTCCTGCGCCCAAGCATGAGAACGCCGGCGAAGAAGGCTGGGTCGTTGATATGAAGCGTTGCCAGTGGCAGTGCTGAGGCTGTTTTGAGGACTGTGTGGTTCGATTCCATTGATCTTCCTTAGTTTCATGGGATTGATGTGGGTGGAGATTAAGTGAGTGCTGGCTGTTACGGTTCGGCAGGATTATGAATTCTTTCGTTGCATCTCATGAAATATGAGATGACAAGGAATTTTCTTATGCCTGGACTTAGATCCGGGGATAAGTTATGGGTTATCTGCTTTCCTGCGGTTGTTGCCGACAATTTGGACCATGCCTGATTGAAGCCGAATAATGCCATATAGCTCCATCTCTCCGAGCTCACTCTCCAACCTGCCGATGCTCCATGAAGTGGCTTTTTGTGTCGCCGTATTTGCATGGTTTTGCGCGTTCGATTGGTGTTTGTCGGCAGGCCTTGGCGTATTGAGCATCGCCAGGATGGCCTCGTGCGTGGCCGCATTGCCTTGCCGCCTGCAACGGCGAATGGCACTCAACACCTCCTGTTGCAAGGCGGTGGGTTCGTCTGCGGGCGCTGTCGGCAGTGAGATGGGCCGGTTGGATGTACTGTGCCTCGTCTCTGAGTTTCCTTGAGCGGGCTGTGAAGTCTCGGAGCCGCTCGGCAAGGGGACTTGCAAAGCAATGACTGTTTGATTGGGGTTTGCATCATCAGATTGCCGCCGCGGTTGATCAATGGATTCATGGCTTTCCTTTCCGACGTTGGTGGATGGCGAAGATATTGCCTTGGTTGCTTGGTTTCCTGCCGTTTCAGCGTCGGCAGGAGTTGTCGTCGTTTCGTTAATATGTATTACCTTCGGCGCATGGCCCTGATGACAGATTTCGTCGATGGCATTGACCGAGGTAAGGATGATGGCGCGATGGTCGTGGATGAGCCAATTGCAGCCGGTGTTGCCCGGAATATTGATGTTGCCGGGAGCGGCATAAACCTCACGTCCCAGCTCCGCCGCCCAATTGGCGGTGTTCAGCGCTCCCGAGCGACTGCGCGCCTGTGCCACGACCACGGTGGAGGCCAAAGCGGCGATGATGCGGTTGCGCAGGAGGAACCGCCGAGCTTCGGGAATCGTGTCTGGGCACAACTCGCTGATGAGTGCGCCGTTATTAGCTTTGATACGGTCGAATAGGGGCTGGTTACGTTCGGGGCCGATATGATTGAGACCTCCGGCGAAGACGGCTACGGTTCGTCCGCTTTCGTTTTCGCCAAGACCGCTCATGGCATCCAGTGCTCCCCAGTGAGCGGCGGCATCAATGCCGAAGGCTCCGCCGGAGATGACCAAGTGCCCTTGTTCCGCAGCCTTTTTGGCGATGGTTTTGGCCACATACCGACCGTAATCGTCCGCTCCGCGTGAGCCTACGACGGCCAGCGGTTGTGGACAGCTCGCCAAAGCCGCAGGATTGCCGATGCCCCAGAGACACAGTGGCGAGGCCCACTCCTTTCTGATGGAAAGATCGTCGAGCTGGCTCGGCCAGTATGGGCTGGACGGCCCTATGATCCACTGCGACCCGTTTACTGTGAAAAAGTCTTCAAGTTCTTCTTTATTGTTGGAAGGCAGTTGATGCAGCCGTTCCCGCCAGTGTTGCAGCCCATGATGGAACGAGCTCATACCCCGTGCGTTGACTTTTCGGCCCCATTTGGCCGTTCCCGTGGCGAAAACCTCGTCAAGTTTGTTGCGGTTGTGGCTGCCGCCCTTATCGTCGGCGATTAGGCTCAAGGCGGTGACGGCGTCGCCGGCCCCTTTGATGGTGGCGAACAGCAAGGCGTCGGCGCTGTCGATACAGAAAGTAAGAATGGCTCGGGCCAATGTGTCCTCATCGAGAGACGTCGGTGGGGTTGCGGAGGGAATGGCAATGCTGTCGCTCATCATGACTCCTTCGTTCGCAAGGCGATACCTTGCATCATTTCTTCATGGCTCGGTGTCGTTTTGCCGCTCAAGTCGGCAAGTGTCCAGGCGAGGCGCAACGCCCGGTCCGCTCCACGCAGGCTCAAACGTTCGTTCTCCAGCGCTTCGTCGATGAGGGTGAGCGCGGCTTTCGGGGTGTTCGCGCGCAGCCATGTGTCCGAGGCCTGTGCGTTGCAGGTCCAGTGATAGGCCGCGAAGCGCTCCTGTGCGGTATGTCGTGCGTCGGTGACTTTGAGCCGCATCTGCTCGCTGGTGGTCTGTGGCTGCGCGTTCTGCGTCATGAGATGTTCCACCGGCGGCACTTCCACTTGAATGTCAATACGGTCGAGAATGGGGCCGGAAAGCCTTGAAAAATAGCGGATGCGGTCCTTCTCTTTGCAGGTGCATCGCGAGCCGTCGCCGTACCCGTAGCCGCAGGGACAGGGGTTCGCGGCCATAATCAACTGGAAATTGGCGGGATAGTAGGTCGTCCCCTTGGAGCGTGAAAGCGCCACATAACCGGATTCCAAGGGCTCACGTAAGGTCTGCAACGAACGTGGGGAGAATTCCGGTGCCTCGTCCATAAAGAGCACTCCGCGATGTGCGCGTGTGATGGCTCCCGGGGTTGCGATGCCCGATCCGCCTCCGACCAGTGATGCCGTGGAAGCCGTGTGGTGCGGGGCTTCGAACGGTGGCACGTCGCTGATTCCGTAGTTCGGCAAGGTTCCGCATAAAGAGCGAATCGAGGCGACCTCGAGCTGCTCCTGTTCGTTCAACGGGCACATGATGCCGGGCATGCGCGAGGCAAGCATGGTCTTGCCTGAGCCAGGAGGACCGGTCATCAGCAGATGATGACCGCCGGCGGCAGCTACTTCAAGTGCCCATTTCGTGCGTTCCTGACCGATGACCTCCGCCATGTCGCCGATCGGCGGGGCGAGCTTGGCTTCGTCGTCGTTTGATGTCTGGTCGGTTGGAATCCGGGTTTCGCTGATATGGTATTTGGCTTCGCCGCCCATCAGCTCGATGAGTTCGCCCAAATGGCGGATGCCGATGACATTGAGCCCTTCTACGAGTTCGGCTTCCTCGACGTTGCGCTCGGGCACGATGATCTGGTCGATACCGTGTTCGCGGGCATAAAGCGCAATGGGCAGCACGCCGGTGACCGGCAGCACCGAACCATCGAGATTGAGTTCGCCAAGTACCACCGTATCGGCCAGACAGTCGTGGGGGATGACCCCGGCCGCGCTGAGTACGGAAACGGCGATGGCCATGTCGTGTGACGAGCCGCGTTTGGGCAGGGAGGCAGGGGAGAGGTTGACCGTCACCCGCGTTTCAGGCCAACTGAAGCCGCTGGCCTGACAGGCGGATTTCACCCGTTCGCGCGCTTCGCTCAGCGAGGTGTCCGGCAGGCCGATGATGGAAAAATAGGGCAGGCCCGGCGAGATGAAGGCCTGCATTTGGATGGCATTGGCCTTGAGCCCCACCAATCCCACCGACATCGCCGTTCCGATGGCCATCAGAATGCCCCCGGAATATGCTGGACCCTCGGCTTGTTGCCTTCCATCAGAATCGACATGGCGTCGAAGCGTATGCCGGTTCGGCGTATCGATTTGCCGGGGCCGGCAAGCCAGAGCGCACCGGCGTGATGGATATTGGCCTGTTTGTGTGGGGTAATGGCTTCCTGCGGGGTACCGTAGCGCTGTGTTCGCCGCGTTTTCACCTCGACGAACACCACGAGATGTTCTGGTGTCATCATGATGATGTCAAGTTCGCCGAATCGTGTGCTCCAGTTTCTGGCCAAAACGCGCCAGCCGAGCTGTGCCAGCCACGCCGTAGCGTACTGCTCGCCGATTTTGCCGAGTTGCTTGGCTGAAATGTCGGGCATGGCAAGCTCTTCTTCAAGCTCTGCCGGCAGGCCTTCCGAAGCAGTGCAGTTGAGATCGGTGTCGTTCAAGGCGGTATTGTCGTCTGTGTCGCCGCCGCCGAAGTAGGTGGTGGTCCGGCACTTCTGTGTTGCTGAGATTTGTGTGTCCATGTATTTCAGTGTTGCATAGTTTGCTCTTTTACCGTGTAAAAAACGGGCACTGTGGTCGGATGATTGCTCTTTCCGATTTTCTCGGCGTTTCTCGGGATAACTCAGCCTTTCTGTAATGCAATTGTGCCTAACGTTGTGGATGGTTTCAGCGGTATGTGCGTAAGTCGTGGCACAAGTGGTGGAAAATTTCTTTGACGCTCACGTTCGTTGTGTAAAAGTCTGCGAACGAAATCAAAAGAATGCACAAATCCATCCACAGCATGGAACTGTCAAGAGTTCCTTGTGAAGCCGTTATCGTTGATAATCGTCGTAAAAAAAATTCGGAGACTAAAGGCGATATGGAATCGCCAAGGTGACCGAGTGTTATATGAGAAATCATAAGAAATGCCGAAACTATTTGAAAATATTGATAATCATCAGAAAGGTTAGGTAAGAGGATGCTTCTGAGTTTCTTGATGGCGTCATATTAATGTAAGCAAAACGGTATAAAAATCATCCCCGTAACCTGGCGAATGATAAAACTGCCAAGGTACAGGGATGATGAATCGATTTGAAGCCGCTAGCGCACTACGAATTCCGAATCAAACCAGAAACGGCAATGCGATAACTGGCGACTAAACTCCAAAACATATGCTCAGCTAACCAATCCGGTGAGCTCGCCGAGGTTGAGCTCGAAGCTCACGCCGCGCTCTTCGAAATCAGGCTGGTTGCGCGTGGATTCCATGGCGTGGCGCACGAATTCGCCGGCCACCTGCGCCGATTCGCCGAGCGTCTTGCCGGCCATCACCGCGCCGCACAGCGCCGAAGCGAAGGCATCGCCGGTGCCGTGGATCATGTAGGGAAGCTTGTCGTGCGCCAGCTCGACGCGTGCCGAAGCCCCGGCCTTTGCGCTGCCCACGAAGTTGCGCAGCTTGCCGTCGCCGCGGTCGATGCCCTTCAATACGACGTTCTTCGCGCCCATATCAAGCAATGCGCCGACCCAATCGGTCGCTTCGTCATCGCTCAGGTTCTGTCCC
The DNA here is from genome assembly GCA_024104275.1 of Bifidobacterium sp. Classification (GTDB taxonomy): domain Bacteria; phylum Actinomycetota; class Actinomycetes; order Actinomycetales; family Bifidobacteriaceae; genus Bifidobacterium. The sequence continues at coordinate 91,876 of JAGGHK010000001.1, forward strand.
GGATAGTCGCGCCCGGTCAGGATGCTGGCCTCGGTGAGGTTCGGCATCAGCACGTCCGCGTCGTCCACGAGCGTCTTGACCGCGTCGCACATTTCCTTGGAATACGTGGGGTACATCTGCCCGCCGTCGCCCATCACGGGGTCGACCAGCCGCAGCGCCTTCGGATATTCGCGGTACATGCGCTTGATGATGTCCACCTGCTCGGCCGAGCCGAGGAAGCCGGAATAGATGCCGTCGAGCTCGACGCCGACCTTCTGCCACGCGTCAAGATAACCGGAAAGCATATCGGTGGTGTCGTGGAACGTATAGACCGGGAACTTGGTGTGTGCGGAAAACAGGGCCGTCGGCACCGGGCACACGTCGCAGCCGCATGCTGAAAGAATCGGGATCGCAGCGGTCAGCGAGCATTTGCCGTAGCCGCACATATCGTGCACTGCCGCAACGCGGGGGATGTATTTGGGGTCGCGCTCATAGAGCGTCGTATCTTCTTGCATTTCATGACCTTTCAGAAAGTCTATGAATAATATCGGCGTCCGTCGCCGGGCGGGATGCCAGGTGCGTCGCTGGTACCGACTGTAGCGCTTGTGGCGACGAACACGCCCCGTTTTGTCCGCAAGATGACGTGATGGAGGGAAGTTTGCCGGAAGAATCAGGGAATCTCCGTTTTAAGTTATTTGCGATGAGCTGTTTGTAAGGGGCGTTGGGGTCGGCCGGGTCGAATTCATCAGAATCGAGACATCTTGGCGCGCCAAGTGGCCTGAAATCGGAAGAAATGCCATCAATTCTATGAAAAATGGGCAACTTGGCGCGCCAAGAGCGTCGAAAAACCGAGAATTGGGTATCGGCTCTATCCGAAGCGGAAGATAGAGCGAGTCTTGGCAAAGTCACCGAAAAACATGAATAAGAGTTTTTCATTAATGTATTGCATTAAGAATGCTGGAATTCTAAGGGTTTTCAAGCCGTTATAGATTACCGGGATAGCGTCGCGCTTGCCGCGTCCGTTTCGGTGGTTTACGCTCGAAATTGGGAAATACCACATTGGGCATTCATATATATAAGGAGCCGGACATGACCGACGAGACCACACCGAAGAAGTATCATTTCGAGACCCTGCAGCTGCATGTGGGCCAGGAGGAGGCCGACCCAGCCACCGACGCGCGCGCCGTGCCGATCTACGCCACCACCAGCTACGTCTTCCATGACTTCGACCACGCCGAGGCTCGTTTCGCTTTGCAGGATCCGGGCAACATTTATGGCCGCCTGACCAACTCCACCGAAGACGTCTTCGAAAAGCGCATGGCTGCGCTCGAGGGCGGTACCGCGGCGCTTGCTCTGGCCAGTGGTGCCGCGGCGTTGGAGGCCGCACTGCGCAACATAACCCAGACCGGCGACCATATCGTCTCCTCCTCGCACATCTACGGCGGCACCTTCAACCTGATGCGCCACACCCTGCCGCGCGACGGCATCACCACCACCTTCGTCGACCCGGCCGACCCGCAGAACTTCGAGGACGCGATCCAGGAGAACACCAAGCTCGTCTACTTCGAGACCTTCGGCAACCCGAACGCCGACCTGCCCGATTTCGAGGCCATCTCCAAGATCGCGCACAAGCACAACCTGCCGGTTTTCGTCGACAACACCTTCGCCACCCCGTACCTTTTCCGTCCGCTGGAGAACGGCGCGGACATCGTCGTGGAATCGGCCACCAAGTTCATCGGCGGCCACGGCACGACACTGGGCGGCTTGATCGTCGAAGGCGGCCACTTCAACTGGGCCGCGGTGCCGGGCAAGTTCCCGACCCTGACCGAGCCGGACCCTTCCTACCACGGCATGAACTTCTACGAGGCGCTCGGCGAGACGGCATTCGTCACCCGCGCCCGTGCCATCTTCCTGCGCGACACCGGCGCCTGCATCAGCCCGTTCGCCGCGTGGTTGCTGCTGCAGGGCACCGAAACGCTGTCGCTGCGCGTCGAACGCCACGTCCAGAACGCCCTCAAGGTGGTCGAGTACCTCCAGACCGTGCCCGAGGTCGAGTCCGTCTCGCATCCCTCGATTCCCGGCCGCATCGACCATGACCTTTACGAGAAATATTTCCCGAACGGCGCCGGCTCGATCTTCACCTTCGACATCAAAGGCGGCAAGGACGCGGCGCGCGTCTTCATCAACAACCTGCACCTGTTCAGCCTGCTCGCCAACGTGGCCGACGTGAAGAGTCTCGTCGTGCACCCTGCCTCCACCACCCATGCCCAGGAGACGCGCGAGGAACTGGAAAGCCAGGGTATCCACCGGGGCACCATCCGCCTGTCGATCGGCACCGAATATATCGACGACATCATCGACGACCTGAAGGGCGGCTTCGAGGCGGTCCGCGCCTCCGGACTCGCCAAGTAATTCGTAAGCTACATATATAAACGTTAAACGGCAGATATCGGTTTATTCCGGTGTCTGCCTTTTGTTATGTTCTCATCCTTTCGGATGATGGTTGTGAAATTTGATAATGACAAATAAATAGCGGAAATTCATTCCTACGCACGATGGTGGAGACGGGCGGATTCTTTTAGAATTTGAGGTAACAGACAAGCAGTGACCTTAAACAAAGGAGTCCACATGAACCCCAACAACATTTACGGCAACAGCGCCGGGAGTGATTTCCTCAGCATCATCAACCCAAGTTTGGGTGGGAACGGTGAGGCGAACGCGAATGGTGACTTGAGCATGAATGGCAATACAAATACTACGGCCGCTCCAATTGCCGGCATCGCAGCGCCTTTTTCCATTCCGTCGCAACCGCAACAATTCGCCCAATCCCAGCCGCAGCAGCCCAAGAAGTACGCCGTCGAGGCCATCGATCTGGTCAAGGACTACGGCACGGGTGAGAACGCTGTGCATGCCTTGCGCAATATCAACGTTGGCTTCGAAAAAGGCAAGTTCACCGCCATCATGGGTCCTTCCGGTTCCGGCAAGTCGACCATGATGCACACGCTCGCCGGCCTTGATTCGGTCACGAGCGGCGAGGTCATCCTCGGCGGGCAGGACATCACCAAGATGAACGACAACCAGCTCACCATGCTGCGCCGCAACGAGATTGGTTTCATTTTCCAAAGCTTCAACCTCCTGCCGATGTTCACGGCCGAGCAGAACATTCTTATGCCCCTGACCCTTGCCGGTGACAAGGTCGACAGAAAATGGTTCAACACGCTGGTCGAAACCCTTGGTCTGACGCAACGTTTGAAACATCGTCCGAACGAGCTTTCCGGCGGCCAGCAACAGCGTGTCGCCATCGCCCGTGCGTTGATTTCCAAGCCGCAGGTGGTCTTCGCCGACGAACCGACCGGCAACCTCGATTCCGTCTCCAGCGCCGAGGTGCTGAGCTTCCTCAAACGTTCCGTGCGCGAGTTCGGCCAGACCGTGGTGATGGTCACCCACGATGCGGTGGCCGCCTCCTACGCCGACCGCGCCATCGTCTTCGCCGACGGCCGCATCGTCTCCGACGTCGAACACCCTACCGCCGAGCAGATGAGTGACCTCTTAATGAAGGAAAGCGAACGTGCCGCCCGACAGAGCGCGGCACCTACGATGGACCAGCTCATGAACGGCAAGCCCAGACATGCGCAGACGGTTCGGTGAATCGATGGATCGCTTCAGTTTCGTTTCGAATGTTGCCGCCGAAATTACTTCATCGCAATGATGAAAAATCATCAGATTGTGTCAATTGCAGTCGCGACAAATCCGACGGATAGCAAACTATGAAAACGAAACCGACAGATGGTACTCGCCAAATCACCCGGCAAACGAACTTGCAGACGAAAAGCAAAAGGAACCAACAATGTTCTCGGTAACACTCAAACTTATGAAAAAGAGCGGGAAGATGCTCATTCCCGCCGGCATCGCCATCCTCATCGGAACCGCGTTCATCGCGGCGACCTTCCTGTTCGGCTCGTCGATGAACGATTCGCTGCGCACCCAGCTCACCGCGCAATTCGGCCAGGCCAACTACATCATCGCGCCCGCCGACGAGCTCAAGGCGCAGACCACCGACACCGACAGTGACATGAAAACCGTGGATGATCTGAAACTTGATCACATCCGCTCGATCGACGGCATCACCGGCGCAACGGCTTCAATCAGTTCCGAGGCCGCATTCTCTCACGGCGAGAAGCATGTCTCCGGTATGACTACCACGACGTCGAGCGATCCGAAACTGATGCTCGTCGGCATCGCGCAAGGACGACAGCCCAGTGCGGACGATGAAATCGCACTGCCGAAAGGCATCGCGCAAAAGCTTGGTGTCGGCATCGGCGGCCATATTGTCGTCGATAGCAAAACCTCCTCGCAAGATGGATCACAAGCGTCGGGTGGAAAGGACAAATCGGCCAAGGTCGTGGGCCTGACCGACGATCCACGCGGCGCTTTCAGCTTCTATGGCGGCGGGGCCGTGGTTTCCGACAACATTATGGCCGGTCTCAATGGTGTTCGCAGTTTCGGCAGGATTCCGGCTTTCGCCATCCTGCTTTCCATCGATCCGGCCAAATCCGACGCGGCCGTGAAAGCCATCAAGACCGATTTGCCGCATTATTACACCATCGATTCGCGTGCCAAGATCGGCGACAATGCCATGAAGGCCATGTCGGCCAGCAGCACCACACCGGTGACCATGTTCCTCACGGCGTTCGGCGTCCTCGCCATGCTCGTCGCGGCTCTGGTCATCGCCAACACCTTCCAGGTCATGGTGGCCCAGCGTCGGCGCACGCTGGCCTTGCTGCGCACCATCGGGGCCACAAAGGGTCAGCTGTACCGTTCGGTACTGCTTGAAGCCGCGGTTGTTGGCTTCATCGCCTCGGCGCTTGGTATCGCCGCCGGCATCGGGCTCATGCAGCTGATGTGCTCGACCAAGTTCATCAATGGCGGTGGGGCCCAGATGCGCCTGATTCTTTCATGGCAGGCGTTTGTCATCCCGCTGGTATTCGGCGTCGTGATGACCATCCTCGCTTCTCTCACCTCGGCCCGTTCCGCCACTGCCGTAACCCCGCTGGAAGCGCTGCGCCCGATGGAACTCGCCGATGACAGGCGACGTGCCGGACGTGTTCGTGCCGCGATCGGCGTGCTGATGATCGTTCTCGGAGCAGCGTTCATTGCGCTCGGCGCCAGCAGGATGCCGAAAATCATGAACGACAACGTGACGAACGGCAATGACAAGACCTACGAGATGGCATTGCTTGGCGCGGTAGGCGGCTGCGCGCTGCTGTTCATTGGGCTGGCCGTCACCGCGACATTCTGGATGCCGGTACTGATGCGTGGCGTCGGTGCGCTGGTCTCGCACCTCGGACCTTCCGCGAAGATCGCCGACGCGAATATCCAGAAGAACCCGCGGCGTGTGTCCGCTACCGGCGTGGCCCTCCTGATCGGCGTCACCCTCGTTTCCACCATCGCCACCGGCGCGGCTTGCGGCAAGGCGACCTTGGACACTGCGCTTGATTCGCGTTACAGCGTCGATATGGTGGCCGAAGGGCCTGGACTCAACCAGAAGACGGCCCACAAACTCGCGAACGTAAAGGGCGTTTCCGAAGCGGTTTACGCGCCCACGGCGGTGGTGCAGGCCAAGGATTCCGACCATCTGAACACGCCGATGCTGGTGGTCGGCGTCCGTTCGACAGAACAGCTCCAACGCGTGATGCACGCCGATCTTGGTGGTAGCGAACTGGGTGGCGATACCGTAATCATGCCCAAGACCTCCGCTTCGACCGGCAAGAAGCTCGATGTCACAGACGGCACCGTGAAGCTCATACCTCAATCCGAAAATCAGGGCGAGAATACGGCGAAGGGTGCAAATGCCAACGCTTCCACCGATGCCAAATACGCTGGTTCTTCTGCCGCACGGTCATTCACCGTTCATCAGGCCGATTACCGGTCCATCAGCAAGAATTACGCTGCTGTCGCGTTCGTCGACATCGCGCATTTCAACGATGGTTCCTTGCCGTCCACCGGTCACATCGAACTGATGAAGGTCGGGAACGCCGCTGGGTCGGGCCAGCAAAGCGATTCGCTTGCCGATGTCTTCGAAAGGGCTCAAAGCGTCACTGAAGGTTCCGGAGCGGTCGCACTTTCCGGTCCCATCGCCGGTCGTGAGCAGTGGGACAAGAGCATCGACCAGATCATGACCCTGCTTGTCGCCTTGCTCGCCGTCGCGGTGCTCATCGCGCTGATCGGTGTGGCCAACACGCTGAGCCTGTCGGTGATCGAACGTACCCGCGAATCGGCCACCCTGCGTGCCATCGGCATGACGCGCGGCCAGCTCAAGCGCTCCCTGGCCTGCGAGGCGCTGCTCATCTCTCTGGTCTCCGGTGTGGTCGGTGTCGTCCTCGGCACCGCGTTCGGCTGGCTCGGCTCCTACATGGTCTTCAGCCTCTACGGCAAGACGGCCTACCTCTTCGACTGGAAGTTCAACGGCGTGGTGCTCCTGATCGCTGCGCTCGCCGCTCTGGTTTCGAGCATCTTCCCGGCCAGACGGGCGGTGAAGACTCCGCCGGTCGCCGCCCTTTCCGAAGCGTAGTAAGCGATAGCACCATCGGCCAATAAAAAATCCGTTCGCTTGTCAGTACGAAAGTGAACGGATTTTTTTATATTCTATGAAATTCACACCAGCTTGTTGTCGTAGGCGAAGACGACGGCCTGCACGCGGTCGCGCGAATAGGTCTTCTGCAGGATGTGCGCGACGTGGGTCTTGACGGTTGGCAGGCTGATGCACAGCTTGTCTGCGATTTCCTGGTTGGACAGGCCGTGCGCGATCTCGACCAGAACCTCGCGCTCGCGGTCGGTCAGGGTATCGACGGTCGGGTCGTGATAAGTCTGTTGAGTGTCATTGGCGTTTTGTTGTGAAGGCTGAGCAGTAAGACCGCCATTAGTAATATTTCCGGTATTCTGAGCATTTTCGGAACTTTTCGCTGCAGCCCGCGTCGCACCCAGTTCGCCGTCGACCATCTTCTCGATGAGCCGCTTCGTGGCGCTCGGGGCGATGATGGCATTTCCTTGATAGACGGTACGAATCGAGGAGAGCAGCGTCTCCGGCTCGGTGTCCTTCAAAAGGAACCCTGAGGCGCCGGCGTCGATGGCGCTCATCACATATTCGTCGAGATCGAACGTGGTCAGAATAATGACGTGGGTTTTCGGAGTATCGTTGCCGGCTTTGTGTTTCGCGTCGATGATGAGCTTCGTGGCCTCGATGCCGTCGGTGCCGGGCATGCGCACGTCCATCAGCACCACATCCGGCTTCAAATCAGGGCTCAGCGCCACGGCTTCGTCGCCGTTCGATGCCTGACCTACCACTTCCATGTCGTCCTGTGAATCGATGACCATGGCGAAACCGGCCCTCACCAGCTCCTGATCGTCGGCGATAAGAACTCGGATAGGCTGTGTTTCACTCATGGTTCAAGATTATCAAGACGCGATGGCAAAGCTATCGTTCTGTGTTTTCCATCCCTTCTACAGGATGCAACAGCGGTTGAGATGCGGCCGTGGCCGGGTCGTCGTCGCTGCCACCGGTTTCACGCAGCACACGCAACAGTTCGCGCATATGGGCAAGCGCCTCCCGCCCCTGTTCGCCGATGGCGCGGAAGCCCGAAGTAATGGCTTGTGGGGGAGTGGTGACGCCGGCGGCCGTATCGGCGTCCAGCATGGCAAGTCCAGCGTCCGCTTGAGCGATGACACCGGCCAGGGTCTCGCTCACTTCGCCGCGTATCTGCGCGCCAATCCGCTCACGTTCGTTGTTGGCCGCCAAGACCTGCTTTTTGGCGCTTTCCGCTTCCAGCGCCTCGTGCCGGGCCTGAAGCACCATTGCGTTCGTGCCGCTCGCCCGCACCCAGAGCGCCGCTCCGATTGCCACGGCGCATATCGCCAGCGAGAGGAACAGCAGGCCGGTGATATCGCGAGGGTAGGTGCCCTGTGAGGCTTGTATTCCCGCATGCCGATGCTGGTTCATCGCCCAATCCACCAGCGTCGGATAGCCCATGAATGACCCGTTGAACCGCAAGCTGAACAACACGCAACCGATCAGTGCGGCAAGCGTAGACCAGCGGCGTGAATGGCCTTTTCCGTAGAGGCACACCGAATACAGCGATATCGGCGCGAAAAACACGGCCAACGGTATCTCCGGCACGAAACACAGCGCGAAGGCCGCCGTAAACGCCATGGCCGTAGCGCTCGATCGTGGAAAACGTCGGCGAAGCGCCAGAACGGCAAACACTATAAGGCTGATGAGGGTGGTCGCGACTTTTGTGGCAAATGTGGATGCATGCACGACGGTGCTGAACGACATGGTGCGTGTGCTGTCGTTGTAGCGGAAGGTCACCGTGCTCCACGGGAAGATGATAGTCATCAAAACCAAGGCGATGATGGCGTCGGCCAGTAAGTAATGACGTGCGAAGAATCCTGACACATGCTCCACCCAGTTGAGGTTGGTAGCGGTTTGTCCAGTTGCCGGTTGCGTGGTGGGGCTGGATGCGTGCGCTAGGGGATTGGCGAAAAGGGAACGGCGAAGTGTTCCCGGGCCGTTTGGATTACCGTATTCGCCGGGTCGGGTTGCCGAAATCTCATTGGCTTGGGTGACGTGATCGGCGTGTCCTCCGCCGTTGGTCTGTCTATCGGAGGATTCATTGTCGACATGCCGAGAATTGGTCGATACTGTATTGGCAGGTCGGTAGGCATCGGCATTGCGACTGGCGGATTCCGTGTCATCGGGTTGCCGGTTGGCTGATTCTCTCTTTATGAAGATAGGATTGCCGACTTTGTCTTTTGCGCTCTTGTCGTCGATTGGCGATGGCCTTGCTGCCTGGAGTGAATGACTTGTCGGTGATGGCACCGTTGCTTGGGGCAAGGGTTTCGCCTGCGTTGATGTTTCCGCGACGGGTGAGGATCCTGCCTTGGCTGATGTTTCTGTGTTGGATGAGTCTGCCGCCTGTACCGTTGTCTTTGCGTGGGCTGTTGGTTCCGCCGCGTCATCAAACGGCAAGGTGACGTCGACTTCGAAACCACCGTCGGCCCGAGGCCCGGCGGCAACCGTACCGCCGGCGGCCTCGATGCGTTCGCGCATGCCGGTGATTCCGTAGCCGGGGCGATGCCCGTCAAGCGTTGCGGCGGCACCGTTGCCGTCGTCGCGCACGACCAAGCGCATCCCGTTTTCGTTCCAGGCCTCCTCAACCTCAACGGTAACGCCATCGCCAGCGTATTTACGAGCGTTGGTAAGCGCTTCCTGCACTGCGTGGTAAAGCGCGGATTGTGCTTTGTCGCTCAAGCGTTCCGGCTGGATCCGGGCGTCCCCTCCGATAATATGTATTATTTTTCCTTTAGTGGCATGGGCGGTTTTGTCGGCCTGAGCAACGAGCCCTGCGATATCGCCGTAACTGGCATGCGAAGCGCCGCCGAACGTGCTCAAGAGTCCATCCATATCGTGCTGCGCACGTGTGGATTCGTGGCGAATGATCTCCATGATTTCGCGCGCTTTACCGGGATCTTTGGCACCGGCGTACCTCCCGCCATCGGACTGGACGATGATTGTGGAAAGCGTGTGGGCCACCACGTCGTGCATGTCGCGGGCGATGCGTGCGCGCTCGGCGGTGCGCGCGATGTCAAGGTCCTCCTGCTCACGGGCTGCCAGCGCCTCATTGCGTTTCTGCAGCAGGGACGCCGTGGCAAGCCGCATACGTGAGTGATACCCCAAGAAACAAGCCGCGGCGAGCGCGGTGACGATGCCGGCGAATAGGAAGACCGCGGTAGCGGCGAGATTCCTGCCGCAGGTTCCGCTTAATCCGGAAGTGTAAACGGCTTGGCAGGAATCATAGACCGAGCTTGCCGTGTCTCCGGCATGGCCGGGATTGTGCAGCGGCCCGACTTCCGAGCCCCACGTGATGATCGGCGCCGCGGCGATGCCGATGATGAATGCCAACGTAATGAAGACTTTGCTGCGGGCGGGATTTCCGTAGACGATGACGGAATAGAGCATCACCACCGCCAGCAGATCGCCGAAAACGTAACTTGGGCCGATGACCAGCTGCAGGATGGTCAGAATTGCGAAAGCGAGCGCCGCCCCTTGCGGGTGGCTGCGGCGGAAGATGACGGGAACGATGAGTACGCACGACCACGCGATTTGCCAGCCCGCGCTGTAGCCGATCCACAGCCCGCCTTCGTTGTCGCTCGTGCTGATGCAAGCAAAGAGCAGCGCCACCAGCGCCGGCAACGCACCCCCGACCGCCGGGTTGTGTGTCAGCCATCTGCCGAACCGCCGTATCTTGCTCATAATTCAAGCCTATCGCAGGGTTGTCGTCTGCGGTATCGTGCTTAGGAATGACGTTACGCTTTTGCGCTTCGACATTTCAGGATTTGAACTTCCTGAAACGTCGCAAAACCTTGAGCGGAGTTCTTTATCCTCTATCTTTATGCTGATAGTCGATTCCGTTGGATTGGAGGTATGTATAATGACATCAACATATATTCCATCACGTGACACTTTTTAGTCGAATAATGGTTGTTTGGCTGCATTGTTCGTCACCGTCGTTATACAGTTAATCCGGTTGTTGCCGTAGTTATCAAGGGGGAAACATGACTTTACTGGCAAAATATTATGTACCTGGATTGGCCGTGGAGGACCGTTCCGTCAAAGTGCCGCTCGACTGGCGGAGCAATGATCCCGGTAAAGGGTTCGCAGGCGAATCGTTGAGTCTTTTCTATCGTGTCGTCACCGCTCCCGAGCACGTCCATGACGATCTTCCGCTGCTGATTTTCCTGCAGGGTGGCCCCGGAGGTGCCGGCCCGCGTCCGTTGAATCCGTCAAGCGACGGCTGGATTGCGGAAGCCATCAAGCATTTCCGCGTCATCCTTCCCGACCAGCGCGGCACCGGGCGTTCCTCGTGCGTTGATTCGAACACGATGCAGCGTGTCGTCGGTGCCTGTGCTCAGGCGGAATACCTCAAATGCTTCCTCGCCGGCTCGATTGTCCGCGATTTCGAGCACCTGCGTCGTACGGAGTTCGGCGGCAGGAAATGGGTGACGCTGGGACAGAGCTATGGCGGGTTCCTGACGCTCGCCTACCTTTCCTTGTATTCCGAAGGCGTGATCGCGAGTTTCACCATGGGCGGCATCCCGCACGTTCCGGCCAACGCCCGTGAGGTATACGAGCACACGTTCCCGAGGATGGTCGAGAAAACGCGACTATATTACAATCGCTATCCGCAGGATATCGAACGTGTGGGGGCTGTGGCCGACCATATCGGCGCGGCTAAAAGGAAATCTCCGATCACCTTGCCCAACGGAGACCCGCTGACTGTTGAGCGACTGCAGACCTTGGGCAGCGATTTCGGCATGCAGCCCAGCCCCGAGCGTCTGCACTGGCTGATGGACATCGCTTTCGCCAAGGGGGACGGTTCGGAAAACCGGAAGGCCCCGCTTTCCGACCAGTTCCTTTTCTCGGTGATGGAGGCCACGTCATCCACGCCGCTCTACTGGCCGTTGCAGGAGTTCATCTACGCCGACGGCGAGCTTGACGAGCCCATCGGTTGGGCCGCCCAGCAGGTGCGTGACGAGCATCCGGAATTCGATGCCCACCATCGTCCCCTGCTCTTCACCGGCGAGGCGATGTTCCCGTGGATGTTCGATCAGGAGCGCGCCCTGCGCCCGTTCAAGCCGGCCGTCGAGCAGATGATGGGCGACACCCAGTTCGGCAAGATCTACGACGTCGCCCAGCTCAAGCGCAACGAAGTCCCGCTTCAGGCCGCGGTCTATTTCGACGACATGTATGTCGATTCAGGCATGCAGCTTGACACGCTTTCGCGCATTGGCAATGTGCACGCGTGGGTCACCAACGAATACCAGCACGACGGCATCCACCACGGCGGGGCGGTTTTCGACCACCTTTACCGTGAGGCCCTTGACCGTGGAGATCTGGAAGGGCTGTTCTAGGCTTGGTTTTCGTGGCGCACGGACCCGCAAAGCATACTCAAAACACATATAGGAGTGCGATATAGATGAAACCATCATTGACATGGCTTGATGATCCGCAGACTTTCAGGGTCAATGAATTGCCTGCACATTCCGACCATTCTTGTTACGCAAGCGCGCAGGAGGCGGGTGGGGACCGCTCGAGTCTTGTCCGCGTTCTGAACGGCCAATGGCGTTTCTTATATGCTGATAATCCCCAGGATATCCCGGAAGGGTTCTATTTGCCGGATGCTTCGGAGAAGCGGTTCGGCCTGATCGAAGTTCCCGGCCATATCGAACTTTCCGGCTACGCGCAGGTGCAATACACCAACACTGCCTATCCTTGGGAGGGTTCCGTTTTCAGGCGTCCTGCCTATACGACTCCGCCCGATGACCCGCAAGCCGGTAGCTTCGGTGAGGCCGAAGACAATCCGGCCGGGCTTTATCGTCATTCGTTCACCCTTGACAGTACCTGGGCCTCTCGTCCTTTGCATATCCGTTTTGAAGGGGTGGAACGGGCCTTCTACCTCTGGTGCAACGGACAGTTCGTCGGATATGCCGAGGATTCGTTCACGCCCAGCGTTTTCGATCTGAGTCCATACGTGCACGAGGGGGAGAATCTCATCGCCGTGGCAGTGTTCCGGCATTGCACCGCGAGCTGGATCGAAGACCAGGATTTCTTCCGTTTCTTTGGCATTTTCCGACCGGTGAGCCTGTTGTCCCTTCCTGAAACGCATGTCGATGATCTGGATGTCAAACCGACCTTAAAAGACGATGACCATACCGGCGTTCTCAACGTTTCCGCACGTCTTTCGCCATTGCAAAGCGGCTCGAAAGTCACCATGGAACTGGCTGACCGTGAGGGCAACGTCCTTATCCAGAAAACGGTTGAAGCGCGGGAACAAACGAATTACCCGACCTATACTTTGAAGGATCCCAATCTCTGGTCGCATAGCGATCCTTATCTATATCGTCTTACCCTCACAGTCGTCAATGCGAAGGGCGAGACCGTTGAGGTCGTGCCGCAAGCCGTGGGATTCCGTCGTATCGAAATCGGCGCGGATAAAGTGGTCCGGCTCAATGGCGAACGCCTGCGGATTCTTGGCGTCAACCGTCACGAATGGAGCGCTACAAGAGGTCGTGCCATTACCCAAGCGGACATGGATGCCGATATGGCGACGATCAGGACGAACCATATCAATGCCGTGCGTACCTGTCATTACCCCGACCGGCTTCCGTGGTATCGGATGTGCGACGAAGCCGGCATCTACGTCATGGCCGAAACCAATATGGAGTCGCATGGCACCTGGCAAAAGCTTGGCGGTGACGACGGATCGTACAATGTGCCCGGCAGTTTCCCGCAGTGGCGCCAGATGGTGGTCGACCGAGCCAGAACGCAGTATGAGACGCTCAAGAATCATCCCTCGATACTCTTCTGGTCGCTTGGCAACGAATCCTATGCCGGAGAAAACATAGTCGCGATGAATGAGTATTACAAAAAGGCGGATCCGACACGGCCTGTCCATTATGAAGGGGTCGTGCACGTCCGTCGCTATGAGGACCGTATCTCCGATTTCGAAAGCAGAATGTACGCTTGGCCGGCCGACGTCGCCAAATATCTGGAGAACAACCCGAAAAAGCCGTTCGTCCTTTGCGAATACATGCACAGCATGGGCAATTCGGTGGGAGGCTTGCGCGATTACATGGATCTGTTCGATCGCTACCCCCAATATGTCGGCGGTTTCGTCTGGGACTTCAAGGATCAGGCGCTTCAAGTCACCGATACCATCACCGGTCGCAAGGTAATGCGCTATGGCGGCGACTTCGATGATCGTCCCACACAATGTCAATTTTCCGGCGACGGGTTGCTGTTCGCCGACGGAACCGAAAAACCCGCAATGCTGGAAGTAAACGAGGAGTATGGCAGATATGAGCGATAACATACGCGTTGTCATCGATGAAGAGATGATCGGTCTGCATGCCTCCGGCCGCGATTATCTCTTCGACTACCGAAGCGGCCTGGTATCGCTGAAAGCCGGGGACAGGGAATGGCTGTATAGCGCGCCGCAACCCGCGTTCTGGAGAGCGACGACCGACAATGACCGTGGCAATGGCTTCTCGCGCGCCTCCGCACAGTGGGCCGGTGCCGATCTGTTCAGTGCCGCCGGTCTGCCAAGCCTGAGCGTGGACGGCAAGCCGGTTGCCATCCCCTATACCCCTGCCGACGGAAGCACCGGAGGCCAGCTTTATGCTTCCCAGGCCTCGCTGCGCTATACGTTCACCACGCCGACTGTTCCGGCAACGAAAGTCGATGTCTGCTATACGCTCGACGCTTCGGGAAGTCTGACGGTAAGCGTCCGTTACCACGGCAAGCCAAAGTTGCCTGAGCTCCCGGCTTTCGGCCTGCGCATGGTCATGCCAACACCGGCCACCGGTTTCACCTACTTCGGGTTGCCGGGCGAGACCTATCCCGATAGGCTTGGCTCGGGCAAGAAACGAGTCGTGGAAGTCGAAGGCATGCCCGTCACCCCGTATCTGGTCCCACAGGAATGTGGCATGCATATGGATATCGACTGGGTCCGTGTCACCCGCGAGACGACGCTCAACAATGCCGATGCCGCCATCGCGCCGTTCAGCCTGACGTTCGCTTCAAATGGCAGGCCTTTCGCCTTCAGCTGCCTGCCGTATACCCCGATGGAACTTGAGAACGCCACCCATCAGGAGGAACTGCCACCGGCAAGACGCGCGGTTCTGACGATATACGGCGCCGTTCGAGGTGTCGGCGGTATCGACAGTTGGGGCGCTCCTGTAGGTGAGCAGTACTCGATAAGCGGCAAGAAAGACATCGACTTTTCGTTTGTCGTTCGGCCCTGAACCGAGCCTCAAGCTTATGTATTGCAACTAGGATATATGTTCTTTTGACACTGCTGGTTGCGTAATTGCTGTAATTGTCTGTCACATAATCGTCCATTTCGATACGAAAGCTATCGAAATGGACGATTTTGCCATGGCGGGAAGGGACGCTTGCCGACGTATAATGTCGACATCATTATCGAAAGGTTTTCAATATGACAGATGTAAAAGACGTGACCGTCGGATTCATTGGTTTCGGCAACATGGCGCAAGGCATCGCCAAGGGCTTGGTCAACGGGGGAGTGATTGGCGGCTCGCAGATCGTCGCCAATTCCGGGCATTTCGACAAGGTGCAGGCTGCAGCCTCGGCCATCGGCGCCAAGGCGTTGCATAGTGCGACGGAAACTGTTGCCGCCGCCGATATCGTCATCGTCGCGGTCAAACCCAGTCAGATCGAAACGGCACTCGCCGACGTGCTGGATGATCTTAAAACCGAAGACAAATTCATCGTTTCCATCGCCGCGGGCCGTAACCTCGATTACTTCGAGGAGCTGCTTGGCGACGGCGCTCATGTGCAATGTGTCATCCCCAATACGCCCATCGAGGTAGGGCAGGGCATTCTCGTTACCGAAAATGCGAATACCTTGAGCGATTCCCAGCGAGAAACGTTCGAAGCGCTGTTCTCGCCGATTGCGCTGATCGAGCGCGTCGACACGCCGCTGATGGACATCGGCTCGTCCGTGGCCGGATGCGCGCCTGCATTCACCGCTATGTATATCGAGGCGCTCGCCGATGCCGGTGTGAAGTACGGGCTCAAGCGCGAGACCGCATACCGCCTTGCCGCCAAGATGACGGAAGGCGTCGGCGCGCTCTACATGGCCACCGGCACCAATCCCGGTGCGATGAAGGACGCGGTCTGCTCACCCGGCGGAACCACCATCAAAGGCGTCACCGAACTGGAAAAGCAGGGCTTCCGCGGCGCGGTGATCTCCGGAGTCGACGCTATCCAAAACGGCTGATCGGCTTAGAAGCGATTATTCATCATGGCGTGTGTTTCTTAGGAGGCACACGCCATGATGTTTTTGCGGCGTTTCTCAAGAATTTCCGGTTATAAGATAAATCCAAACGACAATGGGTCATCATAGGCGGAAAGGAGGCCGGTGTATGGCAAGGATGATACTGGCATCCAGCGTTCTGCCGGCCCTACGTACCTTGAGGCGCGGATTGTCCCGTCGCCATCGTGATCCGGCGTCGCCGAAATGGCGGATCGCCTATATTCCCGCCGCCGATGACCACGAACTCA
Organism: Bifidobacterium sp.; assembly: GCA_024104275.1. Lineage (GTDB taxonomy): Bacteria > Actinomycetota > Actinomycetes > Actinomycetales > Bifidobacteriaceae > Bifidobacterium. The sequence goes on from JAGGHK010000001.1 coordinate 107,996, forward strand.
GCCGCTGGTTCCGGCCGCTTGTTCGCCTGATGATGAGGCTCAACGGTTTCCGGGTTCGCACCATCGATTTGGCGACGACGATGCGCGACGAGGTTAAGCGTTCGCTGGCCGCCTCCGACGTCATCTGGGTGGGTGGGGGCAACAGCTTCCACCTTCTGCGTGAACTCAGGCGCAGCGGTGCCGGACATGTCATCGCCTCTCTGGTGCACGACGGCAAGCCCTACGTCGGCGTCTCGGCCGGTGCTGTCGTCGCCGCTCCCGATATCAGCTATATCGAACCGATGGATGAGCGTGGTGTCGTGGCCGATGGCGACACGGCCGGTCTCAATCTGGTCGATTTCCGTGTCATTCCGCACCTCGATCATCCCTTCATGGGCCGGGCAGCCCGCCTCATCGCCTCGTTGGAACGGCAGCGGGGGCATGTCACGCATGTCCTTGAAGACGCATGGACGGTGGTCGTCAACGGAGCCAAGGTGCTCGTTCACCGGCGTTGAGAATGCAGCGCATATCTTGGGTGTGCTTTACGTGAATTTGCTTTAAAGTTGATGAGGAGTCGGTGCAAAAGAACCGTGCCGGCTTCAGTCTGTTTCTCTTTCGCCAATGATTTTATGATGGGTATCAGTATGCTTGTATGAGCGAACTTTGAAGGAGGACCGGCGATGTCTCACCGTTCACTATCTCGGCATAATGGGCACGAACCTGCCAGCCACCGTCGTCAATCGCTTCTTGTCCGTGTGGCACTCGGCGGTCTTGCGCTTGTGGGTGCGGGCGTCTGGGCCATGTCGCCGAGGTCTCGCAAAGACCGCGAACGCAATCATGTTCCAGCCATACCGGACGTCTGGTATGCGCATCGCGGGCTCCATGACGCCGGTTCGGGTCTGTCCGCGAGATACCGTGAAAGTGACGAGGAATATATCAAACTCGCCCGTCGCATGGCCCGCAAGGCGGGTTATGGCATCGGTCCGGAAAACGATGACAGGCCCATCGCCCCTGAAAACTCGCTTTCCGCTTTTGCCGCGGCCTGCGAGGCCGGATACGGCATCGAACTTGATCTGCAGCTCACGGCCGACAACAGGGTCGTAGTGGTTCATGACCCGGATCTGCTGCGTGTGGCCGGTTGCCCGCAACGTGTAACCGAACTGACCTACGACCAATTGCGTCATATTCCGCTGTTTCCGAACCCGAGCGTATACGGGGATGCCAAGGCTGAAGCTCTTTCGCAAGCGGAACTGGAAGCGGAGACGATCATGCCGTTGCCGCAGCAAAGCCAATACCAGCACGTCCCGCTGTTTTCTGACGTGCTGAAGGTTGTCGATGGGCGCGTGCCGATCATCGTCGAATATAAATTCGAAGGCAATTCGTGGGGCGATCGTCAACGCTTGCTGATGGAGAGCGGTGACAAGCTGCTGCGTGGCTACGACGGAGCGTATGTGGTGGAGTCGTTCAATCCGTTGGCCATGCGTTGGTATCGTGACCATCATCCCGAGGTCTTCCGCGGGCAGCTTGCCGTTTCATCGCCGTTCCCGATTGACCGTAATGCTGATTTGCAGACGAATTTCCACTCGTTGCAGCATGGTATCATCCGCTGGATCGCGGGAAAGCTCGGCTTCAACTGGGTGTCGCGTCCGGATTTCGTGGCTTATGACTGGCATGGCGGTCGTTCGTTGCAGTTGCGTTTGGCGCGCTCATTGGGTGCTGTGTCCGTGGCTTGGACGCCGCGTAGTGCCGAAGAACTCGAGCGTTGCAACCGCGATTTCGGCTACTTCATTTTCGAGTCGTTCATACCGTCGGAAAGCTGAAGGATTCGCTGATTCGTGGGCCGGCGATATCCGTAATCCCAGTGATGCTGGAAATCCTGATGACGCCGGAAATGTCTGTAATCCCGGCAATCCTGATAATGCCGTATAAAACAGTTCGTCCGGCATGTTTCCATTTGCCGGACGCACCCAACTAGCCAATACAATATCGATTTTCTAGACCGTCGTTTCCTTGTTTTCGTTCTCCTTCGAGATGTCAGACGGGGAAACGTCCACTTCATCCAACGGAATGATGTGGGTGTGGTACTTGATCTTGTAGCCGATGTAGAGGATCAGCACCAGCGGCAGACCAATGTAGGTGATGCCGATCTGCTGCCAGTCCCAGTGGACGAACGCGTCGATGTTCTGCCCGCCGATCACCACGATGCACAGGATGAGCGCGATGATCGGGCCGAGCGGGAAGAGCTTGGCGTGATATTTCAGCTCCGAAAGCTGATGGCCCTGACGAATGAACGCGCGGCGGAAGCGGAAGTGGCTGATGGCGATGCCGACCCAAGCGATGAACCCGGTCAGTCCCGAGGCCGCGACGAGCCACATATAGATCTTCTGGCCGAAGATCGAGGCTGCGAACGTGGCCAGGGAAATGATGGTGGTGACGATGAGCGCCGCCATCGGGATACCGTGCTTGGTCGTGTGGGCGAAGAACTTCGGGGCATAGCCGTCGCCGGCCAGCGAGTAGAGCATGCGGGTCGAGGCGTACATGCCTGAGTTGGCCGCCGAAAGCACCGCGGTCAGCACGATGGCGTTCATCAGGCTTGCCGCGAAGGCGAGGCCCGCGCGCTTGAAGACCAACGTAAAGGGCGACATCGCGATGTTGCCGTCGGCCGCGGAAAGCAGATTTGGACTGGTGTAAGGGATGAGTGCGGCGATCACGAAGATGGATAGGACGTAGAAGAGCAGGATGCGCCAGAAGACGCTGTTGATGGCCTTGGGCACCGCATGTTCCGGGTCTGCCGATTCGCCCGCGGTCACGCCGATGAGCTCGGTGCCCTGGAACGAGAAGCCGGCGATGAGGAAGACGCTCAGGATGGCGGGGAAGCCGCCGACGAACGGGGCGTCTTTGTAAGTGAAGTTGCCGAAACCGACCGCCGGATGGAACATGATGCCGAAGATCATGGCGAAACCGAGCACGAGGAAGACGATGACGGTGATGACCTTGATCAGCGAAAGCCAGTATTCGGTCTCGCCGAACGCGGAGACGGCCAGCGCGTTGATCAGGAAGATGACCACCAGCACGATGAGGCTCCAGATCCAGCCGGGGGTGTGCGGAAGCCAGTATTGGATCAGCAGAGCCGCGGTGGAGATGTCGACGGCGACGGTGATGGCCCAGTTGAACCAGTAGTTCCAGCCCATTGCGAAGCCGAGTGCCGGGTCGACGTATTTGGCGTTGTAGGTGGCGAAAGAGCCCGAGACTGGCTGGTTGGTCGCCAGTTCGCCGAGGCTGGTCATCAAAAAGTAGACCATGATACCCATGGCGATGTAGGCCACCAAGCCGCCGCCGGGGCCGGCCTTGGAAATGGTGGAGCCCGAAGTCATGAACAGGCCGGTGCCGATGCACCCGCCGAGGGCGATCATCGAGACGTGACGTGTCTTGAGATTGCGTTTCACGCCACTTGATTTGGCAGGGATGGGGTGTGTGGCTGTTTTTTTGACTCCCGTGGTACCGCCGGATGGCGTTGTGCCCGTGTCGTTGCTATGTCCGGTTTGCGCCGACATGTTTCCTCTCTCTATTGAGGAAGAAGTCCGATGATCTGGCTTTCGCGAATGTATGGTTCCGAATGGTTGGCCACGCATCATCGCGAAAATGCCACCAATGTAATTCATCGACAGCTCTCCACAGCTCATTTGTGAGCCGTGACAGTCCCGAATCTGTTGGGTCCGGGCCCAATCCCTGATGGAGATGGCCATCCGAGATTTCGGCCAGGCCTCCTTTCGCCGATGGTCATAGACGCAATCCCGTCTCGCACCGGTTACTGATAGACCCAGCAACCTCTTCTACGAATAATGAATACGTGCAACTATAGGCGATTTTCGAGACAATGACCATTTGCCTGCTTTTGACGTGTCAACGGCCGTAAATCCGTCAAAAAGCATGTTTTAGACACCGATTTCGTGCTTTTGGACGCAATTACACGTAAGGCTGCGTCGAACCGGTCGGCTGACAGACTCGTATGCAGGCGGGGTTTCGTCCGTCTCGACGCTAGACTTGAGATATGTCTTTAACTATCGGAATCGTCGGTCTGCCCAACGTCGGCAAATCCACCATGTTCAATGCCCTGACCCGCAACAACGTGCTTGCGGAGAACTACCCGTTCGCCACCATCGAGCCCAACACCGGCATCGTGCCGCTACCCGACAAGCGGCTTCCCGTCCTCGCCAAGCTGGTGGGCACCGAGAAGATCGTGCCGGCCACCGTCACCTTCGTCGACATCGCCGGCATCGTCAAGGGCGCCTCCGAGGGCGAGGGCCTGGGTAACAAGTTCCTGGCCAATATCCGCGAGGCCGACGCGATCTGCGAGGTCGTGCGCGCCTTCAAGGACGACGACATCGTCCACGTCAATGGCAAGGTCGATCCGTCCGACGACATCGACACCATCAACACCGAGCTCATGCTCGCCGACCTGCAGACCATCGAGAACGCGCTGCCCAAGCTTGAAAAGGAGCTGCGAGGCAAGAAGGTCACGCAGGAATACATGGACGCCGTCAAGAAGGCGCAGTCCATCCTGAGCGAGGGGGAGACCATCGACCATGCCGCATCGGCCGGCAAGATCGACAAGGCCGACATTTACGACCTGCACCTGATGACCGCCAAGCCGTTCATCTACGTGTTCAATGTCGATGACAACGAGCTCGGCGACAAGGACCTGCAGAAAAAACTCGCCGCCTCTGTCGCGCCCGCGCAGTCGATTTTCCTCAATGCCCAGTTCGAGTCGGATTTGACCGATCTCGACGAGGCCGATGCCCGCGAGATGCTTGAGGATGCAGGCCTGAAGGAATCCGGCCTCGACCAGCTGGCCCGCGTCGGTTTCGATGTGCTCGGCCTGCAGACTTTCCTCACCGCCGGTGTCAAGGAGGTGCGCGCCTGGCAGATTCATCAGGGCTGGACCGCCCCGCAGGCCGCCGGCGTCATCCACAGCGATTTCGAGCGTGGCTTCATCAAGGCCGACATCGTCTCCTACGACGATTTCGTGGCGGCCAAGGGCAGCATGAACGAGATCAAGGAGGAAGGCAAGCTCCGCCAGGAGGGTCGCGACTACGTGATGCAGGACGGCGACATCGTAGACTTCAAGTTCAACGTGTGAGCTGGTTCAAATTTGGTCGATTTCCTATTAGGGTGGTTTGATGTAACAGGTATCGAACCACCTTTATTTTTTTTTAATTGATATTTTTGAAAGTTGAAATGCTCCAGCTTGATGATATTTATTGATTTGCCGATTGTTTCGCCATAGGATGGCTGGTAGCCGATACAATACAAGAAAGAAACGAGAATTAAGATAGGCGGTGTGACACGATGCCGGAAGTAAGCAGATTCTTTGGAATCATTATAAAGATGATGTATCAGGATGAAGGCAAGCATCATAAACCGCATGTGCATGTGAAGTATGGTGATTTCAAAGCATCGATTGGCATTGATGGAAGTGCTGGCTGGTTCTTTACCGGAAAAGCAATATAAGCTAGTAGTTGCTTGGCTCGAATTGCATGAGGAAGAGTTGTATGGTGCATGGAATGAAGCCATAGAAGGTAAGCCTTTTGACAAGATTAGGCCACTGTCCTGAGGAGGTTTTTGATGTTTGTGCGAAACGGGATTGTTTATGGTGATTCTGGATTCAAGGAGTTGGAAGTGCGTGATGCCCGTGTGACGGACGATCATATCATGGTAGTGACGTTTTCGAACGGAGAAACGCGGCTTTGTGATTTCACCGAGATGTTTGATGACGTTCCTGCGTTTGCTCCATTACGGGATGAAACCGTTTTCGAGAATTTTCAGATAGATGATGGTGTGCTGACATGGAAAGACGGATCAATCGATATCGCTCCATCGTATCTTTATAAGCATTCTTATGAGTACGATGTCCGTGCTCGGCTTGTGACGGCATAAAGTAAATAACGGGAATAAAAACCGGTTGTTAACCAGCATAAGGGTGAATCTGTTAGCTATTGTAGAAGGTAGGTTTCTTTGAGCGAGATTGTTACTATGAAACTCGGTCCTCGCAGGCCGGTTCGTCACGAAGAGTTGCCTGAGGGTGGGTATCGCGAGTTCATCGGCTGGCAAGAGGGCATGTCGCCCGAAGAGGTGTGGCAGGCCGGCAATAGTTGGTGGAAACTCGAGCCAGGTCGCGCAGTACGTTGCGATTTGGCGGTTATTCTCAATCCTGAAAACGTAGTTGTTTGCGTCGCCAAGATTCGAGGCCTGATCAAACGCGATGATATGCGCATGGGTTTCATTGGCGAACCAGTCGAACGCAAATACGATGTATGGTTGGGCAAGACGCTCAAGCGTAACGATTCCAAGAACCCGATTGCGTATCTCGATGAATACGATATTCTCTCTCCCGATGAAGTAAAGAAAAACACCAAGATTCTCAATCGCGAATAAGTCGCAAGCGAAAGTTGAAAGAAATAGATTGTACATCCTTAATCTTAATATCTTTTATATAAGATAGCTTTTATAAAAGATAAAGGAAGGAAGAATAAATGATATAAACATATAATCCAAGAACTGAGGCTCTTCTCTGCTGCAATGAGGTATTTAAAGAACAAGGATTGCGTCATAGGCTAGACGAAAGTTTTTGATCCTTGAAAATGTAAAATTTGTATTATAGGTTTAATGCAAATACGTATAACTGAATAAAACGGAATAATAATTAAAGTGTTTGATTGGTTACGATCTTAAGAACAAGAAGGTTCATCGTAACTGTTTCAAACCAGGGCAAAGGAGCGAACGTCTATGACTGAAGAGGATTCTGTCACAGTGCAGGCAATGAAGATGCTTTCGGATCCGCAGTTTAACAAACTCAACCAACGATTAAACCGTGTGAACGTTTTTGATGCCATTGACATGGGCCGTCAGGAGATTAAGCACTCTGCCTTTTTGGCTTGGCTGATGGATCCGTCATCTCCGCATGCACTGGGAGATTTGTTTATACGGCGTCTTCTTGCCCAGTTGTATAAAGAAAACATTCGAAATCATCATTCAGATGAGCTTGCTGATGATTTTGCATCCTTAGCTGCCGATGATCTTACTGAGATTGAGGTGGTTCGTGAACGAGAAGCGCACATAGATATTTTGCTGAAAACGCTTGACAATCGCATGGTGATATGCATCGAGAACAAAGTTGATGCATGGCTTCATGCATAATCAGCTGTTTCGCTATAGAGAATATGTTGAAAATGCCTATGCGGAGTATTCGCATAAAATATATATTTTCCTCACTCCTAGAGGTGAGCGGGTTCCTAAAGATCAAAGCGATGAACCCGATAGTTGGCTGAGGCTTTCATATACGTCGATAGTCACGGTTTTGAAATCCATTGAGGCTTTGGCACAAGGCCGAGCAAAAGAACTTATTGACGATTACATTGACTTTTTGGAGAAGGAGAATCTCGTGAAGAACGACGAACTTGATGATTTGGCTTTAAACCTGTATAGGAAGTATCCCGCTGTTTTTGATCTTGTTAGCACCCGTGCTGTTCCGGAGGATGGGATAGACGAAGCCTTACGAGAAATTTATTTGAGTGTACTTAATGAATTTAAACAGGAAGGGCAAATTTCCGATTGCGAGCCAGAGGGCTCAACCAATGATTTTCTCTTCTTTACAACCTCGAAAATGGACGAATATCTTGAGAATCGTTCGCATTCAATCAGTTGGGAAGGTCCGGACGCAACATATAAGTATTGGATTTATTCTTATCCAGGAACTCTTAAGAAACCAAGCGTTGTTTTTGAAGTCAATGAAGCTGGTCGGTCGCCGCAGATCCTTGATCGGATACAAACGTTGAGGGATTTCTGTTGGGAAGAACGAAAGCCGATAAAATCGGGGAAAAATGTAGCTGCGCGAGGTCTTTTCAAATTGTGCGAATTCGATGATGTCGGTATCGATGAATCTAAGACGTTGCGCATCGCGGAGATTGATGAAGAGGAAATTGCTGAAAAAATACGTAATGCAATAGACCGAATGCTTAAGTTTGAATCATCGATGTTTGAGCACCTTGAAGGAGAGAAAGCCCTATCTGAAAGTGATGTTTCTAAGTTAGAAGCTGAGGATAGACAGTAAACCGAGTTTTTCAAATTTGAATATAGGAGATTTCTGTGGCCGCCACATTTCGAAGAGTCGAGACTATTGACCAGTATTCTCATGACGAGTTGATTCATTTTTTGACAAGCATAATTCCCGTAGTCACCGTTTATGACGAGGTGAAAGATACTGCGGACTCAATGGCTGAAGATGCTCATAAGAAATATGAGAATAAACGTGATTCTTATTATCGTTGGTTGACCTTTGCTATTTTTCTAATAGTGGTAGGTGTTGGCGTCCTCAGAGTACTTCCATTGCAATATTTATGGATTTCATTGTTTCCAATCTGTATTGGCCTTATCTTGATACCTGTTTCTTTGAAGATGAAACAGGCAAGTGAAACTCTAAGTAAAGAGATTCCGGGAATGGAGAAGGAAGTCAAACAACTTTCTCAGGGCTTAGGACAAATGCAAGAGAAATATGGTCAAGCGCTGAAATTGATTCTGAGTGAATATCGACATGCTGATCAGCTGAATTACATCATTGAGCATTTACGGAATAGTGACGACTCGTTTGCTGATATTGCTGAACAATATGAGATTGAGAAGCATGTGCAAATGATTCAGGACTTACATCGGCAACAAATCGAGCAGCAACAGCGTCGGTCTGATTATGAGCAGCGGACGGAAAAACTTAACACTGTAGACAAGGTTGAATTGATGCATGCGCTTGAGGAATGGCGTAGTCGGTACGAGCCGATTAAAAACAGAAACAGTGATTTAAGAAATATCATTAGACAGCACAACGAAAATCCTGATGATGTTTTGAGGGAGGCTCAATGATGGAAGATTTCAGTCGTTCTCAATTGATTGAGAAGCTTTCCGTCCTTGACCAGGATTTCGATGCTCTCGAGGAGACTGACAAAAAGAAGCAGCGTCTGGATCTTGCTATTGCTAGGTGTAGTTCATTTTCAACAAGTTCGAAAGTTGAAGTTGTTGTTGCCTTTATTGTTCTTGCGCTTACTTTGTTGGTGTGTATTTTGACAAGTCAATGGAATATTGCTGCCCTTGGCGGTGCGTTGGGTTTCTTTCTTTTTCTCAGCGCTCTGATTCAGGACACTCGGCATAAAGAGGCTCAGCATGCAGTGCCCAAGCTTGCCCAGGCATATAAACAATCGCAGGAAAGTTCAAGCGATTTTTCGGAAGAATTTAATCGATTGGAATCTGAGCTCCCGTCTGGATATAAGAGCCATTTCGCTGTTCAAAATATGTTACGAGCTTTGTTGACTGGTCTCGCAACGTCACCTAAGAGTGCAAAAGAGTATCAAGACATTTGCCAAAAGCGCCTTGATGAAGAACAACAGGAGTTGAAATATCTAAATCAATCGACCAGTCTCGCAAATCAAGCAAAGTCAGATTATTATGCAGTGAAGTTGGCGTTGGAAGAGCTTGAAACTACAATTTCTCGACTTAAGAATGATGCGACACGCTTGGATGAAGAAAATCAAGTCCTTCTTGTGCATATTAATTATTATGGAAAGGAGTAAGAATCAAAATGAATAAAAATCGTATAAAAATCATTTCCGTTTTGGGATTACTTCTTTCTGCAGTGCTGATGATTGCAGGGATTTATACGGGGCTCACTTCCTCAGTGGTAAGCGGATCTTCCAACAGTTCTGCACAAAAACAATCATCTACTGATGATAAATATGATAACGATAAAAAGAGCTCGGAAAAGGGAAATAACGATAAGGATTTAAAAAAGAAAGCGGAAGAACAAGCGAAGAGAGAACAAATACTCGAAAAGCGCATGGGCGGTGGTTACGGTTCTGATGCTCAATCTTATGCTCCTGAAGGTTCGCAAACGAATCCTGAAACCGATGTTGCGCGTGCATATTGGGCGTGCAGTCCTCAATCGATAATCGATGATTTAGATTTCAGGTATCAACTTTCGGACGACCAATCTGAAATGACGTTAAGATTTACTAAACCCTATGATGCTAATCTTAAATGTATTGCTGACCATTTAGAAATATATCAAGGAAAAATAGTTAACAACCAAATGAACGACCACAAGTGGCATAGTTTAAGCGTCGCAAATTTGCAATTGAAGAGTAGAGTCATGGGCGATACTAGCAATAGGGGTTGGCTTGACTTAATAGTTAAAGAAGATGTGGATTTACCTTCAAAGGGCTCTGAACAGGATCTTAATAGTTATAACGGCAGTGCTGACCCTAACAATCATAACGACACTTCTTCATATTGCAATACATTGTCTGGAAGCGATAAGTTGAAATGTGAATCAATGAATGAATATGGTAATTAAAGCTTTTCTAAATTCTGGATATATTATTAAGCATTGGTTTCCTGTAGTATAATCAACGCATTCGGGGATAAGCGAGACTACGGTGACCAATCTCGAGCACGGTAGGCCAGTGTGTTCTGATGCACTGATTGCCGTTGCTCGCATACTCCAGTTGGCTGATTACATGGTTAAGGCCGCGGATTCATATTCCCATGATCCATGGTCCGAGCCCCCCCCAGATTCTGCCCAAGCACGTGCGAGGGCGAACTTGTGGAGCTTAGTCTAGAGTGCAATGTGGGGGTTAATATTCTGTTCAACCGTTCCGTTTCATTTATGGAATTACGGTTCCAGCATGCCTAGCTGCAGCTCTGTGAGTTCTAAATTCCGCAATCGCGCGGTCAATATTCGCTCTGTGGGCGTAAATCGGTTTTATGGCATGATAGTAGAGGTTACATTTCATCAATAATGATGGATGTTAAAACCTTTCGAAAGGAATCGATATGGCTGATCAGCGACGAGTGGTGATTTTAGGTGGGCATGGCAAGGTAGCGTTGCTCGCCGAGCCAAAGCTTAAGGAAGCGGGTTTCAGCGTCGACGCGGTGATCCGCAACCCGGCGCAGTCCGATGATGTGCGCAAGGCCGGCGCTAACCCGGTGGTCTTCGATATGGAACATGCCAACGTTGATAGTTTCGTAGGTCTGTTCGAAGGTGCCGTCGCTGTCGTGTTTTCGGCAGGTGCCGGCGGCGGGGACGCCGACCGTACCCATGCGGTCGATTATCAGGCCGCGGTCAATGCGATAGATGCGGCGCAAAAGGCCGGTGTGCGTCGTTTCGTGATGGTTTCATATGACACGGCCGATCGCGAACCGAAAGAAATGGGTTGGCCGGAGTCGTTCGTTCCGTATGCACAGGCCAAGCACGATGCCGACGAGCATCTGCGCGATTCCTCGCTGGAATACACGATTCTGGGCCCCGGCGTGCTGACGCTCGAGCCGGAAACCGACAAGATCGTCCTGACCGACGACCACACGATGATTGACGGCAAGCCAGCCACGCCCGATCAGCGTGCGACATCGCGCGGCAACGTCGCGGCGGTCATCGCCCGCGTGCTCAGCGCAGACGTCGCCAAGCGCAAGACCATCGCCTTCTATGACGGCGACAAGCCCATCGATGAGGTTTTGCTCTGAGTTGTCGCGTCGATAAGCCGACATCTCGGTTTTGGGAAGCGCCACAACGCTTGAATCCGTTGTGGTGCTTTCTTTTTTAAGGTTGTTTGAAAACACGGCGAAGGCGCAAACCGAACGCGGGCGTGATTCATTTATATCAAGAAAATGTATATTCGCAATCGCAATGTCGTATTTTCGGCCTCGGGATTATGGTTAAATTGAATGGACAAGTCATTGTTTCGCTCAGGAGAAGGAAGGTCCACCGATGGAACAGAAACAGTATGTATGCGTCAAGTGCGGTTGCCGGAACTATACTTCCGACCAGTTCCAGGCCACCGGCGGCGAGTTCGCCAAACTGTTCAACGTGCAGAACAAGAAGTTCATCACCGTCAGCTGCACGCAATGCGGCTATACCGAGCTCTATCGCGCCGAAACCGACGCGGGCATGAACATTCTCGATTTCCTTATGAGCTGACGAAAGAAGATTCCTCGGCTTTCACTCTCGGAAATCAGTATCAAAATCACGGTTCCCGGAACTTCATATCAAGGAATCTCGATTTAATGTTAGGAAATTTTTCAATCCTTTTATCGAGATCCCTTGAGTTTCGCCGATATCTTATTTGCTCTGCCATTCTGCTCTTATCTGCGCTACGCTGAGACAGAGATATGAAACAAGAGGAGGAGACTATGACGATTGCGTTGAAGCGGGTTTATGAGGCGGCCGAGGGCTCAGACGGTTATCGCGTGCTGGTTGACCGGCTTTGGCCTCGCGGCATTTCGAAGGTGAACGCGAAACTTGATCTGTGGCTTAAAGAGATCGGCCCGACCACGCAGCTGCGCAAAGGGTTCGGCCACGATCCGGCCAAATTTGATGAGTTCGCCGAAAAATACCGCAAAGAGCTGGACGGCAATACGGAAACGGTCGATAAGCTGGTCGCGATATGTGGCGAACAGTCCAAGGTCACGTTGCTATACGGGGCCAAAGATCCAGAGCGCAACCAGGCTGTGGTATTGAAAGGCTATCTTGATAAGAAGCTTTCCTAGTCTATCTCGATATACCTGTGAAGTGTTTCTATCAGCGTCTTCCCGATTGTATCGTATTTAGTTGCCAGTTTTTGTTATTACAGGGTAAAGAAGATTATCGGGCGTGCGAAGACGACAAATCCGCCCGAAAGCCTTTCGGTGTCATAAATTTCATAGAAAAATTCCATATTTAGGCCGTGTAACGCCGTTTGTATAGCGTATGATAATGGTTATGGCGACAGTGACGTTATCAATACCGAGAGCACGTAAGCGTGAGCGTGCCATTTCCGACTACTTCAACATGTGGGTGACGCGCGATTTCGACAAGCTCGACGCGATTTTCGCCCCCGATTGTGTCTATGAGGAATCCAACGGGCACATCTACGAAAACCGCAACCAGATTCACCATTGGGTCGAGGATGCGATGGACCGTCAGACAATACTGACGTGGAAGGTCGGCTACTTCACGCATGCGCGTGGCCGCGAGGGACAGCCGTCAATCACCGTCTTCTGGACGCTCGCAGGCCAGGAGCGCGAGGGTGAGGCCTACGATTTCGACGGGGTTTCGGTCATCGAGTTCAATCGGCAGAACAAGATCAAGCGCGTTCGCGATTTTACGGCCAAGCGTCGCCGGGATTACCCTTATAAAGGCGAATAGGCGGTCGCAGTTTCGATAAAAGGAACAGAAAACGGGTCGATTATCGGTATTGAAAATTGGCTCGTTTTGTTTACTCGTTGTCGTTGGTTTACGGTGCGTAAAGAAGGAATCAGTTGGTTGCCCGCGGCTGTGCTTCTGCTCCGATGATTGGCAGTAAGCGTTGCTATTGGTCCAGTTGGGTTTTGAACTGGATGATTCGCTACGTTGAGGGGCCGTAACCGTCGTTATTGTTCCAGTTCGCTAACTTTGTGGTGGAGTGGGTTTCTGCGCTTTGGAATGATGTGTATAGCAGTTTCAAAACTTGAGTCTCCTAGACTCAAGTTTTGTTCACTGCAGGTTAAATCCGGGAAGCGAGAGCGGGAATATCGGTTGGACTAAGTGACAAGATAAAGACTTGGAGCCGCAAGGTTCCGGAGCGTCTCGTCACCCGGCTGGTTCGGCTTCCGGCCGCGGGCGTCACGGCTTGCCTCAAATACTTAGGAGTATTGATTATGGCTATGTTTCCGGCTTTGATGCATGATGCGTTCTCTGATATGTTCGACGATCCGTTCTTCGCCGGCTGGGGAGACTCCAGCAACCGCATGGGCAACCCGATTTCTTCGGCCAACATGATGAAGACCGATGTCCGCGAGACCGACAAGGCCTACGACGTCTCCATCGATATGCCTGGCTTCAACAAGGACGACATCTCCCTTGAGCTGCATGACGGCTACCTGACCGTTTCCGCCAAGCGCGACGAGAACCATGACGAGAAGAACGACGAAGGCAAGTGGCTGCGTCGCGAACGTTACGCCGGCACCTGCTCGCGTAGCTTCTATGTCGGCGACCAGGTCAAGGAACCTGATGTGCACGCCAGCTACAAGGACGGCACGCTGAACCTCGAAATCGCCAAGATTCAGCCGCAGCCGAAGGTCGAGCCGAAGCATCAGATCGCCATTGGGGGCTGATTGCCGATCTGCTGGTTGTTGAGAAGTAACGCTTTAGTGGACTGAAAGGTTCACAGGACGTTCCTTTTCGTGTTCTGCATTTGGGGGAAGTTGCAGAACGTGGGAAGGGGCGTCTTCTTTTGTTTCGCTACCGGCCTTGTTTGCGATTGCTGTGCGATAATGGTTTGAGATTAGCAACGAAGATTGATGGGCAGAACAGGGGAAACGAGGTAAGGCACATGGGTATGCCTTTGGATTTGTATGTGATCCGACACGGGGAGTCGGAGGCGAACGTCATCGTCAAGGCAGGGGAGCATGGCGACAATTCGCTGTTTACACAAGACAATGTCACCGTCCCGGATCGTTCGTGGAGACTCACGGCGACAGGGCGCAAACAGGCATATTGCATCGGCCGCTGGTTGGTCGAGCAGCAGCAGCTTTTCGATCGCTATCTGGTTTCTCCATACGTTCGTACGCGCGAGACCGCCGCGACGATGGCATTGCCGAAGGCCAAATGGGAGGAGACCCGCGTCCTGCGCGAACGTTCGTGGGGCGAGATCAGCACGGTGACCCAGGACGTGTTCAAAAACAACTACGAACGCAACTGGATGTTCAAGAAGACCGACCCGCTTTATTGGCGCCCGCCGGCCGGCGAATCCATCGCCGACGTGGCCGAGAACCGTGCCCATAACCTGCTGACGTCACTGAACCGTCGCGCTGAGGCCCAGTCCGTCATAGCGGTCACCCATGGCGATTTCATGCTTTCGCTGATGCTGACGCTCGAAGACCTTTCCGATGAGGAATTCCTGCGCCGCGCCGACAGCGACAACTGGAAGATCACCAACTGCACCTGCCTGCATTATTCGCGTCGTGACCCTAATACCGGACGCACCGATGAGCGCATCCGTTACGAGCAGACCGCCCGTCCGGTCTACGACAAGGACAGCGGCCGTTGGACGATCAAGGTCGACCCGTGGCGCGAATTCCAGCGTCCCCTCCTTTCCAACGGCGACCTCGTGGACGTTGTTCAGTCCGTCACTCCGCATCTCTGAGTAGGTTTTCCAACAGCAAGGATGTGTTGAGTGTTGGAGGTCGGGATATGCGATGTTCGAGCGTAAGACACGGCCTGTGCAAAATCAAAGATTTTGCCTTCGCGCTCGATACTTCGCGCTCACTTCGCCTACGGGAAGCCCACTGGGCTTCCCGCTTAACGGCTCAGCCAGAAGCGTGTCGAACATTGTATATCCCGACCTCCGGCAACGTCAGTTAGTCTTTAGTTACAAGGAGGCGACACGCCGATGTCAAGGGTATCGCTAGAATGACCCAAGGCGCGCGACAAAAGCAAAGCGAAAGCAAAGCCGCGCGGTGAATCCCCTATTTTCAATTAGTGGCGGAAGTATGCCCAAAAGGAGAGTCAAGGATGAGCAACATGTTCACCTGGAAATTGCATGGTGACGGCAAGAAGTTGAACCCTGGAGAAGTGGTCGACCCCGACGAGCGAATGACGTGGGGACGAACGGCGGGCATCGGTGCCCAGCACGTCATCGCGATGTTCGGCGCGACGTTCCTGGTGCCGATTCTGACGGGCTTTGATCCGTCCACGACGTTGTTCTTCACGGCGATGTCGACGGCGTTGTTCCTGTTGATCAATAAAAATGAGCTACCCAGTTATTTGGGTAGCTCATTTGGTTTTATAGCCCCCATCGTCGCGGTCACCACCGCTCACAAGGGCATCGCGGTGGCCAGCTTCGGCATCATGGTCACCGGCATGCTGCTGGCGCTCATCGGCATCCTCGTCCACTTCGCCGGCGCGAAATGGATCGACATCATCATGCCGCCGGTGGTCAACGGCGCCATCGTCGCCATCATCGGCTTCAACCTCGCCCCTTCGGTCTGGAACAACTTCCAGAAGGCTCCCGACACCGCTGCGGTCACGCTGGTCGCTGTCCTGCTCATCGCGGTGCTCTTCAAAGGCCTGCTAGGCCGCCTGAACATCCTGCTCGGCGTGCTGGTCGGTTACGCCTACGCCTGCTTGCGCGGACAGGTCGATTTCGCCGCGGTCGGCAGGGCCGCATGGATCGGCTTCCCGCACTTCCATCTCCCGCAGGTCGACTTCTCCGTGCTGCCGATGTTCATCCCGGTGGTCATGGTCCTGATCGCCGAGAACGTCGGCCACGTCAAGTCGGTGGCGCAGATGACCGGCCGCAACTATGACGACCACATCGGCACCGCCCTGTTCGCCGACGGCCTGGGGACCACGATCGCCGGATTCGGCGGCGGCTCCGGCACCACCACCTACGGTGAGAATATCGGCGTGATGGCTGCCACCCGCGTCTATTCCACCGCCGCCTACTGGTGCGCCGCCGCCTTTGCCCTCATCCTGAGCCTCTGCCCGAAGTTCGGCGCCATCATCAACACGATTCCCGCCGGTGTGCTCGGCGGCGTGACCACCCTGCTCTACGGCATGATCGGCATGGTCGGCGTGCGCATCTGGGTAGACAACCACGTCGACTTCGGCAAGCCGCTCAACAACATGACCGCTGCGGTCACGATGATTATCGGCATCGCCGACTTCGGCTTCGCCGTCTCCGGTGTCAAGTTCAACGGCATCGCCATCGGCACCGTCGCGGTGCTCGTGATGTATCACGGCCTGCGCGCCATCGGCCGTGCCACCGGCGCCATCGCCAAGGACGGCACCGAGTGATGGAGCGGTAATCGCTGAGATTGCTCTTTGACGAAGCAATCTCAGCGACATGCAACATGCCGGATGTGCAGAAGGATCTGCCGTCCGGCTTTGCCATATATCGTGGCAAATATTGACATCTTGTTGACTGCTCAACGCTATGTTTTAAAGTAGAAGCAGTACTAACAGGGGGTTCATTGTGAGCACACACATCATTGTCATGGGCGTTTCGGGATGTGGAAAAACCACTGTGGCCCAAGCGCTTGCGGACAAATTCGGTTTCCAGATGGCCGAGGGAGACGATTTCCATCCCAAGGTCAACGTTGAGAAGATGAGTCATGGCATTCCCCTCAACGACGAGGACCGTTGGCCTTGGCTCAAGACCATCAACCAGTGGATGCGCGATCAGGATGCAAAAGGCGTGTCCACTGTCGTTTCCTGCTCTGCCCTGAAGCGTGCCTATCGTGACGTGTTGCGTCAGGATCTCGATGTGCTGTTCATCCATCTGGTAGGTTCCGAGGATTTGATCGGTTCGAGAATGAAGCAGCGCAAGGGGCACTATATGCCGGTTTCCTTGCTTCCCAGCCAGTTCGCGGACTTGGAGCCTTTGCAACCTGACGAAACGGGGTATGAAGTCGATATTTCAGGAAGTCCCGAACAGGTCGAGGAACGTGCGTTGGAAGCCGCCCGAAAATATATGGGGACTGACTGATAGGAATCGTTTCACGCTCGATACTCACTAAGTGACTGAATGAGGTGATGCCATCGCCGTAGAAGCAGCGTTGAAGTCTTTCGTCGCGTGTTGTTCCGGTTTTATTGTGGCGGGTCCCCGCCATTGCTTGGATTATAGTGGTTTCGGCATGCTCGTTTTGGTCTGACGATGTATCGGAAATGTCCAAGCTGTCGGAATCATAAGTAGAGTTTTATTGTTCAATATTTTTGATAGGTAGGAATAATGCAACTTGGCATGATTGGTCTTGGACGTATGGGCGGCAATATGGCCAACAGGATTCGTGAAGCCGGCCACGAGGTCGTGGGTTACGATCTGAGTCCTGAATCCGGCCGTGACGTTTCAAGTTTGAAGGAGCTGGTCTCCAAGCTTGACGCCCCGCGTAACGTGTGGATTATGGTGCCTGCGGGCAAGGCCACCGACAGCACGTTGGATGAGCTGATGGAGCTGCTTGAGCCGGGTGATCTGGTCATCAACGGCGGCAACTGCAGGTATACCGACGATAAGATCAACGCCGAAAAGCTGGCGAAAAACTGCATCGAGTACATGGATTGCGGCGTCTCAGGCGGTGTTTGGGGCGAAGAACGCGGTTATGCTTTGATGGCAGGCGGCACCGATGAGGAATATCAGCGTATACTGCCGATTTTCGAGGCGTTGAAGCCGGAAGGCAAGGACGGCTTGGTGCATGCCGGTCCTGTTGGCGGCGGTCATTTCGCCAAAATGGTGCACAACGGCATCGAATACGGCATGATGCAGGCGTTCGGCGAAGGTTTCGCCACGATGGAGCGCAGTGAATACATCAACGATCCCGCACAGGTCATGGCTTCCTGGCGTGCCGGCAGCGTTGTCGATTCATGGTTGCTTGATCTGCTGGTTCGTGCCATGAAAAATGATCCGGACCTCAAGGCGATGCCGCCGGTGGCTGACGAGACCGGTGAGGCGAAATGGACGATCGAGGCTGCTGCCGAACTCGGTGTGCCGACCCCGGCCATCAGCGCCGGTCTCTATACCCGTCAGGCCTCGCGCGGCGGTGCCGACGACATCCTGCGTGTCGTCACCGCGATGCGCAACCAGTTCGGCGGGCACATCACCAAGGCCTGAGTCCAGAACGTTTTGTGAGCGTAGGTTAAACCCGAAACGTCATTAATTAATTAGGTTCAAACCGAGACGTCATTAATATTGTGGGGTTCCGTCTACTAAAGACGGAACCCCACAGACGTTTATAAGCCCAGGTTTCTTTGTGGCTACTTGCGACCACGCCGAATCAGGCTGTCGATGATACCGATAATGATGCCGACGGCAGCAGGGATAAGCCAGGTTAGCTGTGCGTCATACAGCGGCAAATGAGCCAGCGCGTTGCTCACGGAAGTGACGGTAAGCCCGAAGACAGCAAGCAGCTTGACGATGCAGTCGAAGATGGTGTAAATGGCGACCAACAGCACTGTCCAGAAATAGACTCGTGAGAATTTGGAGGCGAACGGCTTTTCGACCAGATTGAGTAGTATCAGCACGATGGCGATGGGGTAGAGCGCGCCGAGCACGGGCAGCGAGACAGTGATGATGGCGCTCAGGCCGGCGTTTGAGACGATGAAACTGAAGATGGCGAAGATGACGCTCCATGCGCGGTACTTGACCGGATGGCCGAAAACGGTGGGGAAGTTGTCTTCGAAATAGGTCGCGCAGGTCGAGATGAGGCCCGTGCAGACGTTGAAGCAGGCCAGCACGAAGATAAGGCCCACGAAGGCGGTGCCGATGGAGCCGAATGCCGAGGTGGTGAGGTTGGTCAGCACGGTGGCGCCGGTGTCGTTCTTGCCATTGGCGGATTTGATGGTTCCGCTCACCGCGCCGATGAAGGAAAGCGCAGCGTAGATGAGAATGAGTAAAATTCCGGCCCCGGTTCCGGCGATGCCGGTTTCGCGGCGGTTCGCTTTGGTGTCGGTGACGCCGAACTCCGAAATATTGGCCGAGATGACGATGCCGAAGTAGAGCGCAGCCAGAAGATCCATGGTCTGATAGCCGTTGATAAAGCCGTAGATCAGCGAACCGTGGGCGTAATCGCCGAACGGCTTGCCGAGCGGCGCGTGGCTGATGAAGATGCAGGCGACGAACATGACGACTATGAGCACCAGGAGTAGCGGGCCCATGAAACGGCCGAGCGATTTGGAGAGCCTTTCGGGGTGTTGGCTCAGGATGAACGAGAGCGTGAAGAAGACCAGCGAATAGACCAACAGTGCCAAGCGGTTATTTTCACCTGCGAATGGGGTGATGGCCATTTCGTAAGAGGTCGTGGCCGTGCGCGGGATGGCGAAGCAGGGGCCGATGGCCATGATGATGACGAAAGCCAGCACTGCGGCGAACTTGGGAGAGACGCGCGAGGCGAGGTGCTCGAATCCTCCGGCCGAGGCCACGGCCAATACGCCCAAAATTGGCAGGCCTACTGCTGAAACGATGAAGCCGATGGTGGCCGGCAGTGCCGCGGATTGTGCCTGAGCGCCCATCAACGGCGGGAAGATGAGGTTGCCCGCCCCAAAGAACATGGAGAAGAAGGTAAACGCAATGACCAACCGGTGCTTGCCTGAAAGTTTCATCAATTTCGGGCTTTCGGCCATTTGCTGGGAGCCGTCGTTGGTTTTTTGGTCGACGGTTTCGTTCGTTGTTTGGGACATGCTGGCTCCTGGGTATTTTGTATTGCAACAATCATCACATGATGCACGCTGATGAGCTCACTATATAACAAAGGCTGGTTGAGTTCGTCATTATGGGGTTTCTTGGCCGGTTTTTCAAATGTTCTCGGTTCGCTTTTGAAGGCATTGCAATTGCGTGCTGTCATCGTGACATATCGTTGGAAGCGTGATGTGCTGCTTTCGACTTTCGGCAGGAGAGTGCTCTATATGGTATTGATACAAGAGGGTTTCGTCCGATTGTGACAGCCGGTTTGATGTATTGCAATTAGATGATAAACAATATTATGTAACTATATGATTCGCTCAAAGGTGACGGGCGACACCTTTCGGTACGATTAAGGCATGTCCTTCTTTGACTTTTTCGGCGGGTTCCCGGACCCGCGCAATGGTTCCAATCGTTACCGCAAGAACGAGGATGACGACGACCCCACGATTCTGCATATCCATACCGACGGCGACGACGACGCCCATGCGGGAGGCAGGCGTCCTAATTTTTCGGCAAGTGATTTCTGGCCGCCGCGGGGCGGCAACGGCAATCCGCGTCTGACACGTCGTCCGAATTCGAAGTCTCAAGGCTCATCCAAGGGGACAAAAGTCTTCATAGGCGTGGTCGTCGTTGTGGTGTTGATTCTGGCGCTGCTTTTCGGCCTCGATCATTTCGTCACTGATCTGATGTGGTTTGGACAGCTCGGCTTCCAATCGGTGGTGTGGACGCAACTTTGGACGAAGGTCGGTCTGTGGGTCGCCTTCGCCGTGTTGATGGCGCTGGTGAGTTACTTTGCTGCCACCATGGCCATCCGCAAGCGCCCGGATTCCGCCGACGGTTCCAAGATCCGCGTCAGAGGCGATGTGGTTGAAGTCGGTAAATCGGTAAGCTCGAAATCCGCTAGGAAAGTCGCGGTAATCGTTTCATTGATCGTCGGCCTCATTTTTGGTGCACAGTTCAACTCGAACTGGTCCGAAGTTTTGCTGATGTTCCATGCCCAACGTTTCGGTGTCACCGACCCGCAATTCGGCATCGACAACGGCTTCTACGTCTTCATCCTTCCCGGTGTCAATCTGATGCTCTCCGCGCTTCGAATGTTGCTGTTCTTCGGACTGCTCTTCTCGGTGATCACCCACTTCGCCATGGGCGGCATCCGCATCACCATGCCGGTCAACGACCACGGCATCATGACCATGACCAAGTATGCGCGTCGCCAGATCAGCGTCTGGTTCATCCTCAACATGCTTGCCTGGTCCGTTCGTCAGGTCATCGGCGTCTTCAATACGCTTACCCAAAGCGGCAACCGTTTCACCGGTGCTGATTACACCACGGTTCATGCCAACGTTCCGGTGACGTTCATCCTTGCCGCGCTGACCGCGATTCTTGGTGTGCTGCTGGGCATTTGGCTTATGCGTTCCCACTCCTTCGACGGACCAGCTTCGCCTGATGTGCGTGTGGTGGCCGCCGTCAAGGCGTGGCGCGTGCCCATGATCGCCATCGCCGCCGTCGTGGTCGTGGCCGTCGTGCTCGGCATGCTCTGGCCGATGCTCCTGCAGCGTTTCAAGGTCAGCCCGAACGAACAGGAAATGGAATCGTCCTATATCGCCCGCAATATCAAGGCGACGCAGCAGGCCTACGGCCTCGACAAGGTGAAGGTCGGCGGCTACAACGCCACCACCCACGGCCAGTCCGGTGCGCTCGCGAGTGACCCGGAGACCACCGCGCAGATTCGCCTGCTCGACCCTGAGGTCATTTCACCGACCTTCAAGCAGTTGCAGCAGTCCAAGCAGTATTACATGTTTGCCGATTCGCTGGCGGTCGATAAGTACGATATCGATGGCAAAAGCCAGGATACCGTCATCGCCGCCCGCGAGCTCAATGTCAACGGCAACGACAACCGCAACTGGGTCAACGACCATACCGTCTTTACACACGGCTATGGCGTCGTCGCCGCTTACGGCAACAAGGTGACCAGCGACGGCAACCCCGAGTTCTTCGAATCCGGCATTCCCACCCAAGGCAAACTGACCAAGTCGCAGCACTATGAGCCGCGCATCTACTTCTCGCCGAACTCGCCGGAATACTCCATCGTCGGCTCGCCCAAGGGCACTGCACCGTGGGAGTTCGACTATCCGAAGGGTTCCACAGGCGCTTCCAACACCTTCGAAGGCAACGGTGGTCCGAAGGTCAACAACATGCTGACCCGCCTGCTCTACGCCATCCGTTTCGGCAGCGATCAGATCTTCTTCTCCGACCGTGTCACTTCGGATTC
This sequence comes from Bifidobacterium sp., assembly GCA_024104275.1. Lineage (GTDB taxonomy): Bacteria > Actinomycetota > Actinomycetes > Actinomycetales > Bifidobacteriaceae > Bifidobacterium. The sequence continues at coordinate 130,478 of JAGGHK010000001.1, forward strand.
GCAGATTCTTTATGATCGCAGTCCGCGTGACCGTGTGGCCAAGGTGGCGCCGTACTTGACCCTTGATGGTCGCGTGTATCCGGCTGTCGTCAATGGCCGCGTGAAGTGGATCGTCGACGGCTATACGACTTCGGCCGCCTATCCCTATTCCCAGATGACCGATCTTGGTGTGGCCACTCAGGATTCGACCACAATCACTTCCAAGACCGTGCAAGGGCTCAATTCGCAGCCCGCCAACTACATTCGCAACTCGGTGAAGGCCACGGTCGATGCCTACGACGGTTCGGTCGACCTCTACACCTGGGACACCAAGGATCCGGTTATCAAGGCTTGGCAGAATATCTTCCCGGGCCAATACCATCCGATTTCCGATATCTCCGGTGAGCTGATGAGCCACTTGCGCTACCCGGAAAGCCTCTTCAAGGTCCAGCGCCAGCTTTTGGCCAAGTACCACGTCACCAGCCCTGGCCAGTTCTTCTCGGGCGAGGACTTCTGGCAGACGCCGGTCGACCCCACCGAGGCCCAGGACGCGCAGCAACGCGATGTGTTGCAGCCGCCGTACTATCTGACGCTGAAGACCGGTGGATCGAAACGACCGCTCTTCTCGCTGACCTCGACGTATATTCCTGCAGGGAGTTCCACGCGTGAGATTTTGACTGGCTTCCTCTCGGTCGATTCCGACGCCGGGGACACCAAGGGCAAGATAGGACCGAATTACGGCACGATACGATTGCAGGAGTTGCCGAAGGACGCCAATGTGCCCGGTCCCGGACAGGCACAGAACAACTTCAACTCGAACGCGGACGTCTCCAAGGAACTCAATCTTTTGGGAACCGGCTCCACCAAGGTGGTGCGCGGCAACCTCCTGACCCTGCCGTTGGGTGGCGGTTTGGTCTACGTCGAGCCTGTGTATGTCAAGTCCAGCGGCGCCACCAGCTTCCCGCTGTTGAAGAAGGTCCTCGTGGCCTTCGGCGATCAGGTCGGTTTTGCGGATACCTTGGATGAAGCGCTCGATCAGGTCTTCGGCGGTGATTCCGGTGCTTCCGCGGGTGATGCCGAAAACAAGGGCGGTGCTGCAGCCGGCGGTTCGACCTCGTCCGGCAGCTCCGGGGCTCAAGGCGACACCTCCGGCAAGGTCGATAACAAGACCGGCACTGCCGGTTCTTCCGGCACGGCTGCCAGCAATCCTGACCTGAAGGACGCCTTGAGCAAGGCCGGACAGGCTATGAAGGATTCCGATGCCGCCATGAAGAAAGGCGACTGGGCCGCTTACGGCAAGGCTCAGCAGGATCTCAACGACCAGCTGAACCGCGCCCTGCAGTTGGAAGGCCAGCAGTAATAAGTCGGTAAACCGTAATAACGGCGTTGTATGAACAGCAGTATTCCGATACTGTTCATACAACGCTGTTACTATATTCAAACAATAAGTGTTAGAAATTAGAAAAGCGCGGAAGTGAAACGAGGAGCAGTCATGATTCGACCGGCGTTGGACAGCGATTTGCAGGCAATCACCGATATCTACAACGAGGCGGTCATCGCGGGCGGATCCACGGCCGATCTAAAGCCGCGAACACTCGAGCAGCGCCGCGAATGGGTGGCCGAGCATGAACCGCGCCGCGATTTTCCTGTGGTCGTCTTGGAAGATAAGAACGGGAAGGTAGTCGGTTTCGGCTCCTTGTCACGTTTCCATCCTCGCGCGGGTTACGACGGCGTTGTCGAGCTGAGCTATTACATCGCCACCGCCGCGCAATATCAAGGATATGGTACCCAGATGGTCTCCTGGCTCATCAACAAAGCCAGGGAACTTGGCAACCGCAAGGCCATCGGTTTGATTTTCGCCAGCAACACCGGTTCCATCGCCCTGATGAAGCACTTCGGTTTTACCCGCTACGGCTTCCTTCCTAAGGCCTGCTGGGACGGCCATGGCTACCTCGATATGTCCTATTGGTATCTCGATCTGTGATGTAGCGGGATTGATTTCCTTCGGCCGCCGTGTTCGTCGTTAGGCGTAGCCAAGCGTCGGTTGGAATCGGTATGATTGATATCAGATAACCGCGTTTTCGGTGCATTTTGTCATGCTCGGATTGGGACGGTTGACGTGAATGGACCCGATATATCGTTTGTATATCGTTGACGAGAAGGAACGTGGCGCGAGATGGCATCACAATTTTGGCTGATTGCGGGACTGGGCAACCCCGGAAAGAAATACGAAGGCACACGGCACAACATGGGGTTCATGGTCGCCGACGTCTTGGCGGAGCGCTGGTCGGTGTCCCTGGGCGATCACAAGGGATTGGCAGAGTTGGGCAAAGGTGTGATGAACCTCAGTGGCAAAAGCATGAAATTCTTCCTCGCCAAGCCGCTGACCTATATGAACGATTCCGGAGACGCCGTCTCATCGATTTCAGAGTATTACGATATCGACCCAAGCAGGGTCATCGCCATCCATGACGATATGGATTTGGATTTCGGGCGCATCAAGGTCAAGGCCGGCGGCTCCGCAGGCGGGCACAACGGCATCCGTTCCATCGACAAATCACTGGGCACCAACAAGTATTCACGTGTCCGTATGGGCACGGGCCATGCCGCACGTGGCCCACACGCTCACGAAAACACGGTCAACTGGGTACTCGGAGGTTTTTCCGCGGCTCAGCGCAAGGAGCTTCCCGAATTCCTCGCGGATGGCGCCGACGCGGTGGAAACCATCATGTTCGAAGGCATGAGCGAGGCGCAGGAGCGGTTCAATGGCCGCTGAAACGCAGGGCCATGACCGCAACGCAAGCAAGCGTCATAACAACCAAACCAATCAGTCAGACAAGGATGAAGTCAACACGTCTACTTCGAAAACAGGGACAGACAAAGCCAAGGATTCTCGCCGACGCGACGGTGCGCCGGTATCAGGAAAGCCGGTTGCGTCCGTTAAAGGTTTCAACGCAGATGGAGATACGGCATCGGTAACACAACGCGATAAGGGCGCGCAAAAAGCCGATGGCCACGCTGTGCAGGACATGTCTGGCGCGCTCTCTGGTTTTCTGCCAAGGCTCGATGACGATGGGGCGTTCCGAGATCTGCTCGCCGGCGAGATCGAGCCGCCGGAAGGTGCCGCCGATCAGGCGCTGACCGTCGGTGCTCCCGAAGGTATTCGGCCGGCACTCGCGGCCGCACGTGCGCAATATTCCTCCGTGGTGATGGTGGTCTCTTCAAGCCGTGAGGCCGAGGAAACCGTCAACTCGATACGTTCGTGGTATGGGGGAGACCCAGGAGAAGTCAGTCAACTCGAGGCTTGGGAAACCTTGCCACACGAGCGTCTTTCGCCGCGCGCCGACACCGTGGCCAGCCGCATGGCCGTCTTCCGCAGACTCTGCCATCCCAAAGACGGCAGCGAAATGTTCGGCCCGATCCGCATTCTGGTGATGCCGGTGCGCTCGCTCATCCAGCCGGTGGTGGCCGGCTTGGGTGATGTGGAACCGTTGGTGTTCAAGGTCGGCAGCGAAATTCCGTTGGACGAGGTTTCCGCGCGATTGGTCGAAAACGCGTATACCCGCGTCGATCTGGTCGTCAACCGAGGCGAATTCGCGGTGCGTGGCGGCATCGTCGACGTCTTCCCGCCGACGCTTCCGCACCCGGTGCGTATCGAATTCTTCGGCGATGAAATCGATACCATCAAAGAATTCCACGCTTCAGACCAGCGCACGTACGGCGATGGCATCGATACCGTCTGGGCCACTCCCTGCCGTGAGCTCCAGCTGACCGACAAGGTGCGTGCCCGCGCCAAATCGCTGATCGGCCGGATTCCCAACGCCGATGACATGCTGCAATCCATCGCCGATTCCATCCCGGTGGAAGGCATGGAATCCCTGATTCCCGCGCTGATCGACGACATGCAGCCGGTGGCCACCATGCTGCCCCGCAACGCGGTCATCATGCTTTCCGACCCCGAAAAGCTGCGCCGTGCCGCCGCTGACCTCGCCAAAACCGCCAACGAATTCCTCGCCGCAAGCTGGCATGTGGCCGCGAGTGGTCACGGAGCCGGTGCTCCTATCAGCTTCGATCAGGCGAGTTTCCTTGATTTCGATGAAACCATCCGTTCGCTGGAATTCTCAAACCACGACGTTTGGCGGTTGACCAGTTTCGGCGTCGACCAGAGCATGGCTGGCCAGGTCCAGCTCGATGCGTCGGTTCCCGAAGAATATCGCGGTGACGAAAAGCGCGCGAAGACGGGCGTCGAAGGGCTTATTGATGACGGCTTCGAGGTAACGATTACGGCCGCTGCCGACGGCACGTTGTCACGTTTGAAGCGTGCGCTCGGCCAAACAGGTGTGACGCACTTCGAAACCGTGCGCTCACAGGCCATGGACGGCTTCATCGATGCCGCCGCCAAATTCGCGTTGCTCACCGAACGCGACCTGACCGGCAAGACCAGCGCCGTCGCCCAGCAGAAGACCTCGTGTCGTCGCCACAAGGCCATTGACCTGATGGAGCTCAAGGCTGGCGATTACATCGTCCATGAGCAGCACGGCATCGGCCGGTTTGTCGAGATGCGTCAGCGCACCACCGGTGTCGGTGCGAACCGTGCCACCCGCGAATATCTGGTCATCGAATACGCGCCGTCCAAGCGGGGCGCCCCGCCGGACAAACTTTTCATCCCCACCGACCAGCTCGACCAGGTCTCGAAATACATCGGCGTCGACAAACCCAAACTCAACAAGCTCGGCGGCTCCGACTGGGCCCAGACCAAGGCCAAGGCCCGCAAGCACGTCCACGAGATCGCCGACGACCTGGTCAAGCTCTATTCCGCACGTCAGCAGGCCAAGGGCTTTGCCTTCAGCCCCGACACCCCGTGGCAGAAGGAGCTGGAAGGCGCTTTCCCCTATCAGGAGACGGCCGACCAGCTCACCACCATCGACGAGGTCAAGGCCGACATGGAAAAGCCTGTGCCGATGGACCGCCTCATCTGCGGAGATGTCGGCTTCGGCAAAACCGAAATCGCTGTGCGTGCCGCGTTCAAGGCCGTACAGGACGGCAAACAGGTCGCCATCCTCGCTCCGACCACGCTTCTGGTGCAACAGCACTATGAGACGTTCACCGAGCGCTACGAAGGCTTCCCCGTCGACGTGGCGGCGATGAGCCGTTTCCGGACCAAGAAGGAAATCGACGAGACGCTTAAGGGTCTTGAATCCGGGAAGGTCGATATCGTCATCGGCACCCATAAGCTCTTGAATCCGAAAATCAAGTTCAAGGACCTGGGCCTGCTCATTATCGACGAGGAACAACGTTTCGGCGTCGAGCACAAGGAGACGCTGAAGGCCCTGCGCACCAATATCGATGTGCTTTCCCTTTCGGCGACGCCAATCCCGAGAACGCTGGAAATGGCCGTTACCGGCATCCGCGAGATGTCGACGCTGGCCACGCCTCCCGAAGACCGTTTGCCGGTGCTCACTTATGTCGGCGCCTACGAGGATGCGCAGGTCACCGCCGCGATTCGCCGTGAGCTTTTGCGCGGCGGCCAGGTCTTCTACGTCCACAACCGTGTCAATGACATCGACAAAGTGGCCGCGAAAATCCACGAGCTGGTGCCCGAGGCGAAAATCGGCATCGCCCATGGCAAGATGGGGGAGAAGCAGCTCGACAACATCATCCAGGACTTCTGGCACCGCGATATCGATGTGCTTGTCTGTACTACAATCATCGAAACCGGCCTCGATATCAGCAACGCCAACACCCTGATCGTCGACCACGCCGACCGCTTCGGTTTGAGTCAGCTTCACCAGCTGCGTGGCCGCGTGGGCCGTGGTCGCGAACGCGCCTACGCCTACTTCCTCTACGACCCGAGCAAGCCCATGACCCAGCAGTCGCACGACCGCCTGGCCACCATCGCCCAGAACACGGCGCTTGGCTCCGGCTTCGACGTGGCGATGAAGGATCTCGAGCTGCGAGGCACCGGCAATTTGCTAGGCGGCGAGCAAAGTGGCCACATCGAGGGCGTCGGTTTCGACCTCTACGTGCGCATGGTCTCTGATGCCGTTGAAAAGTACAAGGAGCCCGAGCGCAAGGAGTCGGTCGCCGTCACCATCGATTTGCCTATCGAGGCTTCGATTCCGGTCGATTACATCGATTCGGACAAGCTGCGTCTCGAAGCCTACCGCAAGCTGGCCAGTGCACGCACTGAAGACGACCTCACTGAACTGCGCGAGGAACTTACCGATCGTTACGGTCCGCTGCCCGGGGAATTCGATACGCTTTTCGACGTCGCTCGTCTTCGCAGCAAGGCCCGTGCGTTGGGTATCTCCGAGATCGTCACGCAGGGCAACCGCGTGCGCATCGCCAAGATCGACCCGCCGGAATCCCTGCAAATGCGGCTTTCGCGTATCTACAAGGGCACGCAATACCGCCCTGTAACGCATACGCTCCTCATTCCTGCCCCATTCGCAGGATCAATGGGCGGCAAGCCGATGACCAGCCCCGAAGTGATGGGCTGGACCGATCAACTGCTCGAAGACCTTGCATGGACGGGCAAACCGAGGCAGAACTGAGCAGGCAACGAAGTCGGTAATGGAAATAAATATGTTAACGCTCACAATTATTGTCCAATTTTGCCCCCCTTACGTCCATCAAAGACATTAATCTGGAATTGTTAGTGAAAGTCCATCTTTAAGGAGTAATTGTGGCAGCAATTGAAAGCGTATATGCCAGCGAAATTCTCGATTCCCGTGGAAACCCGACCGTCAAGGTAGTCCTCGACACCGTTGATGGTGCCGAAGGCATCGGCCTGGTTCCTTCCGGCGCTTCGACCGGCGAGGCCGAGGCCTGGGAGCGTCGCGATGGCGACAAGTCCCGTTACAACGGCAAGGGTGTGCTCGAAGCGGTCAAGGCCGTCAATGAGACCATCGCGCCCAAGGTCATCGGCATGGACGCCACCGACCAGCGCGCGCTCGACGAGACCATGATCGAGCTCGACGGCACCCCCAACAAGGGCAAGCTCGGCGCCAACGCCATCCTCGGCGTTTCCCTCGCGGCCCTCTATGCCGCTGCGGAATCCGCAGAACTGCCGCTCTACCGCTACATCGGCGGCACGAACGGCCACATCCTGCCCGTTCCGAACATGAACATCATGAACGGCGGTGCGCATGCTGATTTCGCCACCGACATCCAGGAATACATGATTTCCCCGTACGGCTTCGAGACCTACAGCGACGCGCTGCGCGCCGGCGTCGAGGTCTATCACACCCTCAAGGGCATCCTGAAGAAGGACGGCCACGACACGGGTCTCGGCGACGAAGGCGGCTTCGCCCCGAAGATGAAGACCAACGAGGATTCGCTCAAGTACATCATGCAGGCCATTGAGGCCGCGGGTTACGAGCCCGGCCGTCAGATCGGCCTGTGCCTCGACGTGGCGTCCTCCGAGTTCTACAACAAGGACACCAACAAGTACCACTTCGACGGTGCCGATCGCGATGCCGACTACATGCTGGATTACTACAAGGAGCTCGTCTCCAAGTATCCGCTGGTCTCCATTGAGGATCCGTTCGCCGAAGAGGATTGGCCTGCATGGCAGAAGATCACCGCCGAAATGGGCGACAAGCTCCAGTTCGTCGGCGACGACCTCCTGGTGACCAACCCGAAGCGCCTGCAGAAGGGCATCGACCTCAAGGCCGCCAACAGCCTGCTGGTCAAGTTGAACCAGATCGGCACCGTCACCGAGACGCTCGACGCCATCGAGCTCGCCACGGCCAACGGCTTCACCTCCATGGTCTCCCACCGTTCCGGCGAGACTCCGGACACCACCATCGCCGACCTCGCCGTCGCCAAGAACACCCGTCAGATCAAGACCGGTGCTCCTGCCCGTGGCGAGCGCATCGCGAAGTACAACCGCCTGCTCGAGATCGAGGAGGAGCTTGGCTCCACCGCCGAGTACGCCGGTTATTCCGCCTTCAAGGCCTGCAAGAAGTACGTCAAGTAACTTCGTTTAAAGCCATTCGCAGCGTTGTTGCGCTGTGAGCTTTGCCCGTCACGTTCACTCTGCTGAGTCGAATGTGACGGGTATTTTATGTCTTATGGGCACTACGAAGAACAAAGGCAAAGCGGAGAGCGGCAAGAAGCAGAGCAAACGTCGCGGCTCCGGCCCTATGGCGTTCTTCATCGCCTTGTTCATCGTGGCATTGGGTGCCATCCAACTGGTCGCCACCTTCCACAGTTACGCGTTGAACCTAGCCGAGCTCAACGGGCTGAAGCGGCAGGAAGCCGCATTGGTGGCGCAAAAGCAGAATCTCGAAAACGATATTTCGCGTTGGAACGACAACGCCTACGTCACCGCGCAGGCACGAGAACGCTTGGGGTTCGTTTTTCCTGGCGAGCAGGCCATCCATGTCGAACATCCCGAAGCGGTCACCGGCGTCAAACCGAAATCCGACGACACTGATCGCAACGAGGTCAGCTCGGAGAAACCGGCTCTGCCTTGGTACCGCGAACTTGCCTACGGTTTCAAGAAGGCCGACGAACCCCTGAAAAAGAGCAAGACCGGTGAGGTCACGACGCCCAAGGCCGTGGGCGGGCAAGCCGATACCGACCCCGATGCCAACGGCACGCAAAATGCAGACGGCAACACCGATCAGTCTGGCAACGACAACGGTAAAAAGAATGCCGCAAATCCGCAGAACAAGGCCGGTCAGAAGGCGGGTGCCGGTTCGCAAAGTGGCGGCAGCGGCAAGAAATGAACGCTTTCGGTATAGTCTATGCTGGCGTCACGTTCGATAAGGGTCTGAACGCAAGTTATATAGGCATGTGACAGATATATCGAATACTGATAATTTACGCAAACAAGACAGAACGATACCGAACAAGGAACAGTGTGCAAAAAGAACAATCCCAATCCTTGAAATCCCCGAATCCGGGTGTTAAGGACATCGAACAGCAATCCGCGGCAGGCGATGGAAGTGTGTCGGCTTTGATTCGGATTGACGAAGCCGCCCTCAATGCGCAGGCCAGGAATCTGGTGGACCGTGTAATAGCGGACAGGGCCAGTGATGATGATGTCGCTTTGGTCAAAAAGCAACTTGGGCGTTTCCCGCGCGGTATGGTCGCCGTGGGGGCTCGTTGCGTGTGCGGTAGGCCGCTGGCCGTGGTGACGCGGCCCGTATTGCCTGACGGCACTCCGTTCCCCACAACCTGCTATCTGACGAGCCCTGAGGCAACCAAAGCCGTTTCGCGAGTCGAAGCGGACGGTTCGATGCAGCACTATACCGACTTGGTTCAGCACGACGAGACGATTCACGCGCAATACGAGCGTGCGCACCGGCTTTATCTCGCCTTCCGTCATGAATTGGCGACTCGCCTCGGCGACAGCGAGGAACATATCGCGGGCACGAGCGCCGGCGGGATGCCCGTGCGCGTCAAATGCCTGCACGCGCTCGTGGCGCAGACACTGGTGATGGGCAAGGGTGCAAACCCCATAGGCGACATCGTGCTGGAACGTATCGCCGATGAGTTCGACCCGAACGTCTGCCGTTGCACCACGGAACTGGATTAAGAAGCGAACACACGTTGTCGTCATGCGTGTCGCGGCACGGATATGGCGTTCGGTCGGGTCATGAGTGTCCGCAATGTTGCGTCTGACGGATAATGTCTAAGACAACAAAACGTGATGAGACGAAAATGGATGGTACTGAAATGAGAGACGAAACCAAGGATTTTGTGACCGTTGCCGGAATCGATTGCGGCACCAATTCCATACGTCTCAAGGTCTCCAAGGTGTTTGCCGACGGCAGCGTCGAAGATGTAGTACCCCGCGTGTTGCAGGTCATCCGGCTCGGCCAGGATGTCGACAAGACGCATCGTTTCGCCGACGATGCGCTCGAACGCGCGTATGCCGCCGCCAGGGATTTTGCAGCAGTCTTGAAGAAGCATCCGGCCGACGGATTGCGTTTCGTGGCTACTTCGGCGACGAGGGACGCCGAAAACCGCAAGGAATTCGAAGACGGCATCTTCTCGATCTTGGGTGTGCGGCCGGAGGTCATTCCAGGAACGGAAGAGGCCGCGCTGAGTTTCCTGGGAGCCACCGGCAGTGTGCCGCGCAAGGGGCTTGAGGCACCGTATCTGGTGGTCGACCTTGGCGGAGGCTCCACAGAAATGGTGATGGGCGGCGACGGCAAGTCCGCGCCTGCCACAAGCGTGCAATCCGCGTTTTCGATGAACATCGGATCCGTCCGTATGACGGAACGTCATTTGCGCACCGACCCGCCGACGCAAACCGAAATCGCCGAGGCAAGCGAAGACGTCGACCGACACATCGACGAGGCGTTCGAACAGGTGCCAGCCGGCAAGACCCGCACCATCATCGGCGTCTCGGGAACGGTGACCACGATGACCGCCCTGGTGCTGGGCTTGAAGGCATACGACCACCGCGCCGTTGACGGTGTGAGAGTGTCGTATAAGGATATTTTCGAGGTGGACGACCGCTTCCTCAACATGACCCGTGCCGAACGCGCCACCTACAAAACCATCCATCCCGGCCGCATCGACGTGGTCGGCGGGGGAGCATTGATTTGGAACCGCGTCCTTGCGAAGGTCTCCGAGGCCGCGCAATGCGACCATGGCACGCCGATCGATTCCTTCATTTCCAGCGATCACGGCCTTCTCGACGGCATCGTGCTTGATTACGGCATGAGAATGCTGAACAGCTGATTTTCTTCTGATTTCGTCTGTTGCATGGCTCGCTGTGTTTCGCGGGTTTGTTGCACTTCGTCTCAGTACGCCACATCTCGGTGGTTTCATGCCTTTCGTTGGCGTTTCGGCCTTGTTCCGCGGTAGAGGCGATGTGGCATAATTTCATTCTGTCGGCATTTGCCGATGTGCTCCCGTGGCGGAATTGGTAGACGCAGCTGACTTAAAATCAGCCGCCTTTGGCTTGTGGGTTCGAGTCCCACCGGGAGTACTTTTAGACTCGACCTCAAAACGCGACATTTTCCACATTTCTGCTCAGAAGAAATATGCTCAACACGCAATGCCGTTAAAATATCATCTATGTTCTCTATTCTCGACATGTTCAAAATCGGCGTGGGCCCCAGTTCCTCGCATACCGTCGGCCCGATGATCGCCGCATCGAATTTTGTGGAATCCCTGGAAAAGCGCGATTTGCTAGGGCGCGTCAGCCGCGTGAAAAGCATCCTTTACGGTTCATTATCCATGACCGGCCTTGGCCACGGCACCGACCGCGCCACGATGGCGGGGCTCGAAGGCAACGTGCCGGCCACGGTCGATACCGACCATCTGCTCGAAATCAGGACGGAATGTGAAAGCACCGGGAAACTCAAGCTTGGCGGCAGGCACACTATCCCCTTTGATTACAGCAAGGATGTCATCTTCGAAAAATGGAAGATGCTGGCAGCACACCCGAACGGCATGCGTTTCGAGGCTTTTGATGATAAGGGCCAAAAAATAGACGAGCAGGTCTGGTATTCAATAGGCGGTGGTTTCGTGCGTCAGGGCCATGCCGACGATTTGTTGATCGGCATCCACGAGAAGGCGCCGAAAGGCACGACGTTCGCCGAAGAGGCGAGTGCGGACAGCAGCAATGATTTTCCGCCTGAGGCACCCTATCCGTTCGCCAGTGGCAATGAACTGCTCGAGATCTGCAAACGTGAGGGCAAAAGCATCTCCGAAATCGTCTGGGCCAACGAGACCGCTTCCCGTTCCCCCCAGGAAGTCAAGGAAGCATTGCTCAACGTCTGGCGTCACATGGACGATTGCGTCAAAAACGGCTGCATGTCGACCCAGCGGACCTTGCCCGGAGGCCTTGACGTGCCTCGGCGTGCGCCGAAGATCTACCATGAGCTTTCCGGCAATGCCGACATTCTTTCGCATAACGTGCGACGCCCATCTGCCTTGCTTGAAGCCTCGGAATGCAGCTGGGTCGATCTTTTCGCGCTCGCGGTCAATGAGGAGAACGCCGGAGGAGGCCGCATCGTCACAGCGCCGACCAACGGTTCGGCCGGAGTCATCCCGGCGGTGCTCGAATACTATTGGCATTTCGCGGGTTCTGCGGACGAGGAAGGCATCATTCGTTTCCTTCTGGCCGCAGGCGCCGTCGGTTATCTTTTCAAACGCAACGCCTCCATATCCGGAGCCGAGGTAGGCTGCCAGGGCGAGGTCGGCTCGGCGGCGTCGATGGCGGCTGCGGGGCTGTGTGAGGTTATGGGCGGCACTGTGCAGGAGGTGGAAAACGCTGCGGAAGTCGCCATGGAACACCATCTTGGCCTGACTTGTGACCCGGTGGCGGGTCTCGTCCAGATTCCCTGCATCGAGCGCAACGCCATGGCCGCCAACACCGCCATCAACGCGGTGCGCATGGCCCTGCTCGGCAACGGCCAGCACATGGTCAGCCTCGATCAGGTCATCAAGACGATGAAGGATACCGGCGCCGACATGATGTCGAAATACAAGGAGACATCGGAAGGTGGGCTTGCCGTCAATATGGTCGAGTGCTGAGCATCGAGATTATCATTTTATATCAATAATAATCGTCTGAAGTTGCTGGTTTTCCTCCATTCTCTTTAGCCCTTTCCTCCGTAGATTCTGTGCACTTTAAGCGCAAAAAGTGCAGCGGGGGTGCGGCAGTGCTAACCTAATGACATTGTAAAACAACAAGGAGGCCTACGTATGGCTACGAACATGCCCGAGGTAAACGCCGAGTTCGGAGCGAAACCCGTCATCGAATTTCCCGATACTCCCGCGCCGGCCGGTCTCAAGGCCGTGGAACTGGTCGAAGGCAACGGTCCGATGGTCCGCTCCGGCGACAATGTCACCGTGAACTATCACGGCGTTGTCTGGGGCAAGGACGAACCGTTTGACTCGAGTTTCGATCGCCATCAGCCGGCGAGTTTCGGTATCGGTGTCGGACAGGTCATCAAAGGCTGGGATCGTACGGTTCCCGGACACAACGTCGGCTCCCGTTTGGTGGTTTCCATACCGCCGGAATACGGATACGGCAGGCAGGGCATGCCGCAGGCTGGGATAGGCGGCGATGACACGCTGGTGTTTGTCATCGACATCATTTCCACGCGCTGAAGCCAGGGAAATCCAATACGATTGGCCGGCCAGCGCGCCGGTCAAATTTATTTTGACCGCCCGGTATCCGTCGGGTACGCAACGTAAAAACAAACCATAAAAAGGCAAGGAAGAATCATGGCAGAGGAAGAAAAGACCATTCTGCTCACGCAGGAGGCTTACGACAAGCTTCAGAAGGAGCTTGCCTACCGTCAGGGCGATTATCGCGACGAGATTACCCAGCGCATCGCCACGGCCCGCGCCGAAGGCGACCTTTCCGAGAACGGCGGCTATCAGGCCGCACGTGAGGAGCAGGGCAAGAACGAGGGGCGCATCAACGAGCTCATCGTCAAACTGCGCAACACCAAGATCCTGAAGGCCCCGCCGGCAGGCAAGGTCGGCAACGGTTCGCTGGTCACGCTCGAGCTTGCGGGCAAGGAAATGAAGTATGTGCTCGGTTCGCGTGACATCGCCGTAGCCACCGACTACGACGTCATCAGCCCGGAGTCTCCGATCGGCGCAGCCATCATGGGTGCCAAGAAAGGCGACGAGGTCTCCTACAAGGCTCCGAACGGCCGTGAGATCAAGGTGAAGATCAAGGACTCCAAGCCGATGAAGTAAGGCCGGCTTTCATCCATCTGCTTACCGGTGTATGACAATATGAAAAGGGTCTGAATCCATGCGATTGTGGGTTCAGACCCTTTCGTCTGCTTATGAGGGTATGGAAAACATGTGGAAAATGGTCTCGAAACGTTGTCAACAGTTCTATGGGGTATACGGGAAAATTTTCTAGGATGAGAGTTTTCGGGGTTACCGCAGGTTGACGATGACCATATAGATGGCCACCATATGGCAGGCGTAACCGGCCACCGTGCCCAAGTGGAAGATCTCGTGGAAGCCGAAGACGCGAGGCCATGGGTCGGGTTTGCGCAGCGCGTAGACGATGGCCCCGGCGATATAGCAGGCACCGCCGGCGGCGAGCAGAACGACCACGGCCGGGCCCGCGTAAGGCGAGAACCAGAAGAGGTCGAGGAATGCCACACCGGAGACGCCGAAGACGATGTAGACCGCGGTATAGAGCCAACGGGGCGCGTTGATCCAGATGACGTGGATGAGCAACGCCACCAGCGTGCAGGCCCACATGCCGCCAATCACCCCGTTGCGCCAGTTCGGGGTCAGGGCGAACGAGACCGGCGTATAGGTGCCGGCGATCAGCAGGAAGATGTTCATGTGGTCGATACGGCGCAGGATATCCGTGGTCTTGGGCGACCAATCGCCCAGATGGTAGGCGGCGGAATTGGTGAACAGGATCAGCGAACAGACCATGAAAACGGCGCATGCCCATTTGAGTGCGGCCCCTTGGGCGAGGCAGATGAGCACGATGCCGGCGGCGAGGGCGAGCGGTGCGGCGACGGCATGAATCCAACCGCGTAGCAACGGTTTCGGACGTCCGTGCACATCCAAGCGGACCTTGCACCCGGGCATGGGCGGCGGAGTGATGCCCAATGTCTCGGCGGCTTTGACCTCGCCTCGAGCGATGACATATGCCGCACGTTCGTCGGCTTTGCGGAGGATGGTGTCGGCCTTGCCGTGTGCTTGCGTGCGGATGGCTTCGGCCTTGGCCTCCTTGGCCTCCTGCTGCGCCTTGGTGACGATGGACTCGATGGTCTTGGGGTCTTTTCCTGGTTTATTTGAGTTTGAGGATGAGGAGCCTGAGCTGTGTTGTTTTGCGGGCATGGGTGACGGTCCGGTGCCAGTCTGTCCGGGGATATTTTGATACGGATTGATGGCTATGGTATCGTCTGTCATTTTTTTAACGGACTTGTCGGACATGGTCCCTCCAAAGTCTCGAATACCTTTACAACGGTCGGATACGCCGTGCAAATGCTTATAAAACGACAAATGCTTACGCATACGTAACTTACGACATCGTAACCTTAGTTGATGACATATTTCTTTAAGACCGGCGACACCCGCGAAACCGACTCATAGTATCATTGAACTATGGCTGATTTTGATGAGATTCTCGCCGCGCAGTCCGATTTCGACGCCGGCGATCGTGAATGGCTCCATTTATTGGTGGCGGACTGGCAGGTCATCGCCGACTTGAGTTTTGCGGACCTGCTCCTGGTTGTTCGGCGTGACGATGGCAAATACATCGTCGCCGAGCAGTGCCGTCCCTCCACCGTGATGACGATGCGCAGCGATGACGCCGTCGGCGACGAGGTTTCGCCGAACCTTGTCGGTGAGATCGACACCGCGATGAACGCACAAGGGGTGCTCCACACCACGACGTTGCACCAGGTCGGCAAATCAAGCGTCTGCAACGTCTATGCGCCGGTGCGCTGTGGCAACAAGACGCTGGGCGTGGTGGTGCGGGAGACGAATATGTCGACCCGCGAATCCAACGGCCGCTACGAATCCGAAAGCATCAACGCCGGCAAGTTGCTCTTCGAAATGATTCCGCGCGGCCAGTTCCCGTATCACGACGCGCTGATGAGCCAGCAGCACAATGCCAGGGTTTCGGACGGCTTCATCATTCTCGGCCCGACCGGCATCGTCAAGTATGCCGCTCCCAACGCCATCAGCTGCTTCCGCAGGCTTGGTGCCATCACCCAAATGGAAGGACACTACCTGAGCGAAATAGGAACACAACTGCTCCATCCCAACGACCCGGTCCCCGAGACCCTGCCGCTGGTCTTGAGCGGCAAAGCGGCCGCCGATTGCGAGCTCGACGCCAACAATTCCATGGTGTCGATGCATTCGCTGCCGCTTTACGACGAAACAGGACGTGCCGGTGCCATCGTGCTGTGTCGTGATGTCACGGAACTGCGCCGCCGCGAACAGGAACTGCAAACGAAGGATGCCACCATCTCCGAAATCCACCACAGGGTAAAGAACAATCTCCAGACAGTGTCTGCATTGCTCCGCCTGCAGGCGAGAAAAACGAAATCTCAGGAGGTGAAAACCGAGCTCAAGGAGGCACAACGGCGCATCCAGACCATCGCCACCGTCCACGAGGGCCTGAGCCAGACCGTTGACGAGATCGTCGACTACGACGCCGTGATCTCCAACCTGCTGAAGATGAGCGTCGACCTGGCCACGATGGACGACCAGCACATCCACATCCGCTACATCGGCAAGTTCGGCATGATGCCGGCGCAGGACGCCACCCCGCTTTCATTGGTATTGACCGAACTCATCACCAATGCCGTCGAGCACGGTTTCGAAGGCCGCAAGGAAGGCAACATCACCATTTCCGTGGGCCGCAGCGGCAACCATCTCAACGTCGTCGTCGAGGATGACGGCTCCGGGCTGGCAGCCGAGGAAGACAACGGCATGGCCCGTTCCTCAGGCTCAGGGCTCGGCACGCAGATCATCAACACCTTCGTGACCAACGACTTCAACGGCACCGTGCGCTGGGACGAACGTCACGGCGGCGGCACGCGCGTCATCCTCGACATCAACTTGCGTGCGGCGCAGGAAGGCGATGATTCGGCATACTGACATGGCTTTGTCAGTCGAGTGCCGATGAATCGTCATACGCATATAACGAAGGCTCCCTCCGATTGCAAAGAACCGGAGGGAGCCTTCGTATAAAGAAACTGCTAACAAGTCCGTTCGTCGGCGACGCCTTTTGCCGGTACATCTGCCAACAGCGAAGTCAGACCTGCATCTGCATGTTCTGGCTGCGGCGGGCGCGCATGGCGCGACGCTTCAGAGCGCGGCGCTCATCCTCGCTGAGGCCTCCCCAGACGCCGTAGTCCTGGTTGGTGTCGAGCGCGCACTTCAGGCACGCGTCGATGACCTTGCAGGTACGGCAAATGGCCTTGGCCTCTTCGATTTGTTGATAGGCGGCGCCCGTGTTGCCGACAGGGAAGAACAGCTCCGGATCCTTGTCGCGGCATGCCGCCTTGGCCCGCCAATCAAAAGCATTACTCATAGAAGCAAACGACCTTCCTATTTGTCCTCGACTGCATTCCACTACTTAGATAATCACGAAAGTCACATTTTTTCAAGGGTTTTTGCCAGAAAAAAAGTATTAATTTTGCGCTACTGCTTCCGCCAAGGTGCCGACCGTCCCCGGCTTGTGGGTACCCGAGGCGAGCTGGCTGAACAATTCGAGGTTCTTCGTATCATCCAGAAGAACGGTTGAGCCCACGCCGTCGACATAGTGATCCGGGTCGGTCCAATAGAGTGAGCCGGATATGCCCTGCTTGCCGGTGGCGGCCTTGAATGACGTTGCCATCGACACCAGTGTCAATGGGTTGGTCTGTTTGTCGACTTCGATGGAGGAAAGGGCGGCTTTGGCGACTTTTTGCGCCTTCGCCGGATTCTTCATGGTGTCGGATGACGAAGCCTTGCTCATGATGGCTCCGATGACCTCACGTTGCCGTTCGGCGCGTCCGAAATCGCCTTTCGGGTCGGAATAGCGCATGCGCGAGAAGGCCAGTGCCGTTCCGCCATCGGCCACATGGCAGCCTGCCTGCCAGTTGAGCCCGGAATAATCGTCGTTGACCGTGCTGTCATAGCAGAGCCTGACCCCGCCCAAGGCGTCGACCACCTTGGTCAGCCCGTTGAACTTGATTTCGGCGACATGGTCGATTTTCTGTCCGGTGATGTCTTCAACCTCTCCGGTGAGTGTTTTCTTGCTTTGCGTCTCGGCGACGGCGTTGAGCTTCATGCTGTTCCCGTCGACCTTGACCAGCGAATCACGCGGAATCGAAATGAGTGAGGAACTGCCGTGCTTTGGCTTGGTGAGCACGAGCATGGTATCGGTGCGGAAGCCCGGGGTGTCTTCAGCGCTGCCGCCGATGCCGGAACCGTCGCGTTCGTCGGATCCAAGCACCAGCCAGGAAGTGCCTTCGGTATCGGCCTTGCCGGTGAGCCAATCGGTTTTATCAAGCTGGGAATTGGCCCAGTTCCAGCAGCCGAAAAGCGCCAGAACGATGACCAGGATGATGACCAGCAGGGTGGCGAGTATCCAATGGTGCTTTTTATGAGACTTTGCCACTACGTCGTTGAAATCTGAAGGCTGGGAATGGTTCGGACGTTGTGGTGGCATTGCGGATCCGCCGTATCCGCGTCTGGCATTGCGGGAAGATGAAGAGCGCGCCGGGGAAGCGACGCGAGAGGAACCGGTGCTTTGACGCGGTGCCCGTGGCTGAAGTGAAGCGGGTGCCGCGAGTGACGCCGGTTGTTTAACCGGCTGACGGTTCGCGGCCCTTTTTCGTGGCTTCGTGGGGGAAAAGGCAGGAGGAATCTGCGAGTTAAAAGGATTGGAAGGCACTGGTACGCGGCCCGTGTCCGGACGTTTCCGTGCCCCTGAGGGTATGAAGCTGGGTGGGGTGCCCTGTGCGTCGAATCCACCTGACTGCTTGACCATATACCCTCCCGAAAGCTAAAAACAGTTACTACTTTTACTCGTGGGAGGGTGTAAAGCGGGGAGGGTTTACTTACTTCTGCGCAGGAACCGCACATACGGTCGCGTTGAGGTACTGATTGGCGACACCCATATACTGGCCGGTCACCGGATCGTGGATCATGCCGTTGTCGGGATCGACGGTTCCTCCGGTGATGGGGTCGATGAGCCTGCCGTCGGGGGCGGTGATGAGGCCGGTCTTCGGGTCAGGTGTACCTTGCTGCTGTTGCTGGGATTGTGTGCCGTTGGAGTTTTGGCTTTGTCCCGTTGTGCCCTGGCTCTGCCCGGTTGTGTCCTGTGTGGGCATGTCCTGTTGGGTCAAAGGCTTGTATTCGCGCAGTACGGCCCATGTTTCATCGGCATTATCCGCCCAGACCACGCGGTTATTCGGATCGGTGGGCGCCGGGACGACGGGGATGGTGCGTGCATAGATATGATCCGGCTTGATATTGTGCAGGCTCAGCGCCAGCCCTGCCAGCGTGGTGGCGTTGGAGAGACCACTGGAAATGTTCAGCGACTTCAGGGCCTCATGGGCGAGGCGATAGAGTTGCTGGCTGTTGGTCAGAAGATTCTTCGAAAGCGCTTCGCCCATTATTTCCTTGACCAGATACTGCTGGCGGGCCGCACGCATGATGTCGCTACCGTCGGTGCCGGTTCCGTGGCGCATGCGGGCATATTCGGTGGCCTGGGTGCCGTCGAGGTGCTGAAGGCCACGTTTGAGGTCAAGCCCTGTGTAATCGTCTTTCGTGTCGGTCGGCAGACAGACGTTGACCCCGCCGATGGCGTTGATCATGCCTTGAAGCCCTTGGAAATCGACCACGATGAAATGTTCGAGCTTGAGGCCGGTCAGCGCGTTGACCGCGTTCATCGTGCAGCTTGCGGCGCTGGCCAGGTCGCCGCCTTCGCTCCAGCCGGTGGCGAAAATGGAATTGAACATGACGTTGCGCTGCGCGGGGATGATGCCTTTGGTGGTCTGGCAGCTGGGTGCATTGACCAAGGAATCGCGAGGGATCGAGACCAGATTGATATAGGAGCGGTCGGCGCTGATCTGCACCACCATGGTGGTGTCGGCGTTATGCTCGCCTTCGTCATCGCTTCCGCCGAGCGCGGCATTATCGCCGCCCTCTCGCGTATCCTGACCCAAAGCCAGGAACTCGATGGGTTTGCCTTCGTTCGGGTCAACGAGTTTTTCCTCTTTGCCATGCGCCTGGACGATGGTTTTGATGCTCTTTGGAGCATGTGCAAGAGTGAAGGCAGCGACACCCACCGCAGTCGACACAAACACCAGAATGCCCACAAGGGCCATGATGATGGCGCTGCGCAGCCGGTGGCGAACAAAGTAGGCCGTACCGTGCATGGGTTTGGGGGTATGCCATCCGCCGAGGTTGGGTATCTTGAGGTCTTTGATACGGTGTGAAGCCATATCTTGCCTTTCTGTTTACCCGTCAGCCGAAGCCTCGAAGGCCGCCGCGGGATTGTCATTCACTATTCCTAGAGGGCATTGTATGCCTAGAGGTTGAATTTTTCCTGAAAATTTGATGATTAATCTACATTTACGAACATATTGACTATACACGAGGCTCGATATAAAACCTCGGTTCTTTTCCATCGCTTCCATTCCGCTTTCGGTAGCGAGACCTTCGTCTACACTGGTGAGCATGAGTTCCAACGGCAGTGTCGATATCAAACGAATTGTGGCCGAGGTCATCGGTTCCAGGTCCCGAACGGGCGGGCAAAGCGTCGATAGAAGCGTCGCCGCCATCATCAGTGTCGAACACGACGTACGTTTTTTCCCGGCTACCTTGCGTGCGCTGTTGGCGCAGAAGGTGCTGCCGCGCACCATCGTCATCGCCGATTGCACGGGTGGTACCGCACAACCCATGCGTACCGGATTCACCGTCTCGTCCCTGCCGCAGCTTGGCCACGGTGCGGCGCAGCAGCTGATGCCGGAGCCTCCCGAACGTGTGGATGTTCAGCTGGTGCGTGCCGCCGGAGCACGCTCTTTTTCCGATGCCGTCGGTAAGGCATTTCGTTATGCCAGCCTTCCTGCCTCCGTTCGTGCGCTCTGGCTTTTGCATGACGATTCCAGACCTGCCGGTGATGGCTGCCTTGAGGCTTTGGTCGAGGCGTGGCACAACACGCCCACCGTTTCGCTGATCGGTGCCAAGCAGCTTGACTGGTCCGGTTCCGCTCTTCATGACGTCGGCAGCTATGCCGGCAAGCACCGTCTGGAAAGTCTTGTGGTCGACGGCGAGCCCGATCAGGAGCAGTATGACGGGCGCGCCGATGTGTTCGCCGTTTCATTGGCCGGTGCCTTGCTGCCCCTGCAGACCAAAAAAGACACCGGGGAAATCAATCCATGGTTCACCACCTATGCCGAAAGCGCCGATTTCTCACGTCGCATCTGTGAGGGCGGCGGTCGCGTCATTGTGGTGCCGCAAGCCCATATCGCACACCGTCGCGCACGTTTCGAGGGCATACGTAGCCGTGCCGGCGAACCCATCGACGAGGACAACCCGTTGGATGCCACGGCATCGGTCCTCGATGCCGCGCAAAAATACTATTACACCGATATCCGCGCCCTTGTCTGGCCGCTGCTATGGGTGCTGAACCTTTTGCGCGCGCTGTGGCACGCCATCGGAGCCCTTCTTGCCAAAAGCCCGTGGCGGGCGTGGTGCATCCTATGCCTGCCTTGGCGAGCGCTGGGTGAATTGCCGCAGATGATTCACGCCCGTCGTCAGCAGAAAATACGTCATGGGGCCGGAACGGCGGCGCTGGATCTGCTTACCGCCGACCATAAACAGATCGAGGAATGGCGCAAGCGCAGCCGTGCCTTCGACAGCCAGCAGCATACCGAGCTCTTGAGTCCTCTGGCGAAAAGCCATCTGCGCGTGCGTGCGATACGGCGTTTTGGCCTTGCCGCGTTGATGGCCGTTGTGGCTTTTGTGGCGGTGGTCGCCTTCGAATGGGGCATATTCCGTGAGGTTTTGGGCGGCGCCAGTCTCTATTCGCCGTCGCTGCTTGCCAGTGGGGCGAGCTTCTCGACCTTGCTTTCGGCGGCCAGTACGCCGTGGGCCTTCGGGGTTGGCGTCGGGGTGCCGGCGCCCCCCGCACCATGGCTGATGGTCTGGCTGGTGGCATCCGTGGTTATGATCGGTCATCCGGTCCTTGCGATTTCGTTGATGTATTTCCTTGCCGCACCGGCCATGGCCTCGGCCTTCTGGGCATTGGCGGGTGTATTCACCCGTTCCGACTGGGTGCGCGTGATCGTCGGCCTGCTGTGGGTGGCGTTGGCTTTTGCTTTGGGGGCGTACGGCAATGCCAATGTCCTATTGCTGATGACGATGGTCTTCCTGCCGGCGGCTTTCGCGTTTACGTTCCGGGCCGTGGGGATGTATGGCACCGAGGATTTGGTGCATTCACATGCATCGATACAGGCCGCGGGTTGTGCGGCATTGTGCTTCGCGGTGAGCGTGGCTTGTGAACCACAGCTGATATTCCCATTGATCGTCTGCTTGGTCTTCTTCCTCTTCGTCGTCCGTTCGCACCGGCTGATGCTGCTGCTTATCCCGGTGCCTGGATTAGCGCTTTTGCTGCCGACCCTGGTCAACAGCGTTCATTACGCAAGCGTGGGGGCATGGCGGCAGCTCTTCGGCGACGTCCTTCAGCCTTCGGCCAGCACTGCGACGGCTTCGCTTTCCTTCGGACAGGTCATTTCTCGTGCCTTTGCCCTTCCGTTCGGAGGGGATATGCGCTTGCAACTTTTCAACGGTCAGCGGGGGTGGGAATCGTTGGCGATTCTGGTTGCGCTGTGTGTCATCGTCGTTGTGGCCTTGGTCGCTTTGCTGTTGCCGTTCGCCCTTCGCGCCTCGCGAATGATGTGGTTTGTCGCCCTTACCGGTCTTGTACTGTCCATGGCCGCCTCGCGCATCTGTGTATCGGTCGAAGGTGGTGATGGTTTCGCCGCGTCCGTGCTCCCAGGTGTGGTGCTGACGCTTCTGGCGTTGCTCGCCTGCGCCTGCATCGTCTCCGGCGGCGCGGTCAAACGCTTTGTGCCCTTGAGAATCTCGGAAAGCGAACAGGACAAGCACAATCTTCAAGTCGACACCAATGGCAAGGTCAAAGGTGTGGCCATCAAATTCGGTCGTGCGATGCTTGTCGTGGTGTTGGCGCTTTCCGCTTGTTTGGCAGGGGCGTTCGGCATGATGTCTAGAGGAAACCAAGTCGAGGCAAGCGATGCCGGATTGCCCATGGTCGCCGTGGACTATCTACAAAATAATGAAAGCCATCGAATATTGGCGCTTCAGGCCGTATCCGGCAACCATATCGATTTCTCCGTGATGCGCACACGTCGCGGCGACCTCGTCGATGTCTCTCCCGCATGGAAGGCGAGCGTCGCCTCCGGCGGCAGCGATCTGTCGGTCGACTTGATTGCCAAGGCCAGCAGCGAACTGCTTTCCAACGGCAATGACGATGCCATCAATTCGATTGCCAAGCTGGGATTCGGCGGCATCTACGTTTCCGCCGACCAATCCGGTTCCGACAAGGATGCTACGTTGCGTCTGATCAGCAACATCAACTCCAGTGACGGCGCACAATCGCTGGTGAACGCTTCAAACGGAACCTATTACCGATTGACCAAAGTTGATGAAAACAAGCAAGGCGTGCCCATGAAGGGACTGAACACTGCGCGACACAGTGCTTGGCGCAGGGCCTGGCTATGGTGTCTTGGCATAGTCATGGTGATTTATATTCTGGTGGCATTCCCCAGAACACGCAGATACGGGCGGGAACAGGCATGAGCAACAGGAAGAACATCATGAATACTGATATGGATAGTGACAAGCGTCGTTCCGCCGTTCCGTCTGGTCTACAGGCCGTTCCGGCCCCGCCGGTTCCCCCAGCCGCTTCGGCGTTCCCTGGTGGTTCAGGTTATGCCGGCGACGCTGTGAACACGGAACAGGCGAAAGCTTCGAAAAACGGCTCGGAAGCGGCAGGTGCAGTTGCGCCCCGTTCACGGGTCGTTTCGCGCGTTGCGCTGGCAGTGATCACCGTCATCGTGCTGGTCGCTTTGATCGTGGCGGTGGTGCTTTTGCCTTTGCCGGGCTGGCTTGTCGATTTTGCAAAGGCCGGCAATGCCACCGCTGCGAAGCAGGTGAACCAAACCGATCTGACCTATTACTGCCCTTCGCGCATGGCGCTTTCCGACAACGAGAAGTATGGTGACAGCGCCTTCCAAGCCTCGGAGGGCAACATGACCTCGTCCGCGCGCTATTCCGCTTTCGGCTCTGTCTATGAGGCCACCGTCGGCGCGGTCACCAACGGCAGCGAAGCCGACAACAAGAAGCTTTCCGGTGGCGACACCGTCGACAGTGCGAGCGTCAAAACCTATTCCGGTTCTGCCGACAAGGGCGCCCAGGCGTTTGAAACGCGGCTGTTGGCGGCGAAATCCGGTACCGGTGCGGCCGCATCCGTGGCTTCATGGGCCACTGACGGCGATTTGAAGGGCTTGTCCGCCTCCACTTGCGTCGCGCCGTCGCTGGAACAGGATTTTCTGGCCGGCCCCACCACCACGGGAGCCACGCAGCAGTTGTCCGTTGCCAATTTCTCTGCCAAAGCCACCTCATTGCAGGTTCAGGTCTTCAGCACCAAGCACGGCACTCCTTTGCAGCTTTCCACAGGCAGCATTGTCAATATCGGAGCCAACGGTGAGGCGACCTTGGAACTTTCCGCAGCGGCTCCCAATAACGAAGCTCTTTTCGTGAGTGTCAAGAGCAAGGAGACACCGATTGCCGCGGTGGTGCGTAGCGTCGAAATGGATGGGCTCAACGCCAAGGGCTCTGATTATGCGGTGCCGCTGAACGCCGCCTCGAAAAAGGCCTATCTGCCCGGTATTGCCGGCGATGACGAAGTGACGGCATTCGCTCGTGCCGAGCAGGACACGGATCTGAACCTTTCATGGATTGATGGCAATGGCGCGACACCGGCCAAGACGCAGCATCTTGAAGCAGGCAAGGTTGTCCCGGTTGATTTGGGCAAGGCTCCTCAAGGCGTGGACGGACTTGAGGCAAGTGCGGCAAGTCCCGTCGATGTCACTGCCAAAGTAACCCAGAACGCGGATTCCGGAACCGATTTTGCCTATGTCTCGCCTTCCGGGACTTTCGAACAATCAGCCGTCGTGGTCCCCGATCACACCGAAGGAACGCTTACGTTCCTCAACACCTCCGACAACGAGACCAAAGCCGCTTTGCGTGGCTATGACGCTTCCGGCAAGCCGGCGGGAAACAAAGAGATTACCATTCCCGCAAATGCCGGGACGAGTATCGCAGCCAAGGACGTCGACCAGAATGCCGTGATGTTCACGTTGAAAAACGGGAAGAACGTGTCGATGGGCATGAGGCTTACCCAGTCGGATGTGACAGGGTCCCAACTCGCCGCGGTCGCCTACCTGGCTTCTTCGGGCCTCGAACCGCGGAATATGCAGGTGTGGGTCAACGACAACGCCGGGATTGTGCACTAGAGCTCGGTACCTGTCCAGTCAGGATCGATTTCCTCAGGCCGGCGGCCATAGAAATCGGCAAGTCTGGCGACCAAAGCATCACGGATGGCCCATTCAAGTTCGGTTTTGTCGGGATGATGCATCTGCATAGGCATGCGGTAAAGCACGATGCGGGCGGGAATGCCGTGGTTGGCGGCGAAAGACTGCGAGGTAGGGTTACGCCTGGGCTCCCAAGGCGCGGGAGTGGACGGCGGCACGTCCTCGACCGCGAACTGCACCGGGCGCACAAGCTCGGGCCACGCCGCCAGAAGTCGCCGGATCTGCGAGGAGACTATATCGTCGAACATGCCGCTTCGGGTGCGGTAGCGGGGCAGGCGCACGCCGAACATCGGGGTTCTCGAGCCGCGTCCGTGCCGGTTCCGATAGACGTGGGTCTGCCAAGGTGGTCGCAACATGGTTTCATTCTATGGTGCGCCATAGGCATCGGTGGTCGTACCATAAAGGAATATTGGGTTAGTGGGGTCACCCGCGGAACGAACGGAGCAATCGATGGCAGCAGGAGTGAATGCGGCGATAGGGATGTGGCACGACCACGATCTTTCCGAACTCGTTGACAACGCAAAGGTGATCGCCTTCGATTTGGACAACACGCTTGCCCGTTCAAAGAAACCCATGCATGCCGACATGGCCTCGCGTTTTTCCGACCTGACACGCCTCATCGATGTGGCCGTCATCACCGGCGGTCGTTTCGAGCTCGCCAAAAGCCAGGTGCTCGACGTGCTTGAACCCGATGCCTGCCGCCCCCGCATCCATGTCATGCCGACCAGTGGCACTCGTTATTTCCGCTGGAGCGATGGCCAGTGGCAGTGTGTCTATTCCAACGATCTTGATACGGCCGACCGCAAAAGCGCCATCGCCTCGATCGAACGGCACGCGCGTGAGCAGGGCATTTGGCTGGAACATACCTGGGGGCACCGTATCGAGGACCGTGGCAGCCAGATTACGTTTTCCGCGTTGGGCCAGGAAGCGCCGGTGGATGAAAAGGAGCATTGGGACCCCGACAACAGCAAGAAAAACCGGCTTGCCGAGGCGGTGGCGGCCGACTTGCCCAATCTGGTGGTGCGTTCCGGTGGCTCAACGAGCATCGACATTTCGGCGCGTGGCGTCGACAAGGCCTATGCCGTGCGCAAGTTGTGCGGTATTTTGGGTTGCGACGTCGATCAGGTCGTTTTCATCGGCGACCGTATGGATCCGGACGGCAACGACTATCCCGCGGCCGTCATCGGCACGAAACCCATTCTCGTCTCCGGGCCACAGGACACGCTTCAGGTCTGCGACCGCCTTATTGAGGCTTTGTTGTAGTCGAGACATCCGGGTTCGACTTTGGAATTGTGCTTACTTTATTGCGACACGCCCGGAATGTGGATAACCCATAGCATCCGACCACAGTGGTCGGTTTTGCGTCGGTTCTCACGCAGAATCCGCTAGTTTTGAGATATGGGAACTGTAATTTCGCGATTTCTTGACGCATTGCGATTTTGGTTTGCGGCCATTCGTGATGTCCTGCTGCCGCGAGGCTGCGCCGGGTGCGACAAGCCGGACGAGGTGCTTTGCGCTTCTTGCACGCGGCTTTTCCGGCATGTCTATCGCAAGATGCTTCCTGGTGATGTCGGTCGTTGTTATGGATGTTCCTGGTATCAAGGGGCCGTTCGTCATGCGATTCTCGACTGGAAAGACCACGGCGATGAGGAATGTGACCGTCCTTTTGCGCTAGTACTGGCTGATTTGGCCCTCAAGATACTCGAAAGGCAAATTCCCTGCGATCAAGCTCGGGCTCTCAGCTTGGTTGCGGCACCCTCGTCGGTCGCTTCCATGCACCGCCGTGGTCGATGGCAGACACTGCCGCTTACCAGGTTGATGGCTCGTCGCTTGAATGACCATGGGTTTTCAGCCCTAGCAAGGCCGGTGCTGAAGCTCGAAGGGGTACAGGGCAAATCCGTCCAGGCGGCTGGGGCTCAATCGCGTTCACGAAGAATCGAAGGGCATGTGCATGTCACCGAGGATTTGAGAGGTGACGACTCGTTGTTCATCGTTGTCGACGACATCGTGACCACCGGTGCCACCATGGGCCAGTGCATTTCGGCGTTGCGCGCGGCCGGTGCCCGTGATGTCATCGGCCTCGCGTTGGCTTGTACACCGAATCGAGACGAATAACGGGGTATATCGCGGTCTAAATTGGCTAATCGGCATGAGCCACGGCCATCTCGTCCCAACGCGTGGTGCAGCGCGGGGAGAGCATTTCTCTCCTCATCGTCCAGGAGGCCCCCGTGTCTTCGTCGCCGCGTCCTTTTCCTCGCATCCCGCCATAGCCGATGCCGACCCGGGCCGCACCGAATTTCTTGTTGGCTTCGTCGATCACGGCTCCTAGGTTGTGGTCGTCCCGTTTGGCTTCAAACCCATGCAAGGTGCTGAAGTCCTTGGCATCCTGCAGACCGAGCAGGAGCACGCCGGCTCGGATGTAACGGGCATGTGGGTCGGCTCTGCCTCGCATGGCTTCGCAGGCGGCCTTGGCAATGACCAGAGGATCGTCACTGGGGTCATGCAAGGTGGTGGTCGCATGAAACGACTGATAGCTGTTTTCCGGGCCGAACGGACTGGTGGCGCAGAATGCGGCGACGTGCGAACATAGGCTTGACTGACGGCGCAGTCTGCGGCACGCCTTCTGTGCGTAGACGCTCAGGGCCTGATTCATCTGGGCCATGTCGGTGATGGGCTTCGAGAACATGCGTGAACACAGGATTTCCGACTTGCGTTTGCCGTCGTTGGCGCTCGCATCGCCGACGATGCAGGGAATTCCCTTGAGTTCCAGTACGGTGCGTTCCAAGGTGATGGAAAAACGATGTCTGATGGACACCGGGTCCTGATTTCGCAGGTCGAGCGCAGTGAGGATGCCCAAAGCCTGCAACTTGCGTGTGAGCCGTCTGCCTACACCCCATACATCGCCAACCGGTATGGAGGCGAGGGCTGCGTCACCGTATTGTGCTTCGATGTCACTGAAGAGGCTTACCCCGCCGCTTGCGGGATGCTTTTTGGCCCAGTGGTTCGCCACTTTGGCCAGCGTTTTGGTCGGTGCGATACCCACGCTGACCGGTATCCCGACGCCTTTCAACACGGCCTTGCGCATAACCGTCGAAATCTGCATGGTCTCTGCAGCGCCCGTTGAGGGGTTCAGGAAGCACTCGTCGATGGAGTAGATTTCCTGGCCTGGCATGAACCGGCTCATCACCGACATCATCCGTGCCGACAGGCTGGCGTACAGCTCGTAGTTCGAGCTGCGGGCCACCACGCCGGCCTGTTGTGCCTCCTCCCGGATGCTGAACCACGGCGTGCCCTCTTTGATGCCCAGCTGCTTCGCCTCCGCGCTGCGGGCCACCACACACCCGTCGTTGTTCGAGAGCACCACGACCGGCTTATCGGCAAGCCTCGGGTCGAAAACGCGCTCGCATGAGGCGAAAAAACTGTTTGCGTCGGCCAGTACCTGAAGCGATTCGCTCATGACGGCCTACTAGCTATGTCGCTGTGGGAAGGGGTAGATGGTGGCACCGCCGGACCATCCTCGGCTGTGTGCCGCAAGTCCGGTGGTTCCGTTCGCTTTCTCGGCGGTGTCGGTTTTATATACGGATGTGGTTGACATACCGGGACGGGTGATGCCTGGCAAAGCGGAGCCGAACCGGCTGGAACGGCTTTGTGTGTGGAAATTGCCGATGACCACACCCCAGATCACCAGTTCCTCGGCGTTCTCGGGTGAGAAATCAGGGTAACGGGGATTTTCGGGATGCAGGATCGGCGTCGACCCTTGCATTACAAGGCGTTTGACGGTCAGTTCGTCATCGAGAACAGCCACCACCACGTCGCCGGCCTGTGGTTCAAGCGAGCGGTCGACCACCAAGAGATCGCCGTCCCAGATGCCTGCTCCCTCCATGGAGTCCCCGGCGACCGTGATGATGAAGGTCGTATCGGGGTTGCGGATGATGTGTTCGTCGAAGCTGAAATCGCCCGCAAAATAGTCCTGCGCCACAGAGGGAAACCCTGCGTGCACCGCCTCCAGTGCGATGGGAACTGGCGTCGGCGCCAGAGTCGAGCGAAAAATCTGGGTGACCCTGCAGCTCTGCTCCGAATCATTGACTGCCGATCTGCATGATGCTGTCGCCGTCATTTCACACCTCCAAATAATCGAACGTTTGTTCGAATATTATTGTGTCAAACGGCCAAGACAATAAAAATAGAACAAGTGTTCGATTTTATAGAGGTCAGAGCGTCGTTTCCCTGGCAGGTTCGTCGGCTACGATATGGAATTTTGGCAGCGTGATTTCGAAATCGGTGCCGCGGTTGTCGTCGACGACCTTGACATTGCCGCCGTGCAGCTGCGCGGCCCAACGGGCGATCGACAGGCCGAGTCCGGTGCCGCCGGATTCGGTGCCCGGGCCGGATTTGCCCTTGACGAAGCGGCGGAAGATGTCGGCACGCGCCTCCTGTGGAATCTGCGAGCCGAAATTGATAACGTTGGTGACCACAGTGCCGTGAATCTTGTCTTCGTGGGCCTCGACCAGCACCGTGGTGTTGTCGGGCGAATGTTTGAAGGCGTTCGAGATGATGTTCGTGAAAAGCTGGCGCAGCCTGTCCTGGTCGCCTTCGATCTCGATGAAATCGGGCACATGCACGTCGACGTCATGGGCGTGCCCGGCATCGGCGATTTCCAGCGGTTCCAACGTTTCATCGATGAAATCGGCGAAATTGAACTGTTCGATGTTGAGGCTTGCCGCTCCGGCCTCCATGCGTGAGAGGTCGAGCAGGAAGGCGATGAGGTCGGAAAGCCGATGGGTCTGGTTGAGGATGCCTTCGAGGTTGGCGGGTGTGGGTTCCACCACGCCGTCGGCCAGGTTCTCGAGCATCGCCTGCAGGGCCGAGACGGGGGTGCGCAGTTCGTGGGAGACGTTGGCGATCATGTCGCGTCGCATCTGGTCGGCGTGCTGCAGTTCCTCGGCCATCTCATTGAACGAGCGGGCAAGTTCTCCCACTTCATCGTGGCTTTGCTCGCTGACCTTGACGCGCACTGTGTAGTCGCCTTCGCTCATCGCCTTGGCGGCGTCGCGCATCTGGCGTAGGGGAGCGGTGAGCCCGCGTGAGAAGAAATAGGTGATGCCCAGTGCCACCACGAGCGTCAGTGGCATGGCGATCCAACCGCTCAGCCCCATTTTCAGGAGGAACCATGCCATGATGAAGGCGATGGCCGTGGCGATGACGATGATGACGCTCAGCTCAACCTTCAATGATGAAAAGAATCCTATCGGACGTTCGCTGTCCAATATCTTCTTGCCGGATTGATGTGTATGGTTGCTCTTCGCTGTAGTCACTGTATTCTCTTATAAACCCTTGTAAATCAACGTATATGAAAAGCAGCCCCGTAGGGCTGTTGAATTGCTGCCGGCTACTGGACGGACGGCGTCGCGGCGTTGCCGTCCTCAGGCGGCTCGAAGGCGTAACCCACGCCGTGTGCGGTACGAATCAGATCACTGCCGAGTTTGTGGCGAAGAGCCTTGACGTGCGAATCGACGGTACGGGTGCCGGAGGCGTTGGGCCAATCCCAGACCTCTTCGAGCAGCTTCTCGCGTTTGAACACGGACTTCGGCTTGCGTGCCAGTGTGGCCAAAAGATCGAATTCCGTAGGGGTGAGATGCACCTGCTTGCCGTCTTGGGTCACGATGCGTTGGCGGGGGTCGATGACCAGAGTGCCGAAGTCCAGCACCTTCTCGTTCTCGTTGTTCTTGGCGATGAGTGTGGCGCGCTCGACGCGACGCAGCAGCGCCTCACAACGGGCGATGAGTTCGCGGGGAGAGAACGGCTTGGTCATATAGTCGTCCGCACCGGCGGAAAGACCCATCACTTTGTCGGCCTCGGAATCGCGGGCGGTCAGCATGAGCACAGGCACCGGGCGTTCGGCGATGATGCGCTTGGTGGCCTCGATGCCATCCATGACGGGCAGCATGATGTCCATAATGACCAAGTCAGGCTTGATCTGGCTTGCGGCGCGTACGGCACTCGCCCCGTCTCCTGCCACGCGTGCGGTCCATCCGTTGGCCGTGATGCGTTGTGCGATTGCCGTGGCGAGATCAGGCTCGTCCTCGACCACCAAGATGGTACGTGGGGTCTTCTGATGTGCCGAAGTATTGAGCATGTGTCCTCCGCCTTTCAAAAACATTGCTACAAATAAACCATTATAGGTGCCGTTGCACCCAATTCGCAGCAAAGTAAGGTTTTCAGCCGTTTTTGTGACGTTTTGTCGGTTCGCGGCAAGGATAAACGTCCGCAGCGCGTGAAAAACTTAGACACATTGCGTTTGAGCGTCTCGGAGGTTCCATGGATTACAAAGTTGGGGATGTTGTCGTTTATCCGCGTCACGGTGCGGCGAAGGTGACGGCCTTCGAAAAGCGTACGGTAAAAGGCGCTACACGCGACTATCTGCAGCTTTCGGTGCTTTCCAGCGATGGCCTGGTCATCGAAGTGCCGGTCGAAAACGCCAAGAAGGTCGGCATCCGCAATATCGTCGATGGCAAGGAGGTCGCCAAGGTCTTCGAGATCCTGCGTACGCCGATCGTCGACAACGAGAAGATGAACTGGTCGCGGCGTTACAAACTGAACGTCGAGAAGATCGCCACCGGCGAAGTCAACAAAATCGCCGAAGTCGTGCGTGATCTGGCTCAGCGTGACGTCGACGAACACGGGCTTTCCGCCGGCGAGAAGCGTATGCTCACGCGTGCCCGCAATATCCTAACTTCCGAAATCGCGCTTTCCGAGCATATCGAAGAGGACGAGGCGCAGCATCTGCTTGACGTCAATCTCGGGTATGCGGAGCCTACACAAGAGGATGCCAAGCACCATTCACAGGCTCCCGAAGAACCGGCGAACCAGACGTTGGCAAGGATCGAAGCCGAAAACAAGGACGCCAAAGGTTCCAAGAAAAAGAAGTGAGCTTTCGGTCATTCAGGCCGTTAAAGTCGCTTGTCTGATTTTTCAAATCAGTTGAGGGCCATCTCGATACCAAGAGATGGCCCTCAACTATACAATGTGTCTTTTTAGCGGCGATGCAACGCTTCAGCGCCTTTGGCGACAAGCCAGAAAAGCGTCGAGATGGTGACGATCACAAAGCTCGGCGGGGTGGGGAACATGGCGGAGACGACCAGTCCTCCCCAAATCGAGACCAGGCACAAGACGCTCGAAACCGTCATCGAACGCAGCGGGGTGCTGGTGATGATGTTCGCCGTGGCGGCGGGGGTGACCACCAGCGCAAAAATGAGCAACGTGCCGACAGCGGGCACAGCGATGGTGATGACACCGGCCATGATGGCCATGAACAGCACGTTCATCACGCCGATCGGCACGCCTTTGGCCTGCGCCACCTGCTCGTCCAGAGAGCTGAAAAGCAGCGGCCGGTAGACCACGGCCATCACCGCGAGCAACAGCACGTCGAAAATCGCGAAGCCCAACACTTGGTCGTTGGTGATGGTCAATATCGAACCGAAAAGAATCGCCTGCATCTGCTGCGAGGCGGAGCTGGACATGCGCGAGAAGAAGAGGCCCAGGCCGGTGGCGAAGGCGAGCACGGTCCCGGTCGCGATTTCGCGCTGCGAGGCCTTCTTGCCCAGCGCCCCGATGGTCAGCGCCCCGCCAAGCGCGAAGATGCCGAGACCGAGGGAAACCGGCAGCCCCAGCAAGACGGCTCCAGTGGCTCCTGGCAGGCCGATATGTGCCAGCGCGTGGGCGGCGAACGTTGAGTGGCGAGCAATGGTGAAGTAGCCCATCACGCCGGCGGCCAAGGCGATGCAGAGACCGGCGATGAAGGCGTTGTGCATGAACGGTACCGAAAGCGTCTCCAGCCATTCATGATTGAAGCCGAATTGGATATAGCTCATAGCCCTGCCTCCTGCCGCTGGTTTCCTCCATTCCTGTCTGTTCGTTGTGTATCCCGCCCGGTTTCGGAGGAAATCTTCTTTTCGAAATATCGTGGTTGTTCGTGTGTGACGTGTGAATCATGGTGGATGTTCTCGATTGGCGGGTGTTTCCCATGATGGTGATGGAAACCGGCCACTTCGTCGGGCTTGTGGATGTCCGGCGTAACGTCGTCGGGTTCGTCGGGGCCGGGGGTGACGAACATGTCGCCCTGCGGGGTGGTGACCACCTGTACTTTCGTGCTGTAAAGGTGGGTGAGCAGGTTGGCGTCCAGAACCTCGTTCATCTTCGCGTAGTGCGGGTGCCCGTCCAGCAGATAGACCGCGCCGTCAAGGATCGGCAGCAGCATATTGAGGTCATGGGCCACCACCTGGATGGTCATGCCCATCTCGTGGTTGAGCTTGGCCAGCACATGCACCATTTCGCGTTGGGCGGCCAAATCGAGGTTGGCCAGCGGCTCGTCAAGCATCAGCAGTTTCGGCCCGCTTACCAGCGCCTGCGCGATGGCGACGCGTTGGCGCAGGCCTCCCGAAAGCTCGGAAAGCCGGTAATGGCGTTTGTCGTCCACCCCGGTGAAGGCCATGGCTTCGCGAGCCTGCGCCCGTTGCGCTCGCGTGGTGGGGTGGATGCCGAATCGCGTCCCGGTCAGCCCCAACAAGACGGATTGCTCGGCGGTGAGGTTCGATTCGATATCGCTGTCATAGTTCTGCGGCACGTAGCCGATCAGATGGTTGGTCGTGCCGGCGGCCCCTCCAAGCACGGTCAGACTGCCGGTGAACAGGGGAAGAAGTCCGAGTTCCGCTTTCATCATCGTGGTCTTTCCGGCGCCGTTCGTGCCGACGATGGCGGTGATGGAGCCTGACGGAATCGAAAAATCGCCGTGCTGCCAAATGATTCTTTCGCCCCGTTTAATCCCTGCGTCGCGGAAAACCAAAGCAGGCTTGTCGCTCTCGGTTTTGGTTACCTGTTTCTTTTCGACTTTCGTCTCGATGTTCATAGTCGTCTTTCTTTTCGCCCTAAGCGCCCAAACTCTACTCAACGATGGATGGTTACATCTTATAATTGAAATTGAAAATCATTCTCAACTAGAACGGAATTGCTCGCTCAGCGAAAGCCGGTTGGGCAGAAAAGTCAGATGGTGGTCCGAAATGTAATAAAAAATGAACGGCACCAACCATCGATCGCTGTCAGCGGTTGGTGCCGTTCATTCGTGCTTAAAGGCTCTTAACCGTGCGGATGGCCTGAGAGGTCGTGCGCAGGGTTGCTCTCACTTGCCCGGATCGGTCTGCCCGGCATTGGAAGGCAGTGAGCCGTTGCTGGGAGTTGAAGGCTGCTGCTGATTGGAGTTTGTTGCGCCGTTGCCGGATTCGTTGAATTGACCGGATTGCGAGGACTTGTCCGAGTTGTTGCCGGCTCCGACTTTCTGATGGTCGGCTTCGCTGGCCCTGAAATCCGTCATGGCTTTGTCGATGCTTTTCATCAGCGCGGTGATCCAACCGGTAAGTGTGGTCTGATCCTGCGGCATCTGCTCGCTGACGTCGACGACGGGAACTTCGGTGCGGCCGGCCGTTCCCGTGAGCAGATTGGTGATATTGCTGGCTTCCTGCGTGTTGTTGATGAGCAGGTTGACGTCGCGGCCCGAAATCAGGTGCTGGAATTTCTGCAGGTCGCTGGGCGCGGGTTCGCCTTCGGAACTGACGGCCTGCGTATAGCCTTTGGGCGTCTTGTCGTCAAAGCCGAGGTCGTCCATAAGATAATAGGCGACAGGCTCTGTGGCGCCGTACGTGGCGTCCTTGTGCTTTTGCGAGAATGCTTTCATGGAATCTTCAAGCTTGGCCTCGCTTGCCTTCCACGTCTTCAGTCTTGCCTCGAACTGCTTGGCTTTGGCGGGGCGCGCCTTGGCGAAAGCGTCCTCCAGCTCTGTGGCAGTGGCCTTCCTCGCGTCCTTGGAGAACCAAAGATGCGGGTTGTCGCCGGTGCTTGCGCCAACCGCTGTGGCGGCCGAGACGCTGGTGGTGCCTTTGGCGAGCGATTTGCTGGCCCAATTGTCGTATCCGGCACCGTTGACGATTACGATCTCAGCGCTTTGTATTTTGGCCATATCGGCGGTCTGCGGTTCGAAATCGTGCGCATCGACGGAGACGGTGTTGACGATTGAGGTCACTTTGACATCGTTTCCGCCGATTTCTTTGGCCAGCGATCCCCATTGGTTAATGGAAGCCACCACATTGATTGGGCCGCTTGCTTTCTTGGAGCTGTTGTTCGTTTTGCTCGGCGGTTGCGAGTCGTTGCCGCCGCCGCAGGCCGCAAGGCCGAAAATCATGCATAAGGAGCCCAGAAGGGCCGTGGCTTTGGCTTGCCATCCGAATCGTTTCATGCTGACCCCTTAATCGATACCCGTTTGTCGTCGGTTCACATCGTTTGTCATTCCAGTATACTGATAAGGCAATATACTGAAAATGAGAATCATTGTCAAATAGAATATATATTCATTCCGCGATTCCGAAGACTGTCGCTAGCGGCCTTCAGACATGCGGATTGAGGCAGTATGGAATCGAAAGTCGTCGATTTTCGCCGATGGATGTCTGATTATTCTTGTTCCAGATGACGTTTGTTTTTCTTGTCTTATAAACGGTTATAAGCAATGGATATGGCGTTGATGATGGACACTTCAGCGTTTGTGATCCGGCTTCCCCTAGAATCGATAACTATCGTGTGTGGTCTGCAACAGGGCCGCATGAAATGTCGTAATAACTTACATTAAGGAATCGGTATGGCAGACGAGGAACAGACTCCTCTCAAATTGGACGGAAAGGCCGCCGCGGCGGCCATCAAAGAGGACTTGCGCGTTCGTGTGGAAAAGCTGAAGGCGCAAGGTGTCGAGCCCGGTCTTGGCACCATCCTTGTCGGTGACGATGTCGGTTCGCGCAAATACGTGGCTGGCAAACACAAGGACTGCGCCGAAGTCGGCATCGCCTCGATCGCCGTCGAACTGCCCGAAACGGCCGGCGAGCAGGAGATCATCGACGCCGTCGAACGGCTCAACGCCGACCCGAAATGCACCGGCTACATCGTCCAGCTGCCGTTGCCCAAAGGCATCGACACCAACAAGGTCATCGCCCATGTCGACCCCGCCAAGGACGCCGACGGCATGCATCCGGCCAATCTGGGTGAGCTCGTCACCCATATCGACGGCAACAACCCCGCCCCGCAACCCTGCACGCCACGTGGCATCATCGTGTTGCTGAAGCACTACGGCATCGATCTGAACGGCAAGGACGTCTGCGTTGTCGGCCGTGGCATCACCGTCGGACGCACCATCGGTTTGATGCTCACGGCGAAAGACGTGAACGCGACAGTGACGCTGTGCCATACCGGAACCACGGATATCCGGAAGCATCTGCGTGCGGCTGATGTCATCGTCGCCGCCGTCGGCCGTGCGGGATTCGTGCATCCCGAAGACGTCAAGCCCGGAGCGGTATTGGTCGATGTCGGCGTCTCCCGCGTCTATGACGAAGAGGCCGGGCGTTACCGTGTGCGCGGCGACATCGACAAGACCTGCCATGCTTTGAGTTCCTCCTACACGCCGAACCCGGGGGGAGTGGGGCCGATGACCCGCGCCATGCTCTTGGCGAACGTCGTGGAGATGGCCGAGCGGCAGGTCGGCTGAAACGCGCGCGACACGCCCGGGGTCGTCGGGGTGCTTTGACTAGGGCGACTAGTAATCTTATGACTTGCGTGGCCGCAAGGTCGCCAACATAACTTAATAGGTAATATCCACCCAACTAATAACAAAGAAACCACTTTTAATGGCAGAGAACAATAACGAAGTCACCAAGGTCGCGATTAACGATATCGGCACCGAAGAAGACTTCATCAAGGCAGTCGATTCCACCATCAAGAATTTTGATGATGGTGATTTGGTCACGGGCACGGTCGTCAAGGTCGATCACGACGAAGTGCTGCTTGACATCGGCTACAAGACCGAGGGTGTCATTCCCTCCCGCGAACTTTCCATCAAGAAAGATGTCAATCCCGACGAGGTCGTCCAGGTCGGTGACACCGTTGAGGCCCTTGTCGTCACCAAGGAAGACAAGGAAGGACGTCTTATCCTGTCCAAGAAGCGTGCCCAGTATGAGCGCGCCTGGGGCGATATCGAAAAGATTAAGAACGACGACGGCGTTGTCGAAGGCACCGTCATCGAAGCTGTCAAGGGCGGCCTGATCGTCGACATCGGCCTGCGTGGCTTCCTGCCTGCATCGCTCGTCGAAATGCGTCGCGTTCGCGACCTTTCGCCTTACATCGGCCAGAAGATCAAGGCCAAGATCCTTGAGCTCGACAAGAACCGCAACAACGTGGTTCTGTCTCGCCGTCAGTATCTTGAGGAGACCCAGTCCGAGGTCCGCGAGACCTTCCTGGCGCAGCTCAAGAAGGGCCAGATCCGTGAAGGCACCGTTTCCTCCATCGTCAACTTCGGCGCGTTCGTCGATCTCGGCGGGGTGGACGGCCTCATCCACGTTTCTGAGCTTTCCTGGAAGCACATCGACCATCCGTCCGAGGTCGTCAAGGTCGGCGACAAGGTCACCGTCGAGGTGCTCGACGTCGACATGGATCGCGAGCGTATCTCGCTGTCCCTCAAGGCGACTCAGGAAGATCCGTGGCAGCGCTTCGCACGCACCCACGTTCCCGGACAGATCGTCAAGGGCAAGGTCACCAAGATCGTGCAGTTCGGCGTGTTCGTTTCCGTCGAAGACGGCATCGAGGGCCTGGTCCACATTTCCGAGCTCGCCAACCGTCACGTCGACAATCCGGAGACCGTCGTCAAGCAGGGCGAAGAGATTTTCGTCAAGGTCATCGACGTCGATCTCGACCGTCGCCGCATCTCCCTGTCCTTGAAGCAGGCCAACGATTCCGTCGATCCCGCCAGCGAGGACTTCGATCCGGCGCTCTACGGCATGCCCGCCGATTACGACGAGGATGGCAACTACAAGTACCCCGAAGGCTTCGACCCGCAGACCAACGAATGGATCGCCGGCTACGAGAAGCAGCGCGAGGAGTGGGAGAACCAGTATGCGGCCGCCCACGATTTGTGGGAGCAGCATAAGGCGTTCGTCGCCAAGGAAATCGAAGGCGCGGAGGAATCCGCTGCCGAAGATGGCCAAGGTGCAGGTGCGCACGCTGAAAAGGCTGCTGAGGAATCCACCAAGTACTCCTCAGAGAACGAATCCGAAGGCACGCTTGCCGGTTCCGACAAGCTCGCCGCTCTTCGTGAGGAGCTCCTCAAGGAGAAGAAGTGAGATTACTTCTGGTGATTTCACGATGATTTCGTGAGAAAAGGTCGGCATAGGCTTTTGGCCTGTGCCGATCTTCTTGTTTTCTTGTCAAAGTCGACGATATCGGGGGAAAGATGAGAATCGGATTGACCGGGGGCATCGCGGCCGGCAAAAGCACTGTTGCTGCGCATCTCAAAGAATGCGGCGCCTGCCTTATTGATTACGACCAATTGGCGCGTGAGGTTGTTGAACCAGACAGTGAGGGAATTCGTCAAATTGCTCATGAGTTCGGCCCTGAGGCCGTGCAATCCGATGGTTCGCTGAATCGCAAGTGGATGGCGGATCACGTCTTCTCGCCCGAAGCCGTGCCGGATGCCAAGCAGCGACTTGACGATATCGAACATCCGCTGATTTATCGTCATGCCCAAGAATTGGAACAACAAATCGCGAAGAAATCTTCTTCAGATCCGATTATCGTCCATGACGTGCCATTGCTGGCCGAAGTCATCGATACCATTCCGTTCAAATTCGACCACATTCTTACCGTCGAAGCGCCCCAGGAAATTCGTATCCAGCGGATGGTGGAAACGCGGGGAATGAGCCGTCAACAGGCCGAAGACAGGATACGTCATCAATCCAGCCGCGAGCAGCGTGAAGCCATCGCCGATGTCGTTATCGATTCCACGCAATCAATCGAACAAATGTTCGAGCGTCTTGATATGCTGTTCGCACAATGGCAGTGAACGAGGCCGGATTCGCATACAGTAAGGCATTGGGAATGTGGCCATAACGTCTCAGGCAAGCAGGGCTTTGGAAACAACGATCCGAACAAAACTTGCCTGAACCATTGCAGAGGATTAAAGACGTTGGCTGGCGAAAGGAATCGAACAGGCATGGGGTTCAATATCGAGCGTACGCATCATCCGTTTGTGGTGAAGGCGCCGTACAAGCCGTCAGGTGACCAGCCGGAGGCCATCGACGAGATCGCGCGACGTATCAACAACGGCGAGAACGATGTGGTGCTGATGGGTGCCACGGGCACCGGCAAAACCGCCACCACCGCATGGCTTATCGAGAAACTGCAGCGTCCGACGCTGATTCTGGAACCCAACAAGACCCTTGCTGCCCAGCTATGTGCGGAGTTCCGCGAGCTGATGCCGGACAACGCGGTCAGCTACTTCGTTTCCTACTACGATTACTACCAGCCCGAGGCCTATATTCCCCAGACCGATACCTATATCGAAAAGGACTCGAACGTCAACGACGATGTGGAGCGACTGCGTCATGCCGCGACAGCGAACTTGTTGACCCGAGACGACTGCGTGGTGGTGGCCACGGTCTCCTGCATCTACGGCTTGGGTACACCGGAGGAATACGCCGGGCGTATGCTTTTCCTGCATGAGGGGGAGGAAATCAACCGCGATGCGCTGCTCCGTAAGTTCGTCGCGATGCAATACAAGCGCAACGACATCGCCTTCACCCGCGGCACCTTCCGTGTGCGCGGCGACACCGTCGAGATCATCCCCGTCTATGAGGAGCTGGCCATTCGCATCGAGTTCTTCGGTGACGAGATCGACCGCATCTCCACGCTGCATCCGCTCACTGGCGACGTCATCGCCCATGAGTCTCAGGTCCACATCTTTCCGGCATCGCACTATATCGCCGGCCCCGAGCGCACCGAACACGCGCTGAAGACCATCAAGGAGGAGCTGGTCGACCGTACGGCCGAACTGCGCAAACAGGGCAAGGAACTGGAGGCTCAGCGCCTCGAGATGCGTACCAACTATGATCTCGAGATGATTCAGCAGGTCGGCTTCTGCTCCGGCATCGAGAACTATTCCCGCCACTTCGACCAGCGCGAGGCTGGCAGCCCGCCGCACACTCTGCTCGATTTCTTCCCCGATGATTTCCTCTTGGTCATCGACGAATCGCATGTCACCGTTCCGCAGATCGGCGGCATGTACGAAGGTGATGCCAGCCGCAAGCGTACGCTGGTGGAGAACGGCTTCCGTCTTCCCTCCGCGATGGACAACAGGCCGTTGAAATGGCCGGAGTTCCTTGATCGTGTCGGCCAGACAGTCTACCTTTCCGCGACGCCCGGCGACTACGAACTGGGGCTTTCCGACGGGGTGGTGGAACAGGTCATCAGGCCCACCGGCTTGCTCGACCCGAAGGTCATCGTCCGTCCGGTCAAAGGGCAGATTGACGATCTGCTTGGCGA
Source organism: Bifidobacterium sp. (assembly GCA_024104275.1). Taxonomy (GTDB): domain Bacteria; phylum Actinomycetota; class Actinomycetes; order Actinomycetales; family Bifidobacteriaceae; genus Bifidobacterium. Next base: position 170,941 of record JAGGHK010000001.1, read on the forward strand.
GATCAAGGACCGTGTGTCCAAGCATGAGCGCGTGCTCGTGACGACGTTGACCAAGAAGATGGCCGAGGACCTCACCGATTATCTGCTGGAACGCGATATCAAAGTCGAGTATCTTCACTCGGATGTGGATACACTTCGTCGTGTCGAACTGCTGCGGGAACTGCGTGAGGGCAAGATCGACGTCATTGTCGGCATCAACCTGCTGCGCGAGGGTCTTGATTTGCCCGAGGTTTCCTTGGTGGCGATTCTCGATGCCGACAAGGAAGGCTTCCTGCGCTCGCACCGTTCGCTCATCCAGACCATCGGCCGTGCCGCGCGTAACGTCTCAGGCACCGTCATCATGTACGCCGACGAGATCACCGACGCGATGGAAACCGCCATCAGCGAGACCAACCGTCGCCGCGAAAAGCAGATCGCCTACAACAAGGAGCACGGCATCGACCCGAAGCCGTTGGTCAAGAAGATTAGCGACGTCACCGACATGCTGGCCAAGGAAGACGTGGACACCGAAACGCTTCTGGCCGGTGGCTACCGTGACGAGAAGCGTGCCGGTAGCGACAAGCGCATCGCTTTGACCAGCCTCGACGAGAAGGATTTGCAGAAGAACCACGACGCCATCGTCAACGCGGGCCTGCCCGCGCAGGACCTGGCCGACCTCATTCGCCAGATGAGTGAGCAGATGCACACCGCCGCCGAGCAGCTCCAGTTCGAGCTCGCCGCCCGCCTGCGCGACGAGATTCGCGACCTGAAAAAGGAACTCCGTCAGATCACCGAGGCCCAGAAATAGTCACGTCGGGTGCCGTCGAAGCTTCATTTTCCCATTTACTGGGGCACCATGTTGTCGTAGTATGACGATTTTTGCCGAAACGATTTTCCTTCAGGCCAAGCCTTGGAAGCCAAAACGTAAATAGGGCGGCCATCCTTACCGGGGGAGGCTATCACTTACAGTCATGACCATGAACGTATGATGTTATACAACGTAATCGTATCACCTTATAACCACAAAATACAGACATTTCGTATTCAAATATCATTGTTCTGAAACCAATGGAATTAGACACACGCCATTTAGGATATTTGATAAATATTACATTTTCATGTACAATTCATGCTTGTCTGTTTAGACCGCACCCATAGACGGGTTACTCAGAAGCGTGCATATCACGTTTCTTGAACAGCGGCAGGCAGGCTGGGAAATCAAGAAATAAGGGAGAAAAAAACAATATGATAGGTTTTCTGAAAATTCAGCACAAACCTCCGGTTCCTGCTGAACAAGCCGAATCTGTGTTCGCCAAATACAAATGGTTGTCGTTGGTGGGCGTTTTCGTCGGTTATGCTGCGTTCTATATCGTGCGTAACAACTTTACCCTTTCGACGCCTGAACTTCAAAACCAGCTGCATCTGACCAAAGGCGAAGTCGGCATGCTCTCCAGCTGCCTGCTGATTTCATATGGCCTTGGCAAGGGCTTCATGAGCGCGCTGGCAGATAAGGCCAACCCGAAGCGCTTCATGGTGACCGGCCTGGTCATCTGCGCCCTGCTCAACATCGGCCTCGCGTTCTTCGGCGTCAATGTCTGGGCGACCGCTTTCATCCTCATCCTCTTGGGCCTGTTCCAGGGCATGGGTGTTGGCCCTGCGTTCATCACGCTGTCTACCTGGTTCAAGAAGAAGGACCGTGGCTTCATCACCTCGATCTGGAACTGCTCCCACAACGTCGGCGGCGGCCTGGTTTCCCCCCTCGCCGGCTTCATGCTGGGTGCTGTCGGAACCGGTAACTGGCGCTTCGCCTACTATGTCTTCCCCGCCATCATCGCGATCATCGTTGCGTTCGTGATCTGGTTCCTCATCAAGGGCCGCCCTGAAGAAGAGGGCCTTCAGCCTTTGGAAGAGACCAAGGAAGAACAGGGCGACGTCGACTACAAGGATCTTTCGTCCTGGCAGATCCTCACCAAGTACGTCTTCACGAACCCCGGCGCTTGGCTGGTCTCCTTCATGGATACGTTCGTCTACATGATCCGCTTCGGCATCCTCACCTGGCTGCCGATCTTCCTCATCCAGGCCAAGGGCTTCACCCACGGCCAGATGATGGTTGCCTTCACGTTCTTCGAGTGGGCCGCCATTCCTTCGACGCTGCTTGCCGGTATCATCTCTGATAAGCTCTTCAAGAGCCATCGTATGCCTCCGGCCATCATCGCCCTGGTCATCATCGTCTTCTGCATCATCGGATACTGGACGAGCACCTCGGTCGTCGCGGTCACCGTGTTCGCCGCCCTGGCTGGCTGCTTGGTCTACATCCCGCAGTTCCTTGATTCCGTGCAGACCATGGAAGTCGTTCCGCCGTTCGCTGTCGGTTCGACCGTCGGCCTTCGTGGCTTCATGAGCTACGTCCTCGGCTCCACCTGCGGCACCAGCCTCCTCGGCGTGGCCGTGGACCACTGGGGCTGGAACGCCGGCCTCGTGATGCTGCTCATCGCTGTGGTGCTCTGCACCATCTGCGCTGTCCTCCTTCACATGTTCACCCTGAAGAAGGAGAGGGCTGCCAAGCAGGCTGCCTGATAGCCATTCACTAAGACAAATTCATTAAAGCAGATTTGTCAGTGATATCCGAGCATCTTCAAAAGAAACTCGTTTTCTTTCGAAGATGCCTTTTTCTTTTGTCCCGCTTGGTCTGTGGCCGCGCTCCAGACAGCAAAACCGCATTCGGACTTGCCGAAGGTGCCTCCACTCGGTCATCGCTTCCCCCTAGGCTTAAGAATATGGCCGAAACACCCCTTGCGTTTATGATCGCCACATACGTGGTGCTCGCGATTTTCTTTGTTGTCGATTTGTTCGTTATTGGCCGCAAGCCCCATGTTCCCTCCACGAAGGAGTGTGTACAGCATATCGCCTTCTTCGTGGCTGCAGCGCTGGTTTTCGGCGGCCTGGTGTGGTGGGTGTCAGGTTCGCAGCCGGCGCTCGAGTTCTATTCCGGCTGGCTCACCGAATATTCGCTGAGCATCGACAACCTCTTCGTTTTCGTCATCATCATGACGAATTTCGCCGTGCCGAAGAAGCTGCAGAAATACGTGCTGAGCGTGGGCATCACCATCGCCCTCATCCTTCGTGGCCTTTTCATCCTCGTAGGTGCGGCTGTCATCCAGCGCTTCACATGGGTCTTTTTCATTTTCGGCGCGTTCCTGATCTATACCGCAGTGAAGCTGGTCGTCGGCGATGACGATGACGATGAATACCACGAAAACGCGATCATCCGTGCCCTTCGCAAAGTGGTAAAAATCACAGACCACTATGACGGCGAAAAAATCCGTACAACCATCGATGGCAAGAAGTTCTTCACTCCGATGCTCATTGTCTTCCTGACCATCGGCACCACCGACGTGATGTTCGCCTTCGATTCGATTCCCGCCATCTTCGGATTGACCAAAGACCCGTTCATCGTCTTCACCTCCAACATCTTCGCGCTCCTCGGCCTCCAGCAGCTCTACTTCCTGCTCGGCGCGCTGCTTGACAAGCTCGAGTACCTGCCATACGGCTTGGCAGTAGTGCTCGGCTTCATCGGCGTCAAACTGGTGATGGAAGCGCTGCACGGCAATTCACTGCCGTTCATCAACGGGGGGCGGCCGATTACGAAGGTGCCGGAAATCCCGACATGGGTATCGCTCGCCGTCATCATCGTCGCCATCGGCACCGCGGCCCTGGCCAGTGTCATCAAGATGAAAGCGAATGCCGCCAAGACAAGCAAGTGACGGTCGATTACTGTATGTGAACGCTCACATAAAAGTCACTATAACGGTAACGAATGCTTGCGAATGCTAGTAGACTGGATATATGTTGCGGGTTGATTCCCGCCAAACAACATGTCAGTTAAGAATAGGCAGGTATTCATGAGGAAAGCAAAAATCGTAGACACCATCGGACCGGCGAGCGAATCGCTGGAGAACTTGACCGAGCTGGTCAAGAACGGCATGGATGTCGCACGTCTCAATCGTTCGCACGGCACCACCGAAGATCACCTCAAGGTCTACAACAACGTTCGTCAGGCTTCCAAGACCACGGGCCGCAACGTCGCCGCTCTGGTTGATCTGCAGGGCCCGAAGATTCGCTGTGGCTGGTTCAAGAAGAACGCCGAAGGCGAAGACAAGGTCCAGCTCAAGGCCGGACAGGAATTCATCATCACCACCGACGACGTCGAGGGTGACGAGCACATCACTTCCACCACCTTCAAGGGTCTTCCCGGTGATTGCCATCCCGGCGACCCGATCCTGATCGATGACGGCAAGGTCCGCCTCGAGGTTACCAAGGTCGAAGGCAACAACGTACACACCAAGGTCGTCGTGGCAGGACCTGTTTCCAGCCACAAGGGCATCAATCTGCCGGGCGTGGCCGTGAGTCTCCCCGCACTGACCGAGAAGGATGAGGCCGACCTTCGTTGGGCCATCCAGACCGGCGCCGACATCATCGCCATGTCCTTCGTGCGGTTCGCCACCGACATCGACCGCGCCCATGAGATCATGGACGAGGAAGGCCGCCGCATCCCGATCGTCGCCAAGATCGAGAAGCCGCAGGCTGTCGAGAACCTCGAAGACATCGTCAAGGCGTTCGATGGCATCATGGTCGCCCGCGGCGATATGGCCGTCGAGATGCCGTTCGAGCAGGTCCCGCTGGTCACCAAGCGTTGCATCGAGCTGGCCCGCGAATATGCTAAGCCCGTCATCGTCGCCACCGAGGTTCTTGGCTCCATGGTCAATTCCCCGATTCCGTCCCGCGCCGAGGCGTCTGATTGCGCCAACGCCGTCCTCGACGGTGCCGATGCCACCATGACTTCCAACGAGACCGCCGTCGGCAAGTACCCGGCACAGACCGTCAACACGATGGCCCGCATCTCCGGATACGCCACCGAGCATGGCTTCGACCGCATTCCTTCCATCTCCAACCTCGACATGTCGAGCACCGGCGCGGTTTCCTCCGCCGCCGTCGACTTGGCCGACAAGATCAACGCCAAGGCAATCGTGGCCTACACGCAGACCGGTTCCACCGTGCACCGCGTCTCCCGCGAACGTCCGGCCGCCCCGATCTACGGCATCACCAACAACGAGCACACCTATCACTGGCTGGCTCTGAGCTGGGGCACCGAAGGCTTCTGCGTCAAAGAGGATTACCACGACATGAACCGTTATCAGCTGATGATCTTCACCGACAAGCTGCTTCGCGACGCCGGCAAGGTCGTCAACGGCGACAAGATCGTTGTGCTGAGCTCCGCTCAAGGTGAGCATAAGTCCGGTCGCACCGACTCGCTCTATGTCCACACCGTGGGTGCCTGCGACGCTGACTGAAGTGCCGAAAAGCTTTGCGGCAAACGGTATAGCCGTTAGCTGAAAGCGAGGTATTGCGAAAACAATCTTTGGCCTCATAAAGCGACAGGGCTTTCGGGGTCAAAGATTGTTTCGTCTTACCATTCAGATTAATGCGCAGAACACGCGAGAAGACACGCAGATGACGAAATCGACACTCTGACGTCGCTTGATTATGCTATTTTTAAATGGTTGCAATTTGAGCATTGCGGCCAGATACAAGCCCTTGTATCCCAATTGGTAGAGGAAACAGCCTCAAAATCTGTGCAGTGTGGGTTCGAGTCCCACCAAGGGCACGTTGAGTGTGTTTATCACTTTTGAATGATTGATATATCATAGTATCAATATCCTTATGTACTCGACATTTGTCACAAGAGACTGAGAAGACGCGAAGGCAACGAGTGCGGAAGTGTATACAGAAATGGATGATGATATGGATCAGATACTGACTGATGAGGAACTGAAAGCTGCAGCCACCGATGACATCGTGGCCGTCGCTGGTGAGACCAAGACGGAAAAGGCCGAGGACGAAGGCAAGCCGCGTCAGCGCACTGTCGTCGTGGCGGAGGACGAATCCGTGAACCGTATGGATTTGGTCGCCATGCTTGAAGATAACGACTACAAGGTGGTCGGTGAAGCTGCCAATGGTGAGGAAGCCGTCGAGCTTACCCGTAAGTTCCGTCCCGACGTGGTGTGCATGGATGTCAAGATGCCGCGTATGGATGGTATCACTGCTGCCGGCACGATTTGCGACGAGAACATCGCCCCTGTCGTCATGCTGACCGCTTATTCGCAGCCCGATCTGGTCAAGCAGGCCACCGGCGCAGGCGCCATGGCCTACGTCACCAAGCCGTATGAGGAATCCAAGCTGTTGCCAGCCCTGGAAGTGGCGATGGGGCGTTTCGCCGAGATCAACGATCTGCTTGATACCGTCGAAGCGAACGAAGGCAAGCTCAAGCGGACCGAATCGCAGCTCAAGGAAGCCGAAGAAAAGCTCAAGAAGGCCGAGGACACGCTTGAGGAGCGCAAGCTCGTCGACCGCGCCAAGGGCCTGTTGATGGACAAGGCGGACTTCTCCGAACAGGGCGCCTTCCGCTGGATTCAGAAGACCTCCATGGATCAGCGCATTCCCAAGAAGCGTCTGGCCATGGCCATCATCGCCAAGTACGGCGATCCGAAGCCGGAACCTCAGCAGCGCTGAGCTCAGCTTACGAAGTTTATGAAGTCGCCTGTCGATTCATCTAGGAATCGGCAGGCGATATTTGTATAGTGGATACTACTAGTGCAAGCCACGCGGCGTATGGAACGAAGTTGCAAGGAATGACGATCTTATGAGTGATAGCGGAAGCAAGCAGAAAGCGGACGATACCGTGAAGACGAAAGACACAGCAAAGGCGGAGACTACCCCGACGGCGGACGATATCACGAAATCCACGGGTGGCAGAAAATCGAACGGTACGCTTCTGGTAGTAGATGGCCACTCCTTGGCTTTCCGCGCCTACTTTGCGTTGCCCGTCGATAGCTTCACCACATCCACAGGCCAGCCGACCAATGCCGTCTGGGGATTTTCGACCATGCTCGCGCAGGTGCTCGATAACGAAAAACCTGACCATCTCGCCGTCGCCTTCGATATGGCCGGCGGTACGTTCCGTAACAAGATGTTGTCGCAATACAAAGGCACCAGGGATGCGGCACCTGAAGAGCTTCTGAGCCAGCTGCCGATCATCCAGGACCTGCTCAAGGCACTGGGCGTCAAATATGTGGAAAAGAAAGGCTACGAAGGTGACGATATCATCGGCACCATGGCCTCGATGGGCGAGGACGCCGGTTACAAGACGCTCGTGCTTTCTGGCGACCGCGACGCTTTCCAGCTGATCGATAACGATATCACCGTGCTTTACCCAGGCCATCACTTCAAGGATTTGAAGCACATGACGCCTGAGGCCATCGTCGAAAAATACCATGTGACCCCGCAGCAATACCCGGACTTGGCCGCCATGCGCGGCGAAACAGCCGACAATATTCCCGGTGTTCCGGGCGTGGGAGACGGGTATGCGGCCAAATGGATCAACCAGTACGGCGGACTGGAAGGCATCATCGAACATGCCGACGAACTGCCCGGCAAGAAAGGGCAGGCGCTGCGCGACAACATCGATCAGGTCAAGCTCAATCGTCGTGTCAACGCCGTGCTGCGCGACCTTGATCTCGGGGCCACCATCGACGACTTCACGCTCGGCGGCATGGATATGAACAAGGTCAACGAGATCTTCTCCAAGCTCCAGTTCGGCCCGCGCTCCAAGAACAGGTTCATCAAATCTTTCAACGGTGGAACCATGACCGATTTGGATCCCGTTTCGGCGGATAGTGGGGCTGACGGTGATGGAGAAGCCGAAATCAAAGAGCCTCATGCCGCCGAAATCAGGCATGCCGGCGAACTTGAGGATTGGATCAATAAGCATATCGCCTCGGCGTTCCCCAAGGATAAGCCCGTCAACCAGACTGACGCGAAAGGTTACGACGACGCGGTTCTCGCCGCCGAAAAAGCCGACGAACAGGCCATCATCGACGGAGCCAAAGGACCGGAACTGGTCGACCGGGATATGTGCTGCTCCGAAAAGGTAAGCCATTCGTGGGTACTTTACGCTTTGGGACGTTCCAAGCCCGGAAATGCAAAGCTGGACGCCGTGGCGCTGCTGGCCGATAACGAGGCGGCGGTGTTCAACGTCGAAACCATGGACGAGGATATGCGTTCCGCGTTGCAGGCCTTGTTTGACGCCTTTCACGGTTCGATGGTGGTGCACGGCTACAAGGAACATCTGCACATGCTGGCTTCGGCCGAGGTGACGATGCGCAGGCCGCTGTTCGACACCAAGCTCGCCGGGTATCTGGTGCATCCCGATTTCCACGCCGAAACGCTGCAACAGGCCGCCAGCCACTTCCTCAGGGTGGCAATCCCCGAGCGCAAGCCCAAAGAGGCTCAGGGTGTGCTTGATTTCGGTGATGAAGACGGTTCCGCCGGCAATGACGAGCTCCCCAAGGAGACTCGTGAGGAAGTCGTCAAGGATGCCGCCTTGGTACGGGCGCTTGCCGACACTCTGAAGACGCCGATCGACGAACGCAAGCAGTACGGGCTTCTGCGTTCCATCGAATTGCCGGTCTCGCAGGTGCTCTACGGTATTGAGGATGCCGGTGCGAAAGTGGATTTGGGTCGTTTGCACGAGTTGCTCGACGGGTTCACGGCTGATGCTGATCAGGCCCAACAGATTGCCTTCGAGGCTGCCGGTCACGAACTCAACCTGCAAAGCCCGAAACAACTGCAGACGGTGCTGTTCGATGAAATGGAACTCACGCCTTCAAGGAAGACCAAATCCGGTTCGTATACCACCAACGCCGCCACGTTACAGAACCTGTATGTCAAATATGCCAACGACGAGAAGGCGAGCGATTTTCTTGGCGCGCTGCTTCGGCACCGCGAGACCAATAAGTTAAAGCAAATCGCGCAGACGCTGCTGGAAGCCGTCAACCCCAAGGACGGTAGGATTCACACCACTTTCGAGCAGACCGTCGCTGCTACCGGTCGCCTGAGTTCGGTCGATCCGAACCTGCAGAACATTCCCAACCGTAACGCCACCGGACGCGAGATCCGTTCCGCGTTCGTGCCCGGAGAGGGTTTCGAATCGCTCTTAAGCTGCGATTATTCGCAGGTCGAACTGCGCATCATGGCCGACCTTTCCGGCGACGAATCGCTGATCGAGGCGTTCAAGTCCGGTGCGGACTTTCATAGGTATGTGGCCAGCCTTGTGTATGACATTCCGATGGATGAAATTACTTCCGACCAGCGCAGTCACGTCAAGGCGATGAGTTACGGGCTGGCTTACGGCTTAAGCACCTATGGGCTTTCGCAACAGCTCAAGATTAGCCCGGCCGAGGCCGATGTGCTGAAATCCAAGTATTTCGCCACGTTTGGCAAAGTGCATGACTATCTGGAATCGCTCGTTGCCACGGCGCGCGAAAAGGGCTATACGGAGACGATGTTCGGCCGCCGCCGCTACTTCCCGGGGCTCAAGTCCCAGCGTCGCCAGGTGCGTGACGCCGCCGAACGCGGTGCACTCAACGCGCCGATTCAGGGTTCGGCCGCAGACATCATGAAGATCGCCATGATTCGCGCCGATTATGCGCTTCGTGAGGCCGGGGTCAAGAGCCGCGTCATTCTGCAGATTCACGATGAACTCGTGCTGGAAGTCGCGCCGGGGGAGAGCGAGCAGGTGAGCGATTTGGTGCGTAATGCCATGGAGCATGCCGTCGACCTGGCCGTGCCGCTGGATGTCTCCATCGGCATTGGTTCCGACTGGCAGGCCGCAGCGCACTGATGATTGGCGGAAATTGCTGATAGGGTTGATCCGGCTCGTCTTGTGTTTGGTGTTCCGCGAGAATCAGCTGTGATTGGCGGTTCTTCCGGCTTTTGTCCTGTCTGTCTGCCGGCAAAAGTGTTTGACGATGGCTCTATTGTTGGTAAGCAATGGAGCCATCTTGTGTGTGCCCGTGTGAAAGTGAAGCGTGGCAACGCTGTTACGCGGAGATACCGGTCTGGTTGCCTGCCGAACCGTGCACAGAGTTGCCTAACCATTCTGCTAGCCGCTCGACAGTGCTATGCAGCTACCGATAACGCTGTGATTAACCCGAATAGTTCGGAGGAGATATGTCAGAACAGAAGAAGCCAAGGCTTGCCGAAGTCGTCAAGGTGCTGGAAGCGCTGTATCCGCTCAAATATGCTGAGGATTGGGATTATCCGGGGCTGATCGTCGGAGACCTCAACGATACCGTCGGCAGGATCGTCTTCGCCGCCGACCCGACCATGGCCGTGATCGACAAGGCGATTGCGATGGGTGCCGACCTGCTCATCTGCCATCATCCGCTCTTCTTCCGTGCGGTGCATGAGGTTTCCGGGCTTGGAGTGCATGGAGCCATCGCCGGAAAGCTGTATCGCGCCCACTGCGCGCTGTGGGTCGGGCACACCAACGCCGACGTGGCCTATCGCGGGGTCGCTCAGGCCGCGGCCGATGCGTTCGGATTGCAGGACCAGGTGCCGCTGGTGTCGGCTGGCGAAGAAAACGGGCATGCCGTTGGGCTGGGACGTGTCGGTACGTTGGCGGAACCGATGACGTTGCGTGCGTTTGCGCAGCGCGTCGCGGCGGAAGTACCGAAAACGAATTATGGTATTCAGGTTGCCGGAGATTTGGATGCTGATGTTCAACGTATTGCTGTGTTGCCAGGGTCGGGGGATTCCGATTTTGACGAGGTGCGGGAAAGCGGCGCCGACGTCTACGTGACCAGCGACCTGCGCCATCATCCGGCCACGGACGCGCTGCAGCAGGCGTGGTACGAGGGATCGCTAACGGGCGAGACCATGAAACCGGCGCTCATCAACACGCCTCACTCGGCCATCGAGTCTATGTGGTTCAGGTATGCGCTTGACGATATCGCCGACGGGGTCGAGAAGGCCACTGGTTTCCGGCCTGAGACGGAACGTGTTGGGATCGTCACCGATCCGTGGCAATTGGTGTTGGGTCGGGACTAGTCGTCGAGTATCTGCTGGGATATGTTGTGCGGATTGGTTCGGCTGGGTCGGCTTTTGCTTGTATGTCTTTGTTCTACATTGATGGAAAATAGCTGATATTAATATATTCGTATATTGCGGTTCGTTTCCGTCAAAGGTTGTGATAGGGGAGTTGGAAAGAATGAAAGATACAGAAACGACTGAGTGTATCCGCAAAGAGGTCAACGCTCGTTTGCAGGAATCGACCGACGGTGTCGATATGGAGACGCCGATACGGTTGGTTTCCAGCGAAACCGTTTACCGCGGGGCCATTTTCCGCATCGACGACCGCAAGCTGGCGCTCGCGAAAACCGACGGTGGGGAGGTGCCCGTTCGCAGGCAGATTCTGGTCCATCCTCAGGCCGTGGTGATGCTTGTTCACGACGAAGTTCAGGACAAGTATCTGCTGGAACGGGAGTATCGTGTCGGCCCGAACAAGTTCACGTACGGTTTCCCGGCGGGACTGATGGAAGACGGTGAAAAGCCCGAAGTTTCGGCCTTGCGCGAGCTGCAAGAAGAAACGGGAGTCGCGCCGAAAGACAAGGAATCAGTGCGAATCGAACATGTCGGTGATTTCTATTCTTCCGGCGGCATGACCAATGAACTCGCGCATATTTTCGTGATTCACTTTTCGGCTTGGAAACGGGAACCGCGCCATTTCGATAAGGACGAGCACGTGCAATCCACATGGGTGACGTGGGAAGAGCTGACCGGCATCGGTATTCAGGCTGCGGATTCCACCATCGCCATCCAGCACGAGCAGATTCGCCGGTTGCGCGAGCGGCTGGGAAAGAACTAGCGATACAGACCTTTGACTATTCATCGTTGGGTATGGACCAGAGGTGATTTGTCTCGTCCGTTCCCAGTTCCGGGCCTGGTTCGGTGTTGAATTCGTGTTTTTTGGGGTTCTTGGTGCGCCAAGATGTCTATTTTGGACGGAATTGATGTTGAATTTGTCGTTTTTCGGGGTCTTGGCGCGCCAAGGGCTCCGATTGAGGAAGATTGCCGGCTGTGAGGCCCGCATCATCCGGCATAAATGGTCGCGATTGCCGAATAGTGAATGATTGATTTTATTGTGTGGCCGCGATGCGCGAATGCATGCGGTGGTTTTTGTCGACCGAAGACGGAATAGTCTCGGCTATATTGGCCGTGGCCACATCTGTTGAAGTCTCTTCTTGGTCGATATGCAAGACCTGCTCGGCGATACGGTCGGCCTCGATGGCCGCTATCTGGCGCGAGAACATGATGAACCAGCCGAGGAAGACGAGACCGGCCAGAGCCTCGACGTTGGTCATCGTGTTGGAGCCCATCATCCATTGCGCGAGCACCACGCCGCATACGGCGATGGCGAGGTAACCGGCTAAGTAAATGGCGATGGAAAGCTGTGGGGCGAGCCAGGGGAGTGCAATCAGGAGTAGTCCCATCAGAATGACGATGCCGCGAGCGAAGACGTTGTGAAGAATGGGATGCGGTGTATAGCGAAATGTGCCGATGCCGATGAAGGCGATGCCGGAGCAGACCAACATGACGGAAAGACAGGTCAGACGTGCCTTGTAATGCTTGATGCGGCTGGAACGCAGTGGGCCTTGTTCCTGATGCCATTCGCGACGCTGGCGATACGAAGTGACCAGTTCCGAGATGGCGAAGTAGCTGACGATGATGATGCAGATGCCGGCGAGGATTAGCGTTGAGTTGAACATATGTGCGGCGAAAGTAGTGCGGTCGCCGAGCTGCGAGAAATTGTTCGTGTACCAATTCGGATCGTCCGTGGTCAGGCCTGCGACGCTCACTCCGGCGACCACGAAAAGCGGCAACAGGCCGGCCAGCGTTTTGGCATCCATCAGTTCGGCCTGCACGAAGGTGACATAACCGGCGACACCTGAGAAACCGGCGCACACCGCGATGATGTATTCGAGGAACATGGTGCCCATCAGGTTGTTGGCCACGCTTAGGAGAGCGAACGAGGTGAGAAACAGCGTGGAGGCGTAGACCGTCGCAAGGGCCAGGATTTCGACCAGGCGGCGCAGGATTTCTATCCAACGATTGTGGGTATTGAGCGAACTGGAGCGCCGGGCATAGCCGAAAATGAAAGAAATGGTGCCGCACGCGGCGATGATGATGGAGGCGATGACGAACTGGCGGCGGCTGATCATCCATGCGGCCGGCAGCAGCGAGACGCACAGCTCCATGACGCTCGCCCCAGCGATGGCGCAGATGATGAAGGAGACGAGCCCTGAGGTCTCCGTGCGCTGATGCAGTCCCATGGTTGTTTGTTGCCCTTCGTGTCTCGCTGTTTGTTCGCTGGCTAGTTTGCCGTATATGCCGTTGCCTATCTTAGCGAGTCGCATGGCCGGGGTTGCGCTATACTTGATGTTTGTGCTTTGTTTTGTTGGCACATCGGGATGTAGCGCAGTTTGGTAGCGCGCCTGCTTTGGGAGCAGGATGTCGCAGGTTCAAATCCTGTCATCCCGACTGAAAATGTTGAGATTCCAATGTTTCTTAGTGTTGTGATTTTGTGTATTTTATTTCTAGACACGATTCAGACACGATGACTTTCATCTTCAATATTCCTGTTTCTTATAGAATTGTGAATTTTCTTATATGCTCCTTAGTGTTAACTTATACTTTGGCATAGCTGCTGGTTGACGGCGAAGGACTTAGAAATGTCTACGTGACGGTCTGGCCGGAGCCATAATCCGTTGTGACCAGTTTGGAAAACATGGCCCTTGTGGATTGCCCGTGAAAGGAGATCTCCCTATATGTCTGATATTCTCAGAAAGCCAACCTCGATCGCGAAGATATACGAGGCTTTAAGCGCAGTAGCGGATGGCCGTGTGGAATTGTGTAGTCCGGAATCAAAAGCCATCGTGACTTCATCGGCCCACACGAAACGTTATACGGTGATGATTTCCGACGGACTGTATACCTCCAACGACAATGCGACGTACTGGCAGCATTATGCCGGTTATCCCATCATCGCGGTGTTCATCAAGCAGGGAAGAATCAGTCTTCCGCCGGATTCCCGACTGCTGTTGAAACATTTCAAAAACATCAATTGGAAGCGGCTGAATACCGAAAACAAGAACCATTACGATAAATCCATCTCTCAGTTTCTGTCCTCGACCGGCCATGCGGATCAAATCGAGAAGCTCGTTCGAAACGTGTACGACCAGGCCAACAGCCTCCCGTTCGCCGTCAAAGGCAACCGCAAACCAATCATCAAGGTGCCGAAAACAGAGGAATGAAACCCGGCATACGAAATAAGGTGTGCGGACGTACGTATTTCAGATGCTTATTAGATCGTTTAGTTTTCATAACGATTCCATAATGGCTTTACCATTTTCCCTTTTCTTCGCAGAGACATCAGCAGGAATACCGCGAATAGCCCGCACGCCACGACCGGCACGATGCTGGCTTCGAAGCCGAACGTGCCGCCGGTTAGGATTGCGGGGCCTTGCCAACGCGCGATGAGCCATGACGACTGCTTGCCGGTTCCGGAGACGACGGAACCGAATATCGGGCCTTCGGTGACGTTCCACATGGCGTGGAAGCCGATGACCCACCACAGCGATCGTGTCCACGCGTAGATGGCTGCGAACAGCGCTCCGGACTCTATCGCGAGGGCGAGCGCTCCCCACAGCGTCGCTCCGGGGTTGCCCAAGTGCATGAGCCCGAACAGCAGGGCGGAAACCAGAACGCCGCCCCAGGTTCCAATCCATTCCTCGAGCAGCCTGAAGATGATGCCGCGGCACGCAATTTCCTCGCCGATGCCGCCGCAGACGCCCATGACGAAAATATCCATCCACGGCGAGTAGTTCGGATTGAAACCGGTGACGCGATAGTTGCCGGTAATAAAGAGGATGCCGACGTACGAAGCGATGATGCCGAAGCCCGCGAGCATTCCGGCCAGCAAGCCGAGGAGTCGGGAGAGCCGTAGTTCGTACGGGTGACGGCGCTTTTCGAGCAGCATCACCACGACGAGGTAGGCGATGATGACCGCAGCGACCTCCAAAGGGGCGGTCACTGACATGGATAGCATCCAGCGGTTTTCACCACCGACATGACGTTGTACGTGCAGAACGTGTTTGACCAGCATGAAGGCGGGGACATAGAGCACTAGGAATATCAGGACGAAAGCAAGGAAATGCACCAGCGTCCGTATGGCGGCCTGCCGTTTCCCGGTTTTCACGTCCTCGTGGTCTGGCGTCAGCATCATACTCCTCTCGACAGAAACTCTTTCTCTGAATAAATACTACCGAGCGTGCTGGAATCTTCAGAAATCTCAGGGTTATCTGTGGCGTACCTGATTCAGATATCGCTTGCTGTTTTATGCATAACTGCCTACGTGACTTCCCGGTTTGGTTAAAACTTCGTAATGAGTATTGAAGGATGTACGGCTTGGTGCGTAGGAGCATGATTATCGAAAATCAGTCATAAGAGTGATGCAATATGCCGATTTTATTTGACTTGTATGTTATTGCCTTTTCTGGCAAAATGAATATTGCTTCACTCTGAAAAGGGAGAGGCTCCAAGTCGCCGGGGGTATTCCCCCGGCATTCTTTTATCCGCTGCCGTATAAGGGGATTTTGTTGAGCAAGTTGAGTATTAAGAAATGGAAGAAGAGGTGTGTGGATTGGATTGAAGTTGCTTGTGGTGGGATTTGGGTCGCGCTTTGTTTATGCTGATGCCGGGCGTAACGGTATCAATAAGGTCGGGCTTCGGAACGAAACCAGTATTGGGCTTCCAATGCCGATTCTTGGCTTTACGCTCTCGGTGGCGCTGAATCGTTGCCGTTCATGAAGTCCTAAGATGGGTCGATAGACGTATTTTTTACTGGATGGCCACAGGAGGCTTGCGCGATGAGCGACACGACGACGTTGAGATTGGTGATACAGGAATGGCATGGTGGGGTCAATCCGGATTATGTGATGGGTGCGCGGCTGATGGATGTCATCGCCCCGGTTCCGCGGGATTGCCGGACGGCACATGTCGACGTGGACATGGATTTCGATGCCGATCTCAGGCTTGACGATGGCGTTCGTGCCGGCAGACAGCTTGTCGACCAGCTGGGCAGGACGAAAGCAATCCTCGGCGACCGGCGGCCCGAGCATGTGCTGACCATCGGGGGGGGGGAGGAGGAGACTGCTCGGTCTAGCAGGCCCCGTTCGATTATCTCTCCGGAAAGTATGACGATCTTGGGATCATCTGGCTGGACGCGCATCCAGACATCTCCGACACCAGCCAGTCCGAGCATCTGCATGAGATGGTGCTCGGCAACCTGCTTGGTCGCGGTGGTGAGGCCGGTTCGGCCACCCATGTGGAGCATCCGGTCGATTCCGCACATGTGCTGATGGCCGGACTGATCGAGGAACGCCTGCGTGATATGGACAGTGCGTGCACCGAGCTTGGCCTTCCTATCGTCTCTCCTGAGCAGATTGGCAGCGGTGACGGATTCGCCGTGATTGCCGACTGGCTCGGTCGCGAGCATATCGGCCATCTTGCCGTCCACTGGGACCTTGATTCGCTGAGCCCTGCCGGTTACCGGAGCATCCTTCCGGCGGAGCCGGGCACCGATCCGGCCAAGTTCCCCGCGGCTGTCGGCAGGCTCGATTTGGATGACGTGTGCAGGCTGCTTGACTACGTTTCGGCACGGACCGAGCTGGTCGGGCTCACCATCGCCGAACACATGCCGTGGGACGCCCTGAACATGCGCCGCACTCTCGAAGACCTTCCGTTCTTCGGCTAGATCTGGATTAGTCATGCACTGATTGGTTCGCGGTATCGTTTTGGCATGATGGCAGCCGATACCGGACAGTCGTCGTGTGTTTCAAATCATCGTTAAGACAGTTTCCGTAAAATATCTCTGTCCTATAAGGTTGTCATATCCGACATGGCAGCAATCCGGTTTGACTTCAAGTACATGAGGTCTTTAGGCTTTCTCTCTAAAGACTGTTAAATCGTGAGATTATGGCTGAACATCATGTGTTTGGTTTCATTCATTCGTTGGATGAACGGTAAAGGAGTGTTGTCATGGATATGGTTTCAAGGGATGATATCGATTTGGATTTCCCGCGTTCGCTGGCCGAGCGGACGGTGCAGCGGTATGCGAAGGCGATGTCCGCCGTCGACGCCGAGATGGCGGCAGGGCTTTTCGCCTCCGACGCGGTGAGGATCGATCCGATCGGCGGGGACGTCTGCCGAGGCAGGAAGGAGATCCTTGCCGCCTTCAGGCAGGCGCTGCCGTCTCCTCCGGCGCGCGTGAGTTTCGTCGCGGGGTCGCTGCATGGCAGGGGGAATAGGTTCGCCTTTGAGTTCAAGCACACGGTCACCGGTGTCGGACCAGAGAAGTCGTTGTATGGCATAGACGTGTTCACGTTCGATAGAGACGGGCTTATAGAAAAGGTCGAGGCCTATTGGGGCGACGATGATTGGCGCGAGGAATAGACCTCGGGAACGCTTTGTCGATTGTGGTTTCCGGAATATGAGCCCAATCGCCGGTGAGATGATTGCCGGAAATGTGGAAAAGGAGCCATATGAAGCGACGCAAAGCGATAGTGGCGGCGTGTGCCGTGTTGGCAGTCGTGGCGATGGTGATAGGTGTCTGCTGGGTGGCGAGCCCGTTACGTAAAGGCCATAACGCCGGTGCTGCAAACCCGTCGGATTCGGCCAGCCGGCTGGAAACCGTGAGCTACGACATCACCTACCAGGGCAAACGCTATGCGAAGACCGCAAGCGTGTACGTTCCTTCCTCCTATCGGAAGGGCACGCCGATGAACATCCTGTATCTGCTGCATGGCTCGTGGACGAATGGGCCGAAGCTGGCCAGCCAGATGCAGACGTATATGGACGGCTGCCTTTCCGATAAGCCGATGCTCGTGGTGTTCCCCACCTATTACCCCGACAAGTCGTTCGTCGTCGCCGATTGGCCCAAGGACTACGCTCTCAACCGTTTCTTCGCTACCGATGAGGTCGAGCCCCTCATGCGCGTGGTGGAAAGCCGGTTCACCACCTATTCCGGCGGTGTCACGCAGGCGGATTTCATCAACAGCAGGACGCATAGGGCTTTCGGCGGCTATTCGATGGGAGGCCTCACCACTTGGGAGGTGCTTGCCGCCAAGCCCCAGTATTTCCATGATTTCATGCCGATGGCCGAGTACAGCTGGATCAACCAGAGCACGGGCGGCACCACGGATGGTGACACCGCCGAAAGCCTCCTCGCCGGCCTCAAGGCACGGCACTACGGTTCCGGCGACGTGACGGTGATTGCGATGGTGGGCGAGAAGGACGACACCAAGACCCGCATGATTCCCCAGATCGACGCCTTGCGCGCCGACAGCGGCGGCATCATGAACAAACGGAACCTCGTCTACTGGGAGAATCCCAGCGGCGGGCATGGCCGTGCCTCGTTCAAGGCCGAGGTCAAACACGGGCTGCCGTATCTGTTCGCCAAACAATGAGACGCATGTCGGCAGGGAAATATCCTGCCATGCGACTTGGCATGCAAAGTGGATGAAGAAGAACGGCCATGAATGCTTCGATATGCATTTATGGCCGTTCGATAGTATACGGGCGTTAAAACCTTCTTGGCTTATACGGGCTTCTATCCGACTGTTTTATATGTGTGGAACGGTAGGCTTCTGTTCCTGTTCCGAGTCGGTGAAGACCGTCGGCAAGCATGTTTGGGGGACAAGCGAAATTCAGCCGTATGAACCGGTTCCCGTCACCGCGATAGACGGATCCGGACGACAGCACCAGGCCCGTGCGGCGGCGTATCTCATCCGTGAAAGCGTCCGCGTCATCCGTGAGGGCCGAAACGTCTATCCACATCAGATAGGTGGCCTGTCCTCCGACGATGCTGAGGCCTTCGATGTTTCGGTCGATGAAATCTCGGGCGTTCTCGCGGTTGGAACGCAACTGTGCGATAAGCGCTTTGCGCCAGCCGCGTCCTTCGTTGTACGCGGCGATGGTGCCGTCAAGCGCGAGAAGATTGGGTTCGGCTACTTCGTCGGTGTTGAGCCCGCGTGCCACTTGGGCCCGCAGGTCCGGGTCGGGGACGATGGCCGTCGCGGCGTGCAGGGCGGCGAGGTTAAAGGTCTTGCTGGGGGAGACCAGGGAGATGATCTGCCGGTTCAGCGGTGCTTTGAGGGAGAAGGCCGGCGTGTAGTCCGGTCCTGAGAGCACCAGGTCGCCGTGGATCTCATCGGAAAGCAATATGACATGGTGCTTGAGGCACAGCCGTGCCGTATGCTCGAGTTCGTTTCGCGTCCACACTTTCCCGATCGGGTTGTGCGGGTTGCAGAGAATCATGAGCGTCGTCAGCGGGTTTGAGAGCTTGGCCTCCAGGTCGTCGAAATCGATGTTATAGGAGTCTCCGTCCCGTTTCAGGTCGCTGGAAAGCGCATGCCGTCCGTTGTTCTCGATGGAGTTGTAGAAGATGTTGTAGACCGGCGCCTCAACCACCACGTTGTCGCCGACATGGCCGATGCGGCGCACGATTGATGAGATCGCGGGCACGACGCCGGTGGCGAAGACCATCCAGTCCGTTTGCGGGCGGGCGTCGTGCTGGGTGGCGTACCAATCCGCCACGGCCTGCCGGTAGTCGTCCCCGGGCTCCTCGTAGCCGAACGCGCCCAGATCCAGCTTCCGTCGCATGGCTTCGACGATTTCCGGAGCGGTTGCGAAATCCATGTCCGCGATCCACATCGGAAGCTCGCCTTCGCCGACGTCCCATTTGACCGAGGCCGTGCCTCGGCGGTCCGGGGCGTGGCGGAAATCGTATGTCTGCCCGTTGGCTGTTTCGCCGCTCATGCCGCGGTCCCCGTATTGTTGGTGTCTGAGCTAGAGATCAGCCTGTCCGGTTCGATGGCGCTGCTGATGACGCTGCGTTTGGGGTCCACCTTGGTCGCATCGACGATGACCTCGCCGATATGGCGGGCTTGGATGGAACCGCTCAGCGGGTTCTTGACGCTCATGATGTCCCCGTCGATTTTGGCGTCCACGTCGCTGCAGTATTCGAAGGCGAGGTCGGTGCGCAGCAGCCTGCACCCGCTCATTTTCAGATGGTCGGTGTAGCAAAGCCCCTGGTCGCTTTCGATGGTGCAGTTGACCAGCGTGAGGTTCTTGGTGTTCCATGCCAGGTATTCGCCGTCGAGAACGGAATCGTAGATGGTGACGTTCTCGCAGTTCCAGAAGGCGTCCTTGGAGACGAAAACGCAGTGGTGCGCCTCGATGTTGGAAGCGCCGTCGAAGCAGTAGTTGCCGACGATATGCACGTCGTCAAGCCGTATGCCGGAGCTGTCCTTGCCGAAGTAGTCGCCGACGGCCTGCACATGGTTCATGCTGATGTCCTTGCAGGTCCACATCGTCTCCCCGGCGTCGGCGAAATGCACCCTTTCCAGGCTCACGCCTTTGCATCGGCGGAAAAGCTTGGGCGCCTGCAAGTCGCAGTCTTTCATATGGATTTCGTCGGTGTACCAGATGCCGGAACGTGACATGGTCTCGAAGACGGTGTCGCTCACCTCGACATTTTTGCAATACCACAGGGGGTATTTCCATGTGAAGATTGAACCGCGGACATTCAGGTTTCGCCCCTCCTTGAGCGGCGACTCGCCTTTCCCGAATGTCACGTTTTCCACATCGGCGTCATGCTGCCCGAACAGGGGCCTCTCGCCCTCGAAATAGCTGTTTTTGTACGTCGTCATTGTCCTGGTTGTCGCCTTTCGACATTGTTGATTTCAGGAATGGTCTTCGCTATACCGTATTTATTTCAAGTCCTTGAAGTCAAAACGGGTCGTGTCGTGCCGGGTATGGAACCGGCGCTCGACACAGATGCCGCGTGAGGGTTTCCGGTCGCCGGCGCATAAACGGGAGGCAGGTGCCGGAGAAGCCGAAGGAAGCGGTGGTTTGACTTCAAGTGCTGGAGGTTTTTACGATTTTAGATGGTGTATGAATCCGGACGATGGTCGCATTGTTGGGCGGACGGCGCCGGAAAGGAGACTCATGAGTGAATCACAGATGATGAAGGCCGCGATTTTCCGGGGACCTGGTGACATTGCCGCCGAATCGGTACCAAAGTCGTCGGTACAGCATGATGACGATATCGTCATCCGGGTCGTTCGCGCATGCGTGTGCGGGTCCGACCTCTGGTTCTATCGGGGGCTTGATGCCTTCAAAGCGGGAACGCCGGTGGGCCATGAGGCCATCGGCGTGGTCGAGCAGACCGGTTCCGCCGTGCAGAGCGTGCGGAAGGGCGATTTCGTCATCGTCCCGTTCCCGTAC
Source organism: Bifidobacterium sp. (assembly GCA_024104275.1). Taxonomy (GTDB): domain Bacteria; phylum Actinomycetota; class Actinomycetes; order Actinomycetales; family Bifidobacteriaceae; genus Bifidobacterium. Next base: position 192,163 of record JAGGHK010000001.1, read on the forward strand.
AGCTGCGGGAAATGCCCGGTGTGCAAGGCCGGTTTCGAATCCTCCTGCCCCAACAGCGGATATATAGGTGCCGTGAGCGGCTGCCAGGCCGAATACCTACGCGTGCCGGAGGCCGACGGCACCGTCGTGAAGGTGGACGAGCCGGAAGGCGGTTTCAGCGACACCATGCTGGCTGCGCTGGTCACGCTTTCTGATGTGATGGCGACCGGTTATCACGCGGCCGCCAGCGCCGAAGTGAAGCCGGGGGACACCGTGGTCGTGCTCGGTGACGGTGCTGTGGGCCTTTCGGCGTCATCGCGGCCGGATTGCGCGGTGCAAGTCGCGTCATCTCCATGAGCCGTCATGAGGACCGGGCGGCATTGGCCCGCAAATTCGGCGCGACCGATATCGTCGCCGAACGCGGGCAGGATGCGGTCGACAAGGTTCTGTCCATGACCGGCGGCTACGGTGCGGATGCGGTGCTCGAGTGCATGGGGTCGAAACTGTCGTTCGACACCGCGATGGGCCTGGTCATGCCGGGCGCGTTCATCGGACGTGTCGGCGTCCCCCACGGCGAGGAGCTCGACAGTGACGTACTGTTAACAAGAACATCGGCCTGCGCGGCGGTTCCGCTCCGGTGCGGACCTATGACAGGACGGTGTTGCTTGACAAGGTACTCGACGGCTCGATTCACCCCGAGCTGGTGTTCACCCAGGAATTCGACATCGACCACATCAACGATGCCTACGACGCCATGGATAAGCGGCGTGCCATCAAGTCGCTGATCAGATTCTAGCCTTGTCCGATAGATGAAAACTCGGCGGGGTGCCGACGTAAGCCAGATGGTTGTGGCTTGCGTCGGCACCCCGCCGTTTGTGATAGGAATTCTTTTTCATTCCTGTTGATTGGATGTATCTCTGTGCCCCGGAAGGTTCAGAACGAGAACGACTCATGGTAGATGTCGCTTGCCGCCACACCCTCATGGCGCAGAATATGGCGGACCGAACGGTACATCGGGGTCGGGCCCGCGAGCAGATAGACGGCCTTCGGCGTCACCGCTGCGCGTAGCTCTTCATCGTTGAACCTTCCGACCTTGAGCATGATAGTGTTGCCAGTCCGTTCCGCCCATCGCCTCAGTTGCGACTGATGGATGAGTTCCGATTCGTTCTTCGCCGAATAGGCGAGCGTGATTCGTCTTCCGTTTGTTGCCGACCCGTAGGCGTCCAATACCGCCAACAGCGGGACGATTCCCGTGCCGCCGGCGTAGAGGACCAGGGGCCGGCCGCCTCCATGCTCCTTGATGAAGCGGTGGTATCGCCCGAACGGCCGTTGCAGGTCGACCCGCGCTCCGGGGGAGGCGAAGACCGGCAGCAGGATGGTGAAATCGCCGTCGCCGCGTATCACGAACGTCGCGTTGTCGTCCTTGTTGGGGGCGTCGGCCATCGAGAACGGGTGGTATTCGCGCAGTTCCTTGAAGTCCGGCAGCCTTAGGAAAGCGAAATCGCCGGTTTCCCAATTTCTGTTGATGCCAGGGACGTGTATGGTGAGCTCGCAGATGTTGTCGGCCAGCATTTCCCGGGAGATGACTTGTCCTTGAAGTTCGGGGCGGTGTTCGCGAATTTTGAACAGGATATAGTATCCCAGCACGACTATCGTGGCCGCATCGCAAAGAATGATAAACGGCCAGACGGTGACGATGTAGCTGATGAGGTGGAAATGCACGCAGGTCACTCCCACCGTGATTAGGACGAGCCGGTGCAGCCATACGGCGATTTCATGCTTGATGAGCGGCCCATGGGCCATCAGAAAGCTTCTGATCGGTGCGATCAGGTCGGTGAGGCGGCGCGTCATGAACAGGACGGAGAACACCACCATCGCCAGAAGCGACCAGAACGCGATCTCGCCGAATGTCTTGGCCAGGCCGAACGTCGGCAGCTCAAGACGGTGGATGATGGAAATAGCGAATGCGAATACGGCCAGCAAACCATGTGCCAGATACATGTCCGGCAGACCGACCAGTCTGTCGAGCCAATGCGGCCGGCAGCTCAAATATACGGATTCCAGCATCCAGATATAGGCAATGACGCCCAACGCGATTGGGAGCATCGATACCTCGCGGAAGATCGGATTGATGAAAACCGCCAGAACTGCCACGAAAGGCGCCGGCACGAGAACCAATATCGACAGCCAGAAAACCGGAAGCCGGAGAAGGGGGTTGCGTTTCTTAGTCATGGTTGACACTATCTTTATCTTTCTTTGCTGACCGTCATGGTCGGCGAATTTGCTCAAACCACCGGTGTTTGCTGAAACCAGTGGGAATAAGATCGTGCCCGACTTCCTGCTTGCAGAAACGGCAGAAAAACGGGCACGAAGATTATATGGTCATCTGATTGGCGGCTTGGCGCTTAGGACAGTTTGTTGTCCTTGAGCCATTTGCCGGTCAGATTGTCGGCCTGGTCCTTTTGGGAGTGCTCGACGTGCAGCGCGTCCAGCACTTTGGCCTTGGGCTCGGCCGAGACGAGGTCATCGCGGAACTGGGAGCATCCCGATCCCCCTGAGGTGCAGAACGGTGCCACGGTCTTGCCGCCCAGGTCATAGCGGTCGAGGGAGGTCCTGATGATCATCGGCTCTTCGCCCCACCATATCGGCGTACCCAGGTAGATTAGGCTGTAGTCGTCGAGATTCTTGATCTCGCCGGAGATGGCGGGCCTGGCGTTGTCCTGGCCTTCCTTTTTCGCGACGGCGAGCAGCTCGTTGTAATCGCTTGTGTACGGTTTCGCGGGCTCGATGCGGAAGACGTCGGCCTTGGTCTGCTTCTCGATTGAGTCTGCCACGGCCTTCGTCGTGTTGGTCTGGGAGAAGTAGACGATCAGCGACTTTCCGCCGCCTTTCTTCGGCTCCGTCGTTTTGGCGCCGTCGTCGTGTTTGATCTTCGTCTTGTCGCCCTTCTGCACTTGCACAGAAGAGGATCCCGAGCCGGAGTTCGAGGACGGCTGGCCGCCTCCGCACGCCGTCAGCGAGGTGATTGAAGCCAGAAGCACCACGGCTGTCATGATTTTCTTCATTGTTCTCATATCGATTGCGTCTCCTGTCTGTCGCATTCCATGCCGAGACTCGAAAATTACCTGCCTGAAATCACAGATCGAGCCCATCGACCCAGCTGGCGAGGGTCTTCTCGTCCACGTGGGCATCGAAGCGGCGACCGGTCTTCCAGCTTGCCACAGAGGCGGAATCGTGCAGGCGACGGCCGTCTGCGCCGTTGGTGCTGGAGCTTGACGTCGCGAACGTCACGATGGTCTTGCCGGAGAAGTCCTGGCTTTCAAGGAAGGTGCGCACAATCAGGGGAGCGCGTTCCCACCAGAGCGGATAGCCGACGAACACCACGTCGTAATCGGCGACGCTGACGGGCTCGGCCATGTTCGGCCTGATGCTCTGGTCGCGGTGCTCGACGCTTGTTCGGCTTTTCTCGTCGTTCCAGTCGAGGTCGGCTGCCGTGTAGGTATTGGACGGGACGATCTGCTTGATGTCCGCGCCGATCGCGTGCGCGAGTTTTTTCGCTACGCCTTCGGTGGTACCGGTTCCCGAGAAGTAGGTGACTAGTGTTTTCTTATCCATGATGTTCCTTTGATTGTTGTTGTTGAGTTTTTGCCATCGCATCCTGTTCGGGTGCGGCGGCGTGTCTGATGGTTATTTGTGAGCGATGACGTGTGCGGGATTGCCGACGACGACGGTGTTTGCCGCGACGTCCTTGGTGACCACGGCGGCCGCGCCGATGACGGCGTTGTCGCCTACGGTGACTCCCGGCAGCACGGTGGCCCCGGTGCCTATCCACACATGGTCGCCGATGACGATCGGCTTGCACACCGTTGCCGTGAGGTTGTGAGGGTCGCTCACGTGGTTGAGGGTAATGAGATTGACTTTCGGCGCGATGAGGACGCCGTCGCCCAAGGTGATGCCGCCGCGGTCCATGAACAGGCAATCCCAGTTCACGTAGGAATCGCGGCCGACCTTGATGTTGTGCCCGAAATCGGTGCGGAACGGCGCGTTCAGGCGGAACGTGGGATCGACGGGATGGCCGACGAGTTCTTCGAACAGGTCATGGGTCTCTTCGCGGGTGTGGTAGCCGGAGTTCAGCTTGGCGCACACCCGCTTGGCGTGGTCGATGACCTCCACGATCGCCTCATAGCCTTCCTCGTCGGGCGATATCGGTTCCCCGGCGAGTTCCCGCTGCATGATATCGGGCAGTCCTTCGGCCTTCCCATCGCTTTCTGGCATGACCCTCCTTTCATGTTATCGATTCGTATGGAATCATTACACGTCGGGAAAGCGTTATGTTCAAATAGGTTTTCTCTATGACTTGCCATGCGTTTTATGCATGGCAGCTGCGCATGACCAGAAGGGTTACACGTCGACGGGGTGGCTTTCTATTCCTGCGAGGACGGCAGGTCACAGGCTTATGCACAGGCATTGCCCTGTATTCGACGGTGTTCACGGGTCTCTGTCTTGTCGGCTGGACGGCGGTTCTTATGAAAAGTCACTCCGTTTTCGGGTTTTCGTTGTTGCGTGTCTGCAAAAAATCGATGAACCGCGCCGCAGCCATGGAATGCTCGCCGCTTCGTTTCCATGCGATCACGGATTCACCGGTCAGGCCTGGGCTCAATGGCAGCGACCTGACATGCGGATGGATGATACCGGTATCGATGCACAGGAAGGCGCCAAGCCCGGCGGCGACCATCGTCGCGGCGTTGCCGGTGAGATTGCAATAGCCGATGACATCGACATCGTCCGCTTTCTGGGCAAACCAGCCCTTGAGCACGTTTTGCGCGGAATTCCTGGAGGGAAGCATGATGGGAATGCGGCACAGGTCGTCGACGGTGGCCACGTTTCCTGCCGACAACGGCCAGCCCTCGGGAAACAAAGCCACCCAGCGTTCCGCGACATTGGTCCGGATATGGTCATAACGCCGGGTATCCACAGGTTTGAGGAGCAGACCGAGATCCAGAAGGCCCTGTTCCATTCGTTCCTGTATAAGGTCAGCCGCCGCACTGAAGATCGTGAAACGAACTTTTGGATAATGTTCTCTGAATTCCCTAATGGCCTGTGTGAGATAACGCATGCCGCGCATCTCCCCGCAACCGATGGTGATCTCCCCGCTGAGCTCGGCATCGGCGTTCTTGAGCTCGTCTCTGGTCTTCTCCATCAGCGAAACCATGGTCCGCGCCCGGTCATAGAACAACCTGCCCGCTTCGGTCAGGGAGGTCTCGTCCTTGCGGTTGCCCCTGTTGACCAGTGTGGCCCCAAGGTCCCTCTCAAGATTCTTGATTCTGCGTGACAGGGAAGGTTGGGAGACGCGGAGCAGCTCGGCCGCTCCGGTGATGTTTCCCTCTTCCGCGACGGCCAGGAAGCAGTGGAGCGCTCGGATGCTCAGGTCGGACATCCGGTCATCGTCGGCCAGATAGTCGTTCGCGGCCTCATATTGTTCGTTCTCCGGCATCTCTACCCCTCTGTATCAATATTCTTGCATCGTGTCCGGATCCGTGTCAGTCAGTTCAATGTTGTCGTATGCCCCATCCTTTCCGGCTGCTTCGGCCTGTGGATACGGCGTTTTACTTGTCACCGCCGTAAGCCGGGCAACGACGAAGCGGTGATCACGCGCATTGTGGACGTGAGGCCATGATACTCCTCCGTCAAAGGACGTCAGAAATTTGATTATTCGGATTTGACTTCAAGTGCTTGAGGTCATTAGGCTGTTCATTTGAAAACCGCCAGGTCTTGAGGTTGCTCGGAACCTGGCCGAACATCGTCCATCAGCCTGCGCGCTTGCCGATGCGGCAGTTGGCATATCGCAGGCGGGCGTTGTGCAAATCGGTAAGGAAGTTGGATATGACGATACTTGATCAGCATTACACATTGAACAACGGGATCGAGATTCCCAAGCTGGGGTTCGGCACCTGGCTGATTGATGACGACAAGGCTGCGGCCGCCGTACAGACGGCGCTGAAAGTGGGCTACCGTTATATCGATACCGCGCAGGCCTACGAAAACGAGCGCGGGGTCGGCGAGGGCGTCCGCGCGTCCGGCCTGAAACGCGACGAGCTGTTCGTGAGCACGAAGGTGCAGGCCGAGTTCAAGGATTACCGGTCCGTCAAGGACTCCATCGAAGCTTCGCTCAAGGCCCTCGACATCGACTACATCGACCTGCTGCTCATCCACGCGCCCGAACCTTGGGCGCATTTCCATGAGGGCGACCATTGCTTCGAGGGCAATCTCGAGGCGTGGAAGGCGATGGAGGAGGAGCTGAAGGCCGGCAACGTCCGTGCGATCGGCGTCTCCAACTTCGAAAAGGTGGATCTCGACAACATTTTGGAGCATGGCGAGGTCAGGCCGGCGGTCAACCAGCTGCTCACCCATGTCGGCAACACGCGTTTCGATCTGCTCGATCAGGCCAGGGAACACGACATCCTCGTCGAGGCGTATTCCCCGATCGCGCATGGTGAGATGAAAGGCAACGCGACACTCACGGCGATGGCCGCGAAATACGGTGTCTCCGTGCCGCAGCTGATGATTCGCTACTGTTTGGAACTTGGCACGCTGCCGCTGCCCAAGGCGTCTTCCGAGGCTCACATCAAAGCCAATGCTGAAGTCGATTTCAGGATCGGCGCCGAGGACATGAAGACGTTGCGTGATATGCCGAAAGTCAGCGATTATGGCGATTCGAGCTATTTCCCCGTGTTCAGTGGAAAGTAATTAACGGGCGTATACGTGATTTTGGATGATATATCGAAGGTCAGTGATTACGGCGATGCTGGTGATTCCCAGTATGTGGCGGCAGATAATCACTGTACCTGCTTTGTCCTGTTACTTTTGCCGTGTTCGTCTTGGATGATGTTTTTACATTTTCGTAATACCTAGATTTATGTGTGATTACGATGAACCCGCAAACGATCCACAGATTCAATCAACAACAAGAAGATTCACTATGACAACGACATTCACCAACCCCAGCCCGTTCACGATGGGCCATCCGAACGACGCCTACGCGCAGTATTTCGAGGGACAAAGCTATCTTGCACCGCTTGGCGGCAACGACAATGTGTCCATCAGCAACGTGACCTTCGAGGCCGGTTGCACCAACCACTGGCACATCCATCACAACGCCACGCAGATTCTTATCGCCGTCGGCGGCCGCGGCTACTGCCAGCTCGAAGGCGAACCCGTTCGCGAGCTGCGCCCCGGCGATGTGGTGGTCGTGCCGCCTGAGACCAAGCATTGGCACGGCGCCAGCCCCAATGAGCCGTTCTCGCACTTGGCGGTGATGGTGCCCAAGGAAAACGCCAGCAACGAGTGGCTCGAGCCGGTCGACCAGGAGGAATACGCCAAGCTGAACTGATTGTCGTGAGCCATGGCGCGCGGGGCAGACAAGGGACATGCAAATCAGTGAGAAAAGCGCTATTTTGGGGTCAAATGGTGCTTTTCTCACTGATTCGTGGTTTTCCACGGTGAAAAGCACCATTTAAGGCCTATTTTGTTGCTTTTCTCACTGATTCGTGGTCTGCGTGTGATGTACGCCAGAAAGCGATGTTTTGACTTCAAGGACTTGAAGTCTTTAGGATTCGAAATCAGCGACTGATGTTGGCAAACCCAGCTGTGCAAACAGCGGTCTGCCTGGCGAAAGGAAACCAATATGAAAGCTGGAATGTTTGTGAAACCGGGCAGGGTGGTCGTTACGGATGCGCCCATGCCGGTGATCGAAAAGCCGAGTGATGCGGTTATCCGTATTCTGCGGGCGTGCGTCTGCGGGTCTGATCTGTGGTGGTACCGCGGCATCTCGAAACGTGAGCAGGGGTCGTTGACCGGTCATGAGGCCATCGGCATCGTCGAAGAGGTCGGCGATGAGGTCACACACATCCGCCCGGGCGATTTCGTCATCGTCCCGTTCACACATGGTTGCGGAAAGTGCGCCGCCTGCCGTGCCGGTTTCGACGGCAACTGCATGAATCAGGAGCCGGGTGGCAATGCCGGCTACCAAGGCGAATACCTGCGGTTCACCAATGCCGACTGGGCGTTGATCAGGATTCCCGGCAAACCCGGCGACTATTCCGACGACACCCTCAACTCGCTGCTCGCCCTTTCTGACGTGATGGCCACGGGTTACCACGCTGTCGCCAGTGCCGAGGTGAAAGAAGGCGACACCGCAGTGGTCATGGGTGATGGGGCCGTCGGGCTTTGCGGGGTCATTGCGGCCAAACTGCGTGGTGCCGAACGCATTATCGCGATGAGCCGGCATGCCGACAGGCAACGTCTCGCCCGCCAGTTTGGTGCCACCGATATCGTGCCCGAACGCGGTGCGGATGCTGTCAAGCATGTCATGGACATGACGGATGGCGACGGGGCGGATTCCGTGCTCGAATGTGTGGGCACGCAGGAATCCACCGCGACGGCGCTTCAGATTGTGCGTCCGGGGGCTGTCGTTGGTCGCGTCGGCGTTCCGCATGGCAAAGAGATAGACACGACGAAACTCTTCTGGAACAACAATGGGCTTCGTGGTGGTGCCGCTTCGGTGACTACGTATGACAAAAATATCCTGCTCAAGGCCGTTCTTGACGGTCGCATCAAGCCCGGCCGCGTGTTCACCAAGCGTTTCGACCTCGACCATATCCAGCAGGCCTATGAGGCCATGGACCAGCGCGAGGCCATCAAGTCCCTCATCATCGTGAGCGAAGCGTGAAAATCTCATAGCTTAGGTGGACTTTGAGTTGGGCTCGCGCATCCTTTGCCTTGGAACCGCCTGTTTTGGATGGTTCCAAGGCATTTGTGTCTTTTTGGAACTGGCCCTGAAGCTGGGAAGGGAATTAGCTATTCGAAATCATGAAATGGAACGATTGCTTTTATTCCATTATTGATCTAAAGCTGTGTTGATGGCATCTGCGACTTGGCGGGGGTCGGCAACGCCCAACACAAGGCGATTGAACTTTTCGTCATGTAGCTGGATAACCAGCGGTTGTTCGGGTTGGGTGATGTTCCAGAATTCGATATCGCCGTCGGGGAATTTGAAGGTCCCTGCCTTTTTGCCCGGGGTGGCGAGGCCTGGATCGCGCAACGCCCGGCGTCCGGACATGTTGAATCCGGGGTCGAGTGTCGCTCCCGCGACGTGGGTCAGCGGAATCTCAAGATTGCCTTTGAACGACCAGAGTTTGTTGAGACCGTTGGGCACGACTTTGAGAATCCTTCCTTCGAGGGTTACGGTGTTGCTGCCGGTATTTCCGGAATCGTGGCGGCTTGCGTCTTCGTTGTTTTCCTGATTATTTTGCGTTTCGGACATCGTGATACTTTCTTTTATGATGGTTGATTTTTAAAAGTCCGGTAGGTTCGAATAAATGGAAATTGGGTTGATTTAGTCGGTCATTGGCTTCGTAGCAATTCCAGCACGATTCAGCAGATTGTCTCCGAGAGCTTGTGGCAGCAACGCCGCTTGTTCGGGTGGAATCAGAGATCTCCACTGTGCGATGATGTCGCGGACCTTTGCGTCATGGGGTGCAAGTTCCAGACAGGCGATAGCCGCTAGAGTCAAGACGTTATTCGGAAACGGGTCGTTTTCGAAAAATGTCGATTCAGGTCGTGTCGTCTTCTGATGAGGTGGTGTTTGATTCGCCGGGGAAGTGGTTTCGGCCGGAACGCTTCTTCCCTCTTGAGATTCGGGTTTATCGGCAGCAATGCTGCTGTTTTCACGAGATTCGGGTCTGTTCGCCGACTTGCTCCCGATCGTAGCGTTCAGTGTACCTTGCAACACCTTCAGAAATACACCGCGTTTGCTGCCGAACGCCTGGTAGAGGCTGCCGCGCTTTAACTCCGTCGCGGCCACGAGGTCATCGATCGAAGTGGCATCGTAGCCGTGCGTGCAGAAAACCTCGCGACATTGTTCCAGTACTAGTTGCTCGTCAAAACTTCTCGGTCTTGCCATACCTGGCACTATACGAGTTTTTGAACGAATAGTCAAAAATGAAAACTGTGCTTCATGAAATCAGATACGCATTTGCATTGCAGTTCAGGACCAACCACATCGTTTGACGTATCAAAATAAAAAGAACAGCCTTGCTCGGTTTTAGAACCAGCGATTACTTGATGTCGTCGAGATTCAGCCCGAGCGCCTCGGCGACGCGGGTGCCGTAATCGGGGTCGTCCTGGTAGAACTGGCGCGTCTCGAGGGTCTTGATCTCCTCGGCGTGCTCGCCCTCGACCTGGCCCAGGTTGGAGGCGATGGTGGTGACAAGACGCCGCTTCTCCTCTTCGCTCAGCACGTTGTAGAGCGCGCCGGCGGCGGAGAAGTTGTCAGGCACGTAGGCGGTGTAGTTGCCGGTCTTGCCTTCCAGCTGGTCGCCGTGGTTGCGCTCGGAGGTGTCCTCGGTCGGGCCGTCGAAGCTGTTCGGCTCGTAGTCGACAGCGCCGTCCTGCGCATTATTCGACATAAAGCCGTCGCGCTTATCGATGTATGAAGAAGATAACAATTCCGTTGGCCGGAGACAAGAGTTTCGTATCGTTTTGTGGGCTTTGCGACATTTGGTCCTTAAACTATTGACATCGCGGGTTGCTTTGGTTTGAAGCGGTTTTTATAGCAGGAAGAGCCGGATTGCATTTGCGACTGGCGAACGTTTGAGAATGGTTCGCGCCGTTTGTGGGCTCGGTTTTGAGGTCGCAAAAGCCGGATTGATGAGGTTAGGTGAGAAATACCATATTTGCGTTGATGGTTTGTTCGTCGTCACGTTTTCACCTATTGGTTCGGTAGAATGATGATCATGCATCTTCTCTTACCGCCGTCTGAAGGCAAGTCCGCACAGACCGAAGGCCCGACGTTTGATCTGGATGGTCTTTCATTTCCGGAGTTGAACGATGCCAGAAAAACGGTTTTGTCGACGCTGATTGAGGTATCGAATCGCGACGACTCGGCAAAGATTCTGAAGGTTGGTGCGAAAGGTTCGCAAGAGATCATCGCGCAACGTGACATTTTAAACGCGCCTTGCGCTCCAGCCCGTGAGGTGTATACGGGAGTGCTATACGAAACAGCGCAATTGCACCAAAATGATGATGTAATGATTTTATCCGGTTTGTTCGGCGTAACGAAAGGCGAGGACCTGATACCGTCCTATCGTCTTTCGATGAACGTCTCGCTTCCCGGCATCGGCCCGCTGAAATCGTTCTGGCGTAAGCAACTTACTGGATGGACACCAGACGGCGGCTTTGTGAAAACCAACGATTCGGTCAACGATAAGGCAGCGCACGAATCTGTGATAGGTGGTTGCGTCGATTGCGCCGATGTTACGGTCGACCTGCGTTCCGAACTGTACCGTGTCACCAAGCCGGATCCGTCAAATGACGGCGGCGAATGGTGGGATGTTCGTATCGCCGATTCCCGGAACAAGACCGTCTCCCACATGGCCAAGCATTACCGAGGGCTGTTGGCACGAGCTTTGTTAGACTCGCCAACGCAACCCATAGAAGAAGTCGCTGGTATGCTCGGCTCAGTGAGTGTCGAAGCAGAAGATAATATCCGTTATCTCACGTTGGTCCCGACCGGGCTCTGATACCGTCCGTTTAGGTTTACGGCGAGGAAATTCATAAGATCTTCAAGTTTTTTAATGAACAAGCCTGTGCTGTTTGTCTTCATCGTCGATGCGTTCGGCCAGCCAGACGTTGATTAAAGCATTCCGGCTTATCGCGATGTTGCCGGCTTCGCTGTCCAATCGTTCCACCATCCATCCTGGCAAAGTCAGGTTCACTTTACGATTTACCTGTTCACCGGAATTGTAGGTGGGATGTTCCATATCGAAATATTCGCGAACGTCTTCACCGTTGTCGAATTTACGGTCAATGTCAGTAGCTTTGTATGAGCTTGTCATAAGTTTCCTCCTCATAGTCACGTGAGCGGCGTACCGAAATGATTCTTGTAGCTTCATTTCGTTTTGTAGTTATTGCTGTCCAGTGTTTCTTATCAATGATGCCGAGCACCAGCTGTCTCGATTCGTCATTTCCCGGTTTCGCTTCAAAAGTGAACGTCGGCCCATCCCAAAGCCGTTGTGCTTCATCAAAATTGATGCCATGCTTTTTAAGGTTAGAGGCACTCTTATTTGGATCGTATTCAAATTCCACAAGCCACCTCCTTAGGTGTGTACTATACATCAAATAGATATGTTATCAATATCTTAACAGAATTGTCCCAGTGCTCAAACTTTATTATCTGTGAGAGTTTTCCTTGTAGGGAGTCACAAACTTAGTTGTTTGGGTGTGAGGCTATTGATTGTGCATGATGTCATTTAGGGATAAAAGTGTCTTAATTTGAAGGCATACTTGCATATATGGATAAGGAAGTCGATATTATAAAACTAATTGGCCGTGCTTTTGATAAAGCGTTGGAAAGCCAATACCCAGTGGCTCGTCATATGGTTGAATCTCGGCATGCGAAGAGACAAAACGAGAGCCCTGCTGAGGCAATTGCATATCTTAAGAAGCTATATCGAGGATCAATCGGTGTTTCAGGTTTTGCAGCTGGTGCTGCTGCCGCTGTACCAAATGGGGCAGGGCAGGTGACCGTTGCTGTGGGTGATATATGTAATTTTCTTGAGTCGTCGGTTTTATATGTGTTCTCTGTAGCAACGGTGTATGGGATGGATTTAAGCAGCGAAGACCTGCGACGTTTTTTGGCACTCATCGTATTGGTTGGGGACAGCGGTTCTTCTACTGTTACCAAAGCCTTAGGAGGGAGAACGGTGCATTATTGGAGCAAAAAAGTAATCGAGAAGATCCCGATGTCCTCTATACAAGCTGTGAATAAAGTGCTTGGCTCGAGATTTTTGACGAAATATGGGACCAAACAGGGCATAGCTACTTTAGGCAAGCAATTGCCATTTATGATTGGTGCCGGTGTTGGAGCTATGAGTAATGAAGCATTCGGTGAATTGTCGATTAAAGCCATAGAAAAGTTTCTTGGGCCAGTTCCTGAAACGTGGTCTGATTCGGATAGTTCCAAAGACTGAAACTAATTTCTAAAAATGGTGGTGTGTGTTTATGTTTTGCACACGTAGCCATTTATTAACTACTCGCATAGTACGTTGTTGAGGTCGATGCCTTGGGCCTTGGCATTGGCTTCGATGATGTTGTGGAGTCATTGAGCCAGACCGGGTTCGATGCCATCGTAGTGCTTCTTGAAGCGTCGGTTGGCGATGTACATACGACCCAAGCGGACCTGCATGGACGGGGCTACTTCGTAATAGTAGAGCGATGTGCAGTGTTGTTCGGCGAGTTCGTTGGTCTCGTCACTGCCGGGCTTGATGCCGCGACGCTTGGCGTCGGCAAGTTTCGCCTCGAGGCCGCTCATGCGTTGTCTCTCCTGAGTTTTCATCTTTTCGTCGGTAGTGGTCTGGCGTTCGGCGAATTCCATCCATTGTTTGGTTTCATCCCCAGCGGTCCTTGGTCTCGCTTTGCTGTGGATTGGCGGTTTCTGTATTTGCCATGGTTGTTCCTACCTCTGCCATGTCGATGAGCCGATTGGTGTCGTCAAGGGTTTTCTGAAGATGTCGTGGGCACAATGAGGACGTTGTGTAGGGGAGTTCCTCTAAAATTTTGACTATGACAAGCGTTGAAGCCTTTGATAGCAGCCGTGATGCGAAGAAAAATGACAACCCGATCGGATTTGTTTATTCTGATAAAAATCAGCTAAATGGAAATACCTGTTTGGCTTCCTCTCAAACAGAATCTTCTGATTATCCTGATCCTTGGCCTGCGCCTGTGGCCGAACGGCCATTAAACGCGACAATTGTGATTCCCGGTAGCAAGTCGCTTTCGAACCGGTACCTGATTCTGGCGGCCTTGGGAAACCGACCGGTCACGATTGCCGGCATGCTGCGCTCGCGTGACACTGAACTGATGGCCGGTGCCTTGCGAACGCTTGGGGTCAGTGTCGAATTCGACAAGAACGAAGAAACCCGTGTGACGGTGACACCACCGGTCAATGGCCGATTCAAGGGTAATGTCACCGTCTTCTGTGGGCTTGCCGGAACGGTGATGCGCTTCGTTCCTGGTCTGGCGCTGTTTGCTGATGGTCCTGTGCGTTTCGACGGTGATCGACAGGCTTATGCGCGGCCGATGCATCCTTTGCTTGACGGCCTTGAGCAGTTGGGAGCGCATATTGATTACGAAGGCAAGCCGGGCTTCCTGCCGTTTACTGTCACTGCGGCGAAGTCGAAAGATTCCAATGAACCGGCGAGGAGCGATGCGGACTCGGATTCCTCGGATGGTCTCTCTGATTCTGCGGCTTCCGGGCCTGCGGAGGTTCGAATTGATTCGTCTTCATCTTCGCAGTTCATCTCCAGCCTGTTGTTGATTGGTTCGCGCCTGCCGCATGGTTTGGATTTGAAGCATACGGGCAGCAAACTTCCGAGTATGCCGCATATCCGCATGACCATGGCCGATGTTAACGGTGCAGGCGGGAATGTTACGATGCCCCAACTTGGCCACTGGCAAGTAGCACATCGGGAACTACAGCTGCCTGATGGGGTAGTGGTGGAGCCGGATCTGTCGAACGCCGCCCCGTTCCTTGGTGCCGCGATGATTGCCGGAGGAACAGTCAGCGTGCCGAACTGGCCGACTTCCACTACCCAGCCAGGTGGTTTGCTTCCCGATATTCTGCAGAAAATGGGTGCAAATGTCACTTTGAATGGCAGACCGTTCGATGAGATCATGGCGGATACGCGCAACCCTCGAACATTGGCTTCGGTGCCCAGAAACGGAACATTGACGGTTTCCATGAACGGCCCGATTCGTGGGCTTGGCAAGGCTTTCGATATGTCTGCGGCAGGGGAGATAGCCCCGAGCATCGCTGCATTGGCGACGTTGGCCGACGCTCCCAGCGAGCTTGTCGGCATCGGTCATCTTCGAGGGCATGAAACGAACCGGCTGGCCGCACTTGTCGCGGAAATCACCAGAATCGGCGCCAAAGCCGAGGAACTCGCGGATGGACTGGCCATCACGCCGGTGCCGCGTAATCAGCTGCATGGCGAAACCATGGAAACCTACGCCGACCACCGCATGGCTACGTTCGCCGCGATGATTGGCTTGGCCGTCCCCGATACCCGCATCCGCAACATCGCCACAACCCGTAAGACCATCCCCGATTTTCCGGGTATGTGGCGCAAGATGCTCGAAAGCTAGCAGATAACATCCATTCATAAAGCAGTGGCGAGAGGTAGAAACGTTACACCGTCAAGGTGCCACGACCGGTAATCTCCCACGCAGCCATGTTCGTAAACAGATATGAAAAGGCCGGAACCGAATATTTCAATCGGTTCCGGCCTTTCGTCTCATATGTTATTTTCGCAGGGTTTCAGAATCTAGCGAAAACAAAACGAAGCAAAATCACTTCTTGAAGACGTTACCGTAGGAATCCTTGCCCTCGGTAGCGATCTTGTCGGCCTTGTGGGCGATTGCCAGTTCCTCGTTGGTGGGGATGACGGCGATGATCACGGAGCTGTCGGGGGTGGAGATGACGCGCGGTTCCTTGGAACGGGCATCGTTCTTGGCCTTGTCGAGCTTTACGCCGAACGGTGCAAGACGCTCGCAGACGCGGGCACGCACGTTGTTGTCGTTCTCGCCGACGCCGGCGGTGAAGGTGATGACATCCACGCCGCCCATCTGAGCGGTGTAGTTGCCAATGTAGCCGACGATGCGGTGGATGTATATATCCATGGCGAGAATGGCGTCCTCGTTGCCTTCGCTGATGAGGCGATCGACCTCGCGCATATCGCCATAGCCGGTCATGCCGGTCATACCGGACTTCTTGTTGAAGAGCTCGTCGATTTCGTCCACGTTCATGTGGGCGTTGCGAATGAGGTGGAAGACGGCCGCCGGGTCGATGTCACCGGTACGTCCGCCCATCACCAAGCCTTCGAGCGGGGTCAAGCCCATGGAGGTGTCGATCGGGCGTCCGGAGATCTGTGCGGAGGCGGAAGCGCCATTGCCGATGTGCAGCACGATCTGCTTCAGGCCTTCGGCAGGCTTGCCGACGACGCCGGGAACGACGGAGCCGATGTACTCGTGGCTGGTGCCGTGGGCGCCATAACGGCGGATCTTGTACTTCTCGGCGACTTCCTTGTTCAGGGCGTAGGTGCTTGCTTCCTTGGGAAGCTGGAAGAAGAAGGAGGAATCGAAGACGAAAATCTGCGGGACGTCGGGCAGCAGTTGCTCCATGACCTCGGCTCCGGTGGCCTCAGGGCCGTTGTGCAGCGGGGCGAGCACGGCAAGATCCTTGACCTGCTGAATGGTCTTGGCGTTGACAAGCGCCGGCTGCGGGAAGACGGAGCCACCCTGCACCACGCGGTGGCCAACGGCGACGATGCCGGATTCCTGAAGATCGGGGCCGTATTCCTTGAAGAAGCCAAGGACGCGCTTCAAACCGTCGGCATGGGTCTTGATCGGCTCTTCGAGCTCGTGCTTCTCACCCTTGTATTCGTGCTTGTAATGGCCATCGATGGGTTCACCGATCTTCTCCACGAGGCCGCTTGCGAGAGCATCCCCGCTTCCCAGATCCACCAGCTGATACTTGATCGAGCTGGAACCGGCATTGATGACAAGGACGGTTTTCGCCATTGTTTGCATCCTCCATATAGATTAATTGACCCGTGGATGTTACCACGGCTACCAAGCTTCCAGCTTACTCACGAGCTGTTACAAAGAGACTTTCGGAATCCTGCTTTTTAATTGCTTGCTTTTTGGAGTACAGCGTCGTTTTCGTGGTTGGTCGTGGGGGTCTGGGGTAAACTTTCTCGGGACGCTCCGGGCCGCTCGGCCAAGTCATACGCCCGAGAAAGTTTACCCCAGACCCCCACTCATGTTGCGTTGCTCAACTTACAATAATTAATCTAAACTCGATAAGCTGGAATGTACTACGTTATTACTGCTGAGCCTCTACGGCGGTCAAAGCGACCGTGTTGATGATGTCTTCGACCAGGGCACCACGAGAGAGGTCGTTGACGGGCTTGTTGAGGCCTTGGAGCACCGGACCGATGGCGATGGCGCCGGACGTGCGTTGCACGGCTTTGTAGGCGATGTTGCCGGCAGCAAGCGACGGGAAGACGAAGACATTGACGTGACCTGCCACGTCGTTGCCCTTGGCCTTCGTGGCGGCCACGGTGGGCGACCAGGCAGCGTCGAACTGGATGGAGCCGACGGCCGGCAGATCCGGGGCCTTCTCGTGGACGAGCTTGGTGGCTTCCTCGACCAGGTCGACATCCGGGCCCTTGCCGCTGCCGAGGGTGGAGTAGCAGAGCATACCCACCTTCGGGTCGATACCGAAGGACTTGGCGGTCTGGGCGGACTGGATGGCGATGTCGGTCAGCTGTTCGGCATTCGGGTTAAGGTTGATGGCGCAGTCAGCAAAGACGGCCACATGATCCTTGAAGCACATCAGGAACGCGCCCGAAACCAGCGAGGCACCGGGCTTGGTCTTGATGACCTGCAACGCGGGACGCACGGTGTTGGCGGTGGAATTGATGGAGCCGGAAACGAGGCCGTCGGCCTTGCCGAGTACGACGAGCATGGTGCCGAAGTAGCTTGGATCGGTCAGTTGCTTGCGGGCCTGCTCAGGAGTCATACCCTTCTTGGCGCGCAGTTCGCAGAGCTTGGTGACCATGGGGTCCAAGACTTCCTCATCATCCATCGGCTGGTAGGCGGCCTTGTCGAGCGAATTGAGGCCGAGTTCCTTGCCGCGGGCCAGAATCGCATCCTTGTCGCCGACGATGATGAGCTTGACGATGTCACGTTGCAGCAGGTAATCCGCGGCTTTGATGATACGGTCTTCCGAGCCTTCTGGCAGCACGATGGTCTTCTTGCCGGCCTTTGCCTTGGCCAACAGCTCGTTCTGGAAAGCATAAGGAGTGGTCGGGGCATCGAACGGCGTGCGGGCGGCGGCTACGACCTCATCGGCCGGAGCATTATCGGCAAAGGCCTTGGCGGCCTTGTCGGCGGCATCCGGATCGGTGTCGGAGGGGAAGTCGACGGCCGGAATAGTCCAGACCGGCACGGGGAAATCCTCCAGTGCTTCCTTGGCGTCTGCGGCCTTCTCTTCGGTGCAGCCGGTAACAAAGATGCCGGCGACCTTGCCGCCAGCCTGTTCGATTTCGGCCGTGCAGGTTTCGACGCTGGCCTTCACCTGTTCGCCGTTGCGCGGGATGGTGCAGATGGCGAGGAAGGTCTTCGCCTTGAGGTCAGAAGCGATATTCGCATTGAAAGTGAATGCTTCCGGATCAAAGACCGCGGAACCGTCGCTGCCAACGATGACCATGGAGTCGGGATTCGTGCGTTCAAGTTCGGCGCTGTAGGCGGCGACGATATCGCCGCGTGCCGAGGCCTTGTCGCGGCGGGCGCACTTGGGGCATACACCACGCACCTGGTCAATGGACTGACCGGCATTGGCGGCTTTGAGCAACTCGGCAGTGAACGTTTCCTTCTTGCAGGCAACCGGACGGAATACGGCCGTCTTTCCTTTCGCAGCGAGGGCTTTTACCACGCCGTAGGCCACGACATTACGGCCGTTCTTGCCTTCTGGACTTGCGATATAAATGACTTCGTTTGTCACGATGTAACTCCTTTGTGCATGTTGCGCACGATCTTTTCGATTAACTACGATATCGATCCCTTCCATTTTATGCGAAGGTGTGACGTAGACGACGTTCGTGAAGTTCAAAGGAAACGTCGAATACGAAAAGGGACATCAGGTCGAAACCCGATGTCCCTTTTACTGGATGGCTACTTGAAACGTAGCCGAATGTCAATCAGCTCATTCGTTGTCGCTGCCGGTGCTCATGGCGGCTTTGGCGGTGGCCTTGACGTCCTGGTTCTTCACGTCGGAGTATACGAAGCCGGTGTAATCCGGGTGATCGTAGCCCTCGTCGACGGCGAACTGGAAGGCATCCTTGCGGAACTGTTCCAGCTTGTCGATCTCGTGGCTGTACTTGTCGGCGTCGAGCGTGCGCAGCGCCTCGGCGGTCAGCTCGTAGCGATCCATGTCGTTGACGCGCACCATGTCGTACGGCGTGGTGGTGGAGCCCTGTTCCTTGTAGCCGTGAACGTTGAAGTTGTCGTGGTTCGGACGGTTGAAGATGATGGACTGGATGTCGTGGGCATAGGAATGATACGCGAAGAGGACCGGCTTGTCGGCGGTGAAGAGTTCGGTGAACTCGTCGTCGGTCAAAGCCTCGTCGTTGTCCTTGGGGCTCTGCAATTTCAGGATGTCAACGACGTTGACGACCTTGAACTTGATGCCGAACTCCTTGAGCTTCTCGCTGGCGGCCATGGTCTCCAGAGTGGGGACGTCGCCGACGCAGGCGAGCACGATCTGCGCTTCGTCATTGTTCTTGGCGGTGGAGGCCCACTTCCACTCGGCTGCGCCCTTCTTCAGCTCTTCACGAGCCTCGTCGAGGGTGAGCCAGGTGGCGGCGGGCTGCTTGCCGGCGAAGATGGCGTTGATCTTGTTGGTGGACTTGAAGGCCTTCTCGGCGACGGCCAGCAGCATGTTGGCGTCGGCGGGGAAGTACTCGGCCACAACGTGATCGTTGTTGAAGGTCTTGTTCAGCAGAACGGAGCTCACGCCCGGGTCCTGGTGGGAGAAGCCGTTGTGGTCCTGGCGCCACACGTGCGAGGAGATCAGCATGTTGATCGAAGCGACGGGCTTGCGCCACGGAATGTGACGGACCGTGGCCTCAAGCCACTTGGCGTGCTGGTTCAACATGGAATCGATCACGTGGGCGAAGGACTCGTAAGTGCTCCAGATGCCGTGACGGCCGGTGAGGACGTAGCCCTCGAGGAAGCCTTCCATCTGGTGCTCGGAAAGCTGCTCGATGACCTGGCCGGTGACGGCCAGGTGCTCATCGGTCTGTTCGGAGAGATAGCCGTTGTCCCACTGCTTGTTGGTGACCTCATAGGCCGCCTGCAGACGGTTGGACGCGGTCTCGTCAGGTCCGAAGATACGGAACGAATCCGGGTTCATCTTGATGATGTCGCGGGTGTAGTTGCCCAGCTGACGGGTGGCTTCGAGCTGACCCCAGCCGTGGCCGTACTCCTTGACACCCTTGACTTCGTAAGCGTCCAGGTCGGGGAGCTTCAGATCCTCGCGGATGCGGCCGCCGTTGGCGTTCGGGTTCTGGCCTATACGCAGTTCGCCCTTGGGCATGAAGTTGGTGACCTCGGGACGGATCGCACCCTTCTCGTCGAAGAGCTCTTCCGGCTTGTAGGATTCCATCCAGCCTTTAAGGACCTGGAAATGAGCCTCGGTGTCACGGGCGCTGGCCAGCGGCACCTGGTGGGCGCGCCAGGAACCTTCGGTCTTCTTGCCGTCGATGTACTTCGGGCAGGTCCAGCCCTTCGGCGTGCGGAAGATGATCATCGGATAGGTCGGACGATCCATATCGTCGGTCTGCGCCTTGGCCTTGATGTCGCAGATCTTGTCGAAGACTTCTTCGAGCATGTCGGCGAAGCGACGGTGGATGGACATGTGGTCCTCATCGTCGAAGCCGGCAACGAACTCGTAGGGCTCGTAGCCCATGCCCTCGAAGAACTCGTGGAGCTCCTCATCGGGGATACGGGAAAGAATGGACGGGTTGGCGATCTTGTAGCCGTTCAAATGCAGGATCGGCAGCACGATGCCGTCGGTGCGCGGGTTGACGAGCTTGTTGGACTGCCAGCTGGTGGCCAGCGGGCCGGTCTCGGCCTCGCCGTCGCCCACAACCGCGGGCACGAAGAGGCTCGGGTTGTTCATGATGGCGCCGTAGGCGTGGCTCAGCGCGTAGCCGAGCTCGCCGCCCTCATGGATCGAGCCCGGGGTCTCCGGCGCGAAGTGCGAGGGAATGCCGCCCGGATAGGAGAACTGGCGGAAGAACTTCTGCAGCCCCGCCTCATCCCTGGTGATGTTCGGATAATACTCGGTGTAGGTACCGTCGAGATAGGACTGCGAGGTGCCTGCGGGGCCGCCGTGGCCGGGGCCCATGATGAACACGGTGTTCTGCTGATGATCCGCGATGAGGCGGTTGATATGGCCGAACAGGAAGTTCAGGCCAGGGGTGGTGCCCCAGTGGCCGACGAGACGGTACTTGACGTCCTTGCGGGTGAAGGGTTCCTTCATCAGAGGATTGCTACGAAGATAGATCTGACCGATGGAAAGATAGTTGGCGGTGCGCCAATACTTGTCGACTCCCTCAAGAGCCTCATCAGAAACCGGCTTGCCGAGCTTCTTCCACGGGGTGCCAATAACAGGACTAGTCATTTATGCTCCTGTACTCCTGTACACATTGTGTGCAATTGATTATTTTCTTCGGGCCCAAACCTTTGTTACTATTGATGTTCAGGGTTCGTGCCCAATCGATGTTCACTTTACGTGGCGACTCAGACTTTTGGACGTTTTTTTGCATCTATGTGCATATTTGAGATGTTTTTGTTAAATAATGTTGTATTATACCAAAAATATGTGAGGTTTTCGAACGTGAAAAAACAACTTGCAAACGTTGAAATTGAGCCACAAACTCCCAAGTACCAACGCTTAGCGATGTTCGATTCACAGAAAATTCACGCGGCGTGTTGCCTTTTGTGATGTTGTTTTTTGTTTGTTCCGAACCCACCGCGTAAACACTTGATTTTGTCGCCTTGAACCACGAGAATGGACACTACTTTATATCTGTTTCATACCGACAATATATATATAGGGAGAATCCATGGCAAAAGGTCCAGTGCTTGTCGTTGACTTCGGCGCGCAATACGCCCAGCTGATCGCGCGGCGCGTGCGCGAGGCGCATGTCTATTCCGAATTGGTGCCGCATTCCATGCCGGTGGACGAGATGTTGGCCAAGGATCCGAAGGCCATCATTCTTTCCGGTGGTCCCGCTTCTGTCTATGAGCCGGGCGCACCCGACATTGACAAGAAGATTTTTGAGGCCGGGGTGCCGGTGCTGGGCATCTGCTATGGCTTCCAGGTCATGGCCAATGAGCTGGGTGGCAAGGTCGACAAGGCGGCACTTGGCGAATACGGCAAGACCGAGGCCGTGATCGACGATGCCGAAGGCGTGCTTGCCGGTTCGCCGAACGAACAGACCACGTGGATGAGCCATGGTGTGGCGGTTGAGAAAGCTCCGAAAGGCTTCAAAGTGCTCGCGCATACCGAAGGTGCCCCGGTGGCAGCGATGGAGGATGAATCCCGCAAGCTTTACGGCGTGCAGTGGCACCCTGAGGTGAAGCACACCCCGCTTGGCAACGAATTGTTCTCTACATTCCTTCACAAGTGTGCAGGCTTGCCCAGCGATTGGGACGCCGACAATATCATTGACACACAGGTGAAGAAGATTCGCGAGGAGGTCGGCGATGCCGAGGTCATCTGCGGGCTTTCCGGCGGCGTTGATTCCGCAGTTGCGGCGACCCTGGTGCACAAGGCCATCGGCGACCAGCTCACCTGCGTCTTCGTCGACCACGGCATGCTGCGCAAGGGGGAGGCCGAGCAGGTCCGTCACGATTTCGTCAAGGCCACCGGCATTCGCCTCGTTGAAGTCGATGCTTCCGAGGAGTTCCTGACAGCTCTGAAGGGCGTCACCGAGCCGGAACGCAAGCGCAAGATCATCGGCGAGAAGTTCATACGCACCTTCGAGAAGGCCCAGAGGCAGGTCTTGGAAGAAGCCGGGGCCCGAGGCAAGGAAGTCAAGTTCCTCGTGCAGGGCACGCTTTACCCGGACGTCGTCGAATCCGGCGGCGGCGACGGCGCGGCCAACATCAAGTCGCACCACAACGTGGGCGGACTGCCCAAGGACGTCAAGTTCAAGCTCATTGAGCCGCTGCGCAGCCTGTTCAAGGACGAGGTGCGCGCCATCGGCACCAAGCTCGGCCTGCCCGACAACATCGTGTGGCGCCAGCCGTTCCCGGGCCCGGGTCTGGGCATCCGTATCATCGGTGAGGTCACCCGCGAACGTCTCGACCTGCTGCGCGAGGCCGATGCCATCGCCCGCGAAGAGATGACCAGAGCCGGGCTCGACCGCGACATCTGGCAGTGCCCGGTGGTCCTGCTCGCCAACGTCCATTCCGTGGGCGTGCAGGGCGATGAACGCACCTACGGCTCGCCGATTGTGCTGCGCCCGATCTCCTCGGACGATGCGATGACCGCTGACTGGTACCGTCTCCCGTACAACGTCTTGGCCACAATCTCCACGCGCATCACTAACGAATGCCGCGGCATCAACCGCGTGGTGCTCGACTGCACCTCCAAGCCGCCGGCCACCATCGAGTGGGAGTGACACAGTGACATTGGCCGCGCTCATCGCATGATTATTAAGTGTTGACGATGGTGCCCCTCGTTTCGGCGTAAGGGCACCATTGCTTTGTAAAATATAGAAATGAGAGTATCAAAAAAGATTTGAGACAGGGAAACAGTGAAGTAAGCGCAAACGCCACCTGGTTGGTGGTGTCCGGCTTGGTATTGGTCGGCGCGAACCTGCCGCTCAACGTGATTTCGGCGATAAGTATGGGACTGGCGACCGCTGCGTCGTTCAGCATCTGCATCGTGTTCTTCCAGAAGCGCACCACTTCGGCGGCCGACACCGCGCGCCTGTCCGGAATGGCACAGTCCAGTGGCTATCTTTTCGCCGCCATCGGCCCGGTCGCGCTGGGCGCTCTGAACGGCCTGCTCCATTCGTGGACGCCCATCATCGTCCTCGTCCTCATTGTCATCGTCACGATGTTCGTTGCCGGTTTGGTCATTATCAATCATCGCGATATCTACGAGGGGCTAGACTGAATACTATTAGTGCAAAAGTAACCTGGAAGGCAGAAGCAATGACGATTCTTACTGACACCTATACGCTCAACAACGGCGTGAAGATTCCCAAGATCGGGTTCGGCACCTGGCAGATTCCCGATGGGGAAGTGGCTTACGATTCGGTGCGTATGGCGCTGGACGCCGGCTACCGCCATATCGACACCGCCTACGTCTACGGCAACGAATGCAGCGTCGGGCGTGCCATCCGCGAATCGGGGATCGACCGCGACGAGATTTTCGTGACCTCGAAACTTCCGGCAGAGGTCAAAAAGGCCGATGAGGTATTGCCGCATTTCGAAAAGACCATGGAAAACCTTGGTCTCGACCGGCTTGACCTCTATCTGATTCACGCGCCTTGGCCCTGGGCCCACGCCGGAATGATGCGCATGGATGAGGAGAACCTGGCCGTTTGGAACGAAATGGAGAAGATTTATCATTCCGGACGTGTGCGTGCGATTGGGGTATCGAACTTCGATAATCTTGATTTG
Organism: Bifidobacterium sp.; assembly: GCA_024104275.1. Lineage (GTDB taxonomy): Bacteria > Actinomycetota > Actinomycetes > Actinomycetales > Bifidobacteriaceae > Bifidobacterium. The sequence continues at coordinate 216,463 of JAGGHK010000001.1, forward strand.
AAGAACATCCTTCATCGTGCGGAGGTGACCCCTGCCGTCAACCAGATTCAGTATTACGTTGGTGCCACCGAACCGCGGAACAGGACGTGCGCGCAATCCCACGGACTGCTTATCGAGGCCTATTCGCCGCTGGCCACCGGCGGGTTGCTTGACTCGCCGAAACTCAAGGCGATGGCCGAAAAGTACGGGGTTTCGACGGTTCAGCTGGCGATTCGTTTCTGTCTGCAGAACGGCGTGTTGCCGTTGCCTAAGGCCACTCATCGCGAGCACATCGAGGCCAACGCACAGGTCGATTTCACCATCAGCGACGCGGACATGGATAAGCTGAATGCGTTCGATGACCCGAATCCGGACAACCACAATCCCAGCCAGCGTTGAGCGTCTACTGGTACGAGTGATCCTGAAAATTCAGACAAAAGCCGTGATTCCATTTTGATTACTGGAATCACGGCTTTTGTGAATCACTGTAACCGATACTGGTCCTATTGATCGGTTTCCGACATATCCCCGTAAATCTGTAATAGAAGAAGTCTACGGACGGATGGTATCGAGTAAGGCTTCGATTTCGCGGTTTCGCCGCTCGACATTCCCGTTATCGGTATTGAACAGGTCGAGCATCTGACGGGCGACATTCAACGTTTCTTTGTCACGCTCGCTGGCATCGGTGAGCGTGGAGATGTTGACGAACGTCTCCAATGATTTCTGATCGTTATCGGCTATCGCGCGTTTCACGATTCCCTGCAGCATGATTTTGAGGTTTCTTGTGCTTTTGCGGTTCTCCCGACGGCGTTCGAAATAGGGCAGGAACAGGGCGACCAGCACTGCTGCGGTCTCGGCGACGGCGGTGGCCCATTCTGCAAGCGATCCGATTTCCATGATATATCACCAACTTTTCCTCAAATATGCAACAACTTATGAAGTGTACACCTTAAGGAAAAGGTAGGTGTAAAGCGAATTCTGCCTTCGGCGTGATATAGGTGATAATTTTTTGATGGCAGATTCGGGAAAACATGGTTTAATGTAGTCGGAATATTTCTTTCATGTTGAAAGGAAACAAGGAAAATATGAACGAAAACGAAGCCATGGACCTGTTGAAGAAATTCGTCAGGCTGCATACCGAGAACGGCAACGAGAAAGTCGTCGCCGACGAGATCAAGGTGATTTTCGATCGTGCCGGCGTGCCCTGCAAGGTCCTTCCGTTGGAAGAGGACCCGGCCCGCGCAAACCTGGTCGCCGAACTCGGCCACGGCGAACCGGTTCTTGGCATCACCGGACATATGGACACCGTCTCGGCACAACAGGAAGGCTGGAAAACCGACCCGTTCAAGGTCACCGAAGACGGGGATCTGATTTACGGCCGCGGTGTAACCGACATGAAGGCCGGTCTTGCAGCCATGGTTTTCGCCATGCTCGACTTGAAGAAGCACGAAGATCAGATTCATGGCACCGTGCGTTTCCTGGCCACCGCCGGCGAGGAGGTCGGTATGCCTGGTGCCGCGGCGCTCGAAAAGCAAGACTATATGAAAGGCGTCGAGGCATTGCTCGTGGGCGAGCCATCCGGCTACAACATCGTCTATGCCAGCAAAGGCGAGCTCAACCTCGACATCGCCATGAAGGGCAAGGCCGCGCACAGCTCGACACCCGCACTCGGCATCAACGCCGTCGAGAACCTGCTCGAGTTCCTCGATGCTGTTTCCAAGCGTATCAAGGCGGCGGCCTCCGGTAAGAGCAATCCCGACCTCGGCGACACTGTCTACAACATCGACGTCATCCGCGGCGGCCAGCAGGTCAACGCGATCCCAGAATCGGCCAGCGCAGAGATTAACATCCGCGTCATCCCGGAATTCGATAATAAGCAAATTCTGACGATTCTCGACGACGAGGTTGCAAAATTCAACGCAAGCCACAAAGCGACCGTCTCCTACACCGTGGGTATGGATATCATCCCGGTAATCGGGCCGAAGGACGCCAAGCTCGTCGACATCGTCAAGTCCGTGGGGGAGCGTCATCTGAAGGAGCAGGGCAAGTCGGCCGAGATCCCGATGTTCGGCGTTTCCGGAGGTACCGATGGCAGCGTGCTCTTGCTCGACAGTCCCAAGGACACCGCCTACGTGATGTTCGGGCCGGGCAATGAAACGATGCACTGCGTTAACGAAAGCCTGCCCAAGGCGATGTACTTCGACTTCATCGGTATCTATGAAGACATCATCAACGAATACATGGGTATCGAAAAATAGTGAAACAATAAATGGCTTATTGTGTTTGAGCATTGGTCAGTAATATTCGTTGACTTGTTGATAAGCTGAAGCGGTGTACATGAATGGGTCTCATCGAATAGTTGAATTTCGGTGAGACCCATTCATTATTAATTATTGCTAATCGTTATTATCAGAGATTTCACGCAGAAATTTCCTGTTTCAGTCTTTGGCTTCTTTCTTATCACTGTTCGTATTAACCAGGAAATGTTCTTCGCTGGGCAGCACGGCGTTGAGGATCACCGCGACCACGAACGAGACCGCGATGCAGTTGGTGGCGAAGATCGACTGGAAAAGCTGCGGGAACTGGGCGAAGATGCCGCCGACCTGTGTGAAGCCGATGCCGATGGTCAGCGAGAGCGCCGCGATGGTGGTGTTGCGCTGGCTGAAGCCCGCCTCGGCGATCATCTGGAAGCCGGAGAGGATGATGTTGCCGAACATCATGATGGTGCAGCCGCCGAGCACCGCCTGCGGCATCGAGTTGAAGAGCTGAGCGACGGCCGGCACGAAGCTGGCGAGGATCAAAATGAGTCCGCCGGAAAGGATGACCTTGCGGTTGACGACCTTGGTGACTGCCACGAGCCCGATGTTCTGGGCGAACGAGGTGAGCGGCAGGCAGCCGAACAGACCGGAAACCGTTGAAATGAGGCCGTCCCCGGCGATGGCTCCGGAAGTTTCCTGATCGGTGGGCAGACGGTTCAGGCCGACATTCGAAAGCGCTGCCGTATCGCCCAGAACCTCGACGGAGGAGACCACATAAAGAAGGGCGAAGGAGATGATGGAGCCTACATCGAACGTCGGGGCGAACGGCATGAAATGCGGAACGCTGACGACCTGCAGATGCTGGAAACCAGAGAAATCGACCTTGCCGAAGAAAATGGCGACGATATAACCGACCACCAGACCGAAGAGGATGGAAAGCTGCTTGACGGTGCCCTTCATCAAAAGCTGGAAAGCGAGACAGGCGACCAGCGAAATGAGCCCCAGCGTAAGGTTCTGCCAGCTGCCGAAATCCTTGGCTCCCGTGCCGCCGCCGAACGAGGAAGCACCGGTGGAAAGCAATGAAAAACCGATGGAAGTAACGACGATGGCGGAGACGATCGGCGGCACGTATTTCTTCCAGAATTGGGCGGTGAGGCCGAGAACCAGTTCGAGCAGACCGCCGACAATCACGGCTCCGACAAGTGCCCCATACCCCTGTTTGCCCACGATGGCGGTGGCTGCGGCGACGTAGGTGAAGGAGATGCCGGTGACCATGGGCAGGCGGCTGCCGACGCGCCAAAGCGGATAGAGCTGCAGACAGGTGCCGAGGCCGGCTACCAAGAGGCCGTTCTGGATGATCATCGCCGATTGCGACGGCGTCAGATGCGCGGCGGCGGTGACCAGGAAAATCGGGGCTAGGTTGGCGACAAACATCGCCATGACGTGCTGCAGGCCGAAGGGGATGCCGCGCCAGAAGGAAATCTGGCCGTTCAGGCTTCTCAAGGCCTCTTCAGTGCTGGGTTTTGGTTGTTTGGAACCGTTTGCTGCTGCGTCGCTGCCGGTGCGTTTGCGCCATGGCAGATGAGAGGTCAATCCTGAAACCGCTTTGTTCTCGGATTCCGGATTGGCGGTTGACGAAGCAGATGCCGATTTATCGGCTGTCTTGTTTACATCATGTGATGAATTGATATTCGATGGTTCGGTCTCACTGTGGGTGCCGTGCTGATCAGTGCTCAAAGGGTCTCTTTTCCTGATGAAATTGAGATAGTGCTGACAGCCAAAAAGTGTACGCCCGGCAGTGGGCAGTTTGGTTTTATCGCGTTTCCCAGACTATGCGAACTCGATGGTGCCTTTGTCTCCATCCATCGCCTTGACAATGGCTAGGGAAGCGACGTTGTAACCGGCTTCACGCAGTTCCTTGCCGCCGCGCTGGAAGCCTTTTTCGATGGCGATGCCGATGCCTTCGATGACGACGCCCGCTTCGTTGCAGATGTCGATGAGGCCGTGCATGGCCTTGCCGTTGGCGAGGAAGTCGTCGATGAGCAGCACGTGCTCGCCTTCGGTGAGGAAGCGCTTGGAGACGATGACAGGGAATTCCTTCTGCTTCGTATAGGAATAGACTTTGGCGGAGTACTGGTCGCCGTCAAGGTTGATGGACTGCGATTTCTTCGCGAACACGACCGGAACATTGCCGAAATGCTGGGCCGCGATACATGCGATGCCGATGCCGCTGGCCTCGATGGTCAGGATCTTGTCGATTTTCTTGCCGGCAAAGATGCGTGCCCATTCGGCACCCATGTCGTTGAAAAGCGTCACGTCGCACTGGTGGTTGAGGAAGGCATCGACCTTGAGCACGTCTCCCGGCTTGACGGTTCCGTCCCGACGAATCCTGTCTTCAAGTTCCTTCATGTCATCCTCTCGTTTCCGTCGTTCAAAGGTTGCGGCGATGCCCCTGCAACGCGCATATATGGTCTACGAGCATAATCTCGGGAGGTGACGTTCATAAGCCGGATTTGGCGGTGATAATATGTTTCATTTATATTCATCGTTTCTTAATAATTTCGTAAAAGGTATCGAAACGCCGTGGACTGCTACTTAAAGCTTTAAATAGCCTCAATATTTCGGTAATTTTCTTGCTGGCGTTTACATGAATGTTTGTCATAAGAGGTTCCTTGATTTTGCTTTTAATGAGCGGTTCGATGACAACTGTGTGTGATAGAAATGAAGTCCAATGGCAGGTGGGTGAGCCCGTGTTGAGGGCGCTTACGAAACGGTTTTTCGAAGGGAATGGGTGTGGCACAGGATCCGGATTTGATTGCACGAAGCGCCGAGGAACTGGTCGGCGACCTCAACGAGCAGCAGGCCAAGGCGGTGCAGTATCGCGGGCCGGCGCTGCTGATTGGCGCAGGCGCCGGATCGGGCAAAACACGCGTGCTCACCCGTCGTGTGGCATGGGTTCTTTCGCAGTTCGGTGCGTGGCCCAGCCAGATTCTGGCCATCACCTTCACCAATAAGGCCGCCGCCGAAATGCGCGAGCGTTTGGAAACGCTGATCGGTCCGGTGGCGCAACGCATGTGGATTTCGACGTTCCATTCCGCCTGCGTGCGCATCCTGCGACGTGACGGCAAGACCATCGGTCTCAATTCCGGTTTTTCCATCTATGACACCGCCGATAGCCAGCGGTTGGTCAAACTTATCGGTACCGGCCTCAACATTGATCTGAAGCGCTATACGCCGCGTGCCATCTTGTCCCAGATTTCCGATTACAAGAACAAACTGGTCGGGTGGAAGCAACTGCTCAATACCTACGCACCCGATTATACACCCGGCCAGCAAGGTTATCAGATGGGCCGCGCCGACAACGCAGATGCGGTGTATGCCGTAATCTACGCGGAATATCAGCATCGGCTGGCCGCCGCGAACGCCGTGGATTTCGACGATCTGATCGTGCGGACCGTCGAGCTGCTGCACGAACATCCCGAAGTCGCGGACTACTACCATCACAAGTTCCGTTACATTCTGGTCGACGAATACCAGGACACCAACCACGCCCAATACCAGCTGGTGCGCGAGCTTTCCGGCATCGACAGCACCAATCGTCCGGCCATGGGGTCGGCGGCAGGAAACCAGCCGACCGCAGGACGCGAAGGCCCGGCATGGGTGACCGTCGTGGGCGATTCCGACCAGTCCATCTATGCGTTCCGTGGAGCGGATATCAGTAATATCCAGGACTTCGAGAAGGACTTCCCGGGAGCCCTGACCATCATGCTCGAGCAGAACTACCGCTCCACGCAGACCATTCTCGATGCCGCCAATGCCGTCATTTCCAAGAACACCGGACGCAAGCCCAAGAAGCTCTGGACTTCGCTCGGCAAAGGGGAACCGATCGTCGGTTACGCGGCCGACAACGCTCAGCAGGAAGGCGGCTGGATCGCCAACGAAATCGCCAACCTGCGAAGCGAAAACGGTTATCGTTATTCCGATATCGCCATCATGTACCGCGCCAACGCACAGTCCCGCGCGCTTGAGGAGGCGCTGATCAACGCAGGTATTCCCTATCAGCTTGTCGGTGGCACGAAATTCTACGAACGCCGCGAGGTCAAGGACGCCATCGCCTACCTGCAGGCCATCACCAACCCGGCTGACAGCGTCAATATGCGCCGCATCATGAACACCCCGAAACGCGGACTCGGAGCTCGTGCGGAATCCATGGTCGCGAGTTTTGCCGAAGCGCACGACATGCCGTTCTGGGGCGGCATCGAGCACATGGATGAAATCCCGGATCTGCCCACGCGTACACGCACGAAGCTCGGCGAGTTCCGCGACCTGATGCATGGGTTGATGCAGTTCGCCTCAGACCACGATTCCAAGCCGTCTGAGATTGTCGCGGAAGTGCTCAACCAATCCAAGCTGCTTGAGGAACTGCAGCGTTCCACGGATCCGCAGGACGAGTCGCGCGTGGAGAACCTTTCACAGTTGCAGTCCGTGGCCGCCGAATTCGAGCAGAAAACCCCGGACGCCACGCTTTCCGGATTCCTCGAGACCACGGCACTGGTGGCCGATTCCGACCAGCTTCCCGGCGAGGGGGAGGACACGGGCAAGGTCACACTGATGACCCTGCACACGGCCAAGGGCCTCGAATATCCGGTCGTCTTCCTCACCGGCATGGAGCAGGGCACGTTCCCGCACTCGCGCTCTCTTGAAGACGAGCAGGAGTTGAGTGAGGAACGTCGCCTGGCCTACGTGGGCATCACCCGCGCCAAGCAACGGCTTTACGTCACACGCGCGGCCGTGCGCTCGCAGTGGGGGCAGGCCAACGACATGATGCCCAGCCAGTTCCTTGACGAGATTCCGGACGAGCTCATCGAATGGAAACGCCGTGAGGCCGGCGTCGAACGCATGCGTTCCGGCTGGAGTACGGGGAGTTCAGACAGCGATTTCGACGACGAATTCGGCGGTTGGGAAGATGACGACGGCTTCTCGTCAGGTTCCACATTCGGCGGTTCAAGCTCGTCCTCATATGGCGGTTCGCGTGCTTCCGGCCGTTCCGGTTATGGCGTTGGTCGTTCCGGATACGGTTCGCATTCAGGTTCTTCTTATGGTTCCGGCTCATCGTATGGTTCCCGTTCGAGCTACGGTTCCTCCAATGGCTCGCGTTCAGGAACCCATTCCCTCTATGGCAAGGGTTCCGGCCATCGCAGCTCGTCATCGCGCTCAGGATACGGTTCGCATTCCTCCGGAGGGTCCTCATACGGCTCATCGTCGTATGGCTCCGGCTCTCATACCCGCGGCGGCAAAGTGACCACTCGCCGTACCGCTCCGAAGTCTGCGTCTCGTTCGGTGCCGGCGTCAAGCCTCAAAAAAGACAACAAGCTGGACATCTCCGATTTCAGCATCGGCGACAAGATCACCCACGATCAGTACGGCCTAGGCACGGTCGTAGACACGCAGGACAAAGGCCGCAACTCGATCATCACCGTCGACTTCGGCTCCGACGGCGTCAAGCGCCTGATGCTCCGCGTCGCCCCGATCGAGAAGCTGTAGATAGCACGTGGCTCACATTTTTTTGAGCACAAATAAAAAATGTGAGCCAAATGAACATTGCCAAAATGCCGAAGGCTCATGGAACGTTGATGTTCCAACGGTTATCGCAATTTCACTGTAAGTGAATGTTCGATTGAGACTCACATTTTTTTAAAGGCTCGAAAAAATGTGAGTCTCGTCCACAGCCTGAGAGTAAAATGTCGCTTTGTGTCTGCCATAAGGTGGGCATTATCTGGAGTCTTAGCCCATCAGTGGGTCGGCGGTTTCCTCGTGTAAGTGACGGGAATCGTTGGCGCTTGGCGCCTTGAAGCACTGGAGAGGCCCGGCTCAGCGCGGTATCGTTAAGATTCCGCGTTCCGTTCAGATAACGACAGAATATACAAAGGAACAACAGAATGACCAACATTCAGCGTTCTCGCCGTCAGGTGCGCCTTTCGCGCGCCCTCGGCATCGCACTGACCCCCAAGGCTCAGCGCATCTTCGAGAAGCGTCCGTACGCTCCCGGTGAGCATGGCCGCACGCGTCGCCGCACCGAATCCGATTACGCGGTTCGTCTGCGCGAGAAGCAGCGTCTGCGCGCCCAGTACGGCGTCTCCGAGAAGCAGCTTCGTGCAGCTTATGAAAAAGGCACCCACACCAAGGGCCAGACCGGCGATGCAATGCTCGTCGATCTCGAGACCCGTCTCGACGCCCTGGTGCTTCGCGCAGGCTTCGCCCGCACGACCGCCCAGGCACGCCAGTATGTCGTGCACCGTCACATCATGGTCGACGGCAACGTGGTGGACCGTCCGTCCTACCGCGTCAAGCCCGGCCAGACCATCCAGGTCAAGCCGAAGAGCCAGACCATGGTTCCCTTCCAGATCGCCGCTGAAGGCGTGCACCGCGATGTGCTGCCCGCAGTCCCCGGATACCTGGACGTCAACCTCGCCTCGCTCAAGGCGACTCTCACCCGCAAGCCGGAAACCAAAGAGATTCCGGTCGAGGTCAACATTCAGTACGTCGTCGAGTTCTACGCTCGCTGATTTCTGAATCCCATTCCTTTAAAGGACATACCGCAAGGGCCCTGTGAGTTTGAAACTCACGGGGCCCTTGGCGTTGTTCGTTAAGTTATCGATGTTGTGTCACTCGCCAACGATGGCATCGACGATGGCGGAGACGATCGACATGATGATGGTGCCGATGATCGAGGCGAAAAAGCCTGAAATATAAACACCCACGCCGAAAAGCGACACCGCCAGCCACGAGGCCAGGCGCATGCACAGCCAGTTGACAACCAAGAGCAGGATGATCGAGATCAATCCCAGCGACATGATGGACAACGGCAGAGCCAAAATCTGTGTCACCCAGTTGACTATCGGCTTGACGACGGCGTTGACCAGGGCCAGAAACAGCGCGAAGGCGGCGATGCCGAGAATCGGGGGAGCGCCGATCGGCTGCATGCTGGGGATGAGCAGCACCATCACGGCCGCGGCAATGGTCAGGATGATCCAGCGGGTGAAAAATCGTGTCATGGAACCAGTATGGCAAACAAAGAAGGTTCAATGACCGTTGTTTTCAGAACATTTTCAAGTGCTTCGCCATAGGTTGAATAGATGTTCAAGGCCCGCAATAAAGCTGGAACAAAACCGGCCTGCCGAATTCACGTTCTGATATTTGTTATCAATAGGAACGATTATTTGGCAGGCCGATTCATTTGAAACTGGATTTGGTCTTTAGAATCCGTCCTCGAAGAACTCGAGCAGATCGCTCATGGTCAGTTTCTTCTTCTCCTCGGCGTTCAGGTCGCGGACGATCTGGCCTTTCTGCAGTACGATGAGACGGTTACCGTATTTCAAGGCGTCATCAAGGCGATGCGTGATCATCAGACAGGTCAGATGCTGCTCGTTGATGGTGCTCGCGGTGATGGCCATGAGCTGCTTGGAGGTCTTCGGGTCGAGAGCCGCGGTGTGCTCGTCGAGCAGCAGCAAGTCGGGCTTGGTGATGGTGGCCATGATAAGGCTCAACGCCTGACGCTGGCCGCCGGAAAGGTTACCGGCAGGGGTGTCGAGATGCTCTTCAAGTCCGTTGCCGATGCCTTTGCACAGTTCATAGAACCGTTCGTGGTTGGCCGCCATCTCGCGCATCTTGAAGCGTCGTGGCTGTCCGCGACGGGTGGCAAGCAGCAGGTTTTCGGCGACGGTCATACGCGGTGCTGTCCCCATCTTCGGATCCTGGAAGACGCGGGCGATGTACTTGGCGCGCGTCTCCTGTGAGGTCGAGGTAACGTCTTCACCGTTCATCAGCACGCGCCCCGTGGTGGGGCGGATACCGCCGGCGATGACGTTGAACAGGGTGCTTTTGCCCGCGCCGTTGCCGCCGAGCACGGTGATGAAATCTCCGGGTTTCACCGCGAGGTTGGCATCGGTCAGGATTTCCTTGGTATCGTCCATCCCGTTGTCAACCCTCACCGAGCAGTGTTCGACCGCAAGGCGAATATCCTTCAGGTCGCTGATATCCTGCATCTCTGACTCACTGGCGGTCAACGCGGCATCGGTTTCGTTGGATTTTCTCAAGGTCTCGTCTTTCATGCGTTTGCCTTTCCGCTGGACATTACGGTGTCATCCTTCTTGAAGTATTTCTCGAACCCTGTGGTCAGGTGCAACGCCCGCTTGAACTGTGGGATGAGCATGCACAGCGAGAGCACGACGGCCGAGAAGAACTTCAGATACGTGGTGTCGAAGCCGAGCCGGATGACCAGCAGGATCAGGAGCTGGTAGATGATGCTGCCGACCACGGTGGCGAGCATGCGCTGGAAGAAGGAGAGCTCGCCGAAGAGGACCTCGCCGATGATGATGGAGGAGAGACCGATGACGATGGTGCCCACGCCCTTGCTCACATCGGCGTATCCGTCGTGCTGGGAGATAAGCGCTCCGGAAAGTGCGATCAGCCCGTTGGAGAGCATGAGCCCGACGTTTGTCATACGTTCAGTGTGGATGCCGAGAGACTTGGCCATCGATTCGTTGTCACCGGTGGCGATGTAGGCCTGGCCGAATTCGGTGTTGAAGAACAGCGACATCAGGCCGATGACGATGGTCACAGCCAAAAGCCCGATGAAGACGGTGTCGTAGTTTTCCGGCAGGTTCAGCGGCAGGAACACGTCCTGAATTTTCGGAAGGTTCAGCAGGGAGAGATTCGGCGATTTCATGACGAAGAGCATCACGGAATTCAACGCGGACATCACCAGAATGCCGGCAAGGACCACCGGAATCTTGCCTTTCGTGTAGAGCAGGCCGGTCACCAGTCCCGCGCACATACCGGTCAGGACGCCGAGCAGGGTGGCGAGGAACGGGTTGACGCCCATGGTGATGGCCGCAACGCACACCGCGCCTCCGAGCGGGAACGAACCTTCCGTGGTCATATCGGGGAAGCCCAGGATACGGTAGGTCATGAAGATGCCGAGGCCGAGCATGCTCCAGAGCATGCCTTGGCCAATGGATGAGATAATCATTTGTTGCTGCCTTCCTCGCCGACGACCTTCGCGTTCTTCATCACCGAATCGGGTACGGTGATGCCGTTGAGGTCCGCTTCCTTCTTGTTGATATAGACGTCGCCGCCATTGAACACGTAAACGGGTGTGGTTGCGGTCTTGGACTTGCCGCTCAACACGTCGGCCATCATTTCCCCCGTTTTCAAGCCGAAGTCGTACTGACTGGGGGCGATGGTGGCGAGGGCGCCCTGCTTGACCATGGTGTCGGCGGCCACGATGACGGGTTCATGCTTCTTGTTGGCCTCTTGGGTGACGGTAGGCATCGCGTTGGCGATGGCATTGTCGTTGGGAATGAAGATGAAATCGACCTGATCGCTCATGATCTGCACGGTCTGGGCGATCTCATTGCTGGTAGGAACCGCGAAGCGCTTGGTCTCAAGTCCCATTTTCTTGGCGATGGCGTCGGCGTGTTTGACCTGCGATTTGGCGTTGACCTCGTCGGAGTTATAAAGGAAGCCGACCGACTTGGCTTTCGGCAGGAGTTTGCGGGCCAGTTCCAGCTGTGCCTTGAGCGGCGGGACGTTGGAAACCCCGGTGATGTTGCCGCCTGGGTGCTTGAGGTCTTTGACCACGCCTGCGGCGACCGGGTCGGTGACCGCTCCGAGCATGATCGGGATGTCCTTGGTGGTGTTGGCCAGCGCCTGCGTGGCGCCGGTGGCGATGCCGCACAAGGCGTCGGGCTTCTTGTTGACGAGCTGTTGGCTCATGGTGGCGAGCTTGCTCTGGTCGCCTTCGCCGTTCATGCTGGTGACCTCAAGATTCTTGCCTTCGACGTAGCCGCCTTTCTTGAGGCCGTCGATGACGCCTTGATGGATCTGGTCGAGCGCCGGGTGGCTCATGGTCTGCAGGATGCCGACCTTCTTGACTGTTTGTGTCTGTGCGGTCGTGGCCGTTTGGCCAGTGGTCTTTTTCACGCTGTGCTCACCCACGAAATACATGGCGACACCGACGACGAGAACGGCCACCGCGGTAACTGCAGCGGTTATCAGCGTGCTTGGTGAACGATGTTCTTTTTCGGACATGGTGTTTTCTCTGTTCTTTTTAAAAGTTGATTCATTTTAAGGAGTATCGATAATATTTACTTCTATCGATAGATAGCTGCAAAGCCGTCATCTACTTTTGCCGACGTCAGTGGTGACGAGCTTGGCGTTCTTCATGAGCTTCTCCGGCACGTTGATGCCGAGGCGCTGCGCCTGCTCCTTGTTGATGATGGTGTCGCCGGTGGAGAAAGTGTAGACGGGCGTAGTGGCAGGTTTGCTTTTGCCTTTGAGGATGTTCGCCGCCATCTTGCCGGTCTGGATTCCGAGCTGGTACTGGTTGACGCCAATGGTGGCGAGTCCTCCTTGGGTGACCATGGTGTCGACCGAGGTAATGACCGGCTTGTTCTGTTTGTTGGCCTCTTCGGTGACGGTGGGCATGGCGTTGGCGATGGTGTTGTCCAATGGGATATAGATGAAATCGACCTGTCCGCTCATCACCTGGACGGTCTGCGCGATCTCGTTGCTGGAAGGCACCGCGAATTTCTTGACCTGCAACCCGAGTTTTGTCGCAGCTTTCGTGGCCGTATCGACCTGCGACTTGGAATTGTCTTCGGTGGAAGAGTAGAGCATGCCCACCGTCTTGGCCTGCGGCATCAATTCCTTGCCGAGCTTGATTTCCGAGGCGACCGGCGGCTGGTCAGAAACGCCGGTGATGTTCTTGCCGGGCGTTTTCATGTCGCGAACCAATCCTGCGGCGACGGGGTCGGTGACCGCGCCGAGCACGATCGGGGTGGTGCTGGTGGCGTTGGCCAGCGCCTGTGCGGCAGGGGTGGCGATGCCGACCAGTACGTCGGCCTTCTTATTGACCAGCTGTTCGCTCATGGTGGCAAGTTTGCTCTGATCGGCCTGCCCGTTCTGGTCGATGATCTGGATGTTCTTGCCGTCGATGAAACCTTCTTTTTCCAGCTCGTCGACCACACCCTTGTGGATCTGGTTCAATGCCGGGTGGCTGACATATTGGAGGATGCCGACGCGCTTCAGCGCATGCTGCGAGGTCGACGCGGTGTTGTCGTTCCCCAGCGCATGTCGCCGGCCGAGTTGATAAGTGAAGCCGCCGACAAGGATAAGGACGATGACGATGATGGTCGCCGTCAATGCCCTTCCATGCGAGGCTTGGTGGTTTTCGTTGCTCATAATGTTTTTGTTGCTCTTTCGATTGGTTCTGGCCCACGCCAATCGAAATTGTCATCGATATCCGAAATCGAGAAATCACCGGATAAAACGCAGCAATGGCTCAGATTTCCAATACAGAATCACGATGGAAATCCGATACAGACAAATGACACCTTGGCGAAGGCACGATATTAAATTCTGGGTTACTGAACAGATTGTGTTAGCTACGCCAGCCACGCCAAACGAAATGCAACGGGAGTCGAGATGTCGAAATCATGTCGGCTGCTCCTTTCATTGCATTTTCAAACTGCTTCAAAGATAGAGGAAGGCCAGTAAAGTGCAAAACCGTCGTTCATATAATGAGACATGGCACTGTGCGATAATGGAGCCATGTTGTTGCATCTTCATCTGGTCCGTCATGGGCAGACCTATTTCAATCGCTATAACCGCTTGCAGGGCTGGTCGAATTCACCGTTGACCGAATCCGGCATCGCCGACGCTGACAAAGCTGGCGTGAAACTCAAGGATTTCGATTTCGCCGCCGCCTATTGCTCCGACACCACTCGCGCCGAGCAAACCGCCGCCCGGATTCTCGATATCAATGAGCGGAACGGACACACGCGCCCGAAGTTGGTCGCCGACATGCATTTCCGCGAGCAGTTCTATGGCTATTTCGAAGGTCAGGATATGAATATGGCATGGTGGGCTGCCGGCGCCCCGCACGGTGCCAAGACCTATAACCAGATCGTCGAGCAATATGGTCTGAAAGGTACGAGGGATTTTCTGAAGGAAGCCGACCCGTTCCACGACGCCGAAAGTGATGATGAATACTGGGCGCGTGTCGAAGGCGGGTTTGCGCTGATTGCCGCGAACGCCCGGCTCAAGAATGGCGACGACGTGCTTCAGATTTCTCACGGCAACACGCTCTTGAGCCTGATGCACCGCTTCGCAGACCCGGGCTACGACCTTTCCGAGCGTCCGGCCAATGGCAGTGTCACCACGCTGGATTTCGACACCGAAAAGCCAATTGGGGACGCCGTGACGGTCGTCGCCTATAATCAATGATTTTTCGCTTCAGCGTCGCTGGCGTTGGGTAATCTTGTGTTCTATTATGGCTGAAATGTCGAGGAACCGTATCGGAAAGAGGCTTACATGAGTATTGGGGACATCGCAGGGCTTATCGCCGCCATAGCATTTGCTGTGCTGGCAGGGTTCCTGATCTATCCGCTCATCAGGCTGGGCAAGCTGTTCGACCAGCTCGCGCAGACCGTCAAGGATTCCGGCGACCATGCCATCCCGGCGCTTGATGAAGGCGTGACCACGGTGCGCCAGGTTAACAAGTCGCTTGAGGACGTCAATAAGATTTCCTCGGCAGCTTCCACGACCGCCGGCAACATTGGTGCTCTGACCGATCTCTATGGTTCATTCCTCGGCAAGCCGGTCATCAAACTGGCCTCGTCCTTCTACGCCCTGAAATCAACCGCGCAGAGCTTCGTGCATCAGAAAGGTGCAGGCTCGGCAGGTGATACCGTAGCGAAAGCAACGTCTGCCAAGGTGAAAGGCGGCAAGGAGTAACGATGGTCAAACGAATTTTCTGGGTGTCGCTTGGCGTGGCCATCGGCGTTGTCGCCGTTTCGAAAGCCGAAGCCTACGTGCGTGCCAACACCCCTGACAAGGCTCGCCAGTTCGTGCTCGGTCCCGACCAGGATCATGTAATGCAACGTTCTCTTCGCGGTCTGTTCGACGAGTTCAATGCCACACGTCTCGCACGCGAACAGGAGCTGAATTCGCAATATGCCGACAAGCTCCGGTAGGCGGTTCGCCTTTCGTAACGGATTCGGACGCTGACATCTACATCATCGATGGGAAATGATTGGCATCATAAAATCCGAAAAAATATGTTCGTGAACAACAAGCTTTGGGCATCATCAGGAATCGATTGAACGATTCCGACAATTATATTTTTAGTTTGATTTGATAAGTAGAATCGCAACAATTTCGTTGCGAACAAGCAAGGAGCAGCAGCAAGTATGCGCACCTCTGAAATCGCCAGCCGGTTCCAAACCTATTTCGAGAAGCAAGGGCACCTGGTCCTTCCCTCGGCATCACTGATTTCGCCGAACCCGACGACACTCTTCACCATCGCCGGCATGGTTCCGTTCATTCCTTATCTTCTGGGCGAACAGACGCCTCCCAGCAAGCGTGTGACCTCCAACCAGAAGTGCGTGCGCACCCTCGACATCGACGAGGTCGGCAAGACCACCCGCCACGGCACCTTCTTCCAGATGCTCGGCAACTTCTCCTTCGGCGACTACTTCAAGGCCGAAGCCATCCATTATGCATGGCAACTCCTGACCACTCCGCAGAGCAAGGGCGGCCTGGGCTTCGATCCCGAGACTCTGTGGGTCACCACTTATACTGACGACGATGAGGCGCGCTCCCTGTGGGTCAACGAGGGCATGGACCCGGAACATATGGAAATACTCGGTATGGAAGACAACTTCTGGACCACCGGCGGCCCCGGACCCGGCGGCCCCTGCTCCGAGATCTACGTCGACCGCGGCCCGAAGTACGGCAAGGAAGGCGGCCCCAGCGCCGACGACAACCGCTACATCGAAATCTGGGATCTGGTCTTCGAAAACTACGCCGTAGACAACGTCAAGTCAAAGACCGACCTGCACATCGTCGGCGAGCTTGAACACAAGAACATCGATACCGGCGCCGGCCTCGAGCGCGTGGCCTACCTGCTGCAGGGCAAGCAGAATATTTACGAAACCGATGAGATCTATCCGGTCATCGAGGCCGCAGAGAAGATCTCCGGCCACAAGTACGGCGAGGACCAGGAATCCGACGTCCGTTTCCGCGTCGTGGCTGACCACGTGCGCAGCGCTTTGATGATCATGAGCGACGGCGTGCGCCCTAGCAACGTCGGCCGCGGTTATGTGCTGCGTCGCCTGCTGCGCCGCACTGTCCGCTCGATGAAGATGCTCGGCGTCAATGAACCCGTGCTGCCCACCCTGTTCCCTGTTTCCAAGGACGCGATGGTGCCCAGCTATCCGGAGCTTAACGACACGTTCCACGACGTTTCCGAAGCCGCCTACGGCGAGGAAGATGCGTTCCGCCGTACTCTTGAGAATGGCACGACCATCCTTGACACGGCCGTCAAGAAGGCCAAGAAGTCCGGCAATGACGAGGTATCCGGCAAGGACGCCTTCACGCTGCACGACACCTACGGCTTCCCGATTGAGCTGACCCGTGAGATGGCCGGCGAGCAGGGTGTCAAGGTCGACGACAAGGGCTTTGAGGCGCTGATGGACGAGCAGAAGTCACGCGCCCGCGCCGACGCCCTCAAGAAGCGTCACAACGTGGACGTCAGCGTTTACGACGACTTCAAGAAGACACTCAAGCAGCCGATTCAATTCCTCGGCTACAAGGATCGTTCCAGCCGTTCTACCATTCTTGGTATTTTCGAGGAAGGCAAGGGCAGCGTTGAGAGCGTCGAAGGCCCGGCCAACGTTGAGATTGTGCTCGACCGCACCCCGTTCTATGCGGAGCAGGGCGGACAGCTGGCCGACGAAGGCGAGATGATTTCGGATGACGGCGCCGTGCTCGAGGTCGACGACGTGCAGAAGCCGATCAAGGACCTGATTGTGCACAGCTGCCGTTTGACAGAAGGCAAACTGCGCATCGGTGAAAAGGTCAACGCCACCATCGACGAGGAACGTCGACGCGGACTGGCCCGTTCCCATACGGCCACCCACATGCTGCACAAGGCCCTGCGCGAGGTGCTCGGCGAGCAGGCCACCCAGCGTGGCTCACTGGTTGCTCCGGATTATCTGCATTTTGACTTCCAGTGGCCCACGGCCATGACCCGTGAACAGATTGATCAGGTCGAGGCTCGCGTTGTCGAGCGCGCCTGTGACGATTTGCCAGTCACCATGGTCGAGATGGACTACAAGAAGGCCCTCGACCTGGGTTCCATGCACTTGTTCGGCGAGAAATACGGCGACCGCGTGCGTGTGGTGACCATCGGCGAGGACGCGTGGAGCCGTGAGCTTTGCGGCGGCACCCATCTCGATGCCACCGGCAAGATCGGTGAATTCGTCATCACCTCCGAATCTTCCGTGGGTTCCGGTGTCCGCCGAATCGAGGCGTTCATGGGCAAGAAGGCCTATGAATTCAATGACAAGCAGCACAAGACCGTCTCTGGTTTGGCCGATGAGCTTAAGGTCCGCCCCGAAGAGCTGCGCGACCGCGTGCTCGCTCTCGAAACCAAGGTCAAGGAGGCCGACCAGCACCTGAACTCGCTCTATGAATCGCAGCTTGAGGCCGCGGTGCCGGCATTAATCGCGCAGGCGGAAGCCGAGGACAATGCTCCCGTCGAGCTGGTCGCCTCGAATGTCGGTCACTTCGGCTCGTTCGACGCGCTGCGCAAGACCGTGATGGACATCCGTGCCAAGATCGGCGACAAGAAGTCCGCGGTCATCGCGCTTTCCGGCGTCAACGAACAAGGCAAGCCGATGGTCGCGGTCGCCACCAACGACGACGCACGCAAGGCCGGCTTCAAGGCCGGTGACCTCGTGCGTGTGGCCTCCAAGGTGCTCGGCGGCGGTGGCGGTGGCAAGCCGGACTTTGCCCAAGGCGGTGGAGCCGATGCCTCCAAGATCGACGAGGCGTTGAAGGCCTTGCGCCAGGCTGTTCGCAAGGACTGAAACCTTCTATGACATGGCTGGGCGTGGATTTGGGAGACGCCAGGGTCGGCTTGGCTCTAAGCGACCCTGAGCTCTCCTTCGCCCACCCAGAAGGTAATATCCAGGCCTATGGCGATTCGTTTCGCGCGTTGGATGAAGTCGTGGATTTCATTGATGACCATACCGATATCGATAAAGTCGTTGTTGGTCTTCCGCTGCTTCTGAGCGGAGAAGCCGGGAAAAGCGCCAAAAAAGCTAAACGCTGGGCCTCGAACCTCGCGAAACGTCTTGAAGCGGCCGTCCAAAGCGAGGACTATAAAATAGACAATGTCCCTGAGATAGTACTTCAGGACGAGCGTCTCACCACGGTGAGCGCACACCACCAGTTGAGCCAAGCCAGCGTCCAGAGCAGAAATCACCGGCCGGTGGTCGACCAGCAGTCGGCGGTAGTCATCCTTCAGTCGGCTTTGGATGGACGCAACCGACAATCCGAAAGCAGAGAGGGAATTCATGCCTGAAGACTTCAACGAGCTTTTCGACACGAACGCCGAGTGGGTCGACCCTGAAGGTCAATCCGCTCAGCCTGAGCCGCCAAAGCCGCCGAAATCGCGTCATGAAATGCGTCTGCGCAAGCAGCAACAGCGTCGCCGGCAGATGACCATTGCGGCCATTGTTGCAGTGGTCCTGCTTATCGTCGGTTGCGGAGGCTTCTTCGGCATCAGAGCTGTGACCCACCACGTCAATAATAATGCGCAGGAGGTTCCCTCGGATTATTCCGGTCCGGGAACGGGGCAGGTGTGGTTCACCGTCGATACCGGCGAAAGTGTCGCTTCCGTAGCCAAACATCTGGTCAAGGCAGGTGTGGTCAAGAACGCGGATACGTTCGCGAGCACGGTGGCGGCCAATAATAGCACGCTTTATCCGGGCATGTACGAGCTCAAAAAACACATGTCATCCGTGGATGCCGTCAAGATTCTTTCCGACAGGACCAAGGCCACCGGATTCCTTGAAGTGAAAGCCGGGGAGCGCAGCTCGGACGTCATTGCACAGGCCGCGCAGCTTTCCGGTATTGATAAATCTCAGTTCGATACGATAGTTAATGGCGGTGGGCAAGGGATTCTCCCCGCCGAAGCCGGAGGCAAATTCGAGGGCTGGTTTGAACCGGGCGTCTACGATGTCAAGAAGAAGGGCAGTACGGCGGCCTCGATTTTAAAGTCGATCGTCGATAAGCGTGTGGCCAGGCTCAACGATCTGAAAGTGCCGACCGGCGCCGAACGCGAGACCATCCTTAATATGGCCTCCATCGCCGAATCAGAAGTGAATCGTTCCGAATACTACGGCAAAGTCGTGCGTGTCATCATGAATCGGCTCAACCAAGGCATGGCGCTGGGCATGGATTCAACGGTCGCCTACGGAGCGAACGTCAAACCGAGCGAGCTCACCGATGCGATGCTGGGTGATGCTTCCGACCCTTACAACACACGCATCAACAAGGGTCTGCCGCCCACACCGATCAGTTCACCCGGCGACGAAGCCATCAAAGCCGCGATGAACCCCACTTCGGGCGACTGGCTCTATTTCGTTACCACGAACCTGCAGACGGGCGAGACCAAGTTCGTCTCCACCCAAGAAGAATTCAACCAGATTCGCGATGAATACAAGGCCCAAAATCCCAACGCCAACTAGTTTTTATTTTATTTAATTATTTTTAATTCGGTTTGGATTTGTTTATACCGTTACTTTTGAGCGGTTGGTCGCGCTTTTGGCGGGATATACAATGTTCTGGACACTCAAGGCCGTTCGGCCAAGCCTACGCCAGAACATCGCATATCCCGCCAAAACCGCTTATGTTGTGATTAAAAGAAAGCGACTTCGCTGAATTTCGTAAGATAACTAACCAACATGAGTGGATTTGGGGGAATATGCGATGCTGAGGCGTAAAGCTTGGCCTACCGGCCTGGAGGGTGCCGAAGCATTGTATATTCCCCCAAATCCGCGACCGACCGCGAAATGTAACTAATTAAGCAAAATTGTAACGAACCCAACTATAACGCGGCCAATAATACTGCGATGATAGATGAGAACACGATTACAGGGACGAACGGGGCCTTGCGTGAGTTGGCGGGTGAGCGTTGAGTCAGCTTGGGATAAAGGGGAATCCAGAGGAGACCCAGGACGCCCATAGCGAGCCACCAATAGAGGTAGGGCATCAGACCGAACGAGCCTACGGCGAGGCCAACCAAGAACGATGTGGTGACGTCTCCGAATCCCAAAGCGCCCGGTTTGAGGCGGGAGAGCAGGAATTGGATGGCGGCTGATAGGGTTGCGTATCCAAGCGGTAGCAGAACTTTCGCTGGATTGCGTTCGATAATGGAGAGCGCGAGAAAGACTGCCAGCTGCGTCAAAACTCCGATGGCCACCCACATTCTGGGCACGAGAAAACGGCGGATGTCTTCGATGACAAGCGCCAGTCCGCAGATCAGACTCGGGAGTGCTGCAATGTAGGCCATATCGGTAAGATAGTGCATAAACCCATTGATTGACGAATGGAAAGCGCGAAAAAGCGGAAAATTCAAGGTTTATTTTTCTAAATCTTGATTCGTCAAGGTTCGGCAAGGAGTAAGTATGTTGCGTTGGCAGACGGCAGGGGAGTCGCACGGTGAGGCGTTGGTCGCGATGATTGAGGGTCTTCCGGCCGGCGTCGAGGTGCGCTCGCAGGACGTCGTGGATGCGCTGGCTCGCAGGCGTCTCGGCTATGGCCGTGGGGCGCGCATGAAGTTCGAGCAGGATAAGGTGCGGTTGCTGACCGGCGTACGTCACGGCAAGACGTTGGGCTCGCCGGTGACCGTCGAAATCGCCAACACGGAATGGCCGAAGTGGACCGAAGTCATGAGTGCCGATCCGCTTGACCACGAGCTGCCGCCGACCGGCCGCAACGAGCCGCTGACCCGCCCGCGTCCCGGCCATGCCGACCTGACCGGCATGCGCAAATACGGTTTCGACGACGCGCGCAACGCGCTTGAACGTTCCAGCGCTCGCGAGACCGCCTCACGTGTGGCTTTGGGCGAGATTGCGGCCAAGTTCCTTGAGCAGGCCGTCGGCATCCGCACGGTTGCCCATGTTGTTTCTTTGGGTGGTGAAAAGGCGGATACGAGTACCTTGCCGACTCCGGCCGATGTCGAGGCGCTTGATGCTTCACCGGTGCGCACGCTCGACAAGGATGCCGAGAAACGCATGATGGCCAAAGTCGATGAGGCCAAGTCCCGTGCCGATACGCTCGGTGGTGTGGTTGAAGTCATCGCCTACGGTGTGCCCGCAGGGTTGGGCACGTATGTGGAAAGCGATCGCAGGCTTGATGCCACGCTCGCTGGCGCCCTGATGGGTATTCAGGCCATCAAAGGCGTCGAGGTCGGTGACGGTTTCCTTGAGGCCGACCGGTTTGGTTCCGAGGCCCACGATGAGATGTTCGTGGACGACAACGAGCACATCCAACGCTATTCCAACCGTTCCGGTGGTACGGAAGGCGGCATGTCCGACGGCCAGCCGATTCGCGTGCGTGCCGCGATGAAGCCGATTCCTTCGATTCCGCGCGCGTTGCGCACCGTCGATGTCGCCAACGGCGAAGAGGCCAAGGCCATCAACCAGCGCTCCGACACCACTGCGGTACCGGCGGCTTCCGTGGTTGCCGAGGCTATGGTGCGGCTGACGCTGGCCAAGTTCGTCCTTGAGAAGTTCGGTGGCGACAGTGTCGAGGAAACGCGTCGCAACGCGCAGAACTATCTCGATTCCTGGCCGGAGCATATGCGCTGATCGCGTTTCGGCTTCACGTGTAGGTGATTTCCCGTAGATGAAAGCCGATGAATTAGAGCGAAAACGTAGGATATAGAGATAGAGAGACAAGGTGCATCAATCATGAGTGGTCATCGTCCGCTTGCTGTGGTCATCGGCATGCCCGGTGCCGGCAAGACGCGTGTGGGGCGTGAGGCGGCGCAAATGCTCGATGTCGATTTCGCCGACGCGGATATCGAGATCGAGCAGGAAGCGGGCATGAAGATTCCCCGGTATTTCGAAAAATACGGGGAACCCGCATTCCGTAAGCTGGAAGCTGATGTCATCGCGGACTTGCTGGAATCATTCGATGGGCTGCTGGCGTTGGGTGGCGGTGCCCCGATGACGGTATCGACTCGAGAGGCGCTGGCCGATTACATCGCCGACGGCGGCAAGCTCGTCTATCTGGAGGCCGACAAGCATGAAGCCAGGGAGCGCGCTTCCCGTAGCGGCAATAGGCCCATGCTCAACGGCGACGCCAACAAACGTTGGATGAAGCTCTACGAGGAGCGCGACCCCGTGTTCCGCGAAATCTCCAATCTGCATGTGCACACCCATGGTTCGACGCCGCGCGTGGCGGCAAGGAAGCTGAGCAATATGATTCAGGAACGCATCGTTCATGTCACCGGTTCGGGCATCGAGCCCTATGATGTCTGCATCGGCGAAGGCACGTTGAACCGTCTGCCGGAAACGGTGGGTCCGGATGTGCTGCGGGTCGCGCTGATCCATACCCAACCAGTGCAGCGTCATTCCGATCAGGCTCGTGCCTTGTTGCGTCAGGCCGGTTACGAAGTCTACGACATGGTGATTCCCGATGCGGAAAAGGGCAAGACCGTCGACGTAGCGAAAACCATTTGGAAAAGGCTCGGAGAGATCGGCTTCACCCGTTCGGATGCCATCGTCGGCTTAGGTGGCGGAGCGGCGACCGATCTTGCCGGTTTCATCGCAGCCACATGGATGCGTGGCATCCGCTACGTCAACTGCCCGACCTCACTGTTGGCCATGGTCGACGCCTCGACCGGCGGCAAAACCGGCATCAACACCGACGAAGGCAAGAACCTGGTCGGCTCGTTCTATACGCCTGCCGGTGTGCTCGCTGATCTGCGCGCGCTCAAGACTTTGCCGCAGGACATTTTCACCGAGGGGCTTGGGGAGGTCACCAAATCCGGATTTATTCGCGATACCAAGATTCTTGACATTCTGCAGGAGCACGCCGATGAACTGAAGAACTTCAACGGTGACGATTTCCTCGGAACGCCCCTTGAAGATGTGGTCGCTGAGCTCATCGAGCGTACGGTTCGCGTCAAGGCCTACCATGTCTCCAACGACCTCAAGGAAGCCGGTCTGCGCGAATTTCTCAACTACGGGCACACATTGGCACATGCCATCGAGAAGCTCGAGAACTTCCGCTGGCGTCACGGCAATGCCGTCGCTGTGGGTTGCGTCTACGCCGCCGAGCTCTCCCATATTCTTGGACATCTCGATCAGGGCAGCGTCGATCTGCACCGTTCGATCCTTTCCTCGCTCGGCCTACCGATTTCCTGGGACGGCGGCGATTGGGATTCGGTGCTCGCATTGATGCACAAGGACAAGAAGGCGCGTGGCAACACGCTGCGTTTCGTCATTCTCGACAGTATCGGCCATCCGCTGCACCTTGAAGACCCGCCGATGGATGCCTTGGTAGAAGCGTTCCAGCGGATTCGCCATTGAACGATGACACAAGTTGCTAGATATGTTTTTAGGATTGGCGGAATATCAAGGTTCTTGAAAAGCCATCTGGCGACTTGTGCGGGGAAATCAGAACAAACCCAATAGAAGGACAAAGCAAATGACCAAAGTAATCGTCGTCAACGGGCCAAATCTCGGGCGTCTGGGAGTACGTGAGCCAGACGTGTACGGCCATCAGGACCTCAAAACCCTGCGCAAGGACTGCGCCGAATGGGGAAAGGCGCTCGGCCTTGAGGTCGAGGTTCGCCAGTCTGACGACGAGGCCGAGGTCATCGGCTGGATGCACCGGGCCGTCGATGAACAGACTCCCGTGGTAATGAACCCCGCCGCGTTCACCCATTACAGCTACGGCCTTTCCGACGCCGCCAAAATGGTCACCGACGCCGGACTGCCGCTGATGGAGGTTCACATCTCCAACCCATCGGCCCGCGATTCGTTCCGCAAATACAGCGTCATCAGCCCAGTCGCCACCGGCACCATCACCGGCATGGGCTTTTACGGCTACAAGCTCGCCCTCGACGCCGTGGCCCATCTGCTGGAGAAATAGATCCAAAAATATATTACAAAAGTAATGCAGAGAATAGGGAAGTGTATATCAATTTTCCGCTCTGGCCTACGAACACGCCGAGTCAATAGAGGCTGATAGACTGAAGTTCCATGGCAAGAGAAAATAATGATAATTCCCATGGACATGTCACCAAGCATATTTTCGTCACTGGTGGCGTTGTTTCTTCCCTTGGTAAGGGCCTGACAGCATCCTCTCTCGGTCGTCTTCTTCGCAGCCGTGGTCTCCGCGTATTGCAGCAAAAACTCGATCCTTATATCAACGTCGACCCGGGTACCATGAACCCGTTCCAGCACGGTGAGGTCTACGTCACCGAAGACGGCGCCGAAACCGATCTGGACATCGGTCACTACGAACGCTTCCTCGACGTCTTCCTCTCCCAGAAAGCGAACGTCACCACCGGCCAGATCTACAAGTCCGTTCTCGAGAAGGAACGCGCCGGCAAGTACCTCGGTCAGTGCGTCCAGGTCATTCCGCACATCACCAACGAGATCAAGAGCCGCATGCGCGCTCAGGCCGCGGATGATGTCGATGTGATCATCACCGAAATCGGCGGCACCGTCGGCGACATCGAATCGCAGCCGTTCCTCGAGGCTGCACGTGAGGTCAAGCGTGAACTTGGCCCGCACAACTGCATGTTCGTGCACGTTTCGCTGGTACCGTACCTGCCGGCCGCCCACGAGCTGAAGACCAAGCCGACCCAGCACTCCGTGATGACCCTGCGCCAGCTTGGCATCACCCCTGACGCGCTCGTGTTGCGCAGCGACCGCCCGCTCAACCAAGGCATCAAGGACAAGATCTCCCTGATGTGCGACGTCGACGAGGAAGGCGTGGTCAACTGCGTGGACGCCCCGAGCATCTACGATGTGCCGAAGATCCTGCACAACGAGGGCCTCGACTCCTACGTGGTTCACTACCTTGAGCTGTCCGCCCACGACGTTGATTGGGCCGAATGGGACGACTTGCTCGAGCGCGTGCACCACCCGAAGGAAGAGGTCAATATCGCTATCGTCGGCAAGTACATCGATCTGCCCGACGCCTACCTTTCCGTCATCGAGGCCGTCAAGGCCGGCGGTTTCGGCAATTACGTGAAGGCAAATGTCAAGCTCGTCGCGGCCGATCTGTGCGAGACCGAGGCCGGTGCCGACGCAGAACTGCGCGACATGGACGGCATTATCGTTCCCGGTGGCTTCGGCATTCGTGGCATCGAAGGCAAGATCGGCGCTCTGCGTTATGCCCGTGAGCACAAGCTGCCTGCGCTCGGCCTGTGCCTCGGCCTGCAGTGCATGGTCATCGAGTATGCGCGCGACGTGCTGGAGCTTGAGGATGCGGATTCCTCGGAGTTCGAGCCCGGCTGCAAGAACCCGGTCATCGCCACGATGGAGGAGCAGAAGGATATTCTTGCCAATTCCGATATGGGCCACACCATGCGCCTCGGCGCTTATCCGGCAGTGCTCAAGGAGGGTTCGCTGGTCGAAAAGCTTTACGGCACCACCAACGTCAGCGAACGCCATCGCCATCGCTATGAGGTCAATGTGGCTTACAAGGATCGTCTGCGTGAGGGTGGCCTTGATATCTCCGGTGAAAGCCCCGACGGTGAGCTCACTGAGTTCGTCGAGCTGCCGCAGGACGTGCACCCGTTCTATGTCGGCACGCAGGCCCACCCTGAGTTCAAGTCCCGTCCGACCAAGCCGCATCCGCTCTTCCAAGGTCTGGTGAAGGCCGCGCTCGATCATCAGGAAGCCCGAAAAAGCCAGGCCGAAGAGGACTGAGACTTTAAGTTGCGAACAGTATCGGTAGCGTATTTTTGCTGAGGTTCATCTTCAATCAGTGAAGTTGCTTCTGGCATTGTAAGAGCAAACGTAAGAAGACCCCGCTTCGGTGGGGTCTTCTGCTATATGCGGGGTTGTCAGAAACTGCTGGAATCGCAGAAAACAATCAAAAGCAAGAAACAGGTCGGCCGACTTCGAAAGCAAAAATTATAGGATTACGTCTATACGGAACACTTGTGAAGTAAATCACTTTCATTGTCAGCGTTCTTTTCTGTGCAACCCTAGTAATGAAAGGCCGATTCTGTTAGGTTTATAGAGTGCAATCAATGATGGGAGGCAGCGTACGGTGGCAGAAAAACCAACACCAAACGCCGCGTCTGATACGGAGATGAGCCAGTATGTGGCTGATCGTGAACGTGTCAACGAGGATAAGATCAAAAAGGATGACGAGATCATCGAGGAATTCGGCGAGTACAACTATGGCTGGCACGATTCCGATGCGGCCGGTGAAGCCGCGAAGAAGGGCATCGACGAGAACGTCGTTCGAGCCATTTCCGCCGACAAGGGCGAACCGCAGTGGATGCTCGATATAAGGTTGAAGGGTTATCGTGCCTTCATCGAGAAGCCCATGCCCAAGTGGGGTGTGGACCTCTCCGATTTCGATGCCGATGATTTCAAGTATTATGTAAAGCCGATCGACAAGCCGGCCAAGAGCTGGGAAGACCTGCCCACGGATATTCGTACGACCTACGACAAGCTGGGCATTCCCGACGCCGAGAAGAAGCGTCTGGTTTCCGGCGTCGCCGCGCAGTACGAGTCCGAGGTCATCTACAACTCCATTCAGGAGGATTTGAAGAAGGAAGGCGTGATCTTCACCGATACGGACACCGCGTTGCGCGAGTACCCGGATCTGGTCAAGAAGTATTTCGCGACCGTCATTCCTTACGATGACAACAAATTCGCGGCGCTCAACACGGCGGCATGGTCCGGCGGCTCGTTCGTTTACGTCCCGAAGGGCGTCCACGTCGACATCCCGCTGCAGGCCTACTTCCGCATCAACACGCCGAACATGGGCCAGTTCGAGCGCACGCTGATCATCGCCGAGGAAGGCTCCTACGTCCATTACGTCGAAGGCTGCACGGCACCGATCTACGCGACGGATTCGCTGCACGCGGCCAATGTCGAGATCATCGTCGGCAAGAACGCCCGGGTGCGCTACACGACCGTGCAGAACTGGTCGAACAACGTCTATAACTTGGTCACCCAGCGCGCCTACGTCAAAGAGGGCGGCACCATGGAATGGGTCGACGGCAACATCGGCTCCAAGGCGAGTATGAAGTACCCGTCCTGCATCCTGGCCGAACCCTACGCGAAGGCCTCCACCATGTCGCTGAGCTTCGCCGGCAAGGGACAGTATCAGGATACCGGCGCCAAGATGATTCATCTGGCACCGCACACCAGCTCCACCATTGTCGCCAAGTCGATTTCGCGCGGCGGTGGACGTTGCGCCTACCGCGGTCTGGTCAAGGTGATCGACGGTGCCAAGGGTTCGAGCTCTTCGGTGGTCTGCGACACCCTGTTGGTCGATGACTACTCGCGTTCCGACACCTATCCGCACGTCGACATCCGCGAGGACGATGTGACGATGGCGCACGAGGCGACTGTTTCCAAGGTCTCCGAGGACCAGCTCTTCTACCTGATGAGCCGCGGCCTTGAGGAGAAGGAAGCCATGGGCATGATCGTGCGCGGTTTCGTCGAGCCGATCAGCCGCGAGCTGCCTATGGAATACGCGTTGGAGCTCAACAGGCTGGTCGAGTTGCAAATGGAAGGATCGGTGGGCTGATCGATGACCGAACAAGAAGTGAATATTCCAGTAGCGGATCCCAATGATCCCTACGCGATGCCGGCAGCCATGCCGTCCAGCGCCGACAACGAGCGTCGCTCGTTTGAAGTGGACGACTTCAAGATGCCGACGCGCAAGCAGGAGGACTGGCGCTACACGCCGCTCGAGCGTATCGAGGAGTTCTTCAACGTCTTCACCCCCAGCGGCGAGACCAAGGTGACCGTCAGCAATATCGATGGTAGCCCTATCGACGGTGACAAAGTGACCAAGTCGGTCGTTGACCGTGGCGAGTCGCCTTCCGGCAGCATCATGAAGCCGAACGATCGCGTCTCGGCCGTCGAATGGAACAGTGGGACTAAGACTGTCATCGTCTCCATTTCCGGAGAGCTTGACCAGCCGGTACTGGTTGACGTCGAAGGACATGGTGCGGATCTTGATTCCCTGCACCTCGTGCTCCAGGTTGCCGATCGCACGCATGGTGATATCGTCGTACGTCATCAGGGTTTAGCCCGTCTTGCCGAAGGCATCGAAATTATCACCGGCAAGGACTCCCATGTCTCCACGACCTTCGTGCAGGAGTGGGACAAGGGTTCCAAACATGTCGGCAACCAGCGCATCCACGTCGGTGACAACGCTTCGCTGCGTCACGCCGTGGTCACCCTCGGCGGCGACGTTGTGCGCTTGCGCATTGATCAGGAATTCGGCGGACCGCAGGGCGACCTCAACATGCTTGGCATCTACTTCGCCGAAGCAGGCCAGCACTTGGAGCATCGCACGATGGTGGTCCACAACTATCCGGAGTGCAAGTCCCGTGTGGTTTACAAGGGCGCGCTCGACGGCAAGGACGCGCATTCTACTTGGGTGGGCAACGCGCTCATCAAGCCGCAGGCGCCGAACACCGACTCCTATGAGCTCAACCGCAACCTGGTGCTGACACCTGGCCCAGTGGCCGATTCCGAGCCGAATCTCGAAATCGAGAACGGCAACATCATCGGTGCCGGCCACGCCAGCTCCGTCGGCCATTTCGACGACGAGGAGCTCTTCTACCTGCAGTCGCGTGGCATCACGGAATCCGAGGCCCGCAAGCTCGTGGTCCGTGGCTTCTTCGCCGACCTCATCGAACAAACCGGTGTGCCCAGCATCGCCGAACACCTTATGAATGTCATTGACCGTAGGCTCGCGCGCGGCGAAAGCGCCGACATGCAAGCGGTATTGGAGGATAAGTAATGTCTACATTGGAAATCAAGGATCTCTACGCATCGGTGGAGACCAAAGAAGGTCGCAAGCAGATTCTCAAAGGCGCGACCCTGACCGTCAACTCCGGCGAGACGCACGCCATCATGGGCCCCAATGGCTCTGGTAAGTCCACGCTGGCCTACACGCTGGCCGGCCATCCGAAGTACTTCGTCGATTCCGGCGAGGCGCTGCTTGACGGCAAGGACCTGCTGAAGATGACTGCGGATGAGCGTGCGAAGGCCGGTCTGTTCTTGGCCATGCAGTATCCGGTCGAGGTGCCGGGCGTTTCGATGACCAACTTCCTGCGCACCGCCAAGACCGAGGTCGATGGCAAGGCTCCGGCCATCCGTACCTGGACCAAGGAACTGCAAGACGCCATGAAGAACCTGCGTATGGACAAGAAGTTCGCCTCCCGTTCCGTCAACGAAGGCTTCTCCGGCGGCGAGAAGAAGCGCGCCGAAGTGCTGCAGCTTGAGCTCTTGAAGCCCAAGTTCGCCATCATGGACGAGACCGACTCCGGACTTGATGTCGATGCACTGCGCATCGTCTCCGAAGGCGTCAACCGTGCCAAGGAAAACACCGGACTCGGCATCATGCTCATTACGCATTACACTCGAATTCTCAAGTACATCAAGCCGGATATTGTGCATGTGTTTGCAGGCGGGCGCTTTGTCAAGACTGGAGGACCGGAGCTTGCGGATGAACTGGAAGAGACTGGGTATGATCAGTATCTGCCTGAGGGATCGACCGAATCTGCTTTAGCATAGTTTAGTTTTTGCTTGTTTTCCGTAGGCAACTTGCTTTTTGCGGTTGGTTGCGGAGGGAAGGGGATATCATGCTTCGGCACCCTCAAGGCTGGTAGGCCAAGCTTTACGCCTCAGCATGACATCCCCTTCCCTCCGCTTATGTTGCGTTTAGCGGTCAGGTTATTTTTTAGGGCTTTGGAAGATTTCGATACATCGAGTATCGAAATCTTGCAGGCTCCGCCTGAATGGTTACTGCGGAGTTCGTAATTCCGATAGCTGAGGAATATTGGTACTTACCAATATTTATTGACTAATGTTGAGTTGGGTCACGTTATGAGTGGGGGAGCGGGATATGCGATGATCAGACATAAAGCTTGGCCTACCGGCCTGGAGGGTGTCTGAGCATTGTATATCCCGCTCCGCCACGGGAGTTGAAACTTTATAGAGATTTGAATGATGATAAGAAGGCAATGATGGTGGATTTTTGGGGGATTCGGGAGCAGTTTCCTATTTTGGGGCAGGAGATCCATGGGCATCCGCTGGTGTACTTCGATTCGGCGGCGACCGCGCAAAAGCCGCAGTGTGTGATTGATGCGGAGAGCAAGTTTTACGAGACCATCAATGCCGGAGTGCATCGCGGGGCACATGAATTGGCTGCACGCAGCACCGTCGCTTTTGAAGAGGCACGTGCCAAGGTCGCCAAGCTGGTCGGGGCTAATTCTGAGGAGGGGCAGGAAGAAATCGTTGTTACTGCTGGGGCCACTGCGGGGCTGAACCTCTTAGCCACTGCCTTCGGTAATGCTTCGTTGGGACGCGGTGGGGAAGCGGCCAAACGGTTTGCCTTGAAGCCGGGGGACGAGATCGTCGTTTCCAAGGCCGAGCATCATTCGGTATTGCTCCCGTTCCAGGAACTTGCTTACCGCACCGGTGCCACGCTGAAGTGGTTCGATCTGACTGATGACGGGCGTATCCGTTCCGATACCGCCGACGAAGTCATCACCGATCGCACGAAGATCGTTGCCATTACGCATATCAGCAACGTCACGGGTGCCATCACCGACATCGACGCGATTATCAAGCGGGCGCATGAAGTCGGGGCCATCTTCATCCTCGACGCTTGCCAGTCGGTGCCGCATCTGAAGCTCGACTTCCACAAGATGGATGTGGACTTTGCCGCTTGGAGTGCCCACAAGATGTATGGACCCACCGGTGTCGGATTCCTTTACGGTAAGCGCGAGCTGCTGGAAGCCTTGCCGCCAGCCAGTTTTGGCGGATCGATGGTCGAACTGGCGTGGATGGACAAGCCCGCGCAGTATATGGAGCCGCCGGCACGTTTCGAGGCCGGGACCCAGCCCGTCGCACAGGTCGTGGCCGCAGGGGTTGCCGCCGACTGGATGCGCAAGATTGGTATGGAAAACGTCGAAGCCCATGAAAAGACAATTACCGACGAACTCCTGAAATTGAATGATGTACCCGGATTCCGCGTGCTGGGGCCGGTGGAAAACAAGGACCGTATCGGCACTGTGGCATTCGACGTTGAAGGCGTGCATCCGCACGATGTCGGTCAGTTCTTCGACGCCCAGGGCATCGCGGTGCGTGTCGGCCACCATTGCGCCCAGCCGGTTCATCGTCACTTCGGCCTGTTCGCCTCGTCCCGCGCTTCTACCGCCGTGTACAATACCGTCGAGGAAGCCAAACAGGTAGTCGAAACGGCCGGCAAGGTCCGTCCTTTCTTTGAGGTGTGAGCAATGAGCGATTTTGGTATGAGCGGTGACGATCTCGAGCAGATGTATCAGGAGGTCATCCTTGACGCGTCGAAGCATCCGCACGGCAAGGAGCATTTTGCCGCAGATGTGACGAAGGAGCCCAACGGAGGCAGCGACACTGGCGAGACGACAGTGCGTGTCAGCCACGAATACTGCACGCCGGGGGAATCCCACCAGTTCAACCCGACGTGCGGAGACCAGGTGACCGTTCACGTCGAGGTTTCGCAGTCCGAGCCGCATAAGATCGAGCGCTTGGTGTGGGACGGCAGTGGTTGCTCCATCTCCACGGCGAGCCTGTCGATGATGGTCGATCTGGTCGATGGCAAGACCGTCGACGAGGCCATGCAGCTTGAAGGTGTCTTCCAGAAGCTCATGAAGTCGCACGGAGCAGGGCTTGACGACGATGCCGACGAAGAGGCGTTGGGCGATGCCGTGGTGTTCCAAGGTGTTTCGAAATATCCGATGCGTATCAAGTGCGCTTTGCTCGGTTGGGCCGGTCTCAAGGATTCGCTGGCCAAGGCGCTGGCGGCGGATAAGTAAAACAGCCGATTGGTACATTGAATGATACAGCGATAATCGATAGATGCCCGATGGATAAACGAAGTATAGCGGACATGTCGTTGTACCGTTAATCAGGCGGGTAACTTGATTATGCTGTCCGCTTGTATCAATCGCTTTTAATACATGACATAATGATTGGTGGATTCACCACAGCAGGAGGCAATATGGAAAGCCAAGACAATCTCGTCCCGACACCGCAATCCTCGATTCTCGATTCTGCAACCAAGGCACTTGGCAGCGAGGAGAAGGCTGAGGTTGCCGTTGCCAACCCGCATGCGGTGGGTTCGCTTGATAGCTTCGACAAGCAGGATGAAGCGGACTCTGCAACAGCTGAGGCTTCGGATGAGCAAGCCGGCAACACCGTCAAGGACGAAGAGACCGGCATTCCGCTGACCTCCTTCAACGATATCGGCAGGGCCACGGCCGCCGACGTGCGCGAGGCGCTGCACCAGGTCATCGACCCCGAGCTCGGCATCGATGTCGTTGACCTCGGCTTGGTTTACGGCATCGAAATCGATGAAAAAGGCCGTGCCATCATCACCATGACGCTGACCACTCCGGCTTGTCCTCTCACCGACCTGCTTGAGGACGAATGTGCCTCCACGCTGGCGGGATTGGTCGAGGAATTCCGCATCGATTGGACCTGGCAGCCGCGCTGGACGCTCGACATGATTCGTCCAGAGGGCCGCGAACAGCTGGAGGCCATTGGTTTCAATTTCGACAACATGCCGAAATACTGAAACTTACCATTACAACATAAAGAAACGCTGGACGGGAATCTTTCTGGTGCAGCGTTTCTTCATACTTCAATTATAATTATTAAATTTTCTATCAGTCCCTAATCACCGTGCGCTTCGGGACAATGGTGATGCCGTCCTTGACAGTGAATCCGCGCGCCCGATCGTGCTCGTGATCGATGCCCACGGTCGCGTTCTCCTCCAAAATAACGCTTTTGTCCAAGATGGCCTTGCAGACTCGTGCACGACGTCCGACAATGACCCCGTCAAAGAGGATGGAATCGACGACCTGCGACCACGAATTGATGTGCACGTTCGGCGAAAGCACGGAATGTTGCACGTCTCCGCCCGAGACGATGACGCTCGGGGAGATGATGGATTCGGTGGCCCTTCCGATGCGATTGGTCTTGGAACGCACGAACTTGGCCGGTGGCAGATTGCCGGAAAGCGTGTAGATCGGCCAATCCTGATTGTAAAGATTGAATGGGGGATTGTACTCGATCAAGTCCATATGGGCTTCATAGAACTGCTTGATGGTGCCCACGTCACGCCAATAGGCGCGGTCGTAGTCGGTGGCCCTAGGAATCTCGTTCTCGCTGAAATCATAGACTCCGGCTTGGTGGCGTTCGGAGAAGTAGGGAGCAATATCGCCACCCATGTCATGCTTGGTGTTCTCTGCTTTTTCGTCCTGGGCGAGAGCTTCGAAAAGGGCATCGGTGTTGGCGATGTAATTGCCCATGGAAGCCAGTATCTGCCTGGGGTGGCCGGGCATGCCTTCAGTGGTTTCGGGCTTCTCCTTGAATCCGCGAATCATATGCGGATGGTCCGGGTCGACGTCGATGACTCCGAATTGACGGGAAGCCTCGATTGGCTGGCGAATGCCGGCCACGGTGAATTCCGCTCCGGATTCGATGTGCTGCTTCAGCATCTGACTGAAATCCATGCGATACACATGGTCGGCGCCTACGATGACCACATAATCGGGCTGCTCGTCTTCGATGATATTAATCGTCTGATAGACCGCGTCTGCGGAACCCAAATACCAATGCTTGCCCAGCCTTTGCTGGGCCGGGACAGGCGAAACGTAAGCGTCAAGCAATGGGGAGAAACGCCAGACCTTCGAGATGTGGCGGTCGAGTGAATGGGATTTGTATTGCGTCAATACGACAATTTGAGAATAACCAGAATTGACCAGATTGCTCAACGGAAAATCAATAAGGCGATAGACACCGCCGAACGGCACTGCGGGCTTGGCACGGTCACGCGTCAACGGCATCAGACGCGTTCCCTCGCCGCCTGCCAATACGATAGCCAGTATTTTAGGACTCTTCGCCATGCCTTACCTCCTGATTACCGCTTCCTGTTGACCATTTCAATTACCGGCCCAGACTCATATGCAAGTTGAATCGTTCTCACGGCACCTGCAAAGCCGTAGAACGCTTATCTTTGCACACGACCTTTTCTACCAATTACTGTATCGGATTGAGCCGACGCGAAACTCCCGAGAAGCCCCCGAACGTCTAATTTCGCCTTGCTCGTGTCGCGTAAAAGGCGACGGCGCTGGAGGCGGCCACATTGAGACTGTCGACGCCGTTGCTCATCGGGATTTTGACGGTCAGATCAGTGTTGGCGATGGTTCGGTGCGAAAGTCCGTCGCCTTCCGTGCCGAAAACGAGGGCGAGCTTGTCGATGTGGTCGGGTTCTTGCGCTTTGTTGTTGAGCCGTCTGGTAAGTTCGTCCAGACTGATGGAATCGTCGGTCAACGCCATGGCAACAGTGGTGAAACCGAGGTCGTTCAGCTCCTTGAGTCCGCGCACCGGCCAGTATTTCCGGTCTTCCTCTTTCGTGTGGCGGTTGTGGGAGTCGGGATTGCGGGTCGTTTGGATTTGCAGGTTGCCATCTGCTTTGTCCGAATTTTCTGCGATTACCGGTGCACTGTCGTTATCATTGTTTGAAATATCGAGACGATTGTTGATCTCGATGTTATTGGACGTGGCTGGCGTTGAATTTTGTATTGTTTCGGTATTGCTGTCGAGTGTTTCCGCATCGATACGTGTCCACGGCACTTGGAAAACGGTGCCCATCGAGACTCGCGCCGCCCGACGATACAGCGGGTCGCCGCACGAAGGCGTAACCAGTACGGCATCCACGTCGAGGGCGGCCGCCGAACGCATCAGCGCACCGACATTGGTGTGGTCCACGATATTTTCCATTACTGCAATCCGGCGCGCGTCCTTGCACAGTTCCCGTACGGTCGGCAGTTTCCAGCGTCGCATCGCGGCCAACGCCCCGCGATGAAGCCGGTAGCCGGTGAGTTTTTTCAGTTGCGCCGGCGAAGCCACATAAACCGGGACGTCCTTGCCCCAGCGTTTGTCGATGCGATCGAACATATCCTGCATTCCCGCAAGCCAAGATTCCTCGACTAGCAGCGAAACCGGCTCGCACCCAGCAGCCAGGGCTCTGTCGATGACTTTGGGGGATTCGGCAATGAAAATGCCCTTTTCGGGTTCAAGCCGGTTACGCAACTGGGCTTCGGTAAGGCTTACGTACGCAGCCACCCGTTCGTCGTCGACCGACTCGATATTGATGATCCGCATATTTCATAGTCCTTTGATAGCGAAGCCGCCATAAAAACTGTGCCTTTTGTGGTCAAACTTGGTTCAAATGTCGCGGTAAAAATGGCCAGATACACTGAGACCCCTTGATTTCCAAGGGGTCTCTAGTTTTCAGTTTTCGTGCCCAGGACGGGAGTTGAACCCGTACTCCTGTAAAATTATAGGAACTAGCACCTCAAGCTAGCGCGTCTACCATTCCGCCACCTGGGCAGGTGTCGTTCAAGCAACAGATAGAACTATACACCTTTCTGTCGTCGTTTGGCAGGTCGGTGTGTCGAACGACGGTGAGCAATGCAAGGGTGCAACGCAATGTAGAATGATGCTGTTGTTGTTGGAAATGGAAAGTTGGAGTCGAGATGGCGAAGACGCGGCGGATGCACAAAAGCGGGAAGCAGCGTGTTGTTCGCGCTCTTCTTGTCATTGTGCTTGTGGCCGCGTTGGTTGTCGTTTTGGGTGTGGCTCTGTTCAATCCCGCCTATTCGTATTACCGAAAAGGCATGGGGCAGTGCGTGCAATGGGGAAATTCGTATAAGCTTGCGTCGGCACATCTGAATGAGGTCATTTCGCAGGATACCGCCTTGACCAAACTGGCAGCTGGTAACAGCGAATCTCATACGCAGACCATATCGGATCAGACTCTCCAAAAGGCCCAAAAAACTTTAAAAACTGCACAAGGTCAACTTCATCAGATCAGAGCCCAAGAAGCCGATAATCCGGTCATGGCGTGCACGACCAAAGAACTGACGCCGAAACTCAATGCCGAAACCAAGCGTGAACGTGAATGGACGTCTACGTTGCAGCGGCAGATTGCTGCACTGGGCAGAGCATTTAGACCGATGCGCGTTTTGCGAGACGCTGACACCGAGGCTTCCAAGGCCGCACAGACCGAGCTCAAGGCCGTTGCTGCCGGTGTAGCGGGTTTTGCCAAGTCCGAGAAAGATAGTATCGATGACGGCACGTTGGCGAAACTCACCAAAGAGGTCGATCAGGCCAACGAGGATGTGACAAAAGCCGCTCCATATTCGGTTTGCAAACGCGACCAAGAGAAGCTTTATGAGACCGCCGATAAAGCCGTGGCTGTACACAGCAAAGCCCGAGACATCGACTGCAATGTTCAGCGGTGTGTGGCACTTACGTTTGATGACGGGCCTGACCCGACATTGACGCCGCAACTACTGCTGTATCTCAAATCCAGGAATGCAAAGGCCACGTTTTTCGAGATGGGCCAGAAGGTGCAGGCCGACGGCGGGGCGCTTGCACGTGAGGTCTCGCAAGCAGGTTTCCCTGTGGAAAGCCATACATGGAGTCACGAGGATCTGCCGGCAATCATGAAGAGCCATCACGAGCATCAGCAGATCAGGGAGACCGACAAAGTCATCGGTTCGGCGACCGGATTCCCGGTTAGTTTTGTGCGCCCGCCGCACGGAGCCGTCGACGAGGAAAGTCGCAAATGCATCGGCGAGCAGACAGGTGCCGCTGTGGCCGTTTATGGTGTGGATTCCTACGATTGGTCGAAAGGTGCCACGTCATCCACTTTGACTCGCAAGATCATGTCGCAGATCGAACCAGGGGCCATCGTTTTGATGCACGATATCCATTCCCACACCGTAGCGGCTGTGCCTGACGTCATTGAGCAGCTTACCAAGAAAGGCTACCGTTTCGTCACTATTCCGGAATTGACCGGTGAATATCCTCGGGCAGGTGCCGTCTACTATTCCCGCGACGATGTTCTTCATATGTAAACCCTTAGTTCGTCCGCGGTTCCGGTAGCCTTGAACTATGACGAGTCCACTTTTTGTATTTGATGCCGAGCACGACGATGTGCCGGTCAACCGTGATGAGCTACGCGCTGGTTGGACGATAACCCTGCCGCCTGCCATCAAACGGCACGCGATGGGCGCCATGCGCCTGCAGAACGGCGATAAACTGCAACTTTCTGACGGGCGCGGATTGCGTATCGATGCGGAAGTGGCCGATACGCAGAATGGCTTGGTGAAGGTCTCGGAATTTATTACCGAAGAGCAACCGGTTACGAGACTTGCGCTGGTGCAGGCGCTCGCGAAAACCGGACACGACGTTGAGGCTATCGACATGGCTACACAGATCGGCGTGGACGAAGTGGTGCCATGGCAAGCCAAGCGTTCGATTTCCAAGTGGAAGGCCGGGCGTACCGACCGCAAATGGGATCAAGCGCTCGTGGCCGCCACGGAGCAATCGCGACGGGCTTGGAAGCCAACTTTGGATGACTGTGTTTCCAGCAAGGGGGTCGTAGCGATATGTAGGCGCGCGTGCGTTCATCACGAATTGGTGATTGTATTGCATCAGGGTGCGACGTCGACTTGGGACGGCATCGAGCGGAAGGTTGCCATGCTTGAGCAGCGTTGCTTGGACGACGGCAAGCCGCGCCGAATTTACGTTGTGGTTGGCCCAGAAGGTGGCATCAGCGATGAAGAAGTGGAACAGTTCACGGATGCCGGGGCTGAGGCCTGTGTGCTTGGTAGCAATATCATGCGTGCTTCGACTGCCGGACCGGTGGCGTTGTCGCTTTTGGCTCGTGCGCTGGGACGATTCGCTTGAGTTTGCGGCTATACCGGCCAGCGTAATTATCCGTGCGGGCTAATAGCATGGGGGAGTAGGGCGCAACCGCGCCCCGACAGCTTTTGACAAGGAGCATATATGGCCGACGATTGCCTGTTCTGCAAGATCATTGCGGGCGAGATTCCGAGCACCAAGGTGTACGAAGACGACACCACTTACGCGTTCAAGGACATCAACCCCAAGGCGAAGGTGCACGTGCTGATCGTGCCGAAGCAGCACTGCGCCAATGCGGCCGAACTGGCCAATTCCGATCCTGCCGAACTTGCCCACATCGTCGAGATTGCCCAGTCCATCGCCGATAAGGAATTCCACGGCGCCTACCGCCTCATCTTCAACACCGGTAAGGATGCCGGCCAATCGGTCTTCCACGTGCACGCGCATGTGCTGACCGGCGAGACGATGGAAGAGTAGGCAGGGGTGGCCAGCGCTAAACGAGTCATCACCATCCCCACTGAACTCGACCCTGTGGCAGTGCTGGGTTCGGGAGACAAGGTCCTTGCCGAGGTGCAGCACGCCTTCCCTGAGGTCAACGTGTTCGTGCGGGGCAATCGCATCGAGATTTCCGCCTACAACAAGCGCGATGATATCGAGGCCGACAAGGTCTCGGATGTGCTTAACAACATCATCGACGCCGCTTACAAGGCTCCGGCCGATGCGATGAACGTGCGGCGGATGCTCGAGGCCCGGCAGGTCGGCAAAAAAGCCGGACTCAGGGGTGACGGTGGTCGTGGGCACGGTTATGCCGGGCATTCGTATACGCGTGATTTCGCTGGTGCCGGCGCGGGCGCGAGGCCGCAATCACGTTCGCTCGATGATGACGAAGATTATGCCGATGAGCACAAACGTGCCGCGGCGAACCGCCATGTACCGGGCGTTATAGCATTCGCCAACGGCGAGCCGGTGCGTGCGAAAACCGCCGGTCAGGTCTTCTATGTCCGTGCCATCGATGCCAATACGATTACCTTTGCCATTGGTCCTGCTGGCACGGGCAAGACCTATCTTGCCGTTGCCAAGGCGGTGCGTGCATTCGAGGACGGGCGAGTAAGCCGCATCATCCTTACGCGTCCAGCCGTCGAAGCCGGTGAAAGCCTTGGCTACTTGCCCGGCACGTTGAACGACAAGGTCGACCCGTATCTGCGCCCGCTTTACGATGCACTTTCCGATATGCTTGGCGCCGGCCAGATGCACCGCTACATGACAGACGGCACCATCGAGGTCGCGCCGCTTGCCTACATGCGTGGCCGTACGCTCAACGATGCCTTCGTCATTCTTGACGAAGCTCAGAACACCACCGAGCAGCAGATGAAGATGTTCCTGACCCGTCTTGGTTTCAACACGAAAATGGTCATCACCGGTGACGTCACGCAGATTGATCTGGCCGTGCCGCATTCCGGCCTCAAGTCCATCGAATCGATTCTCGGCAATATCGACGGCATCAGTTTCGCCCATCTCGGCGCGAAGGATGTGGTGCGGCACGAGTTGGTCGGCAAGATCGTGCAGGCCTACGATGTGCATTCAGCCGAGGAATCCGGCCGCAAGTCAAGCGGAAAGGAACGCCGTTGAGCGTCGAAGTCACCAATGAGACGGTCTGGCAGATCGACCCGAAACTCTTCTCCGACTTGGGTTTGTGGGTGATGGAACGCATGCAGGTAAGCACGCAGTCCGACCTGACCATCCTTTTCGTCGACCCTGACCCAATCGCCCAGCTGCACATGCGCTGGATGCAGCTCGAGGGGCCGACCGATGTGATGAGTTTCCCGATGGACGAACTGCGCCCCGGCGAGGACGGCCAGATCATGGAAGGCGTTCTGGGTGATATCGTCATCTGCCCGTGGGTCGCGCAGCAGCAGGCCGCGGCCGCCGGTCATTCCACGATGGACGAGATGATGCTTCTGGCTATTCACGGAACCTTGCACTTGCTGGGCTATGACCACGTTGACTCCGAGCAGGAACGGCAGATGTTCGGTCTGCAACGCCAATTGTTACTTACTTTTTTTGCTGTCCGAGATGAGCCCGTTCCTCAGGCCGTACTTCCGGCTGGTTCCACTGATTTGCTGGCACAATGGGATGCGAACCATGCCACCGGACGTAATGACGACAAACCGTCAAATAGCGACAAAAACTAGGAAAGCACGCAGAATATGGATACCTTGACCATCGCTACCGTGGTTGTGCTCGTCATCGTGACGGCACTGCTGGTGTGGCTGTCGCTGATGATGGCTTCGAGCGAATCCGCCGTCTCGCGCGTCACCAAGTCGAGTCTCAACAACCGAATCATCCAAATTCAGACCGACGATGAGGACCTCGGCAAATTCGTGCAGGCCAAACAGATTCGCAAGGTCCACAAGGTGCAACGGCTTATCGTCGATCGTTACGCCACGGCCGGCTCCTGCGCGTTCTTCCGCATTTTTTGCAATGTCTTTGACGGCGTTCTGGTAGCGATTATCGTTATGCTGTTTTCCGAACCTGTTTGGGTCGCGCTGGTCACTGGCGTGGTTTTCGCGTTGATTGTAGCCGTGGTATCGGTTTTACTTCGTCCATGTTCGGCCGGTGCTTCCAAACCGCTCGATGTGATGATGCGGTTCTCCGGCATCATTTCGCTTGCCGTTGTCTTGACACCGTTCGCCAAAGCCGGAGAAGGCAAGGAACAGCGTCGTCGTGACAAGGAAGACGAGCTTTCTGACGATGAGGAGCTTGAGAAGATTCAGCGTGAGCAGGGGCGCGCGACCATCGATCGGTTGGTCGAAACCGATGATGTTGACCCTGAAGTAGCGGAAATGCTGCGCAATGTGCTTATGCTTTCCGACACGTTGACCCGTGAGATCATGGTGCCACGCACCGATATGATTTGCGTCGAATCCGATTCCACGCTTGAACATTTCCTGCAGCTGTGCTCGCGTTCCGGATTCTCGCGCATTCCCATCATCGGCGAGGACGTCGATGACCTGGTCGGCATGGCCTATCTGAAGGATGCCGTGCGTGCCACGGCCTTCAATCCCGAAGCCCGAACCCGTGAGGTCAAGTCCATCTGCCGCCAGCCGATGCTGGTCCCTGAATCCAAGCCAGTCGATGACCTGTTCCATGAGATGCAGCGGACGCGTCAGCATGTAGCCGTGGTGGTAGACGAATACGGCGGCATCGCCGGACTGGTCACCATCGAGGATGCCATCGAGCAGATTGTCGGCGAGCTGGAGGACGAGCATGACCGCATCCAGCACACCGAGCCGCAAAAGATTGGCGACCACAAGTGGCAGATGCCCGCTCGCACGCCAATCGCCGACCTTGAAGAGCTGTTTGAAGTCGATATCGACGAGGATGACGTGGACACCGTCTACGGCCTTTTGACCAAGTTACTTGGCCGTGTACCCATCGTCGGCATGAGCGCGGTGACACGCGGCTTGCGCCTGACCGCCGTCGATTCCGCCGGACGTCGTAAGAAGGTCTCCACCATCGTGGTTGAGCCGACGACGCTCGATATGGCTGAAAAACAGGATCAAGACGACGATGACGAAATCAAACGAAACACGAACCAGGACGTAAAGGAAAACGAAAAGAATGACTGACAGCAACAACAACGAGCAACAGAGCGGAAGCAAAGAACCGTACCGTTCCGGCTTCGTAGCCGTAGTAGGGCGGCCAAACGTCGGCAAATCGACACTGATCAATTCGCTGATCGGCACGCAGGTTGCCATCGCCTCCTCGCGCCCGGAGACCACGCGTAAGGCCATTCGCGGTATACTCACCACTGACAACGCCCAGCTTGTTCTTGTTGACACTCCAGGCATCCACCGTCCTCGTACGTTGCTCGGCCAGCGCCTCAACGACGTGGTGGACGAGTCACTGAGCGATGTGGACGAGATCGCGTTCCTGCTGCCTGCCGATCAGGAGATCGGGCCTGGGGACAAGCGCATTCTGAGTCGTCTGCGTAATGAGTTTGCTCGTAAGGTCGACAATGGCGAAGGCGACAAGGGCGGTAAGCCAAGCCAGGACGGCAATGTCGACAACCATGGCCATGAAGGCAGCGATAGCAAGTGTCGTCAGCGTCAACGGAACGATTCATCTCAAGAGCACGAGACCGGCAAGTTCGTCTGGAAAGTGCCGCTGATCGCCATCGTCACGAAAATCGATGAGCTCAACCGTCAGGAGCTGATGGCCAAGCTTATCGAGATCAGCCAATTCGCCGACTTCACCGATGTGGTTCCGGTCAGCGCTCTGGAGCGCGACAATGTGGCCGAGGTCAAGCGTGTGCTCATCGAGAACATGCCGGAAGGCCCGCAGATGTACCCTGACGACCAGATTACTGAGGAGAAGCCGGAGGACACCATCGCCGAGTTGGTTCGTGGCGCGTTCCTTGAGGAACTGGATGACGAGCTGCCGCATTCGCTGGCCGTGGTCGTGGACTCCATCGACCGCCCTGGCGAATCCGACAACCCCGAAACCGAGGATGGCAAGGCGCACGTCATGGTCTCCATCTACGTCGAGCGCAACTCCCAGAAGCCCATTATCATCGGCCATCGCGCCGAGCACCTGGTGCAGGTCAAAAAGCGCCTGCGCACCGCCGTCAACCGCATCGTGGGCCAAAAGTCTAAGCTCGACCTCCATGTAAAAGTAGCCAAAGGCTGGCAGTCCGACCCCAAGCAGCTAGAGCGGTTGGGCTTCTGAGAGCAAGGTCTGTAGGCCACGATTCGCATACAAGTTTAAAAGCGCAGAAGCCGGGCCCCATGGAACTTGAGGGATATCCGGCTTCCGCTTTCAGACCCTCAGCAAGGGGAAGGGCATCTACCTTTTATGCTTCCGAAGGGGCTGCCAAAACTACGACACCGACATTCGTAAGCAAAAATCATATAAGAACGTGGTATTAAAAACCGGATGGGAAGGAAATCATTCCAACCCATCCGGCCTTTTCATATGTGCCGTGAATACGACTTATTTCTTCTTCGTATACATCTGTGTGTTGAGCAGGTTGGCGTAGTGCTTGATGACCGTTGGGCGTATCACCTTCATGGAGGCGGTCAGCATGCCGTTCTCCTGGCTGAACTCCTCGGGCAGAAGGATGAACTTGCGCACGGATTCGGCTCGGGAGACGCCCTCGTTGGCCTTGTCGACCCACTTCTGCACTTCGGCACGGACCACCGCGTTCTTGCAGGCTTCCTCCATGGGCATGTCGTGGTCGAGACCAGCGGCATCGAGCCACTGGCGCAACGAGGGCTCGTCAAGCGTGATGAGAGCCGAGATGAACGGACGCTTGTCGCCGAGCACCAGAGCCTGCGAGACGAACAGGCAACGTTGGATGATCTCTTCGATCGGGCCAGGGGCGACGTTCTTGCCGCCAGCGGTGATGATGAGATCCTTCTTGCGGCCGGTGATGTAAAGGAACCCATCGTCGCTCAGGCGGCCGAGGTCGCCAGTTGCATACCAGCCGTCAGGAGTGAAAGCGAGCTCGGTGGCCTCGTCGTTCTTGTGATAACGGTGGAAGACGCAGGTTCCCTTGACCTGAATCTCGCCGTCCTCCGCCAGACGGATGGAGAAACCGGGGTAGGGCACGCCGACGGAGCCCTCATGGAACGGCGTTCCTTTGGGGTTGAACGCGCAGGGTGCGGTGGTTTCGGTCAAGCCGTATCCCTCGTAGGCGGGGATGTCGGCACCGCGGAAGAACGCAAGCAGTTCTGGGTCGAGCGGTGCGCCGCCGGCGACGAACCATTCGGCCTGTCCGCCGAGCACTTCACGCAGCGACTTGTAGACGATCGGATCGAAAGCGGCACGGCGTGCGCGGGTGGCGAAGCTGGCCTTGCCCTTTTCGCTTATTTCCTTTTCGTATTCCTGTGCGGCGACGACGGCTGCAGCGAATGCCACACCCTTTGCGCCGTTCCCTGCTTTCTGCGAGGCGGCGTTATAGACCTTCTCCCAGACGCGGGGCACGAGAAT
The DNA here is from genome assembly GCA_024104275.1 of Bifidobacterium sp. Taxonomy (GTDB): domain Bacteria; phylum Actinomycetota; class Actinomycetes; order Actinomycetales; family Bifidobacteriaceae; genus Bifidobacterium. Next base: position 260,534 of record JAGGHK010000001.1, read on the forward strand.
GGTGACGATTGGCTTGGCGACCTGTAGATCGCTGATGAGCGTCTTGATGCCGCCGGCGATGTAGATGCGCAGGTCGCTGGCAACCACGATGTAATTGACCGCACGGGCGAAGGTGTGTGCCTGCGGAAGGAAGAGCAGCACGGACTTGCCTTTTTGGTGCAGCAGGTTGGGCATGTAGTCACGCAGATTCAGCGCGGTGGTGCAGTAGTGTTCGTGCGTCATCTCGACGCCCTTCGGCGCGGCGGTGGAGCCGGAGGTGTAGACGATGGAGCACAGATCGGTTTTCTTGATGGAATCGATGCGTGCGTCAAGCGTTTCATCAGTCACCGACTTGCCGTAATCGCGCAGCTCCTCAAGCGCGCCGGCTTCGAGCGTATAGATTTTTTCGAGTGTGGGGCAGTCTTCGACGGCGCCGTCGGCCTTCTCTCTCATATCGTTGGTTTCGACGATCAGCAGTCGGGAATCGGAATTGTTGACGATATTGCGGATCTGCTCTGCTGAATCGGTGTCGTAAATGGTGGCAAGTACGCCGCCGACAGCCATCACGGCAGCGTCCACGACGTCCCATTCGTAGGAGGTGTGGGACATGAAGGAAACCCCGTCGCCTTTGTCGATGCCGTAATGCATCAGGCCTTTAGCGACGCTACGCACGTCTTGAAGGAACTCCTTGGCTGTTTTGGTGACCCATTTGTTGTCGACCTTGAAGGTGTAAAGCGGATCGTCGCCCATGCGTTCCGCGCGCTCGACGTAAAGGTCGTAGATCGACATGTCGTCATCGATGGGCGGGTTGCCGGGAGTGGTGACGGTCAGAAGACCGGTCTTATCGTCGACAAAGAGTTTGGTTGGGTAACCAGGTCCCCATTCGTGGCTGTGAGGCAATGTCGAGTAATCGACGGGCTTGACGGTGGCGAGGTGACGGTCATCGTTGAAATCCGGGGTTTCCGGATCCTCGGTATTGACCGGGTGCTCGAAGCCGTTTCCCAGATGGAAGGCTTTTTGGCTCAGCTTCAGCGTTTCCTTTTTCAGTGAATTGATGACTGACACGTGTGGACTCCTCGACCTTCTTTTAGCGGCGTTATTCAAGCAATAAAGCCAATTCTATAGGATTTACGACGTTTCGTCACCTTACGGTAGCGTAGGCGAAGCTGTATGTCGCAAGGCAATTGGGCCACCGTCTTGTTTACGGAAAGAACGACCGGAAATGTTGAATTTACTGGAAAATAGGCCGGCAGATTCGTCTTTGAAGCTTTTGCCATTCGGACTGATGAAGGAAGTTGCTATTGTGCTATCAGTTAAAAACGATATATCCTGACACGCCTTGAGGCTTTCTCAGTTTGAATACTCCGCGAACAAATGCCGTTACCGTCTTCCAGTACCGTTTGGGATCGGTGGAGGCCGACATCGCATGCGCCGCACCCGGAATCATGAGTTTTTGCTTGACAGGGCTGGCGCAGGCGCGGAAATTGCCGTCGAGGCTGGCAGGATTGACGAAATCGTCTGCGGAACCATGGATGAACAGCATGGGAATCGAAGTGTGGCGCAGCGCTTCAACGCAGGAGGCTTCGCCGAAATCGTATCCGGCGCGACGGCGCGCGATGGAACTCATTATGTCGATGACCGGGCGTGCAAGGAATGCAGGAGCATGGTACAAGTGCCTGGCGCTGTAGAGGAATTGGTCTTCAAGGCCGGTGTAGCCGCAGTCGGCAATGGTGGCCTTGACGTTCTTCGGCAGATTCGGGTCGCCTGTGGCAAGCATGACGGTTGCGGCTCCCATGGAATTGCCATCCAGTAGAATTTGGGCTTTCGGGTCGTTGGCCACGATGGTTTTAATCCATTGTAGAAGATCACGGTGTTCCAACGCACCCATGCCGATGTATTTGCCGCCGCTTAGTTCATGGCAACGGCTGGCAGGGGTGAGTACGGTGAAACCAAGCTTGGAGAAGCGATGTGCATATTTCGCCATTTCGGCGGGTTCGCCCGAAAATCCGTGACAGCAGATGGCATAGAGATGGCTTGGGGGATTGGCGCAGTCAGGATCGAGCATCCAGCCGTGCAGTTGCGTGCCGTCGAATGCCTTGAGTGTCACCCCGCGTTTGGTGTTCTCAAACCAGCGTGCGGCTTCGGCTTCTTCCTCGGCGTCGTGGTGCGGTTGACGCGCGGCGAGCGTGGTATCGGGGCGGTTGCTTTTGAACAAGGAATGTTTTGAGCCGGGCTCGAGAACGAATCGGAAAAGGTAATCGGCTACGGCGTAAAAGGTTCCGGCTACTGCGAAACCCCCACAGATCAGACCAGTGGCCAAGGTTCTGGTGTTGGAATGCTGAACCATGTTCGACTCCGATCCTTGCGGTGCTCTGTTGCCTTGATTAAAAGAAATTATAAAAGGGCAGGTTCACAAATTTTATTGCGCTTGGCGGATGTCGGCTTGAATAGTATACTGAAAAATGTTGTTTCGGCAGGTTTTATATCTGTCGCGCTTTGGCGAGGGGAAGAGATTCCCGTTATCGACTGGGCTGAATGTGTTGGGTCTCTTTGAGGCTGCGATTTCGGCGCGTCGGTGCACCGAAACAACGCAGTAGATAATATCAACAATCTCAAGGAGATTAGATTATGGCAAACACCATTTCCATTGAGGGCGAAGTCCGCAACGAGTTCGGCAAGGGCGCTGCCCGCCGTATGCGCGTGGCCAAGGAGATTCCGGCCACCATCTACGCCGGAGGCAACGATCCTGTTTTCGTCAAGCTTCCCATGCGCGAGACCACGCTGGCCCTGCGCCGCACGAACGCGCTGTTCACCATCAAGTACGGCAAGGATTCCAAGATGGCCGTCGTCAAGGACGTCCAGCGCAACCCCGTCAAGCGCATCGTCGAGCACATCGACTTCTACGAGGTCAAAGCCGGCGAGAAGATCGAGGTCGACGTCCCGGTCTTCGCCGTTGGCACCCCAAAGGGCGCGGCCGTCGCGTTCGTCGACATCCAGCAGCTTCGCGTGCGCGCGAGCGTCGATGCGCTGCCCGAGCGTATCGATGTCAACGTGGACGGCCTGCAGGACGGCGAGAAGGTCTTTGCCAAGGACCTCAACTTGGCTGAAGGCGTTGAGTTCGTCAACACCGATCCTGAAGAGTCCGTCGTCACCGTCGAGATCCCTGAAGATGCCACCGCCACCACCGCAGTTTCCGCTGAGGATGCTGCCGCTGCCGCCGCCGGTGTCGAAGGTAAGGAAGGCGCCGCTGCTGAAGGCGATGCAGCTGCTCCTGCCGCCGATGACGCAGATGCCGATGCCGACAAGAAGTGATTCACTTTAGTCGATGCATTTTAAGTAATGGCGTTACCGATAGCGTGACGTGATAGTTTAAATCCGTACTGGCCACAACCCTGTGGTTGGTACGGATTTTTTGATCTTCGGATGTGAACCTTCACACCGGAAATTTTTCATATTGTGAACGATTTCACCATATATGACCGCCTATGTGCGAGAGTAACAGCATAACCCAGCGCCACAAGCGCAAGGTAAAATACAATTCTGGCCGTTCATCGGCTGAAGCAAAGAAGAAGTGCATATGACTGAGCAATCCCATCATGATCCAGCAGCGTTGTCGCAATTGACCGAACCGTTCAAGGTTCTCGACAACCCTCACCCCGCCTCCGACGCCGAGCGCGCGAAGCTGATTGACAAGCCGGCGTTCGGCCAGCTTTTCAGCGATAACATGACCCACATGGTCTGGCATAAAGACAGTGGTTGGGGCGATCGCCGAGTCGAGCCTTACGGCCCGCTTGCCATGAGTCCTGGTGCCTCCGTCCTGCACTATGCACAGGAGTGCTTCGAAGGCCTCAAGGCCTATCGTCACGCCGACGGCAGCACCTGGCTGTTCCGTCCGGACGCGAACGCCGAGCGTTTCGCCAATTCCGCCAAGCGCCTCTATCTGCCCGAACTTTCCAAGGACGACTTCCTGGGCTCCGTCGCCGCGCTGGTCAAGCGTGACGTCGACTGGGTGCCGACCCGCCGCGAATACACGCTCTACATGCGTCCGTTCATGTTCGCTTCCGAGGCATTCCTCGGCGTGCGCGCACCGCAAACCGTCGATTATTGCGTCATCGCCTCGCCTTCCGGCCCGTACTTCCCGGGCGGCGTCAAGCCGGTGAGCATCTGGGTGGAAGACAAGTGGTTCCGCACCGGCCCCGGCGGCACCGGCTTCGCCAAGTGTGGCGGCAACTACGCGGCATCGCTGCTGGGCGAGTACCGTGGTGCCGACCAAGGCTGCGAGCAGGTCTGCTTCGTCGACGCGGCCACCAAGACCTACCTCGAGGAGCTTGGCGGCATGAACATGTTCACCGTGCACAAGGACGGCCATCTGGAGACCCCGTCGCTCACGGGCAACATTCTGCCCGGCGTCACCCGCCGCTCGCTCATCCAGCTGGCTCAGGACAAGGGTCACGACGTGGTCGAGACCATGATCAAGCTTGACGACCTGCTCGAAGACATCAAGTCCGGCGAGGTCACCGAGGTCTTCGCCTGCGGCACCGCGGCGATCATCACGCCTATCGGCCGCTTCAAGTCGGAGAAGTTCGACGTTCCGGTCAACCGCGGCAAGTCCGGTGAACTGACCATCAAGCTGCGCGACGAACTGCTCGGCATACAGATGGGCGAGATCGAAGACCCGCACGACTGGATGTGGAAGGTCTGCTGAGCGTGTTTTCGCTTCACTGACATTCAGCTTTCAAATAGCCTTAAAACGGCCTGTAGCGTTTTCTGAAGTTCTGGGGGATGCTGCAGGCCGTTTTGCTGTAGCCATGTTTTGGCCGCTATTTGTTATACTTTGCTATTGGTCTTTATACAACTTGACGAAGGATGTGCGGTATGCAACTGGCGCTGGAAAGTAACGTCTTTTTCTGGGCCATCGAATATATCGCGACCTTCTGCTGCGGCTTGCTCGGCGGGTTGTGCGCAGTCAAGAAAAAATACGATTTCATCGCCATATTGATGACCGTCTGGCTCACCGGCCTCGGAGGCGGTATTATTCGTGACGTGCTGCTGGGCATATTTCCGCCCGTCGGCGTTTCAGACAAGGGGCTTATCATCACCTCGCTGCTTGCCAGCGTGACGGTAGCCATCATTTATCCGGAAGTCGACCGGCTCAAATGGATCATGGTCGCACTCGACGCCTTGGCGCTTGGTCTCTATGCGGTCAACGGCACCCAAAAGGCGCTGATTTACCACACCTCGGGTATGACGGCGGTGTTCATGGGCCTGATTACGGCCATCGGGGGAGGGCTTATTCGAGACATCCTAATCAATGACGTCCCGTCGGTCATCCGCGACAGCCACTGGTATACGGTTCCGGCGATTATCGGCAGCATCTTGACAGTGTTCGTCACCCACGCCTACCAAGGCGGACATATCCCGTTCAGTCTTGAGGTGACGTTCGATATCGCCATCGTCGCCTTCGTCGTCATCCTGCGTGTGCTCTCTGTACGCTTCGATTGGAAGGTGCCGGGGGCGCTCAGGCGCACGCGTGCGCACCTTCCATCGTGGAAGGATGCGTAGTGCGTTCCGTTTCGACAGTGCTGATGTTCAAGGTCGCGCGAGTGGATACGGTTGGTTGCAACAGTTAGCGGGATACAACAACAGATTTGATGTTAACGCTCACATACCGTACTGTGTAATTGTTGTTACAATGACCTGACTGTGTTTAAGTCAAAAATCAAGGAGGATACTGATGAAAGCCATGGTCTATTACGGCGAGAACGACGCTCGTTTCGAGGAACGCCCCAAGCCGAAGATTATCGATCCGACGGATGCAATCATTCGTATGACCAAAACAACGATTTGCGGAACGGATCTCGGTATTCTGAAAGGCAAGAATCCGGAAATCGAAGAAACAGCGATTGCGGAGACAGGCAGCTTCAATGGAAGGATTCTCGGCCACGAGGGCATCGGAATCGTTGATGAGGTCGGTCCTTCGGTGAAGAACTTCAAAAAAGGTGATAAGGTCGTGGTCTCCTGCGTCAGCCTTGCGGAACGTGCGAGAACTGTCAGAAGCAGCTGTATGCGCACTGCCTGAACGGTGGCGGCTGGATCATGGGCTATATGATCGACGGGACCCAGGCTGAATATGTCCGTACTCCGTTCGCCGACAATTCGCTGTATGCGTTCCCGGACAATCTGACCGAAGAAGCGGGCGTTCTGCTTTCCGACGCGTTGCCCACGGCTCATGAGATCGGCGTGCAGTACGGCGGCGTCCAGCCCGGAGACACGGTTGCCATCGTCGGTGCCGGTCCCGTGGGGATGAGCGCCCTGCTCACCAGCCTGTTGTACTCTCCGTGGCAGGCGATCATGATCGACCTCGACGAAAACCGTTTGCGTATGGCCAAAGGGATGGGTGCCACCGATACCGTCAATTCCGGTGCAGAAAATGCTGTCGAAAAGGTCATGAAGCTGACCGATGGCCGCGGCGTGGATTGCGCCATCGAGGCTGTCGGCTCCGGCCCGACCTGGGACATCTGCCAAGGCATCGTCAAGGACGGCGGCCATCTGGCCAACGTCGGTGTCCACGGGAAACCGGTGAAGTTCGACATTGAGAAACTGTGGATCAAGAACCTGACCATCACGACCGGTCTGGTCAACGCCAACACCACCGACATGCTGATGAAAACCTGCTGCTCCGGGAAGCTTCAAGCGGAGAAACTGGTCACCCATCGTTTTGATTTCAACGATATCGAAAAGGCCTATGACGTCTTCAAGCACGCGGCCGATGAGAAGGCCATGAAGGTCATGATCGATCTTTGAGTCGAATCACCCCGCATGCAGCGGCGACGCTGTGAATGATCATCTTCATGCATTCGCCCGACCAAGCTCGACAAGAATGGGCCTTTACTGACGAGTGCGTGAGTGTGTCCTGCATTGCGAGGGGTAATGATTCACGAATAAGGTCGAAAACGGGTTTTTATCGTAACTGACGTATCCTTTGGCACCATCAATGTGCCGGGATACCGGAATGCAAAAGTCCTGTGGAAAGCAAACATAACCACTTGTTTGCTTTCCACAGGACTTCACTGATCTAAAGGCGTTCGACCTTTAAGCCGTTTCTCACATCTTGTTAATGGCGACTGCGAGATTCGACTTGCGGTTGGCGGCCTGGTTCTTGTGAACCACGCCCGCGCTGGCGGCCTTGTCGAGCTTCTGGCCGGCGATCTGGTAAGCGGCCTGGGCTGCTGCCTTATCTCCGGACTCGATGGCTTCACGGGTCTTGCGAATCGCAGTCTTCAGGCTGGACTTCACGGACACGTTGCGCTTGTGCGCCTTTTCATTGGTCAGCACGCGCTTCTTCTGCGACTTAATGTTTGCCACAATTTCTCCAAACAACGTTTTCTATAAGGACATACAAGACTTTAGAATAACACCTTATGCCGATATTTCGCGTCGATTTTGGGAAATAACGTTACGTATCGCATTGTTTCTCAATCGTTTTATATCGCTATCCCCATTTCGCTGACTATTTCGCCGGGAAACCATTGCCTACCGCGGCCGATAGAATAAGGCCTAGTATAGGAAAAGCGGAATTGGAGAGATTTCGCCATGAAATGTCTGTATAAAAGGAGTGGCATCAGTGACTGAGGCGAAGAACAAACCGGGATTCACCGATCAATCGCTGATTCGTAATTTCTGTATCATCGCGCATATCGACCACGGCAAGTCCACCGTCGCCGACCGCATCCTCCAGCTTTCCGGCATCGTGCCGCAACGCGAGATGCACGACCGGTTCCTCGACCGCATGGACATCGAACAGGAACGCGGCATCACCATCAAATCACAGGCCGTGCGCGTGCCGTGGACCTTCGACGGGCAGGAATACACGCTCGGCATGATCGACACCCCCGGCCATGTCGATTTCACTTATGAGGTCTCGCGTGCCTTGGCCGCGTGCGAAGGCGCGGTGCTGCTGGTCGATGCCACGCAAGGTATTGAGGCACAGACGCTTTCCAACCTTTATATGGCCATCGAGGATGATCTGACCATCATCCCGGTCTTGAACAAGATCGACCTGCCCAGCGCCGAACCGGATAAGCACGCCGAGGAAATCGCGAACCTGCTGGGCTGCAAGCCTTCGGACGTACTGCGCGTTTCCGGCAAGACCGGCGAAGGTATCAAGGATCTGCTCGACCAGATTGTGCTGGAAATCCCTGCTCCGCACGGCGACCCGAAAGCCCCTGCGCGCGCTCTGATTTTCGATTCCGTCTACGACACCTACCGCGGCATCGTCACCTATATCCGTATGGTCGACGGCGAGCTCAAAAGCCGCGAAAAAGTGCATATGATGGGCATCGGCATGACGCACGAACCCATAGAAATCGGCGTGATCAGCCCTGACATGACTCCTACCAAGGCGCTTGGCGCCGGCGAAGTCGGCTACATCATCACCGGTGCGAAAGACGTCAGCCAGTCCAAGGTCGGCGACACCGTCACTTCGGCGCTGCGTCCGGCCAGCGAGCCATTGCCCGGCTACCGCGACCCGCATCCGATGGTCTACGCCGGCATCTTCCCGATCGACAACGCCCAGTTCCCGGAACTGCGTGACGCGCTTGACAAGCTTAAGCTCAACGACGCTGCACTGACGTATGAACCGGAGACTTCTGTGGCGTTGGGCTTCGGCTTCCGTTGTGGCTTCCTCGGGCTTCTGCATATGGAGATCGTCGTCGAGCGCCTGAGCCGTGAATTCGGGTTCGACCTGATTTCCACCGCCCCGAACGTGACCTATAATGTCACCACCGAAGACGGCACGATGCACGAGGTCAAGAATCCAAGCGAATTCCCGGACGGCAAGATCAAGCAGATCGTCGAGCCGATGGTCGCGGCCGACATCATCACACCCAAGGAATTCATCGGCTCGGTGATGGAGCTGTGTCAGGACCACCGCGGCGAGATGGGCACGATGGAATACCTGAGCCCCGAGCGCGTCGAGATGCACTACCGCATTCCGCTGGCCGAAATCGTCTTCGACTTCTTCGACCAGCTCAAGAGCCGTACCAAAGGCTACGCCTCGCTCGACTATCACGAGGACGGCGAGCAGAGCGCCGACCTGGTCAAGGTCGACATCCTGATCCAAGGGGAGAAGGTCGACGCGTTCAGCGCCATCGTCCACCGCGACAAGTCCTACAGCTACGGCGTGATGATGACGAAGAAGCTGCAGAAGCTCATCCCGCGCCAGCAGTTCGAAATCCCCATCCAGGCGGCCATCGGCTCGCGCGTCATCGCCCGCGAGACCATCCGCGCCCTGCGCAAGGACGTGCTCGCCAAATGCTACGGCGGCGACATCACCCGCAAGCGCAAGCTCTTGGAGAAACAGAAGGCCGGCAAGAAGCGCATGAAGATGCTCGGCCACGTCGAGGTGCCGCAGGAGGCGTTCGTCGCCGCCCTGTCCACCGGCGAGGCCGGTTCCAACCAGTCTATGGACATCGACACCAAGAATAAGATTCGTGCCGCCGAAAAAGCGGTCAAGTAACGGATACAGAAATATTGCATATCAAATTGTTTCTGATTCCGATTTGGTGAGAACGAGTACGATTTCTCGTAAAATCGAAATGCGTTGTAAAGTAGGCAAATATGGAACTGAGCAAAGCGATTCAGGTACGGCATGAGGTTCGGCATTACACCGACAAGCCGATTCCACAGGATATAGTCGACGAACTCCAGAAGACCATTGACGAATGCAATCAAGAAGGCAACCTGCGCATGCAGCTCAAGCTCAACGACCCCGCCGCGTTCGAAGGATTTCTTACCGATTATGGCATCTACAAAGGTGCTCGTAATCTTGTCGCCATTGTCGCGGACCGCACGCCGGACTGGGAGGAACGTTGCGGCTACTATGGTGCACACGTTCTGCTGCGGGCCACGCAACTCGGGCTCGACACCGGCTGGGTGCGCCAATTCGGACGTCGCCTTTCCAGACATGTCGCGCTCGAACAAGGGGAGCGGCCCCGTTTTGCCATCGTCATGGGCTACGGAACCAATCACGGCCACCAGCATCGTTCCAAGCGTTATGATCAGGTTGCGCAAGTTCCTGAAAGTATGAAAAGCCCAAAATGGTTCCGCAACGGCGTAGAAGCCGCATTGCTTGCTCCCACGTCCCTGAATCAGCAAAAATTCATCTTCACTCTCCAACCAGATGCTCATACGGTGTCCGCCAAAGCCGGTCTAGGCCCCTGCACTCACACCGATTTAGGCATCGCCAAATACCATTTCGAAATCGGTGCCGGTCCCGACGCGGACTTTGTGTGGTCATGAATTGAAAATTAATTTGCTATTGGAAAATGCTTATACTTGGTAGTACTATTGTATAAACATTGTCGAACATAGTTTTACATATGGAGATGGTTATGAATAGCGCGACGATAGCGATTCGGACGGATCCACAGGTCAAGAAGCAGGCTCAAGAGGTTTTCAAGGGGCTTGGATTGGATATGAGCAGCGCCATCAACATGTTTCTTCAGCAGACCATCAATGACCGAGGTCTGCCTTTTCGTCCGACGCTTTCCAAGTTCGAAAAAGGGGTCTTGGATGCTGCAAAAGGCCCGACCCGCTCATTCGACAACGTTGACGACTTGATGGAGGAGCTGCGTGGCACTGCAACGAATTGAACGCACTGCGACGTTTCTTCGTCAGACGAAGCAGCTACGCCGTAAACATTACGATTTCAATAAGCTCGAGAAAGTGATTCGTCTCTTGATGGCGCAAAACAATGAGGTGCTGCGCCGACGGTATCGCGACCATGTGTTGAAAGGAAACTTGCATGATTTCCGAGAGCTGCACATCGAGGCGGATTGGCTGCTGGTCTATCAGATCAAGCGCGACGTGCTGACGTTGGTGTTGGTGGAAACGGGTAGTCACCAGCAGGTGCTGGGCAAGTGACTGAAACGAGAATTTCTTTATAGAAACGCGACCATGTAAACAGGACAATAGATGATGCTGTCTTCAACCGAAAGATTGTCCTCGTACAAGACGATGGCATGGTCGATATCTCGGTTTAGTAGTGTCCGGTAGTTTGCGCAAATCCGGTTTGGAGTTTTCACTGAGGACGAATACAACCTGGTTTTGAGTGGAATATGGGATAAATACAACCAGATTTAGTGCTGAAAACAGGACGAATACAACCAGATTCCTCTGGTAAAAGTACACTTATCCAACCTAATTTGTCCGATATTTATACACTAATCCAACCGGATTATCGGAATTAGATTGCTTCTAAGAGTTGAAAATCAGTGCTGACCGGCGTTGAGCCAGGCGATGGCCAGCTGGGTGCGGTTGGCTAGGGACAACTTGTCTAGGACGTTGGTGATGCGGTTGCGGACGGTGCCTTCGCTCAGGTAGAGCTGGGCGGCGATGTCGTGATTATCGAGGCCTTGGGCGACGAGGCGGGCGATATCGCGCTCGCGAGCGCTTAAGGTCTCGAAAGCCGAAGCTGGCACATTGATTGACGTTTCGGCTGAGGGAATGGGATTGGTACCGGCCATAAAATCGGTTTCGCGGTTGACGTCGGTTTTATTACCGGCTTTGACATGGTCTCCAATATGGTTGGTGACGGTGCTGCCTAGGGTTGCCGCCGACAACTTGCCGAGCACCTGGGCACCGAGGACGACCTGACCGGCCATCACCGCCTGAAGCGCGGGGCCGACGGAAGCGGCGTCCTGCTTGACGAGGTAGCCTTTGGCTCCCAGAGCAATGGCCTGGTCGATGTATTCCTTGTCATCGAACGTCGTGAGGAAAAGAATGCGCGCGACCTTGTCCTTGGCGAGGATTCGGCGTGCGGCCTCCAAGCCGTCGACTCCGGGCATCTGGATATCGATCAGCAGCACATCCGGTCGGTTTGCTGGGTCGTCGAAATAGTTCGTTACTGCCGTCTCGCCGTCGTTTGCCGTCCACAGCACCTCGGCCGCATTCGTGGCCTCAAGAATCGTGGTAAGCGACGAGCAGACAATGGGATCATCGTCTACGATTGCTGTTTTCATGCCGTTTCCTTCTTTGTGGTTGTACTTGTTTTCGTGCGGGAGTTTTTATCCTTGTTTGCTTCTGTCCTTCCAAGGGCAACTCTGTTTTCGATCGTACTTATCTTTGTAGCGGTGTCTTTCCTTTTGCGGATATCCGTTTTCTCGTCAGTGCCATTGTTCCTGTTGATAGCGGTCGTTTTCGTTTCTGCGGCGGAACTCGTCCACGGCGCTTTTGGCAGCGAGACAAACACGCGCCAGCCGTCGCGGTACGGGCCGCAAAGTGAGGTGCCTCCCAGCGCGTGAACACGTTGCTCGATATCCGCCAATCCCATACCACGGAGGTCGGGGCTCATCTCGTTTGGGGATTGGGAAATTCCTTCAATCGCGGTCCTGTTGAACACCGCAAGCTGCCAGAAAGCGGGATAATCGAGCAGCGAGACGCTGGCGTTGCTCGAATCCGAATGACGGATGACGTTGGTCAGCGCCTCGCGGATGACGGCGGTGAGGCAACGTGCCACCGGGGCCGGGGTGTTTTCGATATCGCAATCCAACGTAACGGAAAAATCAGGTCTCGCATTGTCCATGACATGCACGGCGTCGGCGATCTGCGCCTCGAAATCGGTGCCGTCGTCCTCGAGGTCGTGCACGGAGCGTCGCACCATGGTCATCGCTTCGTTGAGGCTTGCGTTTATGCCAGCTAGCTGTTTGGCTGCGGTCGCATCATTCATGGCATCCGCCACAGCGCTGGCCGCCTGCGTCTGCATCAAGGCACGGGTGAGCAGATGGCCGACATTGTCATGAATCTCGCGGGCGATGCGTGTGCGCTCGCGCAGGGTCGCCACGCGGGTGGATTCCTCTTGTTGTTCACGCAGTGAATCGATTTGCGTCGCGTTGCGGCGACGGGTCGTTCTGATGGTGTCTTTGAGAGTGAGCAACCTACGGTGTTCAGAATCAGAAACGGAGAAAATATATCCCAATAGAGCGGTGAGGCACGAAAGGAGCATCACTATGGCAGCATCCAATACTGGATGGGTCGCGGAGTGGCAGTTGTGGCCGGCTGGCAAGAACTCGCCAAACCGATAAGTCCAATATGAGCATATCAACGGAAGAACCCAGCACCATCGCATCAACTTGTGCCAGCGTTTTTCGGATTGGCCAGTCGGAATAATCATCGTCTCAAATGCGACCAATGGCATGAACGCAAGAAATTCGGGGAGCAATAACGACGGTATGCAGAACAACAGCAAGGGGAGCGGCGCGAAATCGGGAGTATCGCCACCAAAGTGCCGGTCATCATTGTCGAGCCATTGGGCGAGTGCCGAACAGCAAATGACAGTAAGCAGGGCAGCGATGGCGGTGACATCGAACGAGCCGTGTTGCCTTGCCGCCTCAAGCAGGGCGCAGCAAAGCAGCAACGCCGTTCCGGCCGCGTCCTGAAGATACCTTTTGCTCACGATTCGAGAGTATCACCCGGTCTCTGTGGCGAAGATTGCGCTGTGTGCCGAAGCTACTCGTGTCTCGCCGCTGTAATCCATTTCTTTTCAATGATTTGTGATGTGACGTATGGTGTCCTGCGAAAACGCCAAAGACAAAAGTGGTGACAAATGTAATTAGTGATATGGCAAGAAAATGACGACACTCACCATGTCTTGCACGCTTCCCGGCGTCACAATGGAACCATCAACATACATAACGTTCGCAATGGATAGGAAGGTTCATCTATGAACGCGAAACACGACCCGAGCGGAGCCGGCAACGTTCCGGCGGTCAGGATCAGCCATCTGGTCAAGCGCTACGGCGACCATCTGGTGCTCGACGACTTCGACCTCGACGTGCCGCAGGGCAGGATATTCGGTCTTCTCGGCCCCAACGGCAGCGGCAAGACCACCTTGATCAATTGCGTTCTTTCGCTTCTGACCTACGATTCGGGCGATATCAGGATTTTCGGCCAACCGATGACGCCGAGTGCCTACGCGCTCAAAGCCCGCATCGGTTTGGTACCGCAGGATGTCGCGGTGCTTGAGGAGCTGACGGTCGAGGAGAACATCGACTATTTCTGCTCGCTCTACGTGCCGAAGAAAGACGAGCGCGAACCGTTGGTAGACGAAGCCATCGCGTTGGTCGGACTCGGCGATTTCCGCAAATACCGGCCGAAGAAGCTTTCCGGGGGATTGAAGCGCCGCCTGAACATCGCCTGCGGCATCGCCCACAAGCCCGACCTCATCTTCTTCGACGAACCGACCGTGGCCGTCGACCCGCAGAGTCGCAACGCCATTCTGGAGGGCATCCAGCGCCTCAACCGTTCCGGTGCCACCGTGGTCTACACAAGCCATTACATGGAGGAAGTCGAGCAGATCTGCGACCAGATACTCATCATGGACCACGGTCGCCACTTCGCGGAAGGCACGATCGGCGAACTTAAGGCGATGGTCTCCACCGGCGACCGCATCGTCGTCGAGACGCTTGATCTCACCGAAGACGCGCTGGCCGATCTGCGCGGGCTACCGGCCATCGTCGACGTGGATTACGACGGCAAGACGCTGACGGTTCGCTGCGAATCCGGCGAGCGCAATCTGGTCGATGTCCTCGACCTTCTGGAACGTTCCGGCGCCAACATCGGCCACGTCTCCTCGAACCCGCCGACCCTGAACGATGTGTTCCTCGAGATGACCGGCAAGGCGCTGAGGGATTAGGGGCGCGTTATGTTCACGACGTTCAAAACGTATCTCAAAGCCGGGTTGAGGAACCCAAGCATCATCTTCTGGGTGCTGGCCTTCCCGCTCATCATGCTGGCGATGTTCCATCTCATGTTCAGCGATATCAGTGATCTGATCCACGTCGACCCGCAATCCATGGCCGTGGCCGAGGACTCCAACTGGAACAAAACGGCCGGAGCGGCACAAGCGATCAAGGCGCTCGCCGGCGAACAGGATGTGGATGGCAAGGGCCAAGCCAAAAGCAAGACATCCAAGAACGATGACGACAAGCTGATAACCATCAAACAGGCATCCGGGGTTGCCGATGCCAAACGAATGGTGGCCGACGGCAAAGCCAAAGGCTACCTTTATGTAGACGATTCGGGAGCACTGCATATGGCGCTCGCGGATACGACGGTCAATTCCGGCAATCAGGCCGTTTCGATGAGCGTGACCGCTATCGATTACGCGTTGCAGCAATACAACGAGACCGGCCTCGTGGTCACTGCGATAACAGCTAGGAACCATGCCGTCATGGCAAATCCGCAGGTCAGATCGAGTATCGGTTCGTCGGACGGGTTCTTGCAACACGTAAGCGTGACGAGTGTCAGACCGCATCGTTTCGCACGCTACTATTTCTCACTGCTGGGAATGGCCTGCCTGTTGGGCATGACCGTATCCATCAACCTCATCACACTCACCCAGGCGAACCTTTCCGCTCTCGGTGTGCGGGCCAGTGTTTCGCCGCTACCGAAGATCCGGCAGACGATCGCCACGCTTATGGCTTCGTGGGTGCTTTCCTTCGCCTGCATGCTGATCGCGTTCCTCGCGATGCGTTACGTCATTGGCATCGGCATCGCCGGACGGGAGCCGGCAGCGGTGCTTGCTGTTGCGGCATCGACGTTGATGGCGAGCGCGTTGGGACTGGTCATCGGTGCCATATCGAAACTTTCGAAGCGCGCCAAATTGAGCCTGAGCACGGTGCTCACCTGCTTCCTGTCGCTGTTTACCGGTCTGTACGGCACCGGCGCGATGGCGCTCGGGGACAAGTTGCGGCAGAAAGCGCCTGTCATCGCCCGACTCAACCCCGCCCGACAGGTGAGCGACCTGTTTTACGACTTACTCTATTACGACAATTATCATCCATTCTTTATCGGTCTGGCCATCATGGCCGCCACCACGGTCGTCCTCGTCCTGATCGTCGTGGCGATGTTGAGGAGACAACGTTATGAACACCTGTAAAGCCGCGCTTGTCGTCGCCAAACGACACCGAACCTATGTCCTCTTCTATCTGGTGGCGCTCAGCCTGGTCATGACGGCCATTCTGTTCCAAAGTGTCTCCGACACCCACGGCTCTGCGTCGTCATATTCTCCGGATCAATCGCGTGTGGCGGTCATCGATCGCGATGGCGACGCCGGTGGCATAGCGACCGGATTGCGGGATTATCTGGGTCAGACCAACACCGTCGTGCACGTCGACGACAATCGTCGTGCCATGCAGGACGCCATGGCCACCGATGCCACGGACGCCATTTATGTGGTTCCGAAAGGCTACATGCGTGATTTCGCAGGTGCTGTATCCAACGGCCAAAATCCCGAGCAGCTCAGCGTAGTCATCACGCAGGGCGAGCCGCAGGATCTCTCCGAAACAAAGGTTTCGACGTTCCTTTCCAACCTGCGGACAGCATATCTGGCCGGAAGCGTTGCAAAAGCTGGGAATTCACATGCGGCTGAGACCGAAACGAACGGAACGGGTGTAACTGGCGCCATGGTTTCGCCCACAACAAGGCCGGCCAATTCGTCTTCGATTGAGACCTATCCAGCCGCTCTTGCGGCGACAACGGCTTCCGTCGGGGGCTCTCGGATTGATGAATCAGCAATCATGCATAACGCCGTCCGTGAGGTCGTGCGTGCCGGCAATTCCGCTCAAACGGACGCCCATGTCTCCGTCATCGCCATGCATCACGCCTCCGGCAACGCCTCAACAACGCTGGTATTCGGCCGTTCGCTCTCGCTGGGTTCGTACCCGATCGTCACGTCCATGATCGTGGTCATCGCCATGGTGATCGGCGCCTTCAGTGTCGAATCGAACCGTCGACGCATGGAGGTGTCTCCGGCTTCTTCGCATGTCGTCGGTCTCGGTCTGCTGGCGGCGTGCTCGGGCATAGGGGTGCTGGTGACCATCTACTATCTGCTGCTTTCGCTGGCGGTGACCACCATCATGACCGGCTCGCTTGCGGGCCTGACGCTGCGGCCGGTGTTGTTGACGACATGTTCGACGGCTATCTACGTGTTCTTCGGCATTTCGATCGGCTTCGTCCTTGGCCGTCTCGCCGTATCAGTCACCGCCGCCAACGGACTGGCCAACGTTCTGGGTCTCGCCATCGGCTTCACTTCGGGGGCGTGGTCCTTCGGATCCTCAGTGATGACCGGGCCGGTGGCGCTGATCGGCAAGTTACTGTGCGGTCGCTGGTACCTTGACGCCATCGACCGTGCCATGGGCTTGGGAACGTATGTAGGCGGGACGTCAAATCTCTCCGGTTGGGCATCCTCGACCGGTATGGTCGCGCTCTTTGCCGTTGCCCTCGTATGTGTCGGTCTTGCCGTGGGCTCACCTAAGCGGCATAAGGAGAGAAGCCGTTCCTGAGTTTTAGGTCGATGGAATACCGATGGATTCGGCGATGACTCGATAAAGCTCCTTCCCGGCATAGGTCTGGAAGGGGCTGCCGCTAGGGTAGAGGGCTATGTTCGAGGTTTACATTCATGTGCCGTTCTGTTACCGCAGGTGCGGGTACTGCGATTTCAACACCTACACGGCCGTTGATATGGGCGGGGGCGCGTCTCGCGGCAATTATGCGAACCTCGCTATCGACGAGATGCGGCTGGTCAAGGCGTGGCAGGAACGGCACGGCATCGATGAACCTGCGGCGTCGACCGTGTTCTTCGGAGGAGGGACACCGACCCTGCTGCCTGCAGTTGATCTTGGGAGGATGCTTCACGCGGTGAAGGATGTCTGGGGTATCGAAGCCGATGCGGAAATTACCACCGAGGCCAACCCCGACACCGTGGACGAACGATATCTGGAAACATTGGCGGAGGCTGGATTCACACGCATCTCCTTCGGTATGCAATCTGCTGTGCCTCACGTTTTGAAAACGCTGGACTGCACGCATACGCCAGCCAACGTGACCGCCGGGGTGGAAGCGGCGAATAAAGTCGGGTTGCGTTCCAGTGTCGACCTTATTTACGGAGCGCCGGGCGAGAGCATGGATGATTGGCGAACATCCGTCGAAACCGCCATCGAGCTTGGTGTGAATCATATTTCCGCCTACGCGTTGACGGTCGAACCCACCACGAAAATGGGGCGGCAGATCAAGGCCGGCACCATCGCCAAACCCGATGACGACGACGAGGCGGCCAAGTACGAGATCGCCGACGACCTCTTAAAACAGGCTGGGTTGAAGTGGTACGAAATCTCCAACTGGGCGCGTCTCGGGTATGAGAGCCGCCACAATCTGGGCTATTGGCGCAACGTCGATTGGGCCGGCATCGGCCCCGGAGCGCACTCTCACTATCGCACGTCGGACGTCGGCGCGTGGCAGGAGCATGCGGTTTCCGGCGCTCGCGATACCGATGAAGATGGATTCAGAAAGACGGATGCGGTGACCTCTGGCGGCGATTCCGATATGGTGCCGCAAATCGACGTCGATCAACACAATGACGACAAACGGTTCAAAGTCAATGACACTCAATCGGATGCTTCCCAGTTCGGTGTGCGGGCTTGGGATATCGCGCATCCGCGCAAGTGGGCCGAAGCGATGCATGCCGGGAGCGTACCGTGGCAAGGCAGCGAGGCCATCACCCACGAGGAGAACTTCGAGGAAACGGTGATGCTTGGGTTGCGTCTGCGCGAAGGGCTCGATATCTCGAGAATCGAACAGGCTTCCGGGCGCGTCGTTGACCGTGTAAAACTCAACGAGATCAAGCAATCCGGTCTGATAGAAATCAACAAAGAAAACCGCATTGTCCCGACGTTAAAAGGTCGTCTGCTCAACGACATCGTCATTGAACAGATACTTGATATCTGCGGCTGGTAACCGAATAATTAGGCGAAGGTTCCGTTGGCTATTCGTTATCCCGACGAGCGATGTCCACGATGTGGAAGATTTTGTCGCAAAATGGACATGGATACATTTCTGACATTACGTACCGCTAGTCTATGAGAGCGCTCGTAACGGAGCATCGGTTTTGGAAGCTAGAGGTGATTGTGGTGACGCTTAAGACCCCACTCGATTTGACGATTCATCGCCCGCAAGGTATGTACGATCCGGCGGCAGAGCATGACGCGTGCGGTGTCGGCATGGTCACCACCTTGAACAAGCAACCGGAACGCAAAATTGTCGACGATGCCATCGAGGTGCTCGTCAATCTGAACCACCGTGGAGCCGTGGGTGCCGAGGAAAACACGGGCGATGGTGCCGGCATTCTCATGGCCATGCCCGACGAGTTCATGCGTTCGGTTATCGAGGCCGATTTGCCTGAGGCCGGGCATTATGTCGCCGGTATCGCCTTCCTCGACCGCGATTTGGCCGCGGCCAGCGAGCAGAAGCGTCAGATCGCTGATATCGTGGCACAGGAAGGCTTGGAAGTTCTCGCTTGGCGTATGGTTCCGACGAATCCGGACGGGCTGGGGCTGCAGGCGTTGGCTTCGATGCCCGCTTTTGAAATGCTGGTCATATCCTCGCCGTGGCAGGTCGGGCAGGAATCGCTGGGTGGTTTGGACCTTGACCGCAAGGCGTTCCGTGTTCGCAAGCGCGTCGAGCATGAGGCCGGCGTCTATTTCGCATCGCTTTCTGCACGGACGATTACCTACAAGGGCATGCTTACCACGATGCAGCTCACCAGCTTCTTCCCGGATCTCAATGATCCCACGATGAAGACGACCATCGCCATCGTCCACTCACGCTTCTCCACCAATACGTTCCCGAGCTGGCCGCTTGCTCAGCCGTTCCGCCTTATTGCCCACAACGGCGAGATCAACACTATCCAAGGCAACCGCAACTGGCTTTCCGCTCGTGAAGGCAAGTTGAGCAGCGAACTTCTGGGGGAGTTCAAACCGCTGCTTCCCGTGACCACGCCGGGCTATTCCGATTCCGGTACCTTCGATGAATGCCTTGAGCTGCTTCATCTCGCCGGCCGCAGCCTGCCGCACGCCGTGCTGATGATGCTCCCACCAGCCTGGGAGAAGGACAATACACTTGACGCCGACGTTCGAGCGTTCTACGAATACAACAATTCCCTGATCGAGCCCTGGGATGGCCCGGCTGACATCATCTTCACCGACGGAACGTTGGTCGGCGCTCAGCTCGACCGCAACGGCTTCCGTCCTGGACGTTGGCAGATCACCGACAACGGTTACGTTGTGCTGGCCAGCGAAGCCGGTGTACTGCCCGAAACCGAGCAGGAACATATCGTCGCCAAAGGCAGGCTCGAACCCGGCAGGATGTTCCTTATCGATACTGCTGAAGGGCGAATCGTTCCTGACAAGGAAATCAAGCACCAGCTCGCCACCCAGCATCCGTACCGCGAGTGGATTGAAGGCAACGCCGTCAGCCTGAGCGATTTGCCGGCGCGCGAGCACGTCCGTCATTCCAACGTCTCCGTCGTCCGTCGTCAACGTGCGTTCGGCTATACACAAGAAGACCTGAAAATCCTGCTGCGCCCGATGGCCAACACCGGCAAGGAGCCTATCGGCGCGATGGGCAACGACACCCCGCAGCCCGTGCTTTCCAACCATAGCCGTATGCTTTTCGACTATTTCACGCAGAAATTCGCACAGGTCACCAACCCGCCGCTGGACTGGGAACGCGAGGAAATCGTCACGTCACTGGCCTCGGCCATCGGTCCAGAGCCCAATCTGTTGGAGGACTTGGAACTTTCCGCCAAGAAGATTGTCATCCCGAACCCGGTCATTGATTCCGACGAGATGGCGCAGCTCAAGCGTCTTGATCATGCCAAAGTGCTGGGAGGGTATTACAAACCGTTCGTCGTCCATGGCCTTTATCAGGTTGCGGGAGGCGGCAAGGCGCTGGAAGTCCGTCTTGAAGAGATTTTCGATGAGGTTGATCACGCCATCGAAGAAGGCAAGAATTTCATCGTGCTCTCCGACCGCGATTCCAATCATACGTGGGGTCCGATTCCCTCGCTGCTGCTTACCAGCGCGGTTCAGCATCATTTGTTGCGCACCCATACCCGTACGCAGGTCTCGATGGCCGTCGAAGCCGGCGACGTACGCGAGATTCATCATGTCGCGTTGCTCATCGCCTATGGCGCTGCCTGCGTCAATCCGTACCTCGCCTTCGAATCCGTGGAGGATCTGGCACGCGGGGGATTCCTTGATGTCGATGCCAAAACCGGCGTGGAAAACCTGCGCAAGGCGCTTTCCGTCGGAGTCCTCAAGATTATGAGCAAGATGGGTGTCTCCACCATCATGAGCTACCGGGGAGCCCAGCTTTTTGAAGCCGTAGGCTTGAATCAGGGCGTCATCGACAAATACTTCACCGGCACCACCTCGCGCGTCGGCGGCATCGGCCTTGACGAAATCGCCGAGGAAGTCGCCACCCGCCACCGCGTCGCTTATCCGAACCAGTGGACGGCAACCCCGCACCGCAGGTTGCGCGTTGGCGGCCAATACAAGTGGAGGAGAACCGGCGAGGATCATCTGAACGACCCAGAATCCGTGTTCCTGCTGCAGCAGGCCACCCAGCGCGGCGACTACGGCCTGTTCAAGAAGTATTCCGAGCATGTCAACGACACTTCTAACAGGCTGATGACCTTGCGCGGGCTGATGAAGTTCACCGGCAACCGCAAGCCCATCCCGATCGAGGAGGTCGAACCGGAAAGCGAAATCGTCAAGCGATTCTCCACCGGAGCGATGAGCTATGGTTCCATTTCGCAGGAAGCGCACGAAACGCTCGCTATCGCGATGAATTCTATCGGGGCGCGTTCCAATTCCGGTGAGGGCGGCGAATCCGACGACCGCATCGAAGACCCCTTGCGTTCCAGCCGCATCAAACAGATCGCCTCGGCCCGTTTCGGTGTGACCAGCGATTATCTCGTTCATGCAACCGACCTGCAGATCAAGCTCGCCCAGGGTGCCAAGCCCGGCGAAGGCGGCCATCTGCCCGGCGCCAAAGTACCGCCGTGGATTGCCACAGTGCGCCACGCTACGCCCGGCGTCGAGCTCATCTCGCCGCCGCCTCACCACGACATCTACTCCATCGAGGACCTGAAACAGTTGATCTACGACGCGAAGATGGCCAATCCCAAGGCCCGCATCCATGTCAAGCTCGTCTCCGAGTTCGGCGTTGGTACCGTGGCGGCCGGCGTGGCCAAATGCCATGCCGACGTGGTGCTGATTTCCGGCTCCGACGGCGGCACGGGCGCAGCTCCGTTGAACGCCATCAAGCATGCCGGCACGCCTTGGGAGATTGGTCTTTCCGAGACCCAGCAGACGTTGATTCTGAACGGCTTGCGTTCCCGTATCGTCGTGCAGTGCGACGGTGAGCTTAAGACAGGCCGTGACGTGGTCATCGCCGCGCTGCTGGGAGCCGAGGAATTCGGCTTCGCGACAACTGCGCTCATGGCTGAGGGTTGCGTCATGATGCGCGCCTGCAACCTCAACACCTGCCCGCAAGGCATCGCCACCCAGGATCCAGAGCTGCGCGCACGCTACACCGGCAAGCCCGAGTACGTGGTCAACTTCTTCATGTTCATCGCCCGCGAGGTGCGCGAGCTTTTAGCGCAACTCGGTTTCCACAGCCTCGAGGAGGCCGTCGGCCACGTCGAATGCCTTGATCAGGACGAGGCCGTGGAACGCTGGAAGTCCAACGGCGTCGACCTGACCAACGTCCTCGCCCAGTCCGGTCCGACACCCGGGACGATCCTGCATCAGACGATCGCTCAGAACCACGAGCTCGACAAGGCGATGGACAACCAACTGATCGATTTGGTCAGGCCCGCGCTCGACAACCGTGAGCCGGTGCGTCTCGACCTGCCGATCCGCAACGTCAACCGTACTGTCGGCACGATGGTCGGCTACGAGATCACCAAACGTTACGGCGCCAAAGGTCTGCCCGACGACACCATCGACATGACCCTGCGCGGTTCCGGCGGCCAGTCCATCGGCGCGTTCATTCCACGCGGCGAGACTTTGCGCATCTATGGTGAAGTCAACGATTACGCGGCCAAGGGGCTTTCCGGCGGGCGCGTCATCGTGCGCCCCGAGGACGGGGACTTGAGTTTTGATCCGCATACCAACGTCATCGCCGGCAACGTCACCGGTTTCGGTGCGACCTCAGGAGAGATGTACGTCGCAGGACGTGCAGGCGAGCGCTTTGCCGTGCGCAACGGGGGAGCGACCTTCGTCGTGGAAGGCGTGGGCGACCACGGCTGCGAATACATGACTGGTGGAACCGTGGTGGTGCTCGGCGAAACCGGACGCAACTTCGGCGCCGGTTTCTCCGGAGGCCACGCCTATGTGCTCGATCTGGATATGGACAAGATCAATCCGGGAGCCGTCAAATCCGGTTCGCTGCTGTTTGAAGCATTGGATGATGCCGAGGCCCAGCACGTCCATCAGATGGTCAAGAACCATGCTGAAGAAACGAATTCGGCCTTTGCACAGGAATTGCTTGACGATTGGGAGCAGACGCGTTCCCGCTTCACGCACGTCGTGCCCAAGCAGTTCGTCGCGATGAGCGCTGCCATGGACGAGGCCCGAGCCGACCACGTCGATTTCAACGAGCCCGGAGCCTGGGATAGCGTCTACGAGCATGTGATGGAAGGAGTGGACTGATGAGCGACCCCAAAGGATTTCTGAAAGTACGTACCCGCCACGAGGCGCAGGACCGTCCGGTCGCCGAGCGCATCCACGATTGGAAGGACGTGCACGCCCAGTCCGGCTTCCAGCCGTGGACCAAGGAACAGGCCGCACGATGCATGGACTGCGGCACGCCGTTCTGTATGACAGGTTGCCCTCTGGGCAATATCATTCCCGATTTCAACGATCTGGTTCGCCAAGGCCAGTGGGAGGAAGCCTACCAGCGGCTTTCGGTGACCAACAATTTCCCCGAGGTCACCGGTCTGATCTGCCCCGCGCCCTGCGAGCAGGCCTGTGTATTGGGCATCCACCAGCCGCCGACCATGATCAAGGCCGACGAGCAGACCATCATCGATCAGGCCTGGAAGCTCGGCTATGTCAAGCCCATGCCACCGCAACGCCTGACCGACATGACCATCGCCATCGTCGGTTCCGGCCCCGCCGGCCTCGCCTGCGCCCAGCAGCTGACTCGTGCTGGACACACCGTGGTCGTCTACGAACGCGACGACGAAATCGGCGGCCTCATGCGCTACGGCATCCCGTCCTTCAAACTCGACAAGCATCTGATTGACCGCCGCATCGAGCAGATGGAAGCCGAAGGCACCGTCTTCCGCACCAATATGGAAATCGGCAAGGATGTGAGCTGGGACGAGCTGCGTTCCCGTTATGATGCCGTGGTCGTCGCCATCGGTTCCGGTGTACCCCGCGACGTGAAGGTGCCCGGCCGCGAGCTCGACGGCATCCATTTCGCCATGGACTTCCTGCCTGATGCCAACCGGCGCTGTGAAGGCAAGGAGCCGATCAACAACATTGACGCCAATGGCAAGAAGGTCGTCATTATCGGCGGGGGCGACACCGGCTCGGACTGCCTGGGAACCGCCATCCGCCAAGGTGCCACCAGCATCACCGTTTTGCAGATCAACCCCAAAGAGCCAAGCGTTCGCCCGGACAATCAACCTTGGCCGACCTACGCGCGTCTCTACCAGCCCACCACCTCGATGGAGGAGGGCGGCATCTACGAATACAGCACCGATACCGTCAGCTTCACAGGCATCGAGGAAGTCGCCGAAACCGAACGCGTCACGCTTGACGATACTGGTCTGGCGAGCGGTTTTGTAGCTGACGAATCCGGTCACATCACCGGAGTCAAGGTCGTCGACGTCAGACGCAGTGAGGACGGCAAACGCGAGCATGTTCCTGGAACAGAGCGTGTCATCGACGCCGATTTGGTGTTGATTTCCACCGGTTTCCAGCATCCTGATACCTCCACGCTGCTTGACCAGCTCCCGGTCGAACTCGACCAATGCGGCAATGTGGCCAGGGACAAGCAATTCGAGACCAGCCAGGACGGTGTGTTCGTGTGCGGCGACGCCGGACGCGGCCAGAGCCTTGTGGTCTGGGCGATTGCCGAAGGCCGCAGTTGCGCCTCCGCCGTTGACCGCTTCCTAAACGGCACCACCGAGCTTCCGGCTCCGATTGTCTCCACCCAAAAGCCGATGACGTTATAGAGGCTCACATTTTTTTGAGGTAATGAAAAAATGTGAGCCAAATGAACATTCGGCTTTCGGGTGAATGGCATCAAGCCTTGGTATTTCAGCGTTTTTGAATATCGTTATGAGCGGAATGTTCATTTCGGGCTCACATTTTTTCTGGTGCGCCAAAAAATGTGAGCGGTCAAGCCTAGGGCTAAAATAAAGCAAGATGTAAAACGAAATTCACCGCCGAAAGGAATCGAGATGCCGAATCGCGCCGAACGCAGGGCACAGGCCAAGCGCAACCGTCAGGGAGTGCCGCAACCGAATCAGCCGCAGAATCGTGGCCGTGGTGGTTTGGTCGATGAATATTCGTTGCAGGAGCGCAGCCGCCGCTTGGAAGAGAACGGTGGCACCGAGTGGAAGCCCAAGGCCGAGAAGCTTGCGGCACCCGCAGAGAACCTTGACCCGAACTACAGCGATCCGAAGGTCATGAAGGCACCGCATTCGCTGCATCAGTGGTTCCGGATTGCCAGCTGGACATTGATTATCCTTTCGGGCATAGCGTTTGCGATTCTGATGTGGGTTCCCAAGCATCCGATGTGGCTGATCCTAACTGTTTCCATCATCTTTGTGGTAGGCGTGTTGAGCCTCTTCTTCACGGCCGGGAATTACCATCACAACCCCAACCTCGACTCCAACGGCACCGCCATTTGATGAAAAGCGGTGAGTTGGTAGGCCATTATTCAATAGTGATAGCCGATTGAGGTTGATTGACGCTTATGAAGATTGATTTGCTGACCCGCGAATATCCGCCGCATGTCTATGGCGGTGCCGGTGTGCATGTCGAAGAATTGTCGAAAGTGCTCGCCGAGCGTGCCGAGGTTACGGTGCGGGCTTTCGACGGTCCCAGAAAACCTGATGAGGTTCCTCAGGTTCCCGACGGCAGCCTGCGCGTGGTCGGCTATGATGTGCCCGCTGAATTATCGCAAGATAATATGGCTTTGCAGACCTTCGGAGTGGATTTGCAAATGGCCAATGATGTCGATGGCGACATCGCCCATGCCCATACGTGGTATGCCTGCCTGGCCGGTCGCTTGGCCCAGCAGATGCACGAAATCCCGCTGGTGGTCACCGCGCATAGCCTCGAACCGTTCCGTCCTTGGAAACGCGACCAGCTCGGTGGCGGCTACAACCTGAGCTCATGGGCCGAACGCGACGCGTTCACCCACGCCGACCGTGTCATTGCGGTCTCCGAAGGCATGAAACAGGACATTCATACGGCCTATCCCACCATCGACACCGCGAAAATCTCGGTGGTCCATAACGGCATCACTGTTTCTGACTTTGCCACTCCCGGCCCCGACGACCCGGGCTGGAAGGTGTTCGAACGCTACCACATCGACTGCAGCAAGCCGACCTTGTTGTTTGTCGGGCGTGTCACGCGACAAAAGGGTCTGCCGTATCTTTTGCGGGCCCTCCATCTGATCGACAAGGACATTCAGGTCGTGCTCTGCGCCGGAGCCCCGGATACCAAGGAACTCGGCGACGAGGTGCGTTCCTCGTTCGCGGAGCTCAAAGCGGAACGCGGCAACGTCATTTGGATTGAGGCGATGCTTCCTCGTCCTGAGTTGAACGCCCTCGAACACGGTTGCAGCGCCTTCGTCTGTCCGAGTATCTATGAACCGTTGGGCATCGTCAACCTTGAGGCGATGGCCTGTGGCCTGCCGGTTGTCGCCAGCGCCACCGGCGGAATTCCCGAAGTCGTGGTAGACGGAGTTACGGGCTATCTGGTTCCGATAGAGCAAAAACGGGACGGCAGCGGCACGCCGTTGCATCCTGATGATTTCGTACACGATATGGCTTCAGCCATCAACCGTCTGATGGAAAACCCGCAGAGGGCCAAAGCGATGGGTGAGGCGGGCTTCAGACGCGCCCGCGACCAATTCAGCTGGGAACGCATCGCCGACGAGACCATGGACGTCTACCGTCAAGTTTTGAGTTGAGGTGCGTAAGGCATATTTGGCCGATTGGCTTGAAAATGTTAAATTTGACAGTGCGGAAGTCATCGGTTCGCTATGTTTCGCAATCAATCGATGAACGCGCAAAGCCAGACAGGAAAGGTACGACATGTTTCAGTATGTGCTGTACGGAATAATCGTTGTCGTTTTCATCGTGGCGACGGCTCTCTGTCTTTCTGCTGCATTGGGTAAAAAGCGGACGTTTCGTACTTTCAAAATAGTCGTCGGTTGCTGTCTCTATTTCTTCGCCGTGATCCTTTTGGTAGCAAGTTTCCTCACCTGAGCCAGCGACTAAGCGTTTTCGGTTCTTCGTCACAATATGGAATGAAGCCATTTTGGGCTACTTTTGCGGATTAGTCTGTGAGAACAAGCATATTCTCGCAATCGAACGCATGATCATGATAAAAGGATGAAGGATGAAGGATGAACGAAGCTGTTTCGGCGCTGAAACTGACCAATGTGGAATTTCGCAGGAACCGTCGCGTCATTATGACTGACGTGAATCTCGACATCAAACAGGGCGAGAAATGGGTGCTTTTCGGCCCGAACGGCATCGGCAAGTCAAGCCTCGTGGCGATGATGGCGACCCGTGGGTTTCCCTCGGTGGGCACTGTCGATATCCTCGGCAACCGTCTTGGCAAGGTCAACGTCTTTTCCTATCGCAATCGCATCGGTTTGAGTTCGGCTGAATTGTCACGTTCGTTCCCGAACGATGAGGATCCACTCGATGTCGTTTTGACGGCGCTGACCGCAACTACAGGCCGGTGGCGTGAGCAGTTCACGGAGGCCGATTACGACAAGGCTCGCGGGTTCATGGCCATGTTCGGCATCGAATACCTCGAAGGCAAGCAGATGTTCAAGCTTTCCGAAGGCGAACGCACCCGCGTCCTGATTTGCCGGGCGCTGATGGGCGACCCGGATCTGCTGATTCTCGACGAACCGACGACAGGTCTCGATTTGGGAGGCCGAGAGCTGGCGTTGCGCGCGCTGAGCGACATCGGCCGGCACGATACAGACCGCACAGTGCTGTTGGTGACGCATCGTCTTGAGGAGATCCCGCAGGGCTTCGACCATGTCGCCATTATGGGACGTATGGCTGGAAACGAGACCGATGCACACGCCGACAACGTCGCTGGCGCCGATCCTCAGCCTGGCACCATCATCTATACCGGTGACCTTGAGCACGGGTTTACCGCCGAACGCCTCAGCCATATCTTCGGTCTGCCGCTCAAGGTAACCCACGATCAGGGTCGTTGGTCGGCGTACGCTATCGAAAACGATTGATTTCTGTGGTTATAAAGTATTTTCATTAAAAATGCAGAGAAGAAAGGGACAACTATGAAAGTCCTTCTTTACAACATCCGCCCGGAGGGCCAGGATTATGCCAACGAATGGATGAGGAACCATCCCGAGGACGAGCTGGTGACGATGCCGGACGATCTGACGCTCGAGACGGTCGGCATGGCCAAAGGCCACGGCTATGATGCCGTCAGCCTGCAGCAGGTTCCCGATGTCGCCGACGAGGAAATCTATAAGAGGCTGGTCGACTACGACATCCATCACATCGCGCTGCGAACGGTCGGTTTTGATATTCTCAATCTTGATTATGTGAGGAAATACCATATTCTGGTCACCCATACCCCGGCTTATTCGCCGCGTGCGGTCGCTGAGAACACACTCGCTTCGGTCATGTATCTGCTGCGTCATTACGGCCAGATTCTGGGCAATGAACGCAAGGGTGATTTCGTTCGCGTTTCAGAGGAAATGAGCGACGAAATCTATCACAAGACCGTCGGCATTATCGGCGTCGGCCGCATCGGTTCCGCCGTGGCCGAGCTTTTCCACGCGTTGGGCGCCACCGTCATCGGCAACGACCTGATCACCAACGCCGCGAACGATGCGTTCCTCGAATACACCGATTTCGACACCGTGGTGCGCGAGGCCGATATCCTGACGCTGCACACCCCGCTCGAGCCCTATATGGTCGGTATGATCGGCGCCGAGCAGTTCAGGATGATGAAGAATACGGCGTTCATCGTCAACCAGGCGCGCGGCCCGCTTATCGATACACAGGCCCTGATTGCGGCGCTCAAGAACCACGAGATCGCCGGTGCCGCCATCGACGTCTTCGCTGAGGAAACCGATCTGTTCATGAAGCGGTTCGACAACGAATCCCAGTTGCCCCAGTTCTATCGCGAGCTCAAGGCGATGGACAACGTCATCATCACCCCGCATTCCGCCTTCTACACCAAGACTTCGGTGCGCAACATGGTCATGCACAGCATGACCGACGTCAAACGCGTTACCGAAGGCAAGGAGCCGGTCTACAAGCTGGACTACTGAAGTATAGTGCCAAAAGGAATCTAAGCACAAAAATCGACCGATTTTATGCTTAGATTCCTTTTTGTTGTGCATTGATGTCATCGAGACGCCGTGAGAA
The DNA here is from genome assembly GCA_024104275.1 of Bifidobacterium sp. Lineage (GTDB taxonomy): Bacteria > Actinomycetota > Actinomycetes > Actinomycetales > Bifidobacteriaceae > Bifidobacterium. The sequence continues at coordinate 290,022 of JAGGHK010000001.1, forward strand.
CATAAAACGAGGTGCCGGCAATCATTTTCCGTCGGCCATCGGTTTGTGTGTTCATGGGACGACAAGGAGCGGGTATGCCGAGACGCGGGGCGTTGCAAGCGGGGGAGAAGGTCCAGTTCACGGATCGCAAGGGCAAGAAGATCACCGACCAGCTTGTCGCCGGTGGCTCCACCCAGACCGACCACGGCATCATCCTCCATGACGACGTCATCGGCTCGACTGAAGGCATCATCGTCACTACTGTTACATCGAAGCGAGAGACACAGATAAGCGGTGGCACACCCGGTCACGATAAGCCGAAGCCGTGGAAGGCGGCCCGTGCCATCGGAGGTTGGGATTACACGGTCATGCGGCCTAGGCTTGCGGACTATGTGCTTTCCATGCCGCGCGGTGCACAGATCATGTATCCGAAGGACATCGCCCAGGTCATCCAGCTCGGTGATATACGAAGTGGCCTGAATGTGCTGGAATCCGGTGCCGGCAGTGGTGCCATGAGCCTCAACCTGCTCGACGCCGTGGGGGAGCAAGGCCACTTGACCACCATTGAGATGCGTCCCGAATTTGCCAAAATAGCCGAGGCCAATGCGACGCTCTATTACGGCAGGCGACCCGAATGGTGGAATCTGCTGACCGGTGATTTCGACACAGTTGCCGCAAAGCTTGCCGATAATATTGAATCTACGGATAATCTTACTGTTTATGAAAAAGTCGCTGTTGATTTGGTAGAGCAGAGAGATACAGTCAACGATAAAGGTTCGTTATCGGAATCGGCTAATAATTCGACGGTAGATTTGACTCAATCTTCTGCTTTGCCATTCGACCGGATTGTTCTCGACATGCTTGACCCATGGAACCGGCTCGAACAGGCCTACCGTGTCATCGCTCCCGGCGGTGTGCTCATCGCCTACATCACTACGACCACGCAGATGTCGCGCTTCTGCGAGACGTTGCGCGAGGCTGGTTGCTGGACCGAGCCGGAAGTGCAAGAGACCTTCGAACGTACATGGAAGGCGCAGGACCTCGCGGTGCGTCCCGACCACCAGATGATCGGCCATACCGGTTTCCTCATCGTCACCCGTGCGATGGCCCCCGGCTTTAAGGCCCTGCGCAAGCGTGACCGTGCCACCAAAGACACCGTCACCGACATCGATTCCCTGACCGACGAGCAGCAGGCCGAGCGTCTTGCCGATCTGGAGCTCCGCGACATCAGCGACCGCAAGCTGCGCAAGGTTCTGCGCGACCTTGGCGACCAGTTGCGCGAAATATGATGGATCGTTGAGAGGAGGCCAGCCATGATGGGTTGTGAGGGCGGATGCGTGGATCGGCTGGCTTATTTTCTCTTGATTCAGTCCATCCTCTCACTGATCGTGCTGGTGATTCTCGTCGTGCTGCTGGTCAGGGTGGTGCATGAACGAAGACGTGGCTACTCACGCCGTACACGGTCCATCGCCCGTGTACTAGCCGTTGTCGTGCTGCTATGGTTCGTCTATCCGTTATGGACGGTCGCGCAACCGTGGTGGGAGACTTTCTCCGATTGGTCTCGTATGTCTGCTGACATGTTGACGAACGGTTTCAGCGGCTCTTTGCTCTATGACTGGTTGAGGGGCGTATTCTAGGTAACGGAACTGTCTTATAAATAATATTGATAACGACACCTTAAATGGCTTGATGCCCTTTGAACGGGATTGTTTGGTAAGATTTCGGTAATCGTCTGTCAATCTCTGGAGGAATTATGTCTGCTCTCACATCGGTTTCCGGTTTCCCGCGCATCGGGCGTGACCGCGAATTAAAGAAAGTCATCGAAGGTTACTGGAAAGGAAAGTCCAGCCTCGATGACGTGCGCGCGACCGGCAAGCAGCTGCGTGCCGACCATTGGAAGCTGCAGGCCGACGCAGGTGTCGATCTCATCCCCAGCAATGATTTCAGTTACTACGACCAGATGCTTGACACCGCCATCCTTCTGAACGTCATTCCGGAACGTTATCGTCGTCTTTCCTTCGAGAACGCCGAGGATACGCTGTTCGCGATGGGCCGCGGCTATCAGGGACCGGAAGGCGACGTCACCGCACTGCCGATGAAGAAGTGGTTCACCACCAACTACCATTATCTGGTTCCCGAAATCGACGCATCGACCGAAATCAAGCTCAATTCCACCGAGCCGTTTGACGAATTCAATGAGGCCAAAGCCCAGGGCATTCTGACCAAGCCGGTGCTGATCGGCCCGTACACCTTCCTCAAGTTGGCCCGCAACCCGCAGGCCGAAGAGCTTGAACTCGACCGTGGTCTGGTTGACGCGGTTTCCGGAGTCTACGCCGAAATCCTCCGCAAGTTCGCCGAGATCGGCGCGCAGTGGGTGCAGTTCGACGAGCCGTATCTGGTGCTCGACAAGGAAGACGGCGACACGGAGCTCTTCAAGGCGCTCTATTCTGCCATCTTGCCCGAGCGTTCCAGCGCCGACGGCAAGAACGTCAAGCTGCTGCTCAACACTTACTTCGGCAACATCGCCGATATCTATGAGACCGTAAACTCCTTCGGATTCGACGGCGTCGGTCTCGATCTGATCGAAGGACGCGACGAGAATCTCGCGGCCATCGAAAAGTATGGTGTCTCCGAAAAAACGACGATTTTCGCGGGTGTCATCAACGGCCGCAACATCTGGCGCAACAACTACGCGCAAAGCCTCGGTCTGCTCGATGCGCTGCAGACTAAGACCAACAACGTCGCGGTCTCCACCGCTTCCTCGCTGCTGCATGTACCGTTCAGCACGGAAGGCGAGACTGGACTCAAGCCAGAAGTACGCAAGCACTTCGCCTTTGCCGTCGAGAAGCTTGGAGAGCTGGTCGATGTGGCCAGGTTGGCCAATGCCGATGATACGTTGCGCAAGGAATCGCAGACGTTGGCCGACAACCAGGCCCTGTTCGACGGCAGCCGCGTGGCACCCGATCAGGCAGTGGCCCAGCGTCTTGCATCGCTCACCGACAAGGACTTTGTGCGTCAGCCGGCCCGTGCCGAGCGCCGCAAGCTGCAGCACGAGGAACTGAACCTGCCGGAACTGCCGACCACCACCATCGGCTCCTTCCCGCAAACTCGTGAGATCCGTTCGATGCGAGCCAAGGCCCGCAAGGGTGAAATCGACCAGAAGACCTATGACGATTTCATCGCCGGACAGATCGATCAGGTCATCGCCCATCAGGAGCAGATCGGGCTCGACGTGCTGGTTCACGGCGAATTCGAGCGCAACGATATGGTCGAATACTTCGGCCAGCACCTCAACGGCTACCTCTTCACGAAGAACGCGTGGGTGCAGTCCTACGGCACCCGCTGCGTCAAGCCCCCGATCGTCTGGGGCGACATCTCGCGCGCCGAGCCGATTACGGTGCGCTGGAGCAAGTATGCGCAGAGCCGCACCAGGCACGTCGTCAAGGGCATGCTCACCGGCCCGGTCACCATCCTTAACTGGTCTTGGCCGCGCGAGGACATCAGCAACGAGCTACAGACCCAGCAGCTTGCCCTGGCCATCCGCGACGAGGTGCTCGACCTTGAGGCTGCTGGCATCAAGGTCATCCAGATCGACGAGGCCGCACTACGCGAGAAGCTGCCGCTGCGCCGCTCCGACTGGCACAAGAAGTACCTCGACTGGGCGATTCCCGCCTTCCGTCTGGTGCATTCCGCTGTGAAACCGACCACGCAGATTCACACGCATATGTGCTATTCCGAGTTCAACGACATCATCAAGGACATCGACAATATGGACGCCGACGTGATTTCGTTTGAAGCTTCCCGTGGCGATCTCGTTGTGCTCGACGCCATCCACGACGCGCACTTCGAGACCGAGGTTGGTCCGGGCGTCTATGACATCCATTCGCCGCGTATCCCGTCCACCAAGGAACTGGTCGACCGCATCCACGCGATTCTGAAGAAGGCCGACCCCAGCCGCGTGTGGATCAACCCCGACTGCGGGCTCAAGACCCGCGGCAACGAGGAGACCTGGCCGAGCCTCGAACATATGGTTGAGGCCGCCAAGACGGTTCGCGCCGAACTCGCGAACGACTCGCGGGCCTCGCGTAACTAAGTAAGTATTCAAGTACTACCAACGTGTGGCCGGCATCAAGCAAAGCAAACGATGCCGGCCACACGATTTGTCACAGGAGACAGCCATGCATTCGCCGATTTTCTCGCTCGAGGTATTCCCTCCCAAGCCGCACGCCCCGGTGGGCGCCATCTATGATGCACTTGATGGGCTTCAGGGTCTGAACCCCGACTTCATCTCTGTCACCTATCGTCACGGCACCCATGCCGATCGCGTCAAGACCGCCAGGATTGCCCATGCCATCAATTATGACTATCACATCCCGGTCGTGGCTCATCTGACGGCGTTGTATAGCAGCAAAGCAACGGTGGATGAGGCCTTGGACCTCTACCGTGAGGCCGGTGTCTTTGGCGTGCTGGCGTTGAGGGGCGATTACGTCGAAGGCTGCGAGCCTTGTGGGGATTTCGAGCACGCCAGTGACCTTGCCGCCTATATCCGCGAGCACGACCCTGATATGCAGATCATGGGTGCGTGCTATCCGGAATGTCATCTCGAGTGTTCGTGCTTGGAGGATGATGTCGACAACCTCAAAAAGAAAGTGGATGCGGGCGTCACCCACCTGATCACCCAACTTTTCTACGATAACAACGATTTCTATCGTTTTCTCGACCTCGCGCGCTCCAAGGGCATCGATGCGCCGATCGAGGCCGGCATCATGCCCGTACGCAGCGTCAAATCGATCAACAACATGACCAAGCGCAACGGTTCCAAGATTCCGCCGGCCGTGCAACGCATCGTCGACAAGTGGGGTGACGATTTGCCGAGCCTACAGCAGGCCGGCATCAACTACGCCTCCGAACAGATTTCCGACCTGGTGGCGCACGGAGTCGACGGCATCCATCTTTACACGATGAACCGTGCCGCGCTGGCCCGTCGTATCTGGGCCAACGTCGAGTCTCTGTTTACGATCAGCGAGTGAGAGCGTAACAAGCCGGTTTTCAGCGAACGGCAGTTTCCTCGGACATTGATTCGGTTATATTCGCGTTGTTTGATTTTGCAATACAAGTATCCATGCCAAGGTAGGAGTGCCATCAAAAATACAAACGCCAAGAATCAGTGCGTATGCTTGCGTTTCTTGCCGTTCTTCTTCTTTCTGGGCGTATGATATTGGGCCGGCCTTGGCTTCTCTTTCTCTTCCTGTTTTGGTCGTAACATCGGAAATCTCGCCAAAAGCCACTGGTGAAGCGGGGGTATCTTGGCGATTGCGAAACCGGCAATGGTGGCTAGGATGAGCGACCAAGAGGAGATATTGAGCTTAAAGTACATCAGGGCCAAGAAGGCGATAATTATGAAGACGCCCGCCCATTGTTGCCAACGATTCTGGGCCTCATCCATCTTGTCTCTGAACGCGGGTACGGCTCCGAAAACGATGCCGATTCCAAATCCGATGATGCCTATGATGACTGCGACAACGATATCGATAGTTCCCAAAGTATCTCCCATATAAATATCTGTTATCTAAAGAATAGCTGATGACCTCCCGACGTTTGCTTGCGGCTTTATATGATTCCGACAGGTTGAGGCAACCTGATAATTGGCATATCGTATTGGCCGTGGCATTACTCAAACCTGCGACCTGAATAGGGCTTCTGCGCTTTCAAAGCATGGAGTTGTTGTACATTGGAACCATGGAACATTCGATGGACGTCAACATCAGCAACCGAGAACTTATCCACGCTGGTCTGCAAGATTTGAGCGAGAGCCGCAATCTTTTTGGATGTCTGGTAAAAGCAGGCTTCGACGAGAACGACCTCAAGAAAACGCTCTCCGCGCTCGGGCACGCGTGCGACCCGGATATCGCCTTGAAGCATCTTGTTGAAATCGTTGTGCCTCAAGACGGCCGAACGCAGAGTGACGTTTCGAAGAGTGACGTTTCAAAGAATGATAGCGGCTCGTCGTCAGATGCAGTGAATGTCCCGAATGTTCCGCAGCAATCGGGGGTTGCTGGGCAAACTCAAAACGGAGATTGTCGTATCGGTTCGGATTCATTTCGAAACGATTTCGATACACTTGCTCGCAATCCAACGGCGCTTTCGCGGCTTATCGGAGTATTGGGAGCTTCCGACGCGTTGGGAGCGTTACTGCAGGCACATCCGGATTTGGTATTGGCCGCAGCTTGTGACCCTTGCGACAGCCTCGCCTTTACTCGCAATGAACGCATCGCGCATATGGCGGATGCCGTCAGGACAAGCGCTTCGCAACAGGGGAATATGCCGGCCGGTAATATGTCTGTCGCGGTTGAAGCCCTGCGCAAGAATTATTATCTTCAGCTTGCTGCCATCATGGCTGAGGACACCTCGGCGGACGATCCGGTAGTCATACAGCCTCAGATCAGCACCAGGCTCTCCGACCTTGCTGATGCCGTCATTTCCGTCGCGCTCGATATCGCCAGAACGCAGGTCGAAGGCAGCGAATGCTGCGGGTTCACGGTTATCGGCATGGGCAAGCTCGGAGCTCAGGAACTTAACTACGTTTCTGATTGTGATCTGGTCTACGTGGTCGAACCGCTCGCGACAGAAGATAGCGACGAGAGAATCGACGGGGTAACACTGACACGCATTGGCACGAAAATCGGTATGACTTTGCAAAAGATATGCCAGTCGGTGATGCCTGGCGTCGATATGCCGCCACTCTGGCAGATAGACACGGCTTTACGGCCGGAAGGCAAAGACGGGCCGCTGGTACGGACGGTCGATTCCTGCAGAATCTATTACGAGAAGTGGGCGAGCAACTGGGAGTTTCAGGCGTTGCTCAAGGCGCGGGTGGTAGCCGGTGACGAGGAACTAGGCAAGGCCTACCTTGACCTGACGCGTCCGTTGGTCTGGTCGGCCTCGAAACGCGACAATTTCGTTTATGACTGCCAGAAAATGCGCAAGCGCGTCGAGGACAATATCGCTCCGGACCTGCGCGACCGGGAGATCAAGCTCGGCAAGGGGGGATTGCGCGATGTGGAATTCACCGTCCAGATGCTGCAGCTGGTCCACGGTCGTTCCGACGAATCCTTGCGAGGCCGTTCGACGTTGGGTGCGTTACAGGCGCTTTCCGTCGGAGGGTATGTGGCACGCCCGCAGGCAGCAAAACTCGATGAGGATTATCGTTTTGAGAGGGTTCTTGAGCATCGTGCGCAGATGTGGGAGCTCAAACGTACGCATCTTTTCCCCAATCTGGGCAAGGCGAACGAAGGCGGGCTCGATATCGTACGCAACGCCGCCCCACGGGCGATAGACGACAATCCGGAGCTGCGTCGCATGGCTCGGGCGTTTGGCCTGCTTCCCGATCAGCTGGTCGAACGGTATGACAAAGTGCGTCGCGAGGTGCGTCGTCTCCATACTGATATCTATTATCGTCCGATGCTTCCCATTAACGCACAGCTTGATGACGACCAGGTGACGCTGAGCGATAAGGCCACCCGCGAGCGCTTCGAATCAATCGGTTTCGCTGATCCGGACGCCGCCATGCGTCATGTTCGGGCGTTGACGGAAGGTGTCTCCCGCGCGGCCAAAATCAACCGCATCCTGCTTCCCTCGATTCTGCAATGGCTGGCACAAGGCCAGAATCCCGATATGGGACTTTTGCAATGGCGAAAACTTGAGGAACGATTCGGTGGTGGCAGCCAATATCTCGGCTTCCTGCGCGATTCGCCGCAGGCGCTGATCAGGCTGTGCCATATCCTCTCCAATTCGAGGCTTCTGGGCGATTCGCTCAACCGGTCCATCGAGTCGGTGACATGGCTGGGCGACGACGATATGCTGATGCCACGAAACCGCACAAGCCTTGATGTCAGAGCGAAGGCGGCGGTTTCGCGCTATGCCGACAATATGAACGATTTCGCGACTTCCATCCGTGCGATGCGCCGTCATGAGATCGAACGTATCGGTCTCGGCTGGACTTCAAAGGTCTTTGACGACGGTGAGGGATTGACCGGCATGACCGATGTCTACGACGCCGCCATCGAAGCGGCTTTGCAATGGTCGATCAACCATCAGTGCGCTGAGATGAAACTGGATTCCGCTCCGGTGACCATCAGTGTCATAGCCATGGGCCGATACGGTGGGTGGGAGGTCAATTTCTGCTCTGACGCCGATATCATCATGATGTATCGTCCTATCCAAACCGCAGGTAACCAAGATGGTGACGATTCAGCGAAAACAGCCGCCGATTTCGCGCGCAACGTGGTCAACGACCTGCGCAACATCCTGCAAGGCCCTGCCAGTCTCGAGCCAAAGATCGACCTTGATTTCGGTCTTCGTCCTGAAGGCAAGAACGGCCCGCTGATTCGTTCCTACGAATCGTGCCGTGACTACTACACCAAGTGGTACAGCACGTGGGAGCGTCAGGCGTTGCTGCGGGCCCGATATGCCGCCGGCGACGCGCAGTTGGCCAAGGATTTCCTCACTCAGCTCGCGGACCCGCTGCGTTATATGGACCGGGAATTGACGGACGAGGAAATCGGCGAGATCCGCAAGCTCAAGGCACGGATGGAAGCAGAGCGTCTGCCGCATGGTGTGAAACGAAACCAGCACTTGAAACTCGGTGCCGGAGGGCTTTCCGATGTTGAATGGACGGTGCAGCTGATGCAACTGGAACATGCAGGGGAGCACGAGAGTCTTCGTGTCAACTCGACACTGGCGGCGCTGGATGAGCTCGAACGTCTGGGGTATATCAAGGCCGACGATGCCAAGGCGTTGCGCAAGGCGTGGAAGATGCTCACCGCCGCCCGCAACGGCAATTATCTGTGGGGCGCAAGGCTCTCGCAGGCCGATGTGCTGCCATCCGATTTCTATGGGCTCGGGGGAGTGGCGACGTTCCTCGGCTATGACGCGAACCGCGGCCAATACTTCGGCAATGATTTGCAGGCGGTGATGCGCCGTTGCCGCGAGGTAATGGAACGGCTTTTCTATGGGCAGTAGGTTATTGCCGAGAATCAAGGAAAAATCGTTGATTGAGGTGAAACAGTTCGCTATTTGCAGCAGGGAACATAAAACGGTTCGTTAATGCTCTTCGCTGCTGCCGCCGAGAATAATGTAGGTTTCATTTCGTTGATATACCGGGGATTCCGGAATAACCCTCTTCGCCATTAATGCGTATTCGCAGCATTGAAGCGTTAATCTGGATAAATTTTCTTTCCGTGCTGCAGGCGACAGATATAGCCTTGAAATTCATTCGAATATGTAAACATATATCGGAATTCGGCAGAGCGAAGGCTTGCGTGGTATTTGCTCGTACTGTCGCCGCGTGCGGGTATCTTGTCAATGGTCACACGAAGTGGCCACCTTGGTTGACGAAAGGTGAGCTGATGTCGATAAGACAAAAACCTACGAAGAATCCCGCTGATGGGGGCAGGCGATCATCATTGGTCGGTTCCAGCGTGGTGACGTTGGACAGCATACCGATTTCCGAGATTCAGTCATTGCTCGACAAAGCGCAATACATTGATTCTCACCGTAAAAAAGTGGCGAACACCTGCAATGGCCGGGTGTTGGCCACTTTGTTTTATGAGCCCAGCACACGCACGCGCCTGAGCTTTGAGACCGCCATGCTCCGCCTAGGCGGCAAGGTTATCGGTTTCGCCGGAGCCCAGCTTTCCTCGGCCACCAAAGGCGAGACCATCCACGACACGGTGAAGGTCGTCTCACAATATGCTGACCTTATCGCCATGCGCCATCCCAAGGAAGGCGCTGCGTTGGTCGCTGCTCATTCCTCTGACGTGCCGGTCATCAACGCCGGCGACGGCGGACACATGCACCCGACGCAGACCTTGGCTGACCTTTCGACTATTCAAGCTAGGTTCGGACGTGTTACCGATCTGACCGTTGGCCTTTGCGGAGATCTCACCTTTGGCCGTACCGTCCATTCGCTGATTACCACGCTCTGCCGGTTCGGCAATGTCCGGTTTGTGCTCATCAGCCCCGACGAACTCAAGACGCCGCAATATGTGCTCGACTGCATTGACCGAAGCCCGACCTGCTCCTATGTCGAGGCCAAGGATTTGTCTGCCGTCATCGGAGATCTCGATGTGCTTTACATGACACGCGTCCAGCAGGAACGTTTCTTCAACGAGGACGATTACCTGCGTCTGCGCGATACCTACATATTGGACGAGGGCAAGATGAAACTTGCGAAGCCTACGATGGCCGTGCTGCACCCGTTGCCACGTGTCAACGAAATCGCCAAGGAAGTCGACGACGACGCGCGCGCCGCCTACTTCGAGCAGGTGCGCCGTGGCATGCTCATGCGCATGGCGCTGGAAAGTTCGGTGCTTGGCGACAAGCTGCCTGGTTACGAGGAGAATAAGGAGGTGCTGGCCTGATGGAAGTCACAAGCATCACCAACGGTATCATCATCGACCATGTGGACGCGGGCACCGCGCTCACCGTGCTGCATTATCTGAAGGTCGATCCGGCCACCACCAAGCTGGCGCTGATCATGAACGCCACGAGCCACGCGCTAGGAGACAAAGACATCATCAAGCTCGAGGACGTCGAAGACCTGAACCTTGACGCGCTCGGTTTCATCGCCCCACGCGCTACCGTCAATATCGTGCGTGGTGGCAAGATCGTCGAAAAAGCCAAGCCGGAGCTGCCGCAGCATTTGGTCGGCATCATCTCCTGCAAGAATCCACGTTGCGTGACCACTTCCGAGGCCGGTTTGGAACAGAGGTTCCACCTGGCGAACGCCGAACGGCGCGAATATCGTTGTGATTATTGTGATGAGGAAGCGGAACGGTAACAAAACATTGTCCTGTGCCAAGTCCTGTTGATTAGGATTAGGCACAGGCAAATCGAGCTTGGTTGCTGACGTAAAATAAGCTTGAATCTAGTGAGAATCTAACGAACAACAGGTAAATCGAAAGAACGGGATGCACATGCTGACCATTCATGACATTGCGGTTTGGAACACCGGCGAGCGTATCGATCTCGTCGTTCCGGAAACCGACGAGCAACGCTTGCTTGCCGAGTCTGGTGCTGTCGTTTCCGGCGACATAGACGGCTCCTCGTTGATGGTGGCGCCGGGGCTTACCGATACACACGTGCATTTCCGTGATCCTGGTCAGCTCGACAAAGAGACGATGGTTTCTGGATCGGCGGCAGCTGCAGCTGGAGGCTATACACGTGTGCTCATCATGCCGAACACGCTGCCCGCGGCCGACGGACGTGACATCAATGTTCAGGATGTTGCGGACGGCGGCAGAGAATTCAAGGAAGTCGGTGTCTACAACACGCTCGATTATCTGCAACGCTACGAGCAATTGCACAATGTAAAGTTGCCGGTCCGCTATGATGTCTCCGTCTGTGCCTCGCTGGGACGCGCCGGAAAACTGCCTACGAGACCAGAGGATTACGCCAGATTCATGGACTCGAAAGGACAATCATCGCAAACCGGTAGTCTAAATTCAAAGACAGGCGAAAGCTCGGATAGCGTTGTTTCAGAACATCCTTTACGTGCCATAACCGACGACGGTTCGGCCATCACCGACGACATTCTTGATGCCGTACTTGCTGATTCGAAGGAGACTGGTCTGCCGGTGCTGGAGCACTGTGAACATCACGATTCGGGTGCCATCAACGATGGGGCAGTCAGCAGGAAACTTGGTATCGCTGGTATTCCGGCCGAAACCGAACTAGCGATAGTCAACCGTGACATCGAAGCCGCTCGACGTACGGGCGCCCACATCCATTTCCAGCATGTTTCGACAGCTGGCGCTTTCGATGCGGTTCGCAAGGCCAAGGCCGAAGGACTGCCCGTCACTTGTGAGACGGCGCCACACTATCTTGCGCTGTGTGATGAGGACATTCTGGAGTACGGCGCGATGGCCAAGATGAACCCACCGCTTCGTAGCGAGGAGGACAGGCGTGCCACGGTCGCTGCGATTGCGGACGGAACCGTTGATATGATCGCCACCGACCACGCTCCGCACACAGCCGCCGAAAAAGCAGCTGGTCTGGCCGATGCTCCCAACGGCATCATCGGATTGGAATGTGCCTACGGTGTCTGCCGCAAGGTTTTGGTTCAGGGTGGGGCCATCAGCGACGAACGGCTGATCGAGCTCATGGCTTTGGCTCCGGAACGGTTGATGGGCCATACGCCGACAGACGTGGCGATGCTGCTCAACACTTCGTCGAAATGCGCGACGAAACGGACGCTTGATTTAGGCAACGTCGAACACCCCGAAAACGTCGATTTGACATTGATTGACATTAAACGCAAATGGACTGTAGACTCGACCAAATTCCATTCCAAGGGACGCAACACCCCGTTTGACGGTTGGCAGCTTACCGGCAGACCGATGGCGACGATTATCGGTTCAAAACTGGTATTCAGCCGGTTGTCGGATAGTGTGGCGGCTAGCAGAGACGTTTCGACGACAATTTAAAGAGAGTTCGAACTGTTTATAAATGAATATAACAGTTAAAGCAACTGTAATGGTGAATAACAGAACAGTATCGATAATGTAGAAAACGAGGGAAAACAATGGACCGATTGATCAAGGCTATCGAGGAAAAAGACAATCCCAGCATCGTCGGGCTGGATCCGACGCAGGCGCTGGTGCCTCCGCAGGTCTTCACCTCAGAAAATGAATTCGATGAAAAAGGTCTCAACGAACTCATCGATTCTTTGAAAGGCGTAGACGATCCCGATGCTCAACGACTTTTGGCTTCTCTGGACAATGCAGACGGTGCTGAAGCCAAGCAAAAGGTTGCCGACGACGCTTTGGAAAAAGCTGAGCCCGGTGCTCAAATCGTTGAAGGTTTTTACGAATTCAATCGTGCGATTATCGACGCCGTAAAGGACATTGTGCCGGCCGTCAAGCCGCAGGTCGCCATGTATGAGGCCTATGGCTCCATCGGTTTTGACATCTATCGCTTCACCTGCGAGTATGCCCAGCGACAAGGTCTGTATGTGCTTGGCGACATCAAGCGCGGTGACATCGGCTCGACCGCTGCGGCCTACGCCAGGCATCTGACCGGTGCCAGCTCGCGCGAACATGACTACAACGGACAGCCATGGCGCGAGGACGGCATTACCGTCAATCCGTACTTCGGCACAGATGGTATTACTCCGTTTACAGACGCTGCCAAGCAAGCCGACAAAGACGTGTTCGCGCTGGTACGCACTTCGAACCCCTCCAGCAAGGAGATTCAGGAGCTCGAACTTGCCGACGGCGACAAGCTCTACGAGCACGTGGCCGACCTTGTGGAGGGCTGGGGTGCAGATTCCATCGGCAAGTACGGTTATTCGAGGCTTGGCGCTGTGGTCGGTGCGACCCATCCCGAACAGGGCAAGGAGCTGCGTGAGCGTATGCCGCGCACCTTCTTCCTTGTTCCTGGTTACGGTGCCCAAGGTGGCACCGCCGCCGATGCCGCACAGATTTTCGACAAGAACGGACGCGGTGCCATCGTCAATTCCTCGCGCGGCATCATCGGCACGTGGAAGAAATCGGGGGAGTACCGCGAGGAAATGACCAAGGAAGAAGCCCTCGACTTGGTCGGCCGCAGTGCCCGAGCCGCGGCCATCGCCATGCGAGACGACTTGAGAAAGGCCTTGCACTGACAATCGCAATGTTAAAACTCATCAATCAACAGAATTTCAGAAGGAGAGACATGAGCGCAACCGCTTTTATGCCTACTGTCACCACCGGAACCGTCGAACGGCAGGCGGTCCAGGCCGGACGGAAGCCCGGAAGACGCACCGACGAGGTGATGAGCGCCTCGATGCTGTCCGAAGGAATCTACGAGTTGGTCATCCGTGATCCGTATGTGGCCAAAACCGTGCAGCCGGCACAGTTCGTGAACCTTTACCCTGCCAACGCCACGATGGCTCTTCCTCGTCCGTTCGGTGTGGCCGAGGTCGAAGGCGATGATGCGACGTTGATTTACCAGATTGTCGGAGCCGGAACGGCGGAGTTTTCGCTGCTTCAAGCAGGCGATGTCATCGACGTCCTTGGGCCGCTGGGCAAGCCGTTCGATACCGCCAAGCCCGCGAATTATGTACTGGTTGGCGGGGGCCTTGGCGTGCCGCCGCTGCTGTATGCCGCGCAAAAAATCAGCGAACGTAACGATGGCAGCAAGGTCACTTCCGTTTTCGGCTACCGTGACGCGCGTTTCGCCGACGATCTGGTGGCGCCGTTTGCAGACAAGACCCACAGCATCGTCAACGCCGAAGGCAACGTTGTAGACTTGCTCAACGCTATCGAAGACGAATTGCATGCCGCCGACCAGCCGCCGATGATTCTTTCCTGCGGCCCGACACCGATGATGAAAGCCGTTGCAGTCTGGGCCAGCAAGCGCGATATCCCTGCACAATTGAGTCTTGAAGCCCGTATGGGTTGCGGCTACGGGGCGTGTGTGGCTTGCGTGGTCGATACGCCGGGCGGAAGACTCAAAGTCTGTAAGGACGGACCTGTGTTCACCACCGAAGAACTTGGCTGGGAGGCGTGAGCGCGATGACGGATACGAGCAATGAAAGAGCCACTGTGATGAACGAACAGACGAAACAGACTGCACAGGTCGAACAAGTTGAACGAATGAACGTTCTCGAACCTCACGAATGGCGGCACAAGACCATCGTCGCGGGGGTGGAATGGAAGAATCCGGTCGGCACGGCCTCAGGTACGTTCCAGCTCGACGCCTGCGGCGACTATTACGATGTCAGCCAGATGGGTGCGATCTGCACCAAGGGCGTCTCACCGGTTCCGTGGGAGGGGAATCCCTCGCCGCGTACCGCCGAAGGCCCGTTCAGCATGGTCAACGCCGTCGGCCTGCAGAATCCTGGTATTGACCATTATCTGGTCGACGAGCTGCCGCGGCTCAAGAAGCTCGGCGCCATGGTCATCACCAATGTCGCTGGACACAGCGACGAAGACTACGCGCAGGTGGTCGAGAAACTTGCCGATTCCGACGCCGATATGCTGGAAATCAACGTCAGCTGCCCGAACGTCAGCCATGGTGGCATGAGCGTCGGCACCGATCCGGTGGTGTTGAGCCGGCTCATCACGCATTTGCGCACGTTGACCGACAAACCGATGATCGTCAAGCTTTCCCCGAACGTCACCGACATCGTCCAAATCGCCCATGCGGCCGTGGACGCCGGTGCGGACGCGTTGAGCCTCATCAATACGTTGGTCGGCATGCGCATTGACATCAACACCGGCAAGCCGATCATCGCCAACCGCACTGGCGGCGTATCCGGCCCCGCCATCTTCCCGATCGCCCTGAGCTTCGTCTGGCGCGTGCGCCAGGCCATTCCTGACATCCCGATCATCGGCATCGGTGGTATCGATTCGGGCGAGAAGGCGTTGGAATACCTGTATGCCGGCGCGAATGCCGTCGAGGTCGGTGCCGCCGCGCTCTTCGACCCTACTGCTCCTATGCGCGTCGCCCGCGAGCTCGATGACTTGCTCGATTCGCGTCCTGAACTTGCCGCGAAACTGGCCAAGGGTCAGACGTGGTGATTCGACTATGTGATAAACGCGACACTTGGAATTCTACATCGTCGCGTTTAGCACTTTGATAAAATTCAAAAAGAAATGATGTAATACATCAAAGGGAGATTCAACCATGAACAATGACGAACACAGTCCAAAGCAGGCGGGTAATTCATCGATGACCCCGATTGACGAGCGCTTCACCGAGTTCCTGCTCGAGTCCGGTGCACTGAAATTCGGCGACTTCACGTTGAAGTCTGGCCGCCAATCGCCTTACTTCATCAACGCCGGTGCGTTCAATGATGGCCGCAAAATTGCCACCTTGGGTGCGTTCTACGCCGAAAAGATCACCTCGGCCATTGCCGACGGCATGCTTCCCAAAGACATCGCCACGATTTTCGGCCCGGCCTACAAGGGCATCCCGCTGGCGGTTTCGACGTCCATCGCACTCACCAGCATGCACGGCATGGAGGTCGGCTACACCTTCGACCGCAAGGAAAAGAAGGATCACGGCGACGGTGGCATCCTTGTCGGCACGCCGCTCGAGGACGGTATGAAGGTACTGCTCGTCGATGATGTGATGACCGCCGGCACCGCCGTTCGCGAAGTTGTCCCGAAGCTCAAGTCCGCCGCAAACGTCGATATCGTAGGCCTTGTGCTTTCGGTCGACCGTATGGAGAAAACCAAGGATTCCGACATGTCCGCCGTCAGGTCCGTCGAGCAGGAATTTGGCTTCCCGGTCCTCTCCATCGCCAACGTCCGCGAGATCTTCGCCGCCGCCTCCCGTATGGTCACCGTCGATGGCAAGCCGTTGCTCGACAATGAGATCAAAAAGCGGGCTTACGAGTATCTTGCACGTTACGGTGCGTGACTTGAAACGTTGATGTATTTGGTCAATTATCTCTGTTGACGCTGATTTCTTATGCTTGAAGTAAGACTTTATCCAGTATTACGCCAACAGGGTAGTCGCATGCAACAGGAGTACACACAGCCGTTGGTCAATCCGATCGAAAGTGACCGAAACGTCTTCTCGTTGCTTGACGGCCGTGCCAAGCGTACGTCAGGAGAGTCGTTGGTCGAGTACGTCGGCGACGACGGCAAGTGGAAGTCGTTTACGGCGACGCAATTTCGGGATAAGGTCATCGCGCTTGCCAAGGGACTGATTGCCCATGGCGTCAGGCTGGGGGATTGCGTTGCGATTATCGCCCATACCTCTTGGCGGTGGACGGTACTGGATATGGCGTTCATGTCGATCGGCGCATTGACGGTGCCGGTCTATGAGACCAATTCTCCGGCCCAGGTGCGGATGTTCTTCAACGATTCCAATGTCAGAATGGCGTTTGCGGAAGAGGACGCACAACGAGACAAAATCGATGTCGTGCGTGATCCCTGCACCGATCTCAAGGAAGCGGCTGGGAACCCGATCGTCCGCGCCGAGGTCGAGCGTGCCGTCAACAAGGCCAACGAACTCGTCTCGCAGGCCGAATCCATCCGCAAGTTCGAGATTGTTCCCGACGAATTCACCGAGGCCAACGGCATGCTTACCCCAAGCCTCAAGGCCAAGCGCCAGGTCATCACCGACCATTACAAAGCCCTCATCGACAACGTCATCTATGCACCGAAGAAGAGTTGAAATTACAAGTGCAGCTGTCGGACTTGCATTGTCCCTTTTGATGATGCGATAATAGAACGGCAAATACAACCAATGATGGAGCTGTCATGACACGTGCGAGGAAACCAGCTGCGAAGACCGCGGTGAAGCCGAAGGGAAGACTTGTGGGGGAACTACGCACTGCCGCCGACATAGTCGCTCTGATCAGGCAGATCGTCACTCCCGAACAATTCCATCAGGCCGCGGATTGGCTTAAAGAACAACACTTCTCTGACCGATTTATCGAGCTGACGAAGCAGATTCATCTCTCGGACAGGCGTGACCCGCTTTCGACAGTCGAGAATCAATGTGACGCTGTCGAAGAATTAATTCAAACGCGTTCCTCGTTACTTGACGACGATGCGCCGATTTCTTCGTGGCGAGTTGAGTTGGATAAATTACGCACTGGAATCAAACTCGTTGAAAAAGCGCAAGGCAACGACACCAAGAAAATCAAAGAGCTTGAAAAGCGAGCCGCTAAGTTGTACAACAGCGTATTTATTGCTGTTGTGGGTAAATAATCTGTTCGTTCGGCTTTTTGTGAAGTTGCTTTAAGACTACCTGGGGGGGGAGAGACGTGGTGAGTTCAGGAGATTTGGTTCCGGAGCAGGGTGACGAAAAATCAATCCAAATTGTCAAAGATGATAATGGGATCATGGTATTGGGCGATCATTTGCAGTTGAAGCATGGCTTCGAGATGCAGGACTTGGCCAGGATTCCAAAGAGATGAGTCGACGTGCTGTACAAGCATGTGGCAACGGGCTGCAAACTTTGGCTAATACGTCCTCTGCAAGCGGACGCTGGGTCAAACTGACAAAAGAGTCAGCCGCGCAAGTAAAAAAATATGGCTCAACTGGTACAGGTGTGGTGCGTGGTGAGCATGGCAAGATTATCAGCCATCTAAAATTTGAAGACTTGACAAAAGCTTCTTCTTTGGCCAACCCTGAGATGCTGGCTGGTGCTGGTGCTGTTATGACGCAGATGGCGCTTGAACAGTCCATGAAAGAGATTACCGACTATTTGAATGAAATAGACAGCAAAATTGATGATTTATTGCAGGATCAAAAAGATCAGACGATTGCAGATTTGATGGGTGCTGCTCGGATGATTGATGAAACCAAGACGATTTATGACAAGGTTGGGGTAATAGCAGATACGACCTGGTCAAAGGTTGATGATTGTCCGATGGATTTGGCGAGTGCGCAAAGTTATGCCTTGGTAAAGATCGGTAACTTGGTGAATAAGCTTACTGACGAAAAAGACATTGGTAAAGCTGAAAAATTGTCAGAACAATTGCTTAAGGACGCTACCGATTGGATGTCGGTTATCGGGAAATCGATACAGTCGCAAGATGAATTGTATGTCATTGAATTGGACCGTGTACTTGATGAACAACCTCAAGAAGTTGAGCAGTACAAGGAGGGTATTAACACAGCTCGTCAAAAGCGTTTACATGATATAGCTGATGAATTTGGACAATTCAGCAGGAGAATTCAAAGTTCGGCAGATGCTATTCGAATACAGAAGGTTTGGCATCCCAGTGCGGTAAAGGGTGCGTTGAAAAATCTGCAAGAGGTAAACAAACGCTTGTCTGGATTTGCAGTGGCCATTGGTGTTGGTGCAGATTCTATTGAAATCGAGATGGCCCCACATTGGAAAGACGCAGCGGGCAAACTCATAGTGGATACCACGGCAGAAATCGGTCAGGGTGCCAGACAAATCGGTAACGGTGCTGTGAAACTCGGTATGGATGCTGGTCAGAAAATCGGCGAAGGTGCCGGGCTCGTCGGCGATTTCGCCGGACAAATTGGAGAGAACCTCAAAGAAAGCCACGACAAACTAGCCAAGAAGCATGCAACTGAACGTGCTGAAGAGACCGATAGTCCTAAATATGAGAGGTTTGATGCTAAGAAGCAACTACATGACTTCTTGCCAAAACGTAAGGATTCAGAAAAATAGCCAACACCGTTAGGCCAGACATAGATGAGCGGCATAGATCGGTTTAGGGAACTTTTGAGTATCAAATATTCTCTAGTTGTTTCTATCGTTTGATAATCACGATTCGGGAGTGAAGATGTCTTCGATGGTGCAGTCGAAAATTGAGGCCAAACGGAACGCCAGTGGTAGGGAAGGGTCGAAACGGTCCTTTTCGATGGAGATGATGGTCTGGCGGCTCACGCCGGCAGCGTTTGCGAGGGCGGCCTGTGAAAGTTGGTGTTGCTGGCGAAGTTGTGGTAGGTGGTTTCTCATGCCATGGCCTTCTTGCGATAGGCGAAATAGGCGCATGCCATGGTAAGCAATCCGATGAGCATGATGCCGAGCAGTGCGAACGCCGCGACGACACTGGGAATAGGCTTGTCGTAAAATGCCACCAGCAGGAGCAGTACCGTATCGGCAAGCGCCATTCCGATAAGGCCCGCGGACGTAGCCTGTGTGCGCCAGGTGTCTTCCACGTTCTCTTCAGGATGGGGAATCGTGCCGGTGATGGTCGTTCTGTCGACGATGGTCACCCAGCAGAAGCAGTCACTGCAACCACCGATCAGGACCGCCATCAATATGATGAACGTCCAATCGTTAAGTTGCGTAGGTCTGCGGATAAGAAAAACGATGACCCCGAATATGACACCAATGATGATTCCCGCAACGGTCGATATACCCCAAAGAGCGACTTTGCCGCCACCGAAAATGGTTTTTGTGCCGAAGACGCCGGTTGTCTTCTTTGCGGTTGTTTTATTCGATTCGGTTGCTTCGGCATGTAGTTGAGAAGTGGTGCCGGTCTGGTTGTCCATCATATTCCTCCATTACAGTATCGGCGAAATAGCCCAATTCCGATAATTTTATTAAGTAAAGTAAACTTTACTATGTAAAAGAAACTGTACATTGATGATTGCGGGCTGTCAACTTCCGCAAGTTGAGGCTGTGGTGTGCCCTATGAAAAAATCAGATTGTTATTTCAAGATAATTTGAAATTAATCGAAAAGTCCGGTACAGTACTCTTATATTTCAAAAGATTTTGAAATTAATGTTGTACCAACGAAAGAGGGGACCACCATGGGTGTGCATACCACGTTGTCGGCGCTCGCGGATCCGGCAAGGCGCGAGATTCTTCAGCTGTTGCGGCAGCGGGTGATGAATGCCGGGGAGCTTGCGCAAGCCACGGGGTTGTCGGCGTCGAGGCTTTCGTATCATCTCAAGAAGCTGCGCGAAGCCGGGTTGGTGACCGACAGCCGCGATGGCACGACCATCTGGTACGAGCCGAATCTGACCGTCCTCGATGACACCATCGTCTGGTTGAAGGAGCTGCAGCGCGATGAAGCGGTTTCGAAGGCTTCAAGTTACGGGTTGAAATCGGCGAAGGTCAATACGGCTGGCCCCGTAACCGGTCAGATGGTGGTCGAAACGGCAAAGAATGACAAGGCCAAGAAAAATAGGGGGAACAGTCATGGGAAACGATATTGATAAACCGCACACGAAAGCGGAATCAATGGAGACTGATGCCTCTGGAATCCAAAGACATGAGGGCAACGGTTCTGAAAAAGCAGTAAAACGTAGTTGGAAGGCCGTGATCGCCGGTGCGAGGAACTGGAACCTCGCGATGGTGCTGCTTGGCCTGTTGCCGCTGATCATCACGCTGCTTGCCTTGCCGCATATGCCGGATATTGTACCGGCGCATTACAACGCGAGCGGTGAGCTGGACCGTTGGGGCAGCAAATGCGAGAACCTCATTCTACCTGTGTTGTCGTTGCTGATATGTGCGGTCTGGCTGGTGTGCGAGATTCCCCTTGAACGCGCCGTGCGTGAAGAGTCGAATTCGGAGATGAGCCCGAAGACGACGGTACGCACGTGGGCGATCGGTGGGTGCTGCATGTTCGCGGTCTTCAACGTCATGACCGTTTGGATCGTAGCCGACGCCTTCGGCAGGGGGCGTGCCGGATCGGCAATACCGTTGGAACCGATGCTGAACGTCGCCACCGGACTGGTGTTCATCGTCATCGGCAACGTCATGCCGAACACCAGACCGAACAGGTTGAGCGGCATCCGTGTGCCCGGTGCGTTCCGCAGCCGCGAATCATGGCGACGGTGCCAACGCTTCGGGGGATTCGCGTTCATTCTCGCAGGCGTGGTCCTGGTGGTCTTCGGCCTGGCCATGCGCACCTACGACATAGCGAATCTGTACGCCATTCTTGCCGTAGCGCTTCTCATCGTGGTGGCGTGTTCCGTCTACAGCGTCTATGTCGGCAGGAAGTACGGAGATATCGGCGGCCCGATCAATGGTCGGTGAGATTACCTCGTGATGTGTTTGATCGCCGTGTCATACAAATGAAAAGTATAATAAGGCTTGCAGTCGTCTGGGAACAAGGAGGATTGCAAGCTTCGTCTATTCGATCAGTGTGTAGCCGTGGCTGGCGATGACGGACTTGAGCTTCTCCAGGTAGCTTTCGGCGGCGTTGGAGAGGTTGGCGCGTTCATTGGTGATCCAGCCGAGCAGCATCGTTTCGTCGGTGTCGAGCGGGACGGTGACGATCTTCTCGTTGTTGAGGTCACCGTTGTCGATGCCGGTGCACACCGTGTATCCGTTGAGCCCGATGATGAAGTTCAGGATCGTGGCGCGGTCGGTGACGGTGATGAGTTTGGGGGAGTCCTTGGGCCAGACCGCTTCCTCGGCGAAATAGAAACTGCCCTCCTCGCCCTGCTCGTACTGGATGAACGGGTACGGCTTGAGATCGTCCATCGTGACCTTTTTTCTGGTCGCAAGCGGGTTGTTACGTGAGATAAACACGTGCAACGGCGCGCGGAAGAGCGGATGGAATTCGAGGTGCTTGCTTCGCAGCAGCTTGCCGATGACGTCTTTGTTGAAATCGGAGAGGTAGAGGATGCCGATTTCGGAAAGCATGTTGGCGACCTGGTCGATGATGTCTCGAGTGCGGGTCTCGCGGATGGTGAATTCGTATTCGTCGGATTCGATGGAATTGATCATCTCGACAAATGCTTCGACCGCGAACATGTAATGCTGGGTGGAGACGCTGCAGAGTTGCTTACGCGGCTTGGCGTGCTTGTAACGTTCCTCCATGAGCTCGGCCTGGTCGAGCACCTGGCGAGCATAGGTGAGGAATTCCGCGCCGTCGACGGTCAGCGCGATGCCTTGCGACGAGCGGGTGAAGATCTCGATGCCCATCTCGTGCTCGAGCTCCTTGACCGACGAGCTCAGCGCGGGCTGGGAGACATACAGCTCGTGCGAGGCCTCGTTCATCGAGCCGCACTCCACGATCTTGACGATATATTTCAGCTGCAGCAGTGTCATATCTAAAGTTTATAACAAAGCGTGTATCAAGCAGATTAACTTATAACAATTTTGACACTTGAATTATCTATGGATCTGTTTTGGCGATGGTTGGAGTTTGTCAAGAAACTCCAACCATCGCCGGTAATGACGGCTTTGGCTGGAGTTACTGCTGGTTTGCGCTTTCGGCAGTCGGGATGTCCTATTCAGAGGTGTTTACTGGCCACAACTTAGTTCAGATTTTTACGCCCAGACGATGCAGCTCTTTCCGGGCATTCGGAGCATCATTGAAATGTATGCCTTGGATGCCGACGGCTTTCGCGCCTTCCACATTGGCCTGGGTATCGTCGAAAAAGACAGTTTGCGCGGGTTCGAGACCGAAACGATTCAAAGCAAGGTTGAAGATGTCGGCGTTCGGCTTGTGCATCTTTTCGACGCCGGAAACGACAGCGCCTTGTAGAAGGCGTTCAAGCTGTGGGAACTTTTCGAAAGCGAAATGGAAGGTTTCGCCCGACCAGTTCGTCAGCCCCCACACGCCATAACCCGCCTGTCGCAGATCCGTCAGCAGCGCTTCCATGCCGTCGATCATCCTCGGCAGGGCGTCATCGTAGTGCTTGATGTAATAGGTGAATGCCCCGGCCAGATCGTCGCCGTGCTGTTGCCGATAATCCTTGATGACATCGGCGAAGTCGTCACCTGCATCCATGCGAGCCTCGGCGGCAAAGAATCCATAGATATCGCTTTCATCTGTGCACAATGTGTCAACAAAATCCTGCGGAAAATGGCCTTGGAGGCACGGCCGATAGTTCAGCTCGACGAGCACGCCGCAGAAGTCGAACATGACATCGCGGATTTCGCTTTTCCGATTGGCATGGCCATTCCTCTCTGTTGTATCCATCGGTATCCTTCTCTTACTCTTGTTCTCTTGTTTTGGCCGTGTTCGTTGATTTTGTTTGAGCGCTCCGTCGCTACTTCTAAAACCTAGTTCTGCAGCAATTCCTCGAAGGCCTGAGGCAACGCCGCGATAACGTCGGTCGCAACAATCGGATGCCCCGGCTTGCCCTCTGGGTTGATGGTGCCATCCGCATCGAAAATCTCGGGGGGTTCCCAGCCGTGCTGGTCGGACTCGGCGGCCAGACTTGCGGCGTAACCGTGGATATAGCTTGCGCTTGCTGCGGTCATGACGTCGAGACTCGGGTCATGCTGCAGTTGTTCTTCGCCTTGTTGCGCAAGCATTCCGGCCATGACGCCGGCAAGGACATCACCTGCACCTGCGGTTGCCAGCCATGCGGGCCCACTTCCTGAGATAAAAGTACTGGTCGTTTTGTGTGTACCGTCCGCATTTGCCGGTCCCGCTTCAATTCCAGCCGGCAGACCTGCCATGTTTGCGTCGCCGACGACAATGGTCACCGCTCCCTTGAGCAGCACGGTCGCGCCAGTCAGTTTGTGCGCCCGTTTGGCCCAATGCCAAGGCTCGGCAGTGATATCTGCCGTGTCGACGTTCTCGCCGCGGCGTCGTAGCAACGCCGCAAGTTCACCGGCATGCGGCGTGATGATGACATGTGCCGGCACGTGTTCAGGCAGCAAATCAAGCGCGCCTGCATCAATGCAGATTGGAGGCATGGACCAAGGCTCACGATCATAATCGATATCCGAATCGGCATTGTCCCTGGGGCTTCTGGTCTGTTCAGAAGCATATGGGGTATCTTCCTTATCCAGATCATGGACCGGAATCTCGGTTTCGTCGCGGGTCGCGGAACCATTCTCGTCTGACAACGCATAGTGTGTGAGCAACGCCGCAATGGCTTCTCGCTGGCTGTCGGAGCCGGACAGGCTGTGCCTGCCTGAATTCTCATTATCGGAATCGCTCGCTGCAGCCGCAGTAGGAACGCCGGAACCGACGGCCCAAGCCTCAACGCGGCCTTTGCCGATAACGATTTCCGGGGAGTTCCGCAGTACCATATCGGATGCGTTCACAGGTCCCATATAACGCACCATCCCGATATTGGAATGGACAGCCGCACCGGAACTCAGTACGGCGGCACCGGGGTATTTCGCCGATCCCGTGATCAGCCCGACAACACCGCGTGAATACTTGGAATCGGTTGGTTTTGGCAGCCGTATCATGCTGCCGGCAGCATCGTCGATAGAGGAAATGACAGGGTAGGCGTGCGTGATGTCAAAACCGAAATCGACTAAAATCGTGCGGCCGCAGGCGAATGCCGCAGGAGGCAACATGGTGCAGGGTTTCATCGCGCCGAACATCACCGTAACGTCGGCCGGAATATAACTGCCGGGCAGGGTTCCGTCGTCCACGCCGACACCGGAAGGCGTGTCGATGGCGACCACAAGTGGTTTTTGCTCTTGTTCGGTGCCGGCAACGGGATTCGGTGTCTGAATTTCCGTTCCATCGTCATTGGTGGGATGAAGGATATTCGCCATGGTCGCGGCAGGTCCTCGCAAGGCGCCTTTCACACCGATACCAGTCATTGCGTCGAGAACGACATCAGCCTGTTGTGTCAATTCGATGGCCGCCTGTAGGCGTTCTCCGGCCTCGCCCGCGCTGAAACCTGCCGAAACTCCCGGGATGTCAGCTTCCGGATTGACGATCAGCAACCGTCCGCCGCTGCGGGTGAAGGCCAGCAAACCTTGAAGATGCAGAGATTTGCCGACGGCAATGGCCGTGACCTGGGCACCGGTCCGAGCCAATTGAGCGGCCGCGAAAAGTCCATCTCCGCCGTTGTCTCCGGCTCCGGCCAGCAGCACTACTTTCGCTTCTGCGATATCGATGTCATGCTCGTCAAGCAGTTCCGCGGTAACCCTTGCCGCGGCGGAGGCGGCCATACGCATCAGTGGCACGCCTTGGTCGAGCAGCGGACGTTCCATGCCACGCACGGTCTCCACGTTGTAGGCCCGCCGTTGGAGCAGTGACTTACGCATCAGTTCCGTCATCGTTACTTCGTCCAATTTCGGCCTCCCGTATTCGCCAATGTCTGTCTCGATGTTACCTCAGTGCGGCCACCTGAAGTCGCGCCGAGCACAATCCGCCATAAATAAGCCGCTCACCGTCTGTCAGTGGCTTATTTAAGGTGCAATCTAAAAATTACGCCATAGTCAAGCCTGCTGGTATGCGTCACCGGCTTATTTATGGCGTGATGATAGAGTTCCGCCATAAATAAGCTGGCTAGCATGCGTCAGTGGCTCATTTATGGCGGAATCGCACAGTTGTAGGCGGTGCTGGGCTATTCTTCGGCCACCAGATCCAGGTAATCGTCGCTCCAGAGGTCCTCGTCGCCGTCGGGCATCAGCAGTACGCGCTCGGGGTTGAGCGCCTTGACCGCGCCCTCGTCGTGGGTGACCAGAATGATGGCGCCCTCGTATTTGGCGATGGCCTTGAGAATCTCGTCGCGCGAGACCGGGTCGAGGTTGTTGGTTGGCTCGTCAAGCAGCAGCACGTTGGCGCGCGAAGTCACCAACGTCGCCAGCGCGAGCCTTGTCTGTTCGCCGCCGGAAAGCACTTTGGCCGGTTTGAACGCGTCGTCGCCGGAGAAGAGGAAGCTGCCGAGGATGGAACGGGCATGGGTGTCGTCAAGGTCCGGGGCGACATGTTGCAGGTTCTCAAGCACAGTAGCGTCCATTTCCAACGTGTCGTGTTCCTGCGCGAAATAGCCGATCTTGCAGCCATGCCCATAGATGACTTCGCCGGTGTCAGGCTTGTCTTCGCCGGCCAGAATACGCAGTGTCGTCGTTTTGCCCGCACCGTTGTAGCCCAGAATGACCACGCGTGAGCCCTTGTCGATGGCCAGGTTGATGCCGGTGAAGACGATGTTGGAGCCGAACGCCTTGGATATTTCCTTGGCCATGATCGGTGTCTTGCCGCATGGTGCCGGTTCGGGGAATCGGATGTCGGCGACCTTCTCCTGCCGCTCGGCCTCGCTGGTTTCCGAAAGCAGGCGTTCCGCACGACGCATCATGTTCTGCGCGGCGACGGCCTTGGTGGCTTTGGCGTGCAGGCGGATGCCCTGCTTCATTAGACGAGCTGCCTTTTTCTCCGCCACCTCGCGCTCGCGCCGACGGCGTTCCTCGTCCACCACGCGCTGCTTCAAGTAGGCCTTCCAGCCCAACGAATACATGTCGATCTGGGCGGTCTGCGCGTCCAGATGCCAGACCTTGTTCACCACTTCGTCCAGCAGTTCCGTGGAGTGGGAGATGACCAGGAACCCGCCTTCGAACCGCTTCAAATAGCCGCGCAGCCATTCGATGGAGTCTGCATCCAAATGGTTGGTCGGCTCATCGAGAATCAAGGTGTCTGCGTCCGAGAACAGGATTCGTGCCAGTTCGATGCGTCGCTTCTGCCCGCCGGAAAGCGTGCCGATGGGTTGCTGCATCGTCTCGTTGGGGAGGCCCAGGCTCGCCGCCATGGAGATCGCCTCGGACTGCGCCGCGTAACCACCCGCTTTCTCGAACGCCTGCATGGCCTTGTCGTACTTGTCCATCGCCTTTTCCATGACCTTCGGGTTCTCGTTGGTCATTTCCTTTTCGGTCTTGCGCATGCGCTTGATGATGGCTGCGATGTCGCGGGCGCTCATCATGCGGTCGAGCGCGGTCTGCTCCGGGTCGTCGGCGTGAGTGTCCTGCGGCAGGTATCCAAGCTTGCCGGAAATGCGCACCTTGCCGGCCGTGGGGAGCAGGTCGCCGGTGATGACGCGGGTTAGGGTGGTCTTGCCGGCGCCGTTGCGTCCGACGAGGCCGATCTTGTCGCCCTTGCTCACATGAAAATCAGTGGGATTGAGCAGCGTCCGTGCCCCGATCTGAATTTCCAGCCCTTGCGCCTCGATTGCCATACCTTATTACCTATCCTGTTGCTATCACGAAATTGCGGCCAAATATACCAACATGCCATCATAGCGACACGTCTGCTTTTGTTGAAGCAATACGGTATAGGGCGTAATTAAAAATAGCGGCGCGGCTTCGGTTTTCCGCCAATAACGTAAGTCGCGGAAGCATCCTTATATCTTGCGGGTTGATGTTCCAGGATAGCTACTGGATTCAGTCAAGACATCAGGGAATCGAACAATTGTTCGAACCGTCCACTATGATGGGATATCCTACAGTGGAGCATTTGGCATCAAGCGGAGGTAAGCATTGGCAACAGCATCGACGGCGCACAAATCCGGGAAAACCGACGATTCGTCGGCAAGTGTGGTGGCGCAGAAGCTGATCGACAGCGACTCGTTCCTGTCCCAGGAGATCGCGAAGGCACCGCTCAAGCAGACCGGCAATTCGCTGGTGGCTGACATCTCGCATATTCCCAGCGATCTGAAGATCACGATTCAGGGCGCTCGCGAGCACAACCTCAAAAACGTCGATCTCGCCATTCCGCGCAGTAGGATGGTCGTTTTCACCGGTCTTTCCGGTTCCGGCAAGTCCTCGCTGGCGTTCGATACGTTGTTCGCCGAAGGGCAGCGTCGTTACGTCGAGTCGTTGAGCGCCTACGCCCGCCAGTTTCTGGGGCAGATGGACAAGCCGGATGTCGATTTCATCGAGGGCCTAAGCCCTGCTGTTTCCATCGACCAGAAGACCACGAACCGCAATCCGCGTTCCACGGTCGGTACGATTACCGAAATCTACGATTATCTGCGTCTGCTGTTCTCACGTACCGGCATCCCGCATTGTCCAGTCTGCGGTGAGGTCGTCAGCGCCCAGACACCGCAACAGATGGTCGATATTCTGATGAAGAAGCCGGAAAAGACTCGCTTCCAGATTCTGGCTCCCGTCGTTCGTGGTCGCAAAGGCGAATTTGAGGATCTGCTCGAGCTGCTGCGTGGTGACGGCTATTCGCGCGCTTTGATTGATGGCAAGATGTGTCAGCTTTCCGATGATATTAAGCTGACCAAGCAGAAGAAGCACACCATCGAGGTCGTGGTCGACCGTCTGGTCATCAAGGACGGCATTCGCCAGCGTCTTACCGATTCCATCGAAACCGCGCTGAAACTTGCCAAGGGCATTGTGGTCATCGATTATGTCGATTTGGATGAAAAGGACCCGAACCGCCGTGAACCGTTCAGCGAGAAGCGTTCCTGCCCGAACGGCCATCAGCTTGAACTTGACGAGATCGAACCGCGTACGTTCTCCTTCAACGCCCCGTATGGAGCCTGCCCGGATTGCGATGGCATCGGCTACAAGCTGGAGATCGACCCCGAGCTGGTCATTCCGGACCCGAGCAAATCGCTGAACGACAACGCCATCGAACCTTGGGGCATGACCAAGGGGACCGGCGAATATTACCGTCACGTCCTTGAGGGACTGGGCGAGGAGATGGGCTTCAGCCTCGATACGCCTTGGAAAGACCTTCCGAAGAAAATCCAGCACGCCATCATGTATGGCCATGATTTCAAGGTCAAGGTCTCCTACCGCAACCGCTGGGGAAGGCTTCGTGAATACAGCACCGGTTTCGAAGGCGTGGTGCGCACACTCATGCGCCGTCACGACGAAACCGATTCCGACCAGATGAAGCTGTATTACGAGTCGTATATGCGTGAGGTTCCTTGCCAGACCTGCCAGGGCAAGCGTCTGCGTCCCGAGGTGTTGGCGGTCACCGTCCACGGCAAATCGATCGCCGATGTCTGTGATATGCCGGTCGAACGCAGTCTCAAATGGATTCGTTCGCTGAAACTCGAAGGCTCAGCTGCGCTGATCGCCGGCGAGGTGTTGAAGGAAATTCGCGCACGCCTTGGCTTCATGAACGATGTCGGCTTGAACTATCTGACGCTTTCGCGCGCCGCCAAAACCCTTTCCGGCGGCGAAGCACAGCGCATCCGTCTGGCAACGCAGATCGGCAGTGGTCTTGTCGGCGTCATGTACGTGCTTGATGAGCCGTCCATCGGCCTGCACCAGCGCGATAACGAACGCTTGATCAAGACCCTGCATCATCTGCGAGACCTCGGCAATACGCTCATTGTGGTCGAGCACGATCAGGAGACCATCGAAAAGGCCGACTGGCTGGTCGACATCGGCCCCGGCGCCGGCGAAAAAGGCGGCGAAGTCGTCTATTCAGGCCCTGCAGCACATGTTGTTGATGCTCCTCGTTCCATCACCGGTGACTACATCGCCGGCAGGCGGACGATCGAAGTGCCGAAGAAACGTCGCAAAACCGACAGGAACCGCCAACTCAAAGTGGTCGGGGCTCGTGAAAACAACCTCAAGAACATCAACGTATCGATTCCTCTGGGCGTGATGACCTGCATCACCGGCGTCTCCGGTTCTGGCAAGTCGACGCTTATCAACTCGATTCTCTATCCAGCGTTAGCCGATAAGCTCAACGGCGCGCGCATCGTGCCGGGCAAGCACACGCGTGTCGAAGGCATCGAGCAGTGCGACAAGGTCATCCACGTCGACCAGAACCCGATCGGCCGCACCCCACGAAGCAACCCTGCCACCTACACGGGCGTGTGGGACAAGATTCGTCAGCTCTTCGCCAAGACCCCTGAGGCACAGGTTCGTGGCTACGGCCCCGGACGTTTCTCATTCAATGTCAAGGGCGGACGTTGCGAGGCCTGCCACGGCGACGGCACCATCAAGATCGAGATGAACTTCCTGCCCGACGTCTACGTGGAATGTGAGGAATGTCATGGCAAGCGCTACAACCGTGAGACGCTCGGGGTGAAGTACAACGGCAAGTCCGTGGCCGACGTGCTTGACATGCCCATTTCCGAGGCCGCTGACTTCTTTAAGGCCTACACCGGCATCTCCCGCTATCTCGATACGTTGGTCGATGTCGGCCTTGGCTACATTCGTCTTGGCCAGCCCGCCACCACGCTTTCCGGCGGCGAATCCCAGCGTGTGAAGCTCGCCACCGAACTGCAGCGTCGTTCCACCGGTCGTACGGTCTACATCCTCGACGAGCCAACCACTGGCCTTCACTTCGAGGACGTCCGCAAACTGCTGCAGGTTTTGCAGGGCTTGGTCGACAAGGGCAACACAGTCATCGTCATCGAGCACAACCTCGATGTCGTCAAGTCCGCGGACTGGATTATCGACCTCGGCCCCGAAGGCGGTGACGGCGGTGGCACCATCGTCACGCAGGGCACGCCGGAACATGTAGCCAAGTGCGAAAAGAGCTGGACGGGCAAGTATCTCGGTCCTATGCTCAAGTGACTCTTTGTTGCAAGGTTTGATTGGTAAGCACAGATATGAGGCATGAATTCATATTCGAACTTACGAAATGATTTTGGTTCAATTTGGTTTGAAAGGTAGGCAATGGCGGTCGCGGCAGACAAGCGGGGCAACGGTGAAAGTACCGGCTGGCGCAAGACGACGCGCAAGCTGGGGGACACCCGCGACCTCTTCCGCCCTGCAACCAGTGACATTCCCACCGATCCTGGCGTCTACAAATGGCGTGACGGCGATGGCAGGGTCATCTATGTCGGCAAAGCCAAGAACCTGCGCAACCGCCTCACCTTCTACTTCCAGCCGCTGAGCGAGCTGCACCCGCGTACGCAAAACATGGTGCTGACCGCCCGCAGCCTTGAATGGACGGTGGTCGGCACCGAGCTCGAAGCGCTCACGCTGGAATACACTTGGATCAAGGAATTCGACCCACGATTCAACGTCGTGTTCCGCGACGATAAGACCTATCCGTATCTAGCGGTTTCGTTAGGTGAAAAGTACCCGAGGGTGTGGGTAACACGAAACCGCAAACGTTGCGACACCCGATATTTCGGGCCTTATGCGAAGGCGTGGGATTTGCGCCATAGCCTCGATAAGTTGCTTAAGGCGTTCCCGGTTCGAACCTGCACCAAGACCGTGTTCAACCGTGCTCACATGACCGACCGGCCGTGCCTGCTGGCCTCCATCGGCAAATGCTCGGCACCTTGTGTTGGTCGCATCAGCGAAAAAGACCACCGCCGCATGACTGAACGGCTGGTGGGTGTACTTACTGGCCGCTATGGCACCTCGTTCATTGCAGGGCTTACCAAAGAGATGAAGCAGGCCAGTGATGACATGGAATTCGAGAAGGCCGCGCGTCTGCGTGACCAGATTTCCATGCTCAAAACCGTGTCCGAGCAAAATGCTGTCGTCTTCGATTCGGACGTGGATGCCGACGTGTTCGGTATGGAGTCAGACGAGCTTGAGGCCTCTGTCCACGCCTTCTTCGTTCGTTCCGGATCCATCCGTGGTGAACGCAACTGGAGCGTCAAACGTGTCGAGGATATCGACGATGCCGACCTTATTTCAGACCTGATTACACAGGTTTATTCCGATCTGATGGGGGAGACGGACAGTCAGGCCAGTACCCCGCTGAACCTGCCGAGCAATGGTGAAGAATTGCTGGAGCAGAATGGCGATATTCAAGTGCCGGATGGGTCACACACAGAGACCTGTTCAAATACAATTGATACCAACAGCAATGAGTCGGATTCGGAGATTCAGCCCGTAACCGACAGTGCTGATGAGATTTCCGCATCAGCCAATGGCGCCATCGATATCGTCGAACGCCGAGATGCGCTGGGAGCCACCCAAAGCATCACGGCCACCGACAGCCTTTCTCGTGCCCAGGCAACCCATATCCGCCGCGAACGTCAGATGCAGACCGGCCGTAGCGATTTGTTGGCACCCATCGCACCCGTTCCCCGCGAGGTATTGGTTCCCATTGAACCCGCCCGTCGTAGTGAACTCGAGGAATGGCTGAGCGGTCTGCGCGGCGCGGCCGTCACCATCCGTGTGCCCAGCCGTGGCGAGAAGAAGACGCTCATGGACCGTGCCAACAGCAACGCGAAACAGGCGTTGCAGCGCAGCAAGATGAGCCGTATCAGTGACATCGGCGCACGTACACAGGCGATGAACGACGTGGCCAAGGCGCTGGGATTGAGCGAATCCCCGTTGCGCATCGAAGGCTACGATATTTCCAACACCATCGGCGGCATCTATCAGGTCGCGTCCATGGTGGTGTTCGAAGATGCCATCGCCAAGAAGTCCGAATACCGTCGTTTCGCCATCCGAGGCAAAGACGGCAAAGGTGCTCTTGACGATCTGAGCGCCATGTACGAGACGCTCACCCGCAGGTTCCGTCACGGCAACATCGCCGGCGATACCGGCGAAAGCATGGACAATGAGAAACGGATACAAGAAGCAGAGACAGCCTCCAATATTCAATCCGACCGCCTCGAAAATAGCGTGGCTTCCGACAAAAACATGAATTCGAACCTTCTCGGAACCAATAATGTCGCTGCTAGTAATACCGATGACCATGAAAATGAGCAGGAGTCGGAGGGAACTACTTCGAGTTCTGAAGCCAACGGCCTGACCAGCGCTGATGCCGTCGTCCAGCAAGACACTCATCCGCGTCACTTCGCCTACAAACCTAACCTCATCGTGGTCGACGGCGGCAAGCCTCAGGTCGAAATCGCTGCCAAAGCCCTCAAAGACTGCGGTGTCAACGATGTGGCGGTCTGTGGTCTCGCCAAAAGGCTGGAAGAAGTCTGGATTCCGGGAGAGGACTACCCGCTCATTCTCAAACGTCAGTCCGAAGGCATGTATCTTCTGCAGCGCGTCCGCGACGAATCACACCGTTTCGCCATCACCTACCACCGCAAGTCACGCCGCAAAGGTGCCCTTCGCTCTGCCCTCGACGACATTCCGGGCATCGGAGAAAGCTATCAAAAGAAGTTGTTGCGTGTTTTCGGCTCGGTAAAGGGCATTCGCAAAGCCAGTCTTGAGGATTTGCAGAACGTCAAGGGAATCGGCAAAGCCAAAGCGGAAGCGGTTTACAAAGCCCTTCACAATGGTTCCGATGAAGTGGTATCTTCATCAGCGACCGAATCCCGGACAAATTGAGTATCCGAAAATGGAAGACATCTTATAAACAAGTCCGGAACAATAAATCGGACCAGGAAAGTCGACAAGAATCAGTGAGATTGACGGAAGGAGCATCAACCAATGGCCAATGAGATACATCGCCGCTGCGCGGTACTGGGCAAGCCGGTAGCCCATTCGCTTTCGCCGGTGCTGCACAACGCGGCCTATAAGGCTCTTGGACTCGGCGATTGGTATTACAGCCGTGCTAAAGTCGGTGAGGATGATCTCGATGGTTTCCTTCAAGGCTTAGACCCGACTTGGGCCGGGTTGAGCCTGACCATGCCGTTGAAACGGACAATTCAGCCTTACGGGACTCCCTCCGATACCTGGTCCCGGAAACTTCTTGTAGCCAATACCGCTGTGTTCGATTGGTCAAAAGCAACGTCGAAGCCGGACATCAGACTCTACAACACCGATGTCGAAGGAATCGCAAAAGCCTTTTCTCATTGTTGGCAGCTTTCTGAGCGTGAGAAGTCTAAGCCCGACAAGTATGAATCCGAAAATCGTAAGCCCGCACTGCCCGCACAAGTCATCGATTCCGATGTATCCAACAAAGTGGGTGCCGAAAGCTCGCACCGTTCAGGCGCAAAAGCCGTCATCCTCGGCAATGGCAATACGGCACTTTCGGCTTTGGCTGCCTGTACGGAAATCAAGGTTCCGAAAGTAGGTGCTGTAACCCGAGTAACGGTATGCGCCCGGCACCAGCACAGAAACGATCCGATGAAACAGTTGTCGGATTCCCAACCAAGTCTTGGATACGAGCAGGTTCCGCTTTCCCGGGCGCCTGAATACCTGCAGGAAGCTGATATCGTTATCGATACCATACCGGCGCATGGAGCCGATGAAACCGCAGAAAAACTGATTCGATTCCTGGCGGGTTCAGAGGCAGCTTTGGCCGGCAAAACCCTTCTCGATGTGGTCTACGATCCACGTCCGACCAAGCTTATGCAGGTCTGGCGCAGCAACGGAGGAACTGCCATCGGCGGTGAGGAAATGTTACTCTATCAGGCGATAGCCCAGGTAAGGCTGATGACGGTAGGGGCGCATATCATAGGAACGGCAGATTTTGAGCAGGCGATGAGAAGCGCCTTACAGGAGGCACTGTGATTTCGGAAACGCAAGGACCGGACGGCACCGGAAACAAGGTCGAAAAGACGGCCCCTGCACCTAATTCCAACGATGCGAAAGGCGAAGTATTATCAAAATCAGATAGTTACAAGCCCAGTCCCGCCAAGGAATTCGAAGTCATGCTCATCACCGGTATGAGCGGAGCCGGCCGTTCCCATGCTGCAGATTGCGTCGAGGATATGGGCTGGTACGTGGTCGACAACCTTCCTCCGAAACTGTTGATTCCGTTGGTCGATATGATGACCTCTTCCGGTTCCAAAGTTCACAAGCTTGCAGCGGTCATCGACGTGCGTTCGCGCAGCTATTTCGACGATCTTTCCGCCGTCTTGAGCCACTTGGACGATTTGGGTGTGCGCACCCATATCCTTTTTCTCGACGCCAGCGACAAGGTGCTCGTGCAACGTTACGAGTCCGTTCGACGTCCTCATCCGTTGCAGCATGGCAACCGCCTCATCGACGGCATTCGCGAAGAACGTGAGTTGCTGTCCAATCTCAAGGAACGCGCCGACACCGTCATCGATACCTCAAGCCTGAGCATTCATCAGCTTTCGACGAAACTCTATGAGGCCTTGCTCGGCAGCGGGGCGAAAACCGTCTCCGTGCACATCTTCAGTTTCGGTTTCAAATACGGGATTCCGTTGGATGCCGATTTTGTCGCCGATGTGAGGTTCCTGCCCAATCCGTATTGGGTGCCGAGCTTGCGTGAACTCAACGGCAACGACAAGCCGGTCAGCGATTACGTCCTTTCCAACGAAAGCGCGAAGGAATTCCTCGATGCTTATGAGAAGGCCATCATGGTGGCCATCAAGGGTTACGCTCAGGAAGATAAGCACTATGTCACAATAGCTGTTGGATGCACCGGCGGACAGCATCGTTCCGTTGCCATCAGCAATGAGCTAGCGCAACGGTTCCGCGCCCATGGTTTGAGCGTGACGGTGTCCGCAAGGGAGTTGCACCGCCATGAGCGACGATAGTATTGGCTGTGGTTGTCAATCATTTCCAAACAGATGGTTGACGCGGTTGTGTGACTAAAAATACAAAAATAGGCAAGTAAATGTAAAACGATAGATTCTTGTCCAAGTCATTCGCTATCACAGATAGCCGTGGCATGGCGTGAGATGACTCCGTTTAATGTTCCAATTACACTTACATGAAGAACGGGAAGTAGGAGGTTGGGCTTTGGCTCTTCTGAACGAGGTCAAAAGTGAGCTGGCAAGCGTGGAAACCGATTTGCCGGCCGCGAAGATGGCGCAAGCTGCGACGATGATGCGGTTCGGGGGAGGACTGCGTCCCGTCGGCAACAAGGCTGTCATCCGTGCACAGTTCGATTCGCTTGAAGCGACCGAATGGCTTCGTAAGACCATTGCGCATTATTTTCAGCGTGAAGCTAAAGTGACCAAAGTCAGCAGACAGACCCCCAACGGTATCGTCCAACGTTACGATTTGTTGGTCGAACGCGGTGCGACTGCACTTGCCCTTCAGACGGGCTTGCTCGATCGGCGTATGCATCTGGTCGAAGGACTTCCGGCGGAGGTCATCAGCGGCAATATCGCCCAGGTTAAGGCCGCCTGGCGTGGCGCGTTCCTCGCACGCGGCATGATTTCCGATCCCGGCAAATCCAGCTATCTCGAAATCATCTGCCCATCGCACGAAACAGTGACAGCGCTGCAGGGTGCGGCCCGCAGGCTTGGCATTTCTGCTCAGGCTCGTAAGGTCCGCAGTTCAGAACGTATTACACTTCGTGATTCCGATTCCATTGAACGTATGCTGATGCTCATGGGGGCACCGCATTCGGCGCGTGAATGGACCGGCAAGCGTACGGATGGT
Organism: Bifidobacterium sp.; assembly: GCA_024104275.1. Lineage (GTDB taxonomy): Bacteria > Actinomycetota > Actinomycetes > Actinomycetales > Bifidobacteriaceae > Bifidobacterium. The sequence goes on from JAGGHK010000001.1 coordinate 326,281, forward strand.
GAAGCTCGTGGCAAGGCCAATCGTCTCGCCAATTTCGACGATGCGAACATGCGCCGCAGCGCAAAGGCCGCTGCGGAGGCCACCCAGAAAGTCAAGCAGGCTTTCGAAATCCTGGGTGATGATATTCCGGAGAATCTCAAAGCTGCCGGTGACTTGAGACTCCAGCACACCGATGCCAGCCTGGAAGAGCTTGGACGCCTTTCGAACCCTCCGATTACGAAGGATGCCATCGCAGGCCGTATCCGTCGTCTGTTGCAGCTCGCCGCCAAGACCAAGCAGGCGCAGGAGCAGGAACAGGACGAATAGCCGAATAGCAGGGTATCTAGTTTCGGACCTGATGGTCCTTGCTTAGCGCGTGATAATAATTACAAAGTTCAGCTGTTTTAAGGCTCGTATATAGCGCTGCATCGTCTGTAAGATAAGAGATGTTAACGCTCACAATTTGATTGGTTTTTCTGGGCAAATCCTTGCTTAAAAGGCCGCTCTTGTTGGGCGAGGACGGTAACATTGCAAGTGACATAGGTCACAACTTTGTACTTTTACTTGGCCGGAGAAAACGATTTTTCCGGCTGATAACGGTTTTCAAGGAAAGGATACCAATGAGGACACTCAAGGATTTAGGAGATCTGAAAGGCAAGAAGGTTCTTGTCCGCGCTGATTTCAATGTGCCGCTGAAGGGCACCACCATCACCGACGACGGCCGTATCCGCGCCGCTCTGCCGACCATCAAGGAACTGCGTGCCGATGGCGCGAAGGTCATTCTGATGGCCCATCTCGGCCGCCCGAAGGGCAAGGTTGTTCCCGAGCTTTCTCTGGCACCCGTTGCCAAGCGCTTGGGCGAGCTGCTCGGCGTCGACGTGACGCTGGCCAGCGACACTTACGGCCCGGATGCACAGGCCAAGGTCGCCGAGATGAAGGATGGCGACGTCGTGCTGTTGCAGAACGTTCGCTACAACCCCGAAGAGACCAGCAAGGACGACGCTGAGCGCGCCGCCTATGCCAAGAAGATCGCCGCTTTGGGCGATGTCTTCGTCTCCGACGGCTTCGGCGTCGTGCACCGCGCACAGGGCTCCGACTACGATGTGGCCGCCGATCTGCCGAGTGCAGCCGGCAAGCTCATCGAGAAGGAAGTCAAGGCGCTGTCCCGCGCCACCGAGAACCCGGAGCGTCCGTTCACCGTCGTGCTCGGAGGCTCGAAGGTCTCCGACAAGCTCGGCGTCATCGAGAACCTGCTGAAGAAGGCCGATCGCTTGCTTATCGGCGGCGGCATGGCTTACACGTTCCTCGCAGCCAAGGGCTATGAGGTCGGTACTTCTCTGCTCGAGAAGGACCAGATCGAGACCGTCAAGGGCTACATGGACGAGGCCAAGAAGAACGGCGTGGAGCTCATTCTCCCCGTCGACGTCGTGGTCAACAAGGGCTTCCCGGACGGCAACACCCCGGTCAACACGCAAATCGTCGATGCCGACAAGATTCCTTCCGACATGATGGGTCTCGATATCGGCCCGAAGACCCAGAAGCTCTTCCACGACAAGATCGTCGACTCCAAGACGGTCGTGTGGAATGGCCCTGCTGGTGTGTTCGAGGTCGAGCAGTTCCAGGCCGGCACGAGGGCTGTCGCCCAAGGCATGGTTGATGCCACGGCCAAGGGTGCCTTCACCATCGTCGGCGGCGGCGACTCCGCTTCCGCGGTGCGCAACCTCGGCTTCCCGGAGGATGGCTTCTCGCACATCTCCACCGGCGGCGGCGCCTCCCTCGAGTTCCTCGAAGGCAAGACCCTGCCCGGACTCAAGGTGCTTGAGTAATTGATTCAAAACCGTTGGTGGTGTGGCTCTCTGAAGCTGAGTAGCCGAGATGCGCTACACTACTAACAGGAATGTTTGCGGACATGCCGTTTGGTATGTCCGCATTCTTTTTGCGAAAGATCGCTGTAATTCTCATTAGGGGAGTCGTTGCAGTAATTTGTAGCAGATAAACCGTAATTCCGTGGTTGGGAAGGAAAGCAATGTCCTCTGCACGTATTCCGTTGGTGGCTGGCAATTGGAAGATGAATTTCGATCATCTTGAAGCTACGTATTTCGTGCAAAAACTTGCGTGGCTCCTGCGCGATGCCCATTTCGACTACAAGCGCGTCGAAGTCGCGCTGATGCCTACCTTCACCTCCATCCGTAGCGTTCAAGTCTTGGTCGAGGCCGACAAGCTCAAGATCAATTACGGCGCACAAACCGTTTCGGTGACCAACCAGGGCGCGTTCACCGGTGACGTCAACGCCGACATGTTGGCTCAGCTGGGTTGCAAATACGTCATCGTGGGCCATTCCGAACGTCGTAAATACCATCCCGAAGACGATGCCAACATCGTCGACCAGGTTCGCGCGGTATTAACCGCGGGCATGCAGCCGATTCTCTGCGTAGGTGAAAGCATGGAGGAACGTCGCAAGGGCATCGAGCTTGATTTCGCTGTAGGTCAGGTTCACGACGTCACGCGCGACCTCTCCGACGAAGAAGCAGCCAAACTGATTATCGCCTATGAACCTGTCTGGGCCATCGGCACCGGGCTTGTGGCCACCCCGGAAAGTGCTCAGGACGCAGCCAAGGCGATTCGTAGCAATCTCCATGAGACATTCGGTTCCAAGGTCTCCGACGTGGTGCGTATTCTCTACGGTGGTTCTGTCACCTCCAAGAACGCCGTCGAGCTCATCAGTCAGCCCGACGTCGACGGATTCCTCATTGGCGGTGCCTCGCTCGACGCGGACGAGCTTGCGAAGATTTGCAGGCTCACGTTGAAAACCGTGACTTCTTCACGCTGATTAATTATCGATTAATGGGACATTTTCCGTACTTTGCGGTATACTGAATAATTAGTGTTTCGAACTGGAGGTTCAACTGTGTCGACAATGGCAATCGTCAAGCTGGTTCTGCAAATTATCCTTGTTATCTTCAGCATTCTGTTGACGTTGCTGATTCTCATGCACAAGGGCAAGGGCGGTGGTCTCTCCGATATGTTCGGTGGTGGCCTCACTCAGAACGCGGGCACTTCCGGCGTCGCAGAAAAGAACCTAAACCGCTGGACGATTATCATCGCCCTCCTCTGGGTCGCCATCATCATTGCCTTGGGCCTGATGACCAAGTTCAACCTGATTAAGTAGTTCTTTAGTTTTTTAAAATGCGTTTCATGGATCTTTCATGAAACGCATTTTTTTATTCTCGGTTTCTATAATGCCAAGAGTCCGAACGGTTCGATTATTAAGGAATGAATGTGACTGATATTGATCTGTCTGCGGGCGGCAAGCTGCTGGTGGTGGATTTGGACTTGACCGCGTTATGCGGCGACGAATATGGCGAGCGGTGGCTTTCGGAACGTAGCGAGCAGGCATTCGCGGCTGTTCGTCAGGCCGGCAATATGGTGATGGTCGCGACTGCCAGGCCTCCAATGACCGCCTTTGATCTGGTGCAACGTATCGGGGCTTCGGCGTGTGCGTACCATAACGGTGGCGTCGTCGATTTGGATTGTGAGCATTCCTCTCTGCAGGAGCTGGGTGATGACCAGAGTACTGGGAACCGCAATATTCTGCGGTTTGGTGTTCCTGTTGAGCGTTGTGTCGAGGTTTGTCACGGGTTGCTGGCGCAGATTGCGAACCTGAGAATCGGCATCGAGCTCAATGACACCCGCTATACGAATTTCGATCTGACCGATGTCTGGCCGTCTCAGGAATATCAGCTGACGGATTTCAGTGATATGCCGTCGGGAATGGCTCAAAAGATTATGATGTTCCCGACCGGCAGGCAACGCGAAAAGGTCAGGTCTTTAGTCCCGGGTGACATGTCCCTGCTGATTTCCGAAGACGTGCTCTGGTTGCTGATGAATCCCAAGGCCACGAAACGCAACGCCATGAATCTGGCCTGCGATCACTTTGGAATTCCGGTTTCGAATACCATCGCTTTCGGCGACGATCTGATTGATATGGATGTGCTGGAACATGCCGGTTGCGGCGTGGCCGTGGCCAATGCCAAGCCCGAGGTCAAAGCCATTGCCAACGAAATCTGCCCGTCAAACAACGGTGACGGCGTTGCACAATGGATTGAGCAACATTGGTAATGAGGCTTTGAGTGGTTCGCAACAATTCATTGTGAATCCATGAAAAGCATTATATGGAAAGCAAACTGCTGAAGCTGAAAATCGATTCGTATTTGGTCTAAAATGGTGGAGCTTCATAAAATTTACTGGTGAGTGTTCCTCGCTGAGGGTCTGGAAGCGGAAGATAACGTCCGGTTGGTTGCGCACTTTGGGTTTTCGGTCTTGATTGTCCTGGTGCGGGTTTTCGATCGTTGTGTCCGGTGTGGGTTCGAGTAGGGGCATGTCGAGGTGCCGGCGGCTGTTCCGGTTTGAGGTGACGTCCTTGACGCGCGCGCTGACGGGCATCGGGGCGCTGGTGCCGTCGGGGAACGCGCCGACCTTGCGGGTCCTGCGGCGTATCCCGCGGTTGAGGCGTTCGATCATGTTGTTCGTGCGGACCGGCCGCCAGTGCTCGGGCGGATAGTCGGGAAGCATGTAGGCGGTCGCCTCGCCGATGCCCTCGCGCAGGCATGGGGCCGCCTCCCCGAGCTTCATGGATTCCAGCTCCTTGGCGGCGGATTCCGCCTTCTCCAATGCTTTCTCGCGGTTTTCCATGCCGAAGACGGCCTTGAGCTTGGCCGCCACCGGCTTCGATTTGCGCTTGGGCGTCCTGGAGAGCACGTTGCGTTCGAAGTGCACCATGCACCGCTGGTGGCGCGCCTCCGGCAGGAGTTCGCCGAGCGCGCGCACGAGGCCGGGGTTGCGGTCGCCGACCGCCGGCCTCACGCCTTTCAGGCCGCGTTCCTTGAGGCTTCGGATGAACGACTCCCGGCTGGCGGTGTCCTCCTTCATGCCCTCCGCGATGCCGATGACCTCGCGGTGGCCGGTGTCGTCTATGCCGATCGCCACCGGAACCGATACGTTCTCGATGGCGCCGCCCCGGCTGTGCTTGTGCCATATCCCGTCCAGGAACAGGTAGGGGCATGCGCGCCCCAACGGGCGTACGCGCCACTCGTCGATGCGCCTGTAGACCGGCTTGAGCTGGTCGGAGAGCGTCTCGGGCGCCACGTGGCAGACCCGGAGGGCCTGGCTGATGTCGTCGACCCCGCGCGTCGAGACGCCCTTCGGGTACATCTCGATCAGGGCCTCGTCGACGCTCTCCTCGCGCCTCCGGTACCGGTCGATGGCCAGCGTGTCGAAGAACGCGCCCTTCAATTTCGGGACTTTGACCGTCATATTGCCGGCCTTCACCGTCAGCCCCCGCTCGTGGTGACCCGCCCGGTACGCGCGCCGCGCGTCCGTGCGCTCGTAGCGTCTCGACGCGGTCAGCCGGTCGGCCTCCGCGTCCGGCATCGCGTCCGGCAACTCCTCGACGCGCCTGGCGACGAGCCGGTCGAGCTCGGTCTCGAAATTGGCCTGGTCGAACTGTAGCATCTGTGTATCGGGCATGGCACCCACCTGTCTTCCAATAGGATGATTCTTTCTTGGCGATTGAAAATCCTACACAGGAAAAAGGCGCTATGCCCCCCCCAATCCCAAAACCCATTTTTGCGCAAAACTCCGGACACTACCGCAGTCGATGCTATATTGGACAGTACCGGTTGAAATACATATTTTGCAGGAGCGGGAAAGAAGATGACGGTATGAGTTACTTATCCGAGGGAGGGTATCTGGTCATTGATGACAGCAACATCGATGCCTTCATCGCCATGGACCAGTCCGACGAAAAGTTCCCCATCGGTAAGGATTTCCATTCGCATTTGGTGACCAGTTTCGATGACTGGGAGCAAAAGATGCGCAAGATGGGTTGGAAACCGGATAGTGAATCCGGAAGCGGGATGGAACGATGATCCAATATGCGTTGCTTCCGTTTTCGGACTTGATCGGTGCTGACGGTCCGGTCAAACCAGGCAGAAAATATCAGCTTGCGTATGAGGCCTTGCAACGGTTCGAATGTAAGAAATCTCCATCAGTGCAGGCTTTTATCTCCCAAAAGGTACAGGCGATTGAGGAGCCAGATGAGGGTCGCACCTATCTGCTGACGTGTACGGAGCCTGACGGGACCATCGAGGTCGCGGGGTTCTTCGAGTTGTGTTTGACCAGTATCGATTTTGGTAAGATATCGGGCAAGAAGCAGAAGCAGTTCAAGGGTCCGTACACGCATCTGCGTGACAATCATGCCGGTGGTTATTGCATTGGTGAGCTCGGCCGATCCGACAAATACAACAATAACGAATTGCCTGGCAAAGTCATTCTCAAAGAGGCTCGTTCCCTGATTGGCCGTTCTCAGAATGTGGTCGGCGGACGCTACGCGCTCATCGACGCCAGACGCGAGGTCTTTGAAAACCTGTACCGTCCCGCCGGTTTCAAAGAAGTCACCACCACCAATGTCCCTTCCGAAGGTGACATGGACATCGTGGTCGGCGTCGCCAAAGTGGCCGCTTGGGAATAACCATAAATACCGATTACCTGATATACCTGATACGTTGATTGTTTCATTCATAAGAATTCGGATGGAATAATAAATCAACAGCCTAGGTATCGGGGGAGTAATCAATGGTCACGCAGCCTGAAGCGTATACGGTTGTCAAAGGGGAGGGGCTGCCCATCATTCTTGCCCACGGCATGGGCGTGGACCATCGTTCGCTGATGATGCTCGATGACGCTTTTCCTGAGGGCACGCAACGGATTTATATGGATCTGCCGGGTTATGGTCAGACGCCGGCTTTGCCGAGTGTCGGGGGATTGCCGGAGCTTGCAGAATGGTTTACGAATGCTGTTAATGAGTTGGTTGGCAACAAACGTTTTGCGATGCTGGGCAATTCTATGGGCGGTGCATTGGTTCGGGATACGCTTTCCCGTGAACCAAGGCGAATCGCAGGCGTCGCTTTGATAGCGCCGGTTGTTGATCCGGTAATGTCACATCGTCATTTGGCAGAACATGTTATCAGCAATGCCAATCCTGACTTGACCCACAATCTTCCTCAAGACAAGGTCATCGATTTCGTCACGATGGGTGTCAATCAGTCGTTCGACGCCTGGCGACGTTACCAGCGTTATATCCTCCCCGGAACCAAGCTCTGCGACCGAAACGCCAACGCCAAACTAGGCCAGCGCTACTGGCTTGACGGCGACCCCGAACAACGCTTGGGAGCCTACAACGGCCCGACGCTCATCGTCACCGGCAAAGAAGATCAGGTCGTCGGCTACGAAGATCAAAAGGCTCTTCTCCCGCACTATCCCAATGCCGTCTATAAGGTAATCGATCCGGCAGGCCACAACATCCATATCGACAACCCCGAAGTCATAAAACCTCTCATCACTGAGTGGTCCAAGAAACTTTTAAACTAGCCATTATTGTTTTTATATTCGCTGGTAGAAAGAGTCTCCTTTGGCATGAGTGAGCCCCTCGGATATGTGTTGTTCAGACGTAAAGCTTGGCCTACCGGCCTGGAGGGTGTCTGAACAACACATATCCGAGGGGCTCACGTAACCCCTTTAAAGGGAATTAGCCATTGACGCGGTCAATGCCGGCCTGGGTGTCGGAAAGGACTGAATCCCAGGAGGCGATGAACTTGGCAACGCCGTCGGCTTCGAGCTGGTCGGTGACATCCTTGATGTTGATGCCGAGGGCTGCGAGCTTGTCCATCACGGCCTGGCTCTCCTCATAGGTGCCTTCGATGCTCGGCTTGCCGTCACCGTGATCGGCGAGGGCGTTGAGCGTCTTTTCCGGCATGGTGTTGACCACGTCGGGAGCGACGAGCTCGTCGACGTACTTGCAGTCAGAATAGGCGGCGTTCTTGGTGCCGGTGGAGGCCCACAGCGGACGCTGCTTCTTGGCACCCTTGGCCTCAAGCGCGGGCCAGCGAGGATCGGAAGCGAACTTCTCCTGCCAAAGCTTGTAGGCGAGGCGGGCGTTGGCCACAGCGGCCTTGCCTTCCAGAGCCTTTGCTTCGTCGGAGCCGTTGGCTTCGAGCAGCTTGTCCACGGCGGTGTCGACGCGGGAGACGAAGAACGAGGCCACGGAAGCCATGTGCTTCAGATCGTGACCGTTCTTGGCGGCCTGCTCCATGCCGGCGATGTAGGCGTCCATGACCTGCTCATAGCGCTCGAGCGAGAAGATCAGCGTCACGTTGACGGAGATGCCCTTGGCGAGTGTGGCGGTGATGGCCGGCAGGCCCTCGAGGGTTGCCGGGATCTTGATCAGAGCGTTCGGGCGATCGACCATCTTCCACAGCAGTTCGGCCTGCTTCTCGGTGTTCTCGGTGTCGTGGGCCAGGCGAGGATCGACCTCGATGGACACGCGGCCGTCGACGTAATCGGTCTTTTCGGCGACTTCGCGGAAGATATCGGTGGCGTTGCGCACGTCGGTGGTGGTAAGTTCGCGAACGGCGTCCTCGACGTTGATCTTGCCGAGTTCCTTGAGCTGTTCGTCGTAAGGGCCGACCTGAGCCAGGGCCTTCTGGAAGATGGACGGGTTGGTGGTCACGCCGACGACGTTCTTGGTCTTGATGAGTTCCTGCAGGTTGCCGGACGTGATGCGGGTGCGATCAAGGTCGTCAAGCCAGATCGAAACGCCGGAATCACTCGTACGCTGTGTTGCTTCTGTCATATTTTTCTCCTTATTCCAATATCGGTATTGGAAAGTTTTGTTGTTTCAAGCGATGTGGTTATTCTCGATTTTCTAAACTCAGCGAATAACCACATCGCTTATATATAGTTGAGGTCAGGCCTCGCGAGCCTCTTCGATGGAGGCTTCCGCGGCTTCGACCACGTGCTCGGCGGTGATGCCGAGGTCGATCATGTTCTGCGCGCCATCGCCCTGCAGGCCGAAACGTTCGATGGAGATCGGCTTGCCGTAGCTGCCCAGGTACTTGTACCAAGGCTGGGCAACGCCGGCTTCGATGGAGACACGGGCACGAACGGACTTCGGAAGCACGGCTTCCTTGTATTCGTCGTCCTGCTCCTCGAACCATTCCATAGACGGCATGGAGACCACACGGGCCTTCACACCCTTGGCTGCGAGGGTCTTGGCGCCTTCGACGGCCCACTGGACTTCGGAACCGGTGGCCATGATGATGACATCGGGCTCGCCGTCGGTATCGACGAGGACGTAAGCGCCCTTGCGCACGCCGTCACGCGCCTTTTCGGCGGTTCCGGGGATGGTCGGAACACCCTGACGGGTGAGGATCATTGCGGTCGGCAGCGTGTTCTTCTTCTCGAAGAAGTAACGATAGGCCTCGGCGGTCTCGTACTCGTCGGCAGGACGCACGACTTCCATGTCGGGCATGGCGCGGAAGGCCGCGAGATGCTCGATCGGCTGGTGGGTCGGGCCGTCTTCGCCGAGAGCCACGGAATCGTGGGTCCAGACGTAGAGGTTCGGGATCTTCATCAGCGCGGCAAGACGCACGGCCGGACGCTCGTAATCCGAGAACTGGAAGAACGTGCCGCCGAACGGGCGGGTGTAGCTGCCCAGCAGGATGCCGTTGGTGATGGCGCCCATGGCGAACTCGCGAACGCCGAAGTGCAGCTGACGGCCGTACTTGTTGGCTTCGGGCCAGGTGCGGGTCTCGTCGGCCTTAGGGCCGAAGGTCTCGGCGCCGTCGATGTCGGTCTTGTTGGAGCCTGCGAGGTCGGCAGAGCCGCCCCACAGTTCCGGCATGACCTTGGCGATGGCGTTCAGAACCTGGCCGGAGGACTTACGGGTGGCGTTCTTGTCGCCGGCGGCAAAGCTCTTCTCGAGCTCGTCGATGGCCTCGTCGAAACCTTCGGGAAGCTTGTGGGCCTTGATGCGGTCATAAAGCTTGGACTGCTCGGGGTTGGCCTTGCGCCAGGCGGCGAGCTTCTCGTCCCATTCCTTGTGGGCCTCGAGACCGCGATCGGCGACCTTGCGTGCGTGGGCCAGAGCCTCTTCGTCGACGGGGAAGTCGACGTCGGGGTCGAAGCCGAGAACCTTCTTCAGGCCGGCGACGGCTTCCGCGCCCAGCTTGGATCCGTGTGCGGATTCGTTGTTGGTCTTGCCGGGGGTGGGCCAGGCCATCAGGGTGTCGACCTTGATGAACTTCGGACGATCGGTGACCTTTTCGGCCTTGTCGAGTGCCGTGGCCAGGGCTGCGGTGTCTTCCTTGTAGGAGCCGTCGGGCTGGACGAAACTGACTTCATCGGTGTACCAGCCGTAGGCCTCATAGCGCTTGAGGATGTCCTCGGAGAAGGTGAGCTTGGTGTCGCCCTCGATCTGGATGTGGTTGGCGTCGAAGATCACGGTCAGATTGCCGAGACGTTCGTTGCCGGCGAGGGAAGAAGCCTCCGAAGAGACGCCTTCCTCGACGTCGCCTTCGCCGCAGATGACCCAGACCTTGTGGTCGAAGGGCGAGGTGCCGGCGGGGGCGTTCGGATCGAGCAGGCCGCGCTGGAAACGCTGGCCGTAAGCAAAACCGACAGCCGAAGCAAGACCCTGGCCGAGCGGGCCTGTGGTCATTTCCAGTCCAGGAGTCAGACCGACCTCGGGATGGCCCGGGGTACGAGTGTCGGCACCGCCGCGGAAGTACTTGAGATCATCAAGGGTCAAGCCATAACCGGAGAAGTAGAGCTGGACGTACTGCGTCAACGAGGCATGTCCGCCGGAGAGGATGAAGCGATCGCGACCGTCCCAGTGGGGGTCGTTGGGATCGTGCTTGATGTAATGCTGATAAAGCGTATAGGCGATTGGAGCCAGGGAAATGGGGGAGCCCGGGTGGCCGCTGCCAGCCCGCTCAACCGCGTCCGCGGAGAGCACCTTCGCCATCTTGACGGCGCGCTCGTCCAAATCCGACCATGTGAAATCGGTCATAGGTTTTTACTTTCCTTCCAATATTCCGGATGCCGCAAACGCGGCTTATTCCGCGCCGCAGAGCACCCTCACATTGCCCTTTCATGCTAACTTTAAGAGCCGACGAAAAGTGAGGTTTTGAACACGTTTGGTATGTTTTGTTATGTTAACGCTCACGTCGGCAAAACCCTTGAAACTGTGGGAATCTCCTGAGAGTGGAACAATTAGCACTCTCGGCCCAAGAGTGCTAATACTTTGGTATACTCATTAGTAATTGGGTGTTGAAATGACCATGGAAGGAGGACCGATGACACAGTCAAGACGCATGCTGGTGCTGAGGGCCGTGGTCGAGGATTATATTCGTTCACAGGAGCCTGTCGGGTCGACGGCTTTGACGCGGGCGCACAACTTGGGGGTAAGCTCGGCGACCATTCGCAACGATATGTCGGCATTGGAAGAAGAGGGATATCTGATTCAGCCGCATACTTCGGCCGGGCGTATCCCGACGGAACGCGGCTATCGTTATTTCGTCGACCGGTTGGCTTCCGTCGTTCCGCTTTCCGAAGCGCAACGCAGAGGCATCACCACATTTCTCTCCGGTTCGGTAAGCCTGCCGGACACCTTGCAGCGTGCCGCGCGGCTCCTTGCCAATATCACCGGCCAGGTGGCGGTGGTCTCCTCGCCGGCGCTTTCGAAATCAAAACTTCGCCATATCGAGATCGTCCCGTTGAACGCGGTTACGATGCTTGCCGTTATCATCACCGATTCGGGCTCGGTGGCCCAGCATACTTTTACTTTGCGGCAGTTGCCGGATGCGGTTGCGCTGAACAGGTTCTCCGAGCTCGTCAACGCGCAATGCATGTATATGCCGCTGGTGCAGGCCGCCCGGCGTATCCGTACCATCATCAAGGCTCCCGAATACAGTTCGGTGCGCCCGTTGGGCGAGAGCCTGGCCAAGACGGTGGAATCGATGGCCCATGACGAAGGCACCGGCCAGATGTATATGGCGGGCACATCCCAGCTTGCGCACAAACAGTCCTATGCCGACCTCGCGCCATTGTTCGACGCGTTGGAGGAGCAGGTCGTCATCATGCGTCTGATGAGCGATTTGAGTGAGGAAAACGAGGGTGTCGGCGTGGCCATCGGCTCCGAGACAAGAACACCCGGGCTCATCCATGCCGCTGTCGTTTCCTCTGGCTACGGGCGGAGCGAAGCCGGGGATGAAACTCGCGGCGACAGAGACAAGGATGAGGTACCCGAATCAAGTTCACACCCTGTCGCCTTTGTCGGTTCCATCGGCCCCACGCACATGGATTACGAGACGACGATCACAGCCGTGCGCGCCGTCGCCAGGTATCTGACAGACCTGATAGCCAGGGACGAGGCGGCTTAGTATTCCAAGGCTTATGACACAATAACTGGCAGAACGAAGCATAAAAGTTATTCGGTAATAGTAATACATTCGAGGAATTTCAGTGGCAGAAACAGATTATTACGAAGTGTTGGGCGTAGAACGCAGCGCAAGCGACGTGGAGATCAAAAAGGCCTACCGCAAGATGAGCCGCAAATACCATCCCGACATCGCCGGCCCTCAGTTCGAGGACAAGTTCAAGGAAGTCAACAACGCCTACGAGGTCCTTTCGGACCCGGACAAGCGGCGTATGTACGATTCCGGCGTCGACCCCAACGATCCGAATGCGGGTTCCGGCTTCGCGTCCGCGGGCTTCGGCGATATGGGCGATATCTTCGGCCAGTTCTTCGGCAACGCCTTCGGAGGAGGCGGGCAGGGCCCGATTCCGCGCACCCAGCCTGGACGAGACGCGCTTTCGAGTACCTCCATCAATTTGAAGACGGCGGTATTCGGCGGAACCGCGCACGTCAAGATCAATACGTTTGGCCTGTGCCCGAAATGCGGCGGCCAAGGCACGGCAAACGGTGAGAAGCCGGTCACCTGCCCAGATTGCAACGGCCAAGGTTCCAAGCAGCAGGTCCGTCGCACGATGCTCGGCCAGATGATGACGACTGTGCAGTGCGAGCGTTGCGAAGGCCACGGCACCATCATCGAGCACCCATGCCCGACCTGCCAGGGCCACGGCCGCATCCGCACTTCCCGCGAGGTTGGTGTTAGCATTCCTGCCGGGATCGAAGACAACACCCGTCTGCGCCTTGCCAACCAGGGCGAGGTCGGTGAAGGCGGCGGCGCCGCGGGCGATTTGTATATCGATATCCGCATCAAGCCCGACAAACAGTTCACGCGCGAAGGCGACGACCTGCATTGCTGGATTCAGATTCCGATGAGCTGGGCCGTACTCGGCCACGATCTCGATATCGATACCTTCGACGGCAAGCAGACCATCAGCATCCCTCAAGGCTGCCAACCCGAAGAGACCGTGTCAATCAAGGGCATTGGCGTAGCGAAGATCCGCAAGCCCGAAGAACGCGGCGATCTGATTGCGCACGTCGGCGTGCACATTCCCACCAAGCTCAGCGACGGCGAACGCGACCTCATCGAGCAATTCGCGCGCAGCCACGACGCGGATGCCGGCAAAGTGAGTCAAAGCTCAAGGCCGACCACCAACAGAAAAGGCTTCTTCGACAAGATCAAAGACGCCCTGCACTAGAGCTGACGATGCTCTGCACGGAACTTAAGTCAGGAACTTAAGTCAGGAACTTAAGGCAGGGAATATGGAAACGCCCTCTGTAGAACTTTAGGACTGGTTTTTAAAAGCACCTTCGCCAAAATTTTGGACGGAGGTGCTTTTTGGCTAAGCGCTTGGTATCGATGTCTTTACGACAGCAGCGAACGGCACATCGCCCGGTATTCGCTCACATAGCCGCCGCCGAAGAACACGCAATGGCCCGCAATCGGATAGAGCTGCCAGATGGTGATTCGGTCGGGGAAGCCTTTCTTGAGCGGATGTGCCGATTCGTAGCCATCGATGATTTCGTCAAGATACGGCATGCCGAACAGATTGAGCATGGCGAGGTCTTCCTCACGGTGACCGCCGTGCGCGGCCGGGTCGATCAGCACGGCCTCGGTCTGGCCTGAATCGTCGGTCCACATCACGTTGCCGCTCCACAGGTCGCCGTGCACGCGGGCGGGCTTGTCTTGGGCGGCCGAGCCGAGCAGATCCGGCAAGGCGTCGATGACTTCCTGCGTCATCTCAAGATCGTTGTCGTTCAGCTCACAGCGTTTGATGCCAAGCCTGACCATAGGCAACAGACGTCCTTCGCCAAGATAATCGACGGGATTGGTCCACTTGCCGGTATCCATGGGCACCGGGTCCTGCAATGGCCCGAAATAGCAGGTTCCGTCGTAACCGGCCGGCGCCGAACCGAAATAATCGGCCCCTGCGTCGTGCATATGCGCCAGCGCGGCCCCGAAGTCGTGTGCGGCCTTGGGCGTTGGGGAGCAGGAGTTCACCCTTTCGATGTGAAGCCAGCCGTCGTCCCAGCCGTAAACATTTACCACGCGCGGCCCGCCCTGCGATTGTGCCTCGCCCAGCCATTTGAGCCCTTTGCCTTCGCACTCGAAGAATCCCTTTGGCGCGAACGCCCTGCTTTTACGATATTTTGCCATGATGTTACCCTTCGTTTGCTTCCAACAGCAATCCTGCAATCCTGCAAGTAATTGTGATGCATATTGCAATCTTTGCCGTTCGGCGGGCATCGGCCTACCGCTTCAATTGTGTGAGCGATGTGCGACAATCGAAGCCCATGACACGCGAAGTTCCGGGATATTGGGTAGGCTAAACACGTTAGACACGAACCCCCGCGGCCTGTTTGTTGAGAAGCGAAAAGTAAGACAACATTTCTTGCGGGGATACGCACAAAGAGGGATTATGAATTTCTTCCAAGCCATTGTTTTGGGGCTGGTCCAGGCGCTCACCGAATATCTTCCGGTATCCTCGAGCGCGCATATCCGCATCGTCGGCGAACTGATGCTGCATTCCGACCCGGGTGCCGCGTTCACCGCCATCATCCAGCTTGGCACCGAACTCGCGGTCATCCTCTATTTTCGCCGCGACATCATCAACATCCTTTCGCACTGGTTCGGTTGCCTCTTTGGCCACCACGGCAAGGATTGGAAATCCCGGCTCGGCAAGGGCGACCGTGATGCCACATTCGGTTGGTACATCATCATCGGTACCATGCCCATCCTCATTGCAGGCCTTCTTTTCCAGAAAACCATCGAAACAACCCTGCGCAACCTGTGGATTACCGTCACTGTGTTGCTTCTCTTCGGCATTCTTCTGTGGATCGTCGACGCAAGATTCCCCGAGCGTAAGACCGTCAGGGAAATGAATTGGAAGGACGCGCTGCTTTTCGGTGTCGGCCAGATGCTGGCGTTGATTCCGGGCGTTTCACGTTCCGGCGGCACCATCACGGTCGGCCGTGCGATGGGCTATACACGTGAGGATGCGGTGCGGGTGAGCTTTATCCTGGCCATTCCTGCTGTCTTCGGTTCGGGCATCCTGGAGGCCGTCAAGGCCGTGGGAGATTACCAAAGCGAGCCGAATTTCCCGGGCTGGGGCGCGACCTTGGCCGCGATGGTGGTCGCCTTCCTTGTCGGTTATATCGTTATCATCGCGTTCCTGAAATTCGTTTCGACGTTCTCTTACAAGGCGTTCGCCATCTACCGCATCATCCTTGCCGTCGTTGTCGCGATTCTCCTGGTTGCCGGCGTGCTTCAGGTGTCGCCTACGGCTGCCGAGGCCGCTGCCTCACTCATTCATCCGGTCACAGCAATGATTTGATATTTTGTTTGATGTTGATTTTCAGTCTTCGATATGAGAAAGGAATTCCTCGGCTTCCTGGGCTATTTCGTCGCCTCGGGAGACAGTTCCGTTGCCCAACTTGTCAAGCTGCTGGTCGAGGTCGTATTTGGCCTCCAAATGATGGATATAAAGCTTTAGATCGTCATTGCAATTGGCGAGCACATCGGCCTGTGCCTTCCACGTCACCGATTGCTTAGGCAACGTTCCGGCATTGAGCTGAACACCCAGCATCTGCGAAAGCCGTTGCAACATCTGCAATGTGCCCTGTGGACATTCGTCACCGGCCAGATATTGGGGCACGGAGACCCACATCGAATTGGTGGCGAAGCCTTCCTGCTCGGCCAACATGTCGAGAACGGTGGGAATGCCGACCGGTCCGTCATATGGATTGCTGTCTTTGCCGCAACTCTCGGAATCCTTGACGGCACCTCCACGGATGCTTGATTCGCCCCGGCGTAAGGCGGATTCGTCGACTGGCAGCGGGCGGGTGTGCGGGCAATCGGCGAACATCGATCCCAAAGTCACGATTTCGCTGACATCCAGTTCGTCGGCGATTCGCAGGGAGTTGCGGCAATAATCGATCCAACGATAATTGGGTTCCGGGGCGATTTGCGCGTACATATGGATTTCGGGCGCAACCGTGATTTCATAGAACGTGGTTTGCGGCCAGATGATGCGGGGCTGGCCGGTGACATGGCAAATCATGGGGCGCGCGGACTGCAGGTCGTAATAGCTATCGGTGCGAATATGCCTGATTTCCCGTGATTCGTAACTGGCCACAAGGTGGCGGATCACGTTTGTGGCCGCTTGGCTGGCATCGTTCCAGCCTTCGAAGGCGCAAACCATGATGGGCTTCGTTGTTTTCACATCTGTAGTCATGAATCCTAATGTAGTTGCTGGAAACCTTGAAATTTGAGGGCTTATGCCATCGGTGAATGAGTTTTATCTACGGGAGTAGAAGCCATCGTTTTGCAAAAATGTATGGTAATGACCAAATAAAGTCCCGAAATCCTGTAATTTCGCGGCGACACGCAGCCACTTGTAAAATTACGCAAGAGCATATATAGTTATCTCTCGTGCTTCGGTGAAGGAATTCACAACGAATGAATTCATTGAAAGCTTTGCGGACATAGCTTAGTTGGTAAAGCGCGACCTTGCCAAGGTCGAGAGCGCGGGTCCGAGTCCCGTTGTCCGCTCTAGGTCCGAGGAGTTGTACACGACCTTACGGTGGGTTAGCCAATCGGTTAGGCAGCGGCCTGCAAAGCCGTATAGACGAGTTCGACTCTCGTACCCACCTCGGAAGAGGAAGTCTTCGACTTCCGAATCCAAACAACCTGGGCGGTTGGCGCAGAGGCTAGCGCACTTCCCTGACACGGAAGGGGTCACAAGTTCGAATCTTGTATCGCCCACGAAAGCCGGAGGAAACTCCGGTTTTAATTTATAGGACGCGTTCCGGCAGTTTTGCTGCCAAGGCGGGTTCTGCTTTTAATTGAAAATTGGGTGATTAGCGCAGCGGTTAGCGCACTTCCCTCACACGGAAGGGGTCGCTGGTTCGATTCCAGCATCACCCACTTTCTTTTTCAGATTTTGCATATTCAGATTGTTGCCACATCATATCTTGTCATGAGTTATTATTTTTTAAAGATTCCATTCTGATATATCGTTTCTTAAATTTCAATTGGGGGACAGGATATGGCAAGCAATTCGGTGAAGACGGCGCTGTTGGCGAATGTTGGGGTTGCGGTCGCCAAGGGGCTTGCGGCGGCGTTCACCGGGTCTTCGGCGATGCTGAGCGAGGCGGTGCATTCCGTCGCCGATTGCGCCAACGAGCTGGTGCTGATGGTTGGTGGCAAAGCCGCGGCGAAATCGGACAAAGACCATCCCTTCGGCCTTTACCGAGCCAAGTATCTGGCCTCGTTCCTCGTGGCCACGCTGCTGTTCTTCGTAGGCGGGTGGTTCTCTTCGTCGCAAAGCTTCGAGAAACTGGTCAAGCTCACCAACGGTTCCATGCCAAGAGGCGTGGAATCCCTCGAGTTGTTGGCTTCATTGGCTGTTATCGCCGTATCGGCCTGCTTGGAAGGTTATGGCCTGCATACTTCGATTCGTGAAGCCCACGAACGCATGGAGACGTTGAAAGTCGGCCATCTCAACCTATTTGCTTTCTGGCGCAAGACCAAGAGTGCGGAACTCGCCTCGGTGATGATGGAGGACACGCTTGCTTTGGTCGGCCTGGTATTCGCGGGGTTGGGCATTGCCTTGGCTCTGGTGACGGGTGATGAGATCTGGGACGCCATCGGCGGCATGTGCGTCGGCGTGATTCTGATTGTGGGCGCCGTTGCACTTGGTTTCAAATCAGGTTCACTGCTTATCGGCGAAGCCGTCGAGCCCGAAATGGTCAGCCGCATACGCAACGCCGTCGAACGGACGCCTGGCGTGGATCGTCTCATCAACATGCAGGCCATGCATATGGCAGAAGACGATATCCTCTTGTGTCTGAAAGTGGAGACCTCCAAACTCGACCGGGATTATGACGTCGAAACCATCAACAAAATCGAATCCGCCGTACGCAAGGCCCTGCCGTTCTATCGTTTCGAGATCTATGTGGAACCTGACTTATATCGAAAGCCCAAGGAAGCCAAACAACCTATTATGCCCTGAGCAAGCCCGTTTTCGAACAATGCAGTTATAGTTGGCCCCCATGTGCAGATTGCTTGGATATTGCGTCAATGCAGCTCAATTGAGTTTGAAGGACATTCTGGGTGAGTCCGATACGGCGGATTTCCGAAGGCTCAGCGAGATCCATAAGGACGGCTGGGGCGTGTCCTTG
This sequence comes from Bifidobacterium sp., assembly GCA_024104275.1. Lineage (GTDB taxonomy): Bacteria > Actinomycetota > Actinomycetes > Actinomycetales > Bifidobacteriaceae > Bifidobacterium. The sequence continues at coordinate 344,750 of JAGGHK010000001.1, forward strand.
AAAGGCTTGGAGGGTGACGACACGTTTGAGTTGTCCGAGGATCGGACTTACCACACCACGGTCGCAGCCTATCTCGATCCGATGTTCTCTGCTTTGGCCGATATGCCCGCACAGTCCGCATTGTGGCATTTGCGTTGGGGGAGTCCGGGCATCGCCGGGGTCATGGAGAATCAGCAGCCGTTTGCGCTTGATAGCATTGAATTCATGCACAATGGCAATATCGTCGGGCCGGACGACGTCAATGTTCTTGATAACCCTGATTTTGATGTAGACCGGAACATCGTCAAATCCATCAGCGTCCACAGCGATTCCGCGATCTTTTTCGCCGTCATAGTAGGGTATGCCCGGCAGGGCATGAAACTCAGCGATGCCATGCTGCATGCTGTCGCAAAGATGCGTGAGACCTATCCGGCCTCAAGCTACAACTGCATTGTGCGTGATGCCGAGGAAATGGTCGCTGTCCAGGCAGGTCGTGGAGGAAAGACCTCGCCGGTGATCACAGACTTCTACGATGATTATGGTTGGACCGGTCAGGGTGACGACTATCGGGCCATGCGCTTCCGCGATATCAGAGACGACCAGAACCATGGCTTGGGGGTCTTGGTCGCCAGTTCCGGATTCCGCCAGGATGCCGACGAAGGCTGGCGTGAGATGGGCAATAACAGCATGCTGGTGGCCTCTCGCCGGACCGGAAGGTATTTCCTTCGTTCGTTGTGACAGATTTGCGGCATGTCGGAAAACGCGCCGAGGACTTGCGAGATGACCTTGGTACCTGTATATTCTTTGACTGTTGTCTTTTGCGGACATAGCTTAGTTGGTAAAGCGCGACCTTGCCAAGGTCGAGAGCGCGGGTCCGAGTCCCGTTGTCCGCTCTTTTATTGTAGTTGATTGTATTCATATTTTTTGCTTTTATAATTTGATAACTATTGATATAAAATACAGTTCAATTTTATGTATATGCCTTATTTCGGCATGATTCATCAAACTTCATACAGACGTGCATGGTTTGACGTTACTTGTTTAATTTGTTTGACGTGGCTTGTTTATTATTTTTTACGTTCATATTTGATTTGTCTGACGGTAGTTGCTTAATTATTTTTAAGTTGTAGCGCGGCGCGCAAAAATCTGCCGATACGTTGTGGTGAGTTGTGGATTTGTTTGTGGTTTTTGTCGTCAGGTGATGCATCGGTTCGCATCTCGTGCCCACCAAAAGATGTACATGAATGATGATCTGGAGGTTGGTATATATGTTTTCGATGACGAAACGAAAATGCACAGGTGCATTCGCGCTCGTCACAGCAGCCGCGATGCTGCTTTCGGGCGTCGTAGGCGTCGGCAGTGCGTAGGCTGGTGAGCCACACGGGTTGAACAGTGCCGTTAGCGGAGCCAATATATATATTGGCGGTACAATACCGGTCATACCTATACAGCAACGCAGCTAGCTACTTACACGAATATGCTTGTAACGCTTGATCGTCTTAGTGGCAGGCATCCTAAAAGCGATTTCGGAAGGTACAACAATTCTTTTTATAGCCTTGGTCTTGCGACAACTCCAGCGCGTAGCCAGGAAATAAAGGATGCAATCAAGACTGCTAACAAGGACGCCGTTCCGGATGAGATCGCTTCAACAACGAATCCTATGGATCCCATGACGTGGGTCGCTAAGAATTGGTTGGGCTTCACAGACACGAATACGGCAGGTAATAAAGATACAGCGTCGAGTAAGACTCCGTATGCAGGTCAGTTGCGCGATTTCGCCACGGCGCTGGTAGCATCATTCAAAGCCGATTCGGTGGCCGCTGCGGCCACTGTGGGGGGGTAACAACGGTACGATTACCTTCAACATGGGAGCAGCGCCTGGAATCTATATGATTCAGGATACGACAGCAAACAATAACGCGCTTGCACAAAATGCAGATACCGATACACTTGCAGGCAATAAGCCCCAAGCGAATTCCGTCGCAGTGATAGTGGGCTCAAGAGCTTCGAACTCTTATTCCTACTCCATAAATGGCACTGCAAATTATGCAGATGTCATAGAAGAGTATGCCTATTATAATGGTCAGCTCTTAGGATCTGCCAACATCAAGGCGACGACGACCCCCTCACTTAGTAAGGCCGTTTCAGAATTGACGGACAAGGATGGTACGCCCAAAGAGGTGAATTCGGCACTTTCAGTCGGGGACTACATAAAATTCGAATTAACATCTCAAGTCCCGATGACTACTGGGTTTAGTAAGTACTCGTTCGATATCACTGATGAACCGAGTTCCGGTTTGGAATATGTAAGTGACACCGGGCATGAGCCCAAGGCTAAGGTGGGTAGTACGAAATTGACTTCTGTGAGCGAAACCGGCACAGATGTGCAAGTAAAGAAGGAATCTGACAGTATGGTGCATGCACGTTTCTTGAAGATGCTCTATACCGACGAAACTGATCCTTTTCATCCGGTAGTCAAGCCATCGTATAACATCGGTGATGCAATGACTGTGTCCTTGTGGTTCAAGTGCAACATCACCACAAACCAAATTAATAAATCCTGGCTGTACTATTCCAACAGTGAGACCAACCAGCCTTCTACAATGGGTGACACTACCACAGGGTCGCTTGGCAAGGTCAAGGGCGGTTTTGTCCAGTTCAAGACGAATACTATTACCGTTCAAAATTACCGATATAAGACCAGTACCGTCTGGCTGACTGGTAATCACTATACGGTGAGCGATTCAGATGGGACCAACTGTGGTTCCAAAATCTGGGCAACGGTCATTATATCGCCGACACCAGAGACGAAGATAAAAGTAATGCAGCCGGCGATGACCGTGACGGACAGAACAATCTGCTCGTGCATTCACTTGCGGTGTCAACAGGGGGAGTGGTGCTCAAGATCAACCAGTTGGATGTTTGAGGGTAGAAGGTTTGTCGAATGGAGACTTCACCTTTGAACAGACCAATCTGCCGAATGGATACAATACTTACAAAACGGGTAATCTGAAGATTACGGCTAGGATTGCCGCAGGCACTGGTGGCGTAGAAGAAGTATTTAGCCTTACTGGCCCGGACAATTGGTTTGCGACGTCGGGAATTTATAAGAATCCCGATGGAGCTACTTCCCACGAAGCTATCCTTTATCTGCCGTTCGTGGAGTCGATAGGTGCTATTCCGCTTACCGGTGGTGTAGGCATTGGGCTCCTGTTGCTGCTGCTGGTTGCAGTTGCATTGGTCGTGGTGTATGTCACGCGTCGTTACCGTGACCACATGCAGTCCAACCACTGAATCAACTAGCTAAATAGCATGCAAGAACAGTGACACGCCTTGACTTCTGCATTGCAGACAAGTGTCAAGGCGTGTCACTGTTGTATCTGCGTGCACATCCTGATGTGATGTGTTTTCTTTCTGATATGCAGGTAAATGAGACGGGATTGAAAGCAAGGTGAGCGCCGTGCAGCCACAGGCATTCGACGACTTCATCCGACCAAACAGAGATCGGCGTTGGTATCTTTCCGGCGCCGGGTTGTCGCTTGCCCGTATCCTCTTGATCATTCTGGTGGCATTGTTGGCGCTCTGGGCGCCGGTCAGCTGGTGGTATAACGCGCATTTTCAGGCAGAAGTTGCACAAGAGGCCATGGAACAGGCGCGCGCCGGTACTCCCGAAGCCAAAGACAAGCTTGCCGCCGCGCGTTGGTACAACAAGCGCCTTGCCGCTTCAGGGCAACGCAGCTTCGGCGAGGTCGAGTTCGATAAGCAGTACAAGAAAAACCATCCTTCCGAAGATCGCGGATCGGCGTTGGATGACGAATATCAGGCTCTTTTATCCTCTGACACTGACGTTATGGCCGTCGTACGTATTCCCAAGATTTCAGTAAAACGACCTATCTACTATGGCACTACGCAAGATACACTGTCCAAAGGTGCCGGCCATCTCTATGGTTCCAGCCTGCCTGTCGGAGGGAAGTTGACCAATGCCGTCATCACCGCACACCGCGGCATGCCTGACAAACTTTTTTTCACACGTCTGGGGGAGTTGGGCCACGGCGATCTCATCAAGATTGAGGTGCAGGGCAAGAAACTCAATTATCGGGTCACTGCCATCCATGTGGTGAAGCCGAACGACGTGTATCTCTACCGTGTGGTGCCAGGCAAGGATCTCGTGACCCTCATGACCTGCACGCCGTATGGCATCAATACGGAACGGCTGGTGATAACAGCCCAGCGCGATCTATCCGCTTCCGACTCTGCTAGCCAAGTTGATGCCGTTCAACTCGGTATCCTGATCGGAGCGATTGTCGGAATTCTACTGCTGACCTGGCTTCTGCTGGCTCATCGTTCAGTGGTGCTTCCCGTCCTCCACTCGGATGGCACCCCACCCGCCCCGATTTCCGTGATGCCTTGGCGACTGGATAATCGCGGCAGACCTCCTCTGGGTCTCTTCCCGCGCGGCTGGTGGCGCAATCGTTCCAAGCATCGACCGCGAGTCAAAACCAGATAAAATTCGCACCTATTCATGCTGCTGACGGTTCATGTCGCTATCGGCCCATAATGTTGGCACTGTTGAATTACCGTCCAGGCCTGCCCCTAGTAACGCGGGCCCTGAAAGCAAAGGACACCATACCATGGCTGAACAAACCATCTCCATCAAACTCAACGGAAGCGCAAAGGAGGTGGAAGCCACGCAGACCGGCACCGATCTTTTCGCCGAAGACAAGAACATCATCGCCGTCCGTCTGAACGGCAAGCCACGCGACCTTTACACCCCGCTTCACGACGGCGACACCGTCGAACCCATCGCTTTGGACAGCGAGGACGGCCTGGCCATCATGCGCCACTCCGCCACCCACGTCATGGCGCAGGCGGTTCAGGAGATTCGTCCGGATGCCAAGCTCGGCATCGGCCCGGCCATCGAAAACGGCTTCTATTATGATTTCGACGTCGACAAGCCTTTCACCCCTGATGATCTGAAGGAAATCGACAAGTGCATGAAGCGCATCATCAAGTCCTCCCAGTCCTTCCGCCGCCGTGTGGTGAGCGAGGACGAAGCCAGAAAAGAAGAGGCCGACCAGCCCTACAAGCTTGAGCTCATCGGCAAGAAGAAGGAAGGCATCGACGAGACCGTCGGTACGGAAGTGCCGAATCAGGGCGAGATCACGATGTATGACAACCTTGACCGCGACGGCAACATCGTCTGGAAGGACCTCTGCCAGGGCCCGCACCTGCCCAATACCCGTTATATCAAAGCGTTCAAGCTGGAACGTACCGCCGCCGCCTACTGGCTCGGCGACGAGCACAACCCGTCGATGCAGCGCATCTACGGCACGGCCTGGGCTTCCAAGGAAGATCTTAAGGCGTATCAGGCTCGCATGGAGGAGGCCGCCAAGCGCGACCACCGTAAGCTCGGCGCCGAAATGGACCTCTTCTCCTTCCCGGAGGAGATCGGACCCGGCCTGCCCGTCTTCCATCCGAAGGGCGGCGCGATCATCAACGCCATGGAGGACTACTCCCGCGAGATGCACCGCAAAGCTGGCTACAGCTTTGTGCAGACCCCGCACATCACCAAGGGCGGCCTCTACGAGACCAGCGGCCATCTGCAGTGGTACAAGGACGGCATGTTCCCGCCGATGCATCTGGACGAAGAGGTCGACGAAGACGGCAACATCACCAAGAAGGGCTTCGACTATTACCTCAAGCCGATGAACTGCCCGATGCACAACCTCATTTTCAAGTCCCGTCAGCGTTCCTACAAGGAGCTGCCGCTGCGCCTCTTCGAGTTCGGCACCGTCTACCGTTACGAAAAGAGCGGCGAAGTCCACGGCCTGACCCGTGTGCGCGGCTTGACGCAGGATGATTCCCATATCTACTGCACCCGCGACCAGATGAAGGACGAGCTCAAGTCCATCCTGAACTTCGTGCTGAAAGTGTTGCGTGACTTCGGTTTGAGCGACTTCTACCTTGAGCTTTCCACCAAGGATGAAGACAAGTTCGTTGGATCCGACGAAATCTGGACGGAAGCCACAGAGACGCTGCGTGAAGTCGGTGAGGAATCCGGCCTCGACCTCGTGGCCGATCCGGGCGGAGCCGCGTTCTACGGCCCGAAGATCTCCGTGCAGGCGCGCGACGCCATCGGCCGCACCTGGCAGATCTCGACCATCCAGCTCGACTTCAACCTGCCCGAACGCTTCAAGCTCGAGTACATCGCGAAGGACGGCACCCACCAGCGCCCGGTGATGATTCACCGCGCCCTGTTCGGCTCCATCGAGCGTTTCTTCGCCATCCTGCTCGAGCACTATGCCGGTGCCTTCCCGGTCTGGCTGGCTCCGGTTCAGGTCACAGGCATCCCTGTAGCAGACGAGTTCGCACCTCATCTGCAGAAGTTTATCGACTCCCTTACTCAGGAGACGGTGCGTTGCGAGATGGATACCTCCGACGATCGCTTCGGCAAGAAGATTCGCAACGCCTCCAAGTCCAAGGTGCCCTTCACCCTGATTGCCGGTGAGGACGATGTCAACAAGAACGCGGTGAGCTTCCGCTTCCGCGACGGCAGCCAGCTTAACGGCGTGCCGGTTGACACGGCCAAGGCCGATATCCTGAAAGTCATCAAGTCCCGCGCCCAGGTCAACAACGCCGACGATTTCGCCGCAGCAACCAAGTAAGAGAAAGTAGTCGAGGAAACTCTAAGCATGCTTGAGAAACTACGACCACCGTTCAAACGCCTCATCGCCCCGATAGCCAAGCTGTTGGTGGCGATGGGGCTCACGGCGAACGCAGTGACCATTATTGGAGCCGTCGGTACGATTCTCGTGGCCATTGCCACAGGAATCACCGGCTGGCTCATCCCGGGTTCCATACTCATGGCCATTCTCGCGGCGTTCGATTCGTTGGACGGTTCGGTGGCGGCATTGACCACGGGCGGCACCAAATTCGGTGCCTTCCTCGATTCGACGCTTGACCGCATCGCCGATTGGGCCGTGCTCTTCGCGGTCGTGCTCTATTTCCTGCTTCATGGCGGGATGTCGATCGCCTCCGGTTCCATCGACATGGACGACGTGGTTGGTTGGATCGGCATCGGCGCCTCAATGTATGCCATGATGACCTCGTTCGTCACTTCCTACGCCCGTGCCCGCGCCGAATCGGTCGGTTACGAGGCAAAGAACGGTATCGCCACCAGAAGTGATCGCTTGGTCATCGAACTCGTCGGTATGCTTCTCACCGGCATCTTCGGCGATCCACGTTGGCTTATGGCCTTCATTGTCATTCTGGCGGTGCTCGGCACGATCACCGTTTTCCAGCGTATCTTCGAAGTTCGTCGGCAGATGAAAGCCGACGGCGCAATCTGACTGCTAAAAAGCCTGTTTCGCGTTTCTGTTTGACAATGCGGGACAGGCTTTGGCATATCGCATTCAATTTTTGCTTTTAGTGCGGGACAAATTTAAAGTAATACTATCTGGTGCAACGACAACACTGCCAACCCTACGATTCAACATTTGAAAGACCAACTACCAACATGTTCGATAATTTCCTCGTATTTCTGGCCAAACACCCAAGGATTATCCCCGAACCGTTGCTTCGTGGACTCTTTCTCTTTGCCGCGGACGTATGTTGGCTGCTTCATGTCGGTGGAGTCAAACAGCTGGAACGCAACCTGCGTCATGTCCTTGAATCACGGGACGGAATTGTATCACGCAAAGATCTGCGCAAAACAAGCCATAAGGGCATGCGCTCGTATTTCACCTATTTCGCCGAAGCTATGACCGTCGGCGGTCACAGTGATGAACGGTTGCTGGCCCGTACCAGACCGATTGGCCCGGGACTGCCCATCTGCAAGGAGTTGGTGCATGACAATCCTGGCAGTGCGCCAATGGCCATCAGCCATCAAGGAAACTGGGATTACGAAGGATTCCTTGCAGCCAACGTGCTCGCTCCCGTTACCGTAACCGCAGAGCGGCTTAAAAACCAGAAGCTGCTCGATACGTTCATCGAAATCCGCAAGCGCATGGACATCACCGTGTTGCTTACCGGCCAGCCGCATCTCATCGAAAAGCTTGAGGACGCACTGGCCAAGCCACACGTCTTGGTGCCGTTGCTCGCCGATAGGGACTTGAGCCGTCACGGCGAATTCGTGCACGCGTTCGGCTCCACCATCCGCGTGGCGCGAGGACCGGCCACGCTGGCGTTGGATACCGACAAACCGCTGTTCGTCGTCAACATGTTCCGAGAGAGACTTCACGGCGAGGCCCGAAAGAAGGCTGGCATCCGTTATGGATACGTCGTCGATATCAGCGCTCCGGTCGATATTGACCGATTCCGCAGCCTGCCACGTGAGGAGGCAATCCATGCCATCAGCCAGGCATGGGTCGACGTATGGAGCCGTGATATTTCCGCGCATCCCGAGGATTGGCACATGCTGCAGCCAATCTTTATTGAGGACTTGGATATCTCACGTCTTAAGGATGTTCCCGACGAAGTGATGGCAGAGCTCAGGCAAATCAACAAAGCCGATAAACACGCAAAAACCGATAAAACCACAACGTGATTATTGTCTCTATGATGATAAAGCAAGAAAAAACGCCGAAATACTGAATCTATGGCAGAATAAGAAATCATGTCCTATGTAGAAAACGATGGAACCATCGAGCGCCCAGACCCGCTTCACGGCAGAAAACTCAATGTCGGCATCATCTCGCCGTATTCGTTCGAGACGCCGGGAGGCGTGCAGTTCCACATCCGTGACTTTGCGGAGGAGCTTTTGAAACGCGGCCATCGTGTGGAGGTGCTGGCTCCAGGCCGACGCACCAGGGACATGCCGCTTTGGGTGACTACCAACGATTCCTCGTTTTCCATTCCTTACAACGGTTCCGTGGCCCGACTGAGCTATTTCGGTTTCGTAGGGCCGCGTACCCGGCGTTGGGTCAAACAGGGGCATTTCGACATCGTCCATCTGCACGAACCGGAAACGCCGTCGCTCAGCCACAAGCCGCTGACGATGATCCATCATCCGCCGTTCGTCGGTACGTTCCATGCGGCTTTCGACCCTTACCCGCTCGCGTTGCGTTTCTTCCAAGGCTATCTGCGGCAATATCTTTCCCCGCTTTCCGCCGGTATCTGCGTTTCGGACGCCGCCAAACAGGTGGTCAACCATTACGGTCCGCGCAATATCGAATACGACGTCATTCCCAACGGCATCAATCGCCGGTTCTTTGCGCGCGCCCAACCGAAGGCGACATGGCAGGGAACTGCGGAACGGCCGACTATCGGCTTCCTTGGCCGAATGGGCGAGGCTCGCAAGGGTTTTTCCGTCTTCGCCAGTGCTGCAAACGATATCATCAAGCGCTATCCCTCCGCTCGTTTTCTTTGCGCTGGCACAGGGGAGCAGGATGCTATGAAGATCCTTTCCAAGGTCGACCCCAGCGGAGCGTTGGCCAAACGTTTCGAATTCCTCGGCCGCATCAGCGACAAGGACAAGGCACGGTTCTACAAATCGCTCGACGTCTACGTGGCCCCACAGACTGGCGGCGAGAGTTTCGGCATCGTCCTGGTCGAGGCCATGGCCGCCTCGTGCGCTGTTGTCTCCAGCGATCTTGACGCTTTCGCGGCAGTCGCCCAGGACGGTGACGATGCGGCACTGTTCATCAACGGCGACGGGCACGATTGCGCCCGGCAGGTAATTGCGCTTTTGGACAACCCGGAACGTCGCCAACGCTTACGGCAGGCGGGATTTGAACGCTCCAAACACTACGATTGGCCCGAAGTGGCCGATCGGGTTCTGGAGGTCTACGCCCGAGTATTGTCGTGAAACCGCTTTAAAATTGTTATGTTTAACGTATTCGTATACCTGCTAGGAGCAATATGTCAGGGCATTCCAAGTGGGCGACCACTAAAAACAAGAAGGCCGCCATCGATTCGAAGCGCGGCAAGCTGTTCGCCAAACTCATCAAGAACATCGAAATCGCAGCACGTCTGGGTGGCGGCGACCCCGACGGCAACCCGACCCTTTATGATGCCATCGTCAAGGCCAAGAAGTCCTCGATGCCGTCCGACAACATCAAGCGCGCCATCAAGCGCGGATCCGGTGCCGAGGCCGGTGCCGCCAATTACGAGAGCATCACTTACGAAGGCTACGCGCCTGCAGGCGTGGGCTTGATCATCGAGTGCCTTACCGACAACCGCAACCGTGCGGCCGCCGAAGTGCGTTCCACGCTGACCAAGGGCAACGGCTCGCTGGCCACCTCCGGTTCCGTGAGCTTCAACTTCGAGCGCAAGGGCCAGATCGTGGTTCCTTCCGACGGGCTCGATTACGACAAGCTCTTTGAAATCGCCGCCGAAGCCGGTGCCGAGGACGTCAAAGATGAGGGCGAAGTATATACCGTCATTACTGGTCCGGAAGACCTGATCACGGTTCGCGAGGCTCTGCAGAAGGCCAACATCGACTACAATTCCGCAGATCTGGTGATGCTTCCCAAGACCGAGGTGGATTTGGGCCTTGAGGACGCGCAGAAGGTCTCCAAGCTCATCGACAACCTCGATGACCTCGACGATGTGCAGAACATCTACAGCAACTGGACAGCCTCCGATGAGGTCATGGAACAGCTGGATGAAGAGGAGTAATCCGCTGTGATTATCCTTGGCGTCGACCCCGGGCTCACACGCTGCGGGGTCGGTGTGATCGAAGCCGACGCATCGCGTCGGCTTTCTTTTGTTCATGTCGACGTGGTGCGCAGCGATCCGCATATTTCTCAAGACTTGAGACTACTGGCTATCTACAACGGGCTTGCGGCCAAAATCGACCGTTTTTCGCCCGATACCGTCTCTATCGAACGAGTCTTTGCGCAGGAAAACCGCAATACCGTTTTGGGCACCGCGCAGGCCGCCGGGCTGGCGATGCTTGCCGCAGCGCAACGCGGTATTCCCGTGGCCCTGCACACGCCGACGGAAGCCAAGATGGCCGTGACCGGAAACGGGCGAGCCGAAAAGATCCAGGTGGAACGCATGGTCGCGCGCATCCTGAACCTCAACAAGATTCCTGAGCCGGCCGATGCGGCCGACGCCTTGGCGCAGGCGATATGCCACGCGTTGCGCCCTTCTGGAGCGCTTCAAGGCGGGGAACGCGAGCAGCATCTCACCTTGGCCCAGCGTCAATGGGCGCAGGCCCAGCAGCATGCCAAGAAACGCCATAGCGTCGATAGGGGCATGTAAGCTATCGAACAGATGTTCGAATGGTAGAGATGTCAAGTCGATTCTGCTCGGTTGAAGACTCCATTCACTTCGATTTCGAACTATTAAACACACTTGGTTTGGCTGGATTGGCACAGCACGGCGGCGGGAGTGACGAATGATAGGCATGCTCAACGGCAGGGTGGAAAATGTCGGTAACGACTCCGCTTTGATTGATGTCAACGGCATCGGTTTCGAAGTGCGAATGCCGGCCGCCGAGCTTTCCGCCTTGCACTCCGGCCAGGAAGCGAAAGTCTTCACTTCGCTGAACGTCTCGCAGGATGCCATCGCATTGTATGGATTTCTATCACAATCTTCGAAACGTATGTTCTTGCAGTTGCAAAAGGTCAGCGGCATAGGGCCACGGGTCGCGTTGTCGTTGCTCTCTACACTTCCGCCGGACAAGCTCGCGAAAACCGTCATGGACGGAGATGCGGCCGCTTTGGCGAAAGCTCCGGGACTCGGCAAAAAAGGCGCGCAGAAAATCATTCTCGAGCTTCGTGGCTCCATCAATCTTGACGAGATCGAAAGCGGGCGAGCTTCGGCTGAGCCTGAATACGACACCGGCACCACAGAGGTCATCGAGGGTCTGGTCTCGTTGGGATGGCGTGAGAGCGACGCGGCGCATGCCGTCACGAAAGTCTGCAAAGACAACGACATCAAGACGCCGCTGGATAATGCGGACATTCCCAAAGTGCTGAAACTGGCATTGACATCCTTGGATCGGGGGCGCTAAATCATCATGGCAGAGACCAACGGATCACAATCAAACAGGGGAGCCGACGAGCAATCGCTGCGTATGATTTCCTCCGAGCCCATCGGCAACGAACCGGTCAGCGATGAGGAGCTTCGCCCACGGGCACTGGAAGGTTTCATCGGCCAGCCGCTGCTCAAGGCCCAATTGCAACTGTTTCTGGATGCCGCAAGAAAGCGCGACGTACCGCCCGACCATATCCTGCTCGCAGGTCCTCCGGGACTCGGCAAGACCACGTTGGCGATGATCGTGGCCAACGAGTTACAGGTGCCGATTCGTGTGACTTCCGGACCCGCCATCCAGCATGCCGGCGATCTGGCTTCGATTCTGAGCTCTCTCGACGAAGGCGAGGTGCTCTTCATCGATGAGATTCATCGTCTTCCGCGTCCTGCTGAAGAGCTGCTCTATATTGCCATGGAGGATTTCCGCGTCGACGTGATGGTCGGCAAAGGTCCCGGCGCTTCCTCCATTCCTTTGACGTTGCCGCGGTTCACCGTCATCGGTGCCACCACCCGTGAAGGCATGTTGCCTTCGCCGCTCCGTGCGCGTTTCGGGTTCACTGCCCATCTCGACTTCTATCCCAAAGGCGAGCTTGAACGACTTATTGAACGCAGTGCCGAGGTATTGGGGATCAATCTGGCTGCAGGCAGCGCCAGACAACTTTCGTTACGCAGCCGTGGTACGCCGCGTATCGCCAACCGCTTGTTGCGACGTGTGCGCGACTGGGCGATTGTTCACGATCTCGACGAGATCGGCCCTGACGATGTTGAGGCTGCGCTCGAACTGTTCCAGATCGATTCTGAAGGTCTCGACAGGCTTGATTTGGCCGTTTTGAACGCCATCGTCAAGAACTTTGATGGAGGTCCTGTCGGCCTCAACAACCTTTCCGCGATGGTTGGGGAGGAGTCCGAAACGGTGGAAACCGTCTGCGAACCGTATCTGGTGCGTGAGGGATTCCTGGTCCGTACCCCGAAAGGTAGGGTAGCGACGCAGAAAGCATGGCAGCATCTGGGCCTGACGCCAAAAGATGATGTCAGCAAGTTATTCTAAAATCCGGTACGGTAGGTATGTAGATATCAGAGAGTTTGGCATCTTCAGCAAGTCCGTAATTAACGTTTCGTCCGATTGGAGTTCCCTGTGAGTGGTGGCAATTCAGTTTTCCTTATCGTCCTCGTTGTGGCCATGGTTGCCTTGATGTGGTGGCAGTCCCACAAGTCCAAGCAGCAGCAGCAAAAGGTTCAGGATTTCCGCTCGTCGTTGCAGCCTGGTGAATTGGTGCAGACCATCGGTGGCGTCATCGGCAAGGTCGTTTCCGTCGATACCAAATACGAAGAGATCGTTATCGATTCCGAAGGTTCGCAAATGCGTTTCACGTTCCGTGCCATCAGCAAGAAGTATGAGCGTCCGGCCTTCATCGACGATGATGAAGTGGACGAGGATGGCAATCCGATTGTCGACGACAACGAGGATTCCGAAAACAATGCAGAGAATGCCGACAACACTGCGGCCCAGAGTGCATCCGAGGATCAGGCGCAAAAGCCTTTCGACAGTGACGACGAAACCCAAGAAAAGCCTGCGGAGAAAAAGTCTGAAAATGACGATGACGATGCAGATGAAGCTTCGAAGGGCGACGCCAAGAAGGTTGAAGACAGCGGAAACGAGAAGTAACCGCTTCTTCGTTCAGATAATTCATTGGGTTATGCTTCTGCGGCATAGCCCTCAATCATTCAGTAATCAATGGCCATTAGGCAGTAAGGCTTGCTCATGACACAATCGGATATCACCATCACAGAGCTCGGCAAGGTCGGTGCAGAGGACGCACAATACATGACTTCGCTCATTCGGACCATCCCAGGTTTCCCGAAAGAAGGCGTGCTGTTCCGTGATTTCATTCCAGTGCTTGCGGATGCACGTGGATTCTCGATTATGCTGAAGGCGCTTCAACTGGCTCTGCCTGTTCCGGTGGATTCATTTGACTACATTGCCGGCCTGGAAGCCCGGGGATTCCTCATCGGCCCGCCGCTGGCGGCCAAACTCGGCAAGCGTTTCCTGGCAGTGCGTAAGGCCGGCAAGCTGCCTCCTGAGACCATCGGCGAAAGCTATTCGCTCGAATATGGCGAAGCCAAGGTCGAAATCGAAAAAGAAGCGGTCAAGCCTGGCGACAAAGTGCTGATCGTCGACGATCTGATTGCCACAGGCGGTACGGCAAAGGCCGCTGCCGATCTCATCACCAAGGCTGGTGGCGAGGTCGTCGGCTTCAGCTTCGTGATGGAGCTCATCGGTCTTACCGGTCGTAGCGATTTGGGCGATATGCCAATCAGCTCATTGGTCACCATGCCGGCCTGACATTGCCTGTCTGTCGTTTATGGCACACGTTGGTTGAATGAGCGTCTATCAGTAGTAAGGGGGAACCTAATGGATCTTTATGAATATCAGGCTCGGCAGCTGCTTGCGGAGCAAGGCATCGACACGCCGAAGGGCATCTTCGCCCAGAATTCCCATGAGGTCGCTGAGGCGGCTGACGAAATCGGCTATCCATGTGTCGTCAAAGCGCAGGTTCGCATCGGGCATCGTGGTCAGGCAGGCGGCGTCAAGCTTGCAAAGACCCAAGACGAAGCCATCCTTTCTTCGGAACAGATTCTGCCGATGACCATACGTGGTCATAAGGTCAATGGCGTTCTGGTTGCTGAAGCCAAGAACGTCCTCCATGAGTATTACGTTTCTATTTCGCTCGATCGTTCCTCCCGCGATTTTGATGTATTGGCGACGGCCAACGGCGGTACCGAGGTCGAAGAGATCGCGAAAGAGCATCCCGAATCGGTCAAGCGCCTGCATATCAGCGCTTTGCAGGACTTCGACATGGATGCCGCTCGCAGCATGGCCGAATCCATCGGGTTCTACCATGCGGATGTCGATCAGGCAGCTGATGTGCTTTTGAAAATGTGGAAATGCTTCAAAGACAACGATGCGACTTTGGTGGAAATCAATCCATTGGCCAAAATCGGCGATTCCGATGACGAATCCTCAAAGAAGCTTTGTGCCCTCGATGCCAAGATTTCTCTCGACGACAACGCCGCATTCCGCCATGACGGATGGAAACGTTTCGCCGACACCACCCACACCGATATGTTCGAGGAACATGCCAAAGAGCACGGACTGCATTACGTTCATCTGAAAGGCGAAGTCGGAGTCATCGGAAACGGCGCCGGCTTGGTGATGAGCTCTTTGGATGCTGTCTCCGGCGCAGGTGAAGAACAGGGAACCGGTGTGAAACCGGCCAACTTCCTCGATATCGGGGGAGGCGCTTCCGCCGAAGTGATGAGCACCAGCCTTTCCATTGTCCTTTCCGATCCGCAGGTGGAGTCCGTATTCGTCAACGTCTATGGCAGCATCACGGCTTGCGATCAGGTGGCACAGGGCATTCTCGAAGCGCTGAAGAAGCTGAATATTTCCAAGCCGATCGTAGTTCGTTTTGACGGCAACGCTGCGGCAAAGGGTCTCAAGATACTTGAGGATGCGCATAATCCCAATATCCACGTCAGCGCCACGATGGAAGAGGCGGCGCAAGAGGCTGCAAGGCTCGCCAAGCATACCAAGGAGACCACGAAATGACACTGTTCATCGAAGACAATGCCCCGGTCATCGTTCAGGGCATGACCGGTCATCAAGGCATGACCCATACGGCACGCATGCTCAATGCCGGCACCAACATCGTCGGTGGCGTCAATCCCCGTAAAGCGGGCCAGAAAGTGACTTTCCACGTCGATGAGACGGATAGCGACATCGATATCCCAGTGTACGCAACTTGCGGCGACGCAAAGGAAGCTACCGGTGCCAAGGCAAGCGTGATCTTCGTTCCTCCGTGTTTTGCAAAGGACGCGATGCTGGAAGCTATCGAAGCCGGCATCGGTCTCATCGTCGTCATCACCGAAGGCATTCCCGTGGCCGACACGGCATATTGCGTCGAACTGGCTTTGCGCAAGGGCATTCGGATTATCGGGCCCAATTGCCCCGGTCTGCTGAAACTTCCCGAAACCGACGACCCTGCCGATAAAGGCATCAACCTCGGCATCATCCCGGATGGCATTGTTTCCTCCGGCCCGTTGGGGTTGGTTTCCAAATCGGGCACCTTGACCTATCAGCTGATGGGCGAGCTCTCCGACATCGGCTTCACGGCCTGCGTTGGCGTGGGCGGCGATCCGATCGTCGGAACGTCGCTGGTCGAAGCCTTGCAACAGTTTGAGGCCGACGAAGCCACGAAAGCCGTCATGATGATCGGCGAAATCGGCGGCAACGCCGAACAGGACGCGGCGGCTTGGGCCAAGGAACACATGACCAAACCCGTTGTGGCCTATATAGCCGGGTTCACCGCTCCCGAAGGCAAACAGATGGGCCATGCCGGCGCCATTGTTTCTGGTGGGAAAGGCACCGCTCAGGACAAGAAGGAAGCGCTTGAAGTCGCAGGAATCCCAGTGGGCAAGACCCCAGGACAGGCGGCCCAGCTGATTCGCAAGATGATGGACGGCGGTACTTCCAAGGCATGAGCAAAAATCAGCGGCCATGGATAAAAGGGCTTGTGATAGCCCTCGGCACATCCGTTATTTTCACGGTATGCCTGGGGCTTTTCATGGCGTTGACACTGCTGATCGTCTCTATGGAGGAAGGCGGCGGTACGCTTTCCGGCCAGTCTGTTGCCTTGACCTTGGCGATTGTGCTTCTAAGCCAAGGAGCGAGTTTCCACGCGGGTGCCATCACGTTGAGCATCGTGCCTCTGCTATTGACCTTCATGCTGATCTGGCTGATAGCCTGGCTCACCAAAGTGCTGTCAACCAGCCTAAAAGCCTATGTGACCGGCCTTTTGCTGTGGGTGGCGATTATGTGGGTGTTTACCCAGAACATCGCAGTCATCCTTCAAGATCCCATCTGGATGGTCATGCTCAAAACCGCGTTGGTTTTCAGCATAGGTTTCCTTTGCGGGGCTCTTCCACAGTCAAAATTGATGAAACAGTGCGTCGAATTCGTTCGTAGCAACATTTCAGATCATATGTCTATCGCTCTGAAGCTCGGATTCGTCAATACCATTGTATTGCTGCTAGGGTATTTGGTCATCGGTTTGATTACGGTGTTGGTCTGGGTCGTTACGAATCAAAGCGCGATGGTGCGCGTCTTCCATATGGCCGGTATGCAGACCGGCTCGCGGATCATGACGACACTGTGCACCTTGGCATGGCTGCCGAACCTTTGCCTATGGGCGATTTCATGGCTGTTTGGTTCAGGATTCTCCATCGGTGACCTTGCCGCGTTCTCATTGTGGAACGACCATGCCGCCGGTCTTCCCGCCGTTCCGGTTTTCGAGATATTTCCCCAAGCGGTTTCCAACGATACGCTGCGGATTTTTCTCATATCGATTCCTCTTCTCTGTGGTTTTGCAATCGGAGTCGTCGAGCTCTTCCTGCCCCGCTGCTTCGCAATCGGTGCCGGCAAACCGGGCGAGCCGGTCAGAATCGGAAGGATCATCGGCCAGTTTATCTATCCGATTCTGTCATTCTTCCTTACCAGTGCGTTGATGGCGTTGGTCATGAACATTCTTTTCGGTCTTTCCTCCGGCGCATTGGGAGTGCATCGGTTGGCACACGTCGGCGTGGATTCGGCAGCTTCCTCTCGTGTGGTATGTCTTCCCAGCGCTCTCGGTTTTTCTTCTGCCTGGCTTCTTTCCGTTGTGGTCGTCGCGATGGTCTTTGCGATGCGTTTGTTCTTCGGATATCTTCGGGCCCAAGGGAAATTGAACGAAAGCGGAAACGATACAGCGGGTGATGAAGCCGACAATGGCGGTGGCGTTTCCGATTCCCCAGCAGCTTCAGTCTCATCAGCAGTTTCCGATTCGACATCGGAAGAAGAGACGGAGATTCCATAATACCGCCGCAACAAAGGGAGAAACAGATGACAGCAACCAATCGTAGGATTCGGCGCGTTTTGGTGTCGGTTTACGACAAAACCGGTATCGAGGGGCTTGCCGATGCGTTCATCAAGGCAGGCACCGAAGTCGTTTCTACCGGTTCTACGGCGAAACGACTTGGCGAACTTGGCGTCAATGTCACCGAAGTACAAAAGGTCACCGGTTTCCCCGAAAGCCTTGGGGGACGAGTCAAGACCCTTGACCCGCATATCCACGCAGGTATTCTGGCTGATATGACCAATCCTGCGCAGGCCGAAGAGTTGAAGTCTCTTGCTATCAAGCCGTTTGATATGGTCATTGTCAATCTCTATCCCTTCGCCGATACGGTACGTTCAGGGGCCAACGAAACCGACATCATCGAGAAAATCGACATCGGCGGACCTTCCATGATTCGTGGCGCGGCGAAGAACAGTGCCAGCGTGGCTGTCATTACGGATTCAGCCGATTATGCCTTGGCCGCACAGCGTGTGGCTGATGGTTCCGGGTTCTCGCTCAAAGAACGCAGGTGGCTGGCCGCCAAGGCGTTCGCAACCACGGCAGCCTATGACGCGACCATAGCCAAATGGACCGGCAATCACTGGCCAAAGCCGACGAGTATTATCGCGGACGTTTCTGTAGACGCCGAAGACACGGCTAAAGCTTCTGAAGGGCACGGGCACCAAGAAAACGCGAAAACGAATCTGTTCCCATCCTCTCTGACCTGTACCTGGGACTATGCGCACGGACTGCGCTATGGCGAAAACCCGCATCAGCAGGCCAGCCTCTATGCCGATACGCTCGACCAGACCGGCTTTGCTCACGCCGAGCAGCTGGGCGGCAAACCGATGAGCTATAACAATTACGTCGATGCCGATGCAGCATGGCGTGCGGTCTGGGATTTCGCACCCCAAATTGCCGTTGCCGTCTGCAAGCACAACAATCCTTGCGGCCTCGCCATCGGTAGGACAGTGGCTGAGGCCCATCTGAAAGCCCATGCCTGCGACCCGATGAGCGCTTACGGCGGCGTGATCGCAGTGAACTCCACGGTCACTCTGGAGATGGCGCAGAACGTCCGTCCGATTTTCACCGAAGTCATCGTAGCCCCTGATTATGAACCCGAGGCACTGGAACTGCTCAAAGCTCATAAGAAGAACCTACGTATTCTCAAGGTGGCGCAACGACCGCATACCGATATGCAGTTCCGTCAGATTGACGGCGGCATCTTGGTGCAGTCCATCGACAGGATCGATGCTCCCGGCGACAATCCGACAAACTGGAAATTAGTCTCCGGTGAAGCGTCCGATACCGACACGTTCAACGATCTGGTGTTTGCCTGGCGCGCGATTCGCTGTGTAAAATCCAACGCCGTTCTTCTGGCGCATGACCAGGCGACGGTGGGCATCGGCATGGGTCAGGTCAACCGCGTGGACTCCTGCCATCTCGCCGTCGAACGTGCCAACACCCTAGCCGATGGCGCCAACCGCGCTCAAGGCTCGGTAGCCGCCTCGGATGCGTTCTTCCCCTTCGCCGACGGTGCCGAGGCGCTGATCGATGCGGGAGTCAAGGCCATCGTGCAACCTTGCGGGTCAATCCGTGATAAGGAAGTAATCGAAGCTGCTCAGAAGCGTGGCATCACGATGTATCTGACAGGAACGCGGCACTTCTTCCACTGAGAGAAGAGTAGTAATACATCGCGCTTTTGCTGGTTCGATAAAGTAAAATACCGGTACGCAGCTAAACTGGCTCACGTACCGGTATTTTATTGCAAAAAGGAATGGCCATGGTCCACAAACATCCGTATGTCTCCGAGAAGAATGAAGGCAAACCGCTGTTTGAGTGGGGAGTGCTTGTTCTGGTCATCGTTTCCGCCGTGCTGGCAGGTCTCGGACATACGATGGCCGCCACAGTGGTATTCGCTGCGACGGCCATTATTGCAGGACTTATCAGATTGATTTTCAAAGACCGAAGCCCTTGGAAAATCCGTTCAGTCGGCTTTGATGCCTTGATCGGCATCGCCTTGGGAATCGGATTGCTGGTCGTTTACTTCAGCATTCGGCTGATGATGTAAACTAAATGACCGTTTTCCTCAATCCTTGTCGGTGCCAGTCACGGTTTCCTTGAGGTCAAGGCTTTCGACGGTTTCGTCATTGTCGGTCTTATCCTGATCGGCGTAATCCGAAGCGTTGTCGGCATCACTCAAAGAAGGCATCTGGAAATCATCAGACTTCTCGGAATCAGAGGATTCGTCCTCGTCGTGATCTTCGGACTTGCTGTCTTCCTTCTCCCAATCGGCTGTAACATCGAGGGCTTCGACTTCCTCGGCATTCTTGCTGGAAAGCATCTGCGCGACGATAACGACAATGGCGACGATGGCCGCTGCGAAAATCGGGCAAATCCAGAAAATCCAGAGTTGCTTCAGCGGACTCGTTGAGAGACCGGCGTTGTTGGCGAAAATGGCGATGCCGGTGGCGCGTGCAGGGTTGAGCGAGGCACCGGTAATCGGATAGGTGAAGGTGACGCCAACGGCATAGGCGACGCCCATGATGGCTGCCGCATTCTTGGTGGCCTTGCCGTCGTCGTCAATCGCGCTGAGCGAAGCGGCTACGACGATGATCGTGGCGACGACTTCGACGATGACCGCGAAGAGAATGCCGAAACTCACTCCGGCCTGCTGAAGCTGTGCGGAGGAAATGGATCCCTGGTCATAGCCGTTGACTGCATTGGCGAACCACATCCTGGCTGGAGCGGCCTTTGAGGTCGGCAATACCAACTTGACCACACCGCCGGCCACGATGGCGCCGACGACCTGGGCCACGATATAGCAGATGCCGTTTACGATACCGGTCTTATTGACGAGCATCGCAGCCAGTGTCACTGCCGGGTTGAATTGGCCGCCTGAGAACCTTCCGAAGATGAAGGTCATGGCAGCGTAGGCGAGACCGGTTGCTGCAGCAATCAGAATCGCGCTGGGACCGTACAATGACGGGCTAAGCGCCGATACCAGATAGATTGCCAGGAAAATAAGGAAACTGCCGACGAGTTCGCCGCAGATTCCAGAAATGGAAATGGCCGGCGAGGCCTTGCTTTCCGTATGTTGTGCTTGTTGTTCCGTCATTACTATTCCTTTTATTGTTATATAGGCGAATTCACGCCATACAATTCTTCATAATAGCAAAGGGGTAGTAACTACTGTATAATAATTCAAGTTGTGTTCGAACAAATTTTTAAAGATGAGACGCAACGAGTACAGTACGCGACGAACCGGTGGAGCAAGCCGTTTCGCAAGGCCACGTTGGGAGAACGATGCCACACGCATATTCACACGCCGAAAAGGCGCATCAAGATAATTACAACGAAGGAATTCGTCTTCAAAAACTGTTGGCGCAGGCCGGTTTTGGCTCAAGGCGCAAGTGCGAGGAAATCATCACGGAAGGCCGGGTCGAGGTCGACGGGGAATTGGTGACCGAGCTCGGCACCCGCGTCGATCCGTCCAGCCAGCAGATCCGCGTCGACGGGTCGAGGATTCGGCTGAACAACAAGCACATCACCTTGGCTCTGAACAAGCCCAAGAAGGTGCTTTCAACGATGGACGACCCGAAGGGACGCTATACGCTCCGCGATATCGTCGGTGACAAATACGAACGCATCTTCCATATGGGGCGCTTGGATTACGAAACCGAAGGCCTCATTCTGATGACCAATGACGGGGAGCTGAGCCAGCACGTGATGCACCCGCGATACGAAGTCAAGAAGACCTATGTGGCCACGCTTGACGGACGCATCAGCGGCAACATCTGCCGCCGGTTGGTCACCCAAGGCGTCAATCTCGACGACGGGCTTATCCGCCTCGACCATTGCGCCATCATCGATTCCTCGCGCGACCAGACCATCGTCAAGGTGGTGCTGCACTCCGGCAAGAACCGCATCGTCCGCCGTATCTTCGGCGCTGTCGGCTTCCCGGTGCGCAGGCTTGTGCGTACGCAGATCGGGCCGATCAAGCTCGGCGATCTGAAACCGGGTTCGTACCGCGTGCTTTCCCAGACGGAAGTTCGCTCGCTGGCCAAGGAGGTAGGTCTGTGATTCGAGTAGCCATTGACGGGCCCGCGGGAGTGGGCAAATCCTCGACGTCCAAGGCGCTGGCGAAGTATTTCGGCTATGCCTATCTTGATACCGGAGCGATGTACCGTGCCGCCGCTTGGTGGTGCCTCAAGCATGGTGCCGATCTGGACGCCGACGTTGTTGACGAGCAGGCCATCACCGAAATGGTGGGAGACCTGTTCACCGGCGACCATTTCGATATCGGCGTCGACCCCGACGACCCCAAGGTTCTGGTGGACGGCGAGGATATCAGCGAGGCCATTCGTGATTCGAACGTTTCGTCGCATGTCTCGAAGGTTTCGAATATCGTGCCGGTGCGGCATCTGCTCATTGCCGCGCAACGGGCGTATATCAACCGCGAGGCTTCTGCCGATTCGTTCTCTAAGGGTGCCGGAATCGTCGCCGAAGGGCGTGACATCACCACCGTCGTCGCTCCGAACGCCGAAGTACGTGTGCTCCTGACCGCGCGACCGGAAGTGCGCCAGGCACGGCGTACCGGGCAAGCTGCTGCGGGCGCTGGTGTTGGTGCAGATAACGTCGTCGCGCGCGACAAGGCCGATTCCAAAGCCACCAGCTTCCTTGAAGCTGCCGATGGCGTGACGACCGTCGATAACTCTGATTTGACGTTTGAACAGACGCTTGACAAGCTCGTTGCATTGGTTGATGCAGCGGTTGAGGAGCAGTCGTACAAGCAGTATGCCGCGAACCTCGAAGGCTACGACCTTGATGAGGAGGACGAGGCGCTGCTTGCCGGCGAGGCGGTTGACGGTGATACTGCGGCCAAACAGAAGGCTGTTGGCGTGCTCGCCGTGGTCGGACGTCCGAACGTCGGTAAATCGACGTTGGTCAACCGCATCCTCGGCCGTCGTGCGGCCGTCGTGGAGGACACCCCCGGCGTGACTCGCGATCGCGTCAGCTATGATGCCGAATGGGCCGGAACCGACTTCAAACTCGTCGATACAGGTGGCTGGGAAACCGACGTTGAAGGCATCGAATCCGCCATTGCTTCACAGGCTCAGGTGGCTGTCGGGCTCTCCGACGCCGTGGTGCTAGTGGTTGACGGACAGGTTGGTATTACATCTACTGACGAACGCATCGTCAAAATGCTGCGTGGAAGCGGCAAGCCTGTCGTACTTGCCGTCAACAAGATCGACGACGGTTCCAACGAATACCTGGCCGCCGATTTCTGGAAGCTCGGCTTGGGCGAGCCTTACGGGATTTCCGCGATGCACGGCAGGGGAGTGGGCGACCTGCTCGACGTGGCCGTGAATACCCTGAAAAAAGCCAAGAAGACCTCTGGATTCCTGACGCCGACCAACCTGCGTCGCGTCGCCCTGATCGGCAAGCCGAACGTGGGCAAGTCTTCGCTGCTCAACGAGCTTGCACACGAAGAACGCAGCGTGGTCAACGATTTGGCCGGCACCACGCGCGATCCGGTCGACGAGATTATCTGTATCGGCGACGAAGATTGGCTCTTTATCGACACTGCCGGTATCAAGCGTCGTCTGCACAAGCTTTCGGGCGCCGAATACTATTCGTCGCTGCGTACGCAGGCGGCCATCGAACGTTCCGAACTTGTGCTGGTGCTGTTTGACGCCTCGCAGCCGATTTCCGACCAGGATCTCAAGGTGATGAGCCAGGCCGTTGACGCCGGACGCGCCATCGTGCTGGTGTTCAACAAGTGGGACCTGATGGACGATTTCGACCGCCAGCGTCTCGAGCGCCTGTGGCAGACCGAATTCGACCAGGTCACCTGGGCGCAGCGCGTCAATCTCTCCGCCAAGACCGGCTGGCACACCAACCGCCTGCTTGCGGCGATGAACACCGCGTTGGATTCATGGGACAAGCGCATACCGACCGGCAAGCTCAACTCGTTCCTCGGCCGCATCCAGTCCGCGCACCCGCACCCTCTGCGCGGCGGCAAACAGCCTCGCATCTTGTTCGCGACGCAGGCCTCGACGCGCCCCCCGCGCTTCGTCATCTTCGCCACCGGTTTTCTTGAGCACGGCTACCGCCGCTACATCGAGCGCCAGCTGCGCGAGGAATT
The DNA here is from genome assembly GCA_024104275.1 of Bifidobacterium sp. GTDB lineage: Bacteria > Actinomycetota > Actinomycetes > Actinomycetales > Bifidobacteriaceae > Bifidobacterium. Next base: position 368,786 of record JAGGHK010000001.1, read on the forward strand.
CGGTTTCGAAGGCACCCCGATCCAGATCTCGGTGCACATTCGCGAGCGCAAGTCGAAGAAGAAGTAAGACAGGAAAACCTCATTAAAGTTGCAATCCTCACGAGCATGGGTCATGAAAATTATCACGTTTTCATGACCCCTGCTTATATTTGTAGAAGAAATAATCGCTATACATAAATATCGAACACTCTTGGCGTCTGATCTTTTAAATTTCTCATTTATGCTTCGCTGCGCCACGCCGAGGGTAGTGCCAACGTTGCTTTTGTGCTAAACTTCTTTCTCGGTGCTTTGCACTGTTCGGGTCGTAGCGCAGTTTGGTAGCGCACTTGACTGGGGGTCAAGGGGTCGCGGGTTCAAATCCCGCCGACCCGACTGAAAACCGCTGGAATCACAAGGTTCCGGCGGTTTCTCATTTTCAATCTAAACTTGTTTCGACGACGAATAATAACGCTTACCTACATAACCCTGCTACGAGAAATGAAGAGTACTAACAGGCAGCCCAAATCTTACATTTTTACTGTTCATTTACGTTTCGGCGGTATTGCGTCCAGCACGCTTTCAGAAAAGCTAGTAAAATCAGAGACTATGCTTATCGGTTGTCGCCCAAGCACTGCCGATGAAGACACTGAAACACTCGACTATGAAAGAGGTGCGGTTTGGAAGATGCCTTCGAATCTTCTGCGCAAAAGATGCGTGAAGCGCACATGAGCGATGTGGCCATTGCGCAATTCAAACGACTTTATGAGGAGTGGCAGCACAACAATGCGAGCAGCTGGATTCGCGAGGATGCAGTTGAGCCGCTGCAGGATGTACCAAGCTTCCATGATGTGTACAAAACCATCGACCACGATCAGGCGGTTCATGCCTTCGCCAAAACCGCGTTCCTGAAGTTGAACGGTGGTCTCGGCACCTCGATGGGTTTGGACAAGGCGAAGTCGTTGCTTCCCGTCCGTCGTCACAAGGCCCGGCCGATGCGTTTCATCGATATCATCATGGGCCAGGTCACCACGGCGCGGCAGCGCCTGAACGTTCCGCTGCCGCTGACCATGATGAACTCGTTCCGCACTTCCAAAGACACCATCGAGGCGCTCAAAGAAAGCAAGAACTTCCACCAGGAAGATGTGCCTCTCGAGATCGTGCAGCATCAGGAACCGAAGATCGATGTCGAAACCGGCAAGCCTGCAGAGTTTCCTGAAAACCCTGAATTGGAATGGTGCCCGCCCGGGCACGGCGATCTGTTCTCCACCATCTGGGAATCCGGTTTGCTTGACATTCTTAAAGAAAAAGGCTTCGAATACCTGTTCATATCAAATTCCGATAATCTCGGCGCGCGTCCTTCACGTACGCTTGCCCAGTATTTCGAGAACACTGGTGCTCCCTTCATGGTCGAGGTCGCCAACCGGACCTATGCCGATCGCAAGGGCGGCCATTTCGTGCGAGATAAGAAAACCGGCCGTCTCGTCCTGCGCGAGATGACACAGGTCAATCCGGACGACAAGGAAGCCGCGGAAGACATCGAACGCCATCCATACTTCAACACCAACAGCATCTGGGTGCGTATCGACGCGCTGAAGGAAAAGCTGGAGCAATATGACGGGGTGCTGCCGTTGCCGATCATCCGCAATTACAAGACCGTCGACCCCACCAACCCCGATACTGTGAAGGTGGTGCAGCTGGAAACCGCGATGGGTGCCGCCATCGGCCTGTTTGACGGTGCCATCTGCGTGCAGGTCGATCGTATGCGCTTCCTGCCGGTCAAGACCACCGATGACCTTTTCATCATGCGTTCCGACCGCTTCCATCTCACGGATTCCTACGAGATGGAGGACGGCAATTATATCTTCCCGGATGTCAAGTTGGATCCGAAGTATTACCGCAATATCGAGGATTTCAACGATCGTTTCCCCTATGCGATACCATCGTTGGCCGCGGCCAATTCGGTGACCATCCAAGGGGACTGGACCTTCGGGCACGACGTGGTCTTCTATGGCGATGCGGTCTTGAAAGATCAGGGCAAGCCCAGTTACGTGCCAAACGGGGAATTCGTCGGGCCGCAGGGAATCGAACCTGACGAATGGCTTTGGTGATTCGCTAAACAGAGAGAACGGGATTGCAATACAGTAAAACGTTGAGTTCCGTTCTTTCTGTTGGTTATCGTTTCATTGATATTGCGGAAGTAGGATGCATTTCCGTGTTCTGTCAATGATTTGACTTCAAAAACTTAAAAAACGCGGAAAAACGTGAGAAAAAGAATTAAATTTGCAAAAATCCGCAATTTACCGGAAAAAGCATCTAATATAGATAAGGATGTGCGTCATAAGGCACGCATTTTTACTTGAACATTAACGATACGTGAGGACTAATGGCAGAAGGAAGCAACGGAAGGCGACGTTTTTCCGACAAGTGGGGCAAGCACGAATTGGATGTGCTTGCTGTCCTATCATCTGCGTTTCCACAATGGTTGACTTCACGGCAGATAGCACAGCGCGTCAAAGCATATGCAGATTCGTACGGAGAACTAGCCGATCAGGCGGCAAAGGCGGCATTCGCCAAGCAGTTCCAGCGTGACCGTGCCAAGCTCGCGGCGATGGGCATCGCCATCGAATCTCGACAGCCGGAATATTCCTCGAAGTCGGAAGGACAGGATTTCGCTTCCTATCGTCTGCAATTGGGCGATGAGCCTAGGGTACGCCTGCGCTTCAAGCAGGAGGATCTGCCGGTACTCGCCGCCGCGAACTATCTGGCACGTTCGATGTCGATTTCTTCATCCTCAGCGAAACACGAGGAACAACATACTTCTCGTACCGCACCACGCGTTCCGCAGACTCCGACACCAGGTCTAGGACTTGATTCGATTGCTCCGGGGCTGGGCACACAGCCTATTCCCGACAACCTGATGAAGGTGGTCGACCAGCGTCGTTTCGCTGCCACCATCGACGTGGACGGCGGACATATGAACGTCGCCTACACGGATTCCGATGATTTGGCCATGTTCATGCTTGAGCATCCCGGTTCCTCGGTGGTTTCACCCCAGGAGGCGGTGGATGCTTGGAACCGCAGACTTAATGCCGCGACTCAGTTCACTTTGGCCGACGAAAGCCAAGGTGAGATAGGGGAGACCATCGTTACCCCGTCCATCAACAAGACGACGGTGAACGGCGAGGACGGTCAGGAAAGCGGAAAGTCGCATTCCAAGCGCAATTCCTCCTTCCAGACCGGCAGCGAAGTTGATCGAAGGCTGCGTCTGATGCTCTTCCTTTCTGCTCACTTGGGTGAGGAATATTCCTTGGAAGAGCTCGCGGAACGTTTTATCGGCGAACCCAAGACCGAAGATGAAAAGAAAAAGGGCGTCGCCGTCATTCGTAAAGACATCAACACTTTGACCACGGTTTCCGATGACGGTGAGATGGCCGGCAGCCAGTTCTTCGATATCGATTGGTCGCTGCTTGACGCAGACGGTATCGTTTCGGCCACCAATTCGTTGGGTCTCGAGCGTCTCGCCGGCATCTCGCAGCAATATCTGAGCATGCTGACCGCTTCCGTGAGCTACCTTGCACATTCTTCCGTGCTTCCGATGGAACAGCGTGAACAGGCGGAATCGCTCTATGTTCGTCTGCGTCAGCACGTCAAGCCGGGTGAGACACCGTGGCTGAGCCTCACTGGTTACGAGGTTGAACCTCGCAGTTTCAGCGTGGTGAAGCGCGCCATCTCCACGGATTCGCTTCTTGATATGGAATACACTGACGGCACCGGCCGTACACGCCGCAAACTCGTTGCACCTTCAAAGATTTTCGTGGATGAAGGCGTATATTACGTTGCCGTTTGGACGGATGTCGCCAAGGCCGCGCCAAAGGACGAGAAGAAATTCGTTTCCAAGGATACGACCATCAACAAGGCAACCGGCCAGCCACGAATCTGGCAGGTGTTGCGGCTTTCCCGCATCGAAAAGGCCGATCTGGTCAAGCCGACCGCACAGCTTGATATCCCGGATGTGCCGGTAGCCGAGCTGCGCAAGTGGAGTTTCGACAACGGTACCCCTACCGTGTTCATCACCGACAAGCCGGATCTGCCGTTCATCAAGACGCTTCCGGGCGCGACGGTCGAGCGTTGCGGTGACGGTGAGAAAGTGCATCTGACGGTTTCCTCGGATTCCTGGTTCGTCGCGTTTGCCATCGCGCATGCCAGGCATATCACGGCGGTCGCGCCTGAACCGCTGCTGACGATGATCGTGGCACGTGCGCATCGCGAACTGAGCCTTGAGAACAACCAGCAGCAGGACAAATAATCACTATTTTGCTTCGAAATTGCTGATTGTTGCTTACCGATTAAAAACAATAATTCAATATCGCAAAACGTTACTGGAAAGGGGAGTCACATGCCTTGGTGGGGTTGGATTATCGTTGCGATGGTCATGCTTGCTGCTCTTGCCGTCGGTCTCGTTTACGCCGGTATTCATGCGGTCCGTGCGGCTCATAGCGTCGCCGACACCGGCAAAGAAGTTCAGCATTATCTCGATGCGATGCGGCAATCCTCACCGTCGGGTGAACACCAGGAAAAACCGCTGTTCACCCAGCCTCTTTCCACTGCATCTCACCGTTACAGCCTTGCGCAAACCGAGGTGGAACGCAGACGGATTACCCGGCATAATCGCCACGCGGAACGTTGGAGCATCTGGAGGCATAACCGCGTGCCGTTCACCGGAAACGTACCTGAAGGAAGCAACCAAGCGGTTTCCATATCGTCAAATCAGGCTTTCGATGGAATCATGGCAGAAACTGCAACTCCGGCAAGCGATGCGCATCGGGAAAATATCAATCGAAATACCTCGAAGGTCGATTAGATGACGGTTCTGCTGCCCTTTACGTGTATTTTGCCAGCATTTAAACGCATATCCTTCTTTCACGAATCGACAGTTTCATTCCTATGAGTCATTCACATCATTACCACCATAAAAACCATTCCGATCTTGATTCTGAGGATTTCAACCCATCGGTTGACTGGGATTCTGCAGAAGAACAGCCATTATCACCATCGCAACGTTATGCGGCGTTCAAAAAGCACAGTACTTACGAACGGTCCGAAGCCGCACGTTTTGCCAGAACACTGCCTTTCGAACTCGACCCGTTCCAAATCGAAGCAGACGAGGCCCTTGAGGCAGGCAAGAACGTTTTGGTCGCAGCTCCGACGGGCGCAGGAAAGACCATTGTAGCCGATTTCGCCATGCATCTGGCCCAGGAAAAGAACGTGAAGGCGTTCTACACCACACCGATCAAAGCCCTGAGCAATCAGAAATACCATGATCTGGTACAGATTTACGGCAGCGATCATGTCGGTCTTCTGACCGGCGACACCTCCATCAACTCCGAAGCTAACATCGTGGTGATGACCACCGAAGTGCTGCGCAACATGCTCTACGAAAATTCGGAGACGTTGCGGGCATTGCGTTACGTGATTCTTGATGAGGTCCATTATCTGGCCGACAAATTCCGCGGACCGGTGTGGGAGGAAGTCATCATCCACCTGCCCAAATCTGTCAAAATCGTCGGGCTCTCGGCCACAGTCTCCAATGTGGAGGATTTCTGCGCCTGGATCGAGTCGGTGCGTGGCGCCACGAAACTTGTCGTTTCCGAAAAACGACCCGTACCGCTCGAACAACACGTCATGTTGCAGAGCGACGACCAGCACGAACCCGAACTCATCGACCTCTACCGTCACAACAAAAACGGTGTTCAGACCGACAAGCTCAATGCAAAACTCGTCGACCGCATCGACCAGCTCGACAGAAAAGCCACCTCACGGGCCCATGAGGAATGGAGAGGCGGCAAAAACAGACATCGTAGGGGAGCCGAGAAGCGGCGCCGCAGGCCCGGACAGGTACGCCGTTATATACCACGCAGATGGGCCGTGGTCGATGAACTCAACTTTATGGGACTCCTACCGGGCATCTATTTCATTTTCTCGCGTAACGGCTGTGACGAGGCCGTTGAGCAATGTCTTCGTGCCGGTCTTGAACTGACCACCAAAGACGAGGTGATGCGTATCCGCGCCATCGTCGACGAGATGGTGGAAGGCGAACTCGACCATGCCGACCTCAAGGCGCTCGGTTTTGCCCGTTTCCGCTACGCGTTGGAAGAAGGCTTTGCACCTCACCACGCCGGCATGGTGGCGCTGTTCCGCCAAATTGTCGAACGGCTTTTCGAAGAGGGCTTGGTCAAGATGGCCTTCGCCACCGAAACGCTGGCACTCGGCATCAACATGCCGGCCCGTTGCGTGGTCATCGAAAAGCTTGAGAAATTCAACGGCGTCGACCATGTGACGCTGACCCCAGGCGAATACACCCAGCTAACGGGCCGTGCGGGTAGGCGCGGCATCGACACCATCGGCCACGCCGTTATCGTCGACCATCGAGGATTCGTACCGGCCACCGCCGCGTCCCTCTCCAGCAAGCGCGTCTATCCGCTGCATTCCAGCTTCAAACCGACGTTCAACATGGCCGTGAACTTGCTCAATTCCAGCAGTTACGAGACAGCACGAGACACGCTCGACCATTCGTTCGCGCAATGGGAGGCGAACGAGTCGGCGGAGGATCTTGTCTCCCGCATCCAGACGCTTGAAAAGGCCGTCGAAGGGTACGAAAAAGCCTTCACCTGTTCGCACGGCGATTTCAAGGAATTCATGACCATTCGCCAGAAACTTTCCTACCTGCAGAAGGAGGAACGCCGGCATCTGAAACGTAGAAACTTTACGAGCGATAAGGCGCGTAACGAAGCTTTCCGGAATCTTGACAAACGCATCGCGGAACTGAAAACCGAAGAGGGCGAACACCCTTGCAAGTCCTGCCCGGACTTCCAGAATCATCTCAAATGGGGGCATCGCTGGCTACGCGAATCCAAGGAATTGCAGCATGCACGAGGACGTTACGAATCGCGTACCGGATTGGTGGCGCGTCAGTTCGACCAGATCTGCAACGTGCTTTCTTCGCTCGGCTATTTGAAGGAAACCGGAAAGAATGCTGGAAAGGATTCCGCAGCGGAAGATAGCGAAAATTCGTTCCCGTCGGATATGAGTGACGGGTCGGATTTACAGGATTGGAACCGCTCGAAAGTTTCATCATCAGAAAAGACTGAATCGCAGCCAGTGCAAGATGTTCGCGATTACCACCTCACCATGCGTGGGCAGCTGCTCCGTCACTTGTATAGCGAATACGATCTGGTGCTGTCCGAGGCCATCACTGACGGTTTTCTGGATGAACTCGAACCGGAAGAGCTCGCGGCGACCTTGTCGGCGTTGGTCTATCAGGCACGCAGGGGAGGGGACAACGAACCGCGGCGCTACCCCGGCGGTCCCGGCGGTCCTGTGGCGTCAAGTTGCCGGCAGCTGCGGGACGTTTTCTCGGATGTCGAGATGATGCGTGAAGATGCTGATCTGGACGAATTGGAACCGCTTGATTTCGGGCTTGTCGATATCATGTATGACTGGGCCAGGGGAGAGGACCTCGCTCAGATTCTACACGGCACCGAGCTGACCGGCGGTGATTTCGTTCGCAACGCCAAGCGCCTTTCGGACGTGCTCCAGCAGATTTCGACTGCTGAAAAATACTATGAAAACGACGACCCGCACTTGGCCGAGAACGCGAGAAAAGCCAATAAACTGGTCAATCGTGGTATCGTTGCATATTCAGGAGTTGACTGAGCGTAAAACACAGCGACAAGGGAATAATCGACTCGTCCGAACTGTTCTGTACTTTAGAAATAGACTATGAATAAGGAGAATGTATGGCGGAACGCAGCCTACGCGGTATGAGCATCGGAGCCAAGTCTCTCGAATCCGATGAAAATGTTGATTTTGCGGCAAGAACTGATATGGCTTACGTGTGTCCGAAAGGCCATCGTACGATTCTTCCGTTCGCCGAAGACGCCGAAGTTCCCGACGAATGGGAATGCCGTTGCGGTGAGGTCGCCAAGCGCGAGGACGCTGATTCTGACGAAATCGACGAGATCAAAAAGCCGACCCGTACGCACTGGGACATGCTCATGGAACGTCGTACCGAAGACGAACTCAAGGAACTGCTTGACAAACGTTTGAAGATGCACCGCGAAGGTTGGTTCCCGGATTACGAGTAATTGATTCGGGTTGGTTCGTGAAAATAATTTTTTTAAAACGGTGATTGCTGGATTAGTCCAAGTGGTCACCGTTTTTGTATTTGGTTTTGTATTTCTGACTCGTAGAATCGCTCTGGGAAAACTTTGATGAATGATCAACAACTAACTTAATATTCTTTCATTTGAGTCAATTTTCAGTTGCATGATTCTTGAAGTAGCCTCTTAGAATCCACGCTGGGAAAATTTCAGAGAAGATAAGAACACTGTATAACTCGCGAGAAGCGGATAACTGAATAATTTTAAAGTAACTAATTTATCCGATAATGTACGTTATGTCAGATATTAAAGAAATCTTACATAACGTCGTTACGTTATATACCGAAGCTGCGCTTCGCTTACATAACGTAACGCCCATACAATTGCACAGGAAATCTGACATAACGTCTCGCGGTTATATACCAAGCTACGCTTGCATACATAACATGTTTCGCCTTTCATTGATGGGTTTTGCGAAGAGATAAAGCCCGCAATTACCTATGAGCTGCGTTTTCGGCTTGCATAGTAAAGCGCGTCGCATTAATGACGACCGAGAAATTTCATATGATGGTCTCGCGGTTATGTGGCCAGACTTGATTATCTATGCGCTTTGCATCCTCATTAAATTAAAAATTGGCTTTGCTTGTTCAGATGAATGATTAAGCAAAGCCAATTTCTGAAATCGATGTCAACGGTTAGTTCAGCAATTCCTCGATTGCCTCATACTGCTGTTGGGTCAGCTGAATGGCGGGCTCACGTATGTCAGTGCTGATCGGCAGGCCCTTGGCCTTGACTCCGCCTTTGATGGCGGAAACGAAGAGATCGGCAACATCGTACACGGCCATCAGTTTGTTGATGTGCTGTGCGCACTCGAGCATGGTGTCGTAGTCTTGTGCGTGATAAGCCTTGTTCATTTTCACGAACAGTTCAGGTTCCACATTGGTCAATCCGCAGATGACCCCGTTGCCGCCGGCGATTCTGTTCGGAGTGTAATATTCGTCGAATCCGGAGAAAACGCTGAATTCCGGGTTTACTTTTCGCACGGCTGCAATCATCTTGCGCGTATGGCTGATGGTGTCCACCGTATCTTTGATACCGACGATATTGGAATGCTTGGAGACCAAATCGGCAACAAGTTCAGGAGAAAGGTCGGTACCGGTCCTCGGCGGGAAATTGTAAAGAATCACGGGAACGGATGACGCTTCACAGACAAGGTCGAAATAGCGTTCGGCTCCTGCATTGGTCGGTCCGAAATAATACGGGGAAACGGCAACCACTGCATCGGCGCCGGCCTTTGAAGCATAACCGCAGAACTCCCTGACCTCATCAGGATTGGTACTGCCGACTCCGATAAGCACCTTCGCACGCCCGGCGACACGCTTGATGGCGAAATCGGTGACCTGTTCCTTGACGTCAAGAGGGAATGCATAGAACTCCCCTATGCTTCCGAAAATCAGGATACCGTCGATGCCTGCATCGGCCAGATGATCGAGGTGCCTCCCCCACATCTCGTAATCAATACTTCCATCATCCTTGGTGATAGTGATGGATGGACAAAACACTCCATCAAAATTCTTAGTCATATGCTTTCCGCTCCTTTGATTACCTTCATAAAATTTTAGCCATTTTCCCATACGATACAAAAGGAAAACCTGTTATCGTAAACAATTACGATTATTCAGCTTCATACAATTCAAGTGTCATTCAAATAAAATTGTCTGTCGCCGCCATCGTCATCAGGATGACGGCGATATGGCGGCGACAGACAATCACTTACTCACAGAACAATTCCATAAGCGTTCTTTGTATTGTTCATGAAGAAGTCCTCGTCTTCGCCGAAGATCTTGAGCATCAGCTCAAAATGCGCGGCGAAGCTGGAATGTTCGTTGACCACTGGCCAGTTCGAGCTGAACAAGACCCGAAGCGGACCGAAGGTATCACGGACGAACTTGACGATGTCCGGGTCAACTGGATTGTCTCCAGAAACCTTAATATAGCTGTGTGGCAGTCTGGCCATTGCCTTCAGGGCTGAACGGGATTTGTCGTCAAGTGTGGTCACATTACCGAGATGGTTGATGATCACGGTCTCCTCCGGCACCTGGGAGAACGCTTTGGCCATATCCCCCAGCTCGTTGCCCCGGCAGCACAGGTCGAACGGCATATGCCGCTTGGCCAACGCCCTGAGACCGCCGATGAACTCGGGCTCGAGGCAACGCCCACGAGGCTCGCTGTCGATATGCAGCGGTTCCCTGATGCCTGTGGCATTGAGAGGCACGCGCATATAGGGGCTGAGCCTGGCACGAAGCATTCTGACAAGGATTCTCGGATCACCGTTCTTGTACACGATTTCGTCCTCAAGCTCATGATCGGTGCAATCGACCTCGACATAAACACCGCCGAGGAAATCGACGCCAACCCGCTCATACTCTGCCTTGAGGTCATCGAAGGTATACTTGCGATTGATCTTTTCCATGCCCGAAAGCCAAGGGAGGTTTTCAACCGACGGATCCCACATGTGGAAGTGAGAATCAATCACCTTCAGTTTCGTATCCGTCATTTCAGCGGTCCTCCTTCTTCAATCCGATCTTTGAACCCCAGACCGCATACCATGCGACATAGAGGAAACCGGGAACCATGACCAGCACGGCCGTCTCGATGCCGATGGCATCCTGAATCGCGCCAAGGAGCAGTGGAATCAACGCCGCACCCACAATGCTCATGGTCAGGGCCGAAGAACCGGTCTTGGCTGCATTGCCGTGCATACCCTTGATGGTCAGCGAGAATATGGTCGGATAGCCGATCGAGATGAACAGGTAGGCAACCAGGAAGCAGATCACGGAGAACTTGCCAAGTCCAAGGAACGCCAGGAACATCAGTATGGCGCTCAAAAGCATGTAGACACCCAGAATCTTGCCTGGATCAAACCTTGCCATCAATGGCGTGGTCAGAAAACGGCCGAGCGTGAAGAGCAGCGAGAGCAGAGCAAGCATCGAGGCTGCCAGGCCTACAGTGATGCCAGAACCCCAGTGCTTCAACGCGTAAGCCGAGAAGATAGCCATGCCCGCCACCTGCAAGCCGATGAAAATGAACTCAGCAAGGACGCCAAGCACAAAGTACGGTTTCTTGATCAGCGTTGAGAAGGAACCGGATGATTCTCCTCCCTCTTCGTCTTCGTCACCTGGAGGCGTCGGAAGCTTGAAGAACACGAACACCAGGAGCACCAATACCAGTATGATGCCGATGACAATGTAGATCATGCGGGTGTCGGAAAGGAACTTCATCTTGGCGAAATCGAAGCCTGGCTTACCTGGATCGACGGTCTTGGAGAGAATCTGACCTAGGATAAGCGGGCCGACCACGTTGCCGACACCATTGAAGCTCTGCGCGAGGTTCAGACGGAACGACTCACCTTTTTCGTCACCAAGCTTGGTGATATACGGATTGCAGTTGGTTTCCAGCGACGAAGCTCCGAGCGCGATGACGAACATCGCGAAGAGGAACAGGCCGTAGCTGGCCGCGTTCGTGGCCGGGATGACCGTGAACGCGCCGATAGCGAACAGCACCAGTCCGGAGATGACCCCGCCCTTGTAGCCGAAGCGCTTGGAGATCATGCTGGCCGGAATGGCCATGATGAAGTAGGCGCCGTAATAAGCCACCTGCAGCAACGACGACTCCGTATGGTTGAGCTGCATGTAGTGCCCGAAGGGACTGTCGAGGGCGTTGACCAGGTTCATGGTCAGGCCCCAGATGAAGAACAGGGAGGTGACCAGAACTATGGCAATGGTTGCCTTGGAGCCTTTGGTCCCTGAGGACTGTTTTGATGATGTGTTTGTTGAAGACATGATGCTACTTTCTTCAGCTCAGGGCACGATCGAGATGGACATAGCCGCCATCGACGAACACCCACTGACCGGTGGTGTGCGACGCCCTGTCGGAGAGTAGGAATGCCGCAGTGTTGCCGATTTCCGCCGGAGTTGTCATACGATGCTCAAGAGGAATCTTATCGGTGATCACCTTGAGACGCGCATCCTGCTGTTCCTTGCTGCCGAAGGTCTTGATCCAATCGGCATAGAGCGGGGTCCAGCATTCGGAGACGACAATGGCGTTGACGCGGACGTCGTCGCCTACCAGAGCAGCGGCCCATTCGCGGGTGAGCCCGAGAATTCCGCCCTTCGCGGCCGCATAAGCGCTGGTCTTGCCCTGACCAGTGACAGCGGTCTTCGAAGTGATGTTGACGATGGCACCGTGGCTTTCCTTCAGATAGGCGCAGGCGGAATGAACCATCTCATAATAATGGGTGAGGTTGCCGTGTACGGATTCCTCGAACTCACGCCACGAGGTGGTCTCCAACGCCTTGTTGTCGTTGACTCCGGCATTGTTGACGATGCCGTCGATATGGCCGTACTTCTTGTAGGCACCATCAACGATCGGGGCGATCTTGTCGGTGTCCCTCAGATCGATGATATGGGTTGCGTAATTCTTGGTGTATTTCTCGATGTCCTTGCAGAAAGCAGGACGTTCCTTCTCGTCCATGTCAAGGATGACGACGGTGGCACCCTCCTGTGCCAGCTGCATGGTGATGCCTTTGCCGATTCCCTTGAAACCTCCGGTAATCAGGAACACTTTGCCTGAAAGATGCAAATCCATAATAACTTCCTTGTTTTTGTTTTTATCGAGTATTGGCCGAAAATGGCCGACTCGTGTTTTATTTTTCCGATTGGCACCTCGCCTGGCTTCAGCACCAAAAGCGAGACATCAATCATAAATTTTGTCTCTTAAGAATTTTCATCTTAAGAAAAGTGCAATCAGCCCCGATACAGATACTTCTGAGCAGTTTCGACGGTCATTTCGGTACCGTTGCCGGGTGCCGTCGGAGTGACGTAATTGCCATCTTTGATCTGTGTGGGATGGACGAAATATTCGTGCTGATTGTCGACATATTCGATCATGCGACCGTCCATGGTTCCGGAGACCGCGCAATAGTCGAACATGGCGAAGTGGCAGACGGCCTCGCACAACCCCACTCCCCCTGCATGTGGGCAGACGATCTTGTTGAACTTCTTCGCCATCAGATATTCGAGGACAATCTCCTGTGGCCCAGCCACACGGGTAGCGTCGATCTGCATGATACCGAAGGCATTGGCCTGCAGATACTGCTTGAACATAATGCGGTTCTGCATCTGCTCGCCGGTGGCCACAGGAATCGGGTTGATTGCCCTGGCGATGGTCGCATGTCCGATGATGTCATCCGGGCTCGTGGGCTCTTCGACCCAAGCGAGATTGAAGTCCTGGAACTTGTTGATCCATTCGATGGCCTCAGGCACATCCCAGACCTGGTTGGCATCAACCGCGAGCCGGACGTTGGGACCAATGGTCTCTCTGGCGAGTCCCAGACGGCGGATATCGTCATCAACGTTATGGCCGACCTTGAGCTTGATCTGCTTGAACCCTTTTTGCTCGGTCTCCTCTTTGGCGATTTCAACCATCTTCTCATCGGCATAGCCAAGCCAGCCGGCGGCAGTGGAATAACCGGGATAACCTACTTCGAGCAGATGCTTGATACGTTCCTGCTTGCCCTTTTGTCCGTCCTTGAGGATGTCGATGGCCTCTTGCGGTGTCAGGGCGTCGGTGAGGTAACGGAAATCGAGCGTGGAAACCAGCTCTTCAGGTTCCATCTCGGCAAGCAGCCTCCACAGCGGCTTGCCGGCGCGCTTGGCTTTAATGTCCCACAAAGCGCTCAGAACGGCGCCGATGGCCATATGCTCTACACCCTTTTCGGGGCCCAACCAACGCAGCTGCGAATCGCGCACGAGCAGATCCCAGGCCAGACGCATGTTGTCCAGCAGCTCCTCCGCGTTGCGGCCCATCAACGTCTGTGACATGGATTCGATGGCGCGACACACCACATCATTGCCACGACCGATGGTGAAGACAAGTCCTGTCCCCTTGATGCCATCATCGGCATCTGTATGGATTTCAACGTATGCCGCCGAATAATCAGGATCTGGATTCATCGCATCAGATCCCGACAAGGTCTGAGAAGTGGGGAAACGGAAATCGAATGTCTCCACTTTGGTGATAGTGCTCATATCAGGCTTCCTTACCATGTATGTTGAGTTTTATTATTAACAGTTCCTACGATACCAAGCATTTCGAAAATTGCAAATCCACTTTAGAAATTTTCTAAAAAAGTTTTTGATGCTATACTGAACAAATAACATTGAAGTCTCGAATCTCGGTTGATTATGGAGTTCTTCATTGTCCTTGTTCAGCCACGGCGCAAAGGAAAGATGATGAAAATCAATGAGTTGGCAACAATGGCAGGAGTTTCGCCATCCACCGTTTCCAGAGTCATCAATGGAAGGTCTGGGATTTCGCCCAAGACCAGAGAGCATGTAGAGAAGATTCTCAAAGACAACGGCTATTTCAAGCCACTGACGAGTACAAAAGTTTCGAAGAGCATCGAACTGGTGCTTGACCATATCGAATCGGATTGTACCCTTTCGTTCATTCGTTCGGTCTCATATTGGGCTCAGCAAGCAGACTATTCACTGAGCATCACTCAACTCAATGCTGGGCTTGATATCGATCGCTGTTTCCGGGGGATCATCGACCGAAATCCGACAGGTGTGATTATTCATCAGATATCGAAAATTCCAGAAACACAAAAGAAATTGCTGGAATCGAGGGACATCCCCTACGTCATCGTGAACCCGATTAAACCGGTCGACGACGATGCCATGTGGATTTCCATCGATCGATGGACCGGCAGTTTCCAAGTCGTTCAATATCTCATTCAACAAGGTCATCAAAGAATCGGGCTGATCAACGGACCCGAGAATTCACAGGCGGCTATTGCGCTCGACGGAGGTTTCCTCGCCGCGGCTCACCACACGAACGTCGATTTCACCTCCGAGCTGGAACAATATACCGATCTGACTCCAGCAAGTGCTTATCGAGCGGCATGCACATTGTTGGACCTACCAAACCGCCCAACGGCCATATTCGTGAGCAATGACCGCATGGCGGCGAGTGTCTATCGCGCCGCGTACGAGCGAAAACTGAATATCCCAGAGGATTTGTCGGTCATCGGGTTTGAAGACGACTACCCGGCCGATGTCATGGCTCCACCCTTGACAACTCTCTATCAATCGTTCCATACCGAAGCCCGAAAAGCCGTCGAAATGATCATTGACGAAAGACGTGACCGTGCTGTGGACAAGCACATAATACTTCCCATGTTCTTGGTCAAACGAGACAGTGTACGAAAACTTCGGGATTAATATCTGCAGATCCTCTGAAAAACGTACATGATTATTTAACGATTCCAACGTTTTTCAATTTTTTAAACAATGTTCTGCTGATGATGGCGCTTGGAAAGGACCTCGTCGATGATGCTGCGTTGGGCTTGCTTGGCCTGCAGATACATCAAAACCAATTCGGCCACGAAGAAAACGCCGAGAACGACGGCGGACGGAATGCCCGACATGGCGTAGAAATGCCGAATGGTGCCATGGATTTGGGCGTGAAGCAGCTTGTAGACGCCGTATGGCGCGCAGCACAGGAACATCGAAACGATCTGCATGATAATGACCGACCATTGAACGGTTTCGACCTTGCGATGGTCGTCTTTCTTCCGTAGGGCCCCGTTGACCAGGCAAATCGCGCAGATTCCCAGCGCCCACAGCAGGGCGAAAACCCATAAGAATCCTGGAAGTATAGCAGCCATGTGTTCAAACCCTTTATGTTGATTTCCATCGATATTAAGAAAACTGTAGATTCTTGATAACGAGAATAAACTGAAATATCAAATACTAAATAATGATAATTGATAACTTTGGGCAAACGTTCAAAATACGAATATCAGTGTTCCGCAACCCGTTCTATATGTTGATTCTCAAGCTTTTTGCGCATACGTTCGGCCGCGATGTCGTCGATAGGCAGCGTGGGCAAAGGTGAAACAGAAGAGTCAGCGGGTGTGATATCGACGTATTTCTCCTGTTCAAGTTGCTCCTCGACCTGATGCCACAATTTCCCGACCGAAACCGCAAAAACTGCCGTTCCCTGATCGATCAGCTTGAGCACTTCGTCGCCATTCTCGCATTCCTTGACATCCTGGCCATCACAAATGATGGTCATGTGCTCCAATTGCGCCGTTTGGTGACGCGAAAGGAAGCCGATGGCCGCAGTAACGTTCTGCAGGTTAACGCCGGTGTCCAGAAGTTTCTTTGAGACGGCTAGAATCAGGACATCCTTGAACGAATACAGTCTTCTTGAACCTGAGCCGTGAGAAGGCGTAATCGAGGGGACCACAATCTGTTTGCGGGCCCAGTAATCTAGCTGACGGTAGGTGATACCGGCGACCTTGGAAGCAACGGTTCCTCGATAACCTCGGGTGGCAGCCCCATCAGTTGATTCGGAGAACAGCTCCCCCTGCACCAAGCTGGCAGAATTTGCTCGTTGTTTTTTGGAAGTCTTGCCGAGAGAAGAAGAACGAGATGGAGCCTTGGCTATTGTTGTCACTGTGTTGGCGGCATCCATGGCAATCTCCTTTCTTTCTCACGAGTTCCGATTCAGAGCAAACGCCTTATTTGGCAACCACAGCGGAGGGTGAGAAGAACACCAGACGGAACTTTCCGATCATGATTTCATCCCCGTTGTGCAACGTCGCACGATCCACGCGCTGGCGATTGACATACGTTCCGTTCAGACTTCCTGCATCCGCGACTTCGAAGGTGTTGCCATTGCGACGGAAAACCGCATGCGCACGCGAAACCGTGGAATCGTCCAAGAGAATGTCGGCATGGGGGTCGCGCCCAACGCTTACCTCGTCCTCGTCGAGGAGGTAGCGTGAACCGGACACCGCTCCCCTGGTCGAAATGAGCAATGCCGAACCCGGCGACAGTTTGGTGATGGTGTCCAGATCGTCTTGGGTCAACGGACGATCACCCGCAGAGGTGGCAGGGATATTGACAGCAGGCAGACCGATGATGGTCGTTTCGCCCGCACTTGGAATCGGATTAGTCATATTTTCATTCTACCGTTTTCGCGTACTGATATTGCCCGACATCGCGTGTCTCGCTGATATCTACACTTTCGCTCGGTGTCACGGTGACGTCGGCACCGAATTTCACTTTGAATCTCGAACCCACGCCTCCCGCGATGTTAACAGCATTGGTCAGATTCTGCGGATCGCCGATGGCCTTGACCTTGTATGGCGTCTTCAACGCCTGTCCGTCGCATTCCAGACCTTTTTTGGTATCCGAAATATAAGTCGAAGTCACCACGCGCACGTTGTCAAGCGCCATGACCTCGACGCCGGCGTTACGCAGCTCCTCGAGCAACTGGAACATGGTGGCCGCGTCGATGTGTTCCTTGCTGCCTTGGGTAATCGTGATGATGACGCCTTTGCCTTCGGCTGGGAGACGACCGGAAAGAATGCCGCTGGTGTCCTCGTTCTCCTTGGCGATTCGTTGGGCCTCCTGCTGCTTGTTGGCCGCGGCTTTCAGGGAATTGAGCTGGCCGGTGAGCTCGGTCTTACGCTGCTGCAGGTTCTGCACCTGGGTGCTGGTTTCGCTGATGAGCCTGGTGAGCTCTTCTTCGCTCATGGTCTCATAGCTGGAGGTCTTGTTGTTGAGCTGGATGGCGTAGCCGAAACCAAGCAGGGCGCACAGAAGGACGATCAGGAGGCTGGTCATCAGCCTGGTGACTATGCCTCCGCCTATTTTCCGTGGTTTCTTGCGCACCATGGGGAATGAACCGGTGTCGGTACGGTCGTTCTCCCGATCCTGGGCATGCTGAACATGCATGCGGTTGAGAATGTTATGTGTCCTTTTGCCTGCCATTTGAGATCAGCCCTTGAAGATGAACCGGCGGATGGCAGAGACGTTGGAGAAGATTCGTATGCCAAGCACGACGATGACGGCGGTCTGCAGTTGGGAGCCGACACCGAGCTGGTTGCCGAGCAGAACGAGCAGCGTGGCGGTCAGGACATTGGAGATGAAGGAAATGACGAAGACTTTGTCGGAGAAGGAGCGTTCGAAATAGGCCCTTGCGGCACCCAGGAGGGCATCAAGGGCCGCCACCACCATAATGGGCAGATATGGCTGCAAGACTATGGGGATATCCGGCTTCACGAAGATGCCGATGATGACCCCGATGATCAGACCGAGCACTGCTGCCATCATTTGCTCCTTTTTGCTTGGGTTACGTTGGTGGTTTCCGCCGCCGCGAGTTTCAATGAATAGGTTCGTGATATCTGGGGATTGATACCGGCCGCGTTCAGCGTACGGTACAGATCCGGTTGCGATTTGCCACTCATCTGATTCGACAGGTCTTTCGGATTGCCAATCGCTTCTATCTTATAAGGACTTGTCACCTGATTCACCCCTATGAGAATCGTTTGCCCTGCGGTTCGTACCGATGTCGAAACGCCGATGCGGTAGCCGTTGATGGAAATCGCCTCGGCGCCGGCCTTCCAGAGCAGGTTGACGATGCCTTGAAGATCGGCATCGGTGACCACCCGAATATGGTTCGTGCTGTTTTCTCTCGGAGCAGCTCCGTTCGCGGCCCCGGATGCCACCGGATCGGCAAGAGTGAAGACGATTCCGGGGCCTTTGACGGCCAACGCGCCATTCGCCATTTCATCCTGGGTAAGGACGGAATCCGGTCCGGAATCGGGCATGGAATCGGATTGCTTGACCACTTTGGCGTGCAGGTCAGTCACTTCGTTGGTGATTTTCTTGAGACTGGCATTCTGCTGCTCGAGCTCCGAAATGAGGCTGGCGCGCACCTGCTTGCGCGGGTCGGTATTGAGCTGACGGACGAAAACGCTGCCTACGAAACCTACTGCAATGCAGATGATGAACACGATGATGCGTGTGAACCAGATGGAGAATTTCGAGTGAGGCTTCTGCTGGGTGAGTCTGGCGTCCGAAAACAGAGGATCGAGGGGGCGATTGGTGAGATCGTCGATGAGCCGAAGGCTGTCGTCGTCGACTTTGCGACGGTGACGGGATGCAAGGGCCAAAGCATCATCTTCGCTGACAACGTGCCACGACCCCACATTTTGAACGCCCTTGGAGAACACCGCGCGTCGTTTGCTCGGTTGTTCGTCGATTTCAACGGAAAAGGACGCTGGTGTTCGTTCCGGTTTCGTCATTGATTGTCCGGTTTGTCTGAATCGTGACGAAGCAAAGTGATGCCCTGACGGATATAGATGTATCCCGCGAGCCAATAAAGGACGATGCCCCAGATTCCCGCGGCCAGAGCGGCGAGATGAAGGACCTGCGTAAAGGTGTTGCTCCACAGATCTGCAAAAATCAACGCAGTAATTGAGATCATCAGCAACGCGGTTCCGGCTTTTCCTACGAAATGAACCGGAAGCGGCCCATAGTCGTGCTGTGCCAGAATGACGATCAGCACCAGCAATATCAAATCACGCAAACCCACAATGAAGAGCATCCACCATGGAATGATGCCTGCCAATCCGAGCGCCAGGATGCTGCAGAATATCAGCAGTCTGTCAGCCACAGGGTCGAGAATCTGGCCAATTTTGCTGACCTGGTTCCATTTGCGGGCAAGGGTACCATCCAAGCCGTCACTGGCCGCCGAAATCGCGAGGACGATCAGCGCCGCGATCATCTTGTGCTGCGCGGTCAACCATGAGATGAACGGTATCGATACGATGCGCAGAAGGCTGATGAGGTTCGGCACGGTGAGGTAGATATCACGCGCGTCAGGACTGTAACGGTTGTTGGAATTGATTGGCAGTTTCATCAGTCAGGTTCAGATTCTTGAAGCTTGCAGAGCGGTGACGATGATGGCACGTGCGCCGACGTCGTAGAGTTGGTCCATCGTCTGATTCACCTTCTCGCGTTCCACCATGGCGCGGACAGCGCACCATTGCTGGTCGTGAAGCGGGGAGATGGTAGGGCTTTCCAAGCCGGGGGTCAGGGCTACAGCTGCGCCGACTTTGCTGACGGGTACGTCATAGTCCATCATCACATATCGTCGGGCGGTCAGCACACCTTCAAGACGTCGTTTGAAAATCTGCAGCTGCTTGTCATTCTCTGAAAGATGCGGCGAACAGATGAGAATGGCTTCGGAATGCAGAATCGGCTCGCCGAAAATTCGTAGTCCCGCATTGCGCAGCGTGGTACCCGTCGAGACCACATCGGCGATGAGGTCTGCAACACCAAGCTGCACCGAGGATTCGACGGCACCATCGAGATGGGTGATATTGGCGTGAAGGCCATGCGCAGAAAGATAGTCGCGGACCAGCTTGTCGAACGAGCTGGCGATGCGCTTGCCATCGACGTCCTCAAGCTTGGTAATCGGCGAATCCTTGGGGGCGGCGAAACGGAAGGTCGACGCGCCGAAACCGAGCGGTAGATCCTCGGTAGCTTCGGTGTCGGTGTTCAGCAGCATATCGCGGCCTGTAATACCGATATCGATGGCGCCTTGCCCCACGTAAATGGCAATGTCCAAGGGGCGGAGGTAGAAAAGCGCAACCTGGTTGTCGTGATCCTCGACCACCAATTGACGTGGCTGGGTGCGCAGTTGATATCCGGCTTCCTGCAACAGACTCCAAGCAGGTTCGGAGAGCATGCCCTTGTTGGGTACAGCGATTCTCAGCATTTTCTTTCCTCCTTTACCTCTCTGTTTTTGATTGACGCCAACCGGCGCGCAATGTCATCGGCTCCTACAGGTTTTTATACAAATCTTCCAGACTGATGCCATCCTTGATCATCATCACTTGAATGTGGTAGATAAGCTGGCTCATCTCCTCGGCGGTGCGATCCGCACCTTCGTATTCGGCGGCGATCCAGGTCTCCCCCGCCTCTTCATTGATCTTCTTGCCAATGAAATGCGTGCCCTTGTCCAGCTCGTCGACCGTCTTGGAACCGGCCGGACGGGTCTCGGCCTTTTCACTGAGTTCTCTGAACAGTGATTCGAATGTCTTCATCGTTATTCTCCGTTGTTTTCCGCACTTCGTAGTGTAACGGCGTAGTTGCTTATCAGGCTTGATATGCGGCTTGTGCCTTGGCGCGGATATCGTCAATCGCCTTGGCACGGTCGTCGGCCCCGTAAACCGCGGAACCCGCGACGAGCACATCGGCACCGGCCTCGGCCACGATGTCGGCCGTCTTAGGACTCACACCACCATCCACCTGAATGTGCGTGTTGAGGCCGCGACGCGTAATCTCGTCACGCAGACGACGGACCTTGGCCATTTGGTTGTCAAGGAACTTCTGGCCGCCAAACCCGGGCTCGACCGTCATGATCAGAATCATGTCGAACTCAGCAAGGATATCGAAAATCGGTTCTACCGGTTCTGCAGGACGCACGGCAAAGCAGGCCTTGCAACCCATTTCATGCAGCTGACGGGCGAGGCGCACCGGTGCATGAACAGCGCCCATATGGAAGCTCACCGAGGAAGCTCCAAGCTTGGCGTATTCCGGAGCCCAACGGTCGGGATCATCGATCATCAGATGCACATCGACGGGCAGATCGGTCACTTCGCAGATACGTTTGACGACAGGTTCGCCAATCGTGAGATTCGGGACGAAATGATGATCCATCACATCGACATGGACCAGATCGGCATGGTCGATGGCCTTGAGGTCACGTTCAAGATTGCAGAAATCCGCGGAAAGAATGCTTGGTGCGATTTGAATGGTCATAATTGTATATCTTATGCTGTGCGAACGACTTGAAAAGGGCTTATAACAAAGCCTGCGAGAATACTAGTCACCTTTTTAGACAACTATATTTGGGATGTAATAATAATGATTTGGACTATCGAGATTTTTGATTGACCTAGTTCTTCTCGGCCTTGTTTTTTTCCTTTTGCGCATCGGCTTCGACCTGTTCCTCGACTTCGGTCAGGGTGCGCAGACGCTCGGAAAGGCTTATGGTCGAACTCCCCAACCGTTGGACGACGATGAAAGCCACCACTCCCAGCACGAAGACAACCATGGAAACCCAGACATTGACGCGCACACCGAGGATTTCGTGCGCAAAATCGATACGCAATGCCTCGATCCAGGTGCGCCCGGCAGTGTACCACATCACGTAAATGGTGAACAGGCTTCCGGCCTTGAGTCTGTTCATCGCTTTGTGACCGATCCAGATGATGAGAGCCGCGCCGATAAGGTTCCAGATCATTTCGTAAAGGAACGTGGGCTGGAAAAGGGTCCCTGTGGGGCAGGTTTCGCCGTCGTAGCACTGTTCTCCGTGGCCGATGGCCGAGCCGGTCATGTTGAGTTTCAGGCCCCAAGGCAAAGTTGTAGGAGCTCCGTAGAGCTCCTGATTGAACCAGTTGCCGAGCCTGCCCACCGCTTGAGCGACTAACAGCCCAGGTGCTACGGCGTCAGCGAGCAATGCCATGGGATAATGCTTGTGACGGCACCATGCCCACGCCGCCAAGGCTCCGAAAAGCACCCCTCCCCAGATACCGAGGCCACCGTTCCAGATGCGCAGTATTTCCATCGGGTCGCCATTTGGCCCGAAGAACCGTTCCGGTGTGGTCACGACATGGTAGAGGCGTGCGCCGATGATACCGGCTGGAACCGCGCATAACGCGATGTCGAGAACCTGATCAAAGTTGCCGCCGAGTTTCTTCCATCGTTTTTCGCAGATCCATACGGCAAGTACGATGCCGGTAAGAATGCACAGGGCGTAAAAATGAATCTGAATCGGGCCGATCGACCAGTTGCCGATCTTCAACTGTGGTATGACAACCTTTGAAATGGTCGGTGATGGAATATAAGCCAGGTTATGTCCCGCAAACATGTTCAGTGTCAATCCTTGTATCATGGCCCCTCAAAGCAACTTTCGCCGATATTGTCTCTGTCGGCCATCATACCCGAGGCCATAACCGCTTTGATTGCCGGACTTTGACTTGTTATCAGAACAAAAGCAGAAACTTCACGATTGGTTAAAATGAGTCCAACCGTTCCAAGGAATCATGCCTCATGACTGTATTACGTGGAAAAACGAGTTCTCGATTCATCCGATGAAACTGAGCCGATTCAGCGACAGACATCGTAGACCTCATCCTCGGGCTTGCGTTGACCGACGACGACAGGAACTTTCCCACCTTCATCGAAGCAGGAACGTGAGCCTGTGTGGCAGGCCGCTCCCACTTGGTCGACCTCGACCAACAGCGCGTCGCCGTCACAATCGAATGAGAGGCTTTTGACGTACTGGACATGGCCGGACGTGTCGCCTTTGCGCCAGTATTCCTGACGAGAACGCGACCAGAAAGTGACCCGGCCAGTGGTCAGCGTACGGCGCAGCGCCTCGTCGTTCATGTAGCCGACCATCAGCACCTGCCTGGAATCGTACTGCTGGATGACCGCTGCCACCAGGCCCTTGTCATCACGTTTCAGACGTGCCGCGAGTCGCGGATCCAACGTTTCGCTGTTATCGTAAGTGATATCGTCGTTGTTCAACTTGTCCTTCAGTCTTCCTTGCTTTTCTTTTTTGCTGCGGGCTGCGATTGCACTCTTACCAGCGAGTCGGTTACATGCCCGGCAACTATTGAGTTATGTTATGTTTCATTCGATTTTAACGAACCTTAGCCGGTTCACGCACCGTGATGCCGTGCTCCTTCATCGTCTGCTTGACTTGGGCGATGGTCATCTTTCCGTAGTGGAAGACGGAGGCCGCGAGTACCGCGTCCGCACCGGCTTCGACCGCGGGCGGGAAATCCTCGAGCTTGCCGGCGCCACCACTGGCGATCAACGGGATATTGACCACCTTGCGCATGGCCTTAAGCATTTCGATGTCAAATCCGTCCCCGGTGCCGTCTGCATCCATGGAATTGAGCAGAATTTCACCGACTCCGAGTTCCTGCGCCCGTTGAGCCCACCAGAGGGCATCGATACCGGTGGAATGCCGGCCGCCCATCGTGGTGACTTCGAAGCCTGATTTGGTATGCTGCTCGCCTTTTTCACGTCGTGCGTCCACGGAAAGCACCAACACCTGGTTGCCGAAACGTTGAGCGACCTGACTGATGAGTTCGGGATTGTTGATGGCTGCCGTGTTGACACTGACCTTGTCGGCTCCACTGCGCAGCAACGCGTCGACGTCGCTGACCGTGCGGACTCCCCCGCCGACGGTAAGCGGAATGAAAATCTGTCCGGCCGTTCGAGTGACGACATCCATCATAGTCTGACGATGGCTGCTGGAAGCCGTTACGTCAAGGAAGGTAAGCTCGTCCGCACCTTCGTCGTAATAGCGGCCGGCAAGTTCGACCGGGTCTCCGGCATCGCGCAGATTCTCGAAATGGACGCCTTTGACCACACGCCCGTCATCCACATCCAGGCATGGAATCACTCGTACCGCCAATGACATAAAGCCACTCCTAGTCAACCGTCAAATATCTCATTCAAGACTAATTCATCATCCGGAATTGAGAACATGCCGTCTCAAAACGATGATTTCGCTGATATGAATTTCATTGGCGCAAATCGGAGTATATATCCAATGGTCAGCATGCAGGAAATTCTTCGAATCCGGTAAAGACTTCAATTGGTAAACGTAACCGCGCCTTGCCTATGCCCGAATATTCTTTGCCGCAAGCTGACCACAGGCTCCGTCGATATCGGAACCGCGGGTGTCACGCAAAGTTGCGGTGATGCCGGCGCTGTGGAGGATGTCGAGGAAGCGTTGCTCGTCCTCCGGCTTAGAGGCGGTCCACTTCGAACCTTCGATGGGGTTCAACGGAATCGGGTTGACATGCACCCAGTTGTCGCCGTAATGGTTAAGACGATGCGCCAGCTGGCGGGCGTGTTCGGCCTGGTCGTTGATGCCGCGCATCAGCGCGTATTCGATGCTGACACGGCGATGGCTGGCCAAGTAATAATCGTGGGCGGCATCGAGCACCTGCTCGGAATTGAAACGTCGGTTCATCGGCACCAGTTCGTCGCGCAGTGTATCGTTCGGCGCGTGCAACGAGACGGCGAGACGTACTGGGATGCCTTCTTGGGTCAGTTTCTTGATGCCGGGAACCACGCCGACTGTCGAAACCGTGATGTTACGTGCGGAAATGCCGAACCCCTCAGGCGGCATGGCACTGATCTGATGGACGGCGGAAAGTACGGATTTGTAGTTGCCCATGGGCTCGCCCTCGCCCATGAATACGACGTTGCTCAAGCGTCCAGGGCCTCCGGCGACTTTGCCATCTGCCATCGCCTTGGCAGCGACACGCACCTGTTCGAGGATTTCGGCAGTGGAAAGGTTACGGGTTAGCCCAAGCTGGCCGGTGGCGCAGAACGGGCAGCCCATTCCGCAGCCAACCTGGCTGGAAATGCAGAGCGTTGCTCTGTTCGGATAGCGCATCAGCACGGATTCGATATGGGAACCATCGAAAAGCTCCCACAGGGTCTTGATTGTGGTGCCGTTGTCGGCGACCTGATGGGTCACTTCGGTGATCAACGTCGGGAAGAACGCCTGTTGCGCCTGCTCACGTTTCGCCGCCGGAAAGTCCGTGAACGTGGAAACGTTATTGTTGAAATGCTCGAAATAATGATTGCCGAGCTGCTTGACCCTGAATTTCGGCATCCCAAGCTGCTTAGCCGTTTCAGTGCGCTGCTCATCGGTCATATCGACGAAATGCAGCGGCGGCTTGCCGCGACGTGCGTGGTTCTTGGCCAGCACATCACGGAATGCTCCCGACTCTCCCCCGGCGGTCACCCCAGATTCGACAGATTCAGAGGCGCTACCAGAAGTATCTGCCGATTGGGAAAGTCCTGAATCTTCTTTTTCAACATCATTCATAATTATCAACATTCAATAATCAGATACATTTCAGTATCCACGAAATGGAACGGTCACTGATCACAGCAATTCGTAAGAAATCTAAAGTTGGCCGAAGCCTACATGCCGGTCGCCCAAAGTAACACGGTGAAGAACGGCGCACACAGCAGGATCGAATCGACTCGGTCGATGACCCCGCCGTGGCCTTTCAACAGATGACCCATATCCTTCAAACCCATGTCCCGCTTGAGCATTGAGGCGCACAAATCGCCGAACGTACCGATGACCCCGACCATCACACCGGTAAGAATCGGCACCCACCAGCGCGTCGCCGACAGGTTCGGATAGGTGATAGCAAAAATGACGAAAGCGCCGACCATGGCGAAAAGTATGGAACCGCAAAGCCCTTCGACGGATTTCTTGGGCGAAATACGCGGCGAAAGCTTGTGCTTACCCAAGAACGCGCCGAAGAAGAGCCCGCCTGTGTCGGAAAGAGCCGGCAGGAAGACCACCATGATCGCATGGGCCACCGGATGGCCGTTGAACGTTTCGGGGAGGATGATACATGAAGCCAACACGAGGATGTAGAGCACCAAAAAGACCGAAACCGCAACATTGTCGATGCTGCTTTCACCGATTTTGCTATTGGAAGCAGCAGAGTCCGACGTTTTCTCGACATCCTTCGCGGCAGCGAGCTTGCCTTCGATAGCTCCTGCAAGCCGCTTGCCTACGTTGTGATGGACGTTGGCCGCAATGGCCACAGCAACGGCGGAAACCGTGATACCCACGCCGGCTGCCAGCACGTGGTTCGGAACGTAGTACATGGACAGCAGTGTGCCCGCGCAGCACAGCCACAACACGACCAGCGGAATATAAAGATGAACCGTGGCAAAGGAAACATGAAGCTCACGCAAGGCCAGCACCAGGAAAACGGCAATCAGCAGGATATAGAGATCGATTTTGATGAGCAGACACGCCACGATGAGAGCAATGAGGAACACGGCGGTGGCAACGGCCTGGGGCATGTTGCGCCCTGTCTTCTTATTGATGTCGTTGAGCTTGGCGCTTACTTCGTCGCCCGCCTCATGCCGTTGTTTGTCGCTCATTGCTCTTCTCTTTCATGCTCGTCCAAGAGGTTTATCGCGCGGTTAAAGAACTTAAAAACCTACTCGCTTAGAATCCGAAAAACCACGCAACATACCGAATCAGACCTCCATGATCTCCTTTTCCTTGGCATCAAGAAGCTGATCGATCGTCTCGGTGGTCTCTTTGGTGGCCTTGTCGAGATCCTTCTGAAGACGGTCGCCCTGATCTTCGCCCATGTCGCCATCCTTAACGGACTTGTCGATGGACTCTTTGGCCTTGCGACGGATGTTGCGCACCGCGACCTTGCCGTCTTCGGCCTTGCCCTTGGCGAGCTTGACGTATTCCTTACGGCGATCCTCGGTCAGTTCCGGCATGGTCAGGTGGATGACGTTGCCATCGCGACGGGTGCTGCCACCAAGGTCGGAATCACGAATGGCCTTTTCGACGGCATTGGCCTGCGAACCATCGAACGGAGTAATCGATAGGGTGCGAGGTTCGGGCACGCCGATGGAGGCTACGTTCTTGATTGGTGTCGGGGCGCCGTAATAGTCGACGAGCAGGCCGTTGAGCAGCGCCGGGTTGGCACGGCCTGTGCGAATGCCGGAGAAGTTCTCCTTGGTCGCCTCAACGGACTTCTTCATCTGTTCCTTGGCTTGTTCTACAGGGTTTGCCATGTTGTTCTCCTTTTCGGCCCGCAAAGGGGCCTCTGGTTTTACGGTTTTAATTGCATTGATTATTTATCGATTGAAGGCATCAAAAACGACAATGCCAAATACATTATTGAGCGAGTTCCGATTCAAGATTCGAAACTAGTGTGCCGATCGGTTCGCCGACCAATGCCTTGGTGACGTTTCCAGCCTCTTCCAAACCGAACACACGAATATGCTGGTCGTTTTCACGAGCCATGGAAAGCGCCGCAGCGTCCATGACGGCAAGGTTATCGACCAACGCACGCTGGTAGCTCAAGGTCTTGAAACGCTTGGCGCTAGGATCCTTGCGCGGGTCGGCGGTGTAGATGCCATCAACGCCGTTCTTGCCCATGAGCACCGCGTCGCAGTGGATCTCCAGCGAACGCTGGATGGAGACGGTGTCAGTGGAAAAGTACGGCATGCCGGCGCCTGCACCAAAAATAACCACCCGTCCCTTTTCGAGGTGGCGGATGGCCTTCAACGGAATATACGGCTCGGCGACCTGCCCCATGGTGATGGCGGTCTGGACGCGGGTTGCCTGGCCTTCCTGCTCGAGGAAGTCCTGCAAAGCGAGGCAGTTCATGACGGTGCCGAGCATGCCCATGTAATCGCCGCGGCTGCGTTCGATACCGGCCTGCTGGAGTTCGGCTCCACGGAAGAAATTGCCGCCGCCGACGACGATGGCAACCTCAACACCCTGTTCAACAGCCTTGTGGATTTCCTGAGCGATACGACGAATCACCGTGGTATCAATGCCGATGTGGCCACCTCCAAAGGCTTCCCCTGAAAGTTTCAGCAGCACCCGTCGGGATGTATCGTCCTTGCCATCTTTAGTCATCAGCGGCCTCTCTGTTTCTTGTATGGCGGCATATTACTGACTAATAGGTTATCTGTTCACAACGACAGCAACAGTGCTTGTGCCTTCGCTTATCAATCGATTCGGCACGGCCTTCAATCTTCGTTTACACGTATGGTTATGTATTATCGAATTATAAAAGTCCAATTTCGAATGAATTGACGCTGACAGATTGACGACCCGAACAAACAAAAAGTGTTGGTCGATATCCTTGAGATATCAGCCAACACTTTATTTTAAATTACAAAAGCGGGGAAAAGCGAGGAATCACTTCTCGTCACCCTTGCCGACCTCGATGCGGGCGAAGGCGAGAAGCTCTCCACCGACCTGCTTGAAGAGATCACCGACGGACTTGGAAGTGTCCTTGACATATTCCTGCTCGAGCAGGACGTTCTCCTTGTAGAAGGCGTTCATGCGACCTTCAACGATCTTGGGGATGATCTTCTCGGGCTTGCCTTCGGCCTGGGACTTCTCGGTGGCCACACGACGCTCGGAGGCGACGACATCAGCCGGAACGTCCTCGCGCTTAAGCCACTTGGCACCCATTGCGGAAATCTGCAGCGCGGCCTCATGAGCAACAGCGGCGCCTTTTTCGTCGGTGGCGACGATGGCGACGATGCTCGGCGGCATTTCGGCGGACTTCTTGTGTGCGTAGATCTCGACCTTCGGGCCTTCGACCTTGCCCACCTGACCGACCTTGACGTGTTCGCCGAAGAGTGCCGCGGCTTCTTCCACGGTCTCCTTGACGGTGCCGTCTGCGGACGAGGCTGCAAGGACCTCGTCGGCGGTGGATGCGCCGGCCTTGATGGCGTCATTGAGCACACCGTCGGCGAACGCGACGAACTTCGGGGTCTTGGCCACGAAGTCGGTTTCGGAATTGAGCTCGACGGCATAGCCGGCCTGGCCGTTGTCGGTGTCGACCACGCGGGAGGCGATGGTGCCTTCCTGAGCGGTGCGGCCTTCGCGCTTGCCTGCGGCCTGGATGCCCTTGGCGCGGATGATTTCCTTGGCGCGTGCCACATCGCCTTCGGCTTCGGTGAGCGCCTTCTTAACGTCCATCATGCCGGCACCGGTGTCTTCGCGAACCTGCTTGATCAAAGCTGCTGTAATTGCTGCCATGTATATCTCCTTGAAATGTTGTAAATCGTACTCAATGCGTCAAAGGCGGTGCGGAAGCCAGAAGTTTCCGACACCGCCTTTTGCACGTCAATGCTCTCAGGCCTTGGCTTCTTCGACCTTGGTCTCCTCGACCTTGGCCTCGGCAGGGCTGGTCTCGGCGGTAGCCGTTGCATCCTCAGCGGGCTTTTCGTCCTTGTCCTTGAGCAAGTCCTTCTCCCAAGCGGCCATCGGCTGCTCGGACTTGTCTTCGGTCTTCTCGGCCTTGCCGCTGCGCTCGAGCAGGCCGTCGGCAACGGCGTCAGCCATGAGCGAAGTCAACAGCTCGATGCCGCGAATAGCGTCATCGTTGGCCGGAATCGGATAGTCCACGAGGTCGGGATCGGTGTTGGTGTCGACGATGGCGACGACCGGGATGCTCAGCTTATGGGCTTCCTCGACGGCCAGCGCTTCCTTGTTGATGTCGACGACGAACATGGCCGAAGGCGTACGGGTCATGTTGCGGATGCCGCCAAGCTGTTTCTCCAGCTTGTTCTTCTCGCGCTGCAGGAGCAGGAGCTCCTTCTTGGTCAGCCCGGAGCCGTGGACATCGGTGAAGTCCATTTCTTCCAGTTCCTTCAGACGTGCTACGCGCTTGGAGACGGTCTGGAAGTTGGTGAGCATGCCGCCAAGCCAACGCTCGGAGACGTACGGCATGTTAACGCGGGTGGCCTGGGTAGCGATGGCTTCCTGGGCCTGCTTCTTCGTGCCGACGAAGAGAACGGTGCCGTTGTGGGCGACGGTCTGCTTGATGAAATCGTAGGCCTTGTCGATCTGGTCTAGCGACTTGAAGAGGTTGATGATGTGGATGCCGTTGCGTTCCATCAGGATGTACTGCTTCATCTTGGGGTTCCAGCGACGGGTCTGATGGCCGAAGTGCAGTCCTGCCTTCAGCATTTCGCTCATAGTGATCTGAGCCATGATAATGCTACCTTTCAGTCGGTTATTGCCTGGCCATGCGGGCCTGCGTGCAACGGTTCCGCTTCAAAGCAAACCATCGACCGACACAGTCCGTCACGTGCATAGCGCGAATTCGTGCGTTTGATTGACAATATTCGTTGGATTCCTCGGCAACGTGACCGCTTCGGAACCCGCTTAACACACTGTTCTTTAAAATAGCACAAACGTGGTATAAAAGGCTGCTATTCGGTATCCGCGTAATAAAGACGTCTTTTCGTCTCCGAAACGAAGAGATGACGAATATTCAGCCAAGGTGAAGAGGACAATAAAATGTTCGGATGCCGACTTTTCATCGACATCCGAACAATTCACTGAGTTTCTAAGCGTTTGGGCTACGTTGAGCTATGTGATTCAACGTCCTTCACGCATGCGACGCATGGCCTCGCGGCGTTCCTCCTTCTCCAGACGATCGAGATAGATATGGCCGTCGAGATGATCCGTCTCATGCTGGAGCATACGGCCCATAAGTCCGGTGCCTTCCACGACGATGGTCTTGCCGTCGAGGTTGATGCCACGGACTCGCGCGTAATCGGCGCGACGCGTCTTGTACCAAAGCTTGGGAACCGAAAGGCAGCCTTCGTCGCCGTACTGCTCTCCCCTGGTCTCCTCGATGACAGGATTGAGAACGTAGCCTAGCTTGCCGTCGATGTTGTAGGAGAAGGCGCGCAGGCTGATGCCGATCTGGTTGGCGGAAAGACCTGCACGGCCCGGATCGTCGACGGTATCCAACAAATCCTGCACCATGTTGCGAACCGCGGGGGTGATCTCGCGAATCGGCTCACACGGGGTCCTCAACACCGGATCGGGTACGACCCTTATTTCTCGTAACGCCAATGCACTGCTCCTCTCGATGCCGTTAACGGCTGTTTACTTTTCGGCTGGCGAGTCGTGTTCCTGAGCCTCATCCTTCGGAGCTTCTTTCCAGGGATCATCGCTTTCACGCTCTGCCTCATGCTCGGCAAGACGGACTCCGACGTTCTGTTTGGCCTGTTCATAGGCCTCACGAACCTTGGGCGTCATAGCATCAGTGGCCTGGCGAACGGATTCAGCGGTCTTGTCGATGAAGCCTGTCGCGGCGGATGGTGCCGGCTTGACTCGCGTCTTAGGAGTATAGACCTTCGTGTTGATGAGATCGGCATAATGCTTGAGGACTTCACCACGCACGACCTTCATGCTCGGGGTGAGCATGCCGTTCTCCTGGATGAACTGGTCTTCGACGATGACGAACTTGCGTACGGATTCGGCGCGGGAGACGGAACTGTTGGCTTGATCGATATATTGCTGAACGTAGGCGCGGACGGCATCGTTCTTGCAGATTTCGGCAATCGGCATGTTTTCGTCCATGCCGTTGTTGGCCAGCCAGGAACGCACCATTTCGGGGTCGAGCTCGATAAGGGCTGCGATGAAGGGGCGGCCGTCGCCGATGACGACGGCGTGGGAGACGATCGGGCAGGTGCCGATGGTGTCTTCCACTGGGGCAGGGCTCACATTCTTGCCGCCGGCGGTGATGATGATGTCTTTCTTGCGGCCGGTGATATAGACGAAACCGTCGTCATCGATCTGAGCGATGTCGCCGGAATGGACCCAGCCGCCCGGCTCCTTGGCTTCGGCGGTGAGTTCGGGCTGCTTGTAGTAACCGAGGAAGACGTCTTCGCCATTGATCAACAGCTCATCGTCATCGGCAAGTTTGACGGCGATGCCGGTGCCCGGGCGACCTACGGCTCCGACCTTGTTGAAGTCCTGGAACGCGACGATGCAGGGGGCGGCGGTTTCGGTCATGCCGTAACCCTGAATGAAGGTGATGCCGTCCATGCCGTTGAAGAAGTGGGCCAAGTCGGCATTCATCGGGGCACCGCCACAGGCGACGTACTTGAGGTTCGGCCCCAAGGCACTGCGCACCGAAGCACCCACGGTCTTCATGTAGAACTTGTGCTTCAAGCGTTCGGAAAGGCTATGGCCGCGGCCTTCCTGCTGATCTTTCGACCACTTGACAAAATGATCGAATGCCATATTGAACACACGACCCTGCAACCCCGCTCCGGCTTTCTGTGAAGCGGCGTTGTAGACCTTCTCGAACACGCGCGGGACACCAAGCAGGTAAGTCGGCTTGAAGGTGCGCAGGTCGGTCAGCAAATGCTTGGCACTTGACGTATAGCCGACAACGCCTTTGGCACCGATGGCAACGTATTGGATATAGCGGGCGAAGCAGTGGGCCAACGGCAGGAAGAGCAGCAGACGGCTCGGTTGGAAGAGCATGTCGTCGAGCACGGCCCAACCGATGAAAACGGTCGAAACGAAATTGCGGTGCGAGAGCATCACGCCCTTTGGCGCTCCTGTGGAACCGGAAGTGTAAACGATGGTCAGCATGTCGTCGGCACGCACACGCGAAATGGCCTCATTAAGCTCTTCATCGCTTACCGAAGTTCCGAAATCGGAGACGGCTTCAAGCCCGTCCTCCTGCAGATTGAAGACATACTTGAGACCATCACGGTTACGACGGAATTCCTCGAGTGTCTGGGCGTGTTGTGCATCCCCTCCAAAAGCGACGATGGGATCGACGTCCTCGACGATGCCCTTGGCTTGCTTGGGTGAATCCGTTTCGTAAATCGGTACGCTTACCGCTCCGATGGCGGCGCAGGCGAAGTCGACCACTCCCCATTCGTAGCTGGTGGCCGCATAGATGACGACCATGCTTCCAGCCTTGGCTCCCAACCCGATGAGTCCTTTCGCGACTTTGCGCACTCGGGCAAGCATCTGGCCGGCGGTTACGGTGTGCCATTGCTGAGTACCTTCATCGAGCCATTCGGCTATTGGACCATCCGGATCTTTCCTGGCTCTCCTTGATAACAAGGCGTATATAGTGTCCTTATCCGTGGTTTTGGTGACAGGATCCAAATAGAATTCTCGCAACATAGGTCTAACTATACGCAACCGTAACCCCAATGCTACGTTAGCATAACTTCTGCTATGTTCGAATAGCCATTGATGGCAGGCTCATCCCAGGTCGGCTGTGGTGCAAATCCAACGTGAGCCGCTACGTCGGAATACCAACGTGACCCAGTAGGTCGACTTGCCGACGGAAAGACTGACGACGGTCTCGATGGTGTCAGGGCTGACCAACGTCGCATAGACCAGCATCGGCACGGCAGGAAGATAACACAACTTGGCCTTGAGCTCCTGATGCGTACGCAGATGGTTCTCCAGAAGGTATGACATCGTTTCGAGACGTTGGATGCACTGGCCGCTCAGAGCATGCTGAAGGCTTTGCGGGGGTGTTCGGCCACGAATCACGTCCATGCTCATGCATGCCAACCTGCAACAAGCGAGGCTGAACTTGCTGCATTCGGCTTCACTTAGCGTTCCCGGGTAGCAGCGCGAGATATGGTATGGGACAGGCCGATTCGACAACTCGATCCGAATGGAACCGTCGTATGCGGGCAATCCCGTATGATGCGTTATCACCATTTGCTGCGGTTGAGTCTGCATCTGTGCGGTCATCATTGAGCCTCCTTGTTTCGATTTCTTCCGTATCCAGAGCAACAGATATCAACGGCATTGTCAAGTGAGATGAGGCAGATCCAGCAAAAATCAAGATTATTGCAGGATTTTCTTGAAAACCTTGAATCATTTAGGACGATAAATTGCATAATCCGATGATCGAATAACAAAAACGGGCCACCCCATCATGGAGGCGGCCCATTGAAGATGACGAGTCGATTACTGAATGAATCAGCCTAGATGCGACAGCGTAACGGCGACGTCGCAATGCTGGAAATTCTTGAGATCGACATAACCGGTGGAAGCCATGGCGCGTCGCAACGCACCGATGAAATTTACTGTACCGTCGGCGTTATGGCTCGGCCCGAAGAGAATCTGCTGCAACGGGGCGACCGTGCCGACCTTCGTGCGCTTGCCACGCGGAAGGGACGGATGACGGGCTTCGGCACCCCAGTGCGTGCCCTTACCCGGAGCCTCATTCGCACGTGCCAAAGGAGCTCCGAGCATCACCGCGTCGGCTCCCATCGCCAAAGCCTTGACGAACGAGCCGGAAGTGCCCATGCCTCCATCGGCGATGATCTGCACATAACGGCCGCCGGATTCGTCCATGTAATCCCGACGGGCCTCGGCCACATCGGCAATCGCCGTGGCCATGGGGGCGTGCACGCCGATGGTGGCGCGAGTGGCAGAAACCGCGCCGCCGCCGAAACCGACGAGAACGCCGGCGGCACCGGTGCGCATGAGGTGGAGGGCCGCGGTGTAGCTGGCCGCTCCCCCGACGATGACGGGTACATCAAGGTCGTAAATGAACTTCTTCAGGTTCAGCGGCTCATGGCTTTCCGAAACGTGCTCGGCCGAAACCGCCGTTCCGCGAATGACAAAGAGATCAACACCGGCGTCGACTACGGTCGAATAGAATTCCTGCGTACGCTGGGGCGAAAGCGCGCCAGCGACGGTGACACCGGCGTCACGAATCTCGTGAAGACGCTTGGTGATCAGCTCCGGTTTGATCGGCTCCGCGTAGATTTCCTGCAAGCGGTTTGTAGCATCGGCCTCATCAAGCTGGCTGATTTCATCAAGCAACGGCTGTGGGTCATCGTAACGTGTCCACAATCCTTCGAGGTCGAGTACGCCGAGAGCGCCAAGCTTACCCATGGCAATCGCCATGGCAGGGCTGGTCACCGAATCCATCGGAGCCGAAAGCACGGGGACGTCGAACTGATAGGCATCGATCTGCCAAGCCGTCGAAACATCCTTGGGATCGCGGGTCCTGCGGGAAGGGACAATGGCGATATCGTCCAAGGAATAGGCCAAGCGGCCCTTTTTGCCTAAACCGATTTCAATTTCCTGAGTCATGGCTTCCAGATTACTTCCCATACGTGACGAGCAAGGCTAATCGGCAACCTTAGAAAAGCAGCGTCTCGCCAGTCAGTCAAAGCAACACCGATGACATATTTCAGGGAGATAATAGCCGCATATTCCTTATTTTAGGAGAAAGGGCAAGCATGGAAAAAATCAAGGTCAAAGGGACGATAGCCGAACTCGACGGCGACGAGATGACGAGGGTGATTTGGAAGGATATCAAGAACCGCCTTATCCTGCCTTACCTTGATGTCAATCTTGACTATTACGACCTTGGCATCGAAAACCGCGACGCGACCGACGACCAGGTGACCATCGACGCGGCCAACGCCATCAAGAAACACCACGTCGGCGTCAAATGCGCCACCATCACCCCTGACGAGGCGCGTGTCAAGGAATTCAACCTCAAAAAGATGTGGAAATCCCCGAACGGCACCATCCGCAACATTCTGGGCGGCACGATCTTCCGCGAACCCATCGTCATCTCCAACATTCCCCGGCTCGTTCCCGGTTGGACGAAACCCATTGTTGTAGCCAGGCACGCCTTTGGCGACCAGTACAAGGCGACCGATTTCAAAGTCGACAAGCCGGGACGCCTGAACGTCACCTTCACCCCAACTGACGGCAGCGAACCCATCGAACACGTCGTCTACGACTACCCCGGCGCTGGAGTCGCGCAAGTGCAATACAACCTTGACGATTCCATCCGCGGCTTCGCGCGCGCCTGCTTTAACTACGGCCTGATGCGGCATTATCCGGTCTACCTTTCCACCAAAAACACGATCCTCAAGGCCTACGACGGCGAATTCAAGGATATTTTCGCGCAAATCTACGAGACCGAATACAAGGACCGCTTCGAAGCCGAGGGCCTGACTTACGAGCATCGTCTGATCGATGACATGGTGGCCAGCACGATGAAATGGCACGGCGGCTATATCTGGGCTTGCAAGAACTATGATGGCGACGTTCAGTCCGATTCCGTTGCGCAGGGCTTCGGTTCTCTGGGACTGATGACTTCCGTACTGATGACACCCGACGGCAAGACCGTGGAAGCTGAAGCCGCCCATGGCACCGTGACCCGTCACTACCGTCGTTGGCTCAAGGGCGAGAAGACCTCGACCAATCCCATCGCCTCGATCTACGCATGGACCGGCGGGCTCAAGCAGCGCGCCAAGCTCGACGAGACGCCGGAAGTGGCGCGTTTCGCCGAAACCTTGGAACAGGTCATCATCAAGACCGTGGAAAACGGGAAGATGACCAAGGATCTGGCCATGCTCATCGGCCCGGACCAGCCCTGGCTCGATACCGAGGGCTTTATGGACGCGTTGGACGAAGAGCTGAAGAAGGAACTCAGTCAATCGCGTTAACTTCTCGTCAAAGGTTTGATTCGACGCCACCGCACGATAATCGTAAGTATGTAAATGCGGTGGTGCTTTCATATCGGCCCAAGACTAGTATCGATATTGGTTGATTCGAAATGCGTAAAGAAGGAAGACTTATGACGACGCGCGGCAGGCATTCCTTGGCACGTTTCCTGGCTCTTGTCACGGCTGCGGTTCTGACGATGACGTCGGCAGCTTGTGGCGAGGGGCAGCAAGATCCGGAAGCTGCTTCAATCGATACCGATAAGGTTTCTCTCAGTTCGGCAGCATCCAAAAGCAACGTCATGATTTTCACCCCTTCCGACGGCATCTCGATCTCGTCGCACACACCGCTGAACAAATGGGCCAAGTTCGCACCTGCCATCGCAAAATCTCTCACGGATGCCGGCTTCCAATCCAAAAACGTCAAAGTGGAGACCGATGGCAGCCTCGCCAAGCAGAGTGACGACGTGCAGGACTACGTGGTCAATCAGCTTTCCAGCGCAACCGACGACACCAATCGTCATACGACATTGATCGTCGCACCCGCCACCTCAGGCAACAAAGGCAACGAACAATACGGCGATTACGTCACCAATCCGGCCGACGCATCCCTATACGACACCGAAAAACCGGCGACCGCTGCCAGTATGGCCACGAACAACACTACGAATTCCCAGCCCCAGTCCAACAATTCGACTCAGGCGCAAGGTGGAAACGGCAAAGACAATGACGAGGCCACTGCCGCCAAGCGTCTGGCAAAGAGCCTGAAACTGGCAAAGAAGGCCGGGGCACACACCGTCATCCTCGCCAATCCTTTGGCCGGGTTCACTCCAGACATTTTTGTGAGCATGTCGACCCCGCGTCAAATCGGCGCATTGCAGGCACAACAGCTCGTCTCAAAACTCGCTTTGGAAAAGACCACGAAGATGCATCCCAAATCCATCGAGGTGATGATTCCTATCGGTGAAGACAACGATTCGACTCTCAGCACGACTGAGACATTCGCTCAGGAGGCATTCGCGGGGATATGGGATGTTCTGCAACCCTATTTCAAAGATGGTCGGGCCATCAGCCCATCGAAGAGACTCAATGCCACCAGTTCCGAAAAGGACTGGGAATCGGTTTCGTTCAAGGCCACAAAAACAGCGGAAATAAAAAACGAACTGAACGACAGGCTGAGCAGTTCGTCCAAAGACGGTAAGCCGCTTCATGTTGACGGCATCCTCACGATGAACGATTATGTTTCATCAGCAGTGGTCGATGAGCTGACCAGTCTTAAGTTCACGGGGAGCGCAGCCGACATCAATCCCGAGATCGAAGTTTCCGGGATAGTGGGATCGCTGACCGGCAAGCACAATCTCGATAAACAGGCACCGCCGAAACCAAAGAACAGCAGCCAAAGCACCAACCAAACCGCCCCACAGACACAGACAGACAACGATGGCGATATGGCTTGGCCCATTGTTACCGGTTACGGCGCTTACGTCGATATGATGCCGGATATCGTCAATGGCAAACAATGGATGACGGGCATGGAGAATATCCAAAAGCTTACACGAGATATCGCAGGTGCCACCGCCACGATTGAAGCAGGGAAAAACGTGACCGACCTTTCCTATGTCAAGGAGACGACGATCAACGGTTCAAAGATGGACGTCATCCATGAAAAACCGATGGCCATCAGTGCCAGCAACCTCAAACATCTGCTGATTGAACCCGGATATATTTCTTTGGCGGATGCGGGACTGTAATAGACTTCTGCGGTAAAGTCGGCTCATCAGGGTGAAACCGACTTCAGCACTATTTTCCTTTTTGTCGCCAATTTCTCGGGATCGCGGTACTCCTTTCTGCTCTTCCTCACGCCCCAATGCACGCAGATTCCGGTGCAGTGGCCCGAAAGGCCAGTGACCGTTCCGATCGGCAATCCCTTGACCACCGGCGTCCCTATTGGCAAAAGCGTCTGTGCGGGCTCAAGGGTCAACGTAAGATCCTTATGACGGATGCTTACCACCGATTTTCCTGCAACGTTGCCAACAAAACTGATGAAACCGTTTGCTGGGGCAAACAGAGGCGTATTTTCCACCGCTGCAATATCGACACCGCGATGGCCCGGCCCCCAAGCCTGTTTGGGGGCCTTGAACCGTCTGATTACCATGTGCGCAAGCACCGGCCATCTCATGTCCGACTTGCAGCCTTTTCCGCTAAGAACGGGAGGGTCCGAGAACTCAATCGGCTCAATGACACCCAGCGAATCGTGACGCAACGGTGTCGAGGACTCATAGGCCTCGCCCACACTCAGGTCCGTATCAAGCGATCCATCAAAAGTCTCATTGGTCGCCGCCGATGCCTCGTGACTTCCTACGGACAAACCAATGAACAATACCGCGAATACCGCAAGAACCGTGATCAGTCCCCAAACCAGGCCAATCATCCTCTGCCTGCGCTGTTCTCTTTGGATTCTCAGCCGTTCCCGTTTACACCGTTGCTTTTCCCTATCATCCATCATGGTTGCGTCTCCTTTCCATTGGTGATTTTGTTCCAATAGTTCCTGTCTCTTCCACTATGCCTCTT
This sequence comes from Bifidobacterium sp., assembly GCA_024104275.1. Taxonomy (GTDB): domain Bacteria; phylum Actinomycetota; class Actinomycetes; order Actinomycetales; family Bifidobacteriaceae; genus Bifidobacterium. The sequence goes on from JAGGHK010000001.1 coordinate 408,231, forward strand.
ACCATCAAAATAGCGGGTTAAAAACGGGTGATGTGGTCGGATGACCCCGGTTATCCACATCGTCCGGGCGTGTCGCAAAAGTTATGCACCGGATATCCACTGCGCAGTGGTGAATATCCGGTGCCGCCGAGGCTCGAGAGTATAAAAGACTTACAGTGAAAGAAAGTAACGCTCGACGTATGAGTGCCAAACGGAAGTCGGCAAAGACCACCGCAGCCAAGGCCGGGGAGAGGTCAACGGAACAACACAATGACGACCTGCAACGCTGCTGGCCGCAACCGTATCTGGGCCTGAGCCACGACATGTTGATTTATCACGACACCGAGTGGGGCACGCCCTGCTACGATTCGCAGGCCTTGTTCGAGCGGCTCGCGCTGGAGGCCATGCAGACCGGACTTTCGTGGAATACCATCATCAACAAACGCAAGGCCATTGACTCGGCCTTCCATGATTTCGATATCGAACGCGTCGCACATATGGATGACGAAATACCCGAACTGATGGAGAACAAAGCCATCATCCGCAACAGAAGAAAGATCGAAGCCACCATCCATAACGCACGGATCGCACTGGACTTGGGAATGCCCCTCGCCGACTATATCTGGAGTTTCGCCCCCGACGGCCCTCACATCAACAGTCCGAAAAGCCGTGAGGAAGTGCCGGCGGTCACGCAGGAATCAATCGATATGAGCAAGGCCATGAAGAAGGCCGGGTTCAAGTTTGTCGGGCCGACAACCATGTACGCATACATGCAGTCAATGGGTATGGTAAACGACCATCTGCAAGGTTGCTTCAGATGCCCCGAAATAAATAATTGATAAACGATTCAATACGGGTTTGTATGACTCTGCTCGAATCATTGTCCGCACAAACCTTGCCGTAGCATGATGCCGTAAGCCTCGCGGCCGCCTCCCTCGCCCGGGGTCAGATGGGTACCATCGTCGTAGAAATACTCGGGATGGGCATTGCTTAACGAATACCAGTCGAGCAGACCGACGTTCTTGTGTTTGGCGACTACCGAACGCAGAATACGGTTGTTGGAATCCTGCCATTCGGTAGGCGAACGGACGGTGGTGAGATACAGCGGCTCGTTGCCTACCGACGCTATCAGATCCTCCACCTGTTGTTCGTCAGCGATTCTGTCGTTGGTCCCGAGGGCCATGATGACGACGCTTCCGGCCTGACCTTGCGCCTGATGCTGGCGATAGAGGTCGGCACCCGTGCCGAAATGACGACCGACCATATTGTCCTGAACGCTTGCCGGAATGTGCTCCTGGACGAAATCGTGCGCACCCATTTCCACGGAATCGCTGATGATCAAAGGATTCGCGCTGCAGGTACCAGTCGCAGCGTCATACGTCCAGCCTTTAGTACTGAGGTTCTTCGGCACTTTGGCGGCAATCGGCACCAGACGTGGTGGCAGGTTTCGCGAAGGCTTGGGTACCGCGGACTTGCGCAGTGTCAAAAGGTCGCGTTTGATCGGGGTGGCTATGCCAAGGCTACGCCCGACGGAAAGATATTCCTCACGCAGAGCATCCGAGCGTTTGGCGGCAATCTGGTTGAAATCGACAGGAAGGACCGTGCAAAACACCACGGCCACCACACCCAAAAGAGCAAGGATTTTGGTGACCAGACGCATTTCGCGGAACGGTGCCCTCCCCTCGGGCATGACTTTGCGCACTGCCTCGGCCATCTGATAGAAGGCCTCGCTGACACCCCAAAGTATGAGGAACTGGACGATCCACTCCCACGAACGCAAAGGTTGGGTACGAATGGCAGGGTTCATGAATTCGAGCAGCGGGTAATGAACCAGATAGATCGAGAACGAACGAGAACCAATATAACGTAATACTTTCGATCCCAGCAGCGAACGGCAGACGTTGCCAGGAACGAGGATGACGGCAATCAACAACGCGACGATAAGCGCGATGGCCTGAAAACCGCCACGGTAGAGCACGGTGTCGTTGCCTTTGGAAATGCAATATAGGATGATTAGGGCGCCAAGAAGGCAAAATCCTGCGGCAGCTAGGAGAAGGTTTACCGATGATGACCAAGGTTCGGTATTCGTAGTTTGGCCGTTTTCTGCTTTTCCGGCTTCCTTATTCGATTCATTCTGTTTTTTTCTCGCTTGTTCTACTGTGAACGCAAGTAAGGCACCGATCATAAGTTCCGAAAAGCGAGTGTCAAGCCCATAATAGACGCGGGAAACATCGGCTCCAGGCACATAAAGAATCATCATCAAAGCTGTGGAAACGATGGCTAGCGCCAAAGTTATGAGGAACTTGGCATGTAACTTGAGATTGAGCCGGCGCATCAGCCAAAGCAAGGACACCCAGACCAGATAGAATTGCATCGTAACTGCAAGAAACCACAGATGCGTGAGTGGTGACGGAAGTCCTGACGCGGCGAAATAGGAGACCTTACGAAAGATGTAAACCCAGTTGCTGACATAAAGCGCACTCGGCAAAGCATCAAGATGCAGTTTGGGAAGCATTCCCGGGGACAGGAAATAAGCTGCGGGCACGACCAAAGCGATCAGAGAAAGCAGAGGAAAAGTCAGACGTTTGATTTTCCGCCAAAGATACTTTGCGTAATGAAAGCCTTGTTTACTGGCCATTCGTCTCTCGACACTTCCGGTAATCAGGAAACCGGAGATGACAAAGAATATCGTGACGCCCAGGAATCCACCGCTCAATAGCGATGGGCGGACATGGTAAGCCACCACTCCGATGATTGCCAAGGCACGCAAACCATCGATTGCGTTATTTCTGGAAGAACCGGAGGGACGGGAAGCGCTGGAGGACTCAGAAGAATCAGATTGATGGGAGCCGACAGCAGAACATAAAGAACCGGAAGCCTTCATTCCAGCCGTCTCTAGGCTTTTCCCGGTGCGTGGCAACATCAACCTCTTTTTCGCCCTTGTGCTTTCGTGACCATTCCAGCTTGGGTCACAAGGCAGTACATTAACAAAAGGCATAGATGCTTTGACATGATTGACACGCCGCTATTGTGTCTATTGGAACGCAAATGATAAGAAACTTTTCTGCGCGGATTTCTGGAACCAAATACCATAAGCCGATCAGACTGACCGTGACTCATTACGAAAAATTCCCGGAACCTTTAAGATTCCGAGAATTTTCCTTCCGCTCCCGCAGCTGGGCTTGAACCAGCGACATTCTGATTAACAGTCAGACGCTCTGCCAACTGAGCTATGCGGGAATGTCCCGTGTGGAGCTTGAAGCACCGCACAAGAAATATATCTTATACAAGAATCGTCTTCGCGCAACCCCAATGGCGTGTCGCTTGGATTTTGCGGAGTGTCTCTACTCTGGCATCGTGCTCAGACGCTGATGACGTTCATGGGCATGGCGGAGTCGATGGGGAAATCCGGGGACGACGGACGCACGCCGGCCTCGACCAGGTTGACGCCGAGCATGGCGACCATGGCCCCGTTGTCGGTGCACAGCTTGATCTGCGGGATGCGGACCTCCACACCGTGTTCCTTGCCGACCTCGAGCAGCTTGGCGCGCAGCTGGGAATTGGCGGAGAAACCGCCGCCGACGATCAGCGTCTTGGAACCGTATTCCTCACAGCCATGCATGGCCTTGTTCGCCAGCACAGTAGCTACGGAATCGGCGAGCGAAGCGCAGACGTCATCGACAGGAATCTCTTTGCCGGCCGCTTGCTGGGCCTCGACCCAACGAGCCACAGCCGTCTTGACACCCGAGAAGCTGAAATCGTAGGGATGTTCCTTGCCGGCCTTGCCTTTGGTGAGACCTTGCGGCACTTTGATGGCGTGTGGATCGCCGAGCTGGCCGTGTTTGTCGATATGCGGGCCGCCCGGATACGGGAAGCCAAGGAGACGCGCGACTTTGTCGAAGCACTCCCCTGCCGCGTCGTCAAGTGTCGTACCGACCACATCCACGTGACGTGCGACATCCTCAACGTGCAGCAGCGAGGTGTGGCCTCCTGAAACAATCAACGCCAACGTATCCTTCGGGAACGGGCCGAACTGCAGCTGGGTGACGGCGATGTGGCCGATGACATGGTTGATGCCGTAGATAGGCTTGTTTGCAGCCCATGCCAGCGCTTTGGCACCGGAAACGCCGACCGCCAGGCATCCGGCCAAACCAGGACCTGCCGAAACAGCTATGGCATCGACGTCGGACAGTTCCATATTCGCGTCGGCCAGAGCCTTTGAGACCACGGGCACGAATGCCTCTGCATGGGCTCGTGAGGCGATTTCCGGGATGACCCCGCCGTAACGTGCGTGCTCCTCCATCGAGGACGCCACGACGTTGGAAACCAGTGTACGTCCCCGAACGATGGCCGCTGCGGTTTCGTCGCAGGTCGATTCGATGCCCAGTACTGTCGGTTCGCTCATTGATGTTGCTCCATGTTCTGTTTTTCGCTGTTAAATCCCATGATATGCGGCTCGAGGTCCAACGCCATTTCGATGGCATCGACGTCTTCGGGCTGATAGTAATGCCGCAAGAGGCCGATGTCCTTGAATCCAAAGCCATGGTAGAGACGTTTCGCCGGTTCGTTGTCGACTCGGACTTCCAGTTTGATGCGACGGATGCCTTGAAGTCGTGCAAGGTGAATCAGACGACCCAAAAGGCCTTTGGCGACACCGTTTCGTTGAAACCGTTTGGCGACGCCTATGGTCGTGATTTCAGCTCCGCCATCGGCATGCCACATTCCGGCGTAGCCGCGCATGATCGTACCAGCTGTGCTCCGTTGAAGCTGTTGCTTTTGCGCTTGGGCATGTTCTCGAATATCGCGGGCATCATTGGTGGAATCGGCAGCGGCATTGGCAACGTTCACTTCAGTGACATCGGTGACATCGGCAAGATAGATCCTTGAGGGATCCGTCACCTCGCTGCGCAAGGTTTCTTTATCCCAAGCCTGCGAGGCGAAAAGCTTTGTTTCGAGTTTGGTCGCAGAATCCAAAGCCCATTGCTGGTCAAGCTCATCAAATTTGATGATCATCTGGTGTTCAGGCCTTCGTGGCTCCGGCATGATTCAGGACATGTTTCAGTGGATTGGGCACGGAAACGTCCGGACGACGCAGGTACAGCGGTTCCACTGGTTTTGTGGGGTTCTCACCATTGTTGCCATTGCCACCAAGTTTGCCGTTTGCATCGCTTGCATCATTTGAATCAATGCCGTTGCCTTCCAAGGCGCATTCGGTGAAAATCTGCAGGCCCGTTGCCCCGGCGTCCAATACGGAGTGGTCGATGACACAACCAAGTATGTCGCCAAATCCCTGCCAGGCATCCGCATATTTCAAAGCGCCATGACCGACGATATCGATGCGGTATTCGCTCTGTACAGGATTTTTCGCATGTAGCTTTTGGACGGCCTGATTGATTCGCTCGACGATATGCTGGGGATAATCGATATTCATATCGATCAGTGTGGAAACGAACGGTTTCGTATTACCGGAGGCAGGTTCCTGGCTTACGTCATTGCCGTCGATGGTTTGCTTTTCATCGCTATATAGCGCGAAGTACAGCTGGCGACGTCGAGCGTCGTTGACGGCCAATGTCAGGTGATGGACAGATTCAGCGTTTGTCGCCGTTTCGGTTCCCGTGAGAAAATCGCAATCCGCAAGCCGGGTATCGCCCTCACGCTTGAGTTTCATCATCCACGTCTGAGGCTCAAGGATATCCTGACCGAGCAGCTGGGCACCGGTGGCGTACGCGATGGCTTTCGCCGCCACCACGCCGGCACGAAGACCTGTGAACGGGGCAGGCCCAATGCCGACGACAATGCGGTCAAGGTCCTGCGGCGTGAGCCCGGCTTGACCAACGGCCTTGCCGATATTGACCTGCAATTTTTCGACGTGGGTGCGTGAATCGGTCTCGATAATGGGTTCATCGCCCAAAACACCTACCGTCGAACCGAACGAGGTGTCGATGACCAATGTGTTCATCATATTTGCTGCTCCTACCACTCACGCTGACCGCCCAGCGATCATTTAATTTCCGGACGTCAAAGATTCATGCCGTTGTTACTGTACAACTTTCGTACAACCGACGAAAACCGCCACGTCCTGAACGACGCGCAGAACATTGGTAATTCCCTCATAATGCCGTGAAACGAATCCACCGACTTCCGCTTACTCCATTGAATCCAATTGGCCGGTGAAATCCTCCCAGCGCTTGCCGATGGGAGCGAATGTCACGGTGCGCATGCCGTCGCCGGTCAGTTCAGCATTCGGGTTTTCCACTTCGGCATCAAGCGTCGCTTTGTCGATCGGACGGTCGATATGGACTTCGAGACGCTCCTGCGCGAAAGCAGAGGCCATCTGCTCGCCCCATTCCATCAGAATCACCGTATGCTCGCCTGGGTCCTCGAGTTCCTCGTCGAGTCCCAACGATTCCAGCTCGTCTAGAAGCCTATCGACCGTGTCCTGCCCGGGCGCGAAATCGTTGCCGCCAAGCCGATAGGCATCGACATGCACCAGATGTGCTGGCGTCCCGTCCGCGAATCTGCCGTCAAGTTCCCGGGCGATGGTGAAAGTCGGAGAGACGATGGGTTCGTCGATATGAATCCCGGCCCCAAAGCCTTGTACAAACGTCGTTTTGCCCGCTCCCAATGGCCCGGAAAGCAGCAGGACATCACCGCCGTGAACGCAAGTGGCCACTTTCGCGCCAAGCTGTTGCATATCTGCACCAGTCGGCACTTTAATCGAATATGATGATTCTTCTTTCATACTGACATACGTCCTTTATGGCTGATCAGCTCGATGGAGCGCTCCAGCGCATACATCGGGTCTCCCCCGTTGGTCTTGTTTTGTTCGTCGGCCCACGCGAGCGTCTGGATGCACTTTGAAAGGCCGTCGGACGTCCAGCCGCTCAGCTGCCTTGTCGCGTTGCGCAGCACCCACGGATTGGTCTTCGCCTCGGCCTGCGAAATGCTGCCGGAGCGCACCGCCGAAGCCTTGGCTAACGTCCGCAGTTTCATCGCCAGAGCACCCACCAATGCGATGGGGTCGGTGCCTTGGGCCACCGCCGCACGCATGTCGATGATGGCTTTGGCGTCGTTGCCGGCGAGCGCCGCATCAGCCACTGCGAATCCGGTTACCTCGGCGTTTCCGGTCAGGTACTGGTTGACCAGATCAAGACCGATTGGATCGTCGTCGAAATCGAAGCAGAGCTGCTCGCACATAGCTGCGAGTTCCCCGGTCTTCTCCCCCAGCACGGCCACCAGTTGCTGGGCGGCGGCAGGGTCGACACGACGCTTGCGAAGCTCGAAGCATTGGATGACGAAGTTCAGCTTGGCATCGGCACGCTTGAGGTCGGGAATGGCTTTTTTCTCGGCCCCGGCTTTGGCAAGGCGATCGATGATCCGCTTGCCCTTTTGCCCGCCATCATGCTGGGCGATAACCGTTCCCGTTGCGGCCATCGGGTCCTTGCTTACGGAGGAGCAATAACTCACCATGGTATCCGCCAGAGCGTCGTCGGCATTCTGAATGTGCCGGATGATGACGATGGAACTGGCGCTCAGCAGGGACGGACTCACAGCTTCGTCGAAGTCGTATTGGCTCGCTTCCCCCGCGTCGAGTTCGATGATCTCCGTTTCCGGATCATTCTTCGCGGCTTCATCGCGACAATCGCGTACCTGTTGTTCGTTGAGGAATTCGTCACCGCCGATGACGAGCACGAATCGGGTACATTGTTTGGTTCGTTTTCCGGCCATCACATTCCTCGATTCTTGAGACTACCTGATACAACCGCCGTAACGGCACAACGCTTACGACTTTCTATGATATTCAATGTGGTGTCACAGGTGGACATACCCCGTGTCTTCCCGATTAATCGGGCTTTTGAAGCCGTTCGAACATTTGTTCGGTTTCTTTGAGCCATATTGTTCCTTTGCTTCGCAATTGCATGAGATGACCGTCATTACCTACAGCAGAACCATCGCTACTATGTCTCGTCGTTATTGATGACATTGCTTTGAACAGCGCCACCAAACCGATTTCGCATACCACAATCATCAATGCGCCACCGACGCCTCCAGGCCATGGCATGGTCGCGGTTTGGCAATCGCCAATGGTATCCGCACACCACTGCATCACCGACGTCCCACAGCTGGAGAGCCAGACAAAGGCGAACGCCAGATGTGGAGCCCATGACGACAACACCAAGCCTGCCAGCCCGGTAAGCGTCGAGAAATCCACGAACGGTGCCACCACGAGGTTTGCAGGCATAGACAGCAGCGGCAGCGTCGGTGTCATAAGCACCTGTATCGGCAGAGTGAAAAGCTGGGCCGCGATAGTCACAGACATGCCTTCAGCAAGGAATTTCGGCAGCAGAGCCGAAAGACGTTCAGCTATGGGTTTTGCACACAGCACAATACCCAGCACTGAGGCGCAGGAAAGCGCGAATCCGTAACTTCTGGACATGGCCGGGTTGACGAGCAGCACGAGGATGACCGTCCAACTCAACGCGCTGATCGCCTGTGGCCTTCTGCCCGCAAACATCGCGGACGAGGCGAAGATGTCCATGATCAGAGCCCGCATCACCGAGTCGGAAGGGTACATGGCGCTCGCGAGCGCCACATAGGCCAGCACCGTGAGCACGGCGACCACCTGCCGTGGCAATAGGAACCGGGCGCAACCCGAGCGTATCAGGCTGCCGATCAGCGCGAAATGCCCGCCGGAGACAGCCATCAGGTGCATGATGCCGGAATCCTTGAAATGCATCTGAAGCAGCGTGGCGAACGTGGCATTCACAGGTTCCCGCTTGAGCGCGCTCGCGCCCATGAAATCCTGCCCCAAAAGACCGATGGTCAGCCCCGGAACAAGCACACGCCCTTGGTCGGAAAGGCCTTCCGTCACCGAAAAGAATGAACGTTGCATGGAGTCAACCAGCCGTTTCGCAGGCGGCGCGCGTTCTATAAGTCTTGTTTTCGCGTTGTCATCTATGGTCAGCCAGATTGGCCGCATCCCGTAGCGGGCGGTCTGCAGCGTACCGGAAGTCTCTATCGTCTGACCGTCCGAAAGCCGCCCGCACACCTGTTTGTTGGCATATAGGACGATACGTGACCTGCTGGCTTGATAAATACCGTTATGGCCGATGCTGATCAAACGCGCGTTCGCCTGACAGTCGGCTTGCCAAGAGCTCGCCGCAGTAACCGGCGAATCAATACGCACACTTGCTCCGACTGCACTTTCTCCTTCACGCACAAGCGCCATAGCTGGATCTCGATAAGCCATCGCATCTGCACTCATCGAGGCGATGAACGCGGCCAAGGCCGAACACGCGAGAACGGCCACCCCAATCGTCCGGTTCCCATGTAATTCTTTGAAAATCAGCGAAATTCCGGCTTCCAACTGATGGGATTCTTCTTTTGTATGGGGCTCATCAGGCACAGGATGCGCAGCTAAGGACGATATATTCGAGACCGGAACGTTTGTTCCATTTCCGAATTGCGGCTTTCTGCGGATTCTTGTCGATTTCTGAGCATTGGACTTGGTAGCAGGATATTGTCCAACTAACCCGTTTGAAAGCGACTGGCTTCGACCGAACCACCGACGAGATATGGCAAGCAGGGCAACGATACCGGCCAGTAACAAAAACAATACGACTATCGGTAAAATGGTTTCAGTGTTCAATGAAGTTTTCAGCGGGTTCATGACTTTGTCCAATGGAGAAATCGCCAATGAAGTGCTGTCAGATCCAACAGCATTATGATTTGACGAAGACGCGCTGCTTTCCTGCCCCGTAATCAGAGCGAACAAAGTGTGCGAGCCAAGAGCCGCGATCCACACGCATAGCGCCACCGGCAGCATCCGCCAGTCACGACTGCCTTGTTCATGGTCGTCGCCCTTGTCGAACCTGTCGACGGGATTACTGCCTAGAGGGCTATCAATACTTTTCATCAGACCGTCACCTGCCCGCGCATCTTCTCCAGCGTCTTCTGCCCGATGCCCGAAACCTTGAGCAACTGGTCAACGCTGGTGAAACGGCCTATGGACGACCGGTAGTCGATGATCTTCTGGGCCATCACCGGGCCCACGCCCTTGATTTGTTGCAATTGCGTGCTGTCCGCGGTGTTGAGGTTGATCAAATCACTGCCATTGCTTGAAGGCCCAGTCTGCCCGGCAGAAGGGTCAGCCTGAACAGGTGAATTTGTCTGTGTCGCAGAGGCATCACTTCCGGGGTTTTGCCCTCCAGCTCCAGCGGATGTTGAAGTGGAACCTGCAGCCCCACCGGATTTCGGAGCATTCCCTTGTGCCGGACCTGAACCCTTGACTTTGGAACCGCCACCTGTCACAGTTGAACTGATGGACGAAGCTTCGGCCTGTTGCCTGTTGTAATTGATCGCCTGTGTCACCAACATGGTCAGACTTGCACACAACGCCACCACCAACACCAAAATCACCACCACCGCCTGAGTGGGTTTGAACACCAATCTTGGGATGGTTCGTTGTTTGGTAGCGGATTCGGCGATCGGATCCACTTGCATATCCTCGCTGACAGGAGTATTCATGACAGAATCAAAATCATCAACTTCTAAAGTATGGTCGATGCTCGTAGATTGCTTTTTGGGTTTGCTTTCCGACGTGTTTTTCTGCTCGATAAGCCAGCTATCAATGGGCGGCAACGGCGGCAGACCGACACGTAGCAGATCCGCATCGAGATCTTGCTTGTTTTCGTACGATTCATTTTCAGGTGATTCAGTATGCGAAACGGCAGAGGAATATAGCCGTTTCGTCAAAGACCGGCTTTTATCGTTTGTCCTGCCATGGAAATGAATACCCATACCTTCAAGCATGGCCGGACAGAATGCGAAAGTCCAGCCAGAACGACCACTGTGGTCGAATGATAGGGGTTATCCACATTTGAGGCGTGTCGCGCCCTCGACCGCCGGATCGTCCACATTCATCCACAGCATGTCACCAAAATAAATGGGCCTCAACGGCAGCATTCAAACCAAACCCATCCGACAATCTCCCATATCCTCTATATCTTCCAGTATTGAACCGTAATGTATCGATGAAAAAATTCAGAAGAACCATGAATACAAAAGAAAAAGGACACCGGGAGTTCAATCCCTGTGTCCTTTTGTTCGTTTTCTGCCTTTTCGCTCAAGCCATCAAACGGCTATAAGATCCATTCCGAATCGCCGCCCGACGGATAATTCGACTGCTATTCGGCTGGAACGATGGAGACGATTTTCGGGGCTTTGACGATGACCTTGCGTGGTTCCTTGCCGCCCAGGCGGTCGGCGACGGCCTTCAGAGCCATGTCCTTGAGCTCGTTGGGTTCGATCGAGGGGCTGACCTCGAGCTTGGCGCGCACCTTGCCCTTGATCTGCACGACGGCGGTGACGGATTCCTCGCCCACGTAACGTTCGTCGGCCTTCGGCCACGGCTCATGCGCCAAGGATTCGGCGTGGCCGAGCTTCGACCACAGTTCCTCGCAGATGTGTGGGGCGATCGGCGAGAGCATGAGGATCAGCGGCTCGACGGCGGCGCGCGGCACGGCCTTCAGACCGGTCAGGTGGTTGTTCAGCACGATGAGCTTGGCGATGGAGGTGTTGGGGCGCATATGCTCCATTTCCTCGGTCACCGCGGCGATGGTGTTGTTCAAGAGCTTCAGCGTCTTGGCATCGGGCTCGACGTCTGAGACGGTGACCTCGCCGGTGTTCTCGTCGACGACGTTACGCCAGAGGCGCTGCAGAAAGCGCATGCCGCCCACGACGTTGCGGTCGTTCCACGGGCGGGACTCATCGAGCGGGCCCATGCTCATCTCGTAGAGACGGAACGTGTCGGCGCCGTAGCGTGCGTACATGTCGTCGGGGGTGATGATGTTCTTGAGGCTCTTGCCCATCTTGCCGAACTCGCGGAAGGCAGGCTGGCCATGCCAGGTGAAGGTCGGTTCGCCTGACTTGTCGGCCGGGCCTCCCTCAACTTCGGCGGCAGGCACGTATTGGCCGCGGTCGTCGGTGTAGGCGTAGGCCTGGATCATGCCCTGGTTGAAGAGCTTGTAGAACGGTTCCGGGGTGTCGACGTAGCCCAGGTCGAAGAGGATCTTGTGCCAGAAACGCGAATAGAGCAGATGCAGCACCGCGTGTTCGACGCCACCGACGTAGAGGTCGACGCCACCGGTCTTGCCTGATTCCTTGTTGTGGTTCGGGCCCATCCAATACTCGTACTCATCGGAGTCGACCATATGCTCGGTGTCGTTCGGGTCGAGGTAGCGCATGTAATACCAGCAGGAACCGGCCCAATTGGGCATGGTGTTGGTGTCGCGATAGTAGGTCTTGGGGCCGTCGCCCAGGTCGAGAGTGACCTTGACCCAATCCTCATTGCGGGAAAGCGGGGCCTCGGGGTTGCTTTCGGCGTCCATCGGGTCGAAGGTCTTGGGGCTGTAGTCCGGCACGTCGGGCAGGTTGATCGGCAGCATGGAATCCGGCAGCAGATGCGGTACGCCGTCCTCGCCGTAGACGATCGGGAACGGTTCGCCCCAGTAGCGCTGGCGGGAGAAGAGCCAGTCGCGCAGGCGGTAGCTGACGGTGCCCTTGCCGACGCCGGCGGCTTCGAGCCATTGGTTGACCTTGTCGATGGCATCATTGACACGCAGACCATTGAGGTTCAGCGCGTCGCCTTTGGCTTGGGTATGTTCGGTCGAGGAGTTGATGACGATGCCGTCGTGCGAGACGAATGGTGCCTTGCCCTCATAGTTGGCCAGGTCGTCACCGGAATCGGGCAGGGGCTTGACGGTATAGATGACCAGCAGGTCGAACTTCTTGGCGAAGTCGTAATCGCGCTGGTCTCCGCCGGGCACTGCCATGATGGCGCCGGTGCCGTAGTCCATCAGCACATAATCTGCGGTGAAAAGCGGCAGTTTGTCACCGGTGATGGGGTTGGTGGCGTAGAGGCCGGTGAAGAGGCCGGTCTTCTCGCCGGCCTCGTCGACGCGGTCCTGCGCGGTCTTGGACTCGGCCGCGAGACGATAGGCCTTGATACCTTCAGCAGGTGTGGCGTAGCCGCCCTTCCAACTTTCCGGTGTATTCTCCGGCCAAGCTGCGGGCACGTGCTGGAGCAAATCATGCTCAGGCGAGACCACGGCGAAGGTGGTGCCGAAGAGCGTATCGGGACGGGTCGTGTAGATCTCCATATCCTGCCCGCCGTCGGGGGTTTCGACCTTGAAGTGGACGGAGGCACCGTGGGATTCACCGATCCAGTTGCGCTGCATCAGCTTGACCTTCTGCGGCCAGTCGATGATGTCGAGGTCTTCGATGAGGCGGTGGCCGTAGGCGGTGATGCGCATGGACCACTGGCGCAGCTCGCGCTGGAAGACGGGGAAATTGCCGCGTTCGGACTTGCCTTCGGCGGTGACCTCCTCGTTGGCGAGCACCGTGCCGAGGCCCGGGCACCAGTTGACCGGCGACTTGGAGATATAGGCCAGGCGGAAGTCGTTCAAGACGTCGGCCTGCTCGGCTTCGGTGAGTTGATCCCATGATTTTCCGGAATCCTCGAAACCGGGGATGGCGCGTTTCCCGCTCCTGAACTGATCGATCAACGTGTCGATATGGCGTGCGGAGCCCTTGCCGCCATCTGGACGGACAAAATCAGAGTCGTACCAGGCGTCGTAGATGCGCGAGAAGATCCACTGCGTCCAACGCATGTAGCCGGGGTCGATGGTGGCGAAGGTGCGGCGATTGTCGAAGCTCAGACCCATGCGATGCAACTGACGGCGCATGTTGGCGATGTTGGCCTCAGTTGTGACACGCGGGTGCTGGCCGGTCTGTACCGCGTACTGCTCGGCGGGAAGGCCGAAGGCATCGTAGCCCATGGCGTGCAGCACGTTCTCGCCCTTCATGCGGTGATAGCGGCTGACCACGTCGGTGGCGAGATAGCCCAACGGATGCCCGACATGCAGGCCCTTGCCGGAGGGATACGGAAACATATCCATCGCGAAGTACGGCGTGCGTCCGTCGGCGTGCCTGCCCTTGCCGTCGGTCAGATCGCCCTTGACGTTCGCGGCCCAGAAAGTGCCTTTTTCATCCCACGTTTTCTGCCATTTTTCCTCGATACCTTGCGCCATCTTGGCGTTGTAACGGTATGCCGGAACACTGGAAATATTGGCGCTCGAATCCGCGCCCTGCTCATTGTCGCTCATAAATAGGATTATCGCGGCTCAACTGGACACGGGCAAGCCGCTTTCCGCAACTTGGTCATATCGCCATGAAAACAGTGCTTCCCGCTACCAAGAGACCAAACCAGTGCGAAAAGCACCAAAACGTGCCCGAAAAGGCGCTTTTCGCCTCAGTTAAAAGCCTAACCAGTGAGAAAAGCACGAAAAACGGCCCGAAAAAGTGCTTTTCGCACTGATTGGAGTAGCCCCTGGCATACGGCGTCACTTTTGGGCTGGACGGTTCAACACTGGGTCGGGAGCATAGCCGATGTCCTTATGCATTGCCCTGGCGGCCTTCTGCCATGTGTCGTCCTTGACCATGTCGGCGAGGATGGTGTTGATCTTGTTGGTGAGTTCACCGTCGGATGGGCGGATCATGACGGCATGCGGAACCGCAGAAACCTGGGCGACGGTTTTGGCCAACGACGTAGATGACGGCGAATCCCCATCTCCCAGAACGGTGACATCGTGTTCAACGACGCTGGAGGCAAGCCCATGCAGGATGGCAGCATCGGCCGAGACGGCATTCGCCTCGCCCACAAGCAACGCGGTGAGGCATTGCGGATAGGTGTCGCGTTCCTGGATTCTGACCGTCGGAATCGCCGAGGCGAGTTTGCCGCCGTCGGCCGTCCCCTTGACCGTACAGATGCTCTGATTGTTCAACGAAGAAATATCGTTGAAATCCTCTTGCAGACGTGCCGGCACCAACAGCCCCAACGGATTGGTGAGATAGGGCTTGGAAACCCCGAATTTTTTGCCTGTACTTGAAACCGTGGCTGTTGGCAGGGCGGAAACGAACATATCGGCCTTGGATTCCTCCAACGCCTCTGCGGCAGAGGAAACGTTCACGGGCTTGTAGACGATCTGCTTGTGCGCGTAGCCAAGTTTCTGGGCCACATAATGGGCGACTTCGATGTCAAAACCGGAATATTTGCCTTCATGGTCGAGACCAAGACCGGGCTCGTCGTTGGATACGGCAATCGTAATGGTCGGCCCTTCGGGGACGTTGGCGGAAGGCGGGGTTTGGGCCATGCCGCACGCCGAAGCCGAGAACAGCACTCCAATACCACAGGTCAGCGCCAATATCGATTTCAGATACCTGCGAACGCTTCTTTTGCCGGACGATGAAGTCGCTTTCATCCTTGTCAACCGCATCCGAAACCTACTTGAACAGCTTGGACCGCGTCAGCCACCATGCCACAAGGCCGGTGATGACCATGGAGATGGCGATGACGATGAAGAAGCCACAGCGCGAGTTGGTGAACGGCATGCCGAACATGCCGTCCTGGAAATTCATGCCGTACATCGAGAAGATCAGGGTCGGGATCGAGAGGACGATCGAGATGATGGTGAAGATCCTCATCACGTTGTTGAGGTTGTTGGAGACAATCGAGGCGGAGGCATCGGTCATGTTGGCAAGAACCCCGCTGTAGATGTTCGCCATCTCGATGGCCTGCTTGTTTTCGGTGATGACATCGTCAAGCAGGTCCTCGTCCTCCGGATACTGCTTGATGTGCGTCAACGAATTGAGCTTCTCGGTAACCCGCAGCTTTTCCATCACGATTTCGTTGGACTTGAGGCTGGTGGTGAAATAGACCAAGGTCTTCGAAAGTTCCAGCAGTTGCAGTATTTCGCGGTTCTGCATCGAGTGCTGGAGCTTGAGCTCGAGATTGTCGGAACTGCGGTCGATGATACGCAGATAACGCAAGTACATCGTGGCATTGCGGTAAAGAATCTGCAATACAAAACGTGTCTTCATATACGTGTTGAAACCGCGGATGGTGCCTTCCATGAAGGGATGCAGAACCGGCGTGTCCTGCATGCAGACGGTGATGATTGTATGTGACGCCACGATGATGGCTAGAGGGATGGTCTCGTAGTGGTCGCGCCCATCGCGCTGCTCAACGGTGGGAATATCGACGATGATCATGGTGTAATCATCCTCGGAATCCACGCGCGAACGCTCCTCGTCATCCAAAGGTGCGCGCAAATCAGCCAAGTCCACCCCTGTCTGGGAGGAAACGGTGGCAAGTTCGACGTCGGTGGGGTTCGACAGACAGATCCATGAGCCGTTTTCCAGCTTGTTTATCTGTTCGACCTGCCCGTTGATTGTATTGAACATCCTCAACATGTCTGCCACCCGCCTTTCGCGCCATTCGCTGTACGGATCGTGCAGGAGACGCCGGCTTGCGCGCCGAGCGTCCTGGCCACCGGAATGTCTGCCTCCACAAAAAGAAACACAGACGAAAATCCGGATTCCTGCTGTTAACCCAAAATTCAAGAATAACCCTTGAGGTGGAACTTGTTGGCTGTACTTTGCCCATAGCGTTGCGGAAAACGCAGAAAAAACAACCTGCCGATTTGATTTTCAGACCGTGTCGGTCACAGGCAGCGGTTCCATCAGTTTCATGCCTTCATAGCGCAGTTCCTGCGGCCCGTTAGACCAATCGGCGATTGTCGAGATGGCCGGACCACAGTTGAATTCCGCAAGCGTCCAATTACAGCTTCCGTCAGCCTGCGCGCGGGGCTTTAAGGTTGACCAATAAGCGTTGGGAATGTTGCCGAGCTCATCGACCTCAGGGTCCATGCCAAGCAGCGTCTCCACGGTCGCTGCGATGAAGGATCCGTGACTGACCAGCATCAGCGTGGTCGGGGTGTCATCCTGTGCATTCTCGTCAAGAAGCTCCAGTACAGCCTTGGCTCCCCTGGCACCGACCTGGGTACGGGATTCGACCCCGTACTTGGCTTCGCCTCCTTGGTGTGCTCGCCACGAACGATAGGCTTCTGCATCCATCGCTTTGATTTCCGGACGGGTCTTGCCCTCCCATTGCCCGAAGCTGCGTTCGCGCAGACGCTTGTCAAGCGTTACCGGAAGACCGAGGATGTCGGCAAAAGCGTGTGCCGTTTGTGCGGCACGGAAAAGATCGCTTGACATCACTTTCATCTTCCGTTTGGCCGCAGGTACCTTCTGGTATTCGCTGATATCACTTTGCTCCGCGGCTTTCGGTCCGGGTTGGGGCAGCAACTCCGGATTGCCGGCGACATTGCTGACCTTGGCCCAGTAATAGCGTTTCGCAAGATCAAGACCGGTCTGATCCACCTGCCATTGGCCAACAATGTCAAGCGGGACGTCGATCTGCCCTTGCAGGCGGTGAACGACGTTGTAGGACGTCCTTCCGTGACGCAACAAAATGACTTCATCAATCATATTCACTCCTTTTGCCGGGTATCCCCTGTCGTCTGACACACAAATGTGTGCCATCTCACTGTTTTCATTGTGCCGCACCCCGCCGATGAAAGGAACGCCGACGGATCCAGTCATGGTTACCATGCTCACCAAGGTCATCTGACCAGCAACATCCATACGGCCCACAGAGCGAAGACGGCCACATACGGCCAAAAATGTGACTTACTGATGGCGATGAACTCGCGGATAAAGGCCGTCGGCCAGTAATAGCTTTTGGTATGGCTGCCGATGCCATCGGATTTAAGCCCCATTTTACGGGCGTATTCGCTGGCACGGAACACGTGGTAGTCACTGGTGACTACGGCCACGCGGTAAGGGCAAGACATGCGGTTTTTCATTCGCTCGACACGACCGGGCTTGCCTTCTGGCGATGAGACAGAAGGCGGTACTGAAGAAGATACTGATACTTCTTGATTATTGTTACTGTTTTTAGACGCTGATTGATGTCCCTGCAAATCTGGATTCCGGGATGCAACGGAATCATTCAAACCGCAACGTTCGTCCATAATCACTTTGGAATTGCGCAGATTTTCCAAGGTCGTGGTGGATCGGTCTTCCTTGATGATGTCGTCGGCGGGCACTCCCCTCACTTCGATCAGATAGCGTTTCATCGCCTCGGCCTCGCTGATTTCCTCGTCGGCTCCCTGGCCGCCTGAAACGATGAATAGGCCATGCCCGTCCTGCCGGTTCCACAAGTCGACCGCCTTGTCGATTCGCCCGCGCAGCAGCGGCGTCGGTTTGGTGCCTTGCAACCCTGCCCCGAGAATGATGATGTAATCGTATTTTCGACGTCTTGGAAGGATTCGATAAATCGTGGAATAGAGCAACAGCGCTGCGAACGTGAAGAAGAACCAAAGTCCTTCCAAGGCAATCAGGGCACCCACGCCTTTGCCCCAGCGGGGCGCATTGAAATATAAAGTCAACGGATAAACCGCAACACAAACCATCATAACCAGGGCGAACAAAGCAGGCAGGATAGTGGAAAGCGAAAACCCTTCGTGATGGATGACGATAACAGTGTTGACGAACAGGAATCCCACGACGATAACCGGCGTGAACACGGCCACCAGCACAATCGGGATGAAGGCCCAATCGCGCCAAAAATCAAGCATCAGGGCACCGGAAAGGCTCAACACGAACAACGCGAGCCAAATAGCATTCCGGAAACGTCGCGGTTCCTGGATGACGGAGAAAACAAGCAGCAAACCTAACAATACGGCAGGCCCATACAATAAAGCAGTCTGCCACCAATCAGTCACCGTTCGTCTCCCCTGTCATTCCTATTTTTTCAAGCATTGAGTATTTATTTTGTATATTTGATACGTTTGCATGCTTTGGATTTGCGTATTCGACGTTCTTTACCTATCGGCTTTGCCGCTCTTGCGACGTTCTTGCGAACCGTAAGAACGGCAAAACTCCTCTTCTATGACGTTCAGGCCTTACGCTCGTTGATGTCGGCAAGACCGGAGACATCGCTGGCATAGAAGCGGGACAAATCACCGGCGAACTTCTTGATGCTTTTCGGGGCGGTATAGAGCATGTGCCCTGCCGGGTAATAAGTGAACGCCACGTTTCCGCGCAACGGCTTGGGCAGCTCCATATGGTCGATGTCGTATTCGGTCTGGTTGAACGGCGTACACAGGTCGTAGATGCCGTTGCCGATCATCACCTTCAGAGTCGGTTCGTGGGCAATGGCTGCGGCGAGATCCGTCGTTACCAGCGGGAACGGGATATGCGGGCCCCAAGACGTCTTGGCACCTTCCGGCAGCGTGTGCCACCAGGTCCATCCCTTGCCGGGTTCCATGGAATCCCAGTCGAAATCGGCGAAACCACGGCGTTCCTCGGTGCCGTCCCAGCCGAGTTCGTCACGCAGGTAGGCGTTGGCGACGCTGGAATAGGCGGGGTCGAGGAAACTGTCGTCGACCACGAAGGTCTCTTCCTGGGCGGTGCGGTCGAGGTCGTAGCCCTTCGAGCGACCGTCGTAGCGACCGACGATCATGCCGGTGTCTTCACCGCTGTTGCGGCGAAGCAATTCCTTGCGGAAGCGCATGTCTACGACTCGCAGGTCGGAGTCGTAGACGTACCGCTCATCGAGCCCGGTCAATTCCGCGTAACGTTTGGCGACGTTGCGCTTCGTGTTTTCGTCGATGGCATCGCCTTGCGCCAAGGCGGTGCGTAGCTCTCCGTTGGCGAATTCACGCGCGACGTTCAGATGCGTTGCGATGTCCACGTCCTGGCCGGCCTTGCCGTGGTAATGTGCGACCGTGGCGAACGTCGGGAAATAGCCGATGTAGAACTGGTCGGAGGTGTCGAACGTATGGGCATAATCCAAAATGTTCGAAATCAAAACGAGACCGTTGAGCGCGACCCCGTCCTGCTGAAGCCGGTACGACAATGCCGCTCCGCGCGTGGTGCCATAGGATTCGCCCAGCACGTATTTCGGCGAGTTCCAGCGGTGGAAGCGGGTCAGATAGGCGCGAATGAACGCGCTGAAGCCTTTGACGTCGCCATCAACGGAATAGAGCTCCTTCTTGGCCTTTTCAGCAATCTGCGAGAATCCGGCGCCCGGTGCGTCGATGAAAACGATGTCGGAATAGGGCAGCATGGTGTAGGGGTTGTCTTTCAGACCATAGGGAGCTGCAGGAACCGGAGCGGCATCGGGGATGTCGATTCGCTTGGGACCCAGCGACCCCATCATCAGGAATGTCGAGGATGAGCCGGGGCCGCCATTGAAGATGAAGGTGACCGGACGCGAGGTGTCGGTTTTGCCGGTTTCATCACTCAGTTCGAAAGCGGTATAGAAATCGCTGGCCGCAGGTTTCACATCCTTGGTATCGATGGTGATGGTCCCGACGGTCGCCCGATAATGAATCGTCTCACCGTTGAGTTCCATAGTGTGATTTGTCGTGCGTTCGCCGGTCGGCCGAAGTTTCGGCTCCGCCGGCTTCTCGGTTGGCATATTTTCCTTGGCATTGGTTTGCACCGATGACGCTTCCTCGCTCATTTCGTAACTCCTTGGATTGACTGCTGTTCTTCTTCAAGCCTAACGCAGAGCCGTCTCAATGAAATATCCGGGAAACGAAGCAATACTCAAAACCGAAACCGCGTCTACGCCGATGTGGCCAGAACAAATGAAAAAGGCTTTTGAGGATTTCCTCAAAAGCCTTAACCGTGGAGCTAGGGAGATTCGAACTCCCGACCCCCTCCATGCCATGGAGATGCGCTACCAGCTGCGCCATAGCCCCATTCTTTTAAGTTGCTGGCCTCTTGCGAAGCCTTAGATATCCTACAACAAACTGGCCCGATGACCAAACCGGCGTGTCGCTAAAGGATTATCAACAACAATCGAAAGAAGACGACACCATGGTTTTGTTCGATTACCACTCTTAGAAAAACCAAGAGAACGCAATGGAACAAAACATACAAAGAGAATACAAACGCAAGGAAAGTCAGACTAAAAAGACTTATGCCAGTCCTTGTCCAACCGTACTCATTTCGCAGTGCCTGACGTCCCGGTAGTGCTGCCTCCCGACTGAGAACTGGAAGTGGAACCAGACTCATTGCCGCCGGTACCCGTGCCGCTTGAAGTCGAACCTCCCGTGGAACCGGAGTCTGTAGCACCGCTGCCAGTGCCCGTACTGCCATGCGAGGAATCCGTGGAACCACTGCTGGAACCAGTTGAATCCGAACTCGTGCCGCCAGTGGTTGTACCAGAATTGCTGTTGCCAGAATTGCTGCCGTTTGAATTGCCTGAGCCAGTGGTGCCGGAATTATTGGAAGTCGACCCGCTCTGCGAACCGGAATCAGAGGTGGAACCGGAGTTGTTCTGATTGGTCGTTCCGTTGTTCTTTTGCGTGTCGCCGTCGGTTTTCTGGTTGTTGTCGGTCGAGGTATTGCCCGAATCGTTTTGCTGTCTGCGGTTCTTGGTGGCCGAGTTGGTGACGATATTGCGCACCACATCGTCGGTCCCCTGCCCCTTCGTGGCCAGCGAAATGATTCCAGCAGTGATTCCTACTGCAACCAAAGCGCTGACGACAGCGACCACGATTGCCAGCCGCTTGTAGCGCTTCTGTTTCGAGGAATCAAACACGCGAATATGGCCATCACTCTGCCCTGGACCACCCTTGAGCTTTTGGCCGTTAAGGGCTTTGGTCGAATCTGAGACCGTTTTTGCCGCCTCTTTTTGACCGACCGTCGCCATCACACTGGTCTTGCCCGAAGCCGAAGGTGTCAGTACTTGTGTTGCATCCGACTCAGCTTTGGCGTTTTCTGCGGCATTCTTATTGCTGGCGTTCTTGCCGTCCTTAGCATTTGCAGCCAAGGTCTTGGTTGCATCTTTCCGCCCTGAGGCTTGCTCGGCTTTTTGGGTACGCGCCAAAGCAGCCAGACTCGGCGACGTTCCATCCATGCGCAACACCGGCGCACCGGAAACACCTTGAGCCGGATTCGCCAATCGACCATGATATTGGACATCGGAACCAATAACCCGTGTTTCGTCATCAGAACCCGTACTGACAGCACCTTGCTGTTCCCCATCATCGCTCTGAGGGACGTTTCCCTGCAATTTCCTGCCGGATTCGTTGAGCACATTCTGATAGATCTGCGAGGCCACCGCAGACACGATGGAACCAACCGCCACACCGATCACGGAACCTGCGATACCGATTTTGGCCGAGAGCAGGAACGAAGTGACCGCAGCAAGCGCACCGGCTATGATCTGCGAGACCGAAATCCCCTTGAAAAAATTCTTCATGATACACAAGGTTAACGGAAAGAAATAGGAAAAAGCTGAAAGCCGACAAAACCTTGCCGAACGCTTACAGGACGACTATTTCGCATGACGGAATCCAATGAGGAAACGCCATTTACTTTCTCATCTCATCTGCAAGAAATTTTTCCTTACTTCACTTCTTGCGCCGATCGTGCGCCCAATCCTCCACCCGACGGAACAGATTGACGATGACCGAACGGTCCACGATGGACATCAACACCGCCATGAAAATCAACGCAAAACCGATCAGCGTCGTCAATGTCAATGCAGTTCCCCAAAACAGGATCGAAAACAGTTCGGAAAACAGGCTTTCCGTACACATCACCACGGAAGCAGAGGACGCGGAGACGTGGGCGAGACCGATGTTCTGCATGAGCTGGGCCAAGGTCGTGGCGCCGATGAACAGGTAGAGGAAGCTTACGACGATTTTCGGTTCCAGCCATGAGGCGTTCGGCAAGGGTTCGGTCAGCAGTGCGCCGATCAGGAACAACACGCAGGCCACGGCGAACTGGACGAAGGTGACCGCGATGGCATTGAATTTCTTGGAATAGATGCCAAGATAGGTCAGGTTGAAGGAGAAGATGACGGCGCAACCGATGGTGAGCCAGTCACCCAACGACAAGGAAAGCGAGAAGCTGCCGGGTTTCAGCGAGACGAAACCGACACCGATCAGGCAGATGACACCGGCGATGATGTTGATGTTATGCGGCCTGTTTTTCGTGGCGAACCAGGCGGCGAACGGCGTGAGTACGCAATAGGAAGCGGTCAGGAACGCACTTCTGCCGGGGTCGATCGTCAAAAGCCCCTTGGTCTGCAGCACCATCGTTCCCCAATAGGTGGCTCCGACGATAAGGGCGGGAACAAGCATTGACTTTTTAAGCGCGGGAATGATGCTTCTATGGAACAGCAGCAGCATGATCAGGCACGCGCCTCCGGTACGCATGGCCATGAGCCATTGCGCGGTTATCGCCGCCATCGCGATTTTGGCGACCAGATAGCTACCACCCCAAAGTGCGGCGCAGCACAGCAGCATAAGACAAGCCAGATTGGGCGGAAAATTGCGGGAAAGACGGCTGCGCAGACCTTGGAAACCACGGCGTCCAGTGCCTTTCGACGCAAGGTAGGCAGCAAATGAATGGGCCACGGCCTTCTCCCCCTTGTTCATCTTCGACATGCTCGCGTGAATATCAGCTGCCATGCCGGGCCTTCTCTTTCATCTTCCGTCTCAGGCGAAGCACCTCAACATTCTGCGCCAGCTATGTTTCTCTTCACATCCGACACCAAAACAACCATGGGGCACATCGCTTCAACAGACATTTAAACCACATATGTTGTTATCTAAATTAGGTCATCTTTCCATCGCGACACGCCTAGAAATACAACGAAATCACTGCAGGATGAACTTTTCACGCGTTGGTTACATTTCTGTATCACAGGGTCGCGGATTCGAGCGCTGAAAGCGGGAAACCCAACCACGCAATGCATTTTCCTTCCGGCTGTTTCCCGGATCGAACCGGATAGGTGCGGTGAGCAATGTCACACGATTTGATTAACGAACACGGGCTTCAAGACGTAAGATGGAAGCGTATAGAAAGCAGTTCGATTGAAAGGACAGCATTATGGCTACTCTTACCCCTGAAATGAAGGAATTCATCAACAACAATCTCGCGTGGATCGCGACGGTGAGCAAGGAAGGCCAGCTCGATCTCGGCCCGAAGATGTCGATGTTCGTGCTCGACGACAACCACCTCGCCTATCACGAGCGCACCGCCGGTCAGCACTATAAGAACCTCGAAGACGGCAGCCCGCTGGTCATCTGCTTCGCCAACCTCGAACAGAAGAAGGGCTACCGCTTCCGCGGCAACGTGACTCTGCACTCCGACGACGCGATTTACGACGAGCAGGTCAAGGTGGCCGAGAAGAACGGCACCAAGAAGCCCGCCACCATCCCGGTGCTCGAGATCACCGAGATTCAGGACCTCTCCGCTGGCCCCAAGGCCGGCACCACCATCAGCAAGGACTGAATATTGCTGAGAATGGTTTGAATCTTCAATGTTATGGTTTCAAGCCATTGATCAGATGAGGGTCTCCAAACCGGAGGCCCTCGTTTTTTATGCGGTTTTGTATATGCTTATGGGAATTTTGCTGAACTATTCGTTCTTTTTTCCTCAACTCAGAGCATCGTTATCAGCTCTCGGCGCATCGTCTTCTCGACAAGCCGAAAACAATGGTTGCTTCCCGACCCTGCGGGACAATGGAAACCAAGGGTCATCGACCCGTAGCAAATCTTCTCATAACGAAAGGAATACATAGTTATGGCAGAAAATCGCATCAATGTCGGCCAAAGTGATCTCAAGGTCTTCCCGCTGGTACTGGGAGGCAACACCTTCGGTTGGACCAGCGATGACAAGACCAGCGACGCCGTGCTCGACAAGTACGTAGAAGCAAGTGGCAATTTTGTCGACACTGCCGATGTCTATTCGGCTTGGGTCCCGGGGCATTCCGGTGGCGAATCCGAAATCGTGCTCGGCCGGTGGCTCGCCACCCGCAAAAACCGTGGCGATATAGTCATCGCCACCAAGGTGAGCGAACACCCGCAATATCCCGGGCTTTCCGCCAAGAACATCGCTGCGGCCGCCGACGAATCTCTGCTGAGACTCGGAACCGATTACATCGACCTTTATTACGCGCATTTCGACCACAAGGATACCCCGCTTGAGGAAACCGTCGCAGCCTTCGACAAGCTGGTCAAGTCCGGCAAGATCCGCGCCATCGGCATTTCCAACTTCTCGGCCGACCGCATCGAGGAATGGTTCAGGATCGCCCGCGAAAACGGCTATACCCTGCCTGTCGCCCTCGAACCGCAATACAATCTCGTCTTTCGTGGCAATTATGAGAAGACGCTGGCTCCCGTCGCCAAGCGCGAGCAGCTTTCCGTGTTCCCCTACTTTGCCTTGGCCGCAGGCTTCCTGACCGGCAAGTACCGTTCGGCCGCCGACGCCGAGGGCAAGGCACGTCAGGGCATGGTCTCCGACTATCTGACGCATGACGGCTTTGCACTGATCGACGTGCTCGACAAGGTCGCCAAGGCCCACAACGTCGCCATCGCCACCGTTTCTCTGGCATGGCTGCGCCATCGCCCGCAGGTCGCCGCCCCCATCGTCTCAGCCCGTATCCCCGAGCAACTGCCCGATCTGCTGGCTTCCAGCACACTCGCGTTGAGTGATGCCGAGGTCGCGGAGCTCAACAAGGCTTCGGAGCCGTTCGCCGAATAACAACGCACGATAAGGGCTTGGCGAAGGTTGTCCGAACCGACCAACCCGGAACCGGCCCTAGACAAATAAAGCAATTCCCATCCTGATTTCAGCAATCATAGATGGGAATTTCGTTTCTATTGGCCTCGCAAGTAATTTTGCCTAGCCATCATCTAAGAGGCATGATGTTCAACGTGGAGCAGAGGTGTGTCACTGTCATCTTCGTAGATGTCGGCGTGAGGGGTGTCATCAAGGTTCATGTCGACATGAAGCTTCGCGTTGCCGTCGCGAGCCTTGATGTCGTATGCGTAATGCCGGTTTTCGAGCAGTGTAGGCTCGGTAGTGGCGTTAAGCATCCAAGGACGCGCGCTCCGGATCGCGGCCAGTTGCCCGGTGAGCTTGTACATCCATTTCCCATCCTCTGGCAGACCTTCCGGAGTTTCCGGATATTCGGGACGGACGATGTCGTCGCCGCCGACACCCTCGGTTTTCTCGCCGGGCATAGCCCTTTCGTCTCCGTAATACACTGAGGGGGTACCGCCGACGGTGAAAAGCACGACCGCCGCCAACGTAAGCTTTTCCTCGTCGCCGATCTGGCTGGCGATCCTGGTGACGTCGTGGTTGCCGATGAACGTCTGGGGCGTAAAGGTTTCAAGGAACGTATCGTGACGTTTCAGGCACCAATCCAGCTCGAAGAAATTACCGTCCTTGAGGCTGCTCCAGATGGCTTTCCACAGCTCGTACTGGGTGACGGTGTCGATGGTCGAGTCTTTTACGAACTGCTGGTAATCGCCGTGGATGGCCTCGCCCATGAACCAGGCGTCGGGAATCTGACGACGCACGCGAGGCAGAACCTTGGCCCAGAATGACGTCGGCACCGTCGTCGCCGCATCCAACCGCCAGGCTTCGACGCCGCGGCGCATCCAATAGGTCATCACGTTGGTCACCAGATCGGCGACCTGAGGCGCATCATGGTTGAAGGCGGGGAGGATGGCATGGCCCTCGAATTTTTCATAATCAAGAGTCCCGTCTTTGGCCTTCGAGAAGCTGAACATGTCATCGCTATCGTGCCCGACAAGCTGGCCCGCTTCCATCTCTTCTTGCGCTCGTTTGAGCTCGCGCCGGAACTCCGGGAAGTCACGGCCTACATGGTTGAAGACACCGTCCAGCATCAGGGCAATGCCGCGCTTGCGACAGGCTTTCACCAGACGATCGAACGCCTCATCGTCGCCAAGCCTCGGGTCAATTTTATAGAAATCAATGGTGTCATAACCGTGGGTATCGGAATCGAAAATCGGGCCGAGCAACAGGCCGTCGCAACCCATGCCTTTCATATAATCCAACCAATTAATCAAACGGTCAAGCCGTGGAACCGTCTCCCGGTCGGCGTCAGATTCCGGCCGCACGGGCGCTCCACAAAAGCCCAAAGGGTAAACCTGCCACCAGATTCTACGGCTCATGTCGTTCATATCACGCCTCGTTTCGTGTCGGTTTCCTTTCTCGCTGCGCTTTCACCGTTCAACTTTACCAGCAGAAAGGCTAACGACGGGCGATTCATCTGATTCCTCATATATTCGATCGCATTACATTTCATCATCGAGAAACAAACTTTATTGGATCCGCCCCGGTTATTGCACAGGGCTCTTGAGAGAAGGAATGAATAGATTAAAAAATAAAACCCGCCGAAACGTTGCTTAAACGTACCGCCGGGTTTAATTTTGCTGTGGATGCCTTGCTGGGTTTCCCAGTCTCAAGCCTCCACATCAGCCACAGGCATGCTCACTTGTTGTCGCGAACCTGCTGCTTGACCGCGTTCTTGGCCTCGGTGGCCTGCTCCTTGCCTTGAGCTACCGCACTTTCGCCCTTGGCCTTGGCCTCGTCGGCCTTGTCGGAGAACTTGTCCTTGACGTCGTCGGCCTTCTTTTTGGTGTCTTCAGCCATGTCAACGGCCTTGTCTTTGACGTCTGCAGCGGCCTTGCCGAGCTTGTCGCCGGCCTGCTTGGCTGCGTCCTTGGCATCATCGAAAATACCCATAATAATTCCCCTTGTCGTTCTTAGAGATTCAATCCGCCCGACCCTCATCGAATAGTGATTATTGACAGCCGGGGTATGAAAACATATCGTTGCCATACGCTTACTATTGTAGCATATAAATTCATATGTAAGACTAAACACCTATGTATTGTATGACTGGGCTAAACGGCTTGAAAACCTAGAAAACAGGGCAATCTCCACCGAAAAGCAAATCAGAGCTTGGGATTCTCCCATTCGGGGGTATCGGCGATGGCCGGCCCGTGGTTGTAATCGGAAAGCGCCCAGCGCAAAGGCTTGCCCGCGATGGCGATGGGGATGAGGCGGGCCCAGTGAGCGTTGCGCATCGAGAAGACCGCCGAATTGGCATCGGCATCCTCATCGGCGCTGAGCAGGGTGCGCACAGTGTCGGCGATACAGGCGCCGTGCGAGAAGACATAAAGGTCGGTATCAGGTTCGGCTTTGCTCGCCCATTCGGCGATGGCCCGTGTGGCACGCTCGCCAACATGCCTGTCCGGTTCGACGTTGTGCTTGAGCTCGCCGCCCTCACCGTGAAGCCAGGAGTTGAAATCCGCAGGATATTTATCCATGATTTCTCGGGTCGCATGGCCTTCCCAGTCGCCATAATGACGTTCGCGCACGCGCGGATCGGGATGGACTTCTTCGCCGATCAAGTCAGCGAAGGCATGGGCGGTTGCCATGGCACGACCCAAATCCGAGGCGACGATCAAACGATGACGTGCCTGGTCTTTCTGTCCGTCGACGTAAAGCGCTTTCAATGCACGGCCAGTCTGGTGAACCTGCCAATTGCCGACCTCGTCAAGAGGAATGTCGATGACACCCTGGATACGGCCGGAAGCGTTGTAGGCGGTACGTCCGTGACGCACCAAAGTCAGTGAGCGAACGTGGACATTGGGATCGAATACAGTACTGAAATCCATCGTTTAACTCCTCAACACACTGATGGAATGGTCTTATCAAATTTTAAGCCGAAACTGTTCGGCTATCGGCCGACACGTTTTTCAAGTGGGTTCGGCAGCTGTCTACTCGTCGGCAGACTCGCTTTCAGCCGATTCACCAGCACCAGCCGCTTTCGGCAGCTGAAGGTCGATGGCGGGGCAATCCTGCCAAAGTCGTTCGAGATCGTAGTAGCTGCGTTCTTCCTCGTGCATGATGTGGATGACGAAATCGCCGTAGTCAAGAAGCACCCAACGGGCCTCGTCGAGGCCTTCGCGGCTGATCGGTTCGAGCTTGCCGCCCTTGGTGTAGAGTTCCTTTTCTACTTCTTCGGCCACAGCCAGAACCTGCCGTTCGCTGGAGGCGGTGGCGATGAGCATGGCATCGGTGATGGCGATGGGGCCGGTGACGTCGAAGGCGACGATATCGGTGGCCTTCACCCGGTCGGCCGCCGTCGCTGCCAGACGCAGGGCCTTAATCGTGGATTGCAATGCTGTCATAAATCAACGCTCCCATTCGGGCTTCCAGCCCTCTACTACGTGTTGTGTGTTTTCCGAATATACCATCGAAT
This sequence comes from Bifidobacterium sp., assembly GCA_024104275.1. Taxonomy (GTDB): domain Bacteria; phylum Actinomycetota; class Actinomycetes; order Actinomycetales; family Bifidobacteriaceae; genus Bifidobacterium. Next base: position 437,221 of record JAGGHK010000001.1, read on the forward strand.
CGTCCGGCACCGCGTGGCGGATCACCGAACCGGCTCCGGTGGTGACGTTGTCGCCGACTTCGACGGGGGCTACGAAGAGGTTGCCGGCGCCGACGTGGACGTTCGAGCCGATGTGGGTGCGGTTCTTGTGCACGCCGTCGTAATTGGCGGAAATCGTGCCGCCGCCGATGTTGGTGTTCTCCCCCAGCTCGGCGTCTCCCATATAACTCAGGTGCGGCACCTTGGTGCCCGCACCGATATGCGCCTTCTTCATTTCGACGAACGCACCGGCCTTGGTGCCTTGCTCGAGCACGTTGCCCGGGCGCAGGTAGGTCCATGGCCCGATGTTGGCGTCGGGGCCGATATGGGTTTCCTGCACGCGGCTGCGCTCGACGGTTGCGCCGGCTTCGATGTGCGCGTCGATCAACGTGGTGTATGGCCCGATGACGGTGTTTTCGGCAACGGTGCTGTGCCCCTGAAGGAACGAGCCCGGCAGCACGGTGACATCCTGAGCCAGCTCAACGTCGTCTTCGATCCACGTGGTCTCCGGGTCGAGAATCGTCACGCCTTCGCGCATCCAGCGTTCGCAGATACGCAGGTTGTGTTTGCGGGAAAGATTGGCCAGTTGCACACGGTCGTTGACGCCTTCGACGCTCAAAGCATCGGACGCGGCAAGAGCGCCGACTTTGCCGTTTTTGCGGGCGCTTTCCAAGGCATCGGTCAGATAGAACTCGCCTTGAGCGTTCTTCGAATCCAGACCTTGCACCGCACGGGCGAGCACCGCGGCATCGAAGACGTAGACGGAAGTGTTGATTTCATGGACGGCCAATTCGCTGCTGTTGGCATCCTTCTGTTCGACGATACGCAGCACACTGCCGTCGCTGTCGCGGATGATACGGCCATAGCCGGTGGCGTCTTCAAGGTTGGCGGTGAGTACGGTGGCGTCGTTGCCGCTGGCCTTGTGGAAGGCAAGCAAAGCATCAAGCGTGGCGGTATCGAGCAGAGGCATATCACTGGCAGCGATAAGCACCGGACCGGAAAGCTGTCCATAGGCGTCAAGCTGCTTCATGGCGCACTGCACCGCGCGTCCGGTGCCGGGAATATCGTCCTGCTGAACGATCTCGACGTGCTCGTTGTAGCTTTGCGCGGCTTTGGCCACGCGCTCGGCCTGATAATGCACGACCACGGCAAGCGTCTCGGGGTCAAGCGCGGAAACGGAAGCCATCACACGCTCAAGGAAGGTCTTCCCGGCAAGTTCGTGAAGCACTTTAGGCTTGGACGAACGCATGCGCGTACCTTCACCGGCCGCGAGAATAATTGCAGCACTCAATGCCATATCTACTCCAATTCCGGTGCTTCGAAAGCGAAACACGCATTCAAATATGCAAATCGGCTGGCACCCGATACACGGAACGTCAGCCGACTTGAACTTTAGTTCCTCCACCTGGATTCGAACCAAGACTAAGGGTTCCAAAGACCCGTGTGCTGCCTTTACACCATGGAGGAATAATCCGGCCTTCAAGACCGAACCGATTTTCTATTATGCTGGTCACCGCTGACAACCCGACACGCATGAAAGCGAATCATCGAATCTGAAAGAATATCAACAATCAGTAAACCTGACTGTGATTCACTCCTCTAATCAGGCGAACAGGAAGCCTTGCCCATGATGCTCGGGATAGGTGTCGAAGAGCTTGGCGACCGAGCCATCCTCGAAGACCGCCTTGATGGCGCTGGCGAGCAATGGCGCGATGGAAAGGACGGTAAGTCCGTCCCAACGCTTGGATTCGTCAATCGGCACGGTGTCGGTGAGGACGACCTCGCGGGCACCGCAGTTCTTGAGGCGGTCGACCGCTGGATCGGAAAGTACACCGTGCGTGGCGACGACGGTGACGGACTTCGCGCCGGCCTGCTTCAACACATCGCAGGCGCCGACGATGGTGCCGCCGGTATCGATTAAGTCATCAACCAAAACGCAATCCTTGCCGACCACATCGCCGACCACGCGATTGGAGGTGGCATGGTTCGGACGGTTGATGTCACGGGTCTTGTGCACGAACGCGAGCGGGCCTCCGCCCAGACGCTGCGCCCATTGCTCGGCGACGCGGATACGACCAGCGTCCGGGGAGACCACGGCGACATTGTCAAGGTTGCCCTCGAAGCGGTCACGGATGTAATCGACAAGAACCGGCATGGCGATCAGATGGTCGACCGGGCCGTCGAAGAAGCCTTGGGATTGCGCGGCGTGCAGGTCGACGCTCATCACTCGGTCGGCTCCGGCGGTGCGCAGCAAATCGAAGACGAGACGGCAGGAAATGGGCTCGCGGCCGAGGTGCTTCTTGTCCTGACGGGAGTAGCCCAGAAGCGGGCAGACGGCGGTGATGGAACGGGCCGATGCGCGCTTCAGTGCGTCGATCATGATGAGCTGTTCCATGATGGCCTTGTTGACATCGCCGGCGTGGCTTTGCAATACAAAGACATCCGCGCCACGCACCGATTCGGTGTAGCGCACATACATCTCACCGTTCGCGAAATCGTATGCTGTAGTCTTCAGAACGTCGATGCCAAGCTGGTTGGCGACGTCCGCCGCCAGCTGGGGATGCGCCCTGCCGGTGACAAGAATGAGATTCTTACTGGGCTTTCCTTCTAGGATTGCGCTCACCATATCTCCAAACGTTATCGTCTGTATGAACCAAAGCCATACTAGCTTCTCAGCGCGACGGAGACACACTAGGTTCGTTCACATCGGATTCGTCCCGATCGCGCGAGGTCTCCGAGTGGTTGGAAACCGACAAGAACTCATGAAGCACGACAAAGGCACAGGTTATATTCAGCGCCATAAACACCGAACCTACATATCCATAGCCCAACAACCATTGCCCGTTAGTTACCAATACCGCCTGCAAAAGGATAATCACCGACAGACATACCTGAACAATACGAAGCCGGGTCTTTTTCATCGTCATACCTCCATTGGTTGAATCATTCATGTAAGCGAAGACTACCATGATGGGATAAAAAAACAATCAGGCCTGAGCATATAGCCCATGTTTGGCGATGTATTGCACCACACCGTCGGGGACAAGGTACCAGACCGGCTCGCCCAGTGAGACGCGGTGGCGGACGTCCGTCGAGGAGATGGCCAGTGCGGGGATTTCCAAGGTGTCGACCTCGACCTGCGTGCGCATATGCTCGGGACTGGTGTATCCGGGGCGCGTGACGGCGACAAAACTCGCGAGACCGAACATGTTTCGAGCTTCTTTCCATTTGAGAATTTCAGCCACGGCGTCGGCTCCGGTGATGAAGAACAGTTCCGCATCAGGGTTCAGCGCGCGGATGTCGCGCAGCGTATCGATGGTGTAGGTGATGCCGGGGCGGTCGATGTCGACACGGGAAACGGTGAATTTGGGGTTTGAGGCCGTGGCGATGACGGTCATCAGGTAACGGTCTTCGGCATTGGTCACGTCCTTGTCGAGCTTGAAGGCCGGTCGCCCCGTCGGCACGAAAATCACCTCGTCAAGGTCGTAGACCCAGGCCACCTCGCTTGCCGCGACCAAGTGGCCGTTGTGGATGGGGTCGAAGGTGCCGCCCATGATGCCGATGCGGCGGCGGCCGTCTTTGCCGTGTCTGTCGACCGGTTTCACCTTGGCAGCATCAATTGAGTTGGGGTCTTGCTGGTCGGAAAGGCCGGACATCTTTCGTGTAGGTTCAGGATGCCGAGAGCCCTCGATATCGAGTACTGCAGGTGCGGCATCGGCAGTTTCTTTATGCCTCACCGACTCGTTATCGTCATCCGCAGTCGGTGAGCCAACGGAAATCGGGGCGTTGCTCATGCCTTGCCGTTGCCTTTGTGCTTGGGTTTGTCTTCTTTTTGCGACTTGTCGGTTTCGCTTTCTTCGCGCTTCTCGTCGGCCTGTTCCGTCTGCTCTTCGATGTCTTCGACGGTGGCATGCTCGCTCGGGTCGATCTTGCCCATGTCTTCGTCGTATTCGTCCTGAACGACGCGACGGATTTCGGCGAAGGTCGGAATCGGGAAATCGGGCTGGTAGAGGCGGCGCACGGAGGCGACGCATTCCGTGGCACGCACCAGCAGGTCGTTCATGGCGTCGATGCCGCCTTCGGCCTCCTGCTTGCTGAATTCGGCGATATAGCGTTCCATGGCGGCAAGGCGCTCAGCGACGGTCTTCTTGCCGTCCTCGTCAAGGTCGACCACATCGTCCGCGTCCATCTCCGGCCATCCGACAAGCGCGGCATCCGCGTATTCGAGAGAAGCGCGCTGGTCGGCAGTGGCGATGCCGTCTTCGACCTGCACCAGGAAGACGTAGCGGACGATGGCAAGGCGCTCGGAGGCGATCTTCAATCCGATGCTGGGGTTGTTGATGTCGATGCCGCGATCTTTGGCAAGCTGATAGTCGGCCGTAACACCGACCTTCTGCTTGGCCTGCTTGTCAGCCGCATCATTGTGCTGCTCCTGGCCGTCCGTTGTTGCGGTAGCGGTCGCCGGCTGGTTGTCGGGATTCTGACCGGCGGAAATGCCGCCTTCCAGCTTCTTGCCTTTGCCGTCCATACCGGTTTCGTCTTTGCCTTGTTCAGCGTCGTTCATATCGTGCCCTTCGCTTTCGTCAAGCCCGCACCTGACCGGTGCCATAGCCGATCCATTTGGTCGTGGTCATTTCCGTCAAACCCATAGGGCCGCGGGCATGCAGCTTCTGCGTCGAGATGCCCAATTCGGCTCCAAAACCGAACATACCGCCATCCGTGAACCTTGAGGAGGCGTTGGCCATCACCACCGCCGAATCGATACGTTTGGTGAAGCATTCGATGGCGCTGTAATCTTCGGAAATGATGCATTCCGTGTGGCCCGTGGAATGGAGGTTGATGTGCTCGATCGCCTTGTCCAAAGAGCTCACGACCTTGACGCCCATTTTCAGTGCGAGATATTCGGTATCCCAATCCTCCTGGGTGGCATGCAACAGGTTCACGTTATCAATGCCGCTTTGACCGATGATTCCGTAGGCTTCGTCATCGGCGTGAAGTTCCACCCCCGCATCCGCGAGCGCCTTGGCCGCCAACAGCAGGAAATCCTTGGCCACGTCTTGATGAACGATCAGCTTTTCGGCGGCATTGCATACGCCGACACGTTGTGTTTTGGCGTTGAGGATGATAGGGATTGCCTTGGCGAAATCAGCAGCCTTGTCCACATAGATATGGACGTTGCCGGCACCGGTTTGGATGACCGGAACCTTGGAATTGCGGACAACGGCCTGGATAAGCCCTGCTCCCCCACGTGGTACCAGAACGTCGATATGGCCGCGCGCCTCCATCATCGCCGTGGCGCCCATACGGCCAAATCTATCGACGGAAGCGACCAAAGCTTCGTCAAAACCTTGCTCTTGCAAGACTTGCCGGATGATGGCGAGCGTCGCCTCGTTGGTATGTTGCGCCTCGTGCCCGCCGCGCAACAAGACGGCGTTTCCGGATTTCAAGCATAGCGAGGCAACATCGACGGTGACATTGGGCCGGGCCTCGTAAATCATGCCGAAGACGCCTATCGGTACACGGACCTCGTTGAGACGCAGGCCGTTGGGCAATGTAGAGCCGCGCACGATTTCGCCGACGGGATCGGGAAGCGTGGCGACATGGCGAACGCCATCGGCCGCGGCCTTGACGCGTGCCTCGTCAAAGAGCAGACGGTCAAGCTTGCCCGCGCTCATGCCTGATTGACTCGCCGCAGCCATATCGAGACCGTTGGCTTCGGCAATGGTCTTGCTTCCCGTGTCAAGCTCGTCTGCAATGGCATTAAGCAACGTATTTTTCTGTTCGGTATTGGCTTCGGCGAGCACCCGTTGCGCTTGCGCCGCGGCGTCGCCCATGGCGCAGACCTGCCGGAATACCTCCGAATCGAGAACCGTCGAATCCTGATGACCACTTGCGACCATGAAGCTCTCCCCTAAAATCTTTTCAATCCGCTTTTCAGAATCGATATTCCCAATCACCTTCAAAGCAGATATTCACCATTCTATTGCCAACGATTGTAAGCCTTGCCTCGTCCAAAATGGATTCGAATTGATTGATTTGGACACCGCAGGTATTAGGGCCCGCTTCCCATTAGACTGGTGTTTCAGTAAAAATGCAGGACCGTCCATAACAAACGAGGCTTTTGTGATGAATACCACTTTCCACAGCACCAGAAGTTCTTCCGTGAACCTGACCAGCCGTCAAGCCATCCGTCAGGGACTTGCGGATGACGGCGGTCTGTTCGTCACCGACGACCTTGGCAATGAGAAAGTCGATGTCTCCACTCTGGTCGGCAAGCCTTATCAGGACATGGCCCGGACCATGCTTGGAGTATTGCTGCCCGATTTTTCAGCTTCTGAGCTTGACGAATGTGTGCGAGCGGCCTACGGCTCCCAATGGCTCGACAGCGCCATCACTCCCCTGAAGCCGTTGGGCGACACGTATATCCTCGAATTGTTCAACGGGCCGACGAACGCATTCAAAGACGTGGCGTTGCAGATCCTCCCGCAGTTCATGGCGCGGACTGCAGCAGGAGCGACATCGACAAATGAAAAGGTGATGGTATTGACGGCCACTTCCGGCGATACCGGAAAAGCAGCGCTCGCAGGATTTGCAGATACCCCCGGCACTGGCATCACCGTCTTCTACCCCGAAGGCAAAGTCAGCGAAATCCAGCGCCTGCAGATGACTACTCAAATCGGCTCGAACGTCAATGTCTGCGCGGTCAAAGGCAATTTCGACGACGCACAAACGGCCGTCAAGCGGATTTTCGGCGACAAAAATCTTGCAACAAAACTTGAGGAAAGCAACAGCGTTTCGCTTTCGTCTGCCAATTCCATCAACGTCGGCCGACTCGTGCCGCAGGTCATCTATTACTTCTCGGCTTACGTTCAACTGGTCGAACGCAGTGCCATCAACGTCGGCGATGAGGTCGAGTTCATCGTGCCCACCGGCAATTTCGGCGACATCCTCGCCGGCTACTATGCAAAAAAACTCGGCCTGCCCGTCGGCAGGCTCACCGTGGCCAGTGACCGCAACAACGTGCTTTTCGATTTTCTGACCACCGGTATCTACAACCGCGAGCGCCCATTCTATCAGACTTCCTCGCCGTCGATGGACATTTTGGTCTCCTCTAATCTCGAACGCATGCTCTATTACATGTCCGACGGCGATACAGAGCTTATTCGTAGCCTGATGGATAATCTACAGAACATAGGTTCATTTACAATTCCAGATTCTTTGCTTAAACGAATCCGCGGGCTGTTCTCGTGTGGCTGGGCCGATGAGAATCAGGTGAGCCATGCCATCACCGATTGCTGGAACGTCAACCATTACATCATCGACCCGCACACCGCCTGTGGTTATCATGTGCTGTCGCAGATGCCTCGCCAGACGGCAATGCCCCGCGTACTGTTGAGCACCGCCAGCCCTTATAAGTTCCCACGCGTGGTCGGCAAGGCGTTCGGCCTCGATACCGCCGGTACCGATTTCGACTGCATGGACCGGCTCTCCGAAGCCACCGGCACCACCGCGCCCAAGAACCTGCGGGGTCTCGAGCACGCTGCCGAACGTTTCACCGACGTCATCTCCATCGACGAGATGGGCGATTATGTGCATCAGGCCTCAAAACAGCTCTGATGGGTCAGGCCAAATCCCAGAGTTCGGCAATGTCGTAAAATAAAACGTCCGTCTTGGCGCTTTCCATACCCAGGTGTCAAAACGGACGTTGGTTTAGTCGGCTTAGTTGGTTTCCAATATTGTCGACTGTATCATCATCGGGAATCCGGTTTATCGTGGTGTCTGAATGCCGAAACTGCCATCCAGACAATCGACGCCAGCATCATCACGCATATGATGGCCGAGACAATGGGATTCAGCGATTGATCGAGCGTCCATATCAAAAGACCGATGCCGTTGACCATCAAACCGACTGGAATCGCCAGCCCATATGCCCGACCGGATCTGAACCTACGTTCGTGGCGAAACATTACAATTCCTTACGCTCGTAGACACGAACGGAAAGCATGAACGAACAGACGCAGACCACGATGGCGACCAGAACGGCGAAGATCGCGGCCCACGGCACGACACCGAGTCTCGCCGTGGTTATCCATTCCACCATTCGCTTACGTATGTTATCAGGCATGATTTTCCCGATGAGGAATACGGCGAAGAACAGCAAGCCCAGTATCGCAAAGCTCCAGCCCATGGCCTTGGTGACCGTAAACTTGTAGAAAATCGGAATCACCATACCGCCAAGGAACAAGGCAACACCGAATACGCCCAATCCCAATCCGACGAACAACGAAACAGAAGGCTCATCATGATGGAACAAGATGAGCAGGCAGAGCACGCCTTCAATGGCGGTGATGACATCAGCCACAAAGCCCAGGGCAAACCGGGCAAAAACCTGATTGAGCCTTGAAACGGGCACAATGCCATTCATGCTGGTATTGCCTGTTGTCTCCTCATTGCTGAACACCATCATGGCGGAGAAAGCGGCATACAAGGCGCAAATAGCGGTCACTGCTCCAGCTGCGCCAAAGGTTATGGCCCCATCATCGACAATGAAACCGATAAAAGTAAACACCAACGGAACCAGTGCGAGAATCCATACCGACCCTTCTCCAGAGGCCGCCAGACGCAGGTAATCGATACGCATCGACCGTTTGACTTGTTTGATATCTATGCTTTTCATCGTGCCTTGCTCCCCTCTTCGTGGCGACACGGACCCGCGGCGCGGCCGTTGGTCAGTCGGATGATGTCATCGATGCTCACCGGCTCGACATGCAACTCGTGATCGGCTTGTACCAGCTCGTTGACTCGTTCCGTATGTACCAAGGCGTCGAAACCGGTGAGGTAGCTGCGGACACCCACAGCAACCGGGTTGACGGCGTCGAGCTCGTCCGGTCCTCCCTTGACCAGCCTGAACGCATCATCGAACTCGTCCTTGGAACCGGTGAAATACAACTTGCCTTGCGTGATGTAGGTGATCAGGTCGGCGGCGTGTTCGAGATCGCTGGTGATGTGGGTGCTGAACAGGACGCTGTGCTGCCCGTCCTCGATGTAGCGTTGCAGTATGTCCATCAGGTCGTCGCGCGCCAACACGTCGAGGCCGCTGGTCGGCTCGTCCAGAATCAGCAGTTTGGCGTCATGGCTCAGGGCGGCGGCGAGCATGAGCTTCATCTGCATGCCGCGCGAAAGATCCTTGACCTTCTTTTTGGTGTCGATGCCGAATTGCTTGAGATAGTCGGCAAACAACGCGTGATTCCACGTCGGATACGCCGCCATCATGGATTCCTCGGCCATTTTGACCGTCCAGTAGGTCGAGAAATAGCTGGAATCGAAGACGACGCCAAGCTGCTCCTTGACTTTCACCTCGTCGGCGATGTTGTCGAGGTCCAGCACGCTGATCGAACCGGCATCGCGATGGATCATGTTGAGGATGAGCTTGATGAGCGTCGATTTGCCGGCTCCGTTGGGGCCGATGAGGCCCATGATGTAGCCCATCGGCAGGTCGAAGGTCACCGGACCGAGACTGAAACCAGAACCGTAGCTCTTCGCTACGTCGGTAACGCTCAGTGCCATTGGTTCGGCAACGTTACCGACGGCAACGTTGCCTGCTTCAGACTTGACTGTTGTAGGTGATGACTGTGTCATCATCGTATTCCTTTCCTGTTCTCCGATGAACCGATAAAGTTTCGATAAAGCCTTCATTGGCAATTGAATGAGAGACGGCTAGTAAGCGTTCTGCAACGACAGCGTTACCCACACATTTCCATTCCCGCCGGTGAATCTCACTTGGCTTTCTTATACTCAGTCTCGAGCAAATCCATCAGGTCAATAAGCGGGATATCAGCAGCTTTGGCCGCCGCTCCCACCTGACGCAAGGCATTGCGCACCTGGTCGGTGAGCTTCTTCTTCATTCGTTCATCGCCCTTTTCGGCGACGAACGTTCCTTTGCCCTGCACATTGACGACGATGCCCTCGTCCGCCAGCTCGTTGTAGGCACGGGTGACGGTGAGCACGGAGATGCGCAGTTCCCGTGCCAGCTTGCGCAGGCTAGGCAGCGCTTCCCCGCCCTTGAGCTCGCCGTTCAACACGGCCTCGCGGATCTGCCGTTTGATTTGCTCGTAGATCGGTTCTCCGGACACGGATGAGATGATCAGTTTCATCTATGCCCCTTTCTGTTCTGATCAATGTCCAGCAAAACTCCTGATTCACATCAACAGTTCTACTGTTACATATAACTATATAACAGTTAATCTCACTGTGCAAGTTAATAGCACAACAGTGCGTCTTCCTTGAAATTGCAGGCAAAATTCATGTTGAATGTAATAAATTTTGTGTAATTGCTAACGTACTTTAATCCGTATCAAAGAACTTTGGGAGCATCGGCAAAGTCGCTGATGACACCATCCGCCATTACTTTGATAGCCGGCCTGTCATCCAGCGAGTAGTCGTCTTCCATCGCCCAGACATGCATACCTGCAGACTTCGCAGCCTTCACTGCCACCAGCAAATCCTCAAACACCGTGCAATCCTTGGCGGCAACACCCAGATGCGAAGCAGCGGCCAGATAAACCTCAGGGCTGTGCTTGCTTTTCGCGTTGGTATCCTCCACACTCACCACCACATCGAAGTACTGGCGAATGCCCACATGCTCCATGCCGACTTCACGTACCTGTGGTGAAAGCGATGTCGCCACCGCCAAACGCGCGCCACTCGACTTCAGATAATCCAGATACTCGACCGCATGCGGTTTCGCTTCAACTGTAGTTCCATACGCTTCAAGCACCATCGAATCCCACAGCTTGGCCAGCTCGGCTGGAGTGTCGTGCAGCCCATAGCGCTCAATCGTGTAGCGAGCCACCTCCTCAGGCCGCATCGCATTGACAACGCCCATATAATCTTCGGTCAAAGGGATATTACGGCTGCGGAAGAAGTCGATATCGACCTGGTGCCACACGTCCATCGAATCGAGCAATGTCCCGTCAAGGTCGAAAATAGCTGCTTTACCTTCATTAATTTTCATACATCTGAACCTTTTACAGCTCGCTAGAGTTTAAGAGCTCTTGGGCGTGGCTCAGGGACGTCGCGGATTCGCTGCCTGAAAGCATTCTGGCAATTTCATGGATGCGGGCATTACCGGTGACCTCATTGACAGTTGTTTCAACCGGCGCCTTCGAACCAGCACTTGGGGCACTGCCTTTACTCACCACGAACTGGCTGTCAGCCCACGAGGCGACCTGTGCCAAATGCGTGACCACGATGACTTGGGAGGTCTGTGCGAGTTTGGCCAAGCGCTTGCCCAGTTCGACCGCGGCCTTGCCTCCCACTCCGGCATCGACTTCATCAAAGATGAATGTCATATCCGACGAACCGACAGTCCGCTTTTCAGCCACGGACAACTCCAAAGCAAGCATGAGTCGGCTCAGTTCGCCTCCGGACGCGCTTTTACCCATCGGGAGTTGCGGTGAGCCCGGGAATGGGGTGAACAGAAATTCGATGTCGTCGATGCCATTGGCGTCCAATGGCCAAGTAACTGATGTGGTCTGCATCTCGCCGTTTTTGCCGGCTGTCTTATCCTTCGCCGCCAAGTTGCGACGCATCACCCGAATCTCGAGACCAGAACCAGCCATGGCCAAAGCGGAAAGTTCCTTAGTGACGGTATTGGCCAAAGCCGTAGCAGCAAGCTTTCTCTTCTTGCTCAACGTCTCAGCCGCTTTGATTGCCACATCAAAAGCCTGTTTGCGCTGTGCCTTGATCTCTTCGACCTTTTCAGGCGACGCATCCAGATCCTCCACCTCGAATGCAGCCTTATCCCGCCAGGCGATGACATCCTCGAGTGTCGGCCCCCAACGGCGCGTCAGCTCGTCAAGTTCGTGAATACGGGCGTTGATAGCATCCAAGCCCTCGGCATCCTCATCGGTATCGACTTCATTGGATAGCGAAAAGACTATATCGGAAAGATCGGCGTTCAACGATTCCAGACGGTCTGCAGCCTCGCCAAAAACGCCTCCCACATGAATGGTACGCAACGCCTGTATAGCATGAGTGATGGCGTCGGAAGCACCTTGCGTGTCGCTGTCAGAATCCACCTGTGAAGCGTCCAAGGCTGAAAGTGCGGAACCGACACCTTGGGCTATTTCGGCAGCATTTTCGACACGCGAACGCTTTTCCTTGAGTTCTTCATCCTCGCCCGGTTTGGGATCCACTTTGTTGATCTGTTCGATGGATTCCCGCAGATAATCCGCCCGCTGACGGGTGGAAGCCTCCTGATTGGTGACATTGCTGAACCTCTGGTCTATCGTCTGAAGCTGTTCCCAGGCCTGACGATACGCATTCCGCTCTGCACCATCGTCGGCGGCCATGTCTAGGAATTCACGTTGCCGCGACGGCGAAGCAAGACGCAGCTGATCGGCCTGACCATGTATGGTCACGAGCTCTGCGGCCACGTTGCCAAGCACGTTCCTGGGCACGCTATGGCCGCATAACACCGCACGGGAACGCCCGGACGCCGGTACGGTTCGGGAGAGAAAAAGCTCACGACGACCTATTTCATCAGGATCTGGATCGGTTTCTTCCCCATTGATATCGAGCACTCCGGCATCCTGCGCCAAACTGGCCGCCTTGCCGTTCTCGTCGACATCGAAGATACCTTGTGCCCAAGCTGAGTCCGCTCCGGCCGCAACTCGTCCGACACTTGCCGTTGCACCTGAAATTAGCCGAATGGCACTGAGTAACATGGATTTGCCTGCGCCGGTTTCGCCGGTAATCGCGGTCATACCTTTGCTCGGCGTCAGCACCGCTGAATGAATAGGCCCGAGATTACGCACTTCCAGTTCTTCAAGCATCAGATTTACCTTTCAGATGAACCTTGTTGTCCGTTGATCTCACGCCGAGACGCTTTGACCTTGTTCTCATCGGCGATGATGCTTTCCCGCTTGCGTTCCTCTAGCCTCGAACGCTGACGAAGACTCACGCTGGGAAGGTTGAATTTGGTGACCAAGCGATTGGTGAACGGCACGCCGGAAAGGCTGGCGAGCTTGACGGTCAATGGGGAAAGATGGACGGTGGTCCGCGTTCCGTATCCAAGTTTCATCTTCCTGCGGCCGTCACAGCAGATCCAGCCTTCGGTCAGGGAATCGTCAATCAGATCGACGGTGAAACGGGAATGTTCCCCGATCACCATGGGCCGGGTAAACAAGGCATGTGCGGCCAACGGAATCAGCTGCAATGCTTTGACATCCGGCCAGATAATCGGGCCTCCAGCCGAAAAAGCATAGGCCGTGGAACCAGTCGGGGTCGAAATGATGACACCATCGCAACTGAACGAGCTGGCTTCCACCTCGTCAACACCGACAGAAAGCTCTATCATGTGGTCACGATCGGCCTGCTGAACAGTGATATCGTTCAACGCCCAATCACTTACCGTCTTTTTCCCGTCAGGGGAAGTCACGGAAACCCTGGCCAGGTTACGTTCGTCAATCGAATAATCACGGTCGGCGACACGCGCAATGGCCTCACTCAACTGGAAACTTTCGAACTCCGCCAGGAAGCCGACATGGCCCAAGTTGACGCCGAGAATGGGGACTTCGGTATTGTGGACCAACTCGGCCGCACCCAAAATCGTGCCATCGCCGCCAAGCACTACGACTATTTCGGTGTCGCCGCTGACGATGGGCGAAGGCTCGCCGAATTTCGGCGGATCGAGGCTGTCGACAACTCGGACGCTGAAACCGGCGCGCTTCAGCTGCTCGACCGCTTCACGCACAACAAGACTGGTCTCGCGAAGCCGAGCATGAGTGACCACCACCGCATGGCGCTTACCGACCATCGCCCTGCCTCTTTTCCTGCATCAAAACGTTGGAAAACAAATCCGTTCCTACCCATATCCTAACCGGACAGTGTCTACAAAAGAGCTTACTCCAAGACAAACCGACAAAAGTGGCATCAGCATAGCATCAAAGCATTGAAATGACGATCAAAGATACGAAACTTCAATCAAAGGACTGGCATGCAAAAACAATATCCACTATTTTGTAATATCAAGAAACCTTGAATTTTCCGGGTTTTCAGGCTTTCAATTTCTTTTTTGCCGTAACTTCCGGTAATACGGAAAGAAAACAGTCCAAAAGCTATCTTTCAGGATTACCGGAAAGAAGGCGAGATGAACCTCAACACCTTCGGCGGATGCATCAGGGGCGGTGATTATGATGTCCTCATCGTCCATGGAAACGCCGCAATCAACGAGAACGTGACATTCGACACGCTTGTGGTCAAAGGGATTCTACAGACGTCGATCTGCAAGGGACGTCGAATCGTTATGGATGGAGGAATACTGAACTCGTCCGGTAAAATCGTTGCCGATTCCCTTTCCGGACACGGCCGCATCTGTGCCCAACAACACATTTCCTCGCGCAACGTTGCCTTCATCGGTGAGTTGGAAACGCACTCCCGACTTATCGTTAAAGAGTCCATCCGGCTGAAAGGCCTGATCAAGGCAGAATCGTTGATCGCATCAAAGGCCAAGGTAACCGGCCATACCAACATCGAACGATACGCCGAAACCGACAGATTGGAAATAGCGCCGTTACGGACGACCATGTTCGAAAGATTGGGGATGAACGAATATCTTGAGCCAAACAATGTTCAGCGAATCGAAGCCACGAATGTGATGCTGTGCGACACCATTTGTCAGAAAATCAACGCTGGTTATGTTACGCTTTCCGGTTCTACTCGGGTAGAGAAAGTGACATACGACGGCGACCTGAGGCTCGATAGGACTTCCAGCGTCAGGATCATTGAACCTCGTTGGAACATAGATCAGGACGAGGATCTTCAGCGCAAAGTGGCATAAAGGAGGTACTCCTCATTGCCATGGGTTCCTTGAATTGGAGAAGTGCATGTGGCGACCACTTTCAACCCGTTTGCTTCGGCACAGCCGCAAACGGTCTCTAATGCCGTTTGACGCAACTTCGGATCTTCGACCACACCGTTTTTGCCCAAATGGCCTTTGCCTACTTCGAACTGCGGCTTGACCAGAAGTACGATATCGGCAGGAGTTGCGGCCACTTTGGCTATGACAGGAATCACATAGGTCAGAGAAATGAATGAGACATCTGAGACGATGAACGAGGGCCGATACGGCAAATCGTCCGGTTCGACATCGCGGATGTTGACACCGCTCATCTCGATGATGCGCGGGTCGGCGGAAATGCGCGGGTTAAGCTGGCCATGTCCGACGTCAAGCGCGATGACTTGGGCTGCTTCATGGCGAATCAACACGTCGCAGAATCCACCTGTGGAAGCGCCGATATCAAGACAGTCTCGGCCTTTTGGTGACGAAAGTCCCGCATTGCCGAAACGCTCGAATGCGCCGAGCAGCTTGTACGCTCCCCTGGAAACGTAATCATCACCGGTATCGACCGAAATCTTCATCGTGTCGTCAACGTGCATCGAAGGCTTATCCGCAAGTTGGCCGTCAACCGTTACCTTGCCAAAACGAATAAGACGCTGCGCCTGCGTTCGGCTATGAACCAAACCCGCCGAAGCCATGTACGCATCCAAACGCATGCTTTGACATCCCTCAATAGTCATGCTCGCTGCTGACTGTTCAAATCCTCGTTCAGCGTTCCCCAAACGTCACGGAATGCCTCGATTTTCTGTTCATCGCCCATCTCAGTGAGATCCTCAAGCTCCGGGTAACGCCCACGAAGGCTCTCAAATGATGTTTCGTCTTGGCGTTCGGCATCGTTGGTATCGCTTGCCTGTGCATTGTCTACGTATTGAGGAGCCATGATTATCCCTACAGGCTAAAGTCCGGAAGATGCAATGTGGAGGTGTCAATGTTCTCATTGTCAGCCAAGTTCCACAGGAGGCTGCATGCGGCACGCAACGCGTTGATATCGCCAGAGTCGCTGACTTTGACTTCGTCGCCGACCAGTTGCGCCGACGCAGTCTCGCACTTCCACTCGGATTTCGAAACCTGAACCGGACCGGGCATAGCCTCGTGCAACTCACGCAGGTCACGAGAAATATAGGTCGGACGCAGGTTCGGTTGGGCCAACATCAGCTGCTTGGGATCAGCGACACCGGTAAGCACGACCAAGGAATCGTAACCACCACGATTACCGGCTTCGATATCGGTATCGAGCCTGTCGCCGATTGCCAGGCATTGGTCTTTGGGCACCAACGTTGCACCGTCGTGCGAAGCCAGAAGACGTGCTTCATCATACATTGCGGCTTCTGGCTTACCAGCGGATGCGACGGGTTCGATGCCGGTGGCGGTGATGACGGCCTGAACCATCGAGCCAGAGCCGGGAGCAATGCCTAATTCGCGCGGAATCGTCAAATCGCGATTCGTGACGAAATACTTGGCTCCACGCTCCACAGCGTAAGCGGCATTGGCAAGTTCGGTCCAGACAACCTCGGGATACCACCCTTGCACCACGGCAACCGGATTGTCCTTGACACGATCGACAACAGTGAGGCCTTGCTTTTCCAGTTCCTCACGCAGATGCCCGGCACCAACCATAAAAACCTTGGCGCCTTTCGGCACGGCGCGCGCCACCATTCGGGCGGCGACCACCGACGAGGTGATGATCTGCCAGGCTTCGACTTCGAGGCCGAAGCCACGCAGCTGCTCGGCCACCGTTTCCTGATAACGCGAGGAATTGTTGGTGGTGTATTCGACCGTCATACCGGCCTGCTCGGCTTTTGCGATCGACTCGCTGGCGTAATCCACCGGGTTTTTGCCGCGGTAAACCACACCGTCGAGGTCGAGCAATGCCAGCTTATAGGCTTGTTCGATGGGCTGTTTGGTTGCTTTGAGCACTGTTGGTATTACTCCTCTTCACCGGATTCGTCTTTTTCGTCGGCGACTTCCTGCTCTTGGGCCGGATCATCGGAGTCTTCGGCACCTTCCGTGGTTTCCTCGGCGGGCAACTCGTTTTCATCGTCGTCGGCATCGCCTTCAGTTTCGGCCTCGTCGTCCTCTCCGGCTTCACCTTGGGCTTCTTCATCGGCCATAGAGTCTGCGGATTCGTCCGGTTCGCCGGATTCGTCGACGACTTCCATACGCTCGGCGTTCTCCTTGGCCGTGGCCTCGGCACTTTCCTGAGCCTCCGGGGTTTGCGGATCGAGAGCCGACTGGGACTGATCGTCGGTATCGGCGTCCGTGTCGAGTTCCTCACCTACTTCTTCATCCGATTTGCCTTCCTCATCTTCTGAATCATCATCCGAATCGCTTTCATCCGAATCGTCTTCGTCAGATTCAGAATCTTCGGAATCCTCAGAATCCGAATCACGGTCGTAGTCCCCGTCATCCTCATACGGATCGGGCGCATACTGCGCATCGTCTTCAGTGATGCCGAGCTCTTCCATCATGTCGTCGGGCAGACGTTCGAGATCATAATCGATGACGACCTCGTCGGCATCCTCATCATCTTCATCCTCATCGGCATACTTGTTTTCAAGCTGCTCGATGGTGGTGTCGAGGTCGGCGGCCTCGTCTCCACGACCGCCTTCCTCAAGGAAGTACTGTTCGGCCTGCAGGGCACGCATGCGGTAGGCACCGGGAAGTCCCTTGGTGCCGGCCAGCTTGCTGACCACGTCCACGGCCTTGTCCCAAAGCCCGAGGTCGCCGAGCGCACCGGCATAGACCAGGAACATCTCGGCCTTCGATTCGCCGGTCAGTGCCTTGGCATCGTCGGACATCGCCATTTCGATGGCGCGCTTGGGGTTGCCGAGTCCGCGTTCGCAGTCGGCGATGAACGGCAGATAGTCGTTGTAGCCGTTCATGCGATGAGCGGTGCGGAATTCCTTCAACGCGGTCTTGTAATCGCCCTGACGGTAGGCGATGAACGCCAGCGTCTCACGTGAGAAATCGATGCGGGAGGCCTGATGCGCCACCCATTCGGCATGGTCGCGCGCAGCCTTGGGGTCACTTTCCTCAAGCGAATACGCGGCAAGGATATGCAGGCCGATGTTCTCGGCGTGTTCCTTGGAAAGTCCCCTCAGACGTTCCTTCTCGTCCTTGGAGAGCATCGACCATTCCATGCCCTTGGGCATGCGCGGTTCGCCTGGGCGACGATCGGTGTACGGGTTCTGCGAGGGGAATGAAACCGTGCCATCGGAGTTGCGGCGCGGGCCGCTGTGCATGTATTCCTCGCGGCCGTCATTGTGGAATCCGCCCCTGCGGTCATCACGACGGTCATCGCGATGATTGTTGTAGCTTCTGTATCCGCCGCGGTCGCCGTCTCTGCGGTCGTCACGATGGAAGTCACGGCGGTCGTTGCCGCGGGAGTTATAGCCGTCCCTGCGGTCATCATTACGACGGAAGTCGCGCCTGTCACCATCACGACGATCGTTACCGCGATATCCTCCGCGCCTATCGTCATCATGCCCACGATAGCCGCCGGAACGGTAGCCACCACGACGGTCATCGTGACGATGGAAGTCCCTGCGGTCGTCTCCCCCACGATAGCCGCCACGACGATCGTCATCGTGACGGTAACCGCCCTTATGGAAGTCCCTACGGTCCCCATCCTTGTGGAAGTCACGACGATCGTCACGATGGAAATCTTTGCGACCACCATCACGGTAGTTGTTCCTACGGTCGCTGCCTTCGCGGTATCCGCCATGTTCGCCGTCACGATGGAAGTCACGGTGTCCACCGTCGTTGCTGCGATAACCGCCACCGCGACGGTCATCATCATGCCCGCGATAACCACCGGAACGATAGCCGCCACGACGGTCGTCGTTGCGGTGGAAGTCCCTGCGATCACCATCACCACGGTAACCGCCACGCTCGCCGTCACGATGGAAGTCACGACGATCTCCGTCACCGTGTCCGCGATAGCCACCACTGCGTTCACCGTCACGACGGAAGTCGCGATGCCCGCCGTTGCCGCGATAGCCGCCACCGCGTCGATCGTCATCATGCCCGCGGTAACCACCGTGTCCACCCTTGTGGAAGCCGCCGCCGTGATTGTTGCCACGGAATCCGCCGTGGCCGCGATAGCCGCCGCTTGAACGGGACGAACCGTGACCGTATGAGTTGCCGTCGCGGTTGCCGCGCTGTTCTTCTGCCATATGCTTATACCTTTTGCTTGGTTTTGGTCATCCCGATATTTGATAGAACGGAACAATCCTAAATATTTTCTTGTAATAAATTCTAATCGACTTGATGAAAGCTTGATTGAAGCTTGCTGTCAGCCAAGTTCGACGGCTCCAACCGCCTTTTTGCCGCGGCGAATCAGTGCAAAACGGTCAGCGAGAAAATCGTCGCCGGCAAGCTCCTGGTCCAAATCCTCCACACGCACGTTGTTGACATAGACGCCGCCGGACTTGATGGTCTTGCGAGCCTCGGAAATCGACTTGAACAGTCCTGCGGAAACAGCGGCCTGCGCCACTCGCTCGCCAATAACGGCCTTGGCGAAGACCCTTTCACCCTCCTCGTTCTCGATCTTGAGACCGTCGATGGAGGATTCCAGCATGTCGGAGGAAATCGACTTCAAATCGCCGCCGCGACCGAACAATGCCGAAGCCGCATCAATCGCCTCCTGCGTGGTCTTCTCACCGTGTACGAAACTGGTGACTTCCGAGGCCAATGTCTTCTGCGCCTCTCGGGCACCGGGGTTGACCTCGGCTTCATGGGCGAGTCGTTCGATTTCGGCCTTGGGCAGGAAGGTGAACGCCTTCAGCAGCTTCAGCATCTCGCCGTCAGGCTGGTTGTACCAGAACTGGTAGAACTTGTACGGGCTCAGCATCGTCGGGTCGAGCCACATGGCGTTGCCTTCGGACTTGCCGAATTTCTTGCCCTGGCTGTCTGTGATGATGGGGCTGGTGAACACGTTGACGCTCTCGCCGCGCACCTTGCGAATCAGGTCGAGACCGCTGGTGAGGTTGCCCCACTGGTCGGAGCCGCCGAGCTGCAACGTGCAATTGTAAGTGTCATAAAGGTGCAGGAAATCGTTGCCCTGCAGCACTTGATAGCTGAACTCGGTGAAGGAGATGCCTTCCTCACTTTTGAGCCTTCTGGCCACCGTATCCTTGGCAAGCATGGTGCCCATGCGGAAGTTCTTACCGACGTCACGCAGGAAATCGATGACCGACATATTCGCCGTCCAGTCGTAATTGGAGACGAAACGCACCGGGTTGTCGCCATCGGTCACGAGAATCGTGCCGATTTGCTTCTTCAGCCTTTTGGCCCAGCCTTCGACGACATCCTTGGGATTGAGCGTACGCTCGCCGCTTTGACGCGGGTCGCCGATCAGGCCGGTGGCACCGCCAACCACAGCGATCGGATGATGACCCGCTTCCTGAAGGTGACGCATGTTGATCAACTGCACCAGATTGCCGATGTGCAGCGAGGCCGCGGTGGGGTCGAAACCGCAGTAATAGGTAATCGGCCCGCCGTTCAACGCTTTGGCGAGCTGATCCCGGTCCGTGGACTGGGAAATCAACCCGCGCCAGGTCAATTCATCGAAGACGGAGTCGAATCCCGCTTCCTTGAAATTGGTGACGTGAGCCATAACCATATTCCCCTATTCTTTTGTATCAAAACAACCGGAGCCGAATGGCTCCTGAACCAATACATTTTCGCAGATGACGGCGACACCGCAATATCACGTTCAATGCTGTATTACGTCTCAATCGTTATCGTTTTGGTTATTACGAAATACGTAATATTTTATGATAATTTATACTATCCCTTAGTGCATCGAAAAATGGATGATCTTTATTCGGCGACAAAATCCTGTACGAATGAAGTTCCAAGCTTGGCGATGACGCCGTCGACCATATAACTGTAGCCTTTGGCGCTGGGATGGAAATGGTCGGGCGAGAAGAAATCGGGCGCGTCGGCATGCACGTTTTCGTGAATCATGTCGACGTAGATTGCATGGTGCTTGGCACAGACTTCCTTGCTCACAGCAGCCTGTTCGTCCATTTCACGCTCAAGCACACGGCGCAGGGCCTTGCCCAGCGACGGCTCGTGCTGCATCTGGCCTGGACTCACGACCACGATATGCTTGCTCAGCGGCTTGGCTTCCTCGAGGACGGCAGAAAGGTCGGCACGCCACTCGTCCAATGTGCGATTGGCCATGATGTCGTTGGACCCGGCGCAAATCAGCAGAATATCAAACTTCTTGCCGCTTTTGAGCACTTCAGGAAGCAGACGGTAGCGGACACGGCGCATGGTGGCACCGAGCTTCCCGTGCGCTTCCCAGCTGACATCACGCTTGAATTCCTGCGCAAATCCTTGCGCGAGGTCGGGGATGAGGCCTTCCTGTTGGTCTTGCGTGCCGCAGGCAGCCACCATGGAATCACCTATGGCGCACACAGTCAGTTGTTTGGCATTGTCTGACGTCGACTGGCTGTATTTCTTCACACCGAACGGATCGCCGCCGGGTGCCTCAGCCAGATGAATCGTATGCTTCGCCCACATCGCCTCGATGGTCGCTATCGGAGTTCCGATACCCAACGTCATGCTGCTCACGCCTTTCTTTGCATCAGACTTTCAGCATCCCATCGTACTCGAAGCGATGTCAAAAACGGCAGATCACTGCAAAGAGTCTGGTTTTACGTAAGCCGGACCATCACTGACGGAATCCGCGAATATCTGGGCTTTTGCAGCTATCCGCTTGGCTTCGGCGATTTGCTCGCGAACACGCACGGGCGCGGTGCCGCCCTTGCCATCCCTTTGGCCGACGGAGCCTTCCACCGAAAGGACCTTGCGGACTTGCGGAGCGACGTCTGCGGGCAGGAAATCCTTGAAGACATTGACGAAATCGTCATCGCTCAGATTCCAAAGCTCGACTCCCCGACCTTCGGCCAACTGTACACAGGCACCGGAAAGCTCGTGTGCGTGACGGAACGGGACACCCTGCTTGACCAGCCATTCGGCGATGTCGGTGGCAAGGGCGAAACCGGTCGGCGCCTGGGCTTTGAGTCTGTCGAGGTCGAAGACCATCGTGCGCACCATGCCGGCAAACGCTGGCAACAACGTTTCCAGCGTGTCGACCTGATCGAACACGGCTTCCTTGTCTTCCTGAAGATCGCGGGCATAAGCCGTCGGCAAACCCTTGAGTGTAGCCATGAGGCCGGTCAGGTCGCCGATAAGACGGCCGGATTTGCCGCGAGTGAGCTCGGCGATGTCCGGGTTCTTCTTCTGCGGCATGATTGAGGAACCTGTGGAATAGGCGTCGTCAAGGCGGACGAAGGTAAATTCCTGTGTGTTCCAGATGATGATCTCCTCGCTCAGACGGCTCAGGTCGACGCCGATCATGGCAGCAATGAAGGAGAACTCGGCCACCAGGTCGCGGCTTGCAGTGCCGTCAATCGAATTCGCGGTCACGCGCGAGAATCCAAGCTCATGGGCCACAGCCTCCGGATCGAGGCCAAGCGTATTGCCAGCCAATGCACCGGAACCGTATGGGCTTTCGTCCATGCGCTTATCCCAATCGGCAAGACGGCCGACATCACGCAGCAGCGGCCAGACATGAGCCATCAGCTGGTGAGCGAGCAAAACCGGCTGGGCATGCTGCATGTGAGTGCGCCCCGGCATCACCGCTTCTCCAGCCTCTTCGGCCTGACCGATCAGCGCGTCAACCACGCCAAGCACCAAACCTGCAACATTGCGTGCATGGCGACGCAGCCACATACGGATGAGACAGGCGATCTGGTCGTTGCGAGAACGTCCGGCGCGCAGTTTGCCGCCGAGCTCGTCCCCCGCGATCTCAAGCAATCCACGTTCCAGCGTCGTGGCTTCGTCCTCATCGTCCTCGACAGGAGCGAACTGACCGGAATCCACGAGCTTCTGCAACTTGTTGAGCGCCTCTTCCATGCGCTTCAACTCATCGTCGCTGAGCAATCCAGCCTTGCCGAGCGCCCGGGCATGCGCCCGTGACCCGGCGATATCGTCATCGGCGAGCCGCCAGTCAAACTGCGTCGACTTGGAAAGCCGAGCCAACTCCGGCGAAGGCCCGGACTTAAACCGTCCGCCCCACAGCGCCAAATGCTCATTCCCTTTATTTCCCTGCTCCGTCATTTTTTATTTCCTTCAATCTGCAACGAACAACGCTTCAAACATAACTAACTGTGCGAAGGCCTGGGGATATACGTTGTTCCGGACGCTCCTTGGCCGCTCGGCCGTGTCTTACGCCGTAACAACGCATATCCCCAGGTCTCAATCACAACTGTCAATGGCCAATGTGCATAATTCAATTTTTTACATAAGTCAAAGGAGGAACTGGGATATGCGATGTCAGACCGTAAAGACTCGGCCAGAGCGGCCCGGAGCGTGTCGGACATCGTATATCCCAGTTCCTCCGCCACAGTCAGTTCCCTGAAATATGAGGATTGTTAAACAGTGATTTTAATGACCAATTTCAATTATTCGACGGAGTTGTCCGGCACTTCGATGCCGTTGCCGAATTTGACATCGCGGGCGGCGGCGACCTTGTCGGGCAGGCCGTAGATCGAGATGAATCCGTTGGAGGCGTTCTGATCATAGGTGTCGCCGGAATCATAGGTGGCGAGTTTGTAGTCGTAAAGGGAGGTTTCGCTGCGACGGCCGGTGACCACGGCACGTCCTCCGTGCATGACCATGCGGATTTCGCCGGAGACATAGCGCTGCGTGTCTTCGATGAAGGCGTTGAGCGAGCGGACCGCGGGCGAGAACCACTGCGCGTCATAGACCAGTTCGGCCCAACGCTTGTCGATGTCGCGCTTGATGCGGTGCTGTTCGCGTTCGAGACAGCAATTCTCCAGCTCTTCGTGCGCGGTGATGAGCGCCACGGCGCCCGGTGCTTCGTAGAGCTCACGGGACTTGATGCCGACCAGTCGGTCTTCAATCAGGTCAATGCGGCCGATGCCCTGGGCCCCGGCGCGGCGGTTCATCTCTTCGATGGCCTGCAGCGGGGTGACATCCTTGCCGTCGATCTTGACCGGCACGCCCTGCTTGAATTCGATGACGACCTCATCCTCGACCGGCGGGAACGCAGGATCGTCGGTATAGGTGTAGCAGTCCTTGGTCGGACCGTTCCACGGATCCTCGAGGAAGCCGGTTTCGATGGCACGACCCCAGACGTTCTGGTCGATGGAATAGGGGCTCTTTTCGGTCTGCGTGATCGGCAGCTCATGATCCTTGGCAAACTGGATTTCGACGTCACGGGTCAGCGAAAGATCGCGAATCGGGCTGATGGCCTTCAAATCCGGGTCGATCGAAGCGATGGAGACCTCGAAACGCACCTGGTCGTTGCCCTTGCCGGTGCAGCCGTGCGAAATGGTATCGGCTCCGAACTGGTGGGCGGCGCGGACGAGATGCTTGGAGATCAACGGGCGTGAAATGGCGGAAACCAACGGATAGACGCCTTCGTACTTGGCATTGGCCTTCAGTGCCAGCATGCAGTATTCCTTGGCGAATTCCTCGCGGGCGTCGACGACGTACGCTTCGACGGCACCGCAGGCCAGCGCACGCTGACGGATGGTTTCGAGGCTTTCTCCGCCTTGGCCGACATCCAGGGAAACGGCGACGACATCCTTGCCGGTACGCTCCTTCAAGTACGGAATGGCCACGGAAGTGTCAAGACCTCCGGAATATGCGAGTACAATGCGGTTCTTATCGCTCATGACAGCCCTTTCTTCAAAGCTTTATACAATTATATATACACGCTTTCGTATAAATATTCAATCAGAATGCCACTGTGTCCGAACTTTGAGACAGCACACTGAAGAGAATATCAATACTCTTTTTCTATCTAATCGCTATTTTCTATTTTCTTGCGGTACCCTGTCCGCGCGAAACGATATCCAGCAACCATTGCATCCGTCCCACGGCGGCTTCGTCGTCATTGCAGACCAAAAGCACCGTATCGTCCCCGGCAACCGTACCCAAGATTCCGTCAATAGGTTGCTTGTCGATGACACTGGCCATGTATTGCGCCGCTCCGGAGGGAGTGTGCACGATGACCAGATTACGTGCGGCCGCGGCGGAGGTAATCAATCCCGAAAGACCACGGGAAAGCTGCTGGTCGATTTTCTCGGCGGTGACGTCGTCGAATTCCGGTTCGACGCCCAAGGTATAGGCCATTTCGCCTGTTTTCAGCCGCGTCTTCACCGCTTTCATCTCATCGAGGTCGCGGCTCAATGTGGCCTGTGTCACCTCGATGCCACGGTCGGCAAGCAATTCAAGAAGCTGGCCTTGCGAGGAAACCACGGAATTGGAAAGAATCTCCTGGATGACGCTCAAGCGGGCAATCCTGTTGGTTGGATGCTGCAGCTTGGTTTCGGCGCTTTGTTCCTCTCCGTCTTGCGAGGTTCCCTTAGAATCAGTCGAATCACGATTGATATGGGTTGAAATATCGCTATCCTCAGTGTCGTTCATTTGAGCATTTCCTTGTCGTCTCGAAGTTTTCCGATCAGCCAAGTCAGTAAGGCCTTCTGGGCGTGCAGCCTGTTTTCGGCCTCGTCCCACACCACCGATTGCGGGCCTTCGATGACGCTTGCCGTGACCTCCTTGCCCCGGTAAGCCGGCAGGCAATGCTGGAACAACGCGTCGGGCTTGGCGAGCTTCATCAACTCGTCGTTAACCTGATAGCCCCAGAATGGCTTGGAACGAACCGCGTATTCGCCTTCCTCACCCATCGATACCCAAGTGTCGGTGAAGATGCAATCGGCATCGGCAACGGCCTCACGGGCGTCTGTGGTCACCAAAATAGAACCGCCGGTTTGCGCTGCTATACTCTTGGCATCCTCGACGATCTGCGGATCGGGAAGAAAACCTTGCGGGCCCGCCACACGCACGTTCATACCTGCGGTCGCACCACCAAGCAAATAGGAGTTGGACATATTGTTGGCGGCATCGCCCAAGTAGGCGATGGTTTGGCCGGCAAGCGCGTCAACTCCCCCGCGATGCTGCGCGATGGTGAGGAAATCGGCGAGGATCTGGCAGGGATGGAACTGGTCGGTCAGGGCGTTGACGACGGGAACAGTGGCATATTTCGCCATCGTTTCCACGCGGTCCTGGCCGAAGGTACGCCAGACGATGGCGCTGGTCATGCGGGTGAGCACACGTGCCGTATCGGCAACCGGCTCGCCGCGGCCGAGCTGGGAACCGGACTTGTCGATGACCAACGGATAGCCGCCAAGCTCAGCCACACCCACCGAAAAGCTGGAACGCGTGCGGGTACTGGGCTTGTCAAAAATCACGGCGACACCCTGCGGCCCCTCAAACGGACGATGATAATAGCGGTCTTTCCAGAACTTCATACCAAGTTCCAGAATTTCTTTCTGCTCGTCGTGGGTGACATCATCATCGCGAAGCATGTGGCGAAGTTGACCTGCCATAACCATCTCCTTTTACTGATTTGACCATTAAAATATACCGCATAAAACTAAAATATTAAGAATCTATCCGCATATTGGTATATATACTGCAAAAAATTACCCATATCGAAGGACGATTCCGGCACGTTAGATTCAGATGACATCGGAACCGGAACATATGCATCGTTCTATCTGCAATATCGATAACAATAACGACAACGACAACGGAAGCCATCAATCATGGTCGTCTTTGCTCAGTCATCAGGCAAATCAGACGGAATCTTGCCGAGAATCGATACGGCCTTGTCCACGTCGTCGCTGCTGACAATCAGCGGCGGGGCAAGGCGCAGGGCGTCGGGGGCCACAGCATTGACGATCAGCCCATGGTCCAGCGCCCAATTCATCGCGGCATGCGCACAAGGGTGGGCGAGCTGGATGGCATTGAGCAAACCGCGACCGCGTACAGAGACGAACAGCGGGCTGCCGCAAGCCATTACGGCCTCACGGAGCTGTTGACCTCGGGTTTCGGCGTTGGCCACCAGCCCGTCTTCCTCGATGACCTGCAACGTGGTCAATCCGGCAGTGGTCGCCAGAGGGCCGCCGGCAAAGGTCGAACCGTGCAGACCCGGCGAAAACAGGGCTGCCAACGGTTTGCCAAATGCAATCATGCCACCCATCGGGAAGCCTCCCGCCACACCTTTGGCGAAAGTGATGATGTCAGGAGTGATGCCGCCGGAAAGATCCTCACGTTGGAAGGCGAACCATTTCCCGGTGCGTCCGATACCAGTCTGCACTTCATCGATAATCATCAGAGCGTGATATTGGTCGCACAGCTCGCGGACACCTTTGACGTATTCGGGATCAAGTGGGCGGACTCCGGCCTCGCCTTGGATAAGCTCAAGCATCACGCCTGCCACCGGGCCCACGCCATCCTTGCCGGTTTGGTTGAACGCTTCCTGCATGGCCTCAAGGTCTCCTGCTTCGACGAATTGAACCGCCGGAAGCAGCGGGTTGTAGGGTTCACGGATGGAAAGCTTCCATGTAGCACTCAAAGCACCCATGGTGCGCCCGTGAAATCCCTTGGTAAGCGCGAGAATTCGAGCCGGGGCGCCACCATTTTCGGGGTCGCCGCCCGGCAATGTCTTGCCGTAAAGCTTGGCCATCTTCATCGCGGCCTCGTTGCCTTCGGCTCCGGAATTACCGAAATAGACGCGCGAGCCCTCTGGAGCTCCGGCAATCTGAATCAGCTTTTCCGCCAGCCTGATCTGCGGAACCGAAGTGAAATAATTGCTGATATGCGCGACTTTTCCTGCCTGCTCACGCACCGCCTTCACCCATTTGGGATGCGCGTAACCGAGCGAATTGACGGCTATGCCAGCGAGGAAATCGAGGTATTCGTTGCCGTCCACATCCCAGACATGCATGCCCTTGCCGTGATCCATCACTCGCAGAGGTGTGCCGAAGGCGTGGGTATGCACGTCTTCGTATTGGCTGATCCATTTTTCACTATTCGGGCCGATTGAAGTCGTTTGCTCGTTGTCGTTCATTGCTTTCCCTTTTACTGCATTTGTTTATTCCGACTATGGTTTTGTAATACTTCTTCTACCTTCATCGCAACTTCATACCGTCGCCCGGCACCACCATGGTGCCGATTCCGGCGCTGGTGAATACTTCGTTCAAAATCGAGTGCGGCTGGCGGCCGTCGATGATATGCGCGCGCGGCACCCCTCCATCCAAAGCACGCACGCAGGCTCGCATCTTGGGAACCATGCCGCTTTGCAACTGCGGCAGCACCTCACGCAGGTGGTCGACACCGATGGAACTGATCAGCGAATTCTTGTCAGGCCAATCGGCATAGAGCCCATCGACGTCCGTGAGAATGACGAGTTTTCGGGCGTGCAGGGCCACGGCAAGCGCGGCCGCAGTGGAATCGGCATTGACGTTGAAGACCTGGGTGGGGTCATCGGAATTCGGGGCAATCGAAGAGACCACCGGAATACGGTTCTGTTCGATCAGACTTTCCACAGCGGAAGGGTTGACTTTCGTGACTTCGCCCACCAAACCGATGTCGGTTTCTTTCCCATCGATGACCGGACGATAGCGTTTCGCCCCGAACAGCGACCCGTCCTCCCCGGAAAGCCCGACGGCATGCGGGCCGTGCGCGTTGATCAGCCCGATAAGTTCGCGCGAAACGGAACCAGTCAAGATCATCCGCACCACCTTCATGATTTCCGGCGTCGTGACGCGTAGTCCGGCCTTGAATTTCGAATGGATGCCAAGGTCCTTCAACATGTTGGAAATCTGCGGACCGCCGCCGTGAACGACAATCGGGTGCATGCCGACCTGCCGCAGAAAGACCATATCCTCGGCGAAGCACCGCTTCAGATGCTCGTCAACCATGGCGTTGCCACCGTATTTTACGACGATGCGCTGGTCTGCGAATTCCTCAAGCCACGGCAACGCTTCAATCAGCACCTCAGCCTTCTGCTCATCCTTCAAGTCATGATGCACGTCGAACGTGTCTTGTACCTTCTCGGTTTCCCTTTTTGCAGTGCTCATTTCGATCCTTTATTCCTTCATCAAGAGCAGGTCGCGCACTTTTTTCCGAAAGAAAATAAAGTGCACGGATTCAAACCAAAAATCCGTATGGAATTCACAAAAATCCATGCACTTTTTGATTCGGTGTCAAAAAGTGCACGAGTTCACAATCAGGATTCGTAGTCGGCGTTGATATGCACATATTCGTGGGTGAGGTCATCGGTCCATACCGTGGCGGTCTTGGCGCCGTTGTTCAAATCAATGTCGATACCGACTTCACGGGCCTCCATTTTCACTTGTGAACGGTCAACACCTGCACCGCCATGTTCATACACGCGCACGCCATTGATATCGACCGTGACCTTCTGAGAATCGTAAGCCGCCACACCCACTGGAACCGTGCCGAGGGAGCTGACGATACGTCCCCAGTTTGGGTCGTTGCCGCTGATGGCGCATTTGAGCAGATTCGAGCCGGCAACGGCACGGGCACAAGCCAGTGCAGCATCCTCTGTTTCCGCTCCGCTTACCGTCACCTTTATATCGTGGCTGGAACCCTCACCGTCTCCGATAATCTGACGGGCGAGACTGGCGCAGGCTTCATGAATCAATTCGGCAAATTCCTGCGGGTTGGGCGTCACATCGGAAGCGCCGGAAGCGAGCAGCAGCACCGTGTCGTTGGTGGACATGCAGCCATCCACGTCGATGCGGTTGAAGGATTTGTCCGTGGCGCTGGCCAATACCGCCTGCAACTGCGAAGATTCTACGACGGCATCGGTGGTGATGACGCAGAGCATCGTGGCCAGCTGTGGGGCAATCATTCCCGAGCCCTTGACCATGCCGCCCACACGGTAGCTGGAACCTTCCAGTTTCACCATCTTCGGCTTCGTGTCAGTGGTCATGATGGCCGTCGCCGCATCGATACCGGCTTGAACGTTATCGCTTAAGGCTCCATATGCCTTGTCAACACCGACCAACACATTATCCAAAGGTAATAATTCACCGATTAGCCCCGTCGAACACACTGCGATGTCATTGATCTCAACAGGGTGTTCGCCGCCAAGCACTTGCGCAACTTTGACCGCTGTGGCTTCGCTCTGTTTCAGGCCTTCGGCACCGGTGCAGGCGTTGGCGCCGCCGGAGTTGAGCACGACCGCTTTGACATGTCCGTCGGAGACGGCTTTGCGTGACCATTGCACCGGGGCCGCACAGAAACGGTTCGTGGTGAACACGCCTGCCGCGGCATCAAGTGGCCCATTGTTCACTACCAAAGCCAAATCGCTTTTTGCTTTGTTGGATGAGATATCGGCATTGACTCCGGCAGCCGAAAAGCCTTTTGCAAATGTCACGCTCATGGCGCCACTCCTATCGTCGTCAGTCCTTGGTCTTCCGGAAGTCCGAGTGCAATGTTCAGCGATTGCACCGCCTGCCCTGCCGTTCCGCGATTGAGATTATCGATGGCCGCGAAACCATAGAGACGTTTGGCATTCCTGTCAGCGGCGACTTGCACTTGTGCCTCGTTGGAACCCAGCACGTTCGCCGTGGCCGGCATGTCGCCGACATCCAATAGCTGGATGAACCGCTGTCCCTCATAGGCTTTAGCGAAAATCTGGCGGATACTTTCGTCGCTCGTCGCCTCGCCTTTGTCGCTGAGCCTGGCCGAAACCACCGCTAGAATGCCGCGCGCCATCGGCAACAACATCGGAGTGAAACCAACGTTGATAGTCGAGTCGGATGTATCCGCAAATCCCAAATCGGAATGACCATCATCGGAAAACGCTGTGGCGGCGTGCTTGAGATTCTGCACGATTTCTGGAATATGACGGTGAACGCCGCCGACCGAATACGGCGTCGCCGAACCGAATGCCTCCGCAGCCAATAGGTTCGACCGTTTCAGATTCTTGCCCGCGCCCGAATATCCGACTGCGAGATCAGCTACGATATCGTCTGCCTCGACTAGTCCCTGCGCCAAAGCCGGCTGGAAGGCAAGGGTGACTGCGGTGACGTTGCATCCTGGTCCAGCAATCAATGAGGCACCAGGCAATTCTTCGCGCTGACGACGGTATCCGCCGTCGGAATCCTTGCCGACGATCAGCTCTGGCATGCCGTAGGCCCATGGCTCGTGGAAATCGCCGCCATAGTATTGCGCCCAAGCTGCATCTGATTCAAGCCTGTGGTCGGCTCCCAAATCAACCATCGCGCAATTGGCATGGAGTTTTTCGGCCAATGCGCCCGATACCCCGTGAGGCAAAGCCAGAATGATGATGTCATGCCCGTTAAGCGCTTCGGGAGTCGTGGGTTCGATGACCATATCCTTAAGAAGCGGGATATGCGGCATATGTCGACCGAGTCTATCTCCCGCCGAAGAATCCCCCGTCACCGTGGTCACTTCGAACGCGGGATGCGCAGCGAGTATACGCAGCATCTCACCACCGGCATATCCGCTGGCACCAGCCACCGCCACCGTGTATCTGCTCATGAACATCACCTTTCTTCAAGATGATGCTAGATTACATATATTCACTACTATGCATACTTATACATCCAAATAGTGGACACCTCTTTGCATCCATTTCTTATTTCAGTTCTAAAATCAGCTATTTCCTTGGTATCTGTCGTGATTTCCGAGAACACGAAAGATGTTTTTGTTAGTTTCTTCGAGCGAGAGCATCCTTAAAATAAGGCATACTTCAAAATGGTTATCACCTATACAAAAGTTCGAAAACTACGCGCTTACCGAGCCGCCGCCATTTGAACCACCCGAACCACCGGAACCAGAACCATATTGATTGAGCAACTGCTGCGAAAAATCATTGACGTTGAGACCCTTGGAAAACAGCCACAGCTCGAAGACCGTCGCGATGACCCCAAGCACCATGCACACCGTGGCCACCCAGAAGCCCTTCATGTGGTACTTCTTGGTACGCCACATCGAAATCGCACCGGTGATGGCAGGCAGGAACGTAATCGGCAGGAACAGCAGAATGACCGAAACAAACGCCATCGGATCCCAATGCCCTTTGAGCGGGTTCTGAACCGGGTCATTCATATCAACGCCGTTGCATATGTCCGGCTGGTAACCAGGGGTTCCAGGGCTGCCAGGCATCATCTGACCATTGTTATACTGCGGCCGGTAAGCATTATTCGGATTGTTACCATAACCGTCCGGCATCTGGCTGGGAGCCCCATATGGCGCATTGCCCTGATTAGCTTGGTAGGGACCGATACCATTGCCATATCCGACACCCATTTGCGGGTTGACTTGTCCGCCCTGAGCATTCATCTGAGGGTTTTGCTGGTTCTGGTTCGGGTTTTTGGGCCTTTCCTCGGGTTTACCGTATACGTAAGGATTGTATTGCGGAGAAAATTGGCTGGCCATGGCACCATATTCCGGAACTTTGACCTGACCATATTGAGGCTGAGACGAAGCGGTGTCAGAGGAAGAAGATGAAGCGTGCGCGGTATTCGAGATGCCCGTATCTTGCGTGCCCGGCATTTCCTGCTCATTTCCGTATGGCGATTGCTGCGGAATCTGCCCATCAGAAGGTGTGGGATTGTGCGACGAATTCTGGCCACCCATGCCGTTCTCATCGAACGGGTTCTGCGATTCATTCATCATGCCACTCCAAAATCATGTAGATATTCGTGGAGCCTGCGAACCTGACCGGCACGCAGACTCCATATCGTTCAATTCCCAAGATGTCCTGGGTCCGATTCGTCAGGCACGCAATTGCGCACCAATGGTTTCTGCTTTATCGACAATAGCCTTGCGGATGGCCTCTGTGTCGTCGCTGGTGAGCGTCTTATCCGGAGAGCGGAATGTGACCGAATAGGCAAGCGACTTCTGATGCTCACCCAACTGGTTGCCGGAGAACACGTCGAAGAGCTCGATGGACTCAAGATTGTCGCCCGCGGCTTGTTCGATAATCTGCTGCAATTGCGCGACAGTGACACTATCGGGAACCGTGAAGGCAAGATCCTGCTTGACCGGCGGGAAGGTCGAAATCGGCTTGGCCTGCACCGGCTTGCCGCTCAACGTGGCGAAAAGGGCCGTCAGGTTGAGCTCGAACGCTGCGGAATGCTCCGGGAAGCCGAGCGCTGTGTTGACATGCGGATGCAACTCACCAACCATGCCGACGAACGTATCGCCAGCCATGACCTTGGCGGCACGACCCGGATGCCATTGCATCGGCACATCCTGCGGTTGCGGCTGGACAATCTGGACCTTGGCACCTAGACGGTCGGCCACGCGGTTCATTGCTTCGAGCGCATCGCTGTAATCGACATCGCGGCTTTCGCCGAGCCAGCCGGTTTCGACGGCCTTGCCGGTCAAAATCGCCGCGACATGCAACGGCTGTTCTGGCAGACCGGCGTCGAGGGCCTTCAGTTGCTCCTCGGTCGGACGCTGGCCACCTGGCAATGCCGGAATGGCCGGGGCGTTGGGATCCCAAAGATAGACGTGACCGATCTCGTATAGGGAGATGTTTTCGAGACCGCGGCGCAGGTTGCGCTGGACGGTCTGCGCGAGCGTCGGCAGAACGTCACGACGCAGGTACGGGCGGTCGCCGGCCAGAGGATTGGCGACTTCGACGCTCACCGGCTTGATCTCGTCGGCGTCGTAACCGAATGCCTTGAAATCGGCGTCGCCGACGAACGGATAGCTCAGCGTCTCCACCAAGCCGTATTCGGCGAGCTCGTTGGCCACGTCGCGCTGACGCTGCTGGTCGGGGGTCAGCCCGACTTCGCCTTCGACGGGAGCCGGAGGCATAGTGATCGGAATCTCGTCATAACCGACGAGACGCGCGATTTCCTCGACCAAATCGCAAGGCATGGTCAAATCAGGACGCCAGGTCGGAGGAACCACGGAAATGTGGCCTTCTTCCTTGCCGTCGCTGACCTTGCAGCCGATATCCTCGAGAATCTCGCGGATGCGCTTGTCAGAGGTGTCAAGTCCGGTGAGGCGCTTGGTCTCGGTGAACTTGAAATCAATGGCTTCACGGGGTTGCGTGTGGTCGACGTCGATCGGAGTGTCGGAAGGTTCACCGTGGCCGTACTCGGCCATCAGGTCGGCGGCCATCTGGGCGGCGGCGGGTTGCAGCGCATAATCCACGCCGCGTTCGTAGCGCTTGGAAGCCTCGGACGGGGTCTTGTGACGACGTGCGGAACGGGCGATGGTCACCTGGTCGAAGTGTGCGGATTCCAGGAGGATGTTCTTGGTATCGGCGGTGACTTCGCCGTAAAGGCCGCCCATAACGCCCGCCAGACCGAGGATTCGCGAGCTGCGTTTGCCGTCGGGCGAATCGGTGATGAGCAGGTCCTCGACGCTCAGGTCGTGCTTCTTGCCGTCGAGCGTCGTCAGCGTCTCGCCCTTGTTGGCGCGTCGAACGACGATCGGCCCGCAGATCTTGTCGAGGTCGTAGGCGTGCATCGGCTGGCCCAAGTCCATCATCACGTAGTTGGTGACGTCCACAGCCAAGGAAATCGAACGCATGCCAGCGCGGATCAGGCGGCGACGCATCCAGCTCGGCGTCTCGGCCGACGGGTCGAAGTTACGCACGATACGAGCATAATAGCGGTCGCAGCCGGGCACACCGTGAACCGGGTTGTTGTCTTCGATCTCGACCTCGATATCGGCTTTGTCCGCCGCAACGCCTTTGGGGGCCTTGGCATTAAGTGCCACGACCGGATCGGTGTAGGCGGCACCAGTGGAATGATGGTATTCGCGCGCGACCCCCCGGTACGAAAGCGTGTAGCCACGGTCAGGGGTGATGTTGATCTCCAGAACGGGCTGATCGAGATGCAGCAGATGCATCACGTCGTCGCCGGGCTTCAGCGCGTCGGCCTCTTCCTTGCTGAGGCCGTAATGGTTCAGCAGAATGATGCCGTTGTGGTCGCTGCCAAGCCCCAGCTCGCGTTCGGAGGCGCACATGCCGTTCGAGATGTGCCCGTAGGTCTTTCGTGGTTCGATCTTGAAGTCGCCTGGAAGCACGGCACCGGGCAGCGTGACGACGACCTTTTCGCCGGCCGCCATGTTGGGTGCGCCGCAGATGATGCCGCGCGGCACCTTGTTGCCGTTCTCGTCGGTATCGTTGTATTGCTCACCGACGTCGACATGGCACCAGTTGATGGTCTTGCCGTTCTTCTGCGGTTCAGGCGTGCAGTCGACCACATAGCCGACCACGATCGGACCGGTGACCTGCGAGGCGTGAATCTCCTCTTCCTCGAGGCCGACGTGAACCAGGTCCTTGGCAAGCTGTTCATACGTAAGACCGGCCGGAACCTTGACATGCTCCTTGAGCCAGTCAATATCTACCATTGGCATTGTTGGTTCACTCCCCCATCACAAACTGTTTGCTGAAACGCACGTCGCCTTCGACGAGGTCGTGCATATCGTTGATATCGTGGCGCAGCAAGAGTGTGCGCTCCATGCCCACGCCGAACGCGAAGCCGGTGTAGACGTCTGGGTCAAGGCCAGCAGAACGTAATACATTCGGGTTGACCATACCGCAGCCGCCCCATTCGATCCAGCCTGGGCCGCCCTTCTTGTCGGGGAACCACAGGTCCAGCTCGGCGCTGGGCTCGGTGAACGGGAAATAGCTCGGGCGCAGGCGGCTCTTGGCCTCCGGGCCGAACATCGAGACGGCGAGCTTGTCGAGCACGCCCTTGAGGTCGCCCATCGTCAGGCCCTTGTCGACGGCCAGCGCCTCGCACTGATGGAAGACCGGGGTATGCGTTGCATCGAGTTCATCGGTGCGGAACACGCGGCCAGGGGAAGCAATATAGAGCGGCACACCGCGGGTCAGCAACGCACGCACCTGATCGGACGAGGTCTGCGTGCGAAGCACCATGTTGGATCCTACGAATCCGGCGGCGTCCTTGGCCTGATTGCCCTTGACGTAGAACGTGTCCTGCATCTGGCGCGCAGGATGGTCAGGGCCGAAGTTCAAGGCATCGAAGTCGTACCATTCGGTTTCCACTTCGGGGCCTGCTGAAATCTGCCAGCCCATGGAGATGAAGAGGTCCTCGACGTCCTCCATCAGCTTCGGTAGCGGGTGACGGGCACCCAGCGGCTTGCGATTGATGGGCTCGGTCATATCGACCGTCTCGGAAGCGAGTTGACGGGTCTCTTCTTCGGCCTTGACCTGTGCCTCCTTCAACCCGAAGGCACGTCCGAAATCGGCACGCAGCTTTCCCATGAGCTGGCCGGCGCCCTTCTTCTCGTCCTTCGGCAGACCGCCGATGGCACGGCTGGCCTGGGTCATCGCCGACTCGGCCCCGGCGTACTCCGTCTTGATGGCTTTGAGCTCCTCCATGGTGGAGGCACTCTTGATTTTCGAGATGCCTTCGGCGACCGCATCGGTCACCGCTCCTGCATCGAATGACGCACTCTGTGCCACGAGTACCCTTTCCTTTAAGTTTTTGCAAACCTTGAAACGTCTGCGATTACATGCGCAAAAGTCATGAATCCCAAGCGTTTACAGCCTTTTCATTCTTTCAATATGACTCGACATAGCATCGTGCTCGGCTGCGCTTATCGCTTTGTAATAATGAAAGCCGTTTTTACCGACGTTGCGCGGCATCGCGAGCCATGGCAAGCGTAAAAAGCATCACTGAAGTGCTGGTTGCGAGATTGAGTGATTCGGCCTTGCCGTAGAGCGGTATGGAGACGATGCTCTGCACACGTTCCAGTACGTCGGCAGGCAATCCGCGAGCCTCGTTGCCGAACAGAATGACGTGGGAGTGCTGACCGTTTGCAGCCTTGACATTTTCCTCATTCCCAACGTTTCGCCCGTTGTCATCAACAGGCAACAACGCAGCATTTCGGTTTCCCTGATTGGCGGCAATCTCATTTTTCGAATGTTCGAGCCTGGTCACCACGTCAATCAACGATTCCGGCTTGATGCTTTCGGTGCCGTAAACATCAGCAGCCATCACTTCGCAATCCTGTGTTTGCGTCCATGCAAAGAATTTGTCTGTACTCATGGTGACCACCGGCAAATGGAACAACGAGCCCGCCGTAGAACGAATGACTTTCGGATTGAACCGGTCGACACAATCATCAACGAAAATCACCGCGCGGCATCCGGCGGCATCGGCCGAGCGAATCACGGTTCCGGCATTTCCCGGGTCACGTATCTGCCAGAACGCAGCAACGGTATCGTTGAACGAAACAGAATCCGACTTGCCCTCAGACGTTTGAGAAGTTTCAGACCTATCGTCATCTCCCCCAGCGTTGCTTCTTACGTCAGTTCCCCGAGTGGCGACATTATGGATTACTTTTGCATCCCTCGCATGTCCGGATTGGCCTTGTTCGAAGTCGCCAATCATGCGATTTTGTACGGCATCAAGGTTGCCGACCGCAACGATGCCCTGCGCGTCCGAGCTCATACGATGCATCACGTCGCCAGTGACTTGGTGAATATACAGCCCCTGCCCGTCTGCCTCATGCGCGATGTCTTCGACTACCGGCGAAAGCAGCCCGGACCGTCGCTCGTCCATCTGCACATAGCAATCCTCGACCACCTCAGGCATCCATCGCACGATTTCGCGCACCGATTGCGGCCCTTCGATAATGAACTTTCCGACCTTCTTACGACCCTTGGTCTTCCCAAGCTCCACGACACGTTTCACACGTTCGGACTTAGGATTGTCGATAATGTGCTGATTAAAAGGCATAGCTATACCTTACGCGAAGTCATTGCCATCAATCCCAGTAAATCAGTACACGCGTGTTTGACTTGTGAAACTTACAGAAGTATATGGAATCAGACATCGATCAACTTCCGAAAATCTGAAATCGCCTCAACACCAATCAACCCGACATTTTCACCCACCGAAGAAGGTGAAAGTGCCGGCCAGAGCGGCGATGATCAGAGAGACCGTCGGAACAATCGCGCAAACGATGAAGAAAGCCCAATCGCGGGGATTGACGCGACTGACGCGGGCGTGGGCGCGCGGGATGTCGCCGCCGAAGCCACGGGCTTCCATAGCTGTGGCAAGCGTTGTCGAACGACGGATTGAAAGGACCAGCAGGGCGAAGGTCTGCGGGAAAAAGGCCTTGACCTTGTTCTCATCGCCGAGACCGCGGGAGCGGCGGGAGGCGGTGAGCGCGGCCCAGTCGT
Source organism: Bifidobacterium sp. (assembly GCA_024104275.1). Lineage (GTDB taxonomy): Bacteria > Actinomycetota > Actinomycetes > Actinomycetales > Bifidobacteriaceae > Bifidobacterium. The sequence goes on from JAGGHK010000001.1 coordinate 475,209, forward strand.
CGCGGATTACCGAGAAAAGACGCATACCGGCCAGTCCTCCGTAGACGAAACGATCAGGCAGGTGGAGAATCTGGCTGAAGGAATCGGCCAGGTCAGTGGTCTCCACGCCCAGTACCGCAATAATGGCAGGGATTCCGACAGCGAGAATACGGATGCCGGTAGCGAGCGCCAAGACCGCCGAACGGTCGGTGACGGTAATCATCGCCCAATGCCACCAGACCCGGCCACCTTCCTTGCCGTAGAGCAGGACTGCGAGCGCCGAACCGGGCGCCCCGATGAACACCGGCCACGTCGATTTGACCACGCGCCACGGCTTGAGGCCTATACAGGCCAGCAAAATGAACTCGAGAAGCAGCGCAACACTTGCCGAAACCCAGTCCAGACTCAGAATCAACGGCAACGCGGCGATGAAGCCACCCAGCATCCTGAACGTCGGGTTCAATGAGGCAAGGAACGATGAGCGGCTGGATTGGCGTTCCTTCTCATCACGCTCGTTGACCGGGCTGACGGTGATGGTGGTGTCAATGGCCTTGAGATTGGCAGTGCCAGATGACACGGCATCGTCTTTGGATACTTTTTCGGTAATCCGTGTCCCATTCGCAGCATGCATCGAACGGACACCTTCGGCATCGCCCTGAGCCTGCAACTCAACGACACGGGCGCCCAAAGCCGTAACCAGGTCGCGGTCGTGCGTCACTACGATAACGCTTACGCCGTCACCACGCAGGGAATGAATCAGCGAGACGATCTGCATCCACGTACGCCGGTCCTGACCGAAGGTGGGCTCGTCGAGAATAATGACGCGAGGGGCTGCGGCAAGGGAGGCGGCAACGGTCAGGCGTCGCTTCTCGCCGCCGGAGAGTGTGTATGGATTGACCGAAGCATATTGCGAAAGCCTGAAGCGGCGCAGCAACGCCATGGCCTTTTTCTTGGCCTCATCCTCAGGTATTCCGGTACGCAAGGGACCGAGCATGACCTCTTCAAGCACACTGCCCCTCGCGAACTGGTGCTCAGGATTCTGGAACACATAGGAAATCCGGGCGGCCAGTTCCGTCGATTTCCATTCCATGGGCGAATTACCGCTTGTACCTTTCGCCAGCTCAGGCGAGGCTTCGACACTGCCTGCCACCGGTTGCAGAAGTCCGGCCAAAGTCAACGAAAGCGTCGACTTGCCGACACCGTTGCGGCCAACCAAAGCCGTAATCTGTTCAGCAGCGAAAGAAATATTGATATGTTCGGCTATGGCTTTGCCATTACGGCCGATAGCCAGGTCTTTGGCGGAAAGCAGGGCTTTACCGTCGCCGGTCGCAGGGTCGCTGGTCGGTTCGTCATTAGTATGGATACGATGTATTTCGTCATCAGGACGACGGTATTTGTCCGGCATCCAGATGCCGAGGGCGGCGAAATCAAGATCACGGTTTTCGAATACTTCGTCGGGAGTGCCGTCAGCCACCACGATGGTCCGTCTGAACCCGCTGTGGTCGATTTCGGCATCGTCACCGACTTGCGTGACGCGGGCCTTCACCTGATCGTCGGATTCGAGGCCAAGAACGATGACCCGATCAATGAGGTCAATCCAGGGCCCGGCGCGATGCTCGACCAATAGCATGGTGGCTTCGGTTTCCTGCAATACATCAGAAACAGCGTCAATGACCTGAGCAACCCCTTCAGGATCAAGGTTCGCGGTCGGTTCGTCCAAAAGCAACGCTCCCGGCTGCATGGCCAGTGCTCCGGCCAACGCAAGCCGTTGCATCTGCCCACCGCTCAAGTGCATGGTGGAACGGTGCAATTGCAGACCTTCGAGCCCTACTGCAGCGAGGCTTTGCTTCACACGCTTCCAAATCTCAGACCGCGCTACTCCCATGTTTTCCGGTCCGAAAGCGACGTTGTCACCCAAACGCTCAAAAATCGTTTGCGCGTCAGGATCCTGCAGCACCAATCCGACACGACCATGGGCGGCGACCGCCGGGATGTCATCGACAAATACGCCTCCCTCAGTGACACCGCCTTCGGAATCCTCTACGGCGACGACTTCATCCGCGCCGCCTTGCCCGGCCTCGTTCGCGGCTTCCACCGGATCTCCGCCGAGCAATCCCGAAGCACCTTCGAGTATCGTCGATTTGCCGATGCCGGAGGCACCGAGAAGGAGCACATGTTCACCGGGATGGATGCCAAGGTTCAGACCACGTACGGCGAAATGCCGGCGTGAGGCGTGACGATAGCCCCAATGCTCGAAACGAATCGCGGCAGGCGGCACTTTGGGGGAAGCATCGCTATCAGATGGTCTTGCATCCCGCAAAACCACTTCACCCTCAGCGACGGAAACATCCGAGGCATACTGCCGTGGTGAGCCTTTACCATTTCGGTTGTCGGCTACCTTGGATTGCTCGCCTTGCATACGTTCCCCCATCGATGTCTCAAAATTCTACCTGATACTACTCACTTGGAGGAGGCGCGAACCTGACGGCCGGAAGCGAACTTGTCGATGGCTCCGGTCTTGGCGATGGCAATGTAGAGATACCACATCAGCACTCCCGCCACCAGTCCACCGGAAATGATCGTCGCCACCAGATACCAGATACCGTAAGCGCCCATCATATTGAAGCCCTGCAGATGGGTGAAGAAGGTATAGGCCCAGCAGCCGATGGCGGAGACCACGCCGGAAAGCGTGACCGTGATGAGGTTCCAGACCTTATACGCCACGCACAGGAACACGACTTCGGCGCACAGCCCCTGCACCAGCGCGATCAGGAACGTTTCCATGCCGCCCCAGGAATTGCCGAGCAGCGCTTCGAGCACGCCGGCGACGACTTCCGCGTAGGTCGCCGCGCCGGGCTTGCGCACGATGACCGCGGCGAGCGGACCGGCGAAGAGCCAGAACCCGTTCATCAAGCCGCCGAGACCGGGAATGAGGGCGTCCAATGGGGAACCGATGGGACCGTATAGCAGCGCCGCGGCCCAGTAGATGAACGTGCTGACCACCCCGATGACCGAGGCGACGGCGATATCGACGACACGCCATTTCAGATTCGGTTTCGGGACAATGGTTGTTTGATTCGATGATGACATGATTTGTGCCTTTCCGCTGTGCGCACCGCCTATCGGCACGCATACAAGGCACGGGAAAAGAGAGACGTCCGTGCGCCGGCATTGTCCGGACTCACGTTCATTCGGTCGAGGAAATCCTCATCTCAGCCATCCGCCTGCTTGCGCCGACGGACAGCCCCCGTGTCAATTCGCCATCCTAGAGCAATCCCCTGTCATCATCTGTTGACGTGAGTCGTGCAGGGCTGGGGCATGTAATACTTCGGCACCCTCAAGGCCGGTAGGCCAAGCTTTACGCCTCAGCATCACATGCCCCAGCCCTGCACTAATGCACAAAGGAATCTGACTGACAGGGGTTGCGGGAGGTGGCTCATCAGCGAATAGCTACCGCGTGAGTGAGAAACCTTATGACATTGGTCTTGTAATTCGCCCGTATGCATTCAAAAAACTGGAGCATGCGGCAGCTATTCGCTTGGAGTTCCAGCGACCCTGATTCTTTATCATTTGGAGATCGCAACCAGTAAGTCGCCCTAAACATTAGTGGCGGCGGCAGATATGCAATGTTCGACCGTAAAGACTTGGCCTGAGCGGCCCGGAGCGTGTCGAACGTTGTATATCTGCCGCCGCCACGACTAACGTCTTGGAACGAGCAAGTTAACGGTTTACTTCGCGAGTTTGGCGAGGATCAGGGCCTCGGTGAGGACGTTGTTTTTCAGGCTCGTCAGGTCGACCGACTCGTTGGGGCTGTGGGCGTTGCCTTTCGGGTCTTCGGGGCCGGTGACCAGAACCTGGGCATCCGGGAAGATGCGCTGCAGTTCGGGGATGAACGGGATCGATCCGCCTTCGCCCTTGTTGATCGGGTCTACGCCGAACGCCTCGCGCATCGATTCCAGAGCGTCCTGCGTGGCTTCCGCATTAGGATCCATGCTCCAGCCCATGCCTGCGTCGACCATGGAAACAGCGACTTCGGCCCCGAACGGTGCATGGGAAGTCAGGAATTCGGTAACGGCCTTGGCTGCGTCTTCGGGACGCTGGTTCGGCGCGGTGCGGATGGAGAGGCGGAAGCGGGTTTCGTTGGCGATGACGTTGAACGACCCCTCGACCGGATGTGCGTCGAACCCGATAACCGAAATGCTCGGCTTGGTCCAAAGCCTTGAAGCCAACGAACCGGTTCCGGCGAAGCGGTAGGAATCAACAACTGAGGAATCAGCCCGTACACTCGATTCATCCAAATCACGCTGAAGTCCGCCGACGGGGTCTCCCCCTTCGAGTCCCGGAATATCTAAAGCCCCATTTTCGTCATACATCGAAGCGATCAACATGCTTGACAGGGTGTTCGTGTCGAGAATTGGGCCGCCGAACTGGCCGGAATGCACCGGATGCTCTAGTGCCTTCACCGTCACGTCCAGATCGGTATTGCCGCGAAGGCTAGTGGTGAGGCTGGGGATTTCGGCACTCCAATTGCCGGAATCGGCCACGATGATGACGTCGGAATCGAATTCGTCCTGATGCGCCTCGATGAAGGGAATGAAGCTCGGCGAGCCCATCTCCTCCTCGCCTTCGATGAAGACCTTGATATTGACCTTCAGATCGTCACCCAAAGCATGCAACGCACCGGAATGGATGGCAATGCCACCGCCGTCGTCGGTTGCACCTCGCCCGTAAAGCCGGCCGTCGATTTCCGTGGCCACAAACGGGTCAGTATCCCAAGCCGAGGCGTCGGGTACCGGTTGCACGTCATGATGCGCATACAGCAGCACGGTCGGGGCAGCGGGATCGACGATTTTGGAACCCACCACTTCGAAGGCTCCCGGGGTGCCATCGGGGTTCTTGGACTGCACCACTTTCGCGTCCACTCCGCGCTTTTTAAGCTCGTCTGCAACGAATTGTGCCGAACGACGCATATGTTCACCAGTGATGCCCTGTGCGGAAATGGATTTCAGTGCAATCTTCCTGCTCAGCAAATCGACAACACGATCAAAATCGGCGTCGACCCGCGAACGCAGCTCTTCCTTGCTCAATGCAGCCATGTCTTCCTCCTTGTCAAACGTGTTCATTCATCTCGATAATCACACAGCCCCGAGAAAAACGCTAGGAAATCGCTGAAAAATGCTCCAATTCCCTATATTTCCATGCCTTTGCACGTCGAGGCTTGCCCGTAGTCTCAAACCATGACATGGAATCCCTTCAGCAAGGACAAAGACAAGGAAGCGGCGCAGAAATCCGTCGATTCCGCATTGAAAGAACCCGGGGAGCAGGAAGGCAAAGGCCATCCGACACCAAAACGCAAGGTCGCCGAGGAGCGCAACCTGCATCCCATCGTTCCCAAGAACCGGAAGGCCGACCGAAAAGCCGCCAAAGACCGTATCAGGAAAAAAGAGGACGAGCAGTACAATGCGATGCGTACCGGCGATGTGGCCCATATGCCGCGTCTCGAACGCGACCCGGCGCACATTTACGTCCGCGATTACGTCGACGCCCGTTTCAATCTTGCCGAGTACTTCATCCCGGTGATTTTCGGCGTCATGATTTTCGGTATCATCATCGCATTCAAGTGGCCTGTGCTCTATACCCCAATACTGCTGTTGTCCTATGTATATCTGATTATCGCCGTTATTGACATCTTTGTAATGTGGCACGGCCTGAAAAAGAAGCTCATCGCAAAGTTCGGAGAAAAATCCGTGGGCAAGGGCTCGCGCATGTGTTCCTACGCTTGGAGTCGGTCCCTTCAGCTCCGTCGTTGGCGCGTCCCGAAGCCGTCATCGAAGAAACGTGGCAACTGGCCTAAGTAATCAGACTGCGTTTACGATTAAAAAAATGCCTTCACTGCATTCCCTGAATGTGTGCGAAGGCATTTTCCGTTTACAGAGTTGCCACGCTCGGCATACTTCGTTTCACCGTTATTATTGAGATAATCAAAACTTGGAGAATCATGCAGAATACACATATTGACATTGCCATCATCGGCGGCGGGCCCGGCGGGTACGCCACAGCATTGCGGGCCAGCGAGCTTGGACTCTCGGTTGTTCTGATTAATCGAGAGGGTTGGCTCGGAGGCACCTGTCTCAACCGCGGGTGCATCCCGTCGAAAGCTCTCATCACCGCGACGCGGGCAATCCACAATGTCGATGACGCCAAACGTATGGGTATCAATGCAAGTGTCGAGAGCATTGACTTCGCCAAACTGTCGGCATTCAAAAACGGTTCGGTCAAGGCAATGACGGATGGCCTTGCTTCGTTGCTTGCCACAAGAAAGGTGACGGTTATCAAAGGCGAGGCTTCGATTGCCAAGAACCATTGCGTAAGAGTAAAGCCGAATGGAGCAAACGGAGACAACACTCCCGTCGAAATCATCGCCGACAACATCGTCGTAGCCACTGGTTCACGTCCTCGGCCGTTGCCAAATCATCCTTTCGAGGGCGCGGTAATCGACTCGACCCAAGCGCTCGATCTACCACGATTCCCGAAATCCGCAGTTATCATCGGAGCCGGGGCCGTGGCGGTCGAATTCGCATCGATGTGGAACGCGGCAGGCGTCGACGTGACCCTGCTGATCCGCCATGAACGAGTCCTCTCGCATATGCACCGCCGAACCTCGATGGCGCTGACCCGTGCGCTGGCCAGGGACGGGGTACATATCGTCACCCATAGCCATGTGGCCAAGATTGAAAAAACGGCAAACACGCACGGGGCAACCGTCAGCTATTCCACCGACAAGGATGAAACCACGCATCAAGTCGAGGCTGATGTGGTATTGGCCGCCATCGGACGCGATCCCAATACCGATGCCGCTTGGTTCGGCAATGCCGGCATTGAGCTAGTGGAAAACGGACTGGTGAAAACCGATGCCTACGGACGCACCAGCCAACCCAACGTCTGGGCATTGGGAGATATCACGGAAGGCCCGGCCCTCGCCTATCGTGCGTTCGAACAAGGTATCGTCATCGCCGAATCCATCGCCGGCCTCAACCCAAAGCCGGTCGATTACACCGCGGTTCCCGAGGTCGTCTTTTCCACCCCGGAATTCGCCAGCGTCGGACTCACCCTCGAACAAGCCAGAACGAACCCCGACATCATCGAACCCAAAGAGACCGCCTACCCGATGATGGGCAACGCCCGCATCCTTATGAGCGGTGAGGCCGGCTCAATGTCGGTGGTTACGGGAAGTTATGCCGACAAACCCGATACGCCTGTTATCTTAGGCGTTCACATGCTCGCTCCGGACGCAGGTGACCTGATCGCCGAGGCCGAGGAGCTCGTCGGCAACCGGGTGCCGCTCTCGAATGCCGCACGCCTCATCCATCCACATCCCACCTTCAGTGAAGCGTTCGGAGAGGCTCTCCTCAAGGCCGACGGACGGCCCCTGCACACCAGATAGAACAACCAAACGTATTACATATTTCCAAGATGGACGGCGCAACCATATGCTTTGCGTCGCAACCACTCCCTAAAATCGTAACTTAGTTTGTTCGTGCCCGAAAATACAAGTGAGGAAGTCGATGGCCAAAGAGAAAAAGGCAAAAAAAGACAAGAAAAAAGGCTCAAACGTCATCAAGCAGATGCGCCAAATCTACAAGTACACCCATGCGGAAGACAAGTCCCTTCCCTGGCTCTTGGCAGGCGCATTCCTGCTGCCGATTATCGTCGGCATCGTCGCCGGACTGCTGCTGGATTGGGGCTGGCTCACATGGATTTTCATGATGATTCTGCTGGTCATGCTCGGTGTGCTGTTCCTGACCATGACCCTGACCAATCGCGCAGACAAAGTGGGCTACGAAAAGCTTGAAGGCCAGCCAGGAGCAGCTATCAGTGTGCTCGGCAATATCAACAAAGCCGGTTACAGCTTCCCTCAGACTCCCGTTTGGATCGATCCGAAAACCAAAGAGGCGGTTTGGCGCGGCACCGGCTATAACGGCATCTACCTTCTGGCCGAAGGCAGCACCAATCACACGAAACGGCCGATGGAACGTCAGAAGCAGTCCATCAAGGGTGTGACCGGCGGCAGCGACATCCCCGTGTTCTGCATTTCCGTAGGTACCGAAGAAGGCCAGGTCAGGCTTAAGAACCTGCGCAAGACGGTGCTCAAATGCAAGATCTACGAACCTATCGAACACAAATTCGCCATTATGAACAAGATTCATCCCCGTCGTCGTTTCGTACTGACCAAGGAAGAACTCGAGACGCTCAACGACCGTCTGCGCACTCTGCAGGAAAAGCGCGGTCTCGGCATTCCCAAGGGCATGGATCCCACGCGCCCGCAACATATCAGCCGCCGGGCCATGCGCGGCCGGTGATCCCATCCTCTCGTGACCAAATCGCGAGAGGATTTTTTACATCGCTTTTCCTTGATAATTTAACGATTTTCAATTGAAAATCACCAGCCGAAACATATTCGTAACTCAATGAGCGACATGACGAAACTCATTACCTTACACTTAGACATTGTTAGCACAACGAAAGGAGCGGTCCATTGACTGCACTCGAAACGAAGGAAGACCTCGAAGCCCTCATCAACACGGAAGGTGTGGAATACATCTCCGTACGCTTCACCGACCTGTTGGGCGGCCAGCAGCACTTCACCGTGCCTGCCAGCGAATTCCTCAAGGATGCGTTCACTGACGGCGAGCCGTTCGACGGATCCTCGATTCGCGGCTTCCAGGCCATCGAGAATTCCGATATGAAGCTCGTGCCGGATGTCTCCACGGCTTTCGTGGACCCGTTCCGCAAGCACAAGACGCTCGTCGTCTCGCATTCCGTGGTCGATCCGATCACCATGGAGCCCTATTCGCGCGATCCGCGTCAGGTTGCCGCCAAGGCCGAAGCCTACATCAAGTCGACCGGCGTGGCCGACACCGCCTGCTTCGCCCCTGAAGCCGAATTCTTCCTCTTTGATTCCGTGCGTTACGAGAACACGATGCAGCGTTCCTTCTACGAGGTCGATTCCGTTGAGGCTCCCTGGAACACGGGCGCCGAAGTCGAGGCCGACGGCTCGGCCAACGTCGGCTTCAAGAACCGCGTCAAGGGCGGCTACTTCCCGCCGGCTCCGCAGGACCACAACCAGGACCTGCGCGACGACATGGTCGCCAACCTGCAGAAGGTCGGCCTCATCCTCGAACGCAGCCACCACGAAGTCGGAGGCGCAGGCCAGCAGGAGATCAACTACCGCTTCAACACCCTGCAGCATGCCGGCGATGACCTGCAGAAGTACAAGTACGTCGTGCACGAGACCGCGTTCGAGGCCGGCAAAGCCGTGACCTTCATGCCCAAGCCCATCGCAGGCGACAACGGCACCGGCATGCACTGCCATCAGTCGCTGTGGAAGGACGGCAAGCCGCTCTTCTACGATGAGAACGGCTACGGTGGCCTTTCCGACATCGCCCGCTGGTACATCGGCGGTCTGATCAAGCACGCCTCCTCGGTGCTCGCCTTCACCAACCCGTCGCTCAACTCCTACAAGCGTCTGGTGCCCGGCTACGAAGCCCCGACCAACCTCGTGTACTCGGCCCGCAACCGTTCGGCCGCCATCCGCATCCCGTTCGCCGGCACCGCTCCTGCGGCCAAGCGTATCGAGTTCCGCGTCCCCGATCCTTCCTGCAACCCGTTCCTCGCCTTCTCGGCCCAGCTGATGGCCGGCATGGACGGCGTCCTGAACCACATCGAGCCTCCGGCCCCTGTCGACAAGGACGTTTACGAGCTGCCGCCGGAGGAGCTGGACAATATGAAGCACGTCCCCGCTTCCCTCGGTGAAGCGATGGACGCTCTTGAGGCCGACAACGACTTCTTGACCGCCGGAGACGTCTTCACCACCGACCTCATCGATACTTGGGTTTCTCTGAAACGCGACGAGATCGACCAGCAGCGTCTGGCCCCGACCCCGCTCGAGTACGAGCTCTACTTCAACTGCTGAGCTCGTTTTAATTCGGTAATAAAATGCCTGCCACTTCATCGAGGTGGCAGGCATTTTGCTGTATGATTGATTGGATTATCAATGAAAAAACGAGTTATAAGCCATTCCGTGGTGTTTTAGAATCAATACTTTTGCCGGATACTGAATAGTGTTTCTCATTCCTATAATCATCGAAAACAATAGAAGTGTGGCCTCTTCAGTTTTCGCAACATTGAGCGCATCTTTGGGGTCGGTTTACTGTTAACTTTCTGTTGTTAAAAGCAATATGAAATATTCACTTCTGCAAGGCCAAACCTCAATCTTAAGCGCCAATTCTGGCCTATGACTCAAAAGCTGAGAGCATTTCGTTCCCCGTAGGATACGTGAATGTCCGCAGTCTATCAACCTGCGAATACAAGCCGAGGAACGTGCTCTAGTCAATGTCGACTAGTCCTGCGGCCATAAAAGCCCGTGCATAAATTTCACGTATAGTGTCCTGCTTGCGCTGGTTATACTCAGACATCAGACCTCCTTCAGCAGTTGTATATTTTGCGGCTTCTTGCTTTACCGCAATGTACAGATTCCTGTCCTCTGGATTGTGACGCAACCAGTTGCGAAATATGAGATGCCGCGCAGCCTCGGGAGAGCCGACCGACCATCCATGCAGGTTGCAGGCCGGATCGTCAAGGCGGAACATGCGATGCTCGTACCACCAAGGTTCACGGATAACCAGGCGGAATCCCACCCTCCCAAGTTCGGGAACGTGTGTTTGTTCCTCTTCTGAATCAGCAATGGTAAGATCGATGTCAATCACCGGTTTCGCTGCGAGTCCCGGCACCGAAGTGGAACCGATGTGTTCGATGGCCAATGCGCGGAAGCCAAGCACCCCGACGATTCTCTCACGCAATCGTTCGAAGACCGTCGGCCAGGCCGGATCGTAAGGCACGACCGCGATATCACGTCGTGGTTCCATACCACCCACAAAAGGCGATTCGCCTTGTGGCGTGGGCATATCGTCAAAAACCACTATGGCCTTGCGAAATGCCGCCGAACTCCATCGCTCGCTTCGAACGGTGTCAACATCGCTGTCTGTCATATCCGTCATAAAAAACCTTCCCCGGTTGCGATTGGCCTGATTCACAAGTTCTTATAATGAATCAGTACAATGAAGTAATCCCCTGAAATGTGGATAACTTTTTGACAATTTTATACGGCGTGTCACCAATGCGGACAAGGTCTGACATGTTCTTCAACAAGACATCCGGTCGCGTCTGTCGAATTCAACACGGTAAAAACACGAAATCCGGTACAGTCGAATCATGGGTACATCATTTCTCAACGACGATCTGCAGGAATTGCGCGAACAGGAGCTCAGGCATTGCCGGCAAGCCGCCTCTCAGACCGGCAAAATCCTGACCGTCGGATACACCAATGCATTGCGACTCTATGGCGTGCCTACTCCAGAGGGCTGTTCTCTATCAACCGGCGAAGTACATATATGTACACCCGACGCAGCAACGCGGCCACGCATCAAAGGGGTGCGATCGCATGTTTGGAAGGCCCAGTCACGACCGTGTGACATGGGCGGTTTCGAAATGGTGGCGCCAACCACCGCATAGGCTCAGGTCGCACCGTATCTTTCCCGACAGAACCACATCGCCATAGGTTGCATGATGATGTGTAAAGAAAGGCTTCGACGTGTCTGCGAACTCGGGGATATCGAAGAGTATCTCGCATCCAATCGAAAATTCAGAGGCCAAGATCTTTGCAAAGAAAATCTGCCGTATCTTGTTGCCGGGACCGATTCGCCCGCAGAGGCAAACCTTGTGGCTTTCCTCGCTATAAACGGCATCGAAGGCATGGAACCCAATTATGAAGTGCGTCTGCGTAATGGCAGACGTCGTTTCATCGACCTGGCATTTCCAGCCATCAAACTGGGACTGGAATACCAAGGTGCCTACCACCGCAACGTCCACCAGATGTGTGAAGACGCAAATCGCATGAATCAGCTCATCGACATCGGTTGGTCGATTCTCCAAATCACGGCGAACGACATGCGCACGCAGGACTCGCGCGAGCATCTACTCGCCAAAATTCAGCGTGCCATCACCAGACAGACGGCAGTGAACAAGCTGATCCACAATTCATGACTCACACTTTTTCGAGCCTTCAGAAAAGTGTGAGTCCAAAACGAACATTCGCTCAGAGCATATCCCTTAGAATCGTTGATATATCAACGATTTCGGACATTGAGCAGATTATCGAAATGTTCATTTGGCTCACACTTTTCTTGAGTTCGGGAAAAGTGTGAGCCGTCACCGCATTAACCCCTCCGCCAGCGATCTAAAAGCGTGCGCTACAGAAGTATCGGTCAGATGCCCATCGGGATTGAGGACCGCGGGGCGACCGGAATCGTCGATTTCGCGGATTTCTGGCTGCAGGGGAAGCTGGGTCAGTAATGGGACATCATAACCTAGTGCCTTGGTAAGTTGGTTAGAAACACGTTGGCCACCGCCTTCACCGAAGATATGCAGACGCTCGCCCTTGTGGTCGAAATAGCTCATGTTCTCCACTACACCACGCACCTTCATCGGCACTTGCAAGGCGACCAATCCAGAGCGGACTGCGACATCGGAGGCGCTGGGCTGCGGGGTGGTGACCACGACCAGCTCGGCGTTAGGCAACGCCTGGGCTACGGAAATGGCCATATCGCCGGTGCCCGGTGCCAAGTCGAGCAGGAGCACATCGGGACTTCCCCACCACACGTCCGCGAGGAACTGCTCGAGTGAACGTTGCAGACGCGGGCCACGCCAGAGAATCGCGCGGTCAGCCCCGGCGAACATGCCGATGGAAATCATTTTGACACCCCATGCGACCACGGGCATCAGCATGCCGTTCAAATCAGTCGGGCGGGAATGCACGCCGAATAACGACGGCAGGGAAAAACCGTAGATATCGGCGTCGATGGCGGCCGTATCATAGCCGAGCGCCGAGAATGTGGCCGCGAGATTGGCGGTGACCGATGACTTCCCCACACCGCCTTTGCCTGAAGCGATGGCGAAGATGCGGGTTTTCGTACCGGGCTTGTTGAATGGGTTCTGGCGGCGTTCCGCTTTGAGTTCGCCCACCAGTTTCTCGAGCTTTTTGCGGCTCATCGCGCCGATTTCGATGTTCGGCGTGAGCGTTGCGTCGGGATAGGTGAGTACCGCCTGCTTGATACGGTCGCTGATGGTCTTGGAAAGCGGACAACCCGGCACGGTGAGCTCGACGTGAACAGTGACATCATAATGATTTTCACCATTATCGGCATCACTGCTTTTTTCGGCTTCCACGGCAGGAATCATGCCTAAATCAGTGACAGAACGACCTAATTCGGGATCGATGACATGGCTCAAACGCTCGTAGACCTGCTGTTCAATCCGCCGTTCAATCGTGTCGTTGCGTGCCATGGCACCTTCCTTTTCACTCGTTTCCCACTGTATCGTTTCGCTGGACGGCTCGCCAGTGCTTTTGCGTATTACTTAACGTTGAAATGGCTATAGCCGTACTAAACCACGACGTAAGCCGAACCGCAATCATGAACAAGGCTCTTGGAAGCGCAACCCACGCTCTCACTTGCCAATAAGCATGCACAAAATCAACGCACTACTATGACATCACCCTGCACGTCATACCGTTAGCATCAACAACGACTATGGGCTCAGTATTGCGTCTTGTCGAACATTTCGTAGCGTGCAACAAGACGCAGCGTTCAGCGTTCCGCTGCGTGCAACAAGACGTCATGTTCAATGTTCCGTAACGCTCAGCTCTTGTCTCCAGGCTCGCCGGTTTCGAGCAGTGTCTTGAACTGGGCCTCGTCGAGCATCGGCACGCCGAGTTCTTCGGCCTTGGCTTCCTTGGAGCCCGCATTCGCACCGACGACCACGTAATCGGTTTTCTTGCTGACCGAACCGGCCGCCTTGCCGCCGCGTTCGACGATGGCCTCCTTGGCGGATTCGCGGCTAAAGCCTTCCAACGAACCGGTGACCACGACGGTCTTGCCGGCCAAAGTCTGCGGCAACGTGTTCTCCTCAACGCTTTGCCCGACCCCGGCGGCTTCCCATGCCGCAAGAATCTTGCCACGCCAGTCCCCCGGTTTACGGGCATCCGCAAACCATGAGACGACGGATTCGGCGATTTCCTGGCCGATGCCGTTGATGGCAACCAAATCGTCCACACTTGCATTGGCGATGGCATCCAACGAGCCAAAACGATTGGCAATCAGACGTGCGGTCGGTGGCCCGAGGCGACGGATGGAAAGAGCCACGAGCACCCGCCAGAGGTCGGCCTGCTTGGCTTTGCCGATCTCCTCAAGCATTTTCTTCGTGTTCTCCCCAGGACGGACATAAACCGGCTGTTCACTGATGCCGTCGCGGGTTTTGCGACGTTTTGTGGAGACGACCACGGCATCGGAGGGAACATCGTAGCCTGGGTAGCTGCGCTGTTGCGATTGCACCCGCGCTGGTATCTGACCTTGGGCTTGATCGGAAGCATCAACGCTACCAGCAACACGTGTCTGACCAAAGTTTTGGACGGAGGTCCCCTCACTTCCGAGCATATTTGTCCGATCTTCTACTTGATCGAATTCCCCGCCGGCGTTATCAGCCAATGTCTGGCTTGCAGCGGCGACCCGCGAGCTTGAGGCCTTCTCCTTCTTCGCGTCGATCGGAGCCGTCCAGAACGCCGGAACACGATGCCACAGGCCGGAACCGCCACGGTTCTTGCGACGCCTGTGCTTTTTACCCTGGTCATCGACATGCTCGCCGACCTCGATGATGGCGGATTCGCGCCAGACCTCGACGTCCTTCAAATCGTCGGCATTGAGACTGAACACGCCGGCTTCGCTGGTGAGCACCGGTTTCTGTTTGGCAGGCAACTCGAGTCCAACCGGGGGTTCATAAGGCTCGGGTTCCTCACCGGGACCGACCTCGATATCACGCAGGTCGGGCGCGTAAGTCGCCACCGTGTCGGGCCGGTTCTCCTCGGGATTGGTCAGGGCGATGGCGCTCTGCTCCCCCAGATGCTCGATATCCAGCGCCTTGCGGCTGGCAAGGTTCATGACCCTCTGGGTAAATTGCGCCGGACAGCTTTCCACGTTCGGGCAGCGGATGTCCTTGTCGCCTTCCTTGGCCGGGGCGAGTTTGGCACCGCATGACGGACAGTATTCGGGCATGACGAATTCACGCAGCTCGTTTTCGTGGCCTTTGCGCCGCTCCAATACAGGGCCGACGATTTCTGGAATGACGTCACCGGCCTTGCGCACCACGACGGTGTCGCCAATCATCACGTTCTTGTGCTTGACTTCGGAAGGGTTGTGCAATGTCGCGGCGGCGACGGTCGAACCGGCGACATAGACCGGCTGGAGTACGGCAACCGGCGTGACACGGCCGGTGCGTCCGACCTGCACGACGATATCGAGCAGCTTGGTGTTGACTTCCTCAGGCGGGTACTTGTAGGCGATGGCCCAGCGCGGAGCGCGCGAGGTGGCGCCAAGCCTGCGCTGCAATGCCAGATCGTCGACCTTCACCACGATGCCGTCGAGCGCGTGTTCAATGTCGCCACGGTGTTCGCCGTAATAGTCAATCATGTCGAGAATCTGGTCGAAGCTGGTAATCTCGCGATTGTGCGGGGAAACCGGAATTCCCCACTTTTGGTAAAGGTCGTAGGCTTCGGACTGGTCGTTGACGGCGTCGTGACCCTCGTTGGCACTGCCGGGCGCCCATTGTAAGAGCCCCAAACCGTGCGCGTAGAAACTCAAATGACGGGATGCCGTAATCCTCGGGTCCTTCTGCCGTAACGAGCCTGCAGCAGCGTTGCGGGGATTGGCAAAGGGCGCTTTACCTTCATCTTCGTTCACTTTGTTGAGCTCATGGAAATCGTCCCACCGCATGAACACTTCGCCGCGGATCTCGACGAATCGCGGGATGTCCTGAGCCGCTCCTTGAAGGTTCTGCGGAATCGAGGCAATGGTGCGCACATTGGTGGTGATGTCCTCGCCGGTCGTGCCGTCGCCGCGCGTCAGCCCCTGTTCCAAAACGCCGTTACGATAGAGCAGGTCGAGGGCCAGACCGTCGATCTTGACTTCGCAGGTCATGGGCAGGGGCTTGCCTTCCGGCCATTCCAAGGATTTGAGCACGCCCTCATACCATTCCTTGAGTTCGGCAATGGAGAAGACATCGTCCAAGCTGAGCATCTTCGAGGGAAGCGTGACGTCGGGAAATTCGTTCGAGAAGGTGCCGCCGACGCGGTGGGTCGGCGATTGAGGATTGTCCAAAGCCGGGAAATCGGCCTCAAGCGCCTGCAAACAGCGCAGAAAGATGTCATAGGCGGCATCGGAGGAAACCGGGTCGGAATCGATGTAATAGGCTATCTGGTCGCTTTCCACCCATGCCGCCACACGCGCCCAAAGCCGTGCCGCAGCCTCGCTGGTGAGCTTGGAAACGTCCAGTTTTTCAAGCCTGGTGGCGTCGGCATCGATATGCTGCAATGCAGCGATCCACTCCAGAGAGCCGGGCTCATATTGGGCGGCACCAACATTGTCACCGACTTCGGGTTTGTCGCCTTCGAAATCCCAAGCCAGCTGGTCTCCTTGGGACGTTGCCTTCGCTGCGCCTTGTTCCGCTTTCGGTTTCGTCGATTTGACCATGTCACCCATCCAATCCAAACGTGGCATCCATAAAGTATTACAATATTGACCACGCGCCGTTCTCTCACGATTGTACGGCCATGTCGGGAGAGCACACAAAACCTGAGCTCTCGAAAACCACCCGGCAAAACCCTGCCAACGAACAGGACACACCCGGAAATCAAGTGTGGGCGACCAACCCCAAGGCAAAATAAACTACGCGCTGAGGGAACGCAGGAACTGGGCCTGAGCCATGTCCATGCCGTCGTCGGCGCTGTCGTCCATCCTTGCGGCCGCCACCGAAAGGGTACGCGCCGGCACGAAAAGCGCCTTATCAACGCAGACCCGGGCGGCATCGCGCACGATGTCGCCGACTTCGGTATGTGGCCACACTGGAAGGTCATGGGAGGCAAGCACCTGCTGGGCTGTCTCAAAGGAGACGGGCACCAGAATGCATTGGGATTGCGCACGCGCCAGCAATTCCTGGAGTTCGCCGTCGAGCGAAGCGATCTTGCCCGGTGAAATATGCTCGCTCATGATATAGCTTGCGGCGGCCACGTCGAAGTCGCCCAGCATCCATTCCGCGTAGGCCAAGCGGTAGTAAGCGTAAGCGGCATCGTCACGATCAAGCGACACGCGCAAAGCGTTGAGGCAGGCAGCACGGGCGGAATTCCAATCTTCTTCGCGCGCCAATTGCACGGCTAGTCTCATATGTGAAAGCGGATAGGCCGGGGCATAGGAAACCATCTGGTTCAAATGCGGCAGCGCGGCTTTCGCGCCCTGCAATTGGGCCAGCACATCAGCCAGTTCCATATGGGCGTAAAAAAGATTGTCGGGAATAAGCACAGTGGTCTCGTCACTGGTGGCGAAAAGACGGTTATAGACGACACGCTCGGCATATGAATTGAAATATCGAGGAGCACCGGTCGGAGCGTAAAGCGCATCCACTTTCTCGACGGCTTCTTCCTGACTTGCAATGGCCTGGTCGACCTGCGCGGAAAAGAGGAGATCCCGCGCTTTCACACGTTCGGCATCAAGATCTTTGGCAAGACTGAAATCGAGATCCGGCGTATCGACACCGTCAATCAATGCGCTACTCACGCTTGGAGCAAGCTTCTTCAATTCCGGGTCGCCGTTGGCCTCGACTATGGCCATGGCCTGCTTTGCCTTGGTGACGCTGGGGATGGTGTCGTCTTCTGCGATCCTGTGAAAATCGCTCACCGCTCGTTGCAACAGGTCGGCACGCTGGATGGAAAGTCCGGTGATGTTGTCGCAACCGAGTACACGCACGGCATCCCCGCTGATGGACACATCGGCGAGTTCCGGTTCCTCCTGGCTTCCCAAAGGCGAGAAACGCTTGTCTCGCAAGGTGAATTGGGGGTTCGCGTTGCGAGGCATGGCACCGACGATATTGAGCGAGGCGCCGAACTTACGATAAGTCTCGATGGGATGATCCAGCCCGTCAGAGGCGATGATACGCATGAATTCCTCCCGCGTAAACGTCGCGGTTGCCATATTGTGCGCGGTAGGTCCGCTACGCAACACCGCAAGCGGATCATTGGCATCGCCGTCGCCGTTTTCGCTTTCGCCTGCGATATCGGTCTGCTGATCACCTTGCGGCACGGACATGGCGATGCTGTCGAGGTCGACACCTTTCATCAAGTCGGCGAACTGGGCATCGATCTGGTCTTCATCAGGGGAAGAGCCGTCGGTGCCATCATCGGCAGTTTGAGCATCGGAAGGACTGGAACTCTGCGGAATACCACCAGTCTGCGCATCCGAGCTGTTCATATTGTTATCGCCCACACCATCGGATAGATTGTTTTCTTCCGGACTATCCTGTGCTTGCGGGGACGTCGCATCCTGTGCCCCGCCGGCGCGATTCACTTCAGGAGTATCAGGGTTGGAATCGGAACGTTCTCGCTGATTATCGTCGTTCTGCGGTCCGGGAGAATTCTTCGTTTCGGTTTCTTCAGGCTTCGAGGATGTTGGAGAACCAAACGGCATCGAATCATGACCGGCCGCTACGGCACCGGCCTGGGATGGGTCACCATGGATATCGCCGTCCTTTGGGTCGGCCTTGGAACCGCCTCGTCTCATATCTGCGCTTGGCATACGTTCAAACGCACCAAGAGCCTGTGCCATCAGCTTGGAAATGACGGAATCCTGCTGTTCGACCGCTTCTTCCAGACCCATGGAATCGATGCGGATGGAGACGTTTTCGATTTTCTCATCGGCCCCGAAGCACAGCGCGGCAATCATGAGTCCGACACGCAGGTTGTAGCGTTCGCTCATCTCCGTACGTTCGTGGTCGCTCAAAGCCACCCAGGTATGCCGTTGCGAATCATAGCGACTGGTGGGCATCATGGTGCGCCCCGCAGTGGTAAAAGCCACCGCGACATTGCCGAGTTCCAGATTGGAACGGAATTCGGTGTCGAAACGATAAGGCACCCGAATCTGACGCAGCAAGGTGGACAGGGCCTGACGATAGACCCATTCTCCGCGACCGGCCGAGGCAGAAACTTGAGTTGAAGACCTGCCATCCTCACCAGCAGCATCTGCTGCAATATGGTCTGCGGTCTGTCCCGCTATCCCGATCATCCGAGATAGCGACACCGAGCTTGCCTCCCCCAGATCCGCGCCTTGTTTCGGCAATGGTTTCAAGGCCATCAACGCCGGATTTGCAAGCAGTGCATGATCGATCTGGGCCGCCTGGGCCCGAGTGACCGTGTCTTCGATGGGCAGTGCGCCGGTGTGCGCATTGTGTTCCAGCCAGACGCTGATGGCCGCAAAACGATTGAGATTACCCTCGATATTCAAGGCTTCAAGAGCCGGGGCAAGGTTGAGCGAATCGTCCCAAGTGAAGAAGTACGCGCCGGAATAGCTGGAAGTATACAGATGCAACGGTTCGGCACCATGGACAGCCTCAAGCCCGGCCGACGGCTTCAATGCCCCCGATTCACGCATCAAATCGGCAAAATAATCCTCAAGCCCGGAGACACGCAGACCGTGCGTCCGCGCCTCAAGGCTGTCGCGCACACTGCGGCGAATGGCCCCGAGCGGGGCTTCACGATTGAGTCTGCGGAAGATGTTGCCGGCCCCGAAACCAATAAGTTGCCCGCCGATCTGCGGAAGCATGTAGCTGGCGAAGAAAGCTATGGCCATCGCATCCCGGTATTCCAGGTTGAGACGCAGGCTTTCGGGCAGACGGTAACGCATCTGCTCCAGCGTATAGCGGTTACCGCGCTTGAGCCACGAGGCCAACCAGGTCATTTGGCCGAACATGTCACGACCGACGATGCCGCCTTGCACCACGTCGATGCCACGGCCTTTTCCGGTCGAATCTGATTTTGCCGACGATTGCAGCTCGAAGACACTGTTTTGAAGTGTTTCCGGCGAGGAAACAGACTTGTCTGCCTTGCCGCCACGCATCCTGCTATCGTTCGAAAGCGAATAATCGCCCTCTTTGCCGAAAACGAGCGCGGGGTCGACGTCATGGGTATCCATTTGCGGGTCGTTGCCCAAAAACACCCGGCCTTTGCCGTCAGCCAAAGCCACCTGGCAGAATTCATTCGGTTCAAGAAACACTCCGAGAGCGAAAAAACGCCCATCGAGCTGCGGCAGCTGCGCCCATCCCAGAGAAAGGCCGTCCGGCACGTCAGGAAAGTCTTCGAAAATATGCCGTTTGACCATCGGCCCAAGCTCAATGGCGTGGTCGAAAAGCTCCTGCATCATGGCGTTGCCGGTGGTTTTGTTGTGCGATTGCGACGACGAAGCGGAAGCCGCCTCATTGATATCGTGTCTTGAAACGCCGCTGCCCACCATGGTGTTCACACGATGTGCGATGCCCCGCGCGGACTCGGCAAACCTGCCAAAACCCGAAGAAGAAGCGAAATCATGCAAATGCTGTGTGAAATTGGACATATGGATAATTGTTTCAATTCAGCCAGACATAAAGCTTATAGAATAAACATGTGAACACTTCCTCAGCTAGCTTCCCAGCCCGCCATAAGACCGCCATATTCGCGCTTCTGGCGGCGGCGATCATACTCCTGCTCGAGTGCTTCGCATTCAACGCGCAGTTCTGGAACACCTTGGGAGCCAGCCGTGACTCGGTTTCCGCGCTCAACACGCTCGGCCCAGGCCTTTCTCGTCAGAAAGACGGCACGCTTGTGGTCACCGATCCAACCTCCGCGTTCCTTACCACACAAAGCGATGGAAGTTCACCGTATTTACGAGTCGATCCGGCCGAATCGACCTTCCGCTTCACTTCCCCGTCGCAGGTTCTGGGTTTCTCCGATACCAGCCAAAATGTCGAAAACAGGTTAAAAGGCACATCGAAATCACCGTTGACGGCCTACCATATCCGTGTGGATGCCGCCAGGCACGCTTCCCGGATTCGCTCGGTATCGAACGCCGTGCCCAATTCCCGTTATCTACGCATCCCTAGTACGAACATCGCAGCGCAACCGTCTACCGTCAAAATCTGGGTCGAGGAACCCGCCGGAACACACGTCGACATCGCCGCCGTCCACGCCAACGTCCGCGTACCGTTCCATGCCAGCTGGGGACGTATGGCGGCGATGGCGATCATCGTGGCCCTGCTCGCACTGTGGATGCCGTCTTCAAAGCTGTGGCGGATGCGTCTGGACACGGCAAGTATCCGGCAACGCTGTGTTTTCGCAGGTTTCATGCTTGTCGTCGGCGCGTTTGCTGCGCTGTCGATCGCGCAATCGATCTGGTCGGCCAGCTCGTCGGCGTTCCACGAGCCGGGCAATTACACTTATGATTTCAACCAATACGGCCATATGGCCGATTCCCTGCTTCATGGCCAGGCGTCAATGAATCTGCCGGTGCCGAAGGCGCTTGAAACCGCTCAGAACCCTTACGATCCGCAAGCTCGGGAAACGTTGCTCAACCAAGGTGTCACGCCCATTTACTGGGACTATTCCTTCTACAAAGGCCATTGGTATTCGTATTTCGGAGTCTTGCCGGCATTGCTGATTTTCGCTCCATACCGCCTGGCGACCTCGCTGTTCGTCCCGGGCGGATCGATGCTCCCTTCAGGCGTCGCCGTGGCTTTGCTGCTGTTCGTTTTCGTCTTGTTCGGTTCGCTGCTGGTCATACGCCTGTTGAAATTACTGAATCCCAAGACTTCGCTGGCCGCAGTTTCCATGGCCATCACGCTTTTCCTGCTGGGCTCGCAGGTCGGCTATCTGGCATTTCGTATGAATTTTTATTCGGTTCCGTTTGCCGCATCACTAGCCTTGAGCGCAATAGGGCTTTGGTTCTGGTTAGGTGCGACTGAAAATCGGTCCAAGCCATCCCGTCGACATGTGGTTGGGATTGGCGATACCCCGCCGCTTTCGTGGCCGCACTTGGCCGCCGGTTCGCTTTGCCTGGCAGCGAATTTCGGATGCCGGCCGACGTTCATCTTGGTCACGTTACTGGCATTTCCGATATTCTGGCCCCAGATTCACGCGATATTTTCCAAGTCCCAGGACACAGAAAAACCGGCCAAGCACAAAGCCGTCATCCGAGTGCTGACTGCTGCTTTGCTGCCCGCGCTGATTGTAATACTGCCATTGTGTCTCTATAACACGATCCGTTTCGGCTCTCCCGTTGATTTCGGCGAACGCTACCAAATCACCGTCGCCGACATGACCCATTACCGCAACTCCCTCGCCAACGTGCTGCGGACACTTGGCTATTACCTGTTCCTGCCATTGCGCTTTACGCACGAATTCCCCTTCCTGTCCATCAATCCCACACCGGTAACTTCCTGGAGCTATGCGGAACCGTTGGTGGGAGGGCTTTTTGCGCTGTGCCCCGCACTCATACTCATCGTTTTGCTGCTGATTCCAGGCGTGAGAAGGCGTATTCGTCGTTCCGGTCTGCTTCGGCTCCTTCTCACGGCATTGCCGCTGGCTTTGCTGCTCCTGCTTGTCGACATCGTCAAAGGCGGCATCGGATGGCGTTATATGGTCGATTTCGGCTGGTTGGTGGCATTGGTCGCCGTTGAGGTAGCCGGGGCGATTCTTGGCGACGCTCAGCCTTGTCGCGATGTTTCCGAAGGCCGTATCAATTGGGATCGGGTCACCATACGCCTTATCATGTTGCTTCTGGTCATGCTGAGCATCGCCGTAACGTTCCTGACTATCTTCGTCCCGGGCCGCGAGGACGCCCTGAGCCGCACCAATCCGGCAATGTTCCAGTCAGTCGCCTCTTGGTTCATTGTTCAGTGAGCCGTTTCAGCATTGAAAAACCTTAACTTTCAACGTGTCTAGAGCTTAAAAGGCCACAAGCTTTCATGTCTCTATCCGAGGACGTCCTTGAACAATCTCAAGCTCACGCGACACCGCCGCAAGAACGGCTTTGATATTGCGTTCGAAGACGTCCGGCTGCGGCAGCAGGGAGACGGCGAGATAGCCGTTTTCGGTCATGTCGAAGTAATAGCCGGGCTGGCCTGTCAGGTTGAAGTCATGAATCAGGCACAGGACCAACGCGTTTTCGTCGATGACCGAGGGGAATCGCAGGAGCACGTTCCAGCCGCCTTCCGCACGCAGGACGGAGACCAAGCCGGATTCGTCCTCGTCCAGCATGGTGTGCAGACGCTCGAGATTGGCCCGAGTACGTTCCTGCACACGGTGAAGCTGACCGGGAACTGCGGCAAGCAGTTTCGGCATTCGATCTGAAATGATATCGCTGAACGGCAGGTAATCGTCGGCGATGATGTCAAGCCTACGCTGCGCTTTGGCCACCAGATTCTCCGGACCACTGACCTGAATCCAACCGACCTTGGCATGCGGGGCCGCCAATAGCTTGGAGAAACCGTCAAGAGCGAACGTCAACGCACCCTGCTCTCCTGCCAACCGCCGATTGCCCGTAAACGGTTCCAAGGAATAATCGAAGAACACCTCGTCGGCGATGATGGCGACATCGTGCTTACGGCACAACGCCACCAACGCCTCGCGCTCGTCGGGTTTGACATACGAACCCGTAGGATTGTTCGGGTTGATCAGGACGATGGCCTGTACTTTTTCGCCTTTCGGACTTTCCAGAAGTTCGCGCAACCAAGCCACGTCGATGTACCATGATCCGTCAAATTGCAGCTGGTACTCGAGTGTATCCACGTTCTCCAGACTGCCGATGGACTCGATCAACGGGTAACCCGGCTTGGGTCCGAGCACGATATCACCCGGATCACACATGAGTTTGAAGAGCCAGGTATAGGCCTCGGACGTGGAACTCAACAGGTATAGCCGGTCAGGATCGACGGATTCCGAAGAATTCTGCCCTTTCGCCGCCAACTCGGCCAGATTGCGATTGGTCAGGAATCGGGCAAGCTGCTTTCGCGCCGACAATGGTCCTCGTGGCTCGGCGGTATAGACACTCGGCACTTCGCTCGGTGCTAGCCCGTGTTTCGTAGGGTTGGAGTCGTTGACGGTATCGAGCACAGCCCCCTGGCTTCGCGCCGCCGCTTCGGCTTTGGCGATGGGATTGAGCCTGGTCGATCCGACCCTTGACGAAAAACGCATGACCTTCCATTCCGGATAGCGATTTCAGGATTCCAAACTATCCAAACAATACAAAAGTTCCGCCCGACTTTCCAGCCGAGCGGAACCCAAAAATCAAATCTCAGACGAGTTTGGTGGTCGCGTAATACGCGGCGCCCACGATGCCCGCCTCGTTGCGCAGCTTGGCCTGCACAATCGGGGTCTTGATATCGATATACGGCAGGAACTTGTCAGCCATACGGCTCACGCCGCCTCCGACCACGAAGAGGTCGGGGCTGAAATACTTCTCAAGCAGACCGTAATACTTGGTCAGGCGCTTGGCCCACTTCTTGTAGCCGAGGCTCTTCTTGTCGCGCACCGAAGAGGCCGCGTACTTTTCGGCATCGCCCTTGCCCTTCTCAAGCTGGATATGGCCGAGCTCGGTGTTGGGCAGCAACACACCGTGATAGATGAGCGCGGTGCCAATGCCGGTGCCGAGCGTGGTGGCGATGACCAATCCGTCTTCGCCCTTGGCGGCACCGAACTGCTGCTCGGCCAGCCCCGCGGCATCAGCGTCGTTGACGACCGTCACCGGACGGCCACAAGCCTTGGAGAAGACCTCGGTGACATCGAGACCGATCCACGACTTGTCGAGATTCGCCATGAAATCGAGCGGCTTGCCCGGTTTGATGGGCGCGGGAAAAGCGATGCCCACGGGAGCGCCCGCAGGCACTTCGAAATGCTCAAGTTCCTGGCGCACGATTGCCGCGACGGCATCCGGCGTGGAAACCTCAGGGGTGAGAATCTTCAGACGAGGCAGGGCGAATTCGCCCTTCTCCAGATCCACGGGGGCCGCCTTGATACCCGAACCGCCGATATCAACGCCAAAGGCCTGTGCTGTTTCAATCATCGCTAACCCCTCTTGGTAACTGGTAACGGAACAAAAATAATCGTTGACATTATAACGCGCTCAATAGCCAACGCGCCTACATCAACGGTTAAATTGATCCTGCAAGCGCATAATCTTAATTTTACGGCTCGTTATTTGAGCGGCGGCATCGGCTCCCAGTTCGGGTCGTGCAAAAGCTTGCGCGAATCGACCCAGCCCTTGGCGATAGCCTTGAGTCCAGGCTTGACATGCTCGCGGTCGACGGCGAAGATGCGGATGGCTTCTTTGATGGCGGTGAGCATTGTTCCCAAACCGAACAGCGCCGGACGGTAGTCGCCGTGAGCCATGAAGTAACGCGCCATGTAGCCGCGGTTGCGCATGATGTGGTAGCGGTTCATGTCGGAGGTCGAATTGAGCTGGCGCAGGCCGGCGATGTCCCAGTTGCCGATATCGCGTGTGCGCTGGATGATCTTGTCGTTGACCACGATCGGGTCGGTCACCTTGCTGGCCAGATAACCGTAGATCGTATCGTCCCAGTAGATGAAGAAACGCGGGTCCGGCAGGCCGATCTGTTCGACGATGTTGCGACGGAAAAGTCCTCCTTCGAAGCACATCGTGTCCATTGTGCGGTAGCCGGAAGGTCCGAATGCCGCGGGCGCGATGGGGTTGGGGATGCCGAGCGGAACGATGAAATCGTACTGCCAATAGAAGTCGCCGCCGTCATAGTCGAGACGCGAACCCTGGATCACGTCGTGACGCGGCGTCCACTTGGCCAGCTGCCCGATGGCGTTGGGGAGCACGGCCACGTCGTCGTCCATCACCCAGAACCATTCGGCTCCTAATTCGTAGGCCTTTTTGACACCGTTTGAAAAACCACCGGAACCGCCGATATTGCCCTCCTGTGGGGCGTAAACCACACGTTCGGTGTTGCCGCTTTCGTCCGGTTCGGTGTTGCCCCAGTGGGCATTGATCGCGTCGGAAAATTGCTTCACCATCGCTTTGGTCTCATCGCTGTGCTCGTTGTCGACGACGACCACGCGCCAGGGAGCATTGTTCAACGCCTTGATGGAATCGAACAACTTTGCCAGAAGCTTCTGCCGCTTGTAGGTCACCACGACGATGGCCAGCTTTTCGATTGGCGATGTCGCCGAAGACGCAGCATCCAAGCCTTCGTCGCCGGCTTTTTCCATAGTTTTCTCGTTTTCGCTCATATCCCTATTCTTGCACTTACACACGATGGTGGCAAAAGTTCCGCAGACGCGATGACTCCGATCTGGAATTCCGGCGGTCTCACGTCACTGCTTTTCGGATTGCGCAAAAACGTTTGACAGTTGGGCACACATACGGGTATAGATAGTTAAGCAAGTTTCAGGGAAGGTGAAATTCCTTATTGGCGGTAACGACACTGTCGGTCTCAAAACGACAGCATTGCCGAAGCCCGCGAGCCGCGAAAGCGGTCGATCCGGTGAAAATCCGAGGCCAACGGTTACAGTCCGGATGAAAGAAACGGGGCTCATCATGAGCGATATTTCTGATACCCAAAATCAGTCCGATTCCCACTCACGGGACAAGACACAATCCACCCATTCCACCGGCGTTGCCGACAAAGGACGTTGGTCGACGCAACGCATCGCCATCTACGCGCTTTTCGTGGCACTGGCAATGGCGGCATCCTTCATCGAATTCCCCATCATGCCCGGCGTGCCGTGGCTGAAATACGATCTTTCCGGCATCATCTGCCTGGTCGCGGGCTTCGCGTTCGGCCCGATGGCGGCGTTCATCGTCAGCGTTTTAAGCTGGATCCCTCACCTTTTCATGAACCCTTGGGGTGCCATCATGTCCATCGCGGTCTCCGTATTCCTGAGCGTCCCGGCGGCCATGATCTACAAGCGCATGCGCACCCGCGTCGGTGCGCTTGTCGGCATTCTGGTCGGCGTCGTCTTCGGCCTTATCGCTGCCATCGGCGGCAACCTGCTGATCACCCCTATCTACGCTCATATGACTACCGTCCAGGTTTTGAAGATGGTGATACCGATTCTTCTGCCGTTCAATCTCATCAAGTTCGCGATTCACGGCGTGGTCACCTTCCTCATCTACAAGCCGATTTCCAACCTCCTCAACCGTTAGGAATCCGTAGAATATGACTGCGGTTGATCATCCCTACGCCGATGCCAAGCCTTCCGAGCCCCAAAGCAACGAAGGTTTGGCTTCGGCCTACCTTCCCGGCCAAGCTTCCGGCAAAGCCCGCATACATCAAAAAGACACGGATTCCAGCCAGGAAACCAGCACAGCAAATGCCGGCCACCCCAGCGATACCAATGGCTTTGCCGCACAACTAAGCGGTATCCGTTTCAGCTACGATGGTGGCAAATCATGGGCATTGAACGGTATCGATCTCGACATCCGTGTCGGTGAACGCATCTGCCTGGTCGGGCCCAACGGTTCCGGCAAATCCACGCTGGCGCGCCTGGTTGCCGGACTTGCCGCACCCGATGACGGTTCGGTGATCCTGCTTGGTTTTAACGTATTCTCTTCAGGAACGCCGCACAGCGATCTCTACCGCAAGGCACGCCGGGATATCGGTGCGGTGTTCCAGAATCCGGCCGACCAGATCATCACCACCGTCGTAGGTGACGACGTGGCGTTCGGCCCCGAAAACCTTGCACTGGATCCGAAGACAATCACCTCACGCGTCGACGAATCACTCGACGCGGTGGATATGAAAGACTTTCTGCTTGATGACCCCTCTCGCATGAGTGGCGGACAGCAGCAGCGCATCGCCATTGCCGGGATACTGGCCATGCACCCCAAGATGATCGTGCTCGACGAGCCGACGGCGATGCTCGACTTGGAAGCCCAACATGATGTATTACAAGTTCTCGACAGGCTTCAGCAGAGCGGTACCACCATCGTCCACGTCACCCATCGACCCGAGGAACTCAAGGCAGCAGACCGTATTCTGAGCCTTGAAAACGGCAAGTCGATCGAACTTTCGCAGACACAGGCCGCATTGAAGCTTTCGGTGACCAACGCCGATGACACGGGAATGCTGAAACCCGACGGCGTTATCATCGATGAGAATCCGGGAATTCCGAACAGCAGCGTTGAAAAGAAACCCAATCATCATAAACCGATAATCTCCAAAGATTCTTCAACCGCAGACCTCCAAAAACCGTCGGCACAATCGGACGATTCCCGATCTCATCAAATCAGGAACCAAAACAAGGCAAGCCAAAAACCAGCGAATGGCGACCCACAACATTCCACCGGCGAACCGGCCATCAGCTTCGAACACGTTTCGTTTCGCTATCCGAAGTCGGATATCGACACCCTGCACGATTTTTCGATGCGCGTCGAACAGGGTGAGGTCGTGGCCATCATGGGACGCAACGGCACCGGCAAATCGACACTGACCAGGCTGATGACGGCATTGTCGAAACCCGGCAGCGGGACCATCAAGGTGGCCGGAATCGACTTGGGCTCAATGTCGAAACGCGACAAGAAAACGCTACGTTCCAGCGTTGGACTGGTGATGCAGCAGCCGGAACGCCAGTTGTTCGCCGAAACCGTTCGGCAGGATGTCGCCTACGGGCCAAGCAACCAGGATTTACCGCAGGAAGCGGTCGACCAGCGTGTGGACCGGGCATTGGCACTGCTCGGCATCAGCGGACTCGCCGAACGTTCCCCATTCTCGCTTTCCGGCGGGCAGCAACGGCTTGCCGCCATCGCCGGGATTATCGCCTGCGATCCGCGCATCCTCGTTCTCGACGAACCAACCGCTGGGCTCGACGCCACCGCCAGCGAGCGCATCTACGCGTTGGTGCGTACGCTCAACGCGCACGGCGTCACGATCGTGATGATCACCCACTCCCCGCGTCAGGCGCGTCAGCTTGCCGATCGCATCATCACGCTGGGTGGGCCCGTGCAAAACGACAGTGGCAACAGCCTCAATAACGGCACGGGCGATGACGGCAATCGGAATACATGCTCCCGAAAAACCTCCCAAACCGGCGAATCCGCCCGAGATGGCAACGCCACTTCAGGCCCGTTATCCCGAAAACATCTTCCATCGCGCGAAGACCCGAAGACCGCCCGTCAACCGAGCATCATCGCTCGTCTTGACCCGCGGATGAAACTGGTCGTGTTCCTCGTCCTGATGTTCACCTCCTTCATGGTCAGCTCCCTGCCGCAACTTGGGCTGACCGCGCTCATGGTCATCGTTCTCGCGGCAGCGGCGAAGCTCGGCCCGAAGCGTCTGTTCCGTTCGATGCGCGGATTCCTGATTCTGCTGTTGGTCATGGGCGTCATCAACATGCTTTTCGTCCGTACCGGCAAGCCTCTGGTGACCTTCTGGAACTTCCCCATCACCGACGAAGGCGTGATGGCGGCGATACTCTACACCTGCCGCTTCGGACTCGTCATCCTGCTGGGCATCATCCTGTTGCAGACCACGACGCCCACGGCGTTGACCGATGGGTTCGGCTCCTTGCTTTCCCCGTTACGTCGCTTCGGGTTGCATACCCAGGAACTGGCGTTGGTCATGAGTCTGGCGTTGCGCTTCCTGCCGACGCTCGCCGATGAGGCTCGCAACATCATCGACGCGCAGGCGGCACGCGGCGGCAGTATCGAAACCGGCTCCCCGGCCAAACGCATCAAGGCACTGGTAGCCATTGTCGTTCCGATTTTCGCAGGTGCTTTGCGCCATTCGGACAATGTTTCGCTTGCACTTGACGCACAAAGCTATGAGGAAGGCATTCACAGAACACATTGGCACGCCATGCGTATATCCGGCAAGGATATCGTCTTCGTCATCCTGTGTGCACTGTATCTGGCGGTATTGCTGAGTCTCAAGACCGGAATCCTTTCCGTCGTCCGGCTATAGAAGACACCGACGATGCCGTCTCGAAACTTCGGCAAAACGAAACGGCAAATTCATCTCTTTTTGCGGCGCTGCTTTCCAAATCCTGATAGAGTGAGATAAAGCCTGTTTCAAACCGCTTTGTTTCGAAGGAGACGCTATGCACGCACCACATAATACCGCTATAGAACCATTCGTCATCGAACATGCCAGCGTAGCCACCGGCGATGAGGACGGTCGTACCCTGACTGACACCACCATCGTGGTGGACGGCCTGGGCAAGATCCGGGAAATTGGACCCTCATCGACCGTGGTGGTGCCTCCGGGCTATCATCGCCTCGACGGCACCGGCAAGTTCGTCTCCCCCGGGATGATCAACGGGCACGTTCACACCTTTTCTCAGGGCAAGCCGCTCGACCCCAAGGGCAGCACGCCCGAAGGCCAGCGCAAGACCGCGAAAATCATGCATTCGGCGCCCGGCAAGCTCTTCATGTACGAGACCAGCAAGTCCAACATCATGACGCTTCTGAACTCCGGTGTCACCACCATCCGCACCGTGGGAGACGTCGGCTATGAGGTCGTCGCCATCCGCGACCGCATCAACGCCGGAAAGATGGTCGGCCCACGCATCATGGCCGCCGGACCGATGCTCGCGATTCCTGACGGCCACGGCGCGCCGCTGGTCGCCATGGAAAGCAGTACGCCCGAAGAGGCGCGCAGCGAGGCCGAATACAGCATCGACCATGGGGTCAACGCGCTGAAGATCGCGGCCACCGGCGGCGTCACCGACTCGCAAGTGCTCGGCGAAGCCGGTGCCCCGCAGATGACGGTCGAACAAATGCGCGCCATCTGCGAGGCCGCCCACGCCAACGACATCATCGTCGCCGCCCATGCCCAGAGCGAGGAAGGCGTACGCAGAGCGCTGAAGGCCGGCGTCGACACCATCGAACACAGTTGCAAGCTGGATGACGAACTGACCGAGCTGTTCCTCCACAACCCGAACTCACTGCGCGGCTTCAGCGCCTTGGAGCCTACGCTTTCCGCCGGATTGCCGATGAAGTATCTCTCGCAGGAAACACTCAACATGACCGACATCCAGATGCAGAATTCCGTGCCTGTGGTCGAAGGCATGGTCAACGGGGCGCGTCAGGCGCATGAAGCCGGTATCAAGGTGGGCGTCGGCACTGACACCGCCATGCCGTTCGTGCCGCAATACGGCACCTGGCGAGAGATGGCGCTGCTGGTTCGCTTCGCCGGTTTCACACCCGCCGAAGCTTTCCATGCCGGCACCCAGGTCACCGCCGAGATTCTCGGACTGGGCGACGTGACCGGTTCCTTGGAGGCCGGCAAGTCCGCCGATCTGCTGGTATTGAACGAAAACCCGATCGATAACCTGCGCACGCTGGAGAAGCCGCTGCTCGTGGTCGCCGCCGGCCACCCGATCTTCCACCCGCAGGTCGAGCGCTTCGACGACATGGAAGCCCAGCTTGATGAGGCCTACAAGTAAAGCCCGAAACGAAGTAAGAGCTGATTCGTCTCTTTAAAATAAGTAAAGGAAATCCGCCACCGAAACGTTCCGGTGGCGGATTTTTGGTAGTTCTTGTGTTCTGTTACCTCAGTAAGTCACAGGTATTGTAATACTTTATATATCACAATCATCGACCTATGGCAATAGGAATCTGAATCTCGACAGAATATCGACTCACGAAATCAAGGATGCCGGAATCACCGATGCGCGTTGTCCTGCAAGGCCTCACCATGGGCGTAACGACGCACATTGGCGACAGCGATATCCAGGATATGGGCATCATTGCTCGCCAAATGACTGCCGCCGGCGACATGCGGGGTGACCAGGCAACGTGGCTCGTCCCAAAGCGGATGGGAGGGTGGCAGCGGCTCGGTCTCGAAGACGTCCAAGCCCGCACCGCGAATCGCCTTGCAGCTCAGGGCTTCGGCCAACGCATCGTCGTCGACCGCGTCTCCCCTACCGCCGTTGATGACGATGGCGTCTTTCTTGAGCAGAGCAAGTCTACGTGCGTCAATCAGATGATGGGTGTCGGCGGCACGCGGCAACGACAACGCGACTACATCGGCTTCGGGCAATAATTCGTCGAGCTCCTCGAATCCATGCATCTCATCGATGCCATCGACAGGCTTGTCGGCGCTTCGGCGCACCCCGACGGTACGCATGCCTGCACCCTTGGCGAGGCGAGCGAAATGGGAGCCGATATCGCCGGTACCGATGACCAGCGCCGTCGCCCCTTTCGGAGAGAGCACCATGCCCTCGTCCTTCCATTCATGGGCTTCTTGATCGCGAACATAGAGCGTGAAGTTCTTCATCAGCGCCCACATCATCGCAATCATGTGTTCGGAAACCGACTGTCCATAGGCACCGGTGGCGCTGGTCACGGTGACATCTTCCGGCAACACACCCGGCTTGATATAGGCGTCAACGCCGGCGCTCCAGGTCTGCAACCATTCGAGGTTGGTAAACTGATCGGCAATGGCCGGGTCGAAGTTGCCCAGCACCGCCGTTGCCTTACCTCGCAAATCTTCAGGAATCTGCGCCTTGACTTTCATATCGCCGTAATGTTCGGGGTCCCCGCAGAATTCGATACGCACGTCGCCCGCCGCTTCGATAAACCGCTGCCTGTCCGTTTCATCCACGGGTATGCAGTTGACGATCAATTTTTTGCTATCGGTTTCTGCCGTCATTGTTCCTCCCCAAAATGAATCAAGAATATTGTCAAAAGATACATTCTCTTCTGACATAATAAAATCCATGATAGTCCTGTCTTTGCGCGGATGGTGCGTTGGCTGACCGAACAACAAAGATTGGTTATGGAATGCTTCACATCACCATGCCAAATAAAAAAATCCCACAAAACAGGTTTGTCGCGATCAATAGACAAAAGTCGAATCCCAAACAAAATGCCAATATCGGAGAAAACAATAATGGCAAGACCTGTCAAAGAAGCAAGTCTTGCCATTATCGATATCTATTGGAAAGCGATTATTCCAATGCCATTTTTGTCATTCTTTCTTGTTGAACGCGGTCACCACGTGCTGCAGAACCACGAAGACAAGAATCATCAGGCCGACCACAATGGTGGTCCACTCGGCCGGGACACCGAAATCGCTGGTGAGCGGGTCGATGGTGGAACGCACCAGAGCGCCGATGACGGAACCGAGCACGTAGCCGAAGCCGCCGGTGACGATGGTGCCGCCGATAACGACGGAGGCCACGGCGTCGAGCTCCCAGCCCACACCGGTCGTGTTCTTGGCCGATCCGATGTTGGCGGTGTAGACAATGGAGGCGATGGACGCGAGCGTAGCGGAGGTGAAGTAGATAATAAACTGTGTGCGCTTGACCGGGAGGCCCATGAGCTCAGCCGAGGGACGGGAACCGCCGATAGCGTAGATCGTACGGCCGGTACGGGTCTTGTGCAGCAGGATGTATCCGAACACCACCACGACGATGGCGATGACGACACCCATGTTGAAGGTCAGATCGTTGGCGATCTTGGGATTGTCGATGATTTTGATGGGGTTGGCAATCCAATCGAAGTTGTTGTTCGAAGGAAGCGTCAACGAGTCTGTCGAGATGATCGAGGAGATGCCGCGAGCCAGGAACATCGTCGAAAGCGTCGCGATGAAGGGCTGCATGTTGAACTCTTCGATCAGTGTTTCGGCCAGGAGGCCGAAGACCATGCCGATGAGAATCATGACCACCATGGCCAGCGGCGCAGGGACACCGGCGATGGTCATCTTCACGCCTACAACCGAGGTGATGGAGACGATGGCGCCGACGCTCAAATCGATGCCGCCTGTCAACACCGGCAGGGTCATGGCCATTGCAAGGATGATGAGGTAGGAGTGATCGATGAACAGGGAGGAGATGAATCCGAGCCTGATGTATGTGCCGAAGAGCACCTGGCCCATGATCAGCATCAGGATGAAGATCACCACAGCTGCGATGGTCGGAATCATCTGAGGATCGAGATGACGTGACTTTTTCACAATCTTCTTTCCAGCTACAGCATTTGCCGTTGCGTTGCTCATGCCGCCACCTCCTTCGACTGTGCCTTCAATGCTTTCTTGCGTTTTATCTCGGCACTTAGGTTATGGACCTTTGGAGCCTGCATGACGCAGACGATAATGACGACGACCGCGAAGAACGCAGGCGTAGCCGCTGCATCGATGCCCAAAGTGATGATGGTCTTGCGAATCATGGCGATGATGATCGCGCCGAATGCAGAACCGAGCAGGGAGAACTTGCCGCCGAGCAGCGAGGTGCCGCCGATGACGACTGCCAGAATCGCGTACATTTCGAGATCCTGGCCGGTCTTGACCACATCGACACGCATCACGGATGCCGTGGCGAACAGACCGGCGACCGCAGCGAGCAGACCTGAAATCGCGTAGACCATGAAAAGAATCCTGCGTGGCTTGATGCCGGTCATACGGCTGGCCTCAGGATTGATGCCCACGGACTCGATCATCATGCCCATGGCCGTCTTACGGGCGAGCAGGCCGACAATCAATACTATGATGACGGCGATGATGAAGTTGGCCGGGATACCGAAGATGAATCCGTTGGCAATCCAATGCAACGGGGCAACGCCAGGGATCGAGCTCGCATCGGCGTTCTGGCCGGAGGTGATGACCTTCGCCAAGCCTCGTCCTGCAAGCATCATGATCAGTGTGGTGATGAACGGCTGAAGGCCGAGGATCGAAACGAGCGCACCGTTGACGCATCCGATCAGCAGGCCGACGAGCAGGGCGCACAGAATAGCGACCCAGACGTTGGCACCACCGATCAGCATCTGCATGGCGACGGCACCTGCCACAGCCATGGTCGAACCGACCGAAAGGTCGATGCCTGCAGTGGAGATGACCAATGTCATGCCGGCTGCGATCATCAGGTATCGTGCAGATTCCTGGATCATCGTGATCAGCGGACCAGCGAGACCTCCGGTGTTGGTGTTCCATTTCAGTGACAGGAACCCATGATAAAATATCGTGCAGATGATGATGAGTACAATGAATGCGATCACCGACCAGGTAAGGTTCGAAGGCATGAGCTTCTTTGCAATGGAAGGCTTATCTTCATAGGCGTTTTTTCCTGAGCCATCACTCCCCCTTTCCAGTATTGATATTGGTATTCGCAATGGTTTGGACGATGGTCTCCTGGGAGACGTTGTCATCGTTCTTGATCTCGGCGATCTTGTGGCGGTCCTTGAGCACTTCGATATCATCGGAAAGACGCACAACCTCATCAAGTTCGGAGGAGATGAAGACGACACCGATGCCTTGGGCGGCCAAGTCGATGACCACCTGCTGAATCTCCGCCTTGGCGCCGATATCGATGCCTCGTGTAGGTCCATCAAGAATCAGCAACGTAGGATTGGTGGCCAGCCAACGGGCGATCAGCACCTTCTGCTGATTGCCGCCGGAAAGGTTCTTGATCATCCTGTTCGGATCGGCAGGACGGACGTTGAGTTCCTTGATGTACTTGTCAACGACCTCGTCCGCTTCCTTCTTCGGGATGGGCTTGAACATGCCGCGGGTTGCCTGAAGGGCGATCAGGATGTTCTCCCTGACCGTCAGATCGCCGATGATGCCCTCATCACGACGGTTCTCAGTGGAGTAGGCGTCTTGTTACGCAGGGCTGTGGCCGGATCGGAAACGGTGAGTTTCTGCCCGTTGAGCTTGAACTCGCCGGAATCGGCCTTGTCCGCTCCGAAGAGCAGACGCGCCAATTCGGTACGACCGGAGCCGAGAAGGCCTGCGAAGCCGACGATCTGGCCCTTGAAGATATCCATATCCACGGGGTGAACGGATCCCTTCTTGCCGTAGTCACGCACGGAAACAATGGGCTGTTCATTGGCGACCGGTTGACGACGCGTCTTCTTGGTGCCAATCTGGCTGAGTTCTTCGGCGCTCTTGCCAATCATCATGCCGATAAGCTCGTCACGAGGCGTGTCCTTGGTGATGACCTCCTTGATGAACTGGCCGTTGCGCAGCACTGTCATCTTGTCGCTGATCTCATAGACCTGATCAAGGAAGTGGGAAACGAAAAGTATGGCGACTCCCGAATCACGAACTTTGCGGATAATCGCAAACAGGTCCTGGACCTCGTTGGCATCCAGAGACGAGGTCGGTTCGTCGAGAATCAGCACCTTGGCATCAATGACCATCGAACGGGCGATGGCGACGAGCTGCTGCATGGCGATGGAAAGCGAGCTCAGCGGCGAATGGGTATCAAGATGGCCCAATCCCATCTCAGCAAGGTATCCTGCAGCCTTTGCATGCGTTTTTTTCCAGTTGATCATGCCGACCTTGTCGCGGACTTCATGGCCCAACATCACGTTTTCGCCGATGCTCAAATTGGCGCAGAGGTTCACCTCCTGGTAAACGGTCGCGATTCCGGCGTTCTGCGCGTCGAGCGTCCCCTTGAACAATTGTGGCTTGCCTTCTACCGTAATGGAACCGCCATTGATCTTATACACGCCCGTAAGCGCCTTGATCATGGTCGATTTGCCGGCGCCGTTTTCGCCCATCAGGGCATGGACTTCACCGGGATAGAGACTAAGGTCAACATTGTCCAGCGCTTTCACACCCGGAAATTCAATCGTGATGCCTTTCATCACGACTATGGGTTTTTGTCTGTCATGTTTTTGCCTTACAAAAAGTTACAACTTTAATAACATAGAAAACGGGTGTGGGCGATGTGGCGACGAAACGTCCATCGGCACATCGTCCACACCCGTTTCACTTCGGCTCAACGAACCGATCAGTACGTACGGGTTCCTGCATCAAGCGCCTGCTTGGCGGCCGTAGGATCGAACACCTTCGAATCGATGACGATGTTCTTCTCGACCTTTTTGCCGGCCAGCTTGTCCTTGACGGCGTTGGCGGTCTCCTTGCCGAAGATCGGGTTGTACTCGATATCCTCAGCGAGGTCACCGGCGACAACGGCCTGAAGACCAGGCTTCGTGCCATCAATGGTCACGATCTTGGCCTTGCCCTTGAGCCCTGCGGCGTCAACGGCCTGAGCGGCACCGAGGCCCATCTCGTCGTTCTCGGCGAAGATGAACTGCGGGTTCTTGTCCTTGTACTTATCGAGCAGGCCAGCGGTCACGGTCTTGCCTTCATCAGTGGACCAGTTTGCGGACTGCTTCTCGAGTACGTTGATGTTCTTGTTGGCCTTGGCGCTCCAGCCGGTCTCACGATCCTTAACCACGGAGAGGCCTGCAGGTCCCTGAAGGATGAAGCCGTTGGCCCCATCGGGGAATGCCTTGTTCATGAACTCGGCAGCCTGCTGACCAGCCCACTCGTTGGACGGACCGATGTGGGAGACGACGGCGTTCTTGGCCTTGGCATCCTTGACATCGATATCACGGTCAACGGTGAAGACCGGAATCTCGGCCTCAGCAGCCTTCTTCAGCGAATCATCCCAACCGGAATCCTCAGTGGCGGAAAGAACGATGGCATCCACGCCGTCATTGACGAACTTGCTGAACGCCTGAATCTGCTTCTGCTGATCGTTGTTCTGGGTCGGGGAATAAATCAAATCGAATCCAGCCGACTTGAACGCCTTCTTGGCGTCTTCCTCGTTAGCTGTACGGAAGCCGCCTTCAGGACCGACAGCCACAAACCCTACCGTCTTCTTGCCGCTCTTGGATCCGCTCGAATTGTTGTTCGACGAACCGCAAGCAGCCATGCCGACCAGTGCCGCCGTGGCAGTGATCAAGGCCAGACTCTTTTTCCAGATATTCTTCATATCAGCTCCTCTTCGAGTAAGTAAAGACACCTAACGCCTTTACGTTTTTGGACTACAATTCTTATTATGAATTGTTTGCGCTCACAATGCACCCGAAAAAGATAACAATTCGATAACTTTCTGATGTTCACCGAATTACAAAGAAGAAAATCAACGCTGTGAAATCACCGTGGACTGGGTATCCGCAATGGTCCAGGAGCCGTCCAAAGTCCCGGAATCCGAGTGGACCACCCCTTGGTCATCGAGTACCGCAAGGCGCAACGCATTGTTGACCTGCCCGCTGGCGATCGACTTGATCTGCGCATGCGGCAAGCGCTGGGCATGCTCCGGACCCGGTCCTATCTGTTGGAATCCTTGTGTGTCATCGTCAGACAAACCATTGACCGCATAGATCAACGTCGTATCGTTGTAGAACGTCAGCATCGATACCCTATTACGGGACGAAATATGGGCTACGGCATCATTGATCCGCACGACAGCCTGCGCCTGATTGCGGATAATGCCAGTCATCACCACGCCCATCAAGGACCCGGACTGCACTGCCAACGAGAGCCTCGAGCCATCGGAAGAAACCGCAAGCGTCAGCAAGGAAGCGTCACCCAACCACGGGAAAGTGAAATGCTGAACCGTGCCATCGCCTTCCTGCACCATCAAACTTCTGGAATCTGAGGACAACGCCCATATCTCGTTTTTGATACCACCCGTTATCTCGCTTATAGCGTTTCCCCCAAACATCGTGCCACAAGGGGCACCATTGGGTTTAAGGCAGGTGACGGTGGAATCTGCATTCAATACCGCTCCCCCCGAAGATCCGAAGACGAAACCACGCGCATCCTGACTCCCCTCGACTTGGCCCACCCTCAGAGGAGCCGAAGAATTCAGCGAAACGATATTGCCTGCGCTCAGCGAATACAGTGGAGAGGCGGCATAGGTGTTCTGTATCGACACGTCGGCATCCTCATGTGAATAATCCTGCTGGGATGTGGTGGTGACGGTCATATCGTAATACGCATCGCCATCCCCAAGTGTCAGACGAATCTCATGAACCAACATGGCCTTGTCTTCATGGGGAAGCTGGTTGAAGGCGTCGTTCAAAACAATGCGTATCTTGTCGCTTTCCTCCAAGACGGCGTTGACCTCGAGTTTCAGATTTCGTTCGTTGAGGTTGGCAATGGCGTCACCCAGCCACTCCACCTTGCCGGCAAGCAGTTCCTTCACCGCGTGAGAGCGCCAATCGCGCCAAGCGAACCAGCGCACATCCGGAATCAGGCTGTGAGAATAGGTGTCAGCGTGATACAACGTCACCTGTCGGAACACCTGTTCAAAATCCGAATCCGAAATGACGACGGTATCGGGCGCGCTGTCAATCCTCCATTGCCCCTTTTCAAGCACAAGCGAGAAATCCAGCGATTGAACCGACCCGCTCGACGCCGACCTATATTGGCCCCTGCTGTCAACCTCCCCTTTGACATGGATCTCAACCTCAATGCCGCATTCTTCCTGCCCCTCATCCGAGGGTTTCATATCACTGGTTTTCTTTACGAACGTGGGTTCTCCCTGAACCACCAGTGACAATCTGTCGCCGTTCCAGCTACGCTTCGACTTCGGTGTCAGAAAATCACGAGCCACGCGGAAGCCATCACTCTGGATACCGGCAGGCATGGCATCAAAGAACCCTCTGACAATCGCTTCGGGCTAATCATTGGCCTTAGGCCCTTGAGGGTCCGTGAAGACTCTTTTCGAGTGCTGTTCGACTGCAGGAAGACGTTGCACCGCACCCTGATCGGGGAAGCCCATGGGATTTGAACAGGAGGAGCCCAGTACACAGAACACGACGGCCAGGATCATAATCAGGAATCGCTTCAAACGCCTTGCAAACACAATGATCACCCACCCTATGCTTCTATTTGTCGGCTGGCCGTCAGACCGAAACTCCCGCGGACGGCAAAACTATCCGCTTCACCGCAAAAATCGAGAGGTAGATCTTCGTCTTTCAATGCAGGCTGGGCAGGGTCAAGGGGCAATATCACCAAAAACCATGTTCCCTCGCCGACTCTCGAACGCACACGGATATCGCCACGATGCGCCTTGGCATCCGCCAGCGCGATGGACAAGCCGAGACCCGACCCTCCAGAAACGCTCGAAGATATGGCCCAGCTGACCTTTGTCCATACCAGTACCGTGATCCCTGATACTGACAACCACAGCCTGCCCGTTCATGGCCAGACCTATATCGATTGGTTTCCCAAGGGAAAAATCAATCGAATCGATCAATAGGTTCCTTAAGATACGCGTGACGCGTCGGGTATCGATTTTGATCATGCACAAGCCTGCCGGCAGGTTCACCCGTAGCTGTGTGTCATTGCCATCGGCAATGGGGCCAACCTGCTCCACCACCGATCTGATGGTTTCGCGGATATCGCTTTCAACCAGGTCAAGAGTGGAGTTGCCTGCATCATAGCGAGAGATGATCAGCAGATCGTCAAGCATTTTTCCGAACCGATCGATCTGGCCGGACAGCAATTCCACGGTACGTCTCGTAGAAGGCTCGAAACTCCCCTTTCTTCCCACCAACAGGTCGGAGGCCATGCGCATGGTGGTGATCGGCGTACGGAGCTCATGGCTGACATCGGAGACGAACCTTTTTTGCGCGACTTCAGCCTTTTCCAGCTCATCGATCTTCTGGCTCAAGGAACCTGCCAATTCATTGAAGGAACGCTGCAATGTGCCTATCTCGTCTTTTCTGTCGACCTGCACGCGCAAGGCAAGATCGCCTGCAGCCATCGTCTCCGCCGCATCGGCGACGTGGGTGATGGGAAGGATGATGCGACGCAGCACCAGCAACACCAACACACCGAGGAAAACACTTAACGTCAGGCAGATTCCCAGCAGACTCCGCTGAATCTGGGTCAACGACTTTTCCTCATTGCCATAGGTGTACAACGAAAACAGCTCGAGATTGCCCATCGTGCCGAATTGCAGTCTTGTGCCCAATACCGCCCCCGGTTCGTCATTGCCCGTGGCGGAGGCGATACGGACCGGCTTATAGAAAACGCTGTTGTCTTCATCATTAAGGACCGATTCGCGTATGTCCGGGCTGATCAAGGACCCATAGGTCGGTTCTGTGGAAACAGGCGTGATTTCATCTCCGGAAATCGTCTGCCTGAAAATATAAACACCAAGAAGATTGGTCGTACTGCTGTTTTGGATGGAGGATGCCGTCTCGTCGACCAGCTGCTGGTATTGCGCTTCGTTTGAAACATCGGCTGCATTGAGCGCCCCACGCACGCGGGTGATTTCATTCGAGAAATCATTGAGCGAATTCGATTTCACCTGTTCAAGGAGGGAAGAACGCACCGAGAACAGCGAGCCCATCGAAAAGACGGCAGCGATGACTAACGTGACGGCTACGACCAGAATCACGGTATGCGCCTGCAGAGAATGCAGGGCCTTGAACCGAAGAACATCCACCCAGTGTCTGAATTTGTGATGGGCGGCACTTGAAGACACGGTTTTCACGATGCCAACCCGTTATTGACACCACTTTCCTTCGACTGGACGTCCCCCGATTCGTCGTCGGAAACAAAGCGGTAGCCGATTCCGCGAACTGTCTGTATGATGTTCGGCGCTTCGACATCCGACTCCACCTTGGCACGCAGCCGCTGGACATGCACGTTGACCAACCTGGTGTCCCCGGAATTCTCATAACCCCAGACCGTCCTCAGCAAATCCTCGCGCGTTATCGCCTTTCCCTCGTTGGCGGCCAGAACAAAGCAAAGATCGAACTCGACCGGTGTAAGCCCCAGATCAACGCCGTTTTTCGTGGCCGTATGCTCGCCCCGGTCAATGACGATGGAACCGCGGCACAGGCGCGACGGTGAAACATCAACACCCTTCGAAGCCCTGTTATGCGAGAGGCGATGCATATCAAGGCCCCTCAGCCTGGCGTTGATCCGCGCCAGCAATTCATCGGTATTGAAAGGTTTGGTGACGTAATCGTCCGCTCCGGCTTCAAGGCCAGTGACAACATCAAGAGTATCGGTTTTCGCCGTCAGCATAATAATGGGTACGCCGGAATGGGCCCTGAGCGTTTTCGCCACTTCGACGCCATCCATTCCAGGCAGCATGACATCCAACAGAATAAGGTCGGGTTTGATAAGCGGGAACATGTCGACGGCACGCAGACCATCCTGGCACACCACAGCGTCAAAGCCTTTATCCTGCAGGACAATCGACAACATCTCCGACAGAGC
This sequence comes from Bifidobacterium sp., assembly GCA_024104275.1. Lineage (GTDB taxonomy): Bacteria > Actinomycetota > Actinomycetes > Actinomycetales > Bifidobacteriaceae > Bifidobacterium. Next base: position 517,086 of record JAGGHK010000001.1, read on the forward strand.
CTTATCATCATCCACGATAAGAATCTTTTTCGCCATATGCGTTTCGCCATTCATGGTTTTCAACAACTCCTTGCCCACACTTTCCAGCCCAACATCGTTGTCAAAAACGGAACAAATGATATCTGCTGCCCGTTTCATTGTAACGGCTGTTTGCCCTCATCAATCTGCGCGTCGTTTCCACCATTGTTCCCGTCTGGTTTTCCCTGCCCTTTTTCGTTCCGGCAGGAACCCGTGCCATGAAGAATCTCACGTATTCTTTTCAATCTCGGACCGACCTCACGCTCATAACCACGGTCGTTGGGATGGTAATACTCATGACCTACCAGTTCATCAGGCATGTATTGCTGTGTGGCGACGGCTCCGGGAACGTCGTGCGCATAGATATAGCCTTCCTTGTTGCCCCAGTCCTTCATGAGTTTGGTCGGTGCGTTTCTCAGCCAGAGCGGCACCTGGCCGATCATGCCGGCATCGACGTCGGCGAGCGCCTGATTGATGGCATTGTAGCTGGCGTTGGACTTGGGTGCGGTGGCCACGGCGATGACAGCCTCCGAAAGAATGATCCGCGCTTCGGGCATGCCGACCATCGCGACGGCCTGCGCCGCGGCGACGGTGAGTTGCAAAATCTGGGGTGCGGCCATGCCGACCTCTTCCGCGGAGGCGATCATGATACGACGCGCAATGAAGCGTGGGTCCTCCCCTGCCCGCAGCATCCGGGCGAGATAATGCAGCGCGGCATCCGGGTCCGATCCCCGCATCGATTTGATGAATGCAGAGGCGACATCGTAATGGTCATCGCCATCCTTGTCATAACGAACGGTGGCGGAATCCATCACCTTCGAAACCACATCGGGGGTGATAGTCGGTTTACGAGCGCCTTTCTTGCGTTCCTTGTCACCGGTGACGGCACCGGCAGCCGCTTCGAGGATGGTCAGCGTCTTGCGCCCGTCCCCTCCGGCCATGCGAACGATCTCGCCCACGGCCTCATCGCTCGCCTTAACCTCGCCTTTGAGCCCATGTTCGCTTTCCAGCGCACGGGTGATCAACGTTTTCAGGTCATCAGGTTCCAGTGACTCGAGTTTGACGACCACCGACCGGCTCAGCAGCGGCTTGTTGATGGAAAAACTCGGGTTTTCCGTGGTCGCGCCGATAAAAGTGACATCGCGGTTCTCAACGCTGGGAAGCAACGCGTCCTGCTGGGATTTGGAAAAACGGTGCACCTCGTCGATGAACAACACGGTCTCGCGCCCTTGGGTCACCAACCGTTCGTGGGCGCGTTCCAATACGGCACGCACATCCTTGACACCGGAGGTGACGGCGGAAAGCTCCTCGAAATCACGCCCGGACTGCTGCGCGACAATATAGGCCAACGTGGTCTTGCCGACTCCGGGAGGCCCGAACAGGATAATCGAACTCGGTGCAGTCAACGACCCTTTCGACGCGGGACTGGCAAGCCTGCGCAACGGCGAGCCCTTGCCCAACACCTGCTGCTGCCCCACCACGTCGTCAAGCGTCGTCGGCCGCATCCGCACGGCAAGCGGACGGGTCACGTCTTCGGGCGCATCGGCGGCGCTGAACAAGTCTTCGGTCATGCTTTTACCTTACCCCACCATTCGAACATTTGTTCGCATATTGCTGCGGATCAAAAAACGACCTGTCAGTCCAGTCCGTCGTTGTCTACGCGATAGTCCACGAAGACCACCTCGCCGCTTTCCTGCGTGGCGTCGAGGTCGACCGTGCCGGTGATGGCCCAGTCGTGGTCGCCGTCGGAATCGTCGATGATCTGCCGCACCTTCCACGTGTGCTCTTTGGCTTCGTTGCGGTCATCCACAATGAACAGATCTCCGCTGCGGGCCTTCTGGTCGATCCCGACATATTCGTGCTCGTCGTAGTAGTCGTCGAGCACGTCCTCCCACTCGTGCACGCCGTAGCCCCAGTCCTTGTCGAGCGCGCCAAGCTCCTCCGGCCTGTCCTGGTCCATCAACTGGATGCGGCGGAACATGGCGTTGCGAATGAGGACGATGAGTCCTCGCCTGTCCTCCACCACGGCGGCCTTGCCACCAGGTGCGGCGGCAGACAACGCAGCGCTTTCGGCATCGGCAGCCGTCTCGTTTCCTGCGTTATCCCATTCGTCCACCAAGCTGGAATCGACGGAGCGCACGACCACACGCAGCCAAGAGATAATGTCTTCCAGCTCGTCGTTGCGTTTCTCGACGGGAACGGTACGCGCGAGCGATCGATAAGCGTCGGAAAGATAGCGCAGCAACGTACCTTCGCTCCGCGCGATGTTGTAGCGGGCGATGTAACCGGTGAAATCGCTGGCCGTCTCCACCATGTCGCGCACCACGGATTTGGGGCTCAACTCATAGTCATTGGCCCACGGCACATCATGGCGGTATTCGTCGAAGGCGGCGTCGAGCATTTCCTCGAGCGGTTTGGGCCAGGTGACCTCCTGCAGCTTGTCGATGCGCTCGTCGTAGTCGAGCCCGTCGGCCTTCATCTCAGCCATCGCCTTGTCACGCGCCTGCCTTTGCTGGGCTTTCAGGACCTGTTTGGGGTCTTCGAGCGTCGCCTCGACCATCGAGATGACGTCGAGCGCATACGTGTCAGATTGTGGGTCAAGCAATTCCAGCGCCGCCAGCAGGAACGGCGAAAGCGGCTGGTCGAGCGCGAAGTTGTCCGGCACATCGACGGCGAGGAAGTAATCCTTACCACCACGACCATTGTCTTCGGCTTCGATGAAGGACGAGTCGAACATGGTCTGGAAGATTTCATCGGCGCGTTCGTGCAGATGTTCCTTCTGCTCCGGGGTCTGCGAAGAGTCGTCGATGAGCTTGTCGATACGGGCACGCGCGTCGCCGCCTTGCGCCACCTCGTTCAGGACCATGGAATGGCTGATTTTCATATGTGACACAAGCGTTTCGGGCGCGGCCTCGATCAGCTTGTCGAACGTGCCCTCATTCCATGTGACGAAACCTTCCTGCGGCTTCTTGCGTTTGATCTTCTTGAGTTTCTTCGGGTCGCCGTTGGCCTTGGCGATCGCCCGTGCGTTCTCGATCTCGAATTCGGGCGCCTCGGCCACCACCAGCCCCTCGGTGTCAAAGCCCATGCGTCCGGCGCGTCCGGCGATCTGGTGGAATTCACGGGCACGCAGTTTGCGCATCTTGAATCCGTCGAATTTGGTGAGCTGCGTCAAGACAACCGAATGGATCGGCACGTTGATGCCGACACCGAGCGTATCCGTTCCACAGATGACCGGCAACAAGCCTTGCTGGGCAAGCTGCTCGACCAAGCGACGGTAGCGCGGCAGCATACCCGCGTGATGGATGCCGACACCGGTGCGCAGCAGCCGTTGCAGGATCTTGCCGAACGCCGTAGTGAATCGCGTCCCCTTGATGGCTTCGGTGATGGCCTTACGCTGCTCCTTGCTGGAGACTCCGGTGCTGGCGAGCGCCTGCGCGGTTTCCAGCGCCGCGTCCTGCGAGAAATGAACGACGTAAATAGGAGTATCGCTGCGATTGAACAGCAGTTCGACGGTGCCGGCTAGTTGCTTGTCGGTGTATTCGTAGCTCAGCGGGACCGGCCTCGGAGCGTCGTCGATCACGTCCACATCGCGTCGGGTCATGTCCTCAAGCTTGTCGGCGATAGCATTGACGTCGCCGAGCGTCGCACTCATTAAGAGGAACTGGGTCTTGGACAGCGTCAGCAGCGGCACCTGCCAGGCCCAGCCGCGGTCGGCATCGCCGTAGTAGTGAAACTCGTCCATTGCCACGCAACCAATGTCGGCGTTCACCCCCTCACGCAACGCCTGATTGGCCAGGATCTCGGCGGTGCAGCAGATGATCGGCGCATCCGAATTGATGCTGGTATCCCCCGTGATCATGCCGACATTGTCGCGCCCGAACGCCTCAACCAGATCAAAGAACTTCTCGGAAACCAACGCCTTGATGGGCGCGGTGTAATAGGAACGTCTTCCCGTGCATAAAGCCGCGAAATGCATGCCCAACGCCACCAGCGACTTGCCGGAACCGGTCGGGGTGCTCAGAATGACATGGTCACCGGCCAACAAATCCATGACGGCCTCTTCCTGATGCGGCCACGGATCAATTCCCTTGACGTCCTTCACCCATCCGAAAAACCTGTCATAAATCTCGTCGGCATCGATATTGCGTTTTTCGTCCCCGCTGCCGACCCAACTAGGCGCCAACTCCCCTAAACTTTGTGTCATAGCCACAAGTCTATAGGCCACCGGCTACGGGGCATCATCGAAAAAACGATGTTCGGCATCCATTCATGGCACACCGCACATCACGCGTATCGGACATCGAACGACATCCTTATCGTCAGCGGCAATCCATGAGACAAAAAGCGGCGGTCACCGGAATAATCCGGTGACCGCCGCCTGACTTTACTATTCCATCAAGACCGCTTGTCTTGATGACGTTGCGAATCCCCATCATGCGCATGCGGATTGCGATGCGGATGCACGACCGGCAGCGGAATCTCCGGGAACTCGAGACGCTCAGGGTCCCGTTCGCTGTCCGGCTGGGTGGCATCGTAACCCTGTTCGTAACGTTGACGGCGCCAACCACGGGCCGTGGCGTTGGAACCGGCGTGATGCACATGGTACTTGTTCGGAGCGCCACCGTAACGATCCTCGTCCAGCTCCTTGGCCACGGCGATCTGGTTGACGTTCGAGGCGTCCATGATGGCGATCGGGGCGACAGGCTCGGGCTCGGTCGGGGCGGCGGTACGCGCCTGCATGCGGCTCGGCAACCATTCCGCGAGCTTGGAAAGCAGCGCGCAGACGATGAAGTAGACCACTCCGGCGACGACCAATGTCTGCAGGATGTTGAAATACATCGAACCGAGACGGCGGGACTCCTGCAAAAGGTCCGTATACATGATGATTGAACCGAGCGCGGTATCCTTCAACACCACGACCAGCTGGGTGACCGCTGCAGGCAACATGGCATAGATGGCCTGCGGAACCTCGATCTGCATCAGTGATTGCGTCGTGGTCAGACCCAGAGCCAACGAGGCCTCGCGCTGGCCGCCGGGCAGGTTGCCCACGCCGCTTCGCACCAGCTCGGCCACAACGGAACCGTTATAGAGAATCAGGCCGAGCACGACCGCCCAATAGGAAGCGCTTTGGATACCCATGAAGGAGAAAAGCCTCCAGAAGAAGATCATGAACATCAGTACCGGCACCGCGCGGCAGAACTCGACGATGACACCGGAGACGACCTTCACGATCTTGCTCGGCAACAGCCTGCCGATGCCGAAGATCAGACCGAAAACCACCGATCCGATGACCGCGAGCACGGCCGCCTTGACGGTCATCCAAAGGCCGGGCAGGTAGAAGTCCGTCCATGCCTCGCCGTCAAGCGCCGGCTTCCAAAGCTCCCAGCCCAACTGGTTCTCGCCGTCCGGCGGGTTGTGCAGGCGCATGAGGATGAGCACCACAAGGACGGCGACGATGACGCCGCCGACCCAGTTGGCAATGCGGATATTGCGTTTGCCTTTCGGCCCCGGCTCGTCGAAGAGCACGGATGATTCGTTGTTGTTCCTGCTCATTCGTTCACCTCCGTACCGCGAGCTTGTTCGAAAGCACTGTCGTCAGCGCTCCGATGGGAATAATCAGAATGACGTAACCGAACGCGAAGATCAGGAAGATGGCGACGATGGAGTTGGCATGGAACTCGATCATCTCGCTCATCAGGCTCGACGTTTCGGTGGCCACCGACGCGGCCGCCGCGACCGTCGAGTTCTTGAGCAATGCGATCAGCGTATTGCCCAGAGGAGCGACGGAACCGCGGAAGGCCTGCGGCAGAATGATCTGCGTGGCGGACTGCATGAAGTTCAGGCCCAGCGCACGCGCCGCCTCGGCCTGTCCCAACGGTACGGTATTGATGCCGGAACGCAGGGATTCGCAGACGAAGGCCGCCGTGTAGAGCGAAAGGCCCGTGACCGCAAGCCAGAAGAAGTTCGTGGCGAACGAATTGGAGAACGTGAGTTTGAGCTGGGCGAAGGCGCCGAGCACCATGAAGACCATGATGATGGTCAACGGCATGTTCTTGAAGAACTCCACATAGGCGCCCGCCACGGTTCTCAATGAGGAGATCGGGGAAATACGCATCATCAGCAGAACCACACCAAGAATCAGCGAGAAAAGCGCGGACCAGAGCGTCAGCTCGATATTGACCAGGAACGCGCCTGGCACATTGTACTGGCTGAACAGTTGCAGAAATTCATTCATTTCTCGGCTCCCGTCTGTCCAAGGTCCGGCTTCGGCGGATTGTATTTCATATTCGGTTTGTATTTGACCCCGCGCGTGTTGTCATTGATGGCGCGTTGCCACAAACCGTCCTTCTCCATCTGAGCGATGGCCTTGTCGATTTTTCTGGCCAATTTGATATTGCCCTTCTTGACTCCGACACCGTAGTATTCCTGCGTGAACGGCTTGCCGATCAGACGCAGCTTGCCGTGGGCATTGGAGGCGAGGCCCGCCAGAATGATGTCGTCGGTGGTCACCGCGTCAACGATGCCACTGAACAGCGCCGTCGCGCATTCCGCGTAACCGGGTTGTTCCATCAGCTGCACCTTGGACGAGAACTTCTGTTTGACCACCTCGGCCGAGGTGGAACCGGTCACCGAGCACAGGCGTTTGCCGTTCAAGCTGTCAGGTCCGGTGATCTCGTGGTCGTCCTTGCGGACCATCAGGTCCTGCCCGGCCACGAAATACGGGCCGGCGAACGTGACGGCCTTCTTGCGTTCGTCGGTGATGGAATAGCTGGCGATGATCATGTCGACGTCACCGTTCTGCAGCATGGCCTCACGCTGCTTGCTCGGTGCCTCCTTGAAGACGATCTCGTCTTCGGAATAGCCGAGCCTGCGGGCGATGTAACGCGCCACGTCAACATCGAAGCCGACGTAGGTGCCGGATTTCTTGAAGCCGACACCGGGCTGGTCGAATTTGATGCCGATGCGGATCTTGCCCGCCTCGTTGCCCGAGCCGCACGCGGCCACGGTGAACACGCAAGCCAGCGCGCAGAAGGCCGCGAGGACCCTGCGCCAGATGCGCGAAAAATGGTTGAATGATGGTTTCATAAATGTTTGCTTTCCCGATATTTCCCCATTGCTGTTGAGCGAATTGACGATATTGCTGTTGCATTGCGCTTTGTTGCGGTGCGCTGTACCGATATGCCACGGTTAGCCATCGATATCGTCATAAATGGCTTTTATATGCCCCGGATATCGCCAAACGAACGCGCCGAAAGTCAGTGCGTAAGAATCTTGGAGAGGAAATCCTTGGCACGCTCGGTCCTCGGATGGTCGAAGAACTGGTCGGGTGTGCCCTTTTCCAGAATCCTGCCGTCGGCCATGAACACCACATGATCGGCCGCCTTGCGGGCGAAGCCCATCTCGTGGGTCACGCAGATCATCGTCATGCCTTCGGCCGCGAGCTTCATCATCACGTCGAGCACCTCGTTGACCATCTCCGGGTCGAGGGCGCTGGTGGGCTCGTCGAACAGCATAATCTTCGGCTGCATGGCCAGTGCACGGGCGATGGCGACGCGCTGCTGCTGGCCGCCGGAAAGCTGGGACGGCATCTTGTTGGCCTGGTTCTCGACACCGACCCGTGCCAGAAGGTCCATCCCCAGGTCGTCGGCCTCCTTCCTGTCCATGTGCCGCACCTTGACGGGTGCAAGGGTCACGTTTTCCAGGATGGTCTTGTTGGCGAAGAGGTTGAACTGCTGGAAGACCATGCCGACCTCGGCTCGCAGATTGGCGAGATCCTTGCCCTCCTGCGGCAAGGGCTGGCCGTCGATGCGGATGGTGCCGGAATCGATGGTCTCCAGTCTGTTGATGGTCCGGCACATAGTCGACTTGCCGGACCCGGAAGGTCCAACGACAACGAGCACCTCTCCCTTGTTGACCTTAAGATTAATGTCCTTCAAGACATGGAGCTTGCCGAAATGTTTTTCGACATGAGAGAGCTCGACCAGCGGATGGTTGCTGTCCATCGCCGTATCCGACGCGACGTTTTCGCGCGTTTTCATAGTGTTTTCTTTGATATCTGACATGAAAAGTAGTATACCTGCACACTGTTACCACATAGTTACCAGCGTAATTATCGTAATTATCGTAATTATTCAGACATTCCGAATAATCCGTCTCGACGTCGCCGATTCCCACCATCTTCTTTACGAACCGGTCAGTTGGCTACACTGAGAACTCCTTAACGTAGCCCATCGTCCAGTTCATCAGTGAACTGGACGTTCAGCAACAAATCAAAATGCAAAATCGCCCAGCTCGTGGTGAACTGGGCGATACATCATGTCAAAGAAGCGAGGTCAGTCCTCATCCTCATCCGGATCGTAGTCGACACCGGTCTCGGCGCGCTGGGCGTCGGAAATCGGAGCGGGCGCTCCGGTCAGCGGATCGCGGCCGCCGCCGGCCTTCGGGAAGGCGATGACGTCGCGGATGGTGTCGACGCCTGCAAGCAGCGAGACCGTGCGGTCCCAGCCGAGCGCGATGCCCGCGTGGGGCGGGGCGCCATACTTGAATGCCTCGAGCAGGAAGCCGAACTTCTCCTGGGCTTCCTCTTCGCCGATGCCGAGCACGTCGAGCACACGCTCCTGGATGTCGTTGCGGTGGATACGCACCGAGCCGCCGCCCATCTCCTCGCCGTTGCAGACGATGTCGTAGGAGTCGCTCATGGCGTGTTCCGGGTCCTTGTCGAATTTGTCGATCCAGTCGGCGCTCGGCATGGTGAACGGGTGGTGCATGGAGGTCCACTTGGAATGGCCCACGGCCACATCGTCGTCATCCGGGTCGTCGGTAAGCTTGAAGAGCGGGAAGTCAACCACCCAGGTGAAGGCGAACTTCTTCGGGTCAAGCAGACCCGCGCGACGTGCGATTTCGACGCGAGCGGCTCCGAGCAGTAGCTGCGAGGATTCGCGGCTGCCAGCAGCGAAGAACACGGCGTCGCCGTCCTTGGCGCCCACAGCCTCCTTCAGGCCGTTGCGTTCCTCTTCGGAAAGGTTCTTGGCCACGGGGCCCTTGAGCGTGCCGTCGCCAGTGAACTGCACATAGGCGAGGCCCTTGGCCCCGCGCTGACGCGCCCATTCCTGCCATGCATCGAACTGGCGACGCGGGGTATCAGCGCCATCCGGGAAGACCACGGCACCGACGTACGGCGCTTGGAAGACGCGGAACGGGGTATTCTTGAAGTAATCGGTGAGCTCCACAATCGGGTTGCCGAAACGCAGGTCGGGCTTGTCGGAACCGTACTTGTCCATGGCGTCCTGCCAGGTGATGCGGTCGATCGGCAGCTTGATGTCGTAACCCTGGGTCTTCCAGATGGCAGCGATCACCTTCTCGGCCATGGCCATCACGTCTTCCTGATCCACGTAGCTCATCTCCATATCGAGCTGGGTGAACTCGGGCTGACGGTCGGCGCGGAAGTCCTCGTCGCGATAGCAACGCGCGAGCTGGAAGTAGCGCTCGACGCCACCCACCATCAAGAGCTGTTTCAACAGCTGCGGGGACTGCGGCAGCGCGTACCAGGAGCCAGGCACCAGACGCGCCGGCACCACGAAGTCGCGTGCACCTTCAGGAGTGGACTTGATGAACGTCGGGGTCTCCACTTCGGTGAAGTCCATATCCTCCAGCGCGTGGCGGGCCGCGCGGGTCATATCGCTGCGCAGCTTGAGGTTGCGCTGCATGGAGGGACGGCGCAGGTCGAGGTAACGGTATTTCAAACGGACATCCTCGCCCGGAAGCTTGTTCTCGGCCTCGTTCTCGAGGGCGGTGGAAACCTGGAACGGCAGTGCGTCGGACTTGGCCAGCACCTTGAGACTTTCGACGACGACCTCGACCTTGCCGGTGGAAAGGTGCTCGTTCTCGTTGCCGTCCGGGCGCTCACGTACCTCGCCGACGACCTGCACCACGAACTCGCTGCGCAGCGGACGGGCTATCTCCTCGTCATAGATGACGATCTGCACCAGGCCGGTGCTGTCACGTAAATCGATGAAAGCGACGCCGCCGTGGTCGCGCCTGCGGTCGACCCAGCCCGCAAGGGTTACCTTCTGGCCGATCAGTTCCTCGGTCACTTGCGTGGCATGATGTGTTCTATAAGCCGTCTGGCTCATGCTTCCTCTATTCCTTATCTACTAACCGCTCGGAAACCGCGAGAATCCGCGCTCTTTTACTTGTCCAAAGAGACGGTTTGCTGAGCATACACAGTATCGGGTTGCCATGACTTGACATCGGCGGGAACCTGCTCGCCGGTGATGATGTTCTTCACCTCGTCATGGTCTCCGCCTTCTCCATCGCCGGATGCGTCGGCCGGGAACCAGACATACGGGATGCCCAGTTTGTCGGCGTATTTGATCTGCTTGCCGAGCTTCGCGGCCTTCGGAGCCACGTCGGCGGCGATGCCGCGCTGACGCAGGGCAGCGGCGATATGGTTGCAATCCAAGCGGTCGTCTTCGTTCCAGACAGCCACCATGACGGCTGCCGGGGAAACGCGCGAAGCATGCGCACCAGCGGTGTGCAGCATATAAGAGACCAAGCGCGAAAGGCCAATGGACAGGCCGACGCCCGGGTATTTTCTGTTGCCTTGCGAAGCGAGATTGTCGTAACGTCCGCCGGAGCAGATGGAACCAAGCTGATCGGCACCGTCGAGGAACGTCTCATAGACAGAACCCGTGTAGTAATCAAGACCGCGGGCGATTTTCAAATCCGCGATAACGGAACCGGGACGGGTGATGGACGCCTCGTCAACGATCATCGCCAGCGTATCGAGGCCTTCGCGGGCGAGCTTATAGGAATCTCCATCCTGGGCAATATCGTGTTTTGCGCACAGTTCGTCGAATTTTTGCAGCAGTTCCTTGCCGTCTTTGGCGGTCAGTTCCGCAAGTTCCAGGCAAGCACGTGCCTGTGCTTCGGTCGCGCCACATTCGCTGACGAGAAGCTTCACCACTTCGTCGCCACCGATTTTGTCGAGCTTGTCGATCTCACGCAACACGCCTTCGACATCGGTCAAGCCAAGCCCACGGTAAAAGCCTTCGGAAAGCTTGCGGTTGTTGGCATGCACGGTGGCCTTCGGCAGGCCGAACTTGCGCAGTTCCTCAAGTGCCTGCACCATGACCAGCGGCAGCTCGACTTCGTAATGGTCCTCCAACTCACCGTTGCCGATCACGTCGATATCAGCTTGCACGAACTCACGGAAACGACCTTCCTGTGGACGCTCACCACGCCAGACCTTCTGAATCTGCCAACGCTTGAACGGGAACGCAAGCTGCCCGGAATGTTCGACCACATAGCGGCTCAGCGGAACGGTCAGATCGAAATGCAGGCCTAGGCGATGCTCGATGGGTGTGTCGGATTCGTGGCCGACTTCCTGCAGACGGGACAGGAGATAAATCTCTTTGCTGGTCTCGCCTTTTTTCAGAAGACTCGAACCTTCCTCTACTGCCCTGGTCTCGATGCCGATGAATCCGTTGAGTTCGAAAACCCTGCGGACCGTGTCGATGACACGCTGTTCGACCACCCTTTCTTCGGGTAGCCATTCCGGAAATCCTGATATTGATGCGCCTTTTACCATAACCCCCTATAATAAGTGGTGTTGTGGAAATATGAGGCGTTTGTCTCGGATCCGCAACACCTGTTACACGAAGACTCTCAAGGAGCTGGCCATGGCCGACGAACAAGTCACTGAACCCCAAAACACCAATGAATCCAACCCACAGGCAACGCAGCCTGCCGCGGACGCACAGGCCAGCGCCACGTCCAAACCAGCAGAATCAGCAGCCGTACAGACACCGACTGAACCGCAAGCACCTGAGGCTGGAGCACCAGCCGCACCTGCTGCTCCAGAAGCACCGAAGGATGACGACACGCCGAACGCCTCTGCTCCTGCTGCTGAAACGCCTGCTCCTTCAGCACCGGCTGCACCTGCCCCGGCCAAGCCTGCGCCGAAGCCGCACGTCCCCTCCCCCTTGGCCTTTGCCAAGAAGCCGGCAAAGCACCCGGTGGCAGCGCCTGCTCACACTTACTCCGAGGCCGATGTGAAGGCTGCTGAAGCGTTTGGTCGTGTCGACGACAAAGGCACCGTCTACGTGCGCGAAGGCGAGAGTGAGCGCGAGGTCGGCGAATTCCCTGGAGCCACGAACGAAGAAGCGCTGACGCTTTACGCACGTCGTTATCTCGACCTCAAGGCCAAGCTCGATCTGTTCGCCACGCGTCTCAAGGCCGCGAATATCAAGCCTCATGAGATTGACGAATCCATCAAGACGCTCGGCGAGGAAACCGCCAGTCCCGCCATCGTCGGCGACATCGCCGCGCTCAAGGCGCAGTACGAAGAGCTGAAGAAGGCCGGCGAAGCCAAGAAGACCGAACTCGCCGAGGCTCGCAAGGCCGCGCTCGAGAAGGCCATCAAAGAGCGCACGGCCATCGTCGAGAAGGCAGAGGCACTGGCAAATTCGCTGGGAGAGAACACGAATTGGCGTTCCACCGCCGACAAGTTCCGTTCGCTCTTCGAACAGTGGCAGGAGCATCAGCGCACCACCATCCGTATCGACAAGCCGACCGCCGACGCGCTGTGGAAGCGCTTCTCCGCCGCCCGCACCACCTTCAACCAGCACCGCCGCAAGTGGGCTCAGGCCCGCGACGCCTCCCGCGAGGAGACCAAGCGAGTCAAGGAAGAAATCATCAAGGAAGCCAACGAGATCAAGGATTCCACGGATTGGGGCGCCACTTCGCACCAGTTCAACGAGCTCATGGACCGTTGGAAGGCCGCCGGCCGCGCCGGACGCAAGGAAGACGACGAGTTGTGGGCCAAGTTCCGTGAGGCCTGCGATGTCTTCTTCAACGCGCGTCAGGCCGACCGTGACCAGATGAGCTCCAACGAAAAAGACAACCTCGCCAAGAAGGAAGAGCTGCTGAAGAAGGCCGAGGCCTTGGTCCCAGTCGCCGACGAAAAGGCCGCCAAGAAGGCGCGTCAGGCGCTTGCCGACATCCAGGACGAGTGGGACCAGATCGGCTACGTGCCCCGTGAAGACATGCACCGCATCGAAAGCCGCCTCGACGCCGTCGACAACAAGATCAAGGCTGTCGAGCAGGCCGCCTGGCAGAAGAGCGACCCCGAGGCCGACGCCCGCGTCTCCAGCTTCGAGACCCAGCTCAAGGCCCAGCTCGACGAGCTCGACAAGCAGATCGCCGCCGAGTCCGACCCTGCCAAGAAGTCCAAGCTCGAGGCCGAAAAGGCCACCAAGGAACAGTGGCTCAACGCCGTGAAGTAAGCGCTAAAATTTCATAGCACAACGAAAAGTGGCTTACATCATTAATTTGGTGCAAGCCACTTTTTATAATTCGTTTACTCCACTGCTGCAAACGGTGTTTTCGACCCTTTTGCCTCTTCAGTCAAGAGAATACGCAGTCAGTTGCATCGACAGCTCGGCATCGGCATTCAGTTCGATTGTCGGCTTCTGCTCGGTGAAGTAGCGTTCAGTGAATACCGTTTCGCGATCGTTGACAAAGAACTCAACCGAGCTGGTATCGATGAAAACATGCAGCTTCAATATATCGCTGGGCTTCACGGTACCAAAACGCTTGGCGTCATCACCTTGGTCGGGACGATTCAACACCAGCTCCCCGGAGTCTTTATCATACGAAAGCGAAACCAGCGGCCCATCCTCGACCCCCAGTGTCACTTCGAAGCGACGCCCCTGCCATTGTGCAAGTTCACCCTCCAGTATCAGCTCGACATGCTGGCTGTCAGCCAAGTTCAGCTGCTCACGGCCGACTTCCCGACGTTCGTCCAAAACGGTCGCCTGCCGCAGTTCCTTGAGTTCCCTGGCTGGATTCATATAGACATGCCCGTCGCGCAACGTCAGCTCACGCGGCAATGTCAACGCTCCGGCCCAACCGTCCTCTTGCTCGGGCATCGCAGATTCCCACATGTCCATCCAACCGATCAGAATCCTCCGGCCGTCGGGCGATTGTGTGGTCTGTGTGGCATAGAAATCATGCCCGTGATCGATTTCGCTGAAACCGCCATGCGTGAACCAATTCGCTTCGTAATCCATGTCGCCGACGAAATACCCGGTCTGGTAAAGATTACGATACTGCTTCTCTGTCGGCTCGATGCCCTGCGGCAAGAAAAGCATGACATCTTTGCCATCCAGCTCGACGAAGTCAGGGCATTCCCACATTTGACCTTGCGTCGTCTCTCTCCCCCCCCCCCCTGGGATTTGGCAATTGGACCACAATATTCCCATTGCAACAGATTGTCCGAGCGATAAACCAGTACGCGACCAAGCCCGTCCTTGCCTCGCGAACCAAGAATCACATAATAATGGCCATCATGTTGCCAAATCTTGGGGTCACGGAAGTCTTGCGTATTGTCCTCGGGCGGCGTGGCAATGACCGGATTGCCTTCGTATCTCGTGAAATGGATGGCGTCGTCGCTATAGGCGATGTTCTGTACCTCACGATAGTGGTCAGGGTCATCGGGTTGCAACAGATTGTGCCCGGTGTACATCAGATAAAGTTGCCCGTCTTTGGCAATCGAGCACCCTGAGTAGCAGCCATTCGCATCTTCCGGGTCACCCGGTACCAAGGCGATCGGCAGCGGCTCCCAATGTACCAAATCACGGCTGCGGTAATGCCCCAGTGCATGGGGCCCCACTCGGCGCTATACGGATTGTATTGGTAAAAAAATGATAATAGCCATTGAAGTACGAGAATCCGTTCGGGTCATTCATCCATCCGAAAGGTGTCATCACATGGTATTTAAGCCGGTATCTGTCATTGGTCACGGAAATCGTCTTTGATTCGTCTATCGCTTTCATGCCTTACCCTCCCCCCAATCTGCCGGAAAAGTTTTACATAACCAAGAATACTGTCTTTTATTAAGGAGCGATAGCAGACAGACGCGTTTCAACACAAATTCGGTGGTCGTTTACAACAGCGTAAGACCTAACCCGTGAGAAAAGCACCAAAACCAGGCATAAATAGTGCTTTTCTCCTCAGTTTCAAATCAAATCAGTGGAAAAGCACCAAAATTGCGGCGAAAAGGCGCTTATCTCACTGATTGGTGTGTTTGCCGAAGAGAAAAGCACCCTTTTGTGAACGTATATATGATTTTTAGCATTGAATATGTGAAGACCCAGCTTCTGATTCAAGAAGTTGGGTCTTCGCACAGTTGCACTTTACATCAGCGCTCACTTAGATAACATCACTCACTTGGAGTGGTAGGAGTATCCGTACCTTGTGAATCTGAACCAGTGTCGGCCGAGAAATCACTCGAAGTATTTGACGACGTATCCGAGGCCGGCGCAGATGCTGGTGTTGACGACGGAGCATCAGAGGCATCACCAGAATCAGCCGAAGTGGCCGTATTAGTAGCCGTGTCAGCCGGCGAACCGACACCTACCAGCTCGGGTTGCTTGCCATCGGCGTCGGTCTCAGCCGGCTTGGCGTTCGGATCCTCGAAGGGCACACCCTTGAAGGTGAACTCGCCCAGGATGCCTTCGCCTTCGGCATCGACCTCCACCTTTTCGCCATTCTTCAGGTCGCCCATCAGAATCTTCTCGGAGACGGCGTCCTCGATGTCGCGCGTGATGACGCGACGCAGCGGACGGGCGCCGAGCAGCGGGTCGAAGCCCTTCTGCGCGAGCAGGTCCTTGGCGGCATCCGTCAGCTCGATGGTCATGTGACGCTCGAAGAGGCGGTCGTTGAGCTGGTTCAGGTCGAGATCGACGATCTGACGCACCTGCGGCTCGGTCAGCTGGCGGAAGACGATGATGTCGTCCAGGCGGTTGAGGAACTCGGGACGGAACTGCTGCTTGAGCTCGCTGGTCACCTGGCTCTTCATGCGCTCGTAGCTCGACTCCTGGTCGTTGCCGGAGCTGAAGCCGGTGTTGGCGGCCTTGGCGATGTCCTTGGTGCCAAGGTTCGTGGTCAGGATGATGATGGTGTTCTTGAAGTCCACCTTGCGTCCCTGGCCGTCGGTCAGATGACCGTCGTCAAGCACCTGCAACAGGGTGTTGAAGATGTCGGGGTGGGCCTTCTCGATCTCGTCGAAAAGCACGACGGAGAACGGCTTGCGACGCACCTTTTCGGTGAGCTCGCCGCCCTCTTCGTAGCCGACGTACCCCGGAGGCGCACCGAAGAGGCGCGACGCGGCGTACTTTTCGGAGAACTCGGACATATCGACGCGAATCAGCGCGTCCTCATCGTCGAAGAGGAACTGTGCCAACGCCTTGGCCAGCTCGGTCTTGCCGACGCCGGTGGGGCCTGCGAAGATGAACGAGCCTGCGGGGCGCTTCGGGTCCTTCAGGCCGACACGCGTGCGTCGAATCGAACGGGCAAGGGCGGAAACCGCCTCGTCCTGGCCGATGATGCGCTTGTGCAGCTCGGACTCCATATTGAGGAGCTTCTTGGATTCGGCCTGCGTGAGCTTGAAGACCGGAATGCCGGTGGTCGAGGAGACGACCTCGGCGATCACTTCTTCGTCAACAACCATCTTGACGTCGCTGCCGCCCTCGCGCCAGGTCTTTTCCTTCTCCTTGCGCTCGGCCTGCAGGTTGTCTTCCTGATCGCGCAGCTCGGCGGCCTTCTCGAAGTCCTGGCCCTTGATGGCCTTGTCCTTCTCGTCGGAGATCTTGGCGATCTTGCCGTCAAGTTCCTTCAACTCCGGCGGCGCGGTGAGACGCTTGATACGCAGACGTGCGCCCGCCTCATCGATAAGGTCGATGGCCTTGTCGGGCAGGTTGCGGTCCTGAATGTAACGGGACGAGAGCTCGGCGGCGGCCTGGAGAGCACCATCGGTGATGGTCACCTTGTGATGGTTCTCGTAGCGGCTGCGCAGACCTTTAAGAATCTCGATGGTGTCCGCTATGGACGGCTCGTCGACCTGGATGGGCTGGAAACGACGTTCGAGCGCCGCATCCTTCTCGATGTACTTGCGGTATTCGTCCGTTGTGGTGGCACCGATGGTCTGGAGCTCGCCGCGAGCCAGCATCGGCTTCAGGATGTCGGAGGCGCCCAGAGCGCCGTCCGCGGAACCTGCGCCGACGATGGTATGAATCTCGTCGATGAAGAGGACGATGTCGCCACGGGTCTTGATTTCCTTCAAGACCTTCTTCAAGCGTTCCTCGAAATCGCCACGGTAACGCGAACCTGCCACCATGGAGGCGAGATCAAGGGAGTAGACCTGCTTGCCCTTCAACGTCTCAGGAACGTCACCAGCACGAATCTTCTGCGCCAAGCCTTCGACGACAGCGGTCTTGCCGACGCCAGGTTCGCCAATCAGCACCGGGTTGTTCTTGGTGCGCCTTGAGAGCACGACCATGACGCGCTCGATCTCCTTGGCACGCCCGATAACCGGGTCGAGCTTGCCTTCCGCGGCTTCCGCGGTAAGGTTGCGGCCGAACTGGTCGAGAATGGCGGAGCCGGTCTTACGACTCTTGTCTTCCACACCACCTGCGTTGGCAAGGTCGCCTTTGCCTTCGCCCTCGGCACCGCCGGAGTTGCCACGAATAAGGTCGATGGTGGAGCTGCGAAGCTCTCCCAAATCGACATCCATCTTGATGAGCACCTGAGTGCCCACGCCTTCGCCCTCGCGGATGAGGCCGAGCAGGATGTGCTCGGTGCCGATATAGCTATGCCCCAATTGCAGCGCCTCACGCAGGCTCAGTTCCAAAACCTGCTTGGCATGTGGCGTAAACGGAATATGACCATTCGGCGCGGCGTTGCCCTTGCCGATCATTTCCTCCACCTGCTTGCGGGTGTCTTCCAAAGTAACGCCCTTGGCGGCCAGCGCCTTGGCCGCAATGCCTTCGCCTTCACGAATCAGGCCGAGCAGCAGATGTTCGGTGCCGATATAGTTGTGCTGGAGGGCTTTGGCTTCTTCCTGCGCCAGTACAATCACGCGCCTGGCACGGTCAGTAAACCGTTCGAACATACTTGTCCTTCCACTGTTGATAATCCATTTAACTCTACCGATTTATGGTGACGTTTATTTCGCGTGACGTTACGATTGCGCTGAGAACGCAACAAAGGTGACAAAAACGGCTAAAATCCGCTCGTTGACGGCGATTTCGTCCACAATTGCGTAATCAAGCGTTATCGTCTGCGTTTTCCTCGTCCGAGTTTTCCTCTGAGTTAGTTGCTGTAATCGTGGAGTCGTCAGTAGATTCATCAGTTTCGCTACATACAGAATCGTCAGGATCTTGAGGTTCAGTATCATCCGTATCGTTCAAATCGTCATTTCCCGATTCATCTTCCGCTGAATCATCTGCTTCTTCATTCGAATCAGAATCGCCTGCATCGTCTGAGTCATCGGAGTCATCGTCTGTCACTTTACCATCCGAATCGTCGGAATCGTCATCATCATCTGAATCTTCTGAATCATCATCGTCTTCACTCAGGTCAATGGTGGATTCAACAGCCACATCGGCGGTAACGGCGCTGCCTACCGTGCCCTTGCCTATCGTTTCATCCTCGTCGTCATCGTCGCTTTCGTCATCGTCATCATCCAACGAACCGGGAACGGCGTGTTCGGCGATATCGTTTTCGGTCGCGGTCTCGTCATCGGTATCATCAACTTCATCCTCATCGGATTCCTCCGATTCCGTATCCTCAGCGTCGTCATCCTCGTCGATCGATTCGATGAGTTCCACCTGGCCGCGTTCCTCACGCGGAGCCTGTGCAATGATATCGATATGCAGATCGTCGAATGCCGGCTTGGACTGCACCCACAAGTGCGAAGGCTCAGGCTGCTGGATTTCTGAATGTTCCCCGCAACCGTGATCCAACGAGACCACACGCCCATCATCCGGGCTCCAGCGATTCGCACACACACCAAACATGGTGTCAAGGTCACCCTTGAGTCCAATGAAGAAGGCACACGTTGAGCAGAGGTTGCCATCCGCGGTCTTGGTGGAAAGCGATTTCGGGCCGTGCTGACCGTCGTACCAACGCTTTGCCGTCTGCGAGCGCCCCAGCTCACTCATCACGTGCCGACGCGATAGACCGAATTCCTCGACCGTGTCCTCAAGTTCGTGGCTCAGCCCTGTCTCAGGGTCGATATCCGCGTCGACTTTCGCTGCACCATTGGCTGCTGCTTCACCGTCGGGCGTCGTTGACTCATCAATCTGAGTCGAAACCGATACTTCAGCTTCTGTCTCTCCGTCGCCATCATCTGAGCTTTGCCCGGCAACAGAAGAATCGGATTGGCCTGTTTCGGCGACGCTCACCGAGTCTTCCTCGGCGACTTCGGTTTTGCGGAACCCGTCTTCCATACGAGGGTCGTCCGGGTCGGTGCCCAAAGAATCCGTCACTGAAAGATCGGCGGCTTCAAGCCTGTCCTTCCACGGAATCCAAGCCGGCGCCAACAGCGAATCCTTGGTGGGAACCAGCGTGGATTCGTTGACACTCCACGAATCGAGTTCGACGTCATGATAAAGCGTCACGGCCCACTGCCAGCCCTCATACCCTTTTCGATGGCAGACGAAACGAAAATCGCTGACATCGTCGCCCAAATCAATGCTTTGCACGAAATCCCCGACCTCTTCCGGTTCATCGGCCACAGAAAGCACTACCGATTTCGCCAAGGCGCGGGGGTCAAGCTTTGCCTCTTCGTCAGAACGCCCGCTTGTCTCCGCAATCGTATCCGCCGTCGTTTCCGCCATACTGTCTTCTGCCATTTCGCTTTCCGTTTTCTTTTCAGTCCTCGACATCGAAATCGTCGGCAACGGCCCGCAGCAACGTCGCCAATTTGCGGCTTTCACCAGTATTTGGATAACGATGGCGCCTCAACGAGTTGCCGGCCTGATCAAGCAATTTGATCAGATCTTCGACAATGGCCGCCATGTCATCGGGCTTGGGTCTGGTGGCGCGCACCACCGAAGGCGCAGGCCCCAAAACATGCAGATCCATGGCTTGCGGCCCCTTGCGGCCGTCGACCAGTGAGAACTCGACTTTGGCGCCCTTGCGCAGGGTCGACGTGCCTGTTGACAATGCAGCCGCAGGCAGAAACACATCGTTGCCTTCCTCGTCGGTGATAAAACCGTAACCCCTCTTAGCATCGAACCAACGCACTTTCCCGCTGGGCATGACACACCTCGTTCACCTGAAATTACCAACGGAATGGCACTTCCATTCCGTTTTCTTGAATCTGATACCAGTCTATCGTAACCGCTACGCAAACCGCGAAACTATCGGTTTGTCTTATTCTTATCGCGACATGACCACTTGCCTTGGCGTTTACCTTGTCTGATCTGCTTTGTCGCTCTTCCCTGCTTCGCCTGTTTGCCGGATTTGTCGTTTTTATTGTCTTGTGACTTTTCCGAAACGGCAGGAGCATAGGTCTCTACCGGACCTAGTGGAAGGATCACGGTCAGGGTCAGGCCTCCGCCATTCGTGGTTGTGGTCGCGTCAATGAAACCGTGATGGGCACGGACAACGGACTGGGCGATGGACATGCCAAGTCCCGTACCGCCCTTTTGCCGTGCGCGCGAAGGATCGGCGGTATAGAACCGTTCGAAAATCTGGGATTGGCGGTCCGCTGGCACCCCCGGTCCGTGGTCCATGAAACTGAATACGGCATAGTTCATGCCCATTTGCATGGATTGTCCGACTTCCACGGCCTCGAGGAAGTAGCGAAGCGATTGGGGGTTGGAAGGCATGCGCTGCAACGATTCCGGGCTTATGGAGGCAGGAAGGACGGCCAGACCCACCTCAACTGGGGAATCCGAAGGCGTGTAGCGATGGATGTTACCGACGATGTTGGTGATGACCTGACGGAGCCTTGACCCGTCGCCAGTCAGCGTGACATCCGGGAATTCGCCCTCCCGGAATACCAGATGCGCCGGTTTGTTGCCGTCCTTGGCATTGAGTTCGAGCCTTCCGCGCCGAATCGCGCGGTCGGTATCCAAAGCGTGCAAATCGTCGACGGCGTCCTTCAATTGCTGGCTCAGATTGACCTGCTGGGTCATATCGATGCCACGGCCTTCGTCGAGACGCGCCAGGGAAAGCAGATCCTCGACGAGCACCGTCATACGCTGGCTTGAGGCCTCGATATGGTCGATGGACTCGTCTGCGCGTTCCAGCGCTCCCGGCAAGTCACGTTGCATATGGTAGAGCTCGGAATAGCCATGAATCGTAGCCAACGGTGTGCGTAGCTCGTGGCTGGCATCGGAGACGAACTGCTTCATCTTGTCCGTGGTTTCCTGCTGCTCGCGGAAGCTTGATTCAATGCGCGCCAGCATGGCGTTGAGCGATGCGGCAAGCGAACCGACCTCGGTGTTTTCGGGAGCGGTCGGAACACGCTGACTCAGGTCGCCCGCGGCGATCTTGGCGGCAGTCTTCTCGATGCGTTTCAACGGCAACAACGTTCGCTGGATAATCAGCGTGGCCACAACCGCACCAAGCAGGACGATGATGATGCTCACAAAAATCGAGTATTGGGTCAGGGTAGAGATGATGTCGATCTGATCGGCCATCGACACACCGATATATACCGTCATTTTCAGCACACTGGTGCCGTCCGGCCCGCGCTCCCGCCCTTCCAGCGCAAGCACGCGCCAAGGGGCCTGCGCCACTTGCATGGTACGTTTGTCCGCTTTCACGGACGGGCTGAGCTCACGGACTTTGGCCGACGCCGTGAAGGGCTTGTCGAATTGGACGTCGCCCATGGAGCCGTTGGAAGGCAATACAGGTTCGGAAACGACGCTGTTGCGAAGGACGGGAACCAGCGGGGTACTCACGATGTTGTTGTGCGTATCGCGCAGCTGCATGAAATATTCGTTGGGCCCGACGTTCTCGTTTTCGTTCTTACTGCTCAACAGGTCAACGTTGCTGTATACCAGCTGGGCCTGGTCACGCAATTGGGTGTCGGTCTTTTGAACAAGATAGCCGCTGACCAATTGCCGAATGGTCAATGAGATGCCGAAGGTACCAACCATGAGCAAAACAAGTGTACAGGCAACGAGTTTGGTGGAAAGCGGGACGGCGTCGAGGCGAGAAAGCCAGCGTTTGCGCATGCGGGCGAAAGCCGGGAATCTGGACGGTTTATCGCCTTTTGCCGGTTTGCTGCTTTTGTTCTCCGCGCCGGTTTGCCCTTTGGTTGCGTCCTTCGGCGCAGAGTCCTCCGTTCTGACGTTTGCGTTGTCCTCCGGCTCGGCCGATGCCTGTGCGTTCATCATGGAGATTACTGGTCCTTGGGTTCACGAATCATATAGCCGATGCCGCGTTTGGTTTCGATCAACGGAACGACCTTGTGCTTGGTGCCGTCTGGGTCTGTGACCACCACGCCGTCGACCTTCTTGCGCAGATAGGAAATGTAGGATTCCACGATGGCTGCGTCCCCACCCCAGTCATACTGCCAGACGTGATCCAGAATCTGCGCCTTGGAAAGCACTCTGCCCTCATTGTCCATCAGGTAACGCAACAGCTTGTATTCCGTGGGGCTCAGGTCGATGGTCTGTCCGGCACGGGAGACGTCGTGGGAGTCCTCGTTGATTTCAAGATCGCCGACGCAGATGACCGGGTCATCCTCCACCTGCCCATGCGTACGTCGCAGGATGGCACGAATACGGGCGACCACCTCTTCCAGGCTGAACGGCTTGGTGACGTAATCGTCTCCCCCGACCGTAAGCCCCATGATCTTGTCTTGGGTATCGTCGCGAGCGGTCAGGAAGAGAACCGGCGCGTCGATGCCTTCCTGTCGGATGCGGCGGGTCACGGTGAACCCGTCGATGTCAGGCAACATCACATCGAGGACAATGAGGTCAGGCTGGGTCTTCTCAATGACCTCGATGGCTTCGGTTCCAGAAGCGGCCGTAGCCACCTCGAAACCGGAAAAGTGCAGGGATGCGACCAGCAGATCGCGGATTGACGGTTCGTCATCCACCACCACGATCGACGCTTCTATTTGTTTGCTCATACACTAAAGGATTACTCACCTGTCTGTATGTTTCCTGAATGGTTCCTGCACAAATTGAATGATTTACCACTCAGCTAAATGCCAGAGAAAATATCATTTCGTAAATGTAGTGAATAGTCTGATCGCAAGGCCGACAATCTTTTATTTTTTCTTGCGGTGCCGTGGCCCTTTGGCCTTGGGCTTTATGGGCTCTGCGGGCCGCGTGGGGGCGGAAATGTCCGTTTGACCTGTTCCTGCGTTTTCACCTGTGCGCTGGCCGTTGCCATCGGCCGATTCGGGGACTTTCTTTTTCGAGCCCTTGCGTCGGCGTAGCAGAATGACTGCGGCTATGACCATGAGCACCACCACTACCGCAATGGAAACCGCAATGATCATCTTCGGCTTTTTGGAAGCTTCCTGTTGGTGCAGCACCTTGATTTCATCCATCATGGCACACGCCGAACCGGACCAATCGGGATTGTCGCCCTTTTGGATGGGTCCAAGCGCCGCTTGGGAAAGCTGGGAGACATGATCTTTGTCTTTGAGCCAGTTGTCGGAATTGTTCGAGACGGCAACCACCAATCTGCCGTCATTCGAGGCGACGGCAAGAAGAACGGTGTTGGCTGGAGGCTTGGTTGATTGCAGGCTCTCCCCCGCCCACTTGTCAGGATCTTTCGTACCGCTGAAATTAGCCAAATACAAAAGCCGTACCGTGACTCCCGTTTCCTGTTTTGTCGAAGCTATTTCGTCATTGACGTGCGAGACATTGCCTCCAAGAAGATTCTGGGGATCAGTCACATCAGCACTGATTTGCCCCATCGACTGGCCCGCCGCCTGAGCCGGAGCAGCAAAAACGAAGACAAGGGACGCCGCGATCGCCGTGACAAGGAAGGAAAGAATCAATTCCAAGACACGGTGGAAACCGCGTCGTGATTGTTGCTGGTGCCCGACAAGGCCCCAGTTAAAGCCTCGTGAGCTTTCGACGGTATCTGTAGGACGCAAAATACTGGCTGACATATCAACCACTCTAGCGAACAGGTTCACCAATGAACCCTCAAGTCCGCTACCGACACAACAAAAGCGCCGGTACCTCAAAAATGAGACACCAGCGCTTTAAAAATCCTAACGATTCTCTGCAGCCTTCAAGCTTGAGGAATCAGGCTTGGATCAGTAGCCCATGTCGGCGCCCTGACCTGCAGCAGGAGCCGGCTTCGGTTCCGGCTTGTTGGCCACCACAGCTTCGGTGGTCAGGAACAGGCCTGCGATGGAAGCGGCGTTCTGCAGGGCGGAACGGGTGACCTTGAGCGGGTCGGCCACACCGGCCTCGAGCAGGTCCTCATACTTGTTGGTCGCGGCGTTGAAACCTTGGCCTTCGGGCAGCTCGCGCACCTTGTTCAAGACGACGTCACCGGAGACACCGGAGTTCTCGGCAATCTGCTTGATCGGGGCTTCGATGGCGCGGAAGACGATGGCGGCACCGGTGGCCTCTTCATCGGTCAGAGCCTTGACGTCAGCGGATTCCTCGGCCTTCTTGGCAGCCTGGACGAGCGCGACGCCACCGCCGGGCAGCAGGCCCTCTTCGATGGCAGCCTTGGCGTTGCGAACGGCATCCTCGATGCGGTGCTTGCGTTCCTTAGCTTCGACCTCGGTAGCGGCGCCGACCTTGATGACGGCCACGCCACCGGCGAGCTTGGCGAGACGCTCCTGCAGCTTCTCGCGGTCATAGTCGGAATCGGTGTTCTCGATCTCGGCACGAATCTGGGAGACGCGAGCCTCGACGTCTTCCTTGGAGCCTGCACCGGAGACGATGGTGGTCTCGTCCTTGGAGACGATGACCTTCTTGGCCTGGCCCAGCACGGACATATCGATGGAGTTGAGCTTCAGGCCCAGATCGTCGGAAACGACCTGTGCGCCGGTGAGGATGGCGATATCCTGCAGCATGGCCTTGCGGCGGTCGCCGAAGCCAGGGGCCTTGACGGCGCAGGAATTGAAGGTGCCACGAATCTTGTTCAGGATGAGGGTCGGCAGCGCCTCGCCGTCGACATCCTCGGCGATGATGAGCAGCGGCTTGCCGCTCTTCATGACGAGCTCGGCGATGTGGACAACATCCTCCTGGCTGGAGAGCTTGCCGCTGGTAAGCAGGATGTACGGGTTGTCGAGAACCGCGGTCTGCTCGTCATTGTTGGTGACGAAGTACGGGGAGATATAGCCTTTGTCGAAACGCATGCCCTCGGTGAAGTCGAGATCGAGACCAAAGCGGTTGTTGTCTTCGACGGTCACGACGCCATCCTGGCCGACCTTGTCGAGCGCTTCGGCAATCTTCTCGCCGATTTCGGGATCGCCGGCGGAAATCGTTGCGGTGGCGGCGATCTGCTCCTTGGTCTCCACGTCCTTGGCCACGGAGACCAGTTCCTTGACCACGGCGTCCGAAGCCTTTTCGATGCCGCGACGCAGGGCCACCGGGTTCGATCCGGCGACCACGTTCTTCAGGCCTTCATGCACGAGCGACTGTGCGAGCACGGTCGCGGTGGTGGTGCCGTCGCCTGCGACATCATCGGTCTTCTTGGCGACTTCCTTGACCAGTTCCGCACCGATACGTGCGTAAGGATCCTCAAGATCGATTTCCTTGGCGATCGAAACGCCATCATTGGTGATGGTCGGAGCGCCGTAGCTCTTGTCGAGCACGACGTTGCGACCCTTGGGGCCCAGCGTGACCTTGACTGTATTGGCGAGTTCATCAAGACCCGCGAGCATTCCTTGACGAGCTTCCTCGTCGTACGCAATCATCTTTGCCATTGTTTCCTCCACAATTGGCTACACAACTTATATTGACTCACCCGAAATTCTTGAAGCGGATAACCAACCGTCAGCTGCCGATTATCACTCTCAGGCTTCGAGTGCTAATAGCAAGATTAGCACTCCCACTCGTCGAGTGCCAAAATTGATGAAATTGCGCTGTTGGCATGAAAAAGTAGGGCCCGATTCCTAAGAACCGGACCCTACACTAAATGTAGTTGTTAACTAGCTTTTCAGAGCTTGGTGACACTTGTCGCCTGCAGACCCTTCGGGCCATGCTCAAACTCGTATTCCACCTTATCGCCGTCGTCAAGCTTCTTGAAGCCATCGCTTTGAATAGCAGAATAGTGAACGAAGACATCTTCGCTCCCGTCATCGGGGCTGATGAATCCGTAACCCTTGCCAGCATTGAAGAACTTCACGGTACCTTGTGCCATAATAACCATTCTCACATCCGAGTAGTCGTGCGAAAACAATATGAGGTACCCGGCTGATTCCGAATACCAAATCACGCAACATGTTTTTACTATAGACAGAACCCCAGTCAAAAACACGCAACACGCCGAGAAAATGAACAATAAAGACACGAAACGACAGTTATTCGATCAAAATATCATCTTTTAATACTCAATGACATCAAAATAACCGAATCAGTTAAGAAGCATCACAACAATCGCCTGAGGGATGCCGTTGTGCTGTTCGATTGCCTGAATACCCAAGGTATTGGCGACATCTTGCGCCGTGGCTTTGTCTGTATCGTTCTGGTACCACACAACGGTGGAAGAAGGAAGGTCGCCAGACGCATTTCCGGCAGTCACCTGAGTGTAACCGGCCTGATCAAGCACGGCCTTCTTCTTGGCGGCATAACCGCTTGTATTGGTGGCATTGATGACCTCGACAGCGGTCTGCTTGTTCACCTGCTGGGTGGGCTGAGGGGTCGTCTGCTGCTTATTCGTGGAGGCGTCGGTGTCGGACTTGGTATTCGTATCCTCTTTGACAACCTTCTTCTTCTCGGTCTTGGGAGCGCTTACGGTCTGAGACTGACTTTGGCTGTGCCCGGTAAAGGTTTTTTGCAGCTCGCCGGAATAGAAGCCCCAGACCAAAAGCCCCGCCAAGACAGCCACGATAATGACAATGACATAAGGAATCGAGCGAGAAAGCAATGAAGTATTGCCACGATGGACGCCTATAGGTCCCTTTGGTGGGTTGTCGAACGCGTCCTTCTGATAAGACTCATAGTTACCCCGGTCATCGCGCGTCATAATGCTCCTCTGTGTGTTCCACTACAAACAATTGATCTTAACTATAGCGTCCTCCACCGTCAAAACTTAATCTTTGTTGAAAATTCTCAAAAATAAACATACCGACCCGATCCTATGGTAAATGCCATGAGCGAAACGCATATCAAACCACTTTCCGAGCTGGTTGAAGCCGGCTGGGCCCAAGCCTTGGCCGACGTGGAACCGGATATCCATCGTATGGGAGACTTTCTGCGTGGCGAACATAGGGCCGGACGCCGTTATCTGCCGGCGAGTCGCAATATCCTCCGGGCGTTCACGATACCGTTCGATTCCATCAAGGTACTGATCGTGGGGCAGGACCCCTACCCCACCCCCGGCCATCCTGTCGGATTGAGCTTCTGCGTGGCCCCCGACGTGCGTCCCGTGCCCAAAAGCCTGCAGAACATCTATAAGGAAATGCACGAGGACCTCGGCCTGCCGATCCCGCAGAACGGTGATCTCACGCCTTGGTGCAGCCAAGGGGTCATGCTCCTGAACCGCTGCCTGACGGTAGGCGTGGGTCGTCCCAACAGCCACCAGGGAAAAGGTTGGGAGAAAATCACGGACGCTGCCATCACCGCTTTGAACTCGCGTAAAGACGAAAACGGCAATCCGAAACCCTTGGTCGCCATTCTCTGGGGGCGTAACGCACAGAACCTCGAGCCGCTTCTGACCAACGCCTTTATCATCAAATCCCCGCATCCGAGCCCACTGTCGGCTTCAAGGGGATTCTTCGGGTCACGTCCGTTCTCCCGAGCCAACGCGGCATTACAACAGATGGGAACCACACCAATCAATTGGGACCTCACATCGGCCTCGACTCTACCATCCGCTACAATGCCTCAAACAGAGCAATAAACATCCGAATCCAGAATTGAAGCGTCATGCCAATTTTCCCTCCTCATCCACATTCGTCACAGTCTGCCGAACAACCGACAGCCGCACCCATCCCCGCCCCCACCGCACCAAGCACCGGGGTCAGCGAAGGCACCCGTGCCAAGCAGCTCGCCGACCGCATCCGCATGCGTTTCGCCCAGACGCTCATCGGTCAGGAAAACCTCCGTGAAGCGTTGATCACCACGATGATCGCCGGAGGTCATATCCTGATCGAGTCGGTGCCCGGCCTTGCCAAGACCACCGCGGCCCAGACACTCGCGACTTCGGTCTCCGGCACCTTCCGCCGCGTGCAGTGCACGCCCGACCTGATGCCTTCCGACCTCGTGGGCACCCAGATCTTCGATTTCTCCACACAGCAGTTCTCCACTCAGATTGGCCCGATCCACGCCAATTTCGTGCTACTTGACGAAATCAACCGTTCCAACGCCAAGACCCAGTCGGCCATGCTCGAAGCCATGGCCGAAGGCGCCACCACCATCGGCGGCAAGCGCATCGCCTTGCCCAAGCCGTTCATGGTCATCGCCACGGAGAACCCTATCGAGGAGGAAGGCACCTTCACCCTCCCCGAGGCGCAGATGGATCGTTTCATGATGAAGGCCGTCATGACCTATCCCAGCGCCGCCGACGAAACTCGTATGCTTTCGATGCTCACCCAGCGCGGAACCGACGTGGTGGACCCGACTGCCCCGGCTCAGAACGCTTTGAGCATCGCCGACGTTGATTTCCTACGCGCGGCCGCAAGACGTGTCCACGTTTCGGAAGCCATCATGAATTATGCGGTCGATCTGGTCGCCACTTCTCGAGGCGCCGGCAGCCATCCCATCAAGAACCTTGCGGCCAAAGTGCGTCTGGGCGCAAGCCCCCGCGCCTCCATCTCGCTGGTCCGCATCGGACAAGCGCAGGCTCTTTTGAACGGTCGTGACTATGTGATTCCCGAAGACGTCAAGAAGTTCGTGCACGAAATCATGCGTCATCGAATCCTCCTGACTTTCGAAGCCCAGGCCGAAGGAACCAGCACCGACCAAATCATCGATTCCATCGTCGAAACGGTGCCCGTTCCATGAGTTCCGCCCCACGTCAGACCTCTCCGGAGGCGAGAAAAGTGCGCAGGAAAATCGAAACGCTTTCCTCGACGCTGACTCTGCCGACGGTACGCCGCGCCTTGGGAGTGCTCGAGGGCGAGCACTCGTCGTCACGGCTCGGCGGCAACAACGACCCGATGTCCACCAGGGACTACACCTTTGAGGACGAGGCGAGGCTTATCGATTGGAAGGCCAGCGCCAAGCTCGGCCACCCCATGGTCATCGACCGCGAGCGGCTGGTGACGTCTCGAGTGCATCTGCTGCTTGACAACGGCATCGAGATGGAAGGCCGGACCTCTTCGGGCGAAACCGCAACGGAAGTCGCAGGCAATGCCATGTGCATGTTCGCGGCCTTGAGCGCCCGTCGCCACGACAGAATCTCATTGGTGTTTGCGGACAGCAGGAACATCATCCGTAAGCCGTTCAAAGGCGGATTGGCCCAATTCGAGCAAGCCATCGACAATGGAGCAGGCGGCCAGGCTCGCCCTCCCCGTAATTTCGAGGCGTTGCTCGCCTATGCCCGAACACTGAACGACAAAGGTTCACTCGTGGTTATCGCCACCGACGAACATGCCTTGAGTCAGGTTCACCTGCATTCTCTGCGCCTCATTGCCGCGATGCATCCGCTGACGCTCATTGATGTGGCTACTTTGAATCCCTTCAGAAAGGTTTCGTTCGGTCAGATTACCGATGGGATCAACGGACGGCGGATCCCCGCATTTCTGATCAGCGAGCAATCGGCAAACGCCGTGGATACACATCGGCGCTATCTGACCGCCCAATTGCAGGAACATCTCAAAGCCGACGGCACGACACTGATACGCGCGACATCCAGCGAAGACATGTTCTCCCAATTCATCCATCTGGTCAGTGTGACCTTAAAACAGACTTCTTTCACCTCTTTCAGGGCTCCCTCCACCATTGCAGGAGGGATGGCATGATTTTATCGATGCATCTGCTGCAAGCGAACAGCGAAATGGCCGAATACAAGCCCGAAGGCCTTATTGCCATGCCGACTGCTCTTATCATCGGCTTCATCGTTTTTCTCGCGGCCGCCGTCATCCTGGTCATTGCGATATTGCTGCTTTCAAGACCCAAAAAGCAGATATCGACCAAAATCCACGGAGCCCATGGTGCACAAAACGACAAAACAGCGTGGCGTGCGCGAATCAACGATATCGTAAAACGTCATACACAAGGCGAACTGACCAGGGATGCCGCCCTGCGCGACCTGGCAGCGGTGGCACGCGATTTTGCAGGAGCCAAAACCAACAAAGACATGAGTTCCTACACCCTTGCGGACATCAATCATCTTCCCGTCTCCGCCTCATCCGACCCAGGAATGAAACTTCTGCGGCAGACAATCACCGCCCTCTATCCACCTGAATTCGCCGATGTGGAACGCCACGCGCAGGCCCGCGCCACCAGCGTGGAGCAGGCCGCCGAATGGGTCTCCAACCTGATTGAAAGGTGGCGGAAATGAACCTCGAATGGCATTGGCCTTGGGCCGGCGCAATAGGGCTCGTCGCCGCAATCGTCCTTATTGCAGCCTGGCTGTTGGCCTCTTCACGGCAACAGAGCAAAACGCCGCAAATTCCGGTCTTCGATCTCGGCGAGGATCTCAATACCGAACATGTGAGCGAACGCTTCCGGCAGTGGCGCATGTTGGGACGTCTTGCCGTGGTGGTTTTGGCCGTTTCGCTTCTAGTCTCTTTGGTGAGCGTCTCAAGGCCTTCCATGGTCGACGAGGCCGATGAAAGGGCAAGCAGCCGCGATATCGTTCTGTGTCTGGACGTATCCCCCTCGATGCTTTCCTATGACCATGAGGTCCTCGCATCCTATCAACGGCTCATTTCCAATTTCAAAGGCGAACGCATCGGCCTGAGCTTGTTCAACTCGACCTCCCGCACGCTTTTCCCGTTGACCGACGATTACCAATTGGCCTCGGGACAGCTGCAGAACGCCAGCGACATCCTGGCAAGCATTTCCTCGCAGGACAAAATCGACAAAACCGACCCACGCACGCTGCAAAAATTCTCCGACCTCATCGACGGCACCCAGAACCGCAAGGACCAGACCAGCCTGATCGGTGACGGACTGGTCAGCTGCGCCGCGATGCTCCCCGGCTTCACCTACGGCAAGACGAAGCGTTCTCAAGACGGGGCCGACAAAACCTCGATTGTGCTGGCGACCGATAATTTCTCCGGCAAATCGACTTATACGTTGAGTTCGGCCTTGGATCTAACCCATAAGGCAGGCATAGTGGTCGACGGATTGTACGCGGGCCCTGCAAGCAGCGAGAACGACGCTTCGACCATTGAAATGCAACGCGATATTACCTCCCACGGCGGTTCGTATTTCTCCGTTCATTCCGGCAAGCCCATAGAAAGCCTCGTCCAGACGATCGAAAAACGGAAGAACCGCGACGAAGAGAAGGTCCGTAAGGCCGCTTTGGTGGATGCTCCGGGCTGGTGGACATTGGCATTGGCGCTTCTGGTGGCGCTCTGGATCAGCCTTGCTTGGAGGCTCAAACGATGAACCTCGAGAACCTTAAGACCCTGCGGTTCAGCCCTGCGCTGGGATGGCCT
The DNA here is from genome assembly GCA_024104275.1 of Bifidobacterium sp. Classification (GTDB taxonomy): domain Bacteria; phylum Actinomycetota; class Actinomycetes; order Actinomycetales; family Bifidobacteriaceae; genus Bifidobacterium. The sequence goes on from JAGGHK010000001.1 coordinate 548,665, forward strand.
GCCGGTATCGCCATCGCGATCATCATGATCGGTTTCACCATCGCCATCGTGATCGTCCACAGACGCAGAAAAGGCGAAAGCGACGAAACCCTGTGGGCCTGCATCCGTCGTTGCGCCATCTGTGTCATCATCGCGATTCTGGCATTGACTCCCTCGACCATCGCCAGCACGACGAGCAGGGCCGTGAACACCACCGACGTCGTCATCGCCACCGATGTGACCGGCTCCATGGCCGTGAACGATGCCCAATATGGCTCGACCAAGACGATGACCAGACTGGATGCAGCCAAGAAAGCCATTGATGATCTGACCGGCATCTACGACAATTCAAGCTTCGCGGCCGTGCATTTCGGCGCAAACGCGACGTTGGACGTGCCGCTGACGCCCGATATCGGTGCCATTCGCAACTGGGCCTCGGGCCTCACGACTGAGCCGACAGCGGTATCTGCCGGGTCGAATCTGGATGCCCCCATCGACCCGTTGCTGGTGACGCTCAAACAAATGCGCGCCGCGCATCCACATGATAAAATCGTTATGTATTACATATCGGACGGGGAGCAGACTTCGGCAAAGCCACGCCGCACGTTCTCTTCCCTGCGCCAATACCTTGACGACGCCTTCACCATCGGTGTCGGCAGCGTTCAAGGCGGGCAGATTCCTGAAATCAAGGCAGGTCCCAGCGATTCGCCGAGCGACCAGCCCAGCGCCAGTGGTCAGGACTGGTTGAAAGACCCTGCTACAGGACAGCCTGGAATATCGAAGATGGATAAGAAAAACCTGAACGCCATCGCCGACGAAATGAGCGGGAAATGTATTGTGCTCGACAGCACGCACACGCTCGACAAGACGTCCGTAACCTCGATTTCCAAGCATTTCAGAACCGTGGAGACCCCCAAACGACGCGAACGCGTGATGCCGGTGGTCTGGCCGTTCTCCATAGCACTGGCCATACTGCTGGCCATGGAAATGGGCAGCTGGCTGGCGAATTCAAGGAGGCTGCTGTGAAGAAGAACAGGAACAAGACCTTGAGCGCTCCCCTGCCACCCGCAGCTCCTGCAAAAACGTCCAAAAAAGCCGGTAAGCAGGGCAAAACGAACCCTCCAAAACGTTCACAAGCCAACAGCGGGAAACGGCAGGCAATGGTTTCGTTGCCAGTAAGAATCGCCATGGGGGTATTGGCGGTCATCTTCCTTATCATCGCAGGGGTGCTTCTGGCAAACATGACGGCCATCGATACCTATAACCAAGCCACGGCATCACTCAATGCCAGCGTCGAATATTCCAAGAAACCGGATGCCGATCCCCAACGTCTCAAGGCCCAGCTTGACCAGGCCAATGCCCAATTCGACCAGGCCCGGCGCATGGGTATTCTGCTGGCGCCTAACACGAAAGAACTCATCAACGTCAACAGCGACATTTCCGGCAAACTTACGACCTCGACAAAACGCAAAATAGCCAGCAGCGAAGGTAATGGAAACGGGACCGGCGGCAAAGGGACCAAGGGCAAAGGTTCGAAATCCTCGAATTCCGGCAACGGCAACAACCAAGGATTGACCGACGAACAGCGAAAGCAGGTTGAGGAGACCCTTAAGGCCAACCAGCCCAATGGCGCGGTAAACGGCGACAAGAAGACTCCCACAAAGAGCGACGAGGGCACCAACGTCAAGCCTTGGTGAAGATGGGCATTGCAGACAACGGGTTGCGCTAAGGTAAAGGCTTATGCAGCTTACCCAGATTTCACCGGCAATCGCGTTGACTTCGTTGGACGGACGGTATCACAAGCAAACCGCCCCACTCGTCGAATATTTGAGCGAACCGGCTTTGAACCGCGAACGCATCACCGTCGAGATCGAATGGATGATTCTTCTGGCCAACGGTTTCGAAGGCAATGGCAATAAGCCGGTACTCGAGGGCGTCAAGCCGCTTACGGCCGAGGAAATCAAATATCTGCGTTCCATCCCAGAGGACTTCGGTGCCGAAGGCATCGCCCGTCATGCGGCCTATGAGGCCAGAACCCATCACGATGTCAAGGCCGTTGAGTATTACATCGACGATGAGCTCGACCGGGCATCAAGCGTTCTGGGAGCGGGCACCCAACTGCCGAATCTGAAAACACTGGTCCATTTCGCCTGTACTTCCGAAGACATCAACAATCTGGCCAACGCCCGTTGCATCAAAAAGGCCGTTACGCTCGTCTGGCTGCCCAAGGCACACGAGCTGGCGGATTTCCTTGCTTCCAAGGCCGAGGAATTCAAAGATCTGCCGATGCTGGCCCTGACCCATGGTCAGCCGGCCACCCCCACGACGCTCGGCAAGGAGTTGGCGGTATTCGTCCACCGGCTTAATCGTCAGCTGAAGCATATCGAAAATCAGGAATACCTCGGCAAACTGAACGGCGCGACCGGCACGTTCGGCGCGCACACCGTGGCCTGCCCCGATGCCGACTGGATCGCCATCTCGCGTGAATTCGTCACCAATCGTATGGGCCTGACCTGGAACCCGCTGACCACCCAGATCGAAAGCCATGACTGGCAGGCCGAGCTCTATGGCGCCATGAGCCACACCGACCGCATCCTGCACAACTTGGCTGTGGACATCTGGATGTATATCTCCCGCGGCGTCTTTGCCCAGGTCCCCGTCAAAGGCGCGACCGGCTCGTCGACCATGCCACACAAGGTCAACCCGATTCGTTTCGAAAACGCCGAGGCGAATCTCGAGCTCTCCTGCTCGTTCCTCGACACGCTTTCCAGCACGCTGGTCGAGAGCCGATGGCAGCGCGACCTCACGGATTCCACCACCCAGCGCAATATCGGCGCCGCACTCGGCTATTCGCTGCTCGCGCTCGACAACCTGCTCGGAGGGCTGAAATCCATCCATCCGAACTTCGACGTCATCGCCCGCGAGCTCGACGAGAACTGGGAAGTGCTGGGCGAGCCCATCCAGACGGCGATGCGCGCCCAGGAATTCGCCGGACGACAAGGCATGGAACGCCCGTACGAGAAGGTCAAGGAGCTGATGCGCGGCAAGAGCATATCCAAAGCCGACATCGAGACGTTCATCGATTCCTTGGATTTCGATGAAGCGACGGCGGCCCGCTTGAAGGCGCTCACCCCGCAGACCTACACCGGCCTGGCCGCGCAACTGGTAGGTTTTGACGGGCAATGAGTGACAAAACGCCCTCTCCAGCAGTACCGGAGGGACCTTCTTCGACAACCCGCGATTCGGAAATGGACCAGACGTCCAATGCCACCGAAACGGTTGAAGCGACGCTACCCGAGGCGCAAAAGCCAAAGCCGAGCCCGCAGGTCAATATCGACGACGTCGCCCCGCAACGAGCCCACAACGCCAACGATCTGCTCCATGCGGTCGCAGCGTTGGTACTTGCCGTCGTCGTCATTGTGTTCGCCACTTATATGCATGGCATCACCACCGGCGTCGAACACGATGCCAAAACCGCCGGCCAGGCCTTTGCCTGGCTGATGGATCTGCCGGTTTCCATTCTTCAGCAATTCCTGAGCTTCGCCATCATCATCAGCGTGTTGATTCACCTGCTCATCAACAGGGAATGGTTCCAGTCCGCGGTTTCGGTGGTCGCGCTGTTTTGCGGATACACCTCCATACTCGTCTTGTCGTTCATACTGGCCCATTTGGGAGTGCCCGCACTGATGGATGCCGTGCGATCCAGCGAAGGCGCCGGGCCGGCGATGCTCCCCGACTTCTATGCCGGCATCGGCGCGTTTCTGACCGTTGCCGGGCCGAAACGTTCCCGTTCCTCGGTTAAATGGAGCTGGAACGCGCTTTTTATAGCGGCAGCGGTTTTCGTCATCGTCTCATGGCATTCGGTCGCCGGCACCATCGTTTCCTTCGCAGTAGGACGCATCATCGGCCTGATATTGCGCTTTGCGATGGGAACCAGGACCCAAGGGCTCTGGGGTTCCGGAATCGTGCAGGCGGTGGGTAATATCGGCCTGCGCCTTACCGAACTGCATCGGCGCGAAGACGATAATGAACCGGGAGCCTTGAAGTCCAGGCTTGACGACGACCTTATCGAGAACTCACGTATCTACGATGCCAAAGACGAACGAGGCGAGCGCTATATCATCTCGGTGCTCGATTCCCTGCCCCATGCGGCCGGTTACCTGAACCAGCTCTGGCAAGGCCTGCGGTTCACCGGGGTCGCCATCCGCCGCGACCGTTCGGCAAGCGATGCCATCCACCACCATTTCTCGATGCTGCTCGGGCTTAAATCCTGCGGGCTGACGACACTCAATCCTTACGGGGTCATGGACAGCGAAGAATCCTCTCTGCTCGTGCTGGACGTCGCCAACAGCCCAAGCCCCGGCAATCTCGACAACCTCAACGAAGAGACGATGGTCGATTACATGGATTATCTCGCCAAGGCCAATAGCCGAGGCTACACCCACCGGCATATTACACCAGATACACTGGCCGAAATCCACGGGGAACATGTCATCGTCGGTTGGCAGAACGGCGACTATGCCAGTGGCAGCACCAATATCGCCATGGACAAGGTGCAACTTCTGGTCTTGCTCGCCACGCTCAGCAACCCCCAACTCGCCATCGAATCGGCGCTCAAAGTCTGGGATCGACAGACGCTTATCTCCTTGGCACCCTTCATCCAGAAAGTCGCCATTCCCTCGGCCACCAGAAACCTTGCCGGATGGAGCAAGCAACTGTTGGGCGAAGTACGTGACGGCCTCAATGCGCTCGACCCCCATGATGAGGTCGAAGCCGCCGAACCGGTGACGCTGGCCCGTTTCAACGTCAAATCATTCCTCTCCATCACGCTGCTCATTATCGCCGTCGCCGTAATATTCACCCAGTTGAGACCCAACGAGGTCATCAACGCGGTGCGTCACGCCAATCTCGTCTGGGCACTCGTCTGTCTCCTGCTCTCGATGCTTGCCTGGGTCGGATCGTCGATCACTCTCGGCTCGTTCATGGACCACGGGAAACTGCACCCCTTCGACCTGTTCTGCTCGCAGGCCGCCTCCGGTTTCACCGCGGTTTCCATGCCGGCAGGCGTGGGCCCGGCTTTCGTCAACCTGCAGTTCCTGCGCAAGAACGGCTACAAGAACACCGCGGCCACAGCCATCATGTCAGTGACCTGGGCGGTGCAAGGCCTGACGACCATCATCCTGCTACTGGTCATGGGCTTGTTCACCGGACGCAACATGTTCTCGGGCATGGTGCCGACCAACACGCTGGTCGTGGTCATCGGAGCCATCGTACTCCTGCTGTGCCTGTGCATGGCCATCACGCCGATCCGACGCATGATCGTCGACAAATACCTGCCCATTCTTCGTTCCTATGCCCACCAATTGGTCGAAGTCCTGACGCAACCCCAGAGACTTGCCGTTGGTATTGTCGGAGCGCTCGTGCTGAACATCGCGACCGGACTTGGCTTCTGGGCGGCGCTGAAGGCATTCGGTACAACGTTCAATCCGTTGGAGACCATCTTCGTCTTCCTGTTGGCCAATACGCTCGGCAGCGCCATGCCGACCCCGGGCGGCTTGGGAGCGGTGGAGGCCGCGCTGACCTTCGCCTTCACCTCCGTCGGCGTGCCCCCCGCAGTCGCATTGAGCGCCACCTTGCTCTATCGTGTCGGCTTCTACTGGCTGCGTATTCCGATAGGCTTCCTGGCGATGAAACGACTTGACCATCACAATCTGCTCTAACGCTACGAACAGGCAACTTCCCCATCATTTTGGAAACATCAGCCGACACCAGAAATATAGCCGGAATTCAAAGTCGGGAGCGTATTTGGAATGATGTTTCATCGAAATACACTAAAAATGACCCTCACAAGGCCCAAATCTTTACAAATCGGCAAAAAAACTGCCATAATCGGCGGTATTTGGCGAGACTTTGGGCTAAAATGAACTACTGAAACGTGGCTTTCATCAAACAGAAAGCCCCTAATCAAGAAGGATTCTTCATGGCATACAACAAGTCTGATCTCGTTTCGAAGATTGCACAGAAGTCCAACCTGACCAAGGCCCAGGCCGAAGCGGCCGTCAACGCCTTCCAGGATGTGTTCGTCGAGGCAATGCAGTCCGGCGAAGGCCTGAAGCTCACCGGTCTCTTCTCCGCCGAGCGCGTTCGTCGCGCCGCCCGCACCGGTCGCAACCCGCGCACCGGCGAAACGATCAAGATTCCGGCATCCTATGGTGTCCGTATCTCCGCTGGCAGCCTCCTCAAGAAGGCCGTTGCCTCCAAGTGAGACAATCATAGGATCATTTGATCTTCCAAACCTCCGATTGAAATTCGACCGGAGGTTTTTTCATGCGTTTTTCTCTCGTTTCTGTGCGTTTCGAAGCTTATAAAGCCTACGGGATAGTATATAGACGGCGAAAAAGAAAACAGGCAGGTAGAATATGACGACTAATCCAAGGGCATTGGCGCTCAAAGTGGCCCAAGTGACACAGGATGCCGGCAAGCACGCACTTCAGGATCAGATCAATCCGCAGGATTTTGCGGAGCTTGAAATCCCGTCGACTTCCAGACAGCTGGGGAGCACCATCGACAAGAAGCTCATCGCCTTCGTCGAAAACCGTCTCAACTATCTCGAACCCTTTGACGGCATGTGGCGCGACAGGCCCGAAAACGCCAAACCCGGCGACCGTTTCTGGTGCGTGGGTCCGATTGACGGGGCCATCAACTTCCGGCGCAACATGAGCGAATGGACCATCACCGTCTCACTGTTCGAATTCAACGAGGAGAACTCGGCACAGCCGATTCTTGGCGTCGTCCATGCGCCCGCTCTCGGCCTTACCTATCTGGCCGCCACCGGGCAAGGCGCCATCCGCATCCGTCGCACGCCGATCGGTGAGAAACGCGGCAAAGTACTTCCCTCAACCATCAGTTCGTTGACCGGCTCCGTGGTGAGTTTCGGCATGTCACATGTGCCCGCGGAATCCGAACGAGCGTTCCACGTCTTGAGCGAGATCGCCGGCAAGCCTGCCGATGTCAAACGCATCGGCCCTGTTTCTCTCGACCTGTGCAAGGTGGCCGACGGCACGTATGATGCCTATTTCGAGCCCCACCTGCACCGCTGGGACATTCCCGCGGTCTCGGCCGGCACCGTCGTGGTTCGTCAGGCACAGGGCAAGGTAAGCCGTTGGAACGGCAATCCCATCCACTGGCGCAGTGAAAACGACATCGTGGCGACCAATGGGCCGATAACCGACGAGCTCAAGCCGTATCTCGTCGATTTGGCCTATCCATTCCAATAAAGCGACGGCTTTGGTATTTTTTTCTTGGATATCGTAACGTTTCCATAAATATCGGGAATCGAAGACGGAGGCAATAAAAATATCCGATTCCCACACTCTCCAATTCGGTAGGCGCAGACTGAATATCAGTCAACGAACAACATGGGATGCTCGATAACGCTTGCGCTAAAGTGAAGAAAGAAAAACATGCATATGGACAACAACCTTCACGACATCATCGGCAAGTTCGTCTGGCATAAGGAGTGACATGGCACAGCAGTTCGCGCAACAGCAGCATCGTAACGAAGAACCTCAATCGCAGGGTCAGCAGGAAAGTCAGAAAACCGACAAGGTTCAGGATCAGGAAGACGCGCTCGACGCCGTCCTCGACGACATCTCCTCGACGCTGGAAACCGATGCGGAAACCTACGTTTCGAGCTTCGTGCAGAAAGGCGGCGAATGATGCCGCAGCTGCGTGACAGCAGCAACCAGGGACCCGGCAATCGTACCTCGCGTTCTCCCGAATACGATTCGTTCCATCGCATTTTCGGTATCGAAACCGAATACGGGGTTTCGGTGACCGGGGCGAATCAGCCTTGTGATCCCGGCCAAGTCGCGATGATGATGTTCGCACCGATACTCTCACGTTCTCGCTCCACCAACACTTACTTGGAGAACGGCTCACGGTTGTATCTCGACGTCGGCTCACACCCCGAATACGCAACTGCCGAGGCACGCGACCCCTCGGCTGCGCTGACACATGATCTGGCCGGCGAAGCAATCATGCGTCGTCTGGCTCTCGGAGCACAGGAACGGTTGCGCAAAACGCACGGTGAGCACGCGGCCATCCACCTGTTCAAAGACAATGTGGACTCGGCGGGCCATGCCTTCGGCTGCCATGAGAACTATCTGGTACGGCGCTACGTTTCGTTACCCATCATCAAGGCGCAGCTGCTGCCGTTTCTGGTGACCAGGCAACTCTTCACCGGTGCCGGACGGGTGAGCGAAAACGGCTTCGAAATCACGCAACGGGCCGCCTTTCTCGACGAAGGCGTCTCCTCCTCCACCACACGCTTCCGGCCGATGGTCAACACGCGCGACGAGCCGCATGCCGACCCGGACGAATTCCGTAGGCTCCACGTCATCATCGGTGACTCCAACCGCTCGCAATGGGCGACGAAGATGAAGCTGGCGACGACTCATCTGGTGCTCTGCGCCATCGAAGACGCGGCGAAGCGGGGTATTGCCTCAGGTTTCGAATGCTGCGCTCTGAGCGATCCGAGTGCCTCGAACAAGGCCATGAGCACCGACCTGAGCTGCAGCAAGCCCGTGATGGAAGTCGAAGATATCGATGCATTCCGTGCTAAACAGCAGGAGTTCGGGCTGAAACCCTCAGCTTCCGGCGATGAGGCTCACCCACAAGCCGATACTGTTACAGCCTTGGAAATCCAATATTTGTATTTTGCCATTGTTTCAAGTTTCGTCGAGTCCCATCATGATGGAATCAAGCAATCGTTGCCGAATACAGACTGCATGGATATCCTCAACGAATGGAAAACAGCACTTGACGCCTTGTCCACCAAGGATTTTGCGGCACTTTCCAACCGAGTCGACTGGGTGGCGAAATACCAGCTGCTCGGCAAGATCAAGGAACGCAACCCATGGCTTTCTCCGGTACAGGCACGGCAAATCGATATGAATTACCACGATATCGTCAACGGAAGTATTTATCCGTCGCTGGTTGGCCACGGGCTCATGGAAACGCTCGTATCCGACGACGCGGTCGAACATGCCGTCGAAAATCCGCCGGAAGACACACGGGCCGCACTACGTGGTAGGTTCGTGCATCAGGCTTTGAACTCCGGTGCAACGTTCACCTGCGACTGGACACATCTTAAAACAACGGCCCCAATCCGTCACGAAGTCGAGCTCATCGATCCGTTCGCGTTTGAACCTGATGTGGATTATCAACAGTTAATGGAGAGCTTATAAAGAGTTAGTTTGCCGGTCATTTAACATTGTTATCTAACTTTCCAGCGTTACCGTGGAGGGGCTGGGATATGCGATGTTCGGGCGTAGGCTTGGCCGAACGGCCTTGAGTGTCCCGAACATTGTATATCCCAGCCCCTCCACTCAGTTAAGTTTTATTTGCAGTATTAGATTTTCCTTACATTGGTTTATTTTGAGTTGCTAGTCTCTTGAGAGTTTGGACAGCGGATTCGTGATGAGAATCGGAATATGCGAGCAACTGTTCACAGCGGGCCTTGGTCCAGCGAGTTGGGTCGGAGATGTCTAGCGAGAAAAGATGAACGTTCGTATGGTCCATGGGAGCGCCTTCGGCGTCTGTAGTGTATTGAGTTTGCGACGAGGCGATACCGGTCTTATTACCTTGCGAAACGGTGATGTGGGACCAGGAGACGGCGACTACATCGTTTGGGAAACGCTTGATGATTTCGGCACGGAGCCAGGCGCGGGTGTCTTCCGGAGGCTTTGAAACGGCGCGCCGGACCTCGATATCGGCCTGACTTTGGTTTTCATTCAAGCTTAGAGGCACACGTTTAGTCTGCGGCTGCAAACGTGAGAATACCGAATACGATGGATCCAGCGCGGCCCAGCTCAGGTCGAGAGCGGCCAGCTTCGGGTTAGACCAGTCACTGCCGGTTTTGCGGCGCAGACGCTCAAGCAACTGCCATTTGAGCAACCATTCAAGGCGCGAGCCCTCATCGGCCATTTTCAGACGTTTGTCGTCACCGGCATGGCGCACAGCGGCCACATCCACCAATGTCTGGCACCACATCGTCATGATCCGTTTCGTGGGCTCGTCCGGCCACAGTGGTTCTCCCCTGTTATCGCTTCCATAGGTCGCCGCACCTTGTGCAGATACGGCCGAAAACAGACGCACTTGAATCTGCCAAGCCGTGGTTTCACCTCCCTTTTCAAGGGGCAACTGGGCGGCAAGATTCAAATCATGCGAAACGATGTGCATCGCCTCGACGGGGTCGACCAACTGCAAATCTGCAAGCAAACCGTTAAGGTCACAGGCCGAATCATCGGCATCCGCATGCTCAAGCAGCCACAACAGCATGCTTGTCGTGCCCAGTTTCAGAGCCTGCGGCACGTCCATGCGGTTGGCATCGCCGACAATGACATGCAACCTGCGATAGTCGCCGGTGACGTGGGATTCGTCACGTGCGTTGACAATCGGACGGTCGAAGGTGGTCTGCAGGCCGATGATGGAATGAACATAATCGGCACGCTGGCTCAGCTGATAACCGGCCTCTTCGCTTTTCTCACCAATACCGACACGGCCGGAACCCGTGTAAATCTGGCGCGAAACGAAATCCAGGGTCATCAGCGATGCGACCTTATCGAACGGGACGCGACGCAGCATCATATAGTTTTCGTGCGTACCCCAGCTGGCTCCTTTGCCGTCCACATTGTTGCGGTGCAGGACGATGTTGGAACCATTGCGCCTATTGACTTGCTGAGCCGCTTCAAACATAATTCGGTCGCCGGCATGGTCGTAGCAGACGGCTTCGAAGGGATCCATGGTCTCCGGTGCGGAATATTCGGGGTGGGCATGGTCAACATAGACACGGCCGCCATTGGGCGCAATGACATTGACTATCTGCCGTTGCGGCTCGTCAGTGAGCATCTCGGGACGCGCGGCGGCTCGGGGCAAACGGGTACCGCGAGCGTCGTTCAGCGGATCCTCCTGGCGATAGTCCCAGCGAATATACTGTGTTTCGGGATTCGCGGCACCGCTGACGACATCGAACGAAAGCTGCACCGGGTTGTAATGGTCGGCTCCAAGGTCTGAAACAGCGTATTCTGTTTCAGTTCCCATCATTCTGCGTACGCTCATTCGTCTCGCTCCCCTCGCTTTTCGATACCGGATTATTCGGCCGGACGGATACGGACCGCGTGACCGCCGGCGATGCCGTTGATCTTCGACCATTGCACCGGGTCGGAGTCCGTGACCGAATCGCTGGTCTCATTGAACTCGTCATCTACGGCCCGAAGCACCGCGTCCGCACTGATTTCCATCGGCCGGCCGAGCATAATCGAATCCTTGACGGCGTGGGTTTTGACGCGATCGACGATGTTTTTGAGCATCGCCCCGCTCATCACATCGGCCAAGGTGACCCTCGACCACCGGCCCTGGTCGTCACACACGTCACAAATATGCCGCTGAGAATCGTCTCCATAGGCACTGTCGACCAAGACCTTGGTCAGCGTTTCTGCACTCTGACCGGGTTCGTATGGCAGATTGTAGGTGAGATAATGCGATACAATTTGTGCCGCGGCTTCTTTATTCGGCCGGTCAATGCGAATCTTGACGTCAAGACGGCCAGGACGCAGCACGGCAGGATCGATCATATCCACGCGGTTCGAAGCCCCGATGACCATCACGTTGTCTAGGCTTTCCACACCGTCAAGTTCGGCCAGGAACTGCGGGACGATGGTGGTTTCCACATCGCTGGAAACGCCGGAACCTCGCGTACGCAGCAACGAATCCATCTCGTCGATGAAGACGATGACCGGCTTGCCCTCGGCTGCACGGGTTCGTGCCCGTTTGAAGATCAGACGAATCAGCCGTTCCGACTCCCCTACGTACTTGTTCAGGAGTTCAGGGCCTTTGACCGAAAGGAACACGCCATTTTCGGCATCACCACCGGAAAGCGCGTTAGCAACGGCCTTGGCGATCAGCGTCTTGCCGTTGCCAGGAGGCCCGTAGAGCAGCACACCCTTGGGAGGGCGCAAGTCGTAGCGTTCGAAGAGTTTACGGTGCAGGAAAGGCAGTTCGACGGCATCCTTGATACGCTCAATCTGCGAGTCAAGACCACCGATGTCGTCGAAGGTGGCATCCGGCGTCTGTTCCAGCACCAGATCCGTGGCGTTCTCCACTGGCAGCACCTCTAGTGCCATCCGTGCCATACTGTCCATCAAGACGCGAGCCGAGGGCTCGATGACGACGTCCGCGAGCGCACTCGCCCGTTCGATGAGCGTAACATTGCCGGATTCGTCGGCGACCATAAGCCGTCCGTCATCCAATGCCTGCTTGACGATACGAACGGTACCGACGATCGGCAACCCCCGCTGTTCGACCAGAACCATGTTCTCGTTCAAAAGCACCGTTCTGCCACCGACCAGACGTGAGGCAGGCACATTCGAAGCGACCCGCACGATAAGCCGTCGGTTGCCAGAAAGCACTTCGGCTTTGGCGTGCTGCACGCCCTGTTCATCGGTGCTGCACGAGTCCACGCGCACCATTGTGGCGAAGTTCAACGGCGGCGAGGCCATCAACCCAAGCTGGGACTTCGCCTTCTGCAGCTCCTTGCCCGCACGGGTCAAAGCAACGGCGAGCGCATGGTTCTTGGCCCGCAGATTGTCGTTCTCGCGCGCAAAGTCGCCGAGCGTTTCGCCATGCCCGGTATGCGAATCGAGACTACGCTTCGTACCGGAGCTCCCCGCGTTGCCCGTTTCGGTCGCATCATGCGTTCCGTTTTGGTCGGATACTTGTCCGTTGTCGCCTTGCTCGCCGTCACTCATCACAAATCCACTTCTTTTTTAAACCCGCTTGAACTCAATCCACATCGAGCGGTATGCGATGGGTCGGTGCCGGATAACGCTTATCAAGCTGTGCTAAATCCTCGTCGGTCAGTTCGATGCCGGCTGCGCCGATGTTGGCACGCATATGCTCGGGGTTCGAGGTCTGCGGGATGACCAAGGTATTGCCGTCCCGCACTGCCCAAGCAATCAGGAGCTCATAGGTGGAAACGCCGTGACGCTGCGCTACCTGACGAACAGTGGCATCCTGCAACATACTGGTCTTCAAATCGTTGGCGAGGCCGCCGACCGGGCTGTAGGCGATCAGTGGGATATGGCGCTCTCGCTGCCACGGCAGCAGATCGTATTCCACGCCGCGTGACTCGATATTGTAGAGGTCCTCATTGGCAGCGACGTTGCCACCGGCGGGAAGCGCCACCAGTTCCTGCATGTCTGGAATATCGAAGTTCGAAACGCCCCAAGAACGAATTTTGCCGGTTTCGCGGAGTCTGTCGAGTTCGGCGACAGTTTCTTCAAGGGGAATCGAGCCGCGCCAATGGTAAAGATACAGGTCGAGATGATCGGTCTGAAGCCGTTTCAGGCTGGCATCAAGATGCTGCTCCATCACCGCCTTGGAAGCATTGTCCGGCTTTACTTTGGAGATAAGAAAAATATCGTCGCGGTTGAACGGCTTGAGCGCCTCACCGACCAGGGTTTCGGATTTTCCGTCGCCATACACCTCTGCGGTGTCGATAGCCCTCGCCCCGGCTTCGATGCCGGTTCGAATCGCCGCGACCTCTTCATCGTGCTTTTCCGTATCATTGCCCATGTGCCACGTGCCGATGCCGACCGCCGGCACAGTTTGCCCTGCAATGTTCAGTTTCCTCATAGCATGCCTTCCTTGTGCATTTCACACTTCAAGTGCGTTACCTTTTGCTTTCGCTTTGCCAGTCTAGCGGCTTTAAGCCTTCAATCTCAATCGACGTAAGCATCTGCGGACAAGCGAGCGCCACGGGCCCAATCAGCGGCGCGCATGGCCTTCTTGCCCTGCGCCTTGACTTCTTCAAGCTCAAGAGGCGCAGTGGCAGTGCCTATCCACACATGCTTTTTGGTACTCGCCAGCATGCCGGGTTTCAGGTCGACGGGAACCTGCGAGTCGTTGGCATCGACGGGACGCGCCTTCAGGACATGGAACGGCTCGGCGTCGCCCATATCGCGTTCAGTACTTAACGAAACCACGTTTTTATCCGATGCAGCTTGCATGCGGGAATCATCGCTTGCCCCTTGTGGATGCAGCATGCACCATGCACCCGGTTCGGGGGTGCAGGCGCGAATCTGCCGATCGACGGCGAAAACAGGAACATCGAAACGGATGCGTGCATCTTCGTGCGTGATTTTCTTGGCCACTTCGTAGGCACCCTGTGGTTGCGCCTGTTGCACAATTCGGCCTTCGGCCATAGCCGTCAACGCCGAGGCCAACAGGTGCGAACCGTCCTCGGCGAGCCGGGAAAGGATATCCCCTGAAGTCTCATGCGCGCCGATCTCGCAAGTCGACTGTGCCAGAATCGGACCGGTATCCATGCCCTTGGTAAGTCTGAAAACGGTGGCACCAGTAATGGTGTCGCCGCTCCAAACGGAACGCTGCACCGGGGCCGCACCGCGCCATTGCGGCAGCAACGAGAAATGCAGGTTGTACCAGCCCATCGGCAGCGCACCCAAAACGTCTTCCTTGAGGATTTTGCCATAGGCGACCACCGCACCTGCTTCGGCACCGGTTACCTTGAGCTCGGCGATGAAGGTCGGTTCCTTCGGATCACATTCCAGAACGGGTATGCCAAGGTCCAGCGCGGCCTCTTTGACCGGACTTGGAGTCAGTTTTCGTCCACGGCCCTGAGGCGCATCCGGCCTGGTAAGCACGGCGACGACCTCGAAATGCTCCTTGTCTTCGGCCAACCGGCGCAACGCGGGAACCGCCACTTCCGGGGTTCCGGCAAACAACACTTTCAACATGGAAATTCCTTTCATCATCGCCCAATTCAAGCAGACACTATACGAATGACCAAATTATCGCAACAAGGTCACAATGCTCATAACCGACCCGTCCACACCCTCGGAAAGCCAATCATCCATCAATCCTTGGAAACAAAAGAACCATGGACTGCCTGCGAGCTCAATCCTGAATGTCGGGGATGCCGATGCCGTTTTGCCTAAGCAATGCCCTTAATTTCGCGGAATCATTGAATCGTACACCGCGTATACCGGCAGAGTTGGCGCCTACGATGTTCATGGCCTTGTCATCGACGAACAGGGCGGTATCGGCAGGAATGCCGAACCGTTTCAGCGCGAATTCGAAGATGTCGCGATGCGGCTTGCGCAGCTTCACGTAACCGGAGACCACGGCGTCATCCAGATCGCTTAAAATCGGATAGAACTTCCTGGCCGGAGGGAACAGTTCCGTCGCCCAGTTCGACAGGCCCCACACACCGATGCCGGCGGCCTTGAGATCATTGACCAAAACACGCATACCTTGAACCGGGCCGACAAGCGAATCCTCGAAATTCTTGAAATAATAGTCGAGCATATCGGCCCATGGTTCGCCATACTGCTTGCGCACCGAAGCCACGGCCTGAACCGAAGTCCCCCCGATATCCATGGCGTCGCTGGCATCGTAAAACCCCGAAACGTCATTGTCGAGGAATCTGTCGGTCAACTCCTGCGAATATCGCGGCAACATGACCGCCTGCGGATCCCAATTGACCAATACATTACCAAAATCGAAGACCACGTTCTCGATCGGTTTGCCATCGGCACCTTTCGCCGCATCGTCGGACTTGATTACGTTGTAATCCATTTCCGGTTCACCCGGCCAGCCTTTCATGGCTCCTCCTTGGAAAAACACTCACTATCCTAACTGTTTCCATGCTTTCATGGCACAACGACGAAAGCCTCGACATCGTCGCTATCGGCTAAATCAAATCCTTGGGGTCAAGCTGGAAACGCAACTCGCCAGGTGCGCGCGAAGCTACATGGCGAGCCACTTCGGTATGCAGACGCTTGGCAAGCTGGGCACGCAGGCGTTGCGGGACGCGCACGACGGCTTTGACGCGGTCCTGAGTCGCCTCCAGCTCGCGCGCATCCACAGTCCTGGGCTGGGCAATGGGCACTGGGCCAAGGACAGACGGGAGCTCGCCGACTTCGGTATTGACCTGGGCCCAATCACCGGTCAACGCCCCTATATTATTCAACGTTTCCATCACCGCGTCCCTGCGCCCCCACACGCAAGCCACAGCAAACACCGGGGAAAGGCCTGTCTCGGCACGTTCGTCGAGCTCTCTGGCGGCCAGGATGCGGGAATCCCATTGCTTGAGCGATTCCGCGATGGCAGGGTCGGTTTCGCCGATCAGGAGAACCTGCCCACCATCCTTGCGGCAGGCGCACATCGCAGCGGCGCGCATCCAGGCAGTAAGCGCATCGATACGCGCGTCCACTCCCGGGGCGTAGAGGCTCGTCCATGCGTCGAGAATCGCTACGGCTTGGTAATTGCCAATACCGCCGTCTTCCATACGCACGCGCGGCTCGGCCTCCGGCGTCGCGATGACGATTAGCGGACGGTCCGGCACCCATTCGACGATGCCGCCCCGCTGGCTTGGGCTGGAAAGCACCATCGGTATATCGCGGAACAAGTGCTGCAATTGTGCGGCGGTTCCGGCAGCGCCGACACGCACGACACTCATGCGTTTGCCGTGGCAATGAGGGCATGTCCAATCGCTGGCCGGGGCCCCGCACCACCGGCATCGCGGCGCTCCCCCGCGTACCTGCTGCAATGGGCCTGTACAACGAGGGCAACGGGCCTGCCGATGGCATCGTGCACAACTCAATACTTCGGCGATGCCGTCGTGCGGGATGGAAAAGAGAATCGGGCTTTTTTCCAAAGCTTGCGAAAGCACACGAACGGCTGTATGAGGCACGCGGGCGCCGATGGACGGGTCGGCCAGACGTGCCAATTCGTCTCGGTTAAGCCAACGAACCCACGGCGATACATCTTCAACCACGGCCGGCAACGGGTGCACCGCCGTGCTGAACCCGCTGACCGGCGTCTCGCAGACTTCGACGTGGCAGGTCGGCTCGGTGGAAAATATCGCGTCGTCAGCTTCCGCCTTTTCCCGTTTCGTTAATTCCTCGGATTCTTGAGCTTGTCCTAGATTCTCATCATCATGTAGCGGATAGGTCTCACCAGTTTCCAATATCGGTTCTGACACATTTATATCGGAATCAATCTCAGTTTCGAATCCAGTTTTATTCAGCGTCGTTGCAACCGTATCGGCAATCACATTTTTTGCAGCGTCCATCGCAGAAGACGTAACATTCAAACCAGAACTAACTGCAGTAGCGATTTCGCCTCTTGCAGCATTGGCAGCATTCGCGAATGTGTTTTGTGCAGCAGAAGTCGCAGAGGCCACATCACCTGCAACCGATTTGGCAGCGTTCTCAATCATTCCGCCAGCTGCATGGATACCGTTGGAAATCAAGGACACGGAATCAGCAATACCATCTTTAAAACCTAGGTTGGATGCCAAATTACCCCCGGAAGATTCCACAATTCTAGCAGCATTCCCGCTTGCCTCCCACTCGCTGGTGGCGCTGCGGGCGTTGGCCATGGCCACAAAGGTACCGGCGTGAAGCTTGGCACGCAGACGCAGCACCCCTCTCGCAGCGGCGTACGGCATCATGCCGTCAGCGTTCTGATACGCCGAATCTTCAAGGATGGCGAAGAGGCCAGGCCCTTCGACCGGCGCGTACATCGCCGCCCTGGTGCCGATGACGCAACGCACTTGCCCGCTCGTGGCCGCAAGGTAGGAACGATAACGCTCGGAAGGAGCCATCGCTGCAGAGAGCAGGGCAAAATCACCCTTGAAACCGCCGTTGTTGGCGTTCGTCTTCTGAAATGGTTTCAAGCCGAATCGTCGCAACGCAGCCGCAACGTCATTGACTTCGCGCATGGTCGGCAGCACCAGCACGGCGGTTCTGCCGGACTTGAGCGACAGGCAAGCCAAGTAGGCCAGATCTCGCGCCCATCGATCGGCCCCGGGCAAGGCGTCAACGACGAATGAGGCGAATTCCCCGCCACTCAACGCATCCTGCAACGCTACGGCCTGGTCATAACTCGCCCGCAGATGTTGCGACCCCTGCTCGAGCTCGTCTTCGTCAAGCTTCACGCGACCCCGGCTTCCGACCCAGGTTCCGGACATCGCCAGATGCTGTTCTTTATCGACTTTGGCGACTCTTGGAGGCACGGCAAGACGCAGAATATTGGCCGGCGTGCCGCCGTATGCTTCGGCGACGGCGGTGATGTCGCGACGCATCGAGGACGAAACCAGCACGTCCGGGGTCATCACCCGTTCGATATAACGCAGTGCGGAAGCTGCGGTATGACTTTTTTCGACACGGTTCCAGATGATGCCGTTGACCCGTCTGCCACCAAAACGCACGCGTACCATGACGCCCGGCTGCGCAGCATCGGAGAATTTCTCGTCGATGAGATAATCGAACGTCTGGCCCAGATGGGTGGCCTGCACGTCCAGCACGACCTGCGCAATCGGATTTTCCGCGGCCGAGGTATGGGTGACCGTCTTGCGGCGCTTGCGCGGGGCCAGCCCGGCGAGCGCGGGTTGTTCGGCCTGCGGTTCACTCATGATTCCATGATAACGTGGCTCACAAATTTTCGACACGTTTAAATTTTGTGAGCCAAATGAACATTGGCCCTAAGCGTAATGGCTTCATTCCAGCCCTAACCACCTATGCTCTAAGCACAATGTTCGTTTGAGACTCACATTTTTTAGGGCAGGTCAAAAAATGTGAGCCTCGTCCAGCATAAAAAATGCCACGGCCGAAACCGTGGCATTTTTATTCCGTTGAATATCAGATTTCGGTCGGCTTGACGCTCGAATCCTCGACCCACCACGGACGCAGCGGGTAGGTGTCGGTCATCTTCTCGTCGTCCGGACGCACACAGAGGAACTGGTGAATCTGGATGTTGTTGAGTTCGAAGTTCAGTGCGCAGCCAGCCATGTAGAGGCCCCACAGGCGTGCCTTGGGCTCGCCCATCAGCTCGACGGCGCGGTCCCAGCCAGCAACCAGATTCTTGTTCCAGTTGTGCAGGGTGAGCGCGTAGTGCTGGCGCAGGTTCTCCTGGTTGACAACCTCGAATCCGGTGTCTTGGATGACGGTCTCGATCTCGCCCGGGGAAGCCAACTGGCCGTCGGGGAAAATATAGCGGTCGATAAACTCGCCGGCGGCCTTGCCTGTCATGGAATTGACGCGGGTGATCTGATGGTTCAGCAGGCGGCCGTTGGGCTTGAGCTTGTCGAAGATCTCCTTGAAGTAGGAGGGATAGTGCTTGAAGCCGACGTGCTCCATCATGCCGATCGAGCAGATGCCGTCGAAATCGCCTTCGGGCACGTCGCGGTAATCCATCTGACGGACTTCGGCCAGGTCTTCAAGGCCTTCACGCTTAATCCATTCCTGTGCCCACTTGACCTGCTCACCGGCCAGAGTGACCCCCAGGACCTTGATGCCGCGCTGTGCGGCGCGAATCTCCATGGAACCCCAGCCGCAGCCGATGTCGAGCAGGCGGTCGCCGGGCTTCAGATTAAGCTTGTCGAGCACGAGGTCGAGCTTGCGCCATTCGGCATCCTCGAGCGAATCCTCGGGCGAGGTGAACACGCCGCAGGTGTAGGTCATCGAGGAACCGAGGAAGAGACGGTAGAACTCGTTGGACTGGTCATAGTGATAGCTCACGGTGGCCTCGTCGCCGGCCTTGGAGTGCGGCAGCAGACCTTCGGCGCGGCGCTTCCAGCGGCTCGGGCCCTCTATAGAGGGGGCTTCGGGGTGGCGGATGCCGTGCGAATAGACCGCGGCGACGATGCGCGCCAAATCGGCCGGGCTCGGCTTCTTCATATCCGGCTTCAGCGCCATGAGTTCCTTGAACACCTCATATGGGTTGCCCGGAATGAGCTCGGGCGAGGCAATATCACCCTGAAGATAGGCACGTGCAAGGCCAAGGTCATTAGGATGATCGACCATGTAATACACAGCGCGCGAATTGTTCACCGTGATGTGCAACGGTGCATCCTGCGGTCCGAACGACGACCCGTCGAACGCGGTGATGTTGATTTTCCCTTTGTCCTCTAGGAACATTGAGACCATATCGGCTACGGTCATAGCGGCCATACGCAACCTCCATAATAAGTGCATTTCAGTGCATTTTTCTTAATGCAAATTATATTCAGCCTATTGCCCAGTTACGACACCGTAAGCGTTTTGCTGCCCATGAAAAGTTACCGCTTATCTCATCCTTTGGTACCTGTTGGCGCGCCAAGAGGGCCGAAAAACAAAGAAATCAACTCAAATCTGCGAAAAACAGGCCTCTTGGCGCGCCAACAGGGTCAAAAAATGAAGAATTGAACCCAAATCTATGAAAAATGCGGTTCTTGGCGCGCCAAGAGGGTTAAAAAAAGAGATATCGGCGAGTGGAATCAAAAATTCATCGCCAGCGCTCCTCCAAAATGCGATTTGGCCATATCCCCCATAGACAAAGCTACAGAATATGACCAAATCTGACATTCCAAAAGAATGGTTCCAGGCTATGGCAACCGCGTTCCCTCAGCCTTCGGCGATGGCCGCCTTGAGCTCGTCGACCTTGTCGGTGGCCTCCCACGTGAAGTCGGGGTCGGTGCGGCCGAAGTGGCCGTATGCCGCCGTCTTCAGGTAAATCGGGCGCAGCAGATCAAGCTCGTCGATGATCGCGGCCGGACGCAAATCGAAAACCTTGCGCACCGCAGCCTGGATCTGCTCGCGGGTCACACCGCCGATCTCGGTACCGAAAGTATTGACGTTGACGCTCACCGGGTCCGCGACGCCGATGGCGTAGGCCACCTGCACCTCGACCTTGTGCGCGAGTCCCGCGGCGACGATGTTCTTGGCCACCCAGCGCGTGGCGTAGGCCGCGGAACGGTCGACCTTGCTCGGGTCTTTGCCGGAGAAGGCGCCGCCGCCGTGGTGGGCCGCCCCGCCGTAAGTGTCGACGATGATCTTGCGGCCGGTGAGCCCTGCATCGGCGGCCGGACCGCCGAGGATGAAGGAACCGGTCGGGTTGACCAGCACGCGGTAATCGTCATGGCGAATCCTGGTGCCGCATACCTCTTCAAGCACCGGCTTGATGACATGCTCTTGCAGCTGCTCCATGAGCCAGTCGTGGTTGACCTCAGGATCATGCTGCGTGGAGATCAAAACGGTATCGACACGGACCGGACGGTCGTCGTCATCATACTCGATGGTGACCTGCGTCTTGCCGTCCGGGCGCAGATGCGGAACAATTCCGTCCTTACGTACCTGAGCCAAACGGAACGCCAGACGGTGCGAAAGATAGATCGGAAGCGGCATCAGCACGTCCGTCTCATCGCAGGCGTAACCAAACATGATGCCCTGATCTCCGGCGCCCTGCGCCTCATAGCGTTCCTCACGCGAAACCGCGGATTCCTGCTCGGGGTTGAGCCTGTCGACGCCCTGGTTGATTTCCGCGCTCTGTTCGGTCAACGAGACCAACACACCGCAGGAATCAGCGTCAAGGCCGACTTCGGAGGAGGTATAGCCGATATTCTTGACGACATTGCGCACGATGCGCTGGATGTCGGAATAGCCGGAACTCGTCACCTCACCAAAGATAAGGAATTGCCCGATGGCAGCCGACGTTTCGACAGCCACGTGGGAATGGGGGTCCTGACGAAGCATATCGTCAAGGATTGCGTCCGAAATCTGATCGCAGATCTTATCGGGGTGCCCTTCGGTAACCGATTCCGCTGAAATCAGGCGACGCTCTTTTGTCACTTCTGTAGACACAGTGAACTTCTTTCTTCCATGCCAGAGCCGCATAATGGCCGACGTGTATACATACGCAACGTCACTCTACGCGTATGCCCCTATTTTCAATTCGCCATTTTGAGATCGCACCTTCTCCTGCTGTTAAACTGCACCTAATTAGTCTTTATATGCCGTTTACCAGCAGCAAAATCAACAACCAATACATTGATGCTGGTAAACCGCACCTGAACAAAAATAAGAGTCCGTTTACCAGCAGCAAAATCAGAATCACCACATTGCTGCTGGCGGACTGCACCTAATCAACTTTTATGTGCCGTTTACCAGCAGCAAGATGATTCTTGCACCGTAATGAGCCACTGACATGAGCATCAACGCAAAAAGCCCGACTCCATAAACGGAATCGGGCTAAAGAAAACGCTTGAAAACGAACTAGTCGAGACTGCCTTCGCTCAGGTCGTCCTCGCCAAGGGTCTCTTCCAAGAGGCCTTCGTTGATCTCACGGAAGGAGATGGAAAGCGGCTTCTCGTTGTTCTGGTACTCCACCAGCGGGCCGACGTTCTGCAGAAGGCCTTCGTTGAGCTGGGTGAAATAGGAATTGATCTGACGGGCACGCTTCGCAGCGAAAATCGACAACGAATACTTGTTGTAATCGGAATGCTCCATCAACTCGTCGATCGTCGGATCGGCAAGACCGCTCGGTGTAGGCTCGGTGCCAAATGCCATATTGTTTGCTCCCTAAAGAAGAATAAAGCTACTCAAATAATATAGTATACGCCGATATAACGATTTCACTATAGTTTTCAACGATTGGCTAAGGAAAATATAAAAAAATCCGTTCATCATTCGGTCGAAAATCAGCAAATATGAGACGAATGAACTTATATGGGATTATGCAAATGCGTTCACATAATATCATGACCGGCCGCATGTTCGCCGGTGCCCGAGCACTCTATCGCGCCGCAGGCGTGGCCGGAGAGGACTTGGGCAGGAAACCCATCGTCGCCATCGCCAATTCGTTCTCCGAGTTCGTGCCCGGCCATGTCCACCTCAACAAGGTCGGACGCTTCGTCTCGAAGGCCGTCGAAGAAGCCGGCGGCATCCCCCGCGAATTCAACACCATCGCTGTCGATGACGGCATCGCCATGGGCCACACCGGCATGCTCTACTCGCTGCCAAGCCGCGACCTGATCGCCGACGCCGTGGAATACTCCGTCAACGCGCACTGCGCCGACGCCCTGATCTGCATCTCCAACTGCGACAAGATCACCCCCGGCATGCTGATGGCCGCGCTACGTTTGAACATCCCGACCATCTTCGTCTCCGGCGGCCCCATGGAAGCCGGCGAGACCACGCTGTCCAACGGCAAGACCGACACCACCGACCTGATCGACGTGATGTACGCCTCGGCCGACGACAACGTCTCGGACGAGGACCTGCTCGCCTATGAGAAGACCGTCTGCCCCACCTGTGGCTCCTGCGCCGGCATGTTCACCGCCAACTCGATGAACTGCCTGACCGAAGCGCTCGGCCTGGCCCTGCCCGGCAATGGCACCACGCTGGCCTCGCACGGCTACCGCAAGCAGCTTTTCGTTGATGCAGGCCACAAAATCGTCGACCTTGCGCACCGTTACTACGACGAGAATGACGAGAGCGTGCTGCCACGCGCCATCGCCACCAAGAAGGCCTTCGAGAACGCCATGACCATGGACGTGGCCATGGGCGGTTCCACCAACACCGTGCTGCACATCCTCGCCGCTGCCCAGAGCGCCGACGTCGACTTTACGCTCGACGACATTGAGCGCATCAGCCATACCGTGCCCTGCATCTGCAAGGCCAGCCCCTCGGGCGACTGGGAGATCTCCGACGTGCACCGCGCCGGCGGCATCTGCGGCATCCTCGGCGAACTCGACCGCGCCGGCAAGCTCCACAAGGACGTTCATTCCGTCGATTATCCCGACCTTGAATCCAAGCTCAACGATTGGGACATCATGCGCCCGACCTGCCTCGCCAAGGCGAAGGAACTCTATCGCGCCGCTCCGGGCCATATCAAGTCCCCCGAACCGTTCGTCCAGGAGACGCTGTCTGACGAGCTCGACACCGACCGCGTCAACGGCGCCATCCACGACATCGACCATCCGGCCGTGAAGGAAGGCGGCCTCGCCATTCTGCGTGGCAACCTCGCCCCCGACGGCTGCGTCGTCAAGACCGCGGGCGTGCCCGAGAACATCTGGAAGTTCCACGGACCGGCCCACATCGTCGAATCGCAGGAACAGGCCGTCGAGGTCATTCTGGGAGACAAGCTCAAGAAGGGCGAAGCACTGGTCATCCGCTACGAGGGACCGAAGGGCGGCCCGGGCATGCAGGAAATGCTCTACCCCACCTCATTCGTCAAAGGCAAGGGAATCGGCAAGGATGTCGCGCTGATCACCGACGGTCGTTATTCCGGCGGTTCGTCAGGCCTCGCCATCGGCCACGTCGCCCCCGAAGCGGCCAATAAGGGGCCAATCGCCCTGATCAAGGATGGCGACATGATCGACATCGACATCCCCAACCGCACCATCAACGTGGAACTTACCCCAGAGCAGTTCGAGGAGCGCCGCAAGGAGCTGGAAGCCGGAGACGGCTACGTCGCCCACCGCGACCGCAAGGTCTCCCTGGCTCTCAAGGCCTACGCCGCCTTCGCCCGTTCCGCCGACAAGGGCGCGACGAGGGATCCTGAGCTTATCGATAAACTCAGTGGCCTTGCGTGATGTGCTAGCAATATAGCAATTCGAAAAGGCTGATTCTTCAAATAGAATCAGCCTTTTTTATTACCTGACTAACCAAAATCAAGATATCGTCAGTATCTGTCGTATGCCAGTTAGCTGGTATAGTATTATGACAAATCTCAAAACAAATGCTTGAGAGGAAATATCGACATGGCTACTGCAACTGTTTCCGCAAAGATAGACAAACGGACCGAAGAACTGGCCGACTCGTATATCCGTCAGGCTGGTCTCACTGCCGATAAATTGATTAGCCAGCTTTGGTCGAACATTGCCCGTACTGGCGTGGTTCCGACATTCGGTAAAGTCAGGAATGCTCGTCAGCACGACGACCGCAGAAAAGCGTTCCAAAAAGCTCAAAATATCGTATCGAACTTTCCCAAGGGAACCAGGCTCGTATCCATGAGCTATGACGATATACGCCAGGAACTGGAAGACCGCGATGTCTAAACTTCTGATTGACACCAATGTCCTTATTGATTACTTGGTTCCCGATAGGCCGGAACACAGCAACGCGGAGCGGCTGTTGGCTCATCTTGCCGATAGCAATGACTGTGGTTATGTGACATCCGGGTCTCTGAAGGACTGCTACTACATTTGCTGCAAGTATATAGGTGAACAGGCTTGCAGAGGGCTGATTCGGGAATTTCTGATTATGTTCGAAGTTCCGCCAACCGGCAAGGTCGAATGTCAGGAATCCGCATATTCGGATGAACCGGATTTCGAGGATGGTCTCATCCGGGCCGTGGCGGAAAACAACGACGCTGATTCCATCATTACCCGAGATTCTGCGGCTTTCCAGACCTCAGACATAAAAAGTATGACAGCAAAAGAATATTTGCAAAGTCTAGACCATTAACATCAGGGTTTCACCCTCCACGATATCGGCAAAACGTTCGGCATCTTGTATCAGCGGGTTCATCAGCTCGTCAAGGCTTGATACCATGTAAACCAAGTAAACCGGTTATTCGTTGATGCCGTATTCCTTGGCGATGACGTCCCAGAGCTCGTCGGCGGCGCGATCCACGGTGTCGTTGACGATCTTGACATCGAATTCCGGCTCGGCGGCCAGCTCGACTTTCGCTGTTTCGAGACGTTTTTTGCGTTGTTCCGCGTTCTCCGTGCCACGACCGATCAGGCGCTTCACCAGCTCGTCGTAACTCGGCGGGGCGATGAACACCGAGACGATCTCAAGGTTAAGTTCGGCGGCACGTTGCTTCACACGTCTGGCACCTTGCAGGTCGATTTCAAGAATCGTCGGGATGTTCTTGGCCAAGTGGTCGAGCACCGGCTGCAACGGCGTACCGTAATGGGCCATGCCGTGCACGACAGCGGTCTCCAAGAACCAGTTCCGCTTCTCGCGCGCGACAAACTCGTCCTCGCTCATGAACCAGTAGTTCTTTCCGTTGACCTCCCCCGGCCGCGGCTCGCGCGTGGTGGCGGACACAGACACCCAGACCTCAGGATGCTTAGCCAGCAGATTCGCCTCAACGGTCCCCTTGCCGACGGCCGTAGGCCCGGTCAGCACAATCAGCCGACCTTTATGTTGTTGCGTGCTTTTCTCGTTTCCACTGTTTGCGCTCAATGTCCGCTCCTTGCCGATATATGGCTTATTCTAGCCAAGCCACCGAATCGCGGCCAACCACGAAGACGTATCCAGGCCCACCGTGACATATAAGCGACAAATACGTTTTGGCCCCGCCGGCAATGAATGCAGGCGGGGCCAAAACAGAAGGATGAGACCGAATCACGCGGACGCGGCGAGCCTAAACGCTCAACGTCCCACGTCGGTTCGCGGATCCGGTCATCGCATCATGATGCTCACTCTCCGGTGACCGGGTCGACGGCTTCGGCCACGGCCTTGACGTTCTGCGGCTTGAAGTAGATGCGCTCGGGGTTGTTGTAGAACACATCCTCAAGCTCGGACTCAGTGAAGATGTCCGTGGCCTCGAGCCAAGTGGACAGGTTGTGGTACGAGTTGAAGGTCGAGGACCACGGCGAATCGGTGCCCCAGAAGATGCGCTTGGCGCCAAGCACCTTCTTGGCCAGGGCGGTATCCTTCTGGCAACGCGGGAACGGGAACTCGGTCTCGCCCTCGATGTCCTCGATCGCGGAAAGCTCGACGGAGATGTTCGGATACGGCTCCCACTGACGCAGCTCGCATTCCAGGCGGTTGAGGTGGTCGGCGTTCGGGAAGGACAGGTGGCAGACCACGAAGTCGAGTTGCGGGTAGCGCTGCGCGAGGTTGGCGATGGCTTCGGGCTGATGGCTCAGCTGCGTGTAGTCGCCATAGTCCACGGTCACCACGAAGCCGGGGTAATCCGAGATGTAATGGAAGAAGAGCCCGAGCCTCGGGTCGTTGTCGAGACGGAACGCATGGTGGTAGCCCATCAGGCCGCCTCCCTGGCTGATCTCAAGCTTGACCGCACGGAAGCCGAGGTCGTCGATATGGCGCTTGACCGAGGTCATCGCCTCGTCACTGAACGGATCGAATGAGAAGGCGCCAATGAAACGATCCGGGTACTTCTTGACCGTCTGATAGGTGTAGTAGTTCTGGAAAGCGTAGAGGCTACCCTGCAGCAGGACGGCCTTGTTGATGCCGTTGTCGTCCATCACCTTGAGGGCCGACTCGGCGAGGAAGTCGTCGTCGCCCCAGCCGTCGGGGATGAGCTTCAAGGGCATGCCGTTGTCCCAGATGGCCTTGCCATCGCCCAGCGGGGTCATGCGACCTTTGCCGTTGTAACCTGAGACCGAACGAACCAGATGCAGATGTCCGTCAATTTTTTTCATAATATACTCCTTTGTTATTGGTTAATCAGTACGTGATCTTTTCATCGCTGCCCGCATATCCGGCGTTCTTCTCGGACATCTTACGCAGGTAACGCCAAATCTGAGAGCGATACTTACGAAGCAGGAACAGCAAAATCAGATAGACAACCACGCAGGCGCCGATGATGAACGGGTTCTTCGAGATGAATGCCGCGAAGATGAGCGCGTTCAGAGGACGGGCCATGAGGTTGAAGCTGGTGATCAGCACCACGCCAGCGGGGATGGCCGCGCCATACTGCGAGACCGCGCCGGTGTAGATGTCGCCGAGCCAGCTGGAGGCGTAAAGGCCGAGGCTGAACCAGACGATGCCGTTGGCGATGACCTTCAGGATGTTGCCGCGGGTGATGGCCACGATGGACTCGACCATGAACGGCAGGGAGATGAGGTCGACGATGGGCAGGGTCTTGTTGCCGGGAAGCAGGAAGGCGATGAGCACCATGATCGGGATGAGAATGACGCCGGAGATGATGGTCGCGGGCTCGCCGTAGCCGACACCGTCGTCCACGCCGAGGAACCAGCGCTTCTTGTCATCGATCTCGTCGACGCTCGCGTCCTCTTCGCCGGCCTTCTTCTTGTGGTTCTGGTCGATCTCGTCGGCCAACGGGGCGAAGGCCTTGGAAAAGACGTTGGTGACCAGCGGGAAGATGGTCATCACTGCGGAGAGCTCGATGGTGAAGGTCAGGATCTGGCCCCATGCCTTGAGGCTCGCGAGGTTCGTGATGTTGGCGATGATGCCGATGATCAGGCCCAGGATGATGCCGAGTGTGGTCGGCTCGCCGAAGACGCCGAGCTTCTTCTTGAAGTACTGCGGGGTCATCTTGACCTTGTTGAAGCCGAGGAGGTTCCACAGCGGGTCGAGGAGGATGGCCGGGACGACCTGCTCGATGTTGTGCAGGGAGGAGACCGTCGCGTTCTTCACGCCGTAGTAATCGGACCAGCGGTCGGCCTGGACTTCGGCCAGCAGCAGGGTGTAGAAGAGCATGAAGAAGGAGAGGCCCAGGGAAAGGGCGAAGTTATGGGTGACGTAGTAGCACAGCGTGCCCCAGATCATGAAGCCGAAGTTGTTCCACAGGTTGGAGGCCATGAAGACCTTGGTGATTCCCAACGCGAAGAGCAGCAGCTCGACGATCAGTCCGAACACGAAGAACGTCAGGCCCACCGGCGAGCCGAATGAGGCCAGCGAGCCGGCCTGCCAGCCGATGTCGACCACCGGCAGCTTGATGCCGGTGTTGTTGACCATCTGCTTGATGACCTTGGTCACCACGGGGGTGAAGGCCTGGATGATCCAGGTGAAGCCGGTCAGGCCGACGCCGGCGTAGAACGCGCTCATCATGGCGGTTTTCGGTTTGACCCGCAGACACAGAGCGACGATGAAGATCATGATCGGGACGACGACGCTGGCCCCGAAGGTCTGGAATATTTGATTTACGGTTTCGAGCATTTCCGCTCACACTTTCTTTCAAGGTACAGGTCATGCCCGTAAGGGCATGTGTACGACGAATTCCTTGAAACTTTCCGGTGCAACCACTGCACCCTGTTCGGCATTGAAGGAGTTAGCTTCATCGCCTTCAACTATGCAATCATGACAACTTTATCGATTGCTTGCATTTGGTTTTGCCACCCATGGAATGGTGCTTGGGCCCATACCTTCTCTCATCAATGGTATGGAAGGCGCCTCCCTCTTGAGCGGGGTTGGAGTCATCATTTCAGATGCTGGGCGGTTCGGCTCCAACCCCAGGGACAAGCCCTTCGTCACCAGGTTCTGCCATGAGATCCTTCTTTCTCATCGTGGTTCCCCAGGCGGGGTCGCCCGGGGTTTCTCATTAAAAAGTCAGTCGACGGGTTCCTGCTGGATGCCGACCTTGCGGAAGATGTCGTCGAAGAAGCTCTTGGCCTTCTTCACTTCGGCGACAGGGTCCGGGGCCTTGTTCGTCCACATCTCGATGGTCATCGCGCCGGTGTAACCCAGACGGTGCAGGGTGCGCAGGCATCCCTCGAAGTCGACCGAGCCATCGCCGAACGGCACATCGCGGAACTGGCCCTTGCTGGTCGCACTCACGGGCTTGCTGTCCTTCAGGTGCACGGAGACGATGTTGTCGATGCCCATCTCGAGCTCCTTGCCGACATCGTTCTCCGGCCAGCCGGAAAGGTTGCCGAGATCAGGATAAGCCTGCAACCACGGGCTGTGGATCTGCGTCTTCAGATAGATGATCTTCTGCAACGAGTTGAGGAACGGATCATCCATGGTCTCGATGTCGAGCATGACCTGCCGGGTCGCCGCGTATTCGACGCCCTTCTTGAGATTCTCGACGAACCATTCGCGCGATTCGAGGGTCTTCGGCTCGTAATACACGTCGTAGCCGGCCATCTGGATGTTGCGGATGCCAAGGTCATAGGCCAGGTCGATGGCCTTGTAGAGCATCTCGAGGCTGTGCTCGCGCACCTTGGGGTCGGCGGAGCCCATCGGGAAACGGCGGTGGCCGCTCAGCATGAGCGTGTGGATGCGCACGCCCGTGTCCCAGGCTGCGTTGCGCAGGTCCTCGCGCTGCTCGCGTGTCCAGTCCAGGCGGGCCAGGCGCTCGTCGCTTTCGTCCACCGAAAACTCGATGAAATTGAAACCGAGGTCATGCACCAGCTGCAGGGTCTTATGCCAAGACTCGACGGCAGGCAACGCCTTCTCATATATACCCAGTGAATTCATCGTGTTCCTTCCTCAGGGGTTGCTTGTAATTTTGACCAGACACCGTTCAGAGCATCCAGCAACGTCTGATAACGTTCGTACTTCTCGTCGTATTTGCGGTGTTGCACCGCATCGGGCTCGAAGCGCGAATCGACGTGGATCATGTGGTCCGCGGCCTGCTGCAAGGTCGCGTATTCGCCCGTGGCGAATGAGGAGAGCACCGCGCCGCCGAGGCCGGTGATCTCATGGCCTTTGATTGTCTCCACCGGCAGACCGAGGATATCGGCGAACATCTGCATCCAGGAGGGCGAATTGGCCGCGCCGCCGCAGACCCGCAGGGATTCCGGGCGCGTGGTGTCCGAGCTCAGCAACTGGTCGATGTGCTGGCGGTGCGCGAAGACGACAGCCTCGTAGACCGCGCGGACCAGCTGCATGCGCGTGGTCGTGCTTTCCAGACCCACGAACGAAGCCGTGGCGTCCGGGTCGCTGTTGCTGCCGTAAAGGAACGGAGTGTAAAGCACCTGTGTGAAATCGGCGTCCTCTTGTTTGAGGTTCGCCTCCAAGCGCTGGTAGTCCTCGCCGCTGTCCTTGCCGTCAGGCGAAAGCAGGCGCAGAATCCGGCTGAGGTTACCCGAGGATGTCGGACTCGAGGCCTCGACCAACACCCGGCCCTTCAGGAACAAAGAGTTCATGATGCCGGGCATGCGCACGGTCGGCGCCTTGGAAAGATAGGTGTTGATGCTCCACGTGCCGGCGATCACCGAATAGTGGTTATGGTCCAGTGCTCCGGAGCCCAAGGTTCCCGCATCGATGTCGAAAAGTCCTCCGGTGACCGGTGTTCCTTCGATGAGACCGGTCTCATGTGCGGCTTTAGCGTCAACTCTATCAACGATATCGGCGGATTCGACCAAGCCCGGCAGCCATTGCGAGGCTTCGGAAATACCGAAGAAAGCGAGAAGCCTGTCGTCGTAGTTACGGGTCTTCAAATTGATGAGGTTGTTGCCCGAGGCGTCGCCGACCTCCTGGTGGATGCCGCCGGTCAGCAGATAACGCACGAAATCCTTGGCCGACAGGACGCTGCCGATGTTGACATAGCGCTGGGGATCGTGGTCCTTGATCCAACGCAGCAGGACCGGCGACTGGCTGGCCATGACATGCTGGTGGCTGATTGGGTAGATCTCCTCGATCCGCGTCTCGAAGCTACGCGCCAAAGCCTTGGCGCGCTCGTCGGTCGACAAAATGCCGTTGCAGAAAATCTGGCCGTTCTTGTCGAGCATGTAAAGGCCCTTGCCATGCCCCACGCAGGTGATGCAGGCGATGTCCTTCGGCGAGACGCCGGTCTTGTCAAGAACCTGCCTGATCGCGGCGAACAACGAGTCGCGCATGCCCTTGAGGTCGATCTCCCTCATCTCGGGCGTGTCCTGGATCCAAGGTGTGTCGAAGACGGAGACCCCGACCTGGGTCCCTTCCTCGTCGAAGATCAACGCGCGGGTGTTGGTCCCGCCGTTGTCAAGAATCAGGAAATAACGTGCGGCCATATCAGTTCACCTCATCGGTAATGTGGTAGATGGCCAGCGAATTGCTTTCGCGGTTGGCGCTCAGCAGATAGTCCTCGCCGTCCTTGCGGAACACGGTGACGTTGCTGGGACCGACCCCGGATTCGATGATGGTCTTGTGCATCTTGCGGTCGGGGGCCGTGATGGTCATCAGCTCCTGGTCTCCCCCGCGGTAGCCGAAGAGGAAATAGGGCTTTCCAAAAAGCATCTCGCTGTCAATGGCATGACCGAACGGCGACGAGCCTCCCTCGGTGGTGTCCAACGTGTTGAACTGGTCGTCGTAAAGCCTTAAGTGGTCACCATGGAAACCCTGGATGGCCAGATACTCTTCATGGCCGTGGCCGTCGATGTCGATCATGGCGATGTCGCTGGTCTCGTCATCGGCCAAGCGCTCGATACGCCAATCCTCGCCATCCTGCGGATAGTGCAGGCGGAAGATGCCCTCGTGCCCGGTGATCAGCGAGGTCGTGGGGGTCTCGCGACGGTATCCGTGGTTCTTGGTGATCCTGACATCAAGCTCGCGGACGTCCTTCAGGCAGTCGGCCACCGGGTCATAGTTTCCCACGAAGACCTTGCCCGGATCAGACCAGTCGTCGGTGAACTTCTTGGAATTGGCGATGGAGCAGCCGACGTACCAATACCCGCCATCATGCTTGATGACGTCGAAGCGGTGGATGTAGGGTGTGTCAGCTATCGGCGTGACGTCCCAGTCGCTGCCGTTGAAATGCGCGTGCACGATACGGCAGGCCTTGGAGTTGAAGCCCGGATAGAAACGCTGGGTGGCTAGGAAATCCAGCGTTCCCGGCAGCTGGACCATGGTCATCGTGCCGCCGACATCCGGCCAGACCGTGATGCGGCGGTAGTTGTCGTCGAGATCGTAGGCATAGCAGGGGCGATTCTCCTCGGAAGCGATGAGCACAAAATCGCGTCCGAGTTCGTTCATCCGCAAAATCGCGTAACCATGGTCGAGCTCGTCTTTGAAAACCTTGGAAAATCGCATGACCTCTCCTATGCCTGTTTGCTGTTACTTGTTGACGACGTTGATCGGCTTGCCGTCGAAGAAGCTGATCAGGTTGTCGGTAGCCTCGGCGGCGAGCCTGATGCGGGCCTCGACGGTGCCGGTGCCGGCGTGGGGCGAAAGCACCACGTTGGAAAGCGAGCGGAGCTCTTCGGAGACCTTCGGCTCGAACTCGAAGACATCGAGCCCGGCGCCGGCGATCTGGCCGGTTTTCAGCGCTTCGACAAGCGCCTTCTCCTGGACGATCGGGCCGCGCGCGGCGTTGACCAGATAGGCGGTGTCCTTCATCTTGGCGAACGCATCGGCATTGAAGACGCCATGCGTGCTCGGCAGCTCGGGAGCGTGGATGGTCACCACGTCGGAACGCTTCAAGAGCTCATCGAAGCTGACATACTCGCAATTGTTCTCACGGTCGAAATCCTCGCCGAAGGGGACGTCGTTGTTGTAGATGACCTTCATGCCGAAGGCCTGCGCGAGCTTGGCGACCGTCTTGCCGATGCGGCCCATGCCGAAGACACCCAAAGTCAGGCCGTTGAGCGTGCGGCCCTGGTACTTGCGCTCGGAAGGATCGATCCACTCGCCGCGGCGGACGATGCCGTCATAGAAATGCAGACGCTTGACCGTGGCGAGGATCAGCGTCATCGTGAACTCGGCGGTGGGGATGCGCACCTCACGCGGGCTGTTCGAGACGACGATGCCCTTCTGCTTGGCGTAGTCGACATCGACGTGGTCGTAGCCAACGCCGTTGACCGAAATGACCTTCAGGTTGTCGCAGGCGTCAATGAGCTCGCGGTCGCCCTTCTGCGCCATGAGGATCATGCCGTCGTACTCGTGGCCGTGCTCCAGGACGAAGTCGCGGGTGAACGGCTTGTCAGCGGAATACGTCACATCGAAACGGTCGAACAGCTTGTCAAGCCCTTCGCGAGGAACAATCCCCGTCACCAGAATTTTCTCGGTCATTGTTGTTCTCCTTCGTTAACAAATAAAAACCGTTAAGCTCAAATATTCTTTGGAATCAAAATCCTTGAAATTACAAGGATGACACCGGTATCATAAGGAACAAAACACCTTCGCCTCGGTTTCTGCATTTCAGGTTTCTCCTAATGACACCGGTATCATTTTTCGATTTCAATAACAACTCTTATTGTAAATACAAATTCAGCGTTGTCAAATGAAACACACATCTTGCTCGTCCTGCCCGCAGTCCATGGCCCCATACGGCGTGTCGGCGATCCATGAGCACAGACCAGCGTTTCAGAGCACCGAGATCTTGACGACGACCTTGTGCACTGGTTCGGCAGTGTCCCCCACCATGCCGCGCGGGGCATGCATGTCCTCGGGATAGACGAGCACGTAATGTTTCGGGGTCAAAAGAACGCGGTTGCTGTGCTCAGGATGCGGATAGAAGACGATATCATTCTCGGCGTTGTACTCCGTCTTCGGCTCAACGCTGCCGGTGTCCCACCAGCGCACGTATTCCTGGCCAGAAAGCAGATAATGCAAGTCGATGTGGTCGTGGTGGCTTTCGTAGTTGATCTTGTCGTAGTCCATCGAATCGTAGCTCTGCAGATGCACGACGATGTCGTCGCTTCCGTCCAGCGAGTAGGTCTCATCGGGCTTGTCCGCAAGTTCCTGCCAGTGCGAGTTGAGGTAGGCGATGGCCTTGTCGATCCTGGCGCGGACCTTGGGATCCGTACGATAGTCCACAGCGTTTCCGTTTTCCATAATGATTCTCCTTTGCATCGTAATGAATCACATGAAAGCATCGTTCTTGGTAACGACAAATAAAAATCCTCACACTGGAAAACAGCATGAGGCCTACCGACACGCTTCATGAACGGAGTATGGAACGAGAACCCGGAAACCTAGCGAAGCGCCGTCGAATCCCTGATCACCAGTTTCGACTGTATGATATGGGTCTCGGGCTTATGACCGACCAGGGTGGCGCCTTCGAGCAGCGTTTTGGCCGAGACATAGCCCATCTTGTACGAATCCTGTCGGACCGCGGTGATCGCCGGGTTTAGGAACTCCATCCAGTCCCAATCCTCGAACGAGATCACGCCGACATCGCGGCCAATGGCGATGTGGTGTTTCCTGGCGAACTTCAGAAAGATCTTCAGCGCCTCGCCATTGGAGGTGAAGACCCCTTTCGGCCGCCTGCCTGACACGAACAGGCTCAACAGCTTTCCATCGGCCTCATCCGCGGTGTCAAAGGAAACGACCAACGGTTCCTGCTGGTCTTTCACGGCATCAAGATAGGCATCGCAACGGATGGAACGGGTGGTCACCGACTTCAGATCAAGCGTCACAAAGGCGATGGGCGTGCATTGTTGGTGTTGAAGATAGCGGATGGCGTTCAGAGTGCTGTCGTAGTTGTCGGAAGTGACGGTTGAGAAGAGGTCTTTTTTCAGCGGGCGGTCGATGATGACGGTTTTCTGCGAATCGAGCCCGGAGAGGAACTTCTCGTTGTCTCCGCAGGTCTGGATGATCAGCCTGTCGACACTGGATGACCCGAAATTCTTGATGATGTCGCGTTCCCGTTTGATGCTTCCACCGGAAATGGCGAACGCCGTGGATTGCCCACGTTCCGCACAGGCGTCAAAGATGCCTTTCATGAACACCGAAGAAAAAGGATTGCTGATGTCAGAAACGACGACACCGACCGTCGGCATCTGCCCACGTGCCAAGCCAACGGCCACCTGGTTGGGCCGATAATCAAGTTCCTGGATGACCTTTGACACGATTTCCTGGGTGGAAGGCGAGATCTTGTCCCTCTCCCCTCGGATGTAACGGGAAACGGTCGATTTCGAGACACCGGCTCGCCGCGCGATATCTCTAATCGTGTAATGCATTCTAAGCCTTTAAACTCGACACTGGCTGACAAGTTCTACAATACCGTATCACGCGAATATCAGCCAAAGCGGCGTCAACTTTCCACTTGAAAAATCCACGCAAGGACGAAAGTCAATCGTTGGCACCGCATTGGCGATTTCTCTTGTGTTACTCCACGTCTGAGGCGAAGAGCTGCTTGGCGTGTTCCTGGATGCTCATCACCTGGTAGTCGTTGGCCTGCACCGCCTCGATGGCCAGAAGCACCGCGTAGAACTCGGTGATGGTGGTGAATTCGGGGATGTCGGCGATGATGGCCGAGGCGCGGATCGCGTAGCCGTCGCTTCGGGCGCCGCGCGAACTTGGCGTGTTCAGGACCATGTCGATTTCGCCGTCCTCGATCATCTGGACAGGGTTCTTGCCGATGTAATCGTCGCCATATTCCGCCTTTACTTCCTGCTCGTGTTCCGGCGTTTCCGAAATCTTGCTGACGACCTTGGAATCGATGCCGTAGCGGCGCAGGACCGAGGCGGTGCCTTCCGTGGCGCAGACCGTGAAGCCTAGCTCCTTCAAACGCGTGGCGACCAATGGCAACTGACGCTTGTCCGTGTCGGAAACCGAAAGGAAGACATTGCCATGAGTCGGCAGACCACCCTCATAGGCGGCGAGCTGGGACTTGGCGAAGGCGTGCGGGAAGTCGCGGTCGAAGCCCATGACCTCGCCGGTCGAGTGCATTTCCGGACCAAGCAGTGTATCGACGGATTTGCCGGCCTCGGTGCGGAAGCGCTTGAACGGCAAGACGGATTCCTTGACGGCGACCTGCTGACCGGGGCGGATGGTGCCGCCGTCGCCCTTGGGAAGGAGCAGCCCGCGGCGACGCTGATCGGTGATGGTCTCCCCCACCATGATGCGGGCCGCGGCCTTCGCCAGCGCCACGCCGGTCGCCTTGGAGGCGAAGGGAATGGTGCGGGAAGCGCGCGGGTTGGCCTCGATGACATAAAGCGTGTTGGCCATGTAGGCGAACTGGACGTTCATCACGCCGCGCACGCCGCAGCCTTCGGCGATGGCAAGCGTCGCCTTGCGCAGGCGCTGGATCTGGTCATCGGAAAGCGTGGAGGGCGGCAGGGTGCAGGCGGCGTCGCCGGAATGAACACCGGCTTCCTCAACGTGCTCCATGATGCCGCCGATGTAAAGTTCCTTGCCATCGTAAAGCGCGTCCACGTCGATTTCGATGGCGTCCTGAAGGAACTTGTCGATCAGGAGCGGCGAAGGCAGGCGACCGGAAACCACCGTGTCGGCCTTGGCCTCTTCGAGTGCGCGGTCGACATATTTCTCAAGCTGGGCATCGTCGTAGACGATTTCCATGCCGCGTCCGCCAAGCACGTAGCTTGGGCGCACCAGCACCGGATAGCCGATGGAGTGGGCGGCTTCAAACGCTTCGTCGATATTGAGCGCGGTGCCGTAGCGCGGTGCGTTGAGCTTTTCGCGACGCAGCACCTCACCGAACAGCTCACGGTTTTCGGCCAAGTCGATGGACTCAGGCGAAGTGCCGAGAATCGGAACACCAGCGGCCTTGAGACGTGCTGCCAACGACAGCGGGGTCTGCCCGCCGAGCTGGACAATGACGCCCTTGATCGGGCCTAGCTTCTTCTCGGTCGCGTAGATCTCCATGACGTCTTCGAAGGTAAGTGGTTCGAAATAAAGCCGGTCGGACATGTCGTAATCGGTGGAAACCGTCTCAGGGTTGCAATTGACCATGATGGTGTCATAGTCCTTGCCCAATTCCTGCACGGCGTGCACGCAGGTATAGTCGAACTCGATGCCTTGGCCGATACGGTTGGGGCCGGAACCCAAGATGATGACAGCTTCACGCTTACGCGGCTTAAGCTCGGATTCATCGGCATAGCAGGAATAGTAATACGGCGTGACCGCGTCGAATTCCGCAGCACAGGTGTCGACGGTCTTGTAGACCGGACGCAGGCCATAGTTGTGGCGCAGCTCGCGGATCGTGTTCTCACCCTCGTCGCCCAGGTGACGTAGGTGTGCAATCTGCAGGTCGGAAAGTCCGGCCAGCTTGGCCTTCTTTAGTAGTTTCGGAGACAGGATTTCGGTGAAGCGCACTTCCATCGCGGTCTGGTTGATCAAGGCGAACTGCTTGAGGAACCACGGATCGATCTTGGTGGCGTCGTAGAGCTGCTCGAGCGTGGCTCCGCCCCAAAGTGCGCGCTGGACCTGCAGATAACGATTCTCCGTAGGCGTGCGCATGTCTTCGAGCAGCTGATTCACCTCGGCCTGGTCAGGCTTGGTGCCGTCCCAGCTGAAGCCCATGTGACGCTTGTCGATGGATCGCATGGCCTTGCCCAGCGATTCCTGGAAGTTGCCGCCAAGGGCCATCGCTTCGCCCACCGACTTCATCGAAGTGGTCAGTGTCGGGTCGGCTCCCGGGAACTTTTCGAAGGTGAAACGCGGCACCTTGGTGACCACGTAGTCGATGGTCGGCTCGAAGCAAGCCGGGGTGGACTGGGTGATGTCGTTGCGAATCTCGTCCAGGCTGTAGCCGAGGGCGAGTTTCGTGGCGATCTTGGCGATCGGGAAACCGGTGGCCTTCGAGGCAAGGGCCGAGGAACGGGAGACACGCGGGTTCATCTCGATGACGATGATGCGGCCGTTCTTCGGGTTGACGGCGAACTGGATGTTGCAACCGCCGGTGTCGACGCCGACTCCACGGATGATGGCGATGCCGATATCGCGCATGCGCTGGTACTCGCGGTCGGTCAGCGTGAAGGTCGGGGCCACGGTAATGGAATCACCGGTGTGCACGCCGACCGGATCGACGTTCTCGATCGGGCAGACGACCACGACGTTGTCGTTGCGGTCGCGCATGAGCTCGAGCTCGTATTCCTTCCAGCCTTCTATGCCCTCTTCGATCAGGACCTCATTGGTCGGCGAATAGTGGATACCTGCGCCGGCGATGCGGTGCAGTTCCTCTTCGTTGTGCGCGATGCCGGAACCGAGCCCGCCCATGGTGAAGCTGGGGCGGACGACCACCGGGAAGCCGAGTTTGTCGACGATGGCGTCGACTTCTTCAAGGGTATGGGCCACGTCGCTTCGCGCGGACTCTCCCCCGACCGATTCCACGACCTTCTTGAACTGCTCACGGTCTTCGCCACGGTCGATGGCAGCAAGCGAGGCGCCGATGAGTTCGACGTGGTATTTGTCGAGCACGCCGGCCTTGCCCAGCGCTTCTGCCGCGTTCAACGCGGTCTGGCCACCGAGTGTCGGCAGCAGCGCGTCTGGGCGTTCCTTGGCGATGATGCGTTCCAGAATCGGCACGTCAATCGGCTCTATATAAGTGGCATCGGCCATTTCCGGATCGGTCATGATGGTGGCCGGGTTGGAATTGACGAGAATGACACGGATGCCTTCCTTACGCAGCACGCGGCAGGCCTGGGTGCCGGAATAGTCGAATTCCGCGGCCTGGCCGATGACGATGGGGCCGGAGCCAATGACCATGACGGATTTGATGTCCTGACGTTTCGGCATTACTTGTTCTCCTTGTCAGTGGCGGCGTTTTGGCCGGTTGCAGCGTTATTCGAATTTGATAATGAGGTCGGCGTCGCGAGCACGTCCGAGACCGGCTCCCCCGCCTTGTGCGCCCGCATCAGCGCAACGAAACGGTCGAAGAGATAGGCGGCATCGTGCGGACCTGCTGCGGCTTCAGGGTGATATTGCACCGAGAAGGCCGGGATGTCAACGCATTGCAGACCTTCGACCACATCATCGTTCAGGTCGATATGGGAAACGAAGACACGACCGAATTTGCCGTTATCATACGGCGATTCCACAATCTTACCGACCGGCGCGTCGACTGCGAACCCGTGGTTGTGGGCCGTGATCTCGACTTTGCCTGTGGTCATGTCCTTGACAGGCTGGTTGACGCCGTGATGGCCGAACTTGAGCTTGTAGGTGTCAAAACCGAGGGCACGTCCGAACAGCTGGTTGCCGAAGCAGATGCCGAAGAAGGGGTATCCGGCATCAAGTACTTGGCGCAGCAAATCGACTTCGGGAGCGGCTTCTTGTGGGTCGCCCGGGCCGTTCGAGAAGAAGACTCCGTCGGGATTCAGCGCTTTGATTTCATCGATTGTGACCGTGGAAGGTACAACGTGGACGCGGCAACCGCGTTCAGCCAATCGGTGAGGGGTCATACCCTTGATGCCAAGATCGACGGCTGCGACGGTGAAGAGCGGTTCCTTGCCTTCGAACTCACCGCTGGTCTCGACGGTATAGGTCTCATCGGTGCTCACGCGGTCATAAAGCCGGGCACCCTGCATCTTCGGCGAGGCTAGGACTTCCTGCAGCAACGCATCAACGGAACGCAACGAACCCGTCGCTTTGTCGAGCAACGCATCCCCAGAGAAAATACCGGCGCGCATCACACCTGCGCTACGCAGGTGACGCACCAGCTTGCGGGTGTCAATATTGCTGATGCCAACGATGCCATCGCCTTTGAGCTCGTCGTCAAGGCTGTCGTTCGCCCGCCAGTTGCTGACATTCGGGCTGGGCTGACGCACAACGTAACCGGCGACCCATACTCGTTTGGACTCCGGATCCTCGTCATTGACCCCGGTGTCGCCGATATGCGGGAAAGTCTGCACGACAATCTGTTGATCGTAGCTCGGGTCGGTTATCGTCTCCTGATAGCCGGTCATGGCCGTGGCGAAGACGATCTCGCCAAACGTCGAGCCAAACTTGCCGTAAGGTTCGCCCACATAAAGCTGGCCGTCTTCCAACAACAGCACAGCATCATCCTTAGAATACTGTGCCGCCGAAGCTTCTTGCTGACTCACCACGAGTCCCCCTTGCTCCGGGCCCCTGCGCGGACTCGGAAATAACTGGACCGGAAAACAAATTCGCGGCCCGGCCACCGTACCGCGGTCAGAACTAATTACACAATTGTTGAATTATTGTCGCCATCGGGTGGCAACGGTTGTCCCTCACCAGCCGAATCAGGCTGGATTGGTACGTCGTTGGGCGACGACGAATCCATGGCGTCATCGCTCGGAACTTTAGGCATTGCCGAATCGTCACTCTCGACACCATCAACGTTGCCGGATGAATCGGTATCTATCTCAGCAACAGTGTCGGTCTCGGTATCAGTATCGGCAACCAGACTGTCAGGAATGGACTTTTCAACCGAACTTCCATCTTCGTCGGCAGAGTTTGGCATGCCATCGGAAGTATCTGTATCGGTTGCGCTTGATTCTGCGTTGTCTCTATCAGGAGATTCCGCATTATCGTTTTCCTGCTCGTCTTCAGGCGCGGTTTCGAACGGTACGCCGTCGCCCTTGCCGGAAATTCCACGGGATTGAAGGAAACCAGGAGCGGTGGGCGAATTGAGCCGACGTTCAGCCGCCTCACTCTCCGCCTTTTCCTTGGCCTTGGCTTCGTGAGCCGCTTTGATATCGGCAAGAACCGTGTCCTTGTCATCGCAAAGCGCGCTCAACAGACCATGGATGAACGCCAGGGAATCGTCGTCGGAAAGGGTTTTCGCCAATCCCAACGCCTCGTCGATGGCCACACGGTCCGGCACGTCGTCGTTGAACAGAATCTCCCAAGCGGCAACCCGCAGGATGTTCCTGTCGACCACAGCCATCCGGCGCAGCGGCCATTTGGTGGAGTGATCTTCGAGCGCCCGGTCGATACCGGCCTGCTCATCGGCCACACCACGGACAATCTGAATAGCATAATCCGGCAACGGAGTCTGGGCCCCAGGTTCGGCAATACGTTCGGCGAGCAGCGACGGAATGTCTTGCCCTTTCTCATCCGCTTCGTAGAGCGTATTCAGCGCCCGTTTGCGAGCTGTCGAACGTGCCATCTAGCCAGTTGCCTCCCAGTCAAGTTTTCGCGGATTACCGCTAGCAAATACAGTATTCCGACTTGGGTGACGACGTCGCGCCAAGCCGGAAGAAAAAATCAGTTGTTTTCGCGTCCGAGGTAGGAACCGTCGCGGGTATCAACCTTGACCATTTCACCTTCGCCCACGAAAAGCGGCACCTGAATCTCGGCACCGGTTTCGACAGTTGCGGGCTTGGTGCCGGCGTTGGAGCGGTTGCCCTGCACGCCCGGCTCGGTCTGCGTGACCTTGAGCACTACGGAGGCCGGCAGCTCAACGCTCAGCGGGGTGCCGTCGTGGAAGCTGACGATACAGTCGGTGCCTTCGAGCAGGAACTTGGCCTGATCGCCGACAAGCTCCTTGGGGATGCTGATCTGATCATAAGTGGTCATGTCCATGAAGACGTAAGTGTCGCCTTCCTCATAGGAATACTGCAGCGTACGGTTGTCAACGGTTTCAAAGTCCATCTTCATGCCGGCGTTGAACGTCCTGTCAACAATCTTGCCGGAAAGCACGTTCTTGATGGTGGTGCGCACGAAGGCCGGCCCCTTGCCGGGCTTGACGTGCTGGAATTTCGTGACGGTCCAAAGCTGTCCGTCGAGGTTCAATACCGACCCGTTTTTGATGTCATTGCTAGTTTGTGCCACGTCTCGTCACCTTAGTCATTTACTTTTCAAACGATTTGCATTCCATAAAATGCCTCAGCAATTATGCCACGGCGTGTGTACAGCAGACAAGTCGGATGTTGTTTGAGTTTTCACCTGTAGATACGGTTGTGCCCCGCACCAATCGATACGGGGCACAAACAGTGAAGTAAATCTACAACTTACGTTTTAGAACTACTCAATCACCTTGGTGACACGACCTGAGCCGACGGTGTGGCCACCTTCACGAACTGCGAAGGTCAGGCCCTCTTCCATCGCGACGGGCTGAATCAGCTCGACGGAGAAAGTAGCATGGTCGCCAGGCTGAACCATCTCGACGCCTTCCGGCAGCGTGATAACGCCGGTGACGTCGGTGGTGCGGAAGTAGAACTGCGGACGGTAGTTGGAGAAGAACGGCGAATGACGGCCGCCCTCATCCTTCGTCAAGACGTAGACTTCGCCCTCGAACTTGTGGTGCGGGGTCACGGAGCCGGGCTTGGCCACAACCTGGCCGCGCTCGACGTCGTCACGGTTGATGCCGCGAAGCAGCAGACCGGTGTTGTCGCCAGCCTCGGCCTCGTCCATCTGCTTGTGGAAGGTCTCGATGGAGGTGACGGTGGTGGTCTGGGTCGGACGAAGGCCGACGATCTCTGCCGGAGCGTTGACCGGGATACGGCCACGCTCGACACGGCCGGTGACCACGGTGCCACGGCCGGAGATGGTGAAGACATCTTCGATAGGCATCAGGAACGGCTTGTCAAGGTCGTGGACAGGGGTCGGGATGTAATCGTCGACGGCATCCATGAGTTCCTTGATGGTCTGAACCCACTTGTCGTGGTCCGGAGCGTCATCGTGCAGAGCGCCATAGGCGGAGGTGCGGATGACCGGGCAGTCACGATCGAAACCGTTTTCTTCGAGGAGGTCGCGGACCTCTTCTTCGACGAGCTCGATGAGCTCTTCGTCGTCGACCATATCGCACTTGTTGAGCGCGACGAGAATCTTCGGCACGCCTACCTGACGAGCGAGCAGAACGTGCTCGCGGGTCTGAGCCATCGGGCCATCAGTGGCGGCGACGACGAGAATCGCGCCATCCATCTGAGCAGCGCCGGTGATCATGTTCTTCACGAAATCGGCGTGGCCGGGGCAATCCACGTGAGCATAGTGGCGCTTGGCCGTCTGATA
The DNA here is from genome assembly GCA_024104275.1 of Bifidobacterium sp. GTDB lineage: Bacteria > Actinomycetota > Actinomycetes > Actinomycetales > Bifidobacteriaceae > Bifidobacterium. The sequence continues at coordinate 591,726 of JAGGHK010000001.1, forward strand.
CTCGATGTGGGCGATGTTGATGGTGATACCACGCTGCTTCTCTTCAGGAGCGGCGTCGATCTGATCGAAGTCATACTCCGGGTTGAGGTCGGGGTACTCTTCGTGCAGCACCTTCGAGATGGCCGCGGTCAGGGTCGTCTTACCGTGATCAACGTGGCCAATGGTGCCAATATTAACGTGCGGCTTAGTCCGCTCGTACTTTTCCTTTTCTGCCATTACTTTGTCCTCCTGGACGTTTCGTAGTTATTCCCGAGCTTTTCAGCATCGAGATACTCGCTACAGTTTACTGGGTTTCTGGGTTACCTGCCACAAAGTGCCCGAACCCAGTCAGCGCTAGAAAATTTTAGCGCCGACTGGAGACAGACACGCCTTGGGCAAAGTATTTTATTCGCCGCGCTGGGCCTTGATGATCTCCTCGGAGACCGCCTTCGGCACCTCTGCATACGAATCCATCTGCATGGTGAACATCGCGCGGCCCTGCGTCTTAGAACGCAAATCGCCGATGTAACCGAACATCTCGCTGAGCGGAACCTTCGCCTCGATGACCTTGACGCCGGTGGCGTCCTTCATCTCGTTGATGTTGCCACGACGGGAGTTGATGTCGCCCATGACGTCGCCCATGTACTCCTCAGGCGTACGCACCTCGACGGCCATGATCGGCTCGAGGATGACGGGCTTGGCCTTCGGTGCCGCGGTCTTGAACGCCATGGAACCGGCGATCTTGAACGCGAGCTCGGAGGAATCGACATCGTGGATCTGGCCGTCGGTGACGGTCGCCTTGACGCCGACCACCGGGAACCCGGCGAGCACGCCGGACTCCATGGCTTCCTGCACACCAGCATCGATCGAAGGAATGAATTCCTTGGTGATGTGGCCGCCGGTGACCTCGTTGACGAACTCGTAATCCTTGCCCTCGGCGGGGTCGATCGGCTCGAAGTTCATCAGGACCTTTGCGAACTGGCCGGAACCACCCGTCTGCTTCTTGTGGGTGTATTCCTGGTTCATGACGGCCTTGCGGATGGTCTCGCGGTAGGCGACCTGAGGGTTGCCCACGTTGCACTCCACCTTGAACTCACGACGCATACGGTCGACGATGATGTCAAGCTGGAGCTCGCCCATGCCGGAGATCAGCGTCTGGCCGCTTTCCTCATCGGTCTTGACCTGGAAGGTCGGATCCTCGTCGGCGAGCTTGGCCAATGCGATCGACATCTTCTCCTGATCGGCCTTGGTCTTCGGCTCCACGGCGACCTCGATCACCGGATCCGGGAAGGTCATGGACTCAAGGGAAATCGGGGCATTGTCGGCGCACAGCGTGTCACCGGTGGAAACGTTCTTCAGACCTACGAGCGTGTAGATGTTGCCGGCTTCGGCAGCGTCAACAGGGTTCTCCTTGTCGGCGTGCATCTGGAAGATCTTGCCGACGCGTTCCTTCTTGTCCTTCGTGGAATCGAGCACGGTGTCGCCCGGCTTGATGGAGCCGGAGTAAACGCGCACGAACACGAGCTTACCATAGAAGGGGTGGGTCGAGATCTTGAAGACCAGCGCGGCGAACGGATCGTCCATCGTGGGCTTGCGATCGATCTCCTGGGACTCGTCACCGGGCTTGAAGCCGACGATAGCGGGAACGTCCTCAGGGCTGGGGAGGTAATCGACCACTGCGTCGAGCAGCGGCTGAATGCCCTTGTCCTTGAAGGCGGAACCGCACAGAACCGGGTAGGCCTTGCGCTCGATGGTGAGCTTGCGGATGCCCGCGCGAATCTCTTCGTCGCTCATCTCGCCGGAATCGAGGTACTTTTCCATCAAATCGTCGTCGGACTCGGCCACCTGGTCGAGAAGCTCCGAACGATACTGCTCGGCCTTGTCCTTGAGGTCATCAGGGATGTCGACGGTGTCGTAGTGGGCGCCGAGATCGGTGGTGACGTCGTTCCAGACGTAGGCCTTCATACGGATCAGATCGACCATGCCGACGAAGTCGTTCTCAGCGCCGATCGGCAGCTGGACGACCAGCGGGACGGCTCCGAGCTTCTTCTTGATGGTGTCGACGGAGTAGTAGAAGTCAGCGCCGAGCTTGTCCATCTTGTTGATGAAGCAGATGCGGGGCACGCCGTACTTGTCGGCCTGACGCCACACGGTTTCGCTCTGGGGCTCCACGCCTTCCTTGCCATCGAAGACGGCAACGGCGCCATCGAGCACACGAAGCGAACGCTCCACCTCGGCCGTGAAGTCCACGTGGCCGGGGGTGTCGATGATGTTGATCTGGAACTTCTTGTCGGGGTCATGGGTCTGACGGTTCCAGAAGCAAGTGGTCGCAGCAGACTGAATGGTGATGCCGCGTTCCTTTTCCTGGGCCATGAAGTCCATGGTCGAGGCGCCTTCGTGCGTCTCGCCGATCTTGTAGTTCTTACCGGTGTAGTACAGAATACGTTCTGTACACGTTGTCTTACCGGCATCGATATGAGCCATGATGCCGATGTTGCGGACCTCATTGAGGTCACTGAGCACATCAAGTGCCATAAATCTATCCTTACCCTAACTCGTCTATCGAAATTACCAGCGATAGTGGGCGAAGGCCTTGTTGGCCTCGGCCATCTTGTGCGTGTCCTCGCGACGCTTCACGGAAGCACCGAGGCCGTTGGAGGCGTCGAGAATCTCGTTGGCGAGACGCTCGGCCATGGTCTTCTCACGACGCTTGCGGGAAAAATCGGTGAGCCAGCGAAGGCTCAAGGCGTTGGCACGATTGGGCTTGACCTCGACCGGAACCTGATAGGTCGCGCCGCCGACACGGCGTGAACGAACCTCAAGGGACGGACGGATGTTGTCGAGCGCGCGCTTCAGCACGGCGACGGGTTCCTGATCGGTCTTCTCCTTGACCATGTCGAGTGCGGAGTAGACTATATCCTCGGCGATCGACTTCTTGCCGTCGAGCAGGATCTTGTTGATGAGCTGAGCGACCACGGTGGAGCCGTAGATCGGATCAGGGAGCAGCTGATGCTTCTTGGATGGTCCTTTACGTGACATATCTCTTACTTCGCCTTCTTTGCGCCGTACAGGGAGCGTCCCTGCTTGCGGTCCTTGACACCCTGGGTATCGAGCGCGCCGCGCACGATGTGGTAACGCACACCAGGAAGATCCTTCACACGGCCACCGCGAACGAGCACGATAGAGTGCTCCTGCAGGTTGTGGCCCTCGCCCGGAATGTATGCGGTAACTTCGATGCCGGAGCTCAGGCGCACACGGGCGACCTTACGCAACGCGGAATTCGGCTTCTTCGGTGTAGTGGTATACACACGGGTGCACACGCCACGACGCAGCGGGCTACCCTTCAAGGCCAAAGTCTTGGATTTCTTTGACTTTGCCTTACGTCCTTTGCGGACAAGTTGTTCTATAGTAGGCAACTTCAGTTCTCCGATTCGTTAATCATTATTTCTTGCGGAGCCGCCTCGCTGCAGCCCCAATCGACGAATCGAAATGAGACAGCCACAGTCCACCGGCCCGATGGCCCTTCGCTCTCCTGCCGCCGCATTGCTGCGCGCAATCTAACGAGTTCCGGGATATCCCAATGCCCACGCCTGTTACATAAGGCATGCCACTGGCACACACAAATAAAAGTATAGCGCAAGAGCAAGGACATTCCAACGCGGCCACGCCGAACGCACAGCGGATCAGGATTCGGCTTCGACGTTCCGTTCACCTCGTTACCTTATCGTTTGACAACTGCTTCATTACAAACGCTATGTCGAATCTCGCGGTATCTGACCGGCGCCACGTCCTTGGCCAACTTGAATTTACGACCAAACACGCCAACGCCACTGAACCCGCACGAAGCAGCGACATCCTTCACACTCATGTCAGTCATCGCCAACAAATCGCATGCCTTGGTTATGCATACCGAATCGATGTACTGCTTGAGTGTTATACCCACCTTTGCGTGGAATTCCCTAGACAGGTAACTGCGATCCACGTTGAGATGCGAGGCGACGTCGCCGGTCGAAAGACCCTCACCGTAATGGGACACCACGAAGCCTATGGCGTTGTTGACGTTTGGACCGAAATCCGTGTCCTCACCACGGACCGACGACCGGTCAATATGTTCACCGAGCAAATGAAGGAACTCGTAGCCGAGCGACTCAAGTTTCAACTCATCATTCAACGTGCCGGCCGTGTAGGAGAAACATTGCGAAACGACATTGACAAACGGCACAGTCACGTCCACATATACGGCAGGGCTGCTAACGCCGAGCCCCGAATCCCTCAAATAACAATCGACATCATGTCCTTTGAAGCCCATCCACACATACGCCCAGGGGTGTGTATCAGAAGCCTCATAGAAGGATCCGTCATCCGGCCTGATGACAAATCCGTTATGTGCACGAAGCTTGTATTGAACGCCGTGGGAAAACAGCAGTCCCTCTCCCCCAATGACGATATGGACGATGTACGAATCTCTTAGCGCAGGGCCGAAAGAGTGGCTCGGCATGGTCTGCGAAATACCGCAAAATGCGAAATCCACCGCGCCCGTCGGACGTAATGGATGATGAATATAATACAGTCCGTCTTCCATCCCTGTTCCTCCACAAACAAGTGACGGAGCCCCGGCCTTCGCCGAGACTCCACATGTATGAATGCTGCACCATCTCAATGCCGATCTACGGCGATTCGATGCACTCTCGCATTCCCGCTTACTTTACCGTCACATGCCTGGCCGCTAGCCGCACATCATGAATGATGACCGCAATCAAGATGAGCAGAAACACAACTGCGAGCACGTTGAACGGAAGGACCATGGAATTCGTTCTAAACACCAGCTGGATTCCTTGAAGGACTAGGGGTGCGACGAAGTTGCCAACGTTGCATCCCACGAAGATGAGAGAGGTGGCGAACGCACTGGTGTGTTGACTGGTGATGTTGGGTAGGGTGTTAAATATGTAGGGGAAGCATAGAGAGCCCGGGAATCCTGAAAGGAACAGACCGATCGTCGCCACGACGAAGTTCTCACCGGACAAGCCCACCAACGCGTCGGCGATGGCGTAAATCGCCAATCCCAAATACAGCACGTACTTACCCAGATGCTTATTGAGTACCCCGAAAAGAAGACCTGAAATGATTCCCAAAATAGGTAGGCCGGACAGCAGGAAGCTGGAATTGAATCCTTGCCCGCGCATACTGACTGCGATAGAGGGGAACCTCACGGTAATCGCCAATGAGTTGAGTACCTGAACCGCAGCGAACAACGCAAGCACATAGACGAACGGGTTCAAGTGCTCACCTTTTCCGTTACCACCGGCCGGTCTTTCGTCGGGACCCTGCTCGGCCTGATCGTCTCCCGTCGCATCTTGAGAAATATCGGGAACACAAATCCAGAAATAAGCCAAGACCGGGAGCGCAAACAGATACACCGCGAAAGTCCAGTGCCAGCCAAGATTGAGCAGCAGCCCCGCGATAATCAACAGCACGGCTTGTCCGATGCTCTCTGCGGAACTGCGGAAGCCCAACAAGGTGGCCCTCGTATCCCCACCATAAAGGCTGTTGATGATATCAACCGCCAGTGAGTTGTAAAGGCCGAGGCCACAGCCAAGCACCAGCCTTGAGATGAAAATCACCGGATAATAAGTGGTGAACATCGGTACAATGCCCGACAAACCGACAATCAGCAAGCCTGCGGCCACAACGCGCTTTGCGCCGAATGTTCGTTTGAACCAACTGGACAGGAAAATAAAGACGACGACGGCAAGACTGGGCAGCGTCGACAGTATCTCGTTTTGCGAGGTCGTGGTGTTCATCGCCCTCTGCATCTTCGGCAGAGCACCATTGATGACCGGGCGCTGGTGAGCAATAGCGATATCGAAAGAACCGCACCTTTAGCGACCCATGATTCGCGTGAGACAGCCATGGTTTTCTCCTTTGAGAATTTCATTAATCAAATACATTTGGATTTTGCACAATTCACTTACCACGCTTTTAATCCTGTGCGGACAGGACAAAGAGTCGTGAAGCGAAGTCCTCGGTCTCCCCCAGAGGATTGACGCCACCGGACTCTCCGGATGACGCGTCTGAAGAAACCATACCGACCTTCATCAACTCCGAACCGGTAAAAATCAGCCCTTCGATGCTCGACACACCCGTACAATGAACTTTGTAATGCATCTTGGCGTCAAGACCTTCAAGGTATAGACGCTTAAAGGCGCTATTGGGAACGGCGAGCATGTGGTAGTCACCTACTATGGCGGTCCGGCGGTCCTCTGAGACTGCCATCCACGCCGCCGCATCACGTTGCCCCTCAAAGGGCGAAACCAACCGATAGAACACACCGGCGTGAATCACTTCACGGAAACGTTTAAAAAACGCAATCTGAGCCTTGACCTCCTCATAATCCCGGGTGCTCAGACGCGCTAGGTCCAATTCGTAACCGAACGTTCCGAACATTGCAACGCTGGCGCGTGTACACAGCGGGGTGACCCGTCCACTCTGGTGATTCGGGACTATGGAGACGTGCGAGCCCATCGAACCGAGGGGGTAGAACATGCTGGTCCCGTATTGAATCTTCATACGCGCCACGGCGTCGGTATTGTCGCTGGCCCAGATTTGCGGGGTATAGTAAAGCATTCCCAAATCGAAACGCCCGCCCCCAGAGGAACAGCCTTCGATCAGCAGATTCGGGAATGCCTGCAACAACAGTTCGTGGAGCTTATAGACGCCCAGAACATAACGGTGGAACAACTCACCCTGCCTCTCGAAACCACGCGTGGCGTCGTAACCTTCGCTGATATTCCTATTCATATCCCACTTGATGTAGGAAATATCCGCGCTGCTAAGTAGAGCTTTCATCTGCTCATAAATGCCGTCCACCACCTTGTCATCGGCGAAATTGAGGACATACTCGTTTCTTCCGTGTGACATCGCCCGACCGGGAGTGCGAATGACCCAATCGGGATGCGCTTCATAGAGCTTGGACTTTTTGCTGATCATTTCAGGTTCGAACCACAATCCAAACAGCATTCCCAAATCATTGATTCGTTGCACGAGGCTCTTCAGCCCATGCGGCAAACGCCGAGGATTCGGGTACCAGTCTCCGAGCCCGGATGTGTCATCCTGACGATCGCCGAACCAGCCGTCATCGAGCACAAAGAGCTCCACGCCCGCATCATGCGCTTTCCGGGCTATAGAGACAAGCTTGTCCTCATCGAAATCAAAGTAGGTGGCCTCCCAATTGTTGATCAGTATCGGACGTTCCTTATCGCGCCAAGGTCCACGAACCAAGTGCTTCCGAACCACATCATGGAACGTCTGGCTCATGCCGTTGTACCCCTCAACGGTAAAGCTCATCAACGCTTCGGGTGTCTGGAACGTCTCGCCCGCACCAAGATGCCAATGAAAATCGAAATCGTCGAAGCCGACCTGCAGACGCGTGACGCCATAGGTATCGACCTGCGCGCTGATCTCATAGCTGCCGGAATAGATGAACGCCGCAGCGACGACCTGTCCCGAATGCTCATTGGTCCCCGGTCGTGCGAGAGCCGAGACGGGATTGAAGAAGTGTCCGCTGGAGGCACGAAGCGACTCAACGGTCTGGGTGCCGGAATGGAGCCTATGACGTTCGACGTTGCGTTCCCTAGCCCATGCCCCGGTCAATTCCGTCATCTCGTAATCGGCATCGGGCAGATCGAGGTTGAAGCTGACCAGACGTTCGATTTCCAACGCTTCGGCACCAATGTTCTCTACACGGGCCGAACGGGCGATTATCGGCAGATCCGCAATCACCGAATACCACAAACGCACTCTCAATCCAGCCAGCTTGTCTAGAAGCACGACTTCAAGGGTCTTCGCATCGTCTGTAGAGTCGACATACAACGCCGGCAGACCACTCAGCCCCGGCTTCCCCTCAATGATCCGGAAACCCGTATACTCCAAGTTCGTTATGGCCGAACCGTTCGGTTGCCTTACACTGATCGCAGGACGTCGATAGTCGGAAGCCCCGTATTCAGGAAACTCCTGGCGAAGATGTTCCAACGAATACAGCAGGTTACCTTCCTGAGGACACGACGACATCGGACGATGCTGGTACTCGACGAGATAGTCGAAATCCTCCCGGTCCGGTACACCGGCTCCGAAATACAGGTTCAACAATTTCCCGTACTCGTTAGCTTCGAATATATAGCTGACGAGTCCATTGGTCAGATGAAATTGCCTGCCATGGACGTGCACCATCGGCGCGTGTCCTGGCCCATCTTTAGATGCCATGTGATTAGATGCCATGTGGTTTTCCTCCCCGAAACATACGGCGGCTTCATCGCCATGTCTCTGTGTATACATGTCTCTGTACACCCATTAAACTAGCCGAACGCGAACGTACAAATACCGACAGGAATGAACGAAATGTGACTTCTTATCAGCATTTTGTAGCATGTTTTAACCGGGCGGGCTTTAATGGCGCACGCCAACCAAACATGTTCCTCTGCCAGTCTCTCGGAGAAGCAGGATGAGCACCCACAGAAAATGTTTCCCTGACGACCTCCCAAGGAACAAAAGTCGCACGAATCAACGCACTGCGGGGTATAGAGTTAAGACTTGTCAGCATGGGTTGATCAGGAGGAACAATCATGAGCGAAGAGGACAACCCGAACATGGCAGAAGTCAGGAATACAACTGAGAACGCGAACAACGCGAGTGACTCCGGCGCAACTGAGATCACGGGCAATACGGATACAGCGGAGACCGTGAACCTTCTCCATCGTGCTTTCGACCGCAGAATCACTCGGCCATTGGCTTGGCTCCGGAACCAACTGCACGAACTTGGAAGGATGCTCAGTCTCAATCGTAGGGATATCGAACACGCCGTCCATCTCGATCTGGGCAAACCGGCAGCCGAAACCGCACTGATGGAAATCAAGCTGGTGCTTGACGAAATAAGATTCGTCACACCGCGCATCGAACGCTGGAGCCGACGATGCCACGTCGCCATGCCATGGCTCATGCAGCCGGCGAGAAGCTGGACAATCACGGAGCCCAAAGGCGTGGTGCTGGTGATCTCGCCGTGGAACTACCCCTTGATGCTGAGCCTGGAGCCGATGGTCGATGCCATCGCGGCCGGCAATTGCGTGTGCCTTAAACCCTCAGAGCTCTCCCCCAACACCAGCGCGTTGCTTCAACGACTTATCGGCAAATATCTTGACCCCCGGACGTTTGCGGTCATCCAAGGTGCGGTATCCGAAACCACGGAGTTATTGAGGCAACCGTTCGACCATATTTTCTATACAGGCAACGGCAAGGTCGGGTCGATCGTGATGCAGGCGGCGGGGAAACAACTTACGCCAGTAACCTTGGAACTGGGCGGAAAATCACCGGTCTTCGTCGACGCGAGCGCCGATCTCGACGTCGCCGCCGGACGCATCGCCTGGGGACGCTTCACGAATGCAGGGCAGACCTGCGTGGCGCCTGATTATGTGCTGACCACGCCCAAGTCGGTGGAACCATTGGCACGGAAAATCACGGCTTTCACCCGAACGTTCTTCGGTGACAATCCCGCGGAATCCGCAAGTTACGGTCGTATCGTCAATACCAAGCAATTCGACAGGCTCATCAAGCTGCTGCCGCAGGACCGCAAGGTGTTCATCGGCGGCGAAACCGATCGCGCAAACCTTTACATCGCGCCGACCGTACTCACCAACATCCGGCCGGACGATCCCGTGATGCAGGAGGAGATATTCGGCCCGATTCTGCCGATTCTTGCCGTCAACGATGCCCGTGAAGCCGTGACGTTCATCAACAGACGACCGAAACCACTGGCCTTGTATGTCTTCACACGCCACAAAGCGACCCGAAGGCTGTTCGAACGCCATACCAGTTCAGGCGCGCTCGGCTTCAACCTTCCGTTGGGGCACCTATTGTCAAGCCGACTCCCCTACGGCGGTATCGGGGCTTCCGGTATGGGTTCACACCACGGCAAAGCCGGCTTCCTTGAATTCAGCCACATCAAAACCGTCACCAGCAAACCGACATTCCCCGATACGCTGCACCTCGCCTATCCGCCGTATACGGCCACGATTCGTAGACTGTCGCGGCTGTGAACGGGTGATGCGACCTGTTTTTAACAGTCGCCCCCCGTTATATCCCAAAGATGCATGTCATCGATGCTTGGCGGGGCTGTGTATGCAATCGTTACTAATCGTTACTGAATCGCCTGAAGCCCCAAAACTGAAAATCCCCGGAACTTTGAGATCCCGGGGATCGATGGGGTGGCCAACGCGGTTCGAACGCGCGACCTTCTGAACCACAATCAGATGCTCTACCTGCTGAGCTATGGCCACCATCGAAGTGAGAAACCGATCGGTTCGACGAACCGAATCAACATCCGCACAACAGATAAGAACTATACATGATTCTCAAGACCTTGAGTCTCCGGCGCGTCGCAATTGTTGCCAATGAAGAAAATCAACTCCATACCGTCACTTCACCTCGATGAAACCGTGTTCGCCCTTTTCGGCCAGACTCATCGTGTGGTTGACGAACGGGTATTTGCCGGGCTTGTCGATGCGGGTCTCCACGAATCCACCCTGCGCCGGCTCAAGCGGAAGCAACTGGGCACCCGCGTTTGGCGACTGGCCACTCACATTGTTTACGCCGCCCGGTGCGACGAGATAGCGTCCCTCACTCCATACGGTATCGAACTGCGTACCAACGATATGGAACGAAAGCTGCATGTTCGGACCGGCGTCGAGCACCCAGATACGCACCCGTCCGCCCGCTCGCAACGGCAAGGTGCGCGAATCGTACTGGAACGCGCGGCCGTTGAAGGTCATGATGTCCGGCTTCATGGCAGCGACCTTGGTGGAATCAGCCATCGAGCCGTTGGCCCCGAGATAGATTTCCGATCCGATAAGCACGTACTCGGCGTCCACGGCCGGCAAGTTGTCTGGCTCGATGAGTACGGCACCGTACATGCCGTTGGCGATGTGGTTCGACATCGGGTCGCTGGAGCAATGGTAGAGCCATATGCCCGCGTGGTCGGCCGTGAAGGTGTAGTCGAGGCTTTTGCCCGGTTCTATGTTGCGCATCATCTCCTGAGGCACGGCGGGCCCGGCGTGGAAATCGATGGAATGGCTCATGCTGCCGTGGTTGACCAGATGGACGTGGAACGTGTCGCCGACCCGCCCACGCAACACCGGGCCGGGGCTCAGCGGCTCACCGGTCTTGTCACGCGGATGGGACCGCTCGTCGTAGCCCCACACCGTGCGGGTGACGCCATCCGCCACTTTCTCCTTGCGCTCCTTGATATCAAAGGTGTAGCGGCGTTCGTGGGTGCCCGGGGCTCCGGCGAATTCGTCACGGGGAACCGTTGCATCAAATGGTGTTGCGGAACGTGCGTAATCCTGCAGTTTCGCAGCAGCCGGAACGGCCGCGTCTCCTGGCGACGCATCGCCTGATCCTACGGAATTCGAAGCGTTCCCGGAACCTTGGGTCTCCGGTTTCCCACCTATCGCGTGGACCTTGAGTTCCATGCCCATCTGACGGTGGCCCGCGAGCGCGCACCATGCGACATTGTCTTTGCCGATGGTCCCCACATCCAGCGTGGCCTTCGCCCCTACCGAGACGTTGCCGGTCTGCTTGCCGTTCGCGAACGTGAGGTTATGCCGCTGGTCACCGGTATTGGTGAACGTCACCACAAGCCTGTTTCCGGCTGGCAACGATATGGAGGAGGGCACGAACGACATGCCTTTCACGCCTATTTTCGCTGTAGTGGTGTGCCCCGTAGCCGAAACACCGGCAGACAAATCGTCGCCCGAGGAGGAAGAACCACCGATTTTCGAGGAGGCCGGCATAGTCGCAGACGTCCCGTTGCCATTGCCGGAAACCAGACCGGTATTCAATCTGGACGGCTTCATCAATGCATACACAGCGAAGAGTGCCAGGGAAACAAAGACGGCCACGCAGAACAACGCCACGGGTCTCAGGGCGCGGACAGAGCTGGAAGACCGCGCCGAAGTTTCTGCGGACGTAACGATGGAGGGAACCGGGCCATCTTGCCTTGCAGGGTAATTGTCAAGATGATGAGCCCCGCCGGAAACCGTTGAATGCGCCGATCGATGCCGGCGCTTCATCTCAAGTATCCGACGGCCGAAGACCACAAGGCCCATATCCAGCACCATCATCGTCAGCACCCCGATGACGCTGACCGTATCCCCCACTTTCCAAAGGGTTTGCGTTCCCCTGACGGTCCCGGCCAACCGCAACGTCAGGCCGGCCTGGACGATGGCCCAGGAAACCCACAGTACAGGGTGGAACGGCATCGGCCGGCGCGTCACCGAAGGAATGATGACATCGGCGTGGGCGATGACCATGGTCATGACGAAACCGAGGGCGAGGGCGTGCAGGCCCATATCCGTCCAATAGCCACCGGCTTCGATCGGCGCAAAAAGCCAGACGAACGCGGCAACAAGGCCCCATGCATATGCGCTCAATATACAGGTGCCCATGAATCCTGTAAGCCCCGAGTTGTGCCAGGTACCGAGAGCGACATCATGCTGGAACATATAGGCCATCAGAGCCGCAAGAACCAAGCCAAGCAAAGGATAGCCCACTTGGGGCACCAGGCATTGGACGATCAGCGCCGGCACCGTGGCGAGGCAAAGGCCAAGCACCACGTTTTCGACATGCGGCTTGGAGAACATGGCACGGGCCAGTTCGACCCGCTCGCCGACGATGGTCAGCACCAGGAACATCAGCCACATCGGGGCCAGTATCGTCGCATCGACATTACCCAGCCAGAGCGTCACACCGACGAGTCCGACGAACGCGGCAATCAGCTGCATCAGCACTTCCCGTGATGGTTGGCGGCGGTAGAGGGCGGCGTAGATCGCGAAGAGCACGGCCATCGAGGCGATCCAAAGTGTGCCGGCCACGGTATGGCCGACGTTCGTCAAGTCCGTGGAATGAATCACCGAGGAAACCGCGTTGAAAACCAGCAGCGTCAATGTACCCAAGCCGCCACACAACGGCGCGGCGAAACACCAATAGGCGTGCCCGTCGCCGCCACCGCGATAAGCCACGGCCCTTTCCAGACTGATGGCCGTGCCCAAAAACCCGAACACCATCAGCACGCCATGGTTATCCGGCATCACCGCCGCCGGAAGCGAAGCAGTGACGTTGGCGCGGACCAAGGCCCCGGCAAGTCCAAGCAATGCGGCCAACCCGGTAAGCAGAAGCAAGGCGATACGCCCCTTGGGCAATTGCGCAAATCGTCGCACCGAACGCATCGACCCGCTTTCGTGGTGTCCTCCGGATGCATGTCGAGCCTTAGCGGACATAGGTTTATCGGCACTGTCGAAATCGCTGCCCTGCTTCGCCGAGGGCAGCAGGCCCTTTTCGGCTCCAGCGATCATTCCCTTTTCTTGATCGGTTCCTTGCCGCTTCCCAATCGTGGTCTCTCTGTGAAACCGACTCCTCATTTTTAGCCACCAAACCCTTCATCGACGGACTGACTGTCGTAAGACAGGTTGATGGTATGCACAGTTTTGAGACTAGTCAATAGTTTTATGTCTCAAAAAATAATTTTAAAATATTTTAGTATTATCCGTTTGTATGTTTTGTCACATTATTCATGTGTTCTAGGTAACAAAATACCGTATTCCATACAAATGGCAAACGTTACAAGCCATAATGAAAGTCAGAGACTTTTACCTTTCAACCAATAATAAGCAGGAAATACAAGAAAGAACCATGGGCAAATTATCCGAAATCAAAACGACCATTTCCGAATTCGAAGGAACCGAGGACGAAACCAAGCCGCTCTTCCCCGGACGCGCGTTCATCTCGACCGTGCTTGACGCGCTTGACAACAAAGAGACCATGACCGGCAAGATGACCGGCCGTTATATCCAGCGCGCGACGATGGCGGGCATTCTGGTCGGCGTCTTCTTCACCGCGTTCTGGGTGATGATGGGAGCAAGTTCAAAAGGCGGGCCAGGGCTGCTGCTGGCAGGCAAAGTGCTGGCGGGAACAACGTTCGGCTGGGCATTGGTCCTCATCTACTACACCAATTCCGAACTGTTGACCTCGAACATGATGGTGGTCAGCATCGGTGCCTATCACAAGCGCATCGGCTGGCTGCAATCGTTGAAACTGTTAGGGTTGTGCTTGCTCGGCAATCTCCTGGGCGCGCTTATCGTGGCCATCATCCTGCGGTTCTCGACCATCATTTCGGGTGCCAGTTACGACGTCATGCTTACTGCGGCCAATACCAAACTCAATTATCTGAGCTCAATCGGTGGGGTCGGCGACCTCTTCGTACGCGCAATCTTCTGCAACTTCTGCATCAACATCGCCATGCTCATGGTCTACAACGGCAAGCTCTCCAACGATTTCACCAAGTGCATCATCATGGTGGTCGCGGTGCTCGTCTTCACCTTCTGCGGTTTCGAGCACTCCGTGGCCGATTCCGCAATGTTCCTGATCCTCGGCATGTACGGCGCCATCAACGCGTGGAAGGCGATTCTCGTCATCTTCGTCGCCATTCTCGGCAATCTCGTCGGCGGGGGCATCCTCATCGGCCTCAACTTCGCGACGATGAACGACGAACGCGGCATCACCACCGACACCGACAATGACTCCGGCAAAGAATAAGGCAGTTTCAGGCCTCACTCACCATCAGAAAGTGTGATCGGGACCCAAAAAACATTCGAATAAGGGTGTTCTCACAGAAGTGAGTACGCCCTTTTTATTTAGCCTCAATGGCAAGCCGAAAAGCAAAAGCGACTTACGTTTTACATTGCCATAGCCACCCATAGGATTATGGTGGAACATATTTAAAGAGGCATAAAGCAAGGAGCAACATGCTGGATTTCACCAGTGATTACACGGAAGGCGCCCATCCTGCAATCTTGAAGCGGATGGCCGAGACCAATATGGAGCAGCTGCCCGGCTACGGTTCCGATAAGTACTGCGATTCCGCCAAAGAGAAGATCCGCCAAGCCTGCGGCTGCCCGGATGCCGACGCGTGGTTCCTCGTCGGAGGCACGCAGACCAACCAGACCGTCATCGACACCATTACCCCGGCCTACGCGGGTGTCGTTGCTGCGACCAACGGACACGTCAACGTCCATGAAGCCGGCGCTGTGGAATACACCGGGCACAAAGTGCTCACGCTTCCGAGCCACGAAGGCAAGATCGACGCGGCCGACCTCGACCAATACTGCAAGGATTTCTATGCAGACGGCAACTACACCCACATGGTCTTCCCCGGCTGTGTCTACCTCTCGCACCCCAGCGAATATGGCACGATGTACACCAAGGCGGAACTTACGGCCATCGCCGAAGTCGCCCACAAATACGACATGCCGCTATTCCTCGACGGCGCTCGCCTGGGCTATGGACTGACCGCCGAGGGCACAGATCTCACACTCGAGGACATCGCCCGCATTACCGACGTCTTCTATATCGGCGGCACCAAAGTCGGTGCCCTATTCGGCGAAGCGGTCGTCTTCACCAAAAACAACACGCCCAGCCATTTCCTTACGCAAATCAAGCAGCACGGCGCTTTGCTCGCCAAAGGTTGGCTGTTCGGTCTGCAGTTCGACACGCTCTTTACCGACGGCCTGTATACAAAAATCGCGAAGAACGCGAACGATAAGGCTTCGCAAATCCGGGCCGCGCTTAAGGCCAGGGGCTACCAGCTGGCTTACGAGAACCCAACCAACCAGATTTTCGTGGTCATGGATCAGCCAACCATCGACCGGCTTTCCCCACAAGTCGCCATGGGCTTCCTCGAGAAATACGACGACACCCATTCGATCATGCGCATCTGCACCAGCTGGGCCACCACCCAGGAACACACCGACCAGCTCATCGCGTTGCTGTAGCTTATCTACAGCTCTGCTGAGCCAGTGTGAAAAGCGCCTTTTCGCCGGAGCGATGCCTCAGTAACTGCCTCGCGCTCCATCGCGACGAATTTGCGGACGCACTGCGGTAGAGCGTATTCCTCGCGTGCCTCCAGCGCATATTTCGGTCCCCATGCCGCCCGCTCCTGAGGATGCTCAATCCACCAGTCGATGCGCCGGGCGAGCGCTTGGGCGTTGCGAGCCGGGAAAACCGAGGAATCGGTCAGCGCGAACTGGCTGGCTGCCGAGAGTGGCGAATCGGCGATGACCGGCACCAAGCCGGACGCGATGCCTTCCAGAACGCTCAACGATTCGATGTCCACAATGGAGGGATGAACCAGCAAATCGGCCTGACGCAACAGGTTCGGCATATCATCATTGGCATGGAAACCGATATGCGCCGGCCGGGGCAACAAGCGCTTGGCAAGCCGACAAAGACGACGTTGCAATGGCCCAGTGCCGCAGATGGTCAGATCGATTTGTGAAGCATGCTTGCTTAACGCGACCGCACGAATCAGGGTTTCGTGGTCTTTCTCGTGGGTGAGACGGCCAGAAGCGATGATGCGGAAGGTATTTTCGGCATGGTTGTCATCGCTATTTTCAATATTGTCATTGTTGCCATCTTCATTATTCGCTGACGTTTCTGTGGGATGGAACCGGCTTGAATATCCGTTGGAAATGACATGCAGTCTTGCATGATAACCATGCGCTCGCAGCTGGCGGGCGATCATTTCGCTCGGGGTATGGATATGACCGATATGATGATAGAGCCAGAAATCGAAGAGATAATAGATCAATGACGGTAGGCCTGGGACATAGCGCAACGGACCAGCGGAATACGTGACATTCTCGGGTTGCAAGTGAAAACCCGCGGTTACGGGTATCCCCATGGATTTCGCGACGGCGAGCGCACGCCTGCCGAACTTGAACGGCATATAGATATGCACTACATCGGCGCCCTCGAAGGCCTTGCGGAAAACAGCATCATCGGGCTGCGCAAATTGCATCTGCTGCTTGGCCGCAAGCCAAGAAACGAACGGCAAATGGTGAACCTCAACCGGATAATCGGGCGCACCGACGCCGACAAGACGAACGTGATGACCTTGATTCTCAAGTTCCCGGGCATACTGCAACGCCGAATTCGAGGTGCCGTTGCCGCGGTTGCCGACCGAATCGACCACCAAAACGATGGTCAGTGGCTTGTCGGCACCGCCTGCGGCGTTTCGGGAATCGGGCATGGTTCAATCCTAACGCCGTAGTCAAGTTCGCGGCTATCGAAATACAACAAACGGACTTTGTCAGTGCTAGACGACATTCTGCATGTTCAATTTATCGATTATTCGGTTCGTTTCATCCTACAATCGTCAAAATCTTTGGCACTACTATAACCCGATAGCAAGATTCCCACAATTCATCAGTAACTATTAAATGATGAACTCGCTCGGGGTCATCCCATGCGACAATGAAGCCATGAGCGCTGAAACTGCATCATCATCCGTCAACTATCTGCTTGGCAACCCCGCCGAATCCCAGCAAACTCGCGTACTGCTGCTCGGTTCCGGCGAACTGGGACGTGAAATCGCCATCGAACTGACACGGCTCGGGGCCTTCGTCATCGCCGCGGACAGTTACGAGTACGCCCCGGCCATGCAGATTGCGCAGGAAAGCCATGTGCTGGATATGACCGATGCCGCAGCGCTTAACGGCTTGATTGCAGAAGTCAAGCCTTCCATCATCATTCCGGAAATCGAGGCCATTGCGACCGCCGAATTGGCAAAGGCAGCCTCGAACGGCATGCAGGTCGTGCCCAGCTCGCGCATCGCCGCAATCTGCATGGACCGCGAAGCTCTGCGAACGCTGATGCACGAAAAGCTTGGTTTGCCGACCACACCATACCGTTTTGCCGGTTCATTTGAAGAACTCAAAGCTGGAACCCAAGCCGTTGGCTATCCATGCGTGGTCAAACCGGTGATGAGCTCCTCTGGACACGGACAGTCCGTACTGCGCGGCGACGGCGACCTTGAATCAGCCTGGCAGGAAGCCCAAACCGGACGAAGAGACGTCAAAGAAGGCGGAATTTCAAGGGTTATTGTAGAGGCGTTCGCGCCCCTTGATTACGAGCTGACCATGCTCACCGTCTCTTCCAGCGCCGGCATCGTGGTCTGCTCCCCCATCGGCCAGCGCCAGGAGGACGGAGATTACCGCGAATCATGGCAACCAGCCCAGGTCGATTCCAACGTTCTAAAAAAAGCGCAAGAAATCGCCCGTAAAGCGGTCGGTGGACTGGTCGACATCGCCCATGAAAACCACGAACGAGGCTGGGGCGTTTTCGGCGTCGAGCTATTCATGTTGAAGAACGGCGAAGTTCTTTTCAACGAGGTCTCCCCTCGCCCCCACGATACAGGTATGGTGACGATGATTTCGCAACACCTAAGTGAATTCGCACTGCACGCCAGAGCCGTCCTGGGCATTCCCGTCACCGAAGAAAGCGTTGCGCTAAGCCTTAAAAACAGCGAAGTCGCAGCCAGCCACGCCATAGTGGTCAGCGGACACGGCCAAGTCACCTTCACCAATATTCCAAAAGCCTTATCGCAACCTGATACCGACCTGCGTATCTTCGGCAAGCCCAAGGTAAACGGCCACCGCCGCATGGCCGTCGCGTTGGCGACCAGTCACAACGAGGCCGGAGCACGCAAGAAAGCAGCCCAGATCGAAGCGGCTCTGGACATCACAGTCACCCAATAACCCATTCATGCACTAAATCTGATGTACCCGTCAAAGGCTTTCCAATAACCTCGATGATCATTGCTATTCCGGATACCCAAACGACACGTAACAAAAAATTTACAAAGCGCTTTTTTACTGGAAAAACACGAAATCCTAAAAACCGCTTACATAAATAAAGTACAGAATGTCGTATTTTTGTGCGCTCTGAGCGGGGAACTTGTTGGCTTCGATTGGTATATTTCTGTTGTAAGTTCACCTCATTCAATCAATCTCGTTACTCTACGGGAAGGGCGAATCATGGAGAAACTGGATATGCTCTACAAGGGCAAAGCCAAGAAACTCTATTCAACGGATGACCCGAATGTACTCTGGGTCGAATATATGAATCAGGCCACCGCCGGCGACGGCGCGAAAAAGGCCCAGATTCAAGGAAAAGGAAGTCTCAACAACCGCATCACCACGGTTCTTTTCCGGCTTCTGGAGGCTGAAGGCGTCAAGACGGATTTCATCCGCCGCGTCAACGAGACCGAACAGCTCAACGAAAAGATCACGATGTTCCCGCTTGAAATCATCATGCGCAACACCGCCGCCGGTTCCTTCGCCCAACGTTACGGCATCAAGGAAGGCACCGAGCTCAAGCGCCCGATCCTCGAATTCTGCTTCAAATCCGACGAGCTGCATGATCCGTTCATCAACGTCGACGGCATCGTGGCCCTTGGCCTGGCAACGGACGAGGAAATGGCCGAAGTCTCGCGGCAGGCCCGTGACATCAACGAAAAGCTCACGAAGATTTTCCGCGACGTCGACGTGAAACTCGTCGATGTCAAGATCGAGGAAGGCAAGAACAAAGACGGCGACATCGTTCTGGCCGACGAGATCACTCCCGATACCTGCAGGCTTTGGGATTTGAAAGACGGTTCCGGCAAAGTCGAGCATCTCGACAAGGACCTTTTCCGCAGAGACCTGGGCGATATCATTCCCGCCTACGAGGAAATCTACAAACGACTGCTTGATCTGGCCGCCCATCGAGGCGTCAAGGTCGAATGACATATCGCTCGCATACCGTAATCGTTGGTATGCGAGCGATTTTTGGTTATTGCGCAATGCGCCGTTTCCAAACTATTTTTCCATTTCCTGTTCCATTACCTCCAATTACTTGACTCAGCTACGCTAAGGAACATCAGTGCTTTCAACAGTTTTTCGCGTGTATGTAGAAAAGAAACCCGGCTTTGACATCGAAGCCGGCAATCTTGCCAACGAGCTACGGGACGTCCTCGGACTTTCTGGACTCGAGCGTGTCCGCATCATCAACCGTTACGATGCGCAGGGTTTGGATTCCGGGCTTTTCGAAGTAGCCATACCTACGGTTTTCAGCGAACCGCCGGTGGACACCGCGACACGAGACCTTCCCGACTTGGATGGAGCACAGGTGTTCGCGGTGGAATATCTGCCGGGTCAGTTCGACCAGCGGGCGGAATCGGCCAGTCAGTGCATCCAGCTCTTGAGCCAAGGGACACGGCCCGACGTACGGACGGCAAAAGTCTACGCGCTATACGGCAGTCTTTCCGCCGACGATGTTGCCGCCATCAAACGCTACGTCATCAACCCTGTTGACGCACACGAAACCGGGCTTGGGACCCGCGAAACGTTGGAAAACGAAGTCAAGGTTCCCTCCGACGTCGAAATAATCGACGGATTCAACGAACTTGACAATGCTGGATTGCAGCGTTTCATCGCCGAACGTGGGCTGGCGATGGATTTCGGTGACGCCAAGTGCTGCCAAGACTATTTCCGCGGCGAGCACCGTGAACCGACCATCACCGAAATCAAGGTCATCGACACCTATTGGTCCGACCACTGCCGCCATACCACTTTCGGCACCGAGCTGACACAGGTCAATATCGACGACAGTGTTGTCGCCGCCGCATTCCAGCGCTATCTCAAGGTTCGACAAGACTTGGGACGCACCAATAAACCCGTGACCTTGATGGATATGGGCACCATCGGAGCCAAGGAACTCGAGGCGCAAGGCGATCTGACCGGACTCGACAAGTCCGAGGAAATCAATGCCTGCACCGTCAAAATCAAGGTGGACGTCGACGGCGAACCGCAGGATTGGCTTTTCCTCTTCAAGAACGAGACACACAACCATCCCACGGAAATCGAACCGTTCGGAGGGGCGGCCACCTGCATCGGCGGCTGCATCCGCGACCCCCTGAGCGGACGTGCCTACGTCTATCAGGCCATGCGCGTCACCGGAGCCGGAGACCCGCGCGTTCCTGTCTCGCAGACGCTGGAAGGCAAGTTGCCACAACGCAAACTCGTCACCACCGCCGCGCAAGGGTATTCCTCATACGGCAATCAAATCGGGTTGGCCACCGGACAGGTCAACGAAATCTATCATCCGGGATATGTCGCCAAACGTATGGAGGTCGGGGCCGTGGTCGGCGCCGCTCCGGCGGAAAACGTACGCCGTGAAACCCCGACACCTGGCGATAAAATCATCCTTTTGGGCGGACGCACCGGATGCGACGGCATCGGCGGGGCAACGGGCGCTTCCAAGGCGCAGGACACCGACAGCCTGGTTGAATCGGGTGCCGAGGTGCAGAAAGGCAACGCGACCGTCGAGCGTAAACTGCAACGGCTGTTCCGACGTCACGATGCCAGTGTGCTTATCAAGCGCTGCAACGATTTCGGCGCTGGCGGCGTGTCTGTGGCAACCGGAGAAATCGCCGACGGCTTGCGGATCGACCTCGACAAAGTTCCCAGGAAATACGAGGGCCTGGATGGCACGGAACTGGCCATTTCCGAATCGCAGGAACGCATGGCCGTCGATGTGGCGGCCGAGGATGTGGACGAGTTCCTGCGCTACGCACGCGAGGAAAACCTTGAGGCCACGGTCATCGCCACCGTCACTGCGGAGCCACGCATGGTGATGGATTGGCGCGGCAAGTGCATCGTCGATCTCTCGCGCGAATTCCTTGCCTCGAACGGTGCTGCAAAACACCAGAACGTCCATGTCCTGCCGGCCGAGGATTACACGGTTCCGCGATTCTGGGAATCCGGCGATCTGAACGAACGCCTGACCTCATTGGTCAGTGATATCAACATCGCCGGCAACAAGGGACTCGCCGAGCGCTTCGATTCCACCATCGGTGCAGGCACGGTGCTGATGCCTTTCGGCGGACGCGAACAGCTCACACCAAGCCAGGCCATGGTCGCCAAGCTGCCGGTGCCCAACGGGTTGACCCATACGGCGAGCGCCATGGCTTGGGGCTTCAACCCGTACATCACGGAACGCAACCAGTTCGCCGGGGCTTATCTGGCCGTGGTGGAATCGGTCTGCAAGCTCGTCGCCTCCGGCTTCACCAGGGAGAACGCTTACCTGAGCTTCCAGGAGTATTTCGGCAAGCTTCATCAGGACCCGGAACGCTGGGGCAAACCGACCGCGGCACTGCTCGGCGCTCTGAGTGCCCAGCTTGATCTCAAGGTCGGCGCCATCGGCGGCAAGGACTCGATGAGCGGCAGTTTCGAGCAGGACGGCAAGGAAATGGATGTGCCGCCGACCCTGATTTCCTTCGCCGTGTCGACCGGCAATATGAACGGTACGGTCTCGCCGGAATTCAAGGGTCCCAGACATCGCATCGTGTGTATAGCACCGCAACGGTATGGATACGGTACGACTTCTGGCAATGCAAGCGACGCCAAAAGTGCTTACCGTCTTATTCCCAACCCCGGTGATTTGCTCAAGACTTTGACGTTGGTCGAGCAACTGACCGCCACCAATCAGTCTCTCGCTATTTCCACGCCGGGATATGGTGCCACCGCCGAAGCCTTGTTCAAGATGACTTTAGGCAACCAGATCGGCGTCAGGCTGAACAACGATATCAACCTTGATGCCCTCTTCGAGTCCATGTACGGTTCCTTTATCTTGGAACTCGCCGAAGGTGCCGAAGTACCGGAAAGTGACGAGCAAGTTAGCGTCGAAGTGATTGGCGCGACCGAGGCCACCTACGAATTCGCTGCAGCTGGCGAAACCGTCGATCTCGGTGAAGTGCAGAACGTCTGGGAATCCGCGATGGAGGAAATATTCCCCTACCGCAGCCATGACAGCGACAGCAAAAGCGATCTTACAGGAACTGGAGCAAAAGCCGTTCAAACCGCTACAGATGACATTCCTCCACAGGCTCCTACCCGCGATGAAACAACCACTGAAACCATCAGCTACCGCAGCGGCCAGCAAGTTTTCTACGTCGACAATCCGCTCAAGGCCAAACCTCGCGTGCTCATTCCGGTATTCCCAGGCAACAACTGCGAGTACGATGCTGCGGCTGCATTTGCAGCGGCAGGAGCCGACCCACACACGCTGATCGTCAACAACCTATCCCCCGAGGCCGTGGCACAATCCTCACGCCAATTGGCCAAAGAAATCAGGGCTAGTCAGATTGTCATGATTCCCGGCGGTTTCTCCGGCGGCGACGAACCCGACGGATCGGCAAAATTCATCACCGCCTTCTTCCGCGCACCGGCCGTGGCGGACGCCGTGCTTGACCTTTTAAACAACCGAGACGGCCTGATGCTCGGCATCTGCAACGGATTCCAGGCTCTCATCAAGCTCGGCCTCGTACCGTACGGCGACATCGTCGAACCCAGCGAGAACCAGACGACGCTGACTTTCAATACCATCGGACGGCATCAAAGCCGATTGGTGCGCACGCGGGTTTCGAGCAATCTCTCGCCTTGGATGGCTGGCAGCGAGGTCGGCGATATCTACACCATCCCGATTTCGCACGGTGAAGGCCGTTTCGTAGCCACACCCGAACAAATTAAACGGCTCGCAGCCAACGGACAAATCGCAGCTCAGTACGTCGACGAAAACGGCAACGCGAGCATGAATCTCGCCGACAATCCCAACGGCTCCATGGCCGCCGTCGAAGCGCTGACCAGCCCTGACGGCAGGGTTCTCGGCAAGATGGGTCATTCCGAACGCCGTGGCGACGGGCTGTATTTGAACGTTCCCGGCCGTGAGTTCCAGCCGATTTTCGAGGCAGGGGTGAGATATTTTGCATAATGCTATTTATCATCGCAAACGACAAACAATCAGTGTGATAACCGTTAGTGATGGCACGGATGATGAACCTTCGATAGCAGGGAAGCCGGCGGCGTTGCATTCTGAAACTTCAGTGCTGCGTATGGAACAAACACAGGGTGAGGAATCATTGGAAAATAGCGGACCGAAATTTTGCAATACTCTGATTACGCAGCACGGAAGCGTCAAGTCGTCCCATAATCGGCTTCAGCGCTGGATGTTCCCCGTTTTTCTTACTAAACCAGCACCAATCTTCATTGTGATAGTCATCAAAGCCAGAAAGTCAACGAATCCCACACCGATCAGCGAAAGGAAGGCCTGAGATGTCATTCGAACTTGAAGATATCCACGAAGAATGCGGCTTGTTCGGCGTTTGGGGCCATCCTGACGCCGCGCGCCTGACCTATTTCGGTCTGCACGCCCTGCAGCACCGTGGACAGGAAGGCGCTGGCATGGTCTCCAACGACCACGGCAGGCTTATCGGCCATCGCGGACTGGGCCTGTTGACCGAAGTGTTCCACGACGAGCATGAAATCGAACGCCTCACCGGCGACCGTGCCATCGGCCACGTCCGCTATGCCACGAGCGGCTCCAGCGGCATCGACAACATCCAGCCGTTCATTTTCCGTTTTCATGACGGCGATTTCGCCTTGGCCCACAACGGCAACCTCACCAATTGCATCGCCTTGCGCACCAAGTTAGAGAACGAAGGCGCCATCTTCCATTCGAACTCTGACACCGAAGTGCTGATGCATCTGATCCGCCGCTCGAACAAGCCGACGTTCGTCGAAAAACTCAAGGAAGCACTGAACATCGTTCACGGCGGGTTCGCCTATCTGCTGATGACCGAAAACGCGATGATCGGCGCGCTCGATCCAAACGGTTTCCGTCCGCTTTCACTTGGGCAGATGAGCAACGGGGCTTACGTGTTGGCCAGCGAGACCTGCGCTCTTGACACTGTGGGCGCCGAGCTCGTGCGTGACATCCGGCCTGGCGAAATCGTCGTCGTCAACGATGACGGTTATCAGATTCTGACCTATACCGACAAAACCCAGCTGGCGATTTGCTCAATGGAATTTATCTATTTCGCCCGTCCGGATTCCAATATCTACGGCGTCAACGTCCATTCCGCCCGCAAACGTATGGGTGCGCGCCTCGCCAAAGAAGCGCCGGTTGATGCGGACATGGTGATCGGCGTGCCGAATTCCTCGCTCTCCGCCGCTTCCGGTTACGCCGAAGCCAGTGGCCTGCCCAACGAGATGGGACTTATCAAAAATCAATATATCGCCCGCACCTTCATCCAGCCAACGCAGGAACTGCGCGAACAGGGCGTAAGGATGAAGCTTTCGGCAGTGCGCGGCGTGGTGAAAGGCAAACGAATCATCGTCATCGACGATTCCATCGTGCGCGGCACCACCTCCAAGCGCATCGTCCAGCTTCTGCGTGAGGCGGGAGCAGCCGAGGTGCACATGCGCATCAGCTCACCGCCGCTGAAATACCCATGCTTCTACGGCATCGACATCTCGACCACCCGCGAACTGATCGCCGCGTGCATGAGCGTCGAGGAAATCCGAAAATATATCGGCGCGGATTCCCTGCAATTCTTGAGCCTTGACGGCCTCATCGAATCCATCGGGCTCAACGCCGACGCACCTTACGGGGGCTTGTGCGTCGCCTACTTCAACGGCGACTACCCCACCGCGTTGGACGATTACGAGGACGAATTCCTCGCCTCGTTGAAGCCCGAGGAACGCGAGCGCCTGCCACGTTTCGCCAAATACGAAAGCCAATATGTGGACAACGAATACAGCAGCGCAGAGTCATCCGAAAATAACGCCAGCCGCACAAGTAATACAGAAAACGCCACCACCAGAAGGAGGGCATAACATGCCTCAAGCATACGAACAAGCGGGAGTCAGCGTCGAAGCCGGCTACGAGGTCGTCCGCCGCATCAAGTCGCACGTCGCACGGACCAACCGGTCTGGTGTAGTCGGCGGCATCGGTGGGTTCGGCGGGCTTTTCGACCTGGCGAGCCTCGGATACAAGGAGCCGATGCTGGTTTCCGGCACTGACGGCGTGGGCACTAAGCTCATGGTCGCGAACATGGCGGGCAAGCACGACACCATCGGCATCGATTGCGTGGCGATGTGCGTCAACGACATCGCAGCCCAAGGCGCGCAACCGCTCTTCTTCCTCGATTACATCGCCTGCGGCAAGAACAATCCGGCGCTTCTTGAGCAGGTCGTTGCCGGCGTAGCCGACGGTTGCGTTCAGGCCGAGTCGGCGCTTATCGGCGGCGAAACGGCGGAAATGCCGGGCATGTATGACGAAGATGAATACGATTTGGCAGGCTTTGCCGTCGGAGTCGCCGAAAAATCAGCCATCGTGGACGGCTCGGGTATCCACGAAGGCGACGCACTGATTGGCTTGGAATCCTCAGGCGTCCATTCCAACGGATTCTCGCTGGTACGCGAGGCTTTGTTCAGCGAAGCAGGCTATAACGTCAATACGAAACTCGACGAGCTCGGCGACACGACCTTGGGCGACGTCCTCTTGACCCCTACGAAAATCTATGTCAAGGCGCTCAAGCCACTCTTCGCCGCTGAGCTTATCAAAGGCGTCGCACACATCACCGGCGGCGGGTTCATCGAGAACATTCCCAGGATGATTCCCGAAGGTCTTGCCGCCTCGATCAAGATCGGCACATGGAGCATTCCGCCGATTTTCGACATCATCGAGCGCGCCGGCAGCATTGACCACGAAGAAATGTTCAACGTCTTCAACATGGGCATCGGCATGGTCTTGGCCGTCAATCAGGCAAACGTGAACCAGACGCTCGAAACCCTTGGAACCATAGGCGAAACCGGTCACGTCATTGGCTCGATTATTCCGGAACCCAGCGATGGGCAACGCGTACGATTCGAATGATTGATTCCCGTCTCTTCGGTTTGCTGAGCTGAAAATGGGAAGACTACGTGGAGCGCAAGTTGTTCGAAGTGTCCCAATTTTCAGGGTCAACAAAATATAAAGATTCACTAAGTGCTAAGAACCTGGAAAATCGACTAAGTGCTAGGCGTAAAACCGAGTGATGCAAGATAATTGAACAAGGTAGAAGGCCTCGGAAAGGACACGAAATGGGTATGAAGGTTTTGGTCATCGGATCGGGCGCACGCGAACACGCCATCGCTGCCACGCTGCTCAAAGGCGCGAGCGTCGATGAAGTCACCGTCGCCCCTGGCAATCCGGGCATGGAGCTCGATGGCATCCGCACCACCCACATCGACCCGTCCAATCACGCGGCGCTCATTGAATTCATGCAGTCCAGCGGCTACGACTGGGCGCTGGTCGGCCCCGAGGTGCCGCTGATGCATGGCATCGTCGACGATTTCCGCGAAGTCGGAATCAAAGCGTTCGGCCCCACCCGCGCGGCCGCACAGGTCGAAGGTTCCAAGGATTTCGCCAAGCAGCTCATGGCTCGCCATGCCATTCCGACCGCCGCCTACCGCACGTTCACCGACTATGAGGCGGCCGCAGCATATGTTGCTGAACACGGCGCGCCGATCGTCATCAAGGCCGACGGATTGGCCGCCGGCAAAGGCGTGACCGTCGCACTCGACACGCAGACGGCACTCGGCGCCCTTGAAGACATCTTTATCGAACGCCGTTTCGGCAACGACGACCTCAAAGTCGTGGTCGAAGACTTCCTCGAAGGCCAGGAATTCTCGCTGATGAGCTTCGTCAACGGCACCGAATTCTGGCCGATGCCCATTTCGCAGGACCACAAGCGCGCCTACGACGGCGACAAAGGCCCGAACACCGGTGGCATGGGAGCCTATAGCCCCGTCCCGCAAATCAGCGACGCAACCGTCGAACAGGCCATCAACACCATCGTTCGCCCCACCGTCGAAGCGTTGGCCGAGGAAGGTACGCCGTTCACCGGCATTCTCTATGCCGGCCTCATCGCCACCGACGAGGGGCCGAAAGTCATCGAGTTCAACGCCCGTTTCGGCGACCCCGAGACGGAGGCCGTGCTGCCGCTGCTCACCAGCGACTTCGGCGAGGGCATCAACGCCATCCTCAACGATGAACAGCCGACGTTCACCTGGCGCACGGATGCCACAGCTCTTGGCGTGGTGCTGGCCGCCGACGGTTACCCAGGCAAGCCGAAGAAGGGCACCTTGGTTCCCGCCTTCCCTTCCGATGCTGATTCCCATATCTATTATGCTGGTGTAAAAAAACCAAAGCACCCCGAAAACCAGAATCCCACCGACTTGGCCACTTCAACCGGTTTGGTCTCTGCTTCCGGCCGCGTCTTGGTCTACGAGACCGTCGCCCCCACCCTCCAAGCCGCCCAGTCCAAAATCTACGACACTTTGGACGCCCTAAACACCACCGGTTTCTTCTACCGCCACGACATCGGTGCCAAAGCCTTGGAAGCCGTCGTTCCGGACAATACGAAGCAAATCGGATAGTAAAAACATATTAAAGCAGAAGAATGTAATATTTTCTGCAAAATCCATTCTCAAGACTGAATTTCAAAATAGCAAAAAGGTCGGCCAATACTAAAACCAAAATGGCGGAAAACAGCCATTTCTCGATTGATATCGACCGACCTTTTTGCTTAATGGAACCTGACAAATTCAGCCCATGAACCCGGCGTCTTTCAGATAGCCTTTGCCGGCGGTGACGTCGTATTGGATGAGCTTGTAGTCGTGCATAAGCTGCTTGGTCTCTTTGTCGAAGTCGCTCGCCGCCATCGGTTGGCCCTTCGGGTCGAGGTAGATCGGCTGGCCCTCGGGGATGCGCGACCAACCCTGGATCTGGTTGACCACGGGCGGTTCCATCGCGGAGACCTTGCCGTGCAGCTGGGTCAGGAAAGCGAGGAACGGCGTGACCTTGGCGTTGGTCTGTTCGGTGGCCTGCGCCATGAAGAAGTTCGGCGAGGAATATTGCCCATCCGGGCTCTTGTAGCCCTGCCGTCCGCTGGCCTTGTTCGACCAGATGAAGTAGTCGGTGGTGTGCAGCGCCAGCGAGTTCTTCTGGTCGGCCGAGGCGGTCTTGTAGATGCCCGGCAGGTGGTCGCCGTAGAAGACGACAGTCACCGGCTTGTTCAGCGAATCCATCTGATCCAAGAACTTGGCGGTGGCCTTGTCGGTGATGTTCGCGCCCTTGGCATAGGTGTTGATCGATTCGTTTTCGTCAGAGCCGAGCGGCTGCGACGGGTCGGTGGATTCGGCCTTGAACGTGTTGCCCTTGTACCAATTGTGATACGGCATGTGGTTCTGCATCGTGGCCAGCTGGACGAATTCGTTTTGCGGATTCTTCTTCATCGACTCGTAGACGCTCTGGTAGGCCGAGGTGTCGGAAACGTAAGGCGAGGAATCGATCTTCTGCCGATGCGCAATGACCTCGGGAGGCTCCAGCGAGTAGAAGTGGGAAAAACCGAACTTCTTGTAGTTGTTGGCACGCAGATACATCGACGGCTCATAAGGGTGGAAGGCCACGGAATGTTCCTTGCTCCCCCACAGCTGGTTGATGGTTGGCGTCCATTTTTCGCCCGGAATGAGCTGCTGGTAGGGGCTGGTGAGCGACGAGTCGAAATTGGCCATCGACATGCCCGTAAGGCTCATGTATTCGAGGTTCGCGGTGCCGCCGCCGTAACCGGAAGAAAGCATATAGCCGCCGGTCGTATGTTCCTTGATTTCCCGGGTATTGGGAATCGCATCATGATTGAGCTTCAGCCCCGGCACACGTGACGGATCGGAATAGGATTCGGAAAGGATGAAGACCACGCTGCTGTCATTCATTTTGGCGGTACGCGTCTTGTTGATCTTGGCAGCTTCAGCGTTATATCGCTTGGCGATCTGCTTCATCGTCGCCTCGCTATAATCATTCGGCTGATCCATCACTTTCGGATGCGCCTGCCCCAGGAACGAAACCAGCGGACCGTTGCGTTGCGCGTCATAGACGGAATCCCACATCGAGGGAATATAGCCCATTGCGCCGGCAAAGGAATTGGTGAACGTATTGATCTGCCCGACCTGATAACTGAATCCGGTCACCAAAAGCAGCGGTATGGCGATCAGAATGATGCGTAGAGCGGCACCAAGGCTTTTGCTTTTTACTCTGCTACCGCGTGCCTTATTATCATTACCGACATTACTTTCGTTGGCACCGTTTTTATTCGTGTCCTCGTTGCGTTCGCTATGATCGCTGACATTGTTGGCTGCTTTATGGTTTTCGAAACCGAAGACTTTTCCGTGCCGCACGTCAAAATGATTAAGTATTACAAACAACGCGACAATCAAGACCATGACGACCACGACGCCAGCAATGAGCCCGCCAGAACCGGAGGGAATGAAACTCATGATCGACCCGGCGTCGCCGTTGGAAACGAAACTCAGATCGGAAGGCAGAATCGTCTCATAGCGAACACTCACCTTGAAATGCTCCACAACCGCAATAAGGATGACCAAAACAAACATGACCGGAGTGGCTATCCAGAAACGGTTGAACAGCATGATCACAGCCAGATAGATGAACCCCAACAGCAGCAGATTCAAAACGAGGACGAAATTGCCTTTCTCCCACATCTTGGAAATCATGCCCCACACGCCGGTAAGCGGGCTCGCGAGCTTCACACGGGTATCGTTTTGGGAGACACCCTGCTGCAGAACAAGCGCCATGATAATGTCGAACACCACGAACAGCAGCACGTAAAGCCAGGCAGGAATGTGGAACCTCTTGGATTTCCTGCGAGATCCTGCTTTCGATTCCGACTTCACATTGCTTCCGCTTGTAGAATCGTCGTTCCCGCCTGCACCGGTTTCCCGCGCCTGCGTTGATTCATTGAGTTCATCGTGCACGTCGCGTGAATTTTTTTTCTCAGCGAATTTTGTTTTTTCAGACTCGTCCATCTGCCGTTCCTTTAACCGATTACAATTCCTTGCGGTATCCGTCTCCCGCACGCAAGGCCCGCGCCCACTTCAAAACAGGGAGAATGGCCATAAAACCTCATATTCCGGCTTTCACAAGGAAAACCCGCAGAAAAAATCCATATCGTTTCTTGCAATGTTTTCAATAATCATAACGACACGATACTATATCTTTCTTGGGAAAGCTCGAACGAATCTGGAATCATTCCTGCGACTGATGGTTCCTGGCGTTGCCATGAGTCTAGAATCATGACGGAAGATTTTTTACGCGACAGAGGAAACGATGGACTGGTTTTTCAATATTCAATTAATCAAGGGCTGGCTACCCACTTCCCTGCTCGTGGCAACCATTATCGGTCTCGTCATCGTCGCCGCTTTGAAATCCAAGGATGGCTGGCTTGATCCGCTTTTAAGGCAGCTCGGGTGCGGTGTCGTCGGCGGTCTCGTCGGCTATGTCGTGGTCTGGCTGCTTTCCGACGTCTTTATGGTTTTCGGCGTAAGCCTGGGAAGCATAGTGGAGACGAGCATCACCTACGGGCTTGCGGTAATCTCAGCGCTTGTCGCAGCGTGTATCGATTCAGGAAAGATCCGTCGTGTCATTGCCATCATCACCATCGTTCTTACGGTGATTACCTGCGCGCTTAAGGTTGACAGCATCTACGGCGAATACACCACCTTGGGATCGTTGTTCGGCCATAACCAATTCTCCAAACTGGACCCCAGCATCGTCGGCAAGGCGAGCAACAAATCCACCGACACCGTTGGGAAATGGGAAAAGCTCGGCAAAGACGGCAAGCTGCCGACGATGCCAAAGCAGGGGCAAGTCCATTCGATCGATATTCCTGCCACCCAGTCCCATTTCAAGGCCCGCACAGCCAACGTCTATCTTCCGCCGGCAGCCCTTACCAAGAACCCGCCCAAACTACCGGTCATGATCGTCATGGCGGGGCAGCCCGGAACCCCGGACCGCTTCTTCATGGCTGGGGGGCTTGGCCGAAAACTCGATGCCTACGCGGCCAAACACTATGGAATGGCGCCGATTGCTGTTTCCCCCGACCAGAACGGTTCTTTGACACACAATTCCCTGTGTGCCGATACGCCTGAAGGCAACGCGGAAACCTACCTGACCAAGGACGTGACCAACTGGATCAAGTCCAATCTTCCCGTCGAGAAGTCGCCTGACAAATGGCTGATCGGCGGATTCTCTCAAGGCGGTACGTGCGCCACGCAGCTTGGACCGGCACACCCTGACCTTTACGGTCATATTTACTCCGCGGGTGGCGAGATCGAGCCGACCGCCGGTTCCCACAGGAGCACAGTGAAGAAATATTTCGGCGGTGATGAAAAAGCCTTCGACAAGCACGTCCCAATCAAGATCATTGAACGCAACTCACCTTCAAAGCAGACATGGTTCTCAGCCGCGGGCCAGGTCGACTCGAAATCGCAAAAGAACCAGAAGGCCATCTCCAAGGCTGCCGTGAAAGCGGGAATGTCGGTGACCACCGTAATCGTCAAAGGCACCGGTCACGACTGGCACACCGTGAACGCCGGAATGACCGCACAAATAGACCTCTTCGGCACGCAAACCGGTCTTGGAGCCACAGGCAAAGGAATCGATACCTATACGCTGCTGGAAGTGGTGATGAATAATACCAACCAATTCAACGATTAAACGTTATTGAAAAGGAAATCCATCATGATTTTGTTATCAAATCAGATATGATGGTCTTACGAATGAAGAACGAAAGTCATTGAGCATGCAGAATCACGAAGACTCTAAAAACAAGAAAAACCGGAAGGGCGGCCCCTCAAGTTGGGCGGTGCTCGGCCGTGATCTCTTGAGCTGGATGCGCGGGCACCTTTTTGCCATCGTCGTCGCCGCAGTGTTCCTAATCGTCAACATCGTTGATATGGTCTCTTCGGCTATACGTCATCTGCGCGCCCCGGCCTATGGACGCACCATAAGCCTCACCGAAATCCTCCTCGGACGCATGCGCAACGGCGGAAAACCACGCGACCCGTTCCAGCAGCCGCTTCATAGTGAAGACATCATTCCATGGCTGACCAAGATCCTGCGTTCCGCGGTATTCGTGCGCAGTCCCCTGATGCTCATTGTCTATACGCTTTTGATCGTCATCATCCTTTCCGTGGCGCAATCCCGGCTCGGTGCTTTGAAAACGACGTTCGCGGCATTGTTCAACGCCATTATCGGCTCCACATTGGGCCTTCTGGTCTGCGTGCTGGTCGACATGGCCATGCACAACTGGCAGAGCATGGAGCGTTTGCCCGTCCTGCTCTCCCCTCTGACCATCATTATCGGTGCATTGATGGCCGAGAGCGCCTACGAATCGGCACTGTGGCGACGGCGCATCCTGCTGCTCGGCTACACCGTCATCGGCACACTGCTGCTCTTCAGCGGCAATCCCGGCGACTATTGCACACTCGGAGCCGCAATTGTCGGCCAACTTACCGGACTGCTGATGCACGGCCCGATCAAGGACCATATTCAATGGAGCAACAGCAGCGACTATGAAACCCGCCGACTCTTCGCATTCGCCCAACTGGTGCTTGCCGTCGGCCCTCTTCTGGCCCTGACTTCCACCTCGCATCTGGGGCCCTTGACGACTTTCGGCCTGTTCACGTCCTCCATCTGGGGCGATTCCTCGCTTCTGACCTCCTGCAGCGCCAACCAGTCGATAACCAGTTGCGTACGTTTGGCGGCCACCAGACAGCATCTGGCCATAGCAGGACTTTGGCTGCATATGCTCCTGCCCATCGCGGCCCTCGCTTTGGTGGCCTGGGGCCTTTACCATGGTCGGCGGCTGGCGGCATGGGTAAGTATCGTGCTCAACGGTGCCGCCGTCGTATTCTCCGTGCTGTACTATGTCATCTTCCCCCTGACCATTACGCCGATGAGCCCGAGTATGGCCAGTCGCTACAATTTCATGCCGGCCTTTATCACCACTGCCCTCCCGCCTTTGGTACTGATTATCCTGATGGTTCGTGAACTGCAACATTTCAGCGTTTCCACCGGCACTTCCCGAGTCCGCAACGGCATCATCGCCATGGTCGGCATGCTGCTGATCACCAGCGGTGTCTACATCGGCTTCGCCGTGGCCATGCCCCAGGATTTCAGACCCCGGCCCACCGTCAAGCTTCTGATCATGGATATGCTGCGTAGGCTTTTGCCTACAGGATTCGGCGGCCGCAAGTCCACGGCTCTTATCGTCCCACAAACGACAATCGCGACATTGGTGAGCGAAGCCCTTACCGTTTTGTTCTGGCTGACGGTACTTATCGTCTTCATCCTCTGGTTCCGCGACAACGTGACCCCCGATGAACGTGACCGCAAGAAGGCCGGAGCGTTGGTCGCCCTTGGCGGCGAATCCATGAGTTTCATGACCACTTGGGAAGGCAACCACTACTGGTTCTCCTCCACCGGCCGTTCCGCCATCGCCTACCGGGTGCTGCACGGCATCGCGCTAACCGTCACCGGCCCGTTCGGCGACCCGAACGAATACATGCAGGATCTGCGCGAATTCACCAGGTTCTGCGACACCAAAGGATGGTCGCCTTCCTTCTATGCCGTCCATGACGACCAGCGCGAGGAACTTGAGAACATGGGTTGGTCCTCGATCCAGGTCGGCACCGAAATGGTTCTCGACCCGAGCCTTTGGCAGACACGCGGCAAGAAATGGCAGGACATCCGCACGGCCATCAACAAGTCCAAACGCGACGGCATCACCGACGTACTCACCACCTACGACCAGGCCGGTTTCAACATCGACCAGCAGATCGTGGACATTTCCGAGCAATGGGCTCAGCTCAAAGCGTTGCCGGAAATGAAGTTCACGCTCGGCGGTATCGAAGAGCTGCGCGACGACCGTGTAGCATTGCTCTATGCCGTTGATGCGCAAGGTACCGTTCTCGGCGTCACCAGCTGGCTGCCGACCTACCGCGACGGCCGTGTCATCGGCTGGACGCTGGACTTCATGCGCCATCGCACCGACAGCCCCAACGGCATCATGGAATTCCTCATCGCCCGCATGGCCGAGCGTCTGCGCGACCAAGGTGAGAACGACCCGGCAAATGCCGTACAGTTCATGAGTCTTTCCGCGGCTCCGTTGGCCGGCATGGGCGAAAAGACTCCAACCGCCGCGGATAAGATGGCTGAAGGCAGCAAAAGCCAGAAGACGGACGGAGCCGAAAAAGCTGAAAAAGCCGAACAATCCGAAAATGGCAACAAGGACAAAGTCAAGGGCGGGGCAACAAAGGCAGCCGACGGCTCGACGACTTCGCCCAGCGGCACCGAAATCATCGAGCATGCGCTGCAGATTGCGGCCGATGTGCTGGAACCCGCCTATGGCTTCAAGTCGCTGTTCTTCTTCAAGAAGAAGTTCCAGCCGAGTCCGGCGCCGATTTATATCTGCTATCCGGATTCGGCCAAGCTCGCGCAGATCGCCTTCGCGGTTATCAATGCGTACGTGCCGGAACTCAAGCCCAAACAGGTCGTCGATATCGTCAGGCAGATGACATCTAGCGACAAAGACGATAAAAAATAGCCATCGTCAGCACATTCCGGAAATAGAAATAGAAAGGGATGGGAATTAATCACAATCGGTTGATTCCCATCCCTTTCTATTTAATGATTTGATTCTGAGGTCGAACAGACTCGAATAAAAAAATCTCTAGACTCAGATTCGCTCTTCATCAATATTCGCGCCTTCAAGCCGCTGGCAGTCTGGACACAAACCAAAGACCTCCAGAGTATGCGAGCTGACGGTGAAACCATGTTCATCGGCGACTTTTCGCACCCACTCCTCGGGAGGCTCGATCTCCACGGTCTTGCCACAGTTCTCGCAAACCAGATGGTGATGGTGTTCGCCGTCCTTGCAGATGCGGAACATCTGCTGGTCGTTGAGGTGGATGGTATCAGTCCTGCCGTCATCGGCCAACGCGTTGAGCTGACGGTAAACGGTGGAAAGCCCGATGCCCTGCCCGTCCTCGCTTAGGATGCGATACAAATCTTGTGCGGAAACGAAATCGTCACAGCCGGAAAGCGCTTTCAATACGGCATCTTTCTGCCAGGTGTGTTGGCTGCCCCGCCTGCCGTTGCGCCCAAGCATCCTGCGCATGGAACGTTCGTTGTTGCGTTGTTCGTTGGTTGCCACCGTCACAGGCCTCTTTCACTCATTTCTAGCGTTTGGCCGCCGAAATAGTCGAATTCGCGGCTCTTTTACCTTGAGATAAGACTATTTTAGCCGTAGTTGGGCGGTATTGGAAAGGCCGGTTACGATGCTGAAGGAGAAACGGAACCGGCCTGATACTTGACCTTATTCAAAACGCCGGCGAACGGGGAATACTATAAATCCCTGCCGGCTATCACCGACTATTGGCGCAGATCATCCCAGCAACCGGTGGCCTCAAGCTCGTCGACCGTGCGTTGCGTATCGTCGGTGAGCACCGTGATATGGCCCATCTTGCGATCCTGACGCACCTCCGCCTTGCCATAGTCATGGACGTACCACTCGGGATGCTTGGCAATCAGCTTGCGCGTCGGAGCGACGTGCTGACCTAGAACGTTCGCCATCACTGCAGGGCTCAAGAGCTTCGGCTGCGGCAGCGGCCATCCGGCAATGCCTCGGATGTGAGCGTCGAACTGATCGATGGAGCAGGCCTCGATGGTGTAATGGCCGGAATTGTGCGGGCGCGGGGCGAGCTCGTTGACCACGACGCGGCCGTCCTTGGTGATGAACAGCTCAATCGCCAACGTTCCGGCGAGTTCGAAGCCTTTTGCAAGCCTCAAGGCGAGGGCCTTGGCTTCCTTGGCTATCTCGTCGCTGACCTGGGCGGGGGCGATGGTCAGGTGCAGGATGTTGTGGCGATGTTCGTTGCGCACGATGGGGAACGTGACGAATTCCTTGCCGTTGCCGGAAATCAGGATCGAGGCTTCAAAAGCGAAATCAACGAAACCCTCCAGAACGGATGGCGGGAACGTGCCTTCTTGTTCGTCGCGTTCATGGACTGCAGCCAAATCTTCTGAGCCGTGCAGCACGACCTGGCCGTGGCCGTCGTAACCGCCGCGACGGGTCTTGAGCACTGCCGGATAGCCGATTTCCTCAATGGCCTTGTCAAGATCTGCAAGGCTATCGACCTGCCGCCAAGGTGCGGTCTGGGTGCCGTGGTCGTTGATGAATTGTTTCTCAAACACGCGGTCCTGGGTGACGCGCAACAGGTCGGTTCCCTGCGGGACCGCGACGCTGCCACGGACCTCGTCGATGGCGTCGGCGTCCACGTTCTCGAACTCGTAGGTGAGCACGTCACTACGTTCGGCCAGCTCGCGGATGGCGGCCTTGTCGTCGTAATCGGCCGTGACCTGGAAATCGGCGACCTGAGATACCGGGCAATCCGGCGTCGGATCGAGCACGCCGATACGGAAGCCATGGTAACGAGCGGAAAGGGCCATCATACGCCCGAGCTGCCCGCCGCCGATGATGCCGATGGTTGCGCCCGGCATCAACGTTTCGATCTTGCCGTTGGTCTCTTCAGACAAGCTGGGCATTGGATTCCTCCACTTTCTTCTTGAGGCCTTCACGATAGTCCGCGAGCGCCTGAGCCAAGGAATCATCGGAAACACTCAGAATACTGACAGCCAGCAAACCGGCGTTCTGCGCGCCTGAATCGCCGATGGCCGTGGTCGCCACGGGGATGCCGCCAGGCATCTGAACGATGGAAAGTAGAGAATCCACGCCGGAAAGTGCATGCGATTTCACCGGCACACCGATCACCGGCAAGGTCGTCTGCGCTGCGACCATACCCGGAAGATGCGCGGCTCCCCCGGCTCCCGCGATAATCACCTTGATGCCGTTGCGTCGGGCGTTATGCGCGAAAACCGCCATCAACTCGGGCGTTCGGTGGGCGGAAATGACTTGTTTTGAATAGGAGACGTTGAACTGGTCGAGGGTTTCGCAAGCGTGACGCATCGTCTCCCAATCGCTTGCCGAACCCATAATCACTGCTACTTTTGGTGCGTGAGCTGCCATGATACCTCCGAAGTATCGTTGGGAACCAGAGCCAAGCCCCACTTTACGCGACGGGAACGAGAAAAACGGGCTATTCAATTCCTTGCAAAACGTACGGTTTCAACAAAAATGCCATCGCGAAATACCAATGGTATACAGCCGTAGAACTTACGATAAACGACTAACGAACAAGCTCAATCTTGGTGATGCCAGGCTTCTTTGAAGGCCGATAGAGCACGAAGCGATGGCCGATGACCTGCACCAGCTGCGCGCCGATCTGGCCGGCCAAGGTCTCACCGACCTCCTGCTCATCGACAGGGCAACCGTCCTGCACAACGCCCTTGAGCAGCTCGTGCGATTCAAGTGTCTCCGAAGCCTGCTTCACCGCGGCGTCGGTGACCCCGTTCTTGCCAATCCACAGCATCGGCGAGATCTTGCTCGCCAAAGCCTTGAGCTGCTTAATCTGTCGTTTGTTCAGTTTCGTCGCCATCAATACATCCTTACTTTCGTCAAGAGGCAGCAATATCTCTGCGTATTACTTAACCACATCTTACGATTTTTACTGCACCCACTATACCAACGCGCGTTCACAGTTTGCCATTACCGTTGTTTAAAAACATTTTAAAAAAATCCAGTAAAATACATTGACCTTGAAACCTGTACAAAGCAATCTTGAGAAGACTCGAAATCCGCATCATTCAACCGTATAATAAAAAATACCATTGCACCAGAACGTCAGGGAGGCTTCATGGCTCAGATTACTGTTCAACCAGCAACACTGCGCTGGGCCGTTTCCCAGAGCGGACATGACGTAGGGGCGATAGCCTCCCGTTCGGAACTCAAACAGCTTCCCGAATGGCTGCAAGCGAAACAGCCCATCAGTCTTTCCTTCACTAAAGTCTCTGATTTGAGTAAAGCTTTGCAGATTCCTTTTGGACGTTTGGTTCGCACTTCTGTACCCAAAGTACACGAAGATGAGCTCGTCAAATTCAGAACGGTCAACAACGCCGCAGTACCATTAAGCAAGAGCCTTGAAGACATCATTGCCAAAATGCGAGTCCGTCAGACTTGGGCACACGACGAAATGATGAGTCTCGGTTTTGGCACGAATACATTCGTGGGTTCCATCAGCAATACACAAAACGCCGAGGAAATCGCTCAATCCATTGTTCAGGCACTTCAGTTACCTGAAAATTGGACGTTCGGTAAGAGTGACCGCAAACGTTTTAATTTCTTAAGAGGCATCCTCTCCAACATTGGGATCATGACCATGCTCGATTCCAAGGCCGGAACGAATGAAAAACTCGACATCCAAGAATTTCGCGCTTTCACTCTTTTGGACGATGTCGCTCCTCTTATTTTCATCAATCGCAATGACTCGGACAAAGCCATGCTGTTTTCTCTTCTGCATGAACTCACCCATATCTTCACCGGAGCCGAAGAACTATTCAACGCGACCGAAGCCGAATTCGAAATCTCCAATCAGGAACGCCTCATCAACCAGACCGTCATGGAAATCGTGTTGGGCAATTCTGATTTCAGAAAGGAATGGCTAAAAGAGTCGAAAACAAAATCTTCCAAAGTCGAAGTCGCCGAAGCGTTTTCCAGTCACTATGGCTTAAGCACGTTGTCTTTCCTCATTAAAGCCAAGCAAGAAGGATTGGCGAACGAACGGGATATCGAAGCGGAGTATAACCAACTTGCTCAGCTTTCTCAAAAACGACCAAAAAAGAATGATGGCGGAAACCAAAACGCTACCAATTCCTTCCACTTGGATAGCAGATTTGTAAGTTTGGTGAAGCAAGGAATCGACACCAGTTCAATTTCCTATACCGACGGATTTTCTCTTCTCGGAATCAAATCCGAAAGAGCATATGATGGCCTTTTAGCCGAGAAAGGAATGAACGATGACACCGCAATTCCTGCTTGATTCAAATATCTTCATTGAATCTCATCGACTCCACCATCCTTTCGGTTATGCCGAATTTCACCCTTTCTGGAAATGGCTGGAACGTCTGAACAAGGCAGAACGGATAATCATGCTCGATTCCGTTTATACCGAATTGACGAAACGGGACAGCGAGAAAAATCTCGACGAACTAGGCACATGGGTCGAAGCGACTTTCACCCCGCCTTTGTCTCACCACACCGATGAAATCGGCACATTGTATGTACAGATACAGGATTACCTGCAAGATTGCCGACTTTATACTCCAGAATCCTATGCACAATGGGAGCCTTTGGATAAAGCCGACCCTTGGCTGAATGCTGCCGCAAAGACCAAAGACGCCGTTATTGTCACCAACGAACGAGCGGTTCATCCGACCAAAAACCAGAAACTTAGGCGAGAACCCAAGATTCCGGATATAGCCGAGGAATTCCACGTCAAGACCATGACACTCCGTGAATTTTTTGATGCCAACGGTTTTCTCAACAGAAAACCTTACCCATTGCAACCTTCTTTTTAATTTCTTCTACAACTTGGAGTCGGTTCATTGGCGTTGTACGAGTCAAAGGTACTGCTAAAATGGAGCAACACGGTCCCGTAGCTCAGTTGGATAGAGCAACTGACTTCTAATCTGTAGGTCGCGAGTTCGAATCTCGCCGGGATCACTTATTTCGGCGAGTGGTTTATTGCCTTCGCTGAAAAAATTGGACGACCAGATACGGCGAAGACACCTCAATGACGAAATCATCAACAATAAGCATCGACTGGCAGGCGCCCAAACGCCGTTTCCCAAAATATTCCGCGCCGATCTTCGCTTTGGGATTCATTTTTCTGCTTCCCGAGTCGGCGTATATGGGCCGCTTCGTTCTCATGATTCTGCAGCCGATACTTATTGTGCTGCTCTATGTTGCCATGCTCAAGGCACCAAAACTGTTCTGGCAACGTGCGGCGGCGCTGATTCTGATCATGGTCTGTATCTGGTCGGTACCCTATCTGCGCCACGGTGGGCAACTGCTGACCTATATCGTCATAACCGAAGCATCAATACTGTTCAACGCCACATTCGGGTACATCGCCATCGTGATTTCCGCGATTGCGATGTGGATACTTTCGCCGATACTTAATAATCTGCGAAGCCTGCATACTCCTGATTTCATCGCCACATCAAGCTATATATTGTTCGCCGGCATCCTCTTCATGGTCTACACCGTACAATCGGAAAAACTGCAACGGGCGAATGAGCAACTCCAAGACAATATACAACAGATCGAATCACTGACCCTTTCGCGCGAACGTGCACGCATGGCCAGCGAAATGCACGATTCGCTGGGGCAGCAACTAACTGCGATACACTATGCTCATGAATCCGCAGCCAATGCGACACTCGCCGCCACCAACCTGACCGAAGCAGAACGTGCAGCCATTAGCAAACCCATCACCAGGGCAGACGACATCGCCGAAGGCGCCTTGTCTGAAGTCCGTCAAATGGCCCGTGCATTGGATCCGGCGGCATTCGGCCAAACACTCACCAATGAGTCGATCGGCGCAATGGCGCGCTCGTTCGGCCAAGCCGGACTTGAGATGCAAACCGATATCACCGGAGAGATCAGTCTGCTGGGGAGTGACGAGCAAACGCTGCTGTTCCGTGCTTTGCAGGAAACGCTGACCAATGCCGTACGCCACGCCCATGCCACCAAGGTACGGCTCGCCATCGCCGTCGGCGGCCGCGAGACGACGTTGCGGGTCGAGGACGACGGTCCCGGCATCGACACGGATGACATCGATCACGGCTTTGGTCTTGCATCGTTACGTCAGCGCATGAAACAAATCGACGGAAACCTCACGTTAGGGGAATCGCAATCGCTTGGTGGGGCCAGTATCACGGTGACCATTCCGAAGCCAAACAGTAAGGAACCTGCGGTGCCATCACAATCATCGAATTTGGATACCGCAGATTATGCTTCCAAGAAAAGCAGGGAAAATAAAGCAACGACACCAACGAAAGAAGCAGACGAGTCATGAGCGATGCCGTCGAATCTGAAACAACCACGCCCAGCCAGCCCATCCACCTCCTTATCGTGGACGATCAGGAGCTTATACTCACAGGACTTACCGAACTCGTCACCTATATGCCCGGCATAGAAGTAACCGCGCAATCACAAAGCGGTCAAGCGACACTTCAGCTGCCGGTCAGCACACTCAACTCAATCGATGTCGCACTGATCGACGCGCGCATGCCGCAGATGGACGGGCCAGAACTGATCGCACGATTGCACGACAAATATCCCGACATCAAATGCATTCTGCTCACTGCATTCGATGAAGATGATAATCTAATCAATTCCCTAAAAGCCGGCGCGGTCGGTTATCTGCTCAAAGACATCTCCACAACCGATCTTGCCGATGCCATCCATCGCGCGGCCGAAGGAGGCAGGATCATCGGCGCCAGCGCCACCGCACACGCCATGCGTCTCATCTCGCAATCAGTCAATCGCAATGATAGAGACAACTATAGCGCCGCTTTCTCGGTCGACTCCGGCAAACAAGTGGCAAACGAAAGAACTACAAGAAGGTTTGATGCATCCTCTGCCGGTACCGCCCACGAATTTGTATCCGTCAAGGGCGCCAATAGAAATACGGAAGCCGATGGAGACTCCTCTGTTGCAGCAAACGACGTTTCCGACATTGCCCAGGCCGGCCCGGAGACCCGTGAATTGCTCGCCGAACTGACACCGCGAAACCAACAGATTGCCCTACTCATCGCCCAAGGCCACACCAATTCGGAAATCGCAGACAAGCTGTTTCTCTCCCCCGGAACGGTGAAGAACCACGCCAGCCACATCTTCGCCAGCCTCAATGTCCGCAATCGCACCGAACTGAGCGCTATGCTCGGTGGCACATTGGACTGAAACCGACACTCAGCGGCCACCATTCCGGACAATGCCGCGATAGACCGAACGGTAAAGCAGTCCACCGCAACCGATGACAATCAGTAACGCGAGCACCATCATCCCCAACTGAGGCCATGGCACGTATACCCGCGCCGCGTGCCAATAGTCGGCGAGTCTAGGCTGCTCTGTGAGATTGGCGGAAATGGTGACGGCCACCATCGATAGCAGTCCCGCCGTGCCGACCTCGATACCTGTACGAATGCAACCGGACATAGCCCATTGCCGTTCGCTCATGCCAATCATCCATGCAGCTCTGGCCTCGCGGCGGCGCGATTCAGCATCATTGGCGACCACGGAGACCAGACCCATCACCGAGATGAGCAGAATCGGGTAGACGAAGAAATAAACGCCGACGCGGTTGCCACCCGCGAACTCACGCTGGGACACCGCACCAAACGGCAGCCGATCAATGACATCTCCAGTGCTCGAAACACTTACAGAACGACTGCCTGTATCTGAGACCAACCCATGGGCCCGGACCGTACGGTCGTGGTGAATGATCGCCATACGGTGGCCATGCTGGTTTTCCACTGGGTTAAGCGAACGGGGTACATAGAGATTGCCGGTCATTCCGCCACCTATTCGTATGACGGAAGTGACTGTGCTGTGATGCCAGTGACCGTCTGCTCCTGCTATGCAGACGGGTTGGCCGATCTTGCTTTCCCCAGCCGATACCACGCCATTGCGGGCATCCACGTCGCCCTGTCTGGCACCAATCGGTATGAAATCCGAGAGCGAACCGCTGTCAATTACCGAAGAGAGTCCTTCACCCAACGGGGAGCCTCCGGCCAAATCCTCTTTCATCTGCTTATCACAGCCACCCGTGTCGGAGTACAGATACCTCACCTGCGTGGTCGGCGATAGCACCAATGCGCGAGGATCGGCTTTTCTCGCCAATACACGCAGATTCCTCGTGCCGGCTTTTCCCGCCTGACTGGTCTCCATCACCGATGTGCCATCGAAAATCGCGTGCAACGAGGTGCTGGCGGCATGGTCTTGGAAGGTCTGCAACCCATAGAAAAACACAAATACGGCCACAGCCACGACGGTGATACTGAAAATCGATACGGATTTGAGCGCTGT
Source organism: Bifidobacterium sp. (assembly GCA_024104275.1). Lineage (GTDB taxonomy): Bacteria > Actinomycetota > Actinomycetes > Actinomycetales > Bifidobacteriaceae > Bifidobacterium. Next base: position 635,350 of record JAGGHK010000001.1, read on the forward strand.
CACGTCACGCAGGGCGATGTCCGCCCACGAACGGCCATGCAGCCGCTTGCTTATGCCGCCGCCAATGGCTCGCAGCATCGGTTTGGCCAGCCGTGCGATACCCCAACAGACCAAGAGCGGCATCACGCCGGTGCCCATCTGTGCCGCTTCGCTGTTGGAACCTGAAGAGATGATGCCCCAGCCGATACCGACGATGAACATGGCCACCGTGATGAGGGTGCGAATAATAGCGGAAATCCGAGTATATGCACGCCGCCTCGTTGTACGTTCCGGAACGACGGAAAGCACCAGTCGCGATTTGCCGACCTTCCGCCCGGAGAAGTAAGCGGAGACCGCCGCGCACGCCAAAGAAATCAGGATGGTCTGCCAAACCGCGTTAAGGAATCCGAAACCGGTGCGCTTGACCGCGTCTTTGCCGATGAGCCTGAAGAGGAAGTTGAACAAGGCGTTGCCCGGCACACCGAGTACGCACGCGCCAAGCGCCGAAACGAAAGCAATGGGCAACTGCACGCCGACCATCACCCGAATCAGCCAACGCTGAGTGGCACCCATCATTCGCAGACGCATCAGGTCGCTCCACTTGGCAATGAAGGCATGGTCAGTGGTCGTCTTGTCGATCAGCACCGCGGCGACAACCATGAAGACCAGAAACGCTCCCAGGCTACCGGCCACACCGGGAACCGAGTTCACCGCCCATGCAAGCACGAATATCAGTGTCATTGCCGCCATGTTTGCCGCGCCGTTGAGCAACTGCAAACGCCTGTTGCCTCTCCAGAGCGAGGAAAGGATATGCACGCCACTCATTCTGCCGGTATTTCGAGTCCTGTTTCCAAGGAGGCCTGCGTTGACCATGCCGGATGTATTACGTAGACCGACTTCGGCATCTGCACTCCCCATGCTCTTCGATTTCTCTGTTCTGGACTTACTCATGACGGCCTCCAAGCAGCAAATCCTCAATCTGCAGGGCGGAAAGCCCGTTGCCATATTCGCGCACAATCAGACCATCAGCCATCAGCACCACACGGTCGGCCGACGAGGCGACAACCGGGTCGTGCGTGACGATCAGCGCCGCCTTGAGTCCGGCTCGCATGGAAGTATGGATGGTTTCGATGACCTCGTCGCGCGCCTTCGGGTCAAGATTGCCAGTGGGCTCGTCGGCAAACAGCACGTCCGCACCAATCGCGAGCGCCCTGGCGATGGCGACCCGCTGCTGTTGCCCGCCGGAAAGGCTGGTGACGGGCGTGTCCAATGGTTTGTCGGCAAGCCCCACGCACGCCAAAGCGCGCAATATCTCGTCATCGTCCATCCGCTCGCCGCGAATCGAGGCGGGCAATGCCACGTTCTCCCCTATGGTCAGGTTTTCAAGCAGCATATAGTCCTGGAAAATGAACGCGAAGCGCGAGGCACGCAGCTGAGCCAATTTCTTCTCGCCAAGTTTGGCCAGCACCTTGCCGTCGAACGTCACCGTACCTCGGGTGGGCTTGTCCATTCCGGCCATTGCCCGAAGTAATGATGACTTGCCGCAACCCGAAGGCCCAATCACCGCCACCGTCTCGTCTTCACGAACCGTCAGGTCGATCGGCCCCAGCCTGAACCCGAAGTCACGGACCAAGCCAACGGCGCGCAAAACCTCTTTGTTTTTCGACGTTTGCTGCAGTGAAAGGTACGTCTGCATTGCATAACCATCAATATTTCCATTTGTCATATTCCCATCGTCGCATACTCCAAGAGACCGCGCCCCGTGCCGAAGGTCACTGTTTTCCCCTAGGTATTTCGAAATACCGGGTCGAAATCACCAGCAATCAATACAGGAATTTATAACGGACAAATAAAGCCGAACGAACAACACCGCGATTGTTCGAGTGCCGAAATATGGCGGAATTGCAATGGAAAGTCGGAATTTGTGTCGCAAAGTGACGATAAACTCGAATCATGGATACGGACAAAGAAACGCCCCAGAACGCTGATAACGTCGACGCTCAGCAAGCCGCCGAGCCTTCTTCTGCTGTGTTGCCTTTTGATCATCGCTTAAGCGTCCATCAGCACCTGACTTTTGAATACGCAAAACCGGCATTCACTTCGGCTGGGTTTGAATGGTCCGATAACAATCTTACGAAACTGCATCTTTTCGATGCTGAAAAACAGTTCGTCAACGCCGCTCTCTTGCTTTCCGACCAATGCCCGTACCTCGTTAAATGCGCGGTCTTCGATGGCGACACCAAAGCGAACCTGACCGAACGTCATAATGTTTCCGGTTCCGTTCTTAACCAGATTGACGCCACGATGATGTTCCTGAACCGACACAACCCGGAAAACGCCTGGCCGGAAGACGCGCTGCGCGAATCGCTGGTCAACGCCGTTTTGCACCGCGATTACGACAAGAACGGCCCGATACTTATCAGTCTTTTCGACTCAAGTATCGAAATCGTCTCGCCCGGTGGTCTGGTCGACGGCTTCGAGGTCAACGACTTGCTCAATGGAGTCAGTGAATCGCGAAACACATGGCTTGCGGATGTGTTCGAAGCTCTGCACCTGAGCGAAAACTACGGCACCGGCGTACAACGCATTCTCGACGCCTACTCGCAGAGCCTTGCCAGCCCCCAACTTCGTGTCGGCCCCGGATCGGTGGCAATGATTCTGCCTAAGCCGGTTCTTGATTCCGCTTGGCCTGAACCAGGCATTACATCCCAAAACGAGGAAGATTCCGGAAACGAAACAGCAAACCGCAATGACGATAATCCGGACGTTGATTCCGGCAAAGCCAAGCGCTATACGTTCCCGCTGGGCGGCCCACACCTTTTCACCACCAACCCTGCGGAAGCGCTCAAAGGCAGTCGTGCCATAGCCTCGATTTCCTTGCCTTCCCTGGTGCTCGCTGGAGGCAAGGCATGGGATTTCCTCAATCCCAATCTTTCGACCACCTCGCTTCCGGATAATGTTAAAAAGCAACTCGGCATGAACTCTGCCAATAAAGAGACCCCGAAATTTAAAATCGACACGCTTTCGGAAATCACCATGCATCTTTTCGCGCAGAAAGGCGTTGAACTGAGCCTGAAGGAAATCCAGACTCAGTTGGGTACGGATTCCGGTGAAATAACCGATGTGCTTGCCGGACTCACCGATAAAGGCAAGTTGCAAAGCACCACTTCAGCGGGGATGACTAAATACTCATTGCCTTACTAGTGGTTCTGGCGTTAGTTGATGATCAGCGCCAAGACCAGCAACACCGCCAAAAACAGTACGTTGGTCACCGTGTAGACGAGCAGGTAGCGGCCCTTCTTGTCGGGGTATTTGCGGGCGATCTGCTGGTAGGAAATCAGCGAGGCCATCGAGGCGATCAGCGTGCCCAGCCCGCCGAGGTTCGTGCCGATGATCAGTTCACGCCACTGGCTGCAGAAGCCGGAAAGCAGAATGGAGGTGGGCACGTTGCTGATCAGCTGGCTGGAGGCGACGGCGACTTCCATCGGGTGCTGGTTGACGATGGAGGCCACGAAATTCGAGAATTCCGGTACGCGGCGCATGTTGCCGATGAAGATGAAAAACATCACGAAGGTGAGCGGCAAGGTCCAGTCGACCTTGAGGAACGCGCGACGGTCGCAGATCAGGAATGCGCCGAACACAAGCAAACACATGAGCCAGAGCGGGACCGCGCCACCGACCGTGAAAATGCAGATGAGGAACAGGACGATATAGACAATCGAACGCCAACCGCCGTAACCGGCCCCGTAGTTGAGTACACGAACCTCGTCCGGCTGCTGCTCGCTTTGCGGCGCGAACAGCGATTGCTCGATGCCTTTGCGCCCGAGTCCGGCAAAATCCGCCTGGCTGCTACGACGTCGGAACGCGATAAGAATCACTATAAGCAACAAAATTCCGGCAGCCAAGGAGAACGGGCCCATCACTTCCAAAAACTCCGAAGTGGGCATCTTTGAGACGGACTTCAAATAGAGATTGTGGGCGTTGCCGACGGGAGTGAGCATGCTGCCGGTGTTGGCGCCGATGGTCATCAACGTGGCCACCAAGACGGCCTTGTCCTCCATTTTCGCCATGACCAATACGGAAATAGCGAATGGGATAAACGTGACCAAAGAGACGTCGTTGGTGATGAAAGCCGCAGAGAAGAAGGTCAGGAAAACGAGCGCTATCACCAAAGCGCTTTCGGTGTGAACATGCTCAAGCAGCTTGGTGCCGATGATATGGAAGACTCCGATGCGCTGGAACCCACAGACCACCAGCATGAGGCAAACCAGCTGGGAGATGGTGTTCAAATGGATATAGCCAAGGTACTGACGATCCGGTGGAACGATGAAACACGAAATGATGGCGAGTATTGTCGCCACCACCAGGATGGTGTCGTTTCTCAGTTCCTTGACAATCCACTTGCGCATCAATACACCAGCCAAACCGTCAAGCGGGAATATTCGAGATTGTGGCTGCTTCCCACCAATGCAACCCAATCGGAAGGCGACATTTTCGCATGGCACTCCCAAACGTCTCGATCATCCATTTTCCCATCCACACAAGGCCGATGTAACGGTCAGCGAAGACACATCCCGGCAAGAACCTTACCTCACAACGATGCGCGCATTCGTTCTTATACTTCTTATTGTATGGGTATTTGAGAGCGGAAAAGTACGAAAAAACGGGCTTCCAGCGACCATTTTCGTCGGTAATGGAAAAAACGGCGAGAAAATTCCTAGAATTCATTGGCCTTGCTCAGGATGTCCAAAAGCGACCAAAAAAGATAAAAAATTGCAGAAATTTACCATATCTTGCCGTGTTGCGGACAGCATAATGCTCAGGCGACAGTATTGCCGTAAACCTGCGCCTGCAGATCCTTTCTGGAGGCCTCCATATCAGTGATTTGCCCCAACATTCTGATCTTCCCCTCACCGTCAGGCATCTGCGCCATTTTGCGCTTGGCGGCACCGATGCGGCGCATATAGCCGACATCGAGGAGCCGCGCGGTCAGCTCCGCGGCATAACGCTGTTCTTCCTGTGTGGGTGCACGAAGCTGGGCGGCAGCAGGATTGGGTGCATCAGCACCGTTGACACCAGCCAATCCGGCATTGGCATCGTTGGCATTACTATTCTGGTCGTCGCCACCCGGCAGGGGCAACGGCATGACGGCCAGCTCGTTGATGACCTGTTCCAGCATCGGACCGCCGGCCTTGGTCAGGTTATGCATCCACAACCCTTGCGGCGTACTGTTATCCGGCAGACCGCCTGCTGCGGCGATTGCCTGGAACAGGGTACGAAAAACCGGGGTCATGAAATCGGCGAGGGTGAGCTTCGCAAAGGAATTGCCGTCGATGGCACGCGGCACTTGGATGAGCACGGCCATGAACTGCTGCTCGCAGATGAACACCGCATCATCCACACGGAAATAGGCCTGGTCGGCGGCGTCGCGATGTTGCAGGGCCTTACGCGCGGCAGGATTCGCATAGCTGTTTTCATTGCCATGTCTGGAAATATCGAAGCCACTGCTTCCCCGGCGTTTGGGCGCATAGGCATCATCGTCGCGCACATGCAGCGTTCGCCGAGCACTGTTGACCTCACGACGCATGATGTCAAGATCCACACCTATGCGACGGGTCGCCTTGCGGGTATAGATATCGAGCAGGGAACGGTCACGAATTTGCGCGATCAAAGGAGCGACGGCCTTCACCGCCCCCATCTGTCCGGTGGTATAGGAGGTGTCAAAGCGATTGATGGCGGTGTCGATAACGAAATCATAAAGCGGCTTGGCGTGCTCGATCAGCGAGCGCACCGCCTCGTTGCCTTGCTGAATGCGCAGGTCGCAAGGGTCGAGATTGTTGTCGGCGACGGCCACGAACGTCTGGGAAAGGAACGCCGAATCCAGGCCGAAGGCATGGATGGCGGCCTTCTGCCCCGCTGCATCGCCGTCGAAGGTGAAGACGATACGCGAACTCAGGGATTGGCCTTCGACTTTCAACGGACCAACCAGTTGGACGGCACCCAGGGAATCGTCGGAAATCAGGCGCCGGATGATTTTGGCGTGATCCTCGCCGAACGCCGTGCCGCAGGTGGCCACGGCGGTGTCGATGCCGGCCAGATGGCAGGCCATTACATCCGTATATCCCTCGACGATGACGGCCTGACGTTTTTTCACGATGCTGGACTTGGCCAAATCGATGCCGTAAAGCACCTGGGTTTTGCGGTAAAGCTGCGTGTCAGGAGTGTTGATGTATTTGGCGTTGATGTTGTCGTCATCATAAAGCTTGCGCGCGCCGAAACCAAGCGTACGTCCGGTGGAATCGCGAATCGGCCAGGTGGCGCGGCCACGGAAATAGTCATAGATGCCGCGCTGACCTTGACGTGCGAGCCCGACATCCAGCATCTCCTGCTGGGTGAAACCTTTGCTGGCCAGATGCCGGACAAGATTGTCCCAACCCTGCGGCGCGTAACCGCAACCGAAACGCTGGCAATCGGCCTGGCTGAAGTTGCGCCCGCCCAACAGCTTGCGTGCCGCGAGCGCTTCCGGCGTCATAATCTGGGAGACGAAAAAACGCTGTGCCTCCTCATTGGCTTCGAGCAGGCGGGCACGCTTGGAACCGTGATGTTCTTCCCGGCTGCCATCGCTTTTTTCGTAATGCAATTCGATGTGATATTTGTCGGCCAGAAGTTCCACGGCCTCACGGAAGTCGATGTTCTCGCGATGCTCGACGTAGGCGAATACGTCCCCACCGAGCCCGCAACCGAAGCAATGCCAGACCCCGAGAGAAGGACGGACGCTGAAGCTGGGGGTTTTCTCGTCATGGAAAGGGCACAGACCCATGAATGTGCCGGTGCCCGCCGCCTTGAGCGTCACCGTCGACGACACGATATCGTAGAGGTCCGCCGTGGCACGCACCTTTTCCACGTCCTGCTTGAGAATCATTCCAGCCATAACTATTTACCTTACCGCGCGCCATGCATGGAGACAATCAAAACGAACCTACAAAAACAAAAATCAAGGTTTCTTGATGTCCGCAAAACCGAGAAACGATCCAGCAATTTTAGGCTTGCAACCAACCTGATTGTTCGGCGATCTGAAAGATCAGTCTTCCAAATCTAGCAAATCAGAGAATGAAGCGTCATCGCCGAACCGTCGGTAAGGCTGGCCACCTGATCGATGGCCACACGCAGACGCTCGTCGTCGTTCGTGGACTCGTTCCAATCCTCAAGGAACACGGTTTCCAAAGCGTCGGAAGGCCGAGGCGAGTCCTCCATCAGCACGTCGACCAGGTCGGCGACGATCTGCTGCTCCTGGTCGTGTAACGGCTCTCGTTCGCGCGGCGCCATGACGAAGTAGACGGCGATGCCCTTGAGCGCGACGATTTCGTAGTTGGTCTCGTCGGGAATGACGACATTGGCGCTGTAGCGCGTCAGCGGCCCCTGCCCGTACTTTTCGCGCGTCGCCTGTTCGACGGAACCGGCGAACCGGCCAATCAGCGAGCTGGTGATGTTCTTCAACTGGGCAAGCGCCTCACGCGAACCGTTGAAATGCGAGGGGAACATATGCCGTTTCTTCAGGCGGTGCAAGGCCTCGAGCAGCTCATCGGAATCCCATTGCTGCCCGTACCATTCGCGGGTGACCTCCACGATGCCGTCGAGCACGCGCGGGTCGGCCAGAGCCAGCGGGTTGAAGGCGCCGGTGGCGATGGCGTCCTCTACGTCGTGGACGCTGTAGGCGATGTCGTCGGAAAGGTCCATCACCTGGCATTCCATCGGCTTGGCATCCTTCGGAGCGCCGGTTTTGAGCCAGTTGAACACGTCGACATCATCGGGGTAGACGCAGAATTTCAGGCTCCGCTCCCCTTTCGGATGTTTCGAGGCCTCGGCCAAAGTCCAAGGGTATTTCACCGCCGCATCGAGCGAGGCACGTGTCAGATTGACCCCAGCTGAACGGCCGTCCTCATGAAAGATTTTCGGTTCCAGCCGCGTGAGCAACCGCAAAGTCTGAGCATTGCCCTCGAAACCGCCGATGCCGGAGGCGATGTCGGCTAGCACACGTTCGCCGTTGTGTCCGAAAGGCGGATGGCCGAGATCATGGGCGAGGCAGGCGCAGTCGACCACGTCCGGGTCGCAGCCGAGCATCGAGCCGATCTGTCGGCCGATCTGGGCGACCTCAAGCGTATGCGTCAGCCGAGTTCGAGCGAAATCGTCGGTTCCGGCCACGAGAATCTGGCTTTTGGCGCCAAGCCGACGCAACGCCGAGGAATGAATGAGACGCGCGCGGTCACGCTGGAAAGCGGTGCGGGACTGGGATTTCGGCGGTTCTGGAGCCCAGCGTTCCTCGTCAAAGGCATCGTAGCCCTCGTCCGCCAATACCTCTTCACCATCGGCTGTTTTCATGTTGCACCTCCCCGTCCTACCAAACGAAATCCTTATGCTGACCTCGCCAGCCTGCAGAACTCGGGAATCGAACCCGACACTATGTATCCGATAATAGCCCACACTGCCCAGACGCCCAATAGCGGCAAAGAGAACATGCTGCGCAGCAACAACAAAACAAAGAAAACCGCCTGTCACTTTGCAATATGACAGACGGCTTTCTTCTTCGTTTATAACGCGACGATTAATCAGCCCAGCAGTTCCGCTGTATTGGTCACGGTGATCAGCGGAGTGAACAATTTCATGGTCTCCACGGCCAGCTTCTGGTTGTCGGGGGTACTGCCCGCGCAGGCGTCCTCGACCAGCCGAACAGCTACACCGTCATCAGCAGCGGCCAAAGCGGTCTGCAACACGCAGCAGTCGGTCGCCACGCCGCATACCGCGATTTTCTTGGCACCTTGAATAGCACTTCAGCTCATCGCCCCACTTGTCGAACGTCGTCTTGCTGACCACAGGATGGCCTTTGGCAAGTTCCGCCGTTTCACCGGTGAAATCGTACATCGGATCGTCCGGCGGCACCAGGAACTGCGGCCAGTCCTTGAAGTAGTCAACCCACGCGTCCCGCGGCTTGTCCGGCGCGATATAGCGGGTGTAGACCACCCGTTCACCGTAGGTTTTGGCAAGCCGTTCGAACGGTTCGTCGGTGGCATAGTAGGAGCCGTCAGCGCACGCCCAATCCGACCAATCGCTTTGCGCGAACACTTTCTGGCGGTCCACGACCACCAGCCATTCATCCTTGTCAACCATCAGTTGATTCCTTCCTGTCGTTTGATGTCACCACGCTGGAAAATCAAGGTTCCGAGCAGGCCGACCACCAGCGCGACGATGACGCCGAGGTTGGCTTGCGCCCAGATGCCGGACTTGCCGCCGAACAGACCGAGTAGATAACCCTGCCAGCTCAGCCAGCTTGCCGACGAATTGACGACGAGGCCCCATCCGAGCACCGTGCCGACGACCAGAATCACCAACGCCTTGACGTTCCATGAGCCGTAACGGCCTTCCGGATTGTAAAGATCAGCACCGTCGTAATCGCGCTTGCGGATCAGCACATCCGCCACGAACATGCCGGCCCAGACGGCCATCGGCACGCCGAGCGTAATCAGGAACCCTTGGAACGGCCCAATGAAGGTCTCGGAGAAGAAGGTCACGTAGATGACGCCGATCACGGTCAACACCGCGGTTAGGGCGGCCGCCACGGTCCTCGGCAGTTTGATGCCGAAGGAAAGCAGGGCGAGACCGTTGGAATAGTTGTCCATGATCGCCCCGCTCATCAGCCCCAGCACGGCCACCAGGGTGAACGGCACCAAGTACCACGTCGGAAGAATCGAGGCCATCGCGCCGACCGGGTCAAGCCCGACCTGCTTTAAGAGCGAACCGTTCGAGACCGCAAGCAGCAGCCCGTGGATAATCAACAGAACGTTGGCGATGGAAGCGCCGAACGTGGTCCATGCCACGATGCCGGCGTTGGAGGAATTGCGGGGCAGGTAGCGCGAATAATCGGCGGCCACGTTGACCCAGCCCAAACCGAAGCCCGTCATCACGAACAGGCAGCAGCCGAGCATCGCCGGCAGGCCTCCGGAGGGAGCGCTGACGATCTTCGAGAAATCGATGCTGCCCCAGCCCAGAATGAAGAAGCCGACGGTCACGATTCCGGTGACGATGGTGATGATCTGCTGGCATTTCATGATGAGGTCGTAGCCGAAGATGCCGGCCACCACCACAAGCCCGACGACCACGACCGCGGAGATGATCTTGGCCGTCGGCCCAGAGCCCATACCGAGCTTCTGCAGCGTGGAGGCCATGGCCAGCACTGCCGTCACCGTCAGCGAAATCTCCCAGCCCAGCGTCGCGATCCACGACATCGCCGCAGGCACTTTCGCACCTTTCACGCCGAAAATGGCACAGGTGATCACCATGGTCGGCGCGTTGCCGCGTTTGCCCGCGATCGAGACAATACCCACCAGCAGGAACGAGACCACCACACCGATGATGGTCGTAACCGCCGCCTGCCAGAACGAAATCCCGAAGCCCAGCGCCCATGCCCCGTACGACATCGCCAGCACCGAAATGTTGGCCGCGAACCAAGGCCAGAACAAGCTCGAAGGCTTGCCTTTACGCTCGGATTCATCGATGACGTCGACGCCCTGTTCCTCGACGCTCAGCGACGAACTTTTCCCTTCGTCACTCATAATTTACCTTCCTATTTTTCTTTGCCAGACAATTTGTTAAGCAAAGACCGCGTGGAATCACGCAGAAGCACTTCTTTGAAACGAACATCCGATACGACGCGCGGCAAGGGCGGGCATGTGGCCGCGCCCCGGCTTTCGACCGAAATCGAGGCGGCAAGATTGGCCAACGACACGGCCTCACGCAAGCCGATGCCCATCAGCAACGACGCGCACAACACCCCGGTATGGCAATCGCCGGCACCGTTGGTATCCAACAAGGCTTGGGCCGAGAAACCCGGTACCAGCTTCGAGGAAGAACCAGGCAGACACAGCCAAGCTCCTTGAGCGCCACAATGAACCACGAGCGATGCATTCAATACCTGCGCAACCCGCGAATAGCGTTGGGACACATCTGATAATTGGTATTGAGGGAACGATGTTTTCTTCGATTCGCCGGCAGAATCACCGATTCGACGGTCATACATCGAACCATCATCCGTTAAACGGTCATTCGCGACAGTACCGGGCTTTGCCAAGTCAACGGTCTTCTGTCCATCTTCTTCTATGCCCAGCCTACGCACCAGCAAATCGGCTTCGCTCTCGTTGCACGTCCATATCGGTCGGTATTCGATCATCCGCTCCAACGCTGCCGAATTGACTTCACCGATGACAGGTGAGACGTCGAAAACCGCTGTGAACCGCTGTTGCCGGGTCCTATCCAAAAACGATAGCAAAGCAGCGGCCGTGTCAGATACCAGCGTGTAACCGCTGAGATGAACCACGTCGCCTTCACGTGGATGAATCCTGTCGAAAGCCGCTTTTGGCACATGGCATTCGGCACCGCGCGTGGAAATGAAGGTGCGTTCGGCGTGTTTATCCGTCAGCGCCACGCAGAAACCGGAATCCTCGGCTTCAAGGTTCATGCCCTTGTGTTCGATGCCGTTTCGGGAGAGTGCACCTTTGAGGACATCAGCCCAAGGACCATTCCCCAACGAAGACCCGAGCGAAGCCCGCACACCCATCGCCCGAGCTGCGTATAGCACATTGAAACCGCAGCCACCGGCCGCAGTCTGGCTATGATTCGCGAAAAGATTCTCGCCGGGGTTCGGGATGGCGTCAATCTGCATCGAGACGTCCACTATCGCCTGTCCGAGCGAAATCACCGAACCTTGACGGACACGATTATCCGACTGCAAAGGCTTATCCGAAACCGATAAAACGTTCGAGTGATCGACGACGCTCATCTCACACCACGGTTTCTCAACGCGATCAATCCGGAAGCGACCCCGTTTACATCGAGTTCGTTCAACCGCTCGACCTTCTGCACCCGCTCCTTGCCGAACACGTCGGGTCCGCATGCAGCGCCCAACATCGCCCCGGCCATCGCGGCCATCGTGTCCGTGTCCCCTCCCAGAGACGCCGCGAAACACAAGGCTTCAAACGGCCTGTCCGCAAACCTGTAGGCAATGGCGAAGGCAGCTGGTACGGATTCGTTGGCCTCGACGCTGGTGCCGACGATATCGCGAAGGAAAGCGGCGAAGTCTTCGTCTTCACGGCAAGACTCTCGGCCCAATGGCGAATCAAGATAATCAAGCACCGCTCCCACTCTCTCGACCACCGAAGCCTTGGCACTCCAGGAACCAGAACGGCCCATCCCGCGCACCAGGGAAATAGCCTTGCGTATGTTGCCCCTGGCCTGCCCGCCTTCCAGCCCAAAACTCACCACAGCAGCGACCAACGTGGTGGATTCAATCCCCTGCGTGGTGTTATGCGTGACGATGCAGGATTATTGGCGGGCCACAGCGCACAGGTCCTCACCAGGCGCGAACGCGATGTCGACCGGCGCCGCCCGCATGGCCCCGCCATTGGTGGTACCGTACTTACCCGTAAATTCCGGCGACACACCTTCTGAAAGCTTTTCCAACGCAGACTTGGTGGAAGGTCCGAGCAGGTCCAGCGAACCCTTGGCCCGCATCCGTTGCTCCCAAGCCAGCAAATCCTGCGCATAGGCCATAACGTCGAGGTCACCGCCGTCTTCAATCAACCTACGGGCCAGAATGAAAGCCTGGTCGGTGTCATCGGTTATCGACCCCGCCTGCATCGAAGGGGCGATCGGCTGATTCGGGACCGCATCGCGGAAATCTCGTATCGGTCCACCATAGGCCTGAACGATGGAGGCATGAGACATGCTTTGCGTCGGCATTCCCAGTGCATCGCCTATCGCCAAACCGGCCAAAGCCCCGCAGGCTCGTTCCATACAATCCATCGGTTTCGCATCCATTCTTTCGATTAACCGAAAATAATAGAACCATTTATTTTCAACTTATAGTCATAAAGACTATAACTAAAGATACAGAAAGGCAATCCCAAATTCGGGCGGCGGGGTTTCGGAGTTTTCATTCCTGACTATCGCAACGCTTCCTCGCGAAGCAATAACGCTCTTATCAGTCACGGCTTTGCCTTGTCTTCATTGATTTTCGGAGACTTGGCCACAGACGATAACAGGCGGTCACCACAGAAGGCAGTGACCGCCCAAACGAATCATTCAGTAGATTTTGTCTACAACATCACAGCAACGTCTTGGGGCTGAGCTTGCTCATATCCTGTGGCTCCAGCACTTCAGCCGCGTGCAGGTAGAGCCGTGGAATACGGGTGCGCAGGCAGGTGAAGATCTCATAGCTGATGGTGTCCGCGGCTCTGGCCCAATCGTCAGCGGTCGGTTCCGCGAACTTCTCGCCACGACCAGGGCCGAAGAGTTCGACAGTGTCCCCCTCGCGCACATCCAACTTCTCGGAATCGCCATGCAAATCGAGGATGAACTGGTCCATGCACACGCGCCCGGAGACGCGCATCAGCTTCGGCCCTTCGGAGGTCATCACACGTACCGGCCCGCCCGGCTTCTTCGTATGCTTCGCGCCCGCTTCGTCGAACCCGGAGGCGGAACGGTGGATGCCGTCTGCGTAACCCAGCGGCACGATGGCCGTGCTGGTCTCCTCGTCGGTGATGTAGGTGCGTCCGTAGGAAATCCCGTGTCCGGCCTCGACACCCTTGACCGTCGCCAACTGAGCCTGCAGCGTCATCGCCGGCCTCAGCCCATATTTCGAAGGCGTTCCCATTGCCGGATCGGCCTCGTAGCCATAAAGACCGATGCCCGGGCGTGTCAGCTCGAAGCGAGTTTCGGGACGCGAAAGCGTGGCCGCAGTGTTGGCGATATGGCGGATTTGCGGCGGAATACCGGCCTTCTCCATACGCGCGGTGAATTGTTTGAAGCTTTCGAGCTGCTGATCGGTCGCCTCCACGAATTCCGACACATCAGGCGCGTCGGCCACAGAGAAATGGCTCCACTGCCCCACGATGTCGAACACGCCTTCCCTGGCGAGCGGCACGAGCTTGTCAAGCGCCGTCTGAAACCCCTCGGCCGTGAATCCGTTGCGACCGAAACCGGTGTCGACTTTGACGTGCACGCGGGCCGGCATGCCGAGCTTACGAGCGGCCGCGGCCACGGCGTCGATGCCGTCGAGCGAACCCACGGAAATGTCGATATCGCTGGCGATGAGCTCGATCAGCGGGGCGTTGCGCCCGTTATACATCCACGTAAGAATATGGCAGCGGCTCGAATCGATGCCGGCCATGCGCAGCAGCAACGCCTCACGCGGCTGTGCGGTCCCGAGCCAAGTCGCCCCGCCCGCGAGCGCCGCCAAAGCGGAAGGGATAAGCCCGTGCCCATAACCATCGGCCTTCACCACGCCCATCACGGCAGTGCCGGATTTCGGCCCGCCGACAACCTCGACCAGATGACGCATGTTGTCGCGCATCGCCTTGAGGTCGACGATAGCCTGCCCTGGGTAGCGCCTCAGTGCCGAGGCGTAGTTCGCCTTGCCGAGAGTCGAGGAAAAGGGCCATGGATCGAGTGCGTTCAATGTCATAACCAATATTGTGTCGCGCATAGGTGACGAACGCAAACGTCAAGGCAAAACAGGTACACAACCGGCAAATTCATCGGCTTATAAAATGAATAAGCCCCGCACAAACTTGCAATATTGATTCATAATACATTACATACAGTATTCGTTTAGACGAAGCAACTATCCACAAAACGAATTAACCGTGATTTGACATTTCCGTGCCCTGGTCGACCCCATGGATTTCTAGGTAAAGAGGAACCTTCCAGTCGTCTCGGTCGTCTAACCGGCTATGTAATTGACGCGGAAATCCTGCTACCCCGAAAGCCGGGCGATACCCTCAGCGCTCGTGACGCTGGTAGGCGATGCGCACGTCGGGCTTGTCGGTGATGTTCATGACGTGGATCAGCCCGCAACGCTTAAACCCGTCTCCCTTGAACACGTGCTGCATGGCCAAGTTGTCCGGATGCGTGTCGCAGCGCACGTTGCCATAGGTCTTGACCGCCCAATCCAGGCAGGTTTTGGCGCTGTGCCGCTTGAGCCCGGACGAGGCGAGACGGTGCATCGTGGCGTATGCGTCGTCATCAAGCCACTTGCCCTCGATTTCAGCGTAGGTCGGCTCCAGCCCCGTGAACATGGCGAACTGCGCGAGAATACGCTCGGAGCCGCTCTCGCCTTCATTGTCCACCAAAAGAAAAGCGTTGCCACCGTCGATGTCCTGCTGGACGAGTTGAGCCGGCGGCCAGGTCGTGCCCCACTGCGTCGGGTTGCCGTTTGCCGCCATCAGTTTTCGCGCCCGCTCGAAGTTGCGTTGGATAGTCTCGAAATCCTCCTGCGTCGCCTTCCGGATACGTTCGCTCGACTGCTGCCCGCTCATGAAACACCTACCTCAAATACATGTATTATCTATACCGAAGCAAAGCCTAACATGTAGGCTTTCCAGTGTTGCGGTATTCAGCTGTTGCAGATACAAAAACTAAGCATAAAACAAGAGGCGCCAGCAAACACATTGCCAGCGCCTCTTATCACATTGAAAACAATCGCAGCTTTCCATAAAAAGCCGCGAACTTCTCGAAATCAGACCACCTTGCGCACGTACGGGTCGGAGCTGATGCCCTCGTCCAAAATCTTCTTGCACCATTCCTTGGCGGTGAAGAGGCTGTGGTCGCGGTAGTTGCCGCAGCTCTTGATGTCCGTGGCCGGCACGTCGTCCCAGGTCGCCTTGTAAGCGATGAACTCGAGCGATTCCTTGAGCGCCTTCGCCACGTCCTCGGTGCTGTGCTCGCCCCAGGTGAGCAGGTGGAAGCCGGTGCGGCAGCCGAACGGCGAGCAGTCGATGTAGCCCGGGATGCGCTCACGCAGCAGCACTGCAATAGTGTGCTCGATGGTGTGCAGGCCGCCGGTCGGAATCGCGTTCTCGTTGGGCTGCACCAGGCGCAGATCGTAATTGGAGATCACGTCGCCCTTCTCGCCCGTCTCGGTGTCGATAAAGCGCACATACGGCGCCTTCACCTTGGTGTGATCGAGCTTAAAGCTCTCCGGTTCCGGCTTGTTTTCCTCTGACATTTGGTTTCCTTTCGGTTGAGTATCGACGATGTCCCCAGTCTAATTCCCAGGTGCTATATTTTGTAAATTAACAAAACTAGAACAATAAACACTTAACCTGATATCAGCAAGGTCCCGGCGAAGCTCAAGATGCTAGGACAATAAGATTGTTGCCCTATTAACCGCCAAAGAAACCTCCACCGCATCCTCAATGAAGCTCAGGGGTTGGAACCCTGAGACGAACACCATAGCAGGGTTTGTTGGCCCTATTTGGATCCTCAATGAAGCTCAGGGGGTTGGAACCCTGAGACCGTCATCCTCGCGCTCGCAGAGTTTCATGAACTTGCTCCTCAATGAAGCTCAGGGGGTTGGAACCCTGAGACAACAGGTCAAAGCGGTAAAGCGCAACATGCTTACTTCCTCAATGAAGCTCAGGGGGTTGGAACCCTGAGACTGGCCGCCATTCGTATTGTTTTCCTTTGTGTTTATCCTCAATGAAGCTCAGGGGGTTGGAACCCTGAGACTTTTCCATTTGAGTGACCTTCCTTTTTGTTTGTTAATTCCTCAATGAAGCTCAGGGGGTTGGAACCCTGAGACAGGGCCGGCCGATGGACCAAGGAGCACACGTCTTTCTCCTCAATGAAGCTCAGGGGGTTGGAACCCTGAGACGTGGAGGCGGCATGATGGGACGCTATTCGAACGATCCTCAATGAAGCTCAGGGGGTTGGAACCCTGAGACGCTCTTCCTAAAATTCTGTCGTTGAGACATGTCGTTCCTCAATGAAGCTCAGGGGGTTGGAACCCTGAGACTAGTGACCAATAATCCAGCACGCCCTTATAGGTCTGTCCTCAATGAAGCTCAGGGGGTTGGAACCCTGAGACTGCGCCCCTGCTTGGCGATCTGGGTGTCGAACCATCCTCAATGAAGCTCAGGGGGTTGGAACCCTGAGACGTACATGCTGTTGCAATCGTAATCAAAAGTCTCTCCTCCTCAATGAAGCTCAGGGGGTTGGAACCCTGAGACAGCATCACCCCCCATGGCGCCCGAATTGCTCGGCTGCTCCTCAATGAAGCTCAGGGGGTTGGAACCCTGAGACCCCACGCCGAGCAGCAACTGCGCCAATATCAGCATTCCTCAATGAAGCTCAGGGGTTTGGAACCCTGAGACCTTTTCAGACAATCCCGTTTCGTCTATATCCAATCCTCCTCAATGAAGCTCAGGGGGTTGGAACCCTGAGACGCTCATGCGCGAAGGACTTGTCGAAGTCGTTGACATCCTCAATGAAGCTCAGGGGGTTGGAACCCTGAGACCTGTGAGAGCGTGGCGTTCCACCACCATTCACGCTTTCCTCAATGAAGCTCAGGGGGTTGGAACCCTGAGACTCGTCAATAAACCTGTTGTCTATTGCATATTCGGCTCCTCAATGAAGCTCAGGGGGTTGGAACCCTGAGACATAAGCTGACGCAATCCATCGTCTTGAGTGAATGCTCCTCAATGAAGCTCAGGGGGTTGGAACCCTGAGACAAACGTCAAATGTCGAAACTAATGCTCAATTCCCTTTCCTCAATGAAGCTCAGGGGGTTGGAACCCTGAGACTTATGTTGTGCTCGTCTAAATTGTTGAGTGAATACTCCTCAATGAAGCTCAGGGGGTTGGAACCCTGAGACGAGCAGTCAAGCTTCCCACCCCTTGCACGAATTTCCCTCCTCAATGAAGCTCAGGGGGTTGGAACCCTGAGACCCGGGGCGGAGCACCAACGTCGACCAGTTGTCCGGTCCTCAATGAAGCTCAGGGGGTTGGAACCCTGAGACCACCGGAACCGATGTGAGTGAAGGGGCGATATCGCTTCCTCAATGAAGCTCAGGGGGTTGGAACCCTGAGACCCGCCATGTCGGCCGCGAATGCTCTTTACAAAAACGTCCTCAATGAAGCTCAGGGGGTTGGAACCCTGAGACAACGGGCTTACCGTCAATCAGCTTCAACTCGTCGTTCCTCAATGAAGCTCAGGGGGTTGGAACCCTGAGACAGCTACAGTTTATCGCGTTCATACGATTAGCCTTCTGACAGCTATTGCGAGCGCTAAAAGAAAAGCAGAACATCCAGATTGGAAAAGCAGAAAAAAAGCGCTCTAATCTGCGCCAAAAGTGGTGCGAGCGGCAAACCGCAATAAACGGAATGATTCACCGCTCGCAGCCAATATTTGTTCTGCAGATGATCACTATGAAATTTTCAAGCATCCAGAACAAACCGATTGGTTGTTCCAAATCTAAATCACGGTAGGAACCACCAAATCCTGGTACCGCTCCCGCCCGAGGAACGTCATTGCGTCATGGGCATGCTCGACCGTGCCCAACAAACAAATCACGATGGAGTCCTGACCGCTTGCCATCAGCTCCTCCAGCTTTTGCTGCAACTGAAACAGCTTCGCGGGCCTGGTCTCCACCAAAAACACGCTGTACTGCAGCCGCTCCCCATAGCTTTGCAAAGTTTTGGCGACATGGGTTCGGCGCTTGTCATCGTTGATGTCATAGGCTATCAAATAGCTGCGTTTCTCATCGCCCATCGTCTGCCACTCCTCTCGCTATCTGATCCGAATCCCCTTGTATGCAGTCTGTGTACCGTCCAAATATCCTAGAATCATACGGGCCTGGATTTCGACCGTTCTCCTCCATGAAGCCTTGTAGCCGAACATAGGATGGATGATCTCCGTGGCCATACGTCTCTCGTACGCGGCCACAAGCGCTTTTCTCGTTGCGTCCTTCATCCTGATTGAGCCAAGGATGTCCGTGAATCCGGAAGCCTTGACCTCGCCATTGTTCACCACCGATTGAACGACCGAGTCCGCGATCGGAGCGCGGAATTCCTCCATGAGGTCCAAAGCCAACGCCGGTTTGTTCCGCTTGCTGCTGTGCAGGAAACCCGCGTGCGGGTCAAGACCGCAGGAAATCAAAGCCCTGGCGCAATCGGAAAGCAACAGCATATAGGTAAAATCCAACAATGAGTTCAACGGATCCGGCGCCGGCCTTCTCATTCTCGCAATCCAATGCCATTCCTCGCGCTTCTTGGGCTTGATGAGTTCCTGGAACTGAGAAAAGTACAGTGCCGCGCCCTCCCCTTCAAGTCCGAGAATATCCTGCCAACGATTCGCATTCGACAGTTGCCGCTCGATACCCCGCAACTGTTCCAGCACCGGATTCCCCTTACTGGACCTTCTCAACAACACCGATTGATTATGAACCTTGGCGATGATGAACTCACGGGCAAGACCCAAACGCCCTTCATGGGAAGCGACATGCTGGTCCACACGTGTCTCTCCATTGGGACCATATGAAGGCACCGTCCACCCATAGAGCCTTCCGCTGCCACTGCACCAAAGAATCGGGATATCGCGCCACATGAGTTCCCGGATCAGGCCGCTTGACAAATCCGTATTCCCATGGACCTGCAATCCCTGAATCGTGTTCAATGGCACCGCCGCAAGTTGTTCGCCGTCCTTATAGACCACCATACGGCCGGATCTGCTGAAAGCCTTCGCTCCCGGCGTTGCCAGATGGGTCACCTGATTGTCCGGCGAGGAGACCATGACCCGATGCCTGACCGCGCCCAGTTTCCTTTCTTCCGGCAGACAGATTCCGACATGGGAGCAGCGCATGCACCGCTCGTCATCCTCCAACGGCTGAGGCGCCGTGTCCGCATCGATGAGTGCCCGCGTCTCATCGACGGCGCGCTTAGCCTCGCGATAGTCCTCTTCTTCGAGTTCGACCTCCACCCGCCGATGATGCGTGATGAAGAATATTTCCGTACCAGCCACCTCATAGCCCATATCCTTCAGGCAAGCGGCCTGCAACGCCAACTGAATCCGCATCGCATCGGTGACCACCATTGCGCGCTTGACTGGAGTCGCCTTGTATTCGCGGATGACGACCCCATCGTCGGTCATACGCGCGGCGTCCAGCCTACCGGTGACGCCCCATGCCTCATGCCGGATATTAACCGCCTGAAACGAATCGGCGTCGGGAGCCTTGCCAAATCTGTCGACCTTGCGATGACCATAGGTTCCCGCGGCGATCTGTGCCGAGCTCACTTTCTCTCCGGCAGCCTCAAGCCAGGCCCGGCGCGGGCAAAACATGTAATTCGCCACCAGGCTGATGGGGATCGGGTCAGCGGTTTCCTGTTTCATCGTCCATCTCCCGAGACGTCGAACAGCTCGCCCTTCTGCAGCCACCGCTCCGGAGCCGAGGGATTGTCGGAGACATGCTGCGGAAAAAGCGCGCACAGGACGACACCTTGCTCGTTCAGCCATTGACCGCTGGCAAAGGAGCCAGACCCGCTTCCGCTGTCCGTATCATTGTCAGCATCCACTTTATCGACCGCGGCCTGTTCCAGCGAAAGGCTACGCACCACCGAGCGATATTTCTGCAAAGTCCAGAACTGCTCGAAGATCGGCAGAACAACATATTGGCCACGTCCCCTGATTCTGAAGAACCCGGTGGTAGCACCTCGATCCTTCGTGGTCGACTTGAATTGCGGAAATACCGAGACTCCGAACAGCGCGCACCATGCTTGTGCGTTGTCGGTTTTGCTTGGCCTCCTCAATCCGGTGGGCGTACGACTTTGTTGGCTGTCCTTCCCTGCCTCATCGACGACGTTCTCGCCTCTCAAACCGCTCAACACCGCATCGATATCTCGCCTGGCCACGACTTGGGCAAGAGGCTGCAGACGGCCAGAAACGAATTCCTGCCCTCGGTTGCGGGCCACCATCTCCCACCGCGACGCGCCACGATCAGGAGTGTAGTTCTTGTCTTTATGCATATCACCGGACCAGTATGAAGGCTCGCCCAGCGCACCGATGTATTCATGATCCAGAGGCGTTTGCAATTGGTCGATGGCCTTATGTCGGTCACATTCCAGCTTTTGCCAGCATCCTCTGGTATTCGGCTTGCCAAGCCTCGGGCTCAATGTCGCACGTATAGGAGAGACCTTCTTCATCGACTTGGTATCATCCTTGTTTGGTGATTCCCAATACTCCCCTCCCGCATGAAGCCAATCGGATTCGTCCCAACGCAGCGCATGCCCATGGACAATATCGGCGCACTGCGGCCACGAGACATCATCGCTGCTCTTCAGTTCCGCATGCTCCCGGTCTTTCCAACGAATCAGGCAGATCCGTTGACGAGTCGGGTCGGCATCCTCGAGAATCGAGGCCAATCCCAGCAGATACAGGTGCGCGAAAGCGTCCTCGCAACTTCCTTTCAACTCAAGAACCATGACCGATCAGCCCTCCTTCGAAACGGTGATGTCCGCAGCACGCAGGATGGCTTCAAGATAGGAGACTCCCCAGAAGCCGTATTTCCAATCCGTGCGATGGACAATGGTCTGCCATAGACCCGTATCGAACAATTCCTGAGCGCCTGCCATGGCAGGCCCCATTGCCAAGTGCGGATTACACAGCATATCCTTCTGTGCCACACTGTCAGGAATCACCGTTGAAGCCGAAGCCCTGAATGCAGATCTTCCATGGCCATGCGAGGTCCCGATCAGCCGTGTGACCAAATCAGTATCATATTCGTCGTCTTTTCGTTCACTGTTTGCCCAGTATTCCGCCGCTGACCGCTGTTCGTGTCGCCATCCGGCCAAACTCAGTTGGTTCCGTAAACGTTGCTCCCATGAAACGGAATGGAAACGACTTTTGGCCAGATACGTTGAATCGTCATCGTTTTCAGACTTGCTGAGCCGATAATGCAACAGCCTCTGGAAACGCCAGTCCTTTTTCCCGTCATCATGGTGAAGACCGGCTTCTGCCATTTCATCGCGAATCCGCTCATCAAAGCCAAGGATTGTCGCGAAGTCCGAGGCTCGTCTTTCGACGCATGGCTGATGTCCGTCCGATGTATTGAGATAGACGATACGATTGTTGCCATCAACTCGAATCTCCTGCAGCTCACGCTCGTCAAGGTTCCTCATCGGTTGTACGGATATCCAGATTCGGTCGGATTGGCCTTCACGCTCGGCATCCACCTTTACTGCCGGATAGATGTTGACCTCAGTCTCCGGATCGTAGGATTTTCCGAATACCTCGGTGGCAAACTTATCTCCTATTTCATCGACGATTTGTTGAAGTGTCGGCATGCCAAGATGGTCGTTCTCCGTCTCTGTGTCCTCACTGTCACCAGCGGCGAATTTCCTGGCCAAATCATCCAAAACACGATAGTGCCTATCTTTGCCATCGGACTTTTGACCTTTCAACACCCACCCAGAGTCATGACAGCAGCTGTAGACATCCTCTTCAGCCTGGTTCTCCTTGATTCCGGAACTGCTAAGCACATGGGTTCCTTGGTCGAACAGCGGAGCCTCCGTACTTACAACCAACGTGTCACCTGGATGGACCACTGTCGACAAATCGGTCTTACGGTCCCAAGGGATGCACTTGTCGTCCGCAGACGGCCGATAGATCACCAGGGGACCAAATGTCTTTCTCTTCTTCTGGCCTTTTTCGTATATCTTCTTGATATCGTCAAACTGGCCAAAACTCCGCAACGGGAAGGTTTCTTCAGCCACAGGAGGCGCAAAAGACACCAGCCGTGCCGCGTCAGCATCATCTTCTGGCAAATCACGAGCCACCACGCCAACGTCCGGGCTATCATCAGACGCCAGCTCGTCACGAAGCCATAGACTGATATCCGCTGGACTACGGCCATAGAAAGCATAATCGGCGGCCAACTGCTCGTCCGTACTCGACAGGTTCTCGACATCCCAGATTTCCAAACGTTGCAACGCCATGCGATCCAGCTCTTGCGGCGACGCAGGATGTTTCATACAGTTCCAAGCACCGAGATCGAGGTTTGCTCCACGCTCGGATTTCAACCAGGCAAGAGAGAGATCCAGATCTTCCTGGCGATACACACCTTGTTTCTTCTCATTTTTACGAATGACGACGGTGATGGGGCCGTTATCACGCAATCCCCGACGATTCACGCGTCCCGCGCGCTGCACCAAGGAATTGCCCGGAGCCAATTCAGTCACCAACGCACTGAAATCCGCATCGATGCCGACCTCGAGGGTCTGTGTGCCTATCACGAATCGCAATGGTGAATTCGGATCTCCATCGCCACAAATCTCCGAGAACACGCCTTGCAATTGGTTCTTGTCGTACGGCCGCATCGGCCCCACAAAGCAACGCACCGCGTTCTTTAACGAATCGTCATCATATTGTTCGGTCTTTTTGAGTTTCTTCGTCAGCGCGTCGAACACCTTGCCCGCGGTATCCACCTTGTTGACGATACAGCCCACGACAGCATGTTGCGCACCGGACAATGCCATACATCGCTGTGCGATATGCTCCGCATACTCCTTGTCTGAGCACTCCACCTCATTCAGCTCAACGGGTTTGCAACGAGTCAGCCTTTGGCAAAGAGCCCGGTCCTTCTGGAAATCTTCGAATTCCACTCCTACTGATTCAACCTCATCGTTGTCGGCGGGAGTCGCGGTGGTCTTCACAACCTGCAGAGGGGACACGAACTCCGCCACCTTGCTCTTCTGAAGATCCTCAAGACGCGACACATCGGCCGCGGTCTGCGCCAACTGTCTGTTGAGATGCGCCTCATCGAGAATCAGGACGGTATCGTAGGCGAACAACCCTGCTTCCATGGGACGCGCGGCCTTTGTGATACCGTATCCGCGGAACAACAGGCGGCTGCCGAACATATCCGGCGTGGCGCAAACAATCTGGCATTGGGTCGGGTAATAGCGCCATTGGTTCTTGGCATTATCCGTCGCCTCGCCACCACGCAGGCGTGTCACCCGGCAAGGAGAACAATCCACAGCTTGCGGCTTGCCATTGATGTCACGGACTTTGCCTGCACGACAGTTGAGACCATCTCTGATCTCAGAGAGGATGGAGTCCTCAGATTGCGCATCCGCGCTCTCAATTCGATTTGCCAAATCCGTCGCTTCGTCATATTGGTCATCGACGAGGGCACGCCTGTTGACCGTCATCACCAACCGGCGCGGAATATATGCTATATCCATATCGGCGAGACTGCGCAATTCCGAATCAATGTGGTCTTCGCAATCCACCGACATGGTCAGCCCCGCAAGCGCATTGAGGAACACATGGATATCCATGACCATGGTCTTCCCCGCCCCGGTGGGAGCCGCAATCTCATCCGGCCAGCGCGCATGGTCAATGACATAATGCATCAACCGCCTTTGCCACTGGTATGGCTGGCGCCCATCATGAATGGCCGCCACGAATCGGTCGAACCATGTGTCGACATAGTCCTGAAGCTTGGAATCCATCAACATCTGCCTCCACCCACGATATCGTCTGCCAATCGTTTCGGATAGTCCACCGGTATCAGCAAGCCACCGCCCAAATGACGGCTCTGCCCGATGGCCACGACTTCCTTTTCGGTCGCCAAATCCAAACGCAACGATGCCATCGCACCCAGCAAAGGCGTCGATGGATTGGATCTATGCGCATAGTCGCCCATCTGCGTTCTGGCGACAATCCGTGCCGAAAAGATTCCCACCGGCGATTTCGCTTCCAACACGTTGTCCACGAACCCCCAATACTCCTCTTCCTTGGAATCACAAGGGAGAGAGGGCTTGAAATTCTTTCGCCACACGTGGCCGACAGCCAATGCCACATCTTCGCGGGCCTTCCAT
Organism: Bifidobacterium sp.; assembly: GCA_024104275.1. Lineage (GTDB taxonomy): Bacteria > Actinomycetota > Actinomycetes > Actinomycetales > Bifidobacteriaceae > Bifidobacterium. The sequence continues at coordinate 660,030 of JAGGHK010000001.1, forward strand.
CGCTTGCCCGGATCTGCACTCGGAATGGATCTGGTCTCGCGCAGACAGAAAGGCGAGGGCGTCCAGAAACGGCGGAAACCAGTGCGAACCGGCTCCCAGAATTGAGACAGATCGATGTCGGTCACGGCTTCGCCCAAACGCAACGTCTCGGAATTCCTGGAAAAATAGAGCTTGCGTCCCTGGACGGATTCACACAACGAAATGATAGTGCTGGCATCTGCTCCAGAAGCGCTCCTCGGCACCATGACCAGGAATCCGGGCAAATTCATACGCTGCAACGTCTCGGAAGCAATCGGCAAACCCTCATCACGCAATATCTGGATGGCGACATTGTTAGCCGGCCGTTCGATGCCGTGCTCGTACTTCCCCGTCAGAACCGAGGTCACGCCGAATCCTCCCATCCGCACCAGAAGGCGGTGCAGTGCGACGCACCAGGCCACATACTGCGACTCTCGTGGCTGCCACTGCCTCTTTTGCTTCTCACCCAAAACCTCGACGGGAATGAAAACGCCAAGAGACCATGGAGCACGCAGCTTCTTCAAATCGTCTTCCGACCGAGGACGGAGATAGCCAACATTGCGCACATGCTGCGTCAACGAATCGGAAACAACCGTGTTCTCATGTTCCGAAAAGGCGATTTTCTTCGTTTTCCTATGTGGATTCGCCTGCGCATATCCATCTTCAAGCTCCTGAAGATGCCCCTCGCAGGGAACCTGGAACTCCTCACTGATCGACGCGTTTCTCAACGATAGCTGCCTATCGATTACCAACGATCCAGGCAACGGATAGGTGTCTTCGTCCATTTCGTGGGCGCTCAAGGAAACCGGAGAACAGGCCTCGCCGAGATATGGCACCTCCCAGCACAACGCCTCAAGAGTCTCGCGGACATGCTCGTCAGGAGCTTCGACCCATTGCCATGCCAAATCGCCACCAGCATCATCATATGCGGTAGCGATGCCAACTTTCGATTCCTTGTGGCTTTGTATGTCCTGAAGCCCATTGACGACATCGACCGTTTTGGCGCTTTGCGCCTTATCCCAATTTCCCTTGTCCCGATACGCGATGAGACGACTGTTCCGGCGGCTATTGCGACGTATTTTGCCAGGCAGACGAATCGCCTCTGGAGGATTGCCTTCGAACCATTCCAGAGCGGCGGCAATGGCATCGTCGGAAAGATGACGTTCATCTGCCGAAGCATCACGGAAGCGAAATACGGTGTGGGCCACCGAAACCAGCGCCTTATACAAGCGCTCCGGCGACGGATACGACTCTGGCCGACCTGTGTCATCGGCACCCTGATAGGTATCCATCAGGAAATGCGCGGAAATGATAAATGGCATCTCAGCACCCACTAATCATTGTCTGAGTCGTTATCCGAAGCACGGTTCGGAACCAACTCATTACCGTCCACATTCAGGATCTGTCCATTCCAGTCGACTTCCGCTTTTTCGTGGGCTTGCCGATAAGCCTGTTCCAACAGGTCATCAGCATGTTGAATACTCAGCATCTCCAGCTCTTCCTGCTCACCAAAACGCTTATCCAAAATCGTCACAGGCTTTGCGGATTCACGGAGCATGCAGTTGGCACGCAGATTCAATTCAGTATTGCTACCAGCCATGGCGTCAAGCAACATTGCCGCGAGCAACGCACGAATTGCCTCATCGCCGTCTTTCCCTGCGCCAAAACTCATCGAACGCAAGGTGCTGAAACTTAGCACATGGGTTCGGATGATGTTGCTGACCGCGATACCGTCAAGAGAACTGCTTCTCCCGGCTGTTGGAGGAATTGCTCCAAGGCCGATTGTTGAGCCATTACCATCTTTTGTGAATTTTTTACTTGTTTTATCGGTCAAATCATCATGTATTTTATTCTCAATCTGTTGCGCCTCATCCTTATTGAATTTCATGCTTGCCGCCATCGGATCCACACGAGCACCAGCACGATATACTGGTTCTCCATCTTCTTGGTTAGCCAACACCCCGATAATCTCTCCATTGAACGCTGAGGCAATGCGAAGTTGGTTTTTGTTACGCGTCGAATCCCAAGCGCCCATGGCTACAGTGATGGGAGACAAATCGAAAATTGGACGCATATCCGCAAGAGTAGAGTTTCTGGCCTTGATGTACTCTGGCAACTGCGAAGTGGGAGTACCATCAACCGAACCGATTCTGATGTGTGCGTCAAAAGCACGATGCGGTAAATCAACGTCCAAATAGCGCTCCGGCTGAATTGTCCCCGTACCATCATCGCTTTGATAAGTGACTTGAATTCTCGGCATGTTCGCAAATACCGGATGTCCGTCTTTAATGGCCTTGGAAATATAATCTTCAAGACGATTGTTTTGGGAAGTTCGAGAATCGATTAACACCGTTTTCTTGGCTTGTCCGTCTATGAACCTGTCCTCGAACACATATGTCGATGAGGTTCCATCCAAATACTTTGCTGGCGCGACAATGCCTTCAGTGCCAGCGGCAGGTTCCAGCATTGTCTTTTCGGACAGTGTGCTTGGCCCACCAATCTTGGCTGCGGCATTGAGATCATCCAAACCGAGTTCACGCATCTATGCATTCCTCTCATTGTTGTTTAACAACATGCTGACCGTAACACACGTTACTATTCTTGCCGTACATCATAAGCTGGGGGGTTAAGGTTATAGACAAACCACGGTTATAAACCAAATATTTTGCCTTATGACCCCGAACCTCAAAAGATACGCAACGCTACGTCGGCCAAGCTGCTTTCAAACGTCAAAATTCGATATAACACAGAAGACCAATAATAAACATGTCCAAATAGTGACTCGGACATTGCAAGCATTGGTGTTTGGACAGAGAAACTAGTAGAGTGTCAAGGGGATAAAACATGTGATTCTCGTCACAATATGAAGTGGGTCAAGAGGAGATATGCCATGGCAACAGGCAATGGTCAAACCGGCGACAGTCGAAAGCCTGAAACAACAGACGCAAATATGACAGGCTCCAATAAAAACTCGCCAGAATCAAGGGAAAACGAGAAAGCCACCGGCTCCCCACTGACGAAAACAAGCGGCAATTCCAATCACGTAAACGGCAATATCGAAACGTCGATCAGTCAAGTAAACAAGAACGTCAAAGAAACCGCAAACCGAGTAAACGAAGGTGTAAAGGATTCAGCCGGGCAGGTGAAGGAAAAAGCCCTCGCGATCCATGAAAAGGTGCAAAAGCGCCGTGCAACCGTCATCTTCTCAATCCTCGCTGCATTTCTGGCAGTTGTCATTATCATCGCCGGCGGTTACGCCGTCTGGAACGGCAAATACGGCGAGCAACGCAACTACCAGCAACTCCAGGAACTGGCACAGAAACCGAAAGGCATGACCAAAGACGGCGGATTGCCTGCGTTTAAAGCCAGCGACTACAACCCGAAGGCACCCAAGATCGACCTTTATGTCGATTACTTCTGCCCCGGTTGCGCAATCGTGGAACGAGACCTCTTCAAATCCATGAAAGACATGCAGGAAGCCAAGCAGATCAACCTTTATATACATCCCATCGATTTCCTGGACGCCAAGACGAAGAACCATTACTCCACGCGCGCCGCGAGCGCCGTCGCCTACGTCGCCTCGAACCAGCCCGAAAAACTCTTCGATTTTTCCACGGCACTATTCGATAAGACCTATCAGCCAAACAAGAACAACAACCGAGAGGTCAGCGATCAGGAAATCATCGACCAAGCCATCAAGGCCGGGGTCAAGGAAAGCGTCGCCAAAAACTCGACAAAGGGCACTTACGACGACTACGTCCGGAAGGCCACGAAATATACGTCCCGGCGCAAGGAACTGTATGTCACCATGCAGGACCAGTTCCGTTTCTCCACCCCGACCATCTGCATCAACGGCAAGATGTGGCAGTATCGTCAGCTTCACACGCTCGACGACGTGAGGCCAACGTTCATTCATTCCATAGGCCTGCACAAGGAGCAGGTCGGCAATCCAAAGGTCATGCCGGCTATCGGCCCGAACGGTGATGCGATTCCGATACAACAGCAGTATTTGTAATCAGTGTAATCAGCAGTAGTTTCCGATTATGTAGTTACCGCGATTCCAAGCACAACATCAAGTTCAGACATCACCGTATAAACCGGAGATGGTCCGTATCCAAAACGGTATTACCGTCAGTTTGATGAGTTCATAGAAAGAATTTTTGTTGCTGTACCCTTTTCATGCTTTCACTTCCATAATTGCCTAAATATCAAATTAATGCGATAAAATAAATCATAATGTTGTATTTTCAAATATGATTCAGAAAGGAATTTGGTGAGCAGGAATGGGCAATATCAGGAAGCATTCCCTACCAGACACTTCAAAAGATCAGGAGCCATCGATACGCTCATCGCCCGGAAGCGTTCCAGACAGAGAAACCCGTTCAGCATACAAGACCGGCGCAATCCCACATAAACAAATCATCATCAGCGCCATCGCAGCAGTGCTTGTCGTAGTCCTGGCTCTGGTCATCGGAATCGGCATCGGCATCGGCATCGGCATAAAGCGGGCCCCAAAGCCCACTGCCTCGGCCCTGCCAAGAACGCGATCCGAGGCATACAGCGCGATGGAGAAGGTTCCCGACAAACCGTCCAACGCGACCGACAACGCCGGATTCCCGGCCTTCAAAAAGAGTGAGCGCAATGCCGACGCACCGACGGTCGAACTGTATACGGACTTCCTTTGCCCGTACTGCGGAGACGTTGCCCGAGCCCTCACCCCTACTCTTGAAAAACTGCAGGAAGCCCGGCAAATCAACCTCGAAATTCACCCTCTCAATCTTTATGACACCCCTTCCACGGACCGTTATTCCGTCAGGGCCGCCAATGCCGTCGCCTACGTCTCGGAACATGATCCAGCACACGTGACGGCCTTCATGGGCATGCTCTTCGAAAAGGATTTCCAGCCGGACGCCGTTCATTTCAAAGATGTCAGCGACGACGACATCGCGCAGCAGGCCATCAAGGCTGGTGTGAGCGAGAAGGTCGCCGACGAAGCGGTGAAGGCTCCTTACGCCAAATACATCAGCAAGGCCACATTGTATGACACCATGCGCAAGGAGCTTTTCATCAACATGAATGGCAGTAAGGGGCTCTTCCCTCCGACCATTCGCATCAACGGGAAAATCGCGAGACTCGACACATCCGACAGCGATGCAAAGATGGTCGTGCGATTCACCGACAGACTTGGCCTCAAGCCAACGGACGCGGGCAATCCCAACATCAAGTCACCGCTCGGCGGTGACCCCTCGGCCGGATTCTAAAAGCAACTAAAAATAGTCAGCATAGGCAGGCGCGTAATCGCAGAGTTTACGATTACGCGCCTGTCTTATCTGAGAATCAGTTACCAAAAGTATAATCTTTTATTGGATTACATCAAACGATATAACCAACCTCGATCTTCTGCCCTCTTAGATGAGACTTGCGAGCACATACAGCACGGCGATATGTGCGGGATAGAAGACGTAGAAGAAGTACTTGTCGCCACGACCCTTGGCACCGTTGTAGAGCAGGATTGGAATGATGGCGAAAATCATCATCCACTGGGTCTGCCCACTCATGGCGTACAGCACCGCGACCACGGCGATGGCCGCGCTCTGCCAGACCAGGCTGTGCCTGACATTGCGCAGGGCGTACATCACCGGAATGAGCAGCACCATGATGGTGTTTTCGGCAAGCAGAATCGCCGGGTCGATCGCGGTGAGCACACGCAGCGCCCACATCGTCACCATGCCTTGCTGGCCATCACCTATGGACATGAAAGGCAGCAGCACAAGGGAGAGCAGGAACGGCAACGCAAGCAGCAGTAGCCCTTCCGCGGTCTTTTTGACACGGTATCCTCGGGTGACACCGTCAGCATGACTGGTTACGGGCACCGTGATCTGCTCGGAAGCGGAAATGCCATTGGAGATCCCGGCAACAGCATCACGCCCTGCGACACCGTGTGCAGAGCCGGTACGCTCATCCCTCTTGCCGCCACGCTTCTTGAAAGCCGCTTCGAAGCAATCGACGGCGGCCATGAAAATCGTGCCGATAAAGAGGTCGCGGAAAATGTTGTTGACCAGCTGCGCACCATCATAATTAATCGTCAGTTGCAGCACGTAATCCATGACGGCCATAAGCGCCATGCACACGTAAAGCCGCACCATATAGGCCTTTTTGCTGTGCGTGTGCGAGAAGCCGACGACGCTGACAAAGAAAAACAGCGTGGCCACAGGTCTGCCGAACCAGTCAAGCCAGCTTGGCGCGCCTTGGGTGGCGAACATCTGGTGGACGTGATCGACCACCATCAGCACCACGCCGATCATCTTGATGTCAAAGGTCGTCAGACCCAAGCGGCTGGAACGGATCGTGCCCAAGAAACCGGAAGGCGCCGTTCTGGCCGGTTGGTCGGCGTTTTTGGCATCCTTCGTATCAGAGGTTTCTGCCATCGCTTTGGTGGCGTTGACCGTCATCGTGACACCATTCATTGCGTCGCCATCCCCTTCCCTGGTCCCTTCACCATATATATCTTTGCCGGTTGCGGCGTGCCTTCTGGAACCAACTGAACCGACCGAAGCCCGGGAATCCGCGAATGCCGCCCTCGACGGCAATGTCGGCAAATCCGTCGCTTCCCCTGCCAAACCATTCATGTTGTCATTCATAACGTTGATGTTCTCTCTCAATCGGCTATTCCCCTCAGGTTGTCGGTTGCAAATATCAATGGTTCTTATCTTACTTTCCAGGGACCAAGTTCTGCCACGGTTCAAAACGACCGATGGCGGCGTCCGATTTTATAGCCCTTACGAATATTCAAGAATACGTGTTTGCACCGATCCCGCCATCGTCCTTCAGGATGAAATGTCATCGGCCTTTGCCTGAATAGACCATGTCGAACAAGTGTTGATAACCGTCTTTTGCTTTGTTGCACGCCCATAACCGCCATCCATACGTGAATCGTCGATACTTTTATTCAAGACGAACGCCCGATTATCTCAACAAGGGGATAAAATCAAAGAATAGTGACGTAATCGACAATTCGACGACTTCCGGAAAGACACTTGGAGGGAAAGGGTGATCAGGAAATGAGCGGCATCGGTAAACATTCCCGGTCACGCAATTCGACAAAACGCAGGATTCCATCGATTCTGACTTCCACACTCCCGGACAGCGTTAACGAGGACAATCCTCAGGCAAAGCACAGCGGAGCCATCGGACGCAGCCAGTTGATCATCGGAGGCATCGCAATAGTCATCGTGATGGTGCTGGTGCTGGTCATCGGTATTTCCATCGGCAACAATCAGGGCAAGAGCTCAAAGCAGATACTCCCCGAAACGCAAGCCCAGGCATACGACGAGCTGCAAAGAGTCAAAGACAAGCCGACCAACTCCACCGAAGAGGGCGGTTTGCCTGCATACCGGCAAACCGATCGCAACCCTGACGCGCCTACCGTGGAGATATATGAGGACTTCCTTTGCCCATACTGCGGGGACCTGACCCGTGCGCTCACCCCGACACTCGAAAAACTGCAGGAAGCCCAACAGGTAAATCTGGAATTCCACATCGTCAACCTTTACGACACGCCTTCCACGAATCGATACGCAACCAGGGCAGCCAATGCGGTGGCGTACGTATCCGAACACGATCCAAGACACGTCACGGCATTCGTGGGCGCTTTGTTTGAAAAAGACTTCCAACCCGATGCCATTCACTACAAAGAGGTCGGCGACGCACAAATCACCGCACAAGCGGAAAAGGCCGGAGTAAGCCACACCGTGGCCGAAGCTGCGGTGAAGGCGTCCTACACATCGTTCATCACCAAGGCAACGGTTTACGATACAAAGCGCAAAGAGCTTTTTACCACTCAGAACGGCAACAAGGGGTTCTTTCCCCCGACAATCCGTATCAACGGAAAAATATCGAAACTCAACACCTCTGACAACGACGGCAAAATCACTCAACGGTTCATGTCCAATCTCGGGCTGAGGACATTGGACGTCGGAGTGCCGAGCAAGTTGCCGGCAACCGGCGCAGACACTTCTGACGAGGGTAGCAAGTAAAACCTCAGAAAGAATGTTGAAGGACGGACGATAGACAATTGACATCTCATCGCCGTATTGTATTTTGCCTGTCATCGTAAGGTGAATGGCAACCTGTTTCAGTATACACAGACGAGCATCAACATGGACCCTGCCCAGTGTGGGCAATCCTGATGTCTTGCCAACCACAGGCTCGAACGGCACGCTCAGCACCATCAAGCAACGATAGCCCAGCAAGAATGGGAACCGACAGCAATCCCGGATCATCGAACACCTAATATAAAATGTGACATTCATTACATTTTGCCAAAATCGTACTATGCTGGACGTTGTGTGATGCCATCGTCAAGAATTCGACGAGTTTCCCGCCCCTAAGAGGATTTTGAAACGAATCGTCATCTCAAAGGACGAATACAGACATCGCAACATGAAGGGAACAACAATGAAAGCAGTACAATACACTGAAATCGGCGGACGGCTCCATATCACTGAGGTCCCGAAACCGACACCGGGACCTGGCGAGGTACTCCTGAAAATGACGGCCGCGGGCCTGTGCCATTCCGACGAATATATTATGAGCGTGCCCCGAAGGAGGTTTTCCCGTACAAGCTTCCGCAGACACTCGGCCATGAACCTGCAGGCGTCGTCGCAGAGCTTGGTCCCGGGGTGAGCGGAGTCGAAATCGGCGAACCCGTCATCGTCTACGGCTGCTGGGGATGCGGAATATGCAGATACTGCGCTGATGGGTCGGAAGGACTCTGCCATAAGCTGACCTCCCCCGGTCTGGGACGGCCAGGTGCGATGGCCGAGTATATGATCGTCGACAGCCCGCGTCATCTGGTGCCTATCGGTGATCTTGACCCGGTGAAGGCCGCGTCTCTTACCGATGCTGCGCTGACGCAGTATCAGGCCATATGCAGCGTACTGCCCAAGATTCGCGGCGGGCAGACCATTCTGGTGATTGGAGCCGGCGGTCTGGGCCATGTCGCCATTCAATTGCTCAAGCAGATGACCTCTGCCCGTGTCGTGGCGTTCGACCTTGGAGATGAGCGCCTTGACTTCGCCAAGAAGAACGGTGCCGATTACGTGTTCGAATCCAATGAAGACAGTGTTGCCGAAGTACGCAAGATGACCAACGACTATGGCGTCGACGTGGTCTTCGACTTCGTAGGAGCTGACGTGACAGGAAATCTTGCAATCAAGGCCATCGCCAACGAGGGATCGATCGTCATCTGCGGAGCCGGCGGCGGAGGGGCCAAGAATTCCTATGGCTTTGCCGTACCACTCAATGTTTGCATCTCGACCAGCAACTGGGGACGTCGCAGCCAGCTGATGGAAGTGGTGGAGATGGCCAAGCGCGGTCAACTGCAGATTGCCACCAAGACATATACGATGAATCAGGCCGAGCAGGCTTATCAGGATCTTCACGACGGCAAGATTCTCGGCCGCGGTGTCGTTCTGCCGAACGCCTGATAGCCAGCCGCTGATGGTGTATGCGGATTCTTGATGCATGACCATCATGGTTTTTTAAAAATATGGCCCGGAATCTTTCAATCGGATTCCGGGCCATACCATTAACCGTCTCTTGATGTTATTACGCTTTGGCGACCGTCACCTTGAGCTCGTCGGCGGACGCATCGGCGTTGATGTCGAGTGCCGTGGCCAGCGTCTCGTGGGCGATAAGGTCGCGGAACTGCTCGGCCTTCGGCGCATCGGCGGCCGGCACATCGAGCTTGAGGCTGATGCGGTCGGCGATGTCGAGGTCGGCGTCCTTGCGGGCGTCCTGCACGGCGCGGATGACATCGCGGGCATAGCCTTCGGCGATGAGATCGTCGTTGAGGGCCGTGTCGAGAATGACGAAACCGCCGCTGGGAAGCGCCGCGGAGACGTCGTTGGCGCGGTCTTCCGCACCGACTTCCTCGACCTTGTTGATCAGCGTGTATTCGCCCTCCTCGAGCTTGAGATCACCGTTCGGCGTCTCGACCACCGGCGCACCGGATGCGTCGACATGCCACTTGCCGGACTTGGAGCCCTTGATGGCGAACTGCACCTGCTTGCCGAGCCTTGGGCCGGCGGCACGGGCGTTGACCTTGAGGTCGTGCACGATCTTCAGGCCATGCTTGCCGGCGTCGGCGAGCGTGGAGAATTCCACAGCCTTGACGTTGAGCTCGGTCTTGAGAATGTCATCGTAAGCTGACACGCCATCGGGATTGTCGACCAGAACGGTGAGCTTGGCGAGCGGCTGACGCACGCGAATCTGGCAGGACTTGCGCAGCGAAAGCGTACCGGAAACAACCTCACGAACCTGTTCCATGGCGGCAACCAGCTTGGGCTCGTCAACAAGAACGCGGCCCAGCTCGGTTTCCTTGCCATGGTTGAGCTCGCCGGTGGTTTCGGCATTGGCGCCGACATCGTGGGACTCCTCGTCCTGTACGGTGACGAACGGCCATTGCGCCAAATGCACCGATTCCCCGCCGGTCAGGCCTCGCCAGATCGACTCGGACTCCATTGGGGCCAGCGGCGCCATGACGCGCATCAAAACCTCGAGGACGGTGTAGAGCGTGTTGAAGGCGTTTTCGTCCTCACTCCAGAAGCGTTCACGATTGTTGCGGATGTACCAGTTGGTGAGCATGTCGATGAAGTCCTGCACCGCGGCGCACGCATCGGAGATGGCGAAGGTATCGAGCGCATGTTCGACGGTGACCACAAGCCTGCGGGTACGGGCCAGCAGGTAGCGGTCCATCTGCGGCAGTCCGGCGACTTCTTCGGGCTTCAACGCACGTGCGTCGTAACCCTTGCCGCCGTTGGCCGCGTTGGCGTAAAGCGTGAAGAAGTAGTACGAGCTCCACACCGGCAGCAGCACCTGACGCACCGTGTCGCGAATGCCGTCGGCGGTGACGATGAGGTTGCCGCCGCGCAAGATCGGCGAGGACATGAGGAACCAGCGCATCGCGTCGGAGCCATAGTCGTTGAACACGCCGTTGACGTCCGGGTAGTTGCGCAGGTGCTTGCTCATCTTCTGGCCGTCATCGCCGAGCACGATGCCGTGGCAGATGACGTTCTTGAAGGCGGGACGATCGAAGAGGGCCGTGGCCATGACGTGCAGCAAGTAGAACCAGCCGCGGGTCTGGCCGATGTATTCGACCACGTAGTCGGCCGGGAAGTGCTGTTCGAAATACTCCTTGTTCTCGAAAGGGTAATGGAACTGCGCGAACGGCATGGAGCCGGATTCGAACCAGCAGTCGAGCACGTCGGTGATGCGGTGCATATGCGACTTGCCGGTCGGATCGTCGGGATTGACGCGCGTCAGGTTGTCGATATAGGGCCGGTGCATGTTGACGTTGCCCTCGCCGTCGCACGGGTAGTCGCCGAAGTCGGCCTTGAGCTCGTCGAGCGAGCCATAAACGTCGACGCGCGGGTACTTCGGGTCGTCCGAGACCCACACGGGAATCGGTGAACCCCAGAAGCGGTTGCGAGAGATTGACCAGTCGCGGGCGTTCTCAAGCCACTTGCCGAACTGGCCGTCCTTGACGTTCTCGGGAATCCAGTTGATCAGCTGGTTGTTGGCGAGCAGGCGGTCTTTGATCTTGGTCACGGAGACGAACCAGGAGGAGACCGGCTTGTAGATCAGCGGGGTGCCGCAGCGCCAGCAGTGCGGGTAGGAGTGCACGTAGCTCTTCTCCTGGAAGAGCAGGGCGCGGTGGTCCTCGGGGATGCGCGCCAGTGGGCCGTCGCCATTGCGCAGGTTGCGCAGGATCGGAAGGTTGGCGTCGAAGACGTACATGCCTTCGTAGTCCGGGCAGGCTGAGGTGAAGGTGCAGCTGGCATCGAGCACGTCGGTGGAGTTGACACCGGCCGCGTTCAACGTGTTCATATCGTCTTCGCCATAGGGGGCCTGATGAACCAGGCCAGTACCTTCGACGGTGTCGACGTAGTCGGCGGCGAGGATCTGGTAGGCGTTCGGCCCGGGGATATGCCCCTCGGATTCGGCCTCGTCTCCGGCGAAGAACGGGAAGACCGGCCAGTAGCGACGACCGACCAGTTCCTTGCCCTTAAGCTCGCGGACGATCTCATAGTTCTCGCCGAGTTCCTTGGCATACGAACCGAGCAACGGCTTGCCGAGATAGAACTTTTTGCCGGCGAACTTGCCTTCCGTAGACTTGACCTCGACATAATCGATGTCCTCGCCCACGACGATCAGGAAGTTGGTGGGGGTGGTCCAAGGCGTCGTGGTCCAGAAAACGGCGTAGGCGTCGTCCTCGTCGCGCATCTTGACGGCCACGGAAACGGTGGTGTCCTGACGATCCTGATAGACGTCGGCGTCCATGCGCAGCTCGTGCGCGGAAAGCGGGGTGCGGTCCTTCGGGCAGTACGGCAGCACGCGATAACCCTTGTAGGCCAGGCCCTTGTCGTACAGGGTCTTGAACGCCCACATCACCGATTCCATGTAGGTGGTGTTCAGCGTCTTGTAACCGTGTTCGAAATCTACCCAGCGGGCCTGGCGGTGGACATAGTCTTTCCACTCATTGGTGTATTTGAGAACGGACTTGCGGCAGGCGTCGTTGAACTTCTCGATGCCCATCTGTTCGATCTGATCGACCGATTCGATGCCGAGTTCCTTCTGCGCTTCGAGTTCGGCGGGCAGGCCGTGGGTGTCCCAACCGAAGACGCGGTTGACCTTGCGGCCCTTCATCGTCTGGTAACGCGGGATGACGTCCTTGGCGTAGCCGGTCAGCAAGTGGCCATAGTGCGGCAGGCCGTTGGCAAACGGCGGGCCGTCAAAGAAGACGAACTCGTTGTCGCTGTGGTCGCCGCTGGGGTTACGCTCGACGGACTTTTCAAAGGTATCGTCCTTGTCCCAATAGTCGAGCACCGATTCTTCCATCTTAGGAAAGCTCGGGTTCGGCGCGACGTGCGCGCTTTGCTCGCCTACGGACGCCTTGGGATACACATGGGAATTGGTGGTTTCGCTCACCGTTGTCTCCTCGCTTGGCAGGTCATTTACTACCACGAGGACGATGACAGACGCTCACACACGCCGTTACCGCGGTACCACCTCGCTTGTTGAGCTGCGGATACTTGAAAACGCACCAACGCAACACAACCGCTTGAAGTACAGGCTGTTTCGGGCCCACCCGTCGGTTCTAATAAGCCACTCACCTCAAGTGAACAACCGTTCTTCCGAAAGCTCCCCGCCGATAACGGATCAGCGCTTATATATGCATATATTAGCAACCACCTCTAGAAAAAGAACCTGCCAATTCATTCTGCGGACAAATTTCATTTCTCATGATTCTCAATAAGCAAAGATCCTAACGAACTCCGCCGGCGTCATGATTGCTGGGGCATCTACTTCGACATCTTCAAAATCTTTGTCACCTGTGACGAAGACGTCCGCCGCGCCGATAATGGCCGAATACAAAACAGGATAATCATTGGGATCACGAATCTCGAACAAACCTAGTTTGGGATTAATCGGCGTGACCACCGTTTCAAAACTCAACTGATAGAGATATTGCTCGAATATGTCAATGTATTCGGGCCATTTCCTCATTACTACTTCACGGGCCTCATCTATTTCAAACGTCGAAAGCAATAAATCATTGTCCTTCCACGAAGCTACCTATATGGTTCTGGCCATATTGCGTGAATGAAAAATGACTGCAGAAAGCAAGACGTTGGTATCAATCATCACTCTCATTGCGTTTCCCGTCTTTTGGCTCTATCGGCACGTACCTCCTTAATAAGTGTATTGAGGTCATCTTCATTGTGCAATCCAGCCTTTTCGGCAGCCCCAGCAAATCCCTGATATGCACGGTCAACGGCTTCAAGGTTGGAGCCCTTCAAAACGATGCTTCCGTCGTCCATTTTTATGAAGAGGACCTTGTCGCCTTCACGAATGCCGATGCTTTTGCGGACATCGGAAGGAATAGTGACCTGCCCCTTTGACGTTACTTTGGCTACATCCATAACCTCACCCATAATTACTCCTTACAAGTAAGAAATTCCTTACATTCATTCTAACACATTTTGTCCGTATCAGACAACAAAAATATTTCATTATTAACGAAGGAGCCAATTAAAAACTCTGCCGAGAAAGATTCCGGTATCGTATCCGAATCTTCCTCGACAGAGCAAAACGAATCAGCTAATGACTCGGCCTTTAGTAGACCTCGAAACCGTGGGCCTTGAACTGGTCGCGGACGCGCTTCTTGAGCTCCTTGGACGGGCCTTCCTTGGTTTCCAGGGGGTAGGGGATGCCAAGCTCGTGCCACTTCGGACGGCCGAGCTGGTGGAACGGGAGCACGTCGATATGCTCGACGGCGTCACCGAAACTCTCGCAGATCTTGGCGACGTTCTCAACGTTTTCGACGCTGTCGGTCAGCCCCGGAACGAGGACGAAACGAACCCAGATCTTCTTGCCGGCCTTGTTCAGCCTCTGACCGAAATCGATGGTCGGGGCAAGCTGACTGCCGGTCACCTCGTGATAGGTCTTTTCGTCGCCGGACTTGACGTCGAGCAGGCACAGATCGATGTCGTCGATCATCTCGTCGGTCCATTCCTTGTCGAGGAATCCGGAGGTGTCGAGACAGGTGTGGATGCCTTCCTTACGCACAGCATGAAAGACACGAGAGACGAACTTACCTTGCATCATCGATTCGCCGCCGGAGAAGGTGACTCCCCCGCCAGTGCTTTGGAAGACGTCCTTGTAACGGGTGACACGCTCGATCATGTCGTCGAGGTAGACCGGCTGGCCATCACGCATCTTCCATGTGTCGGGGTTCTGGCAGAACTGGCAGCGCAGCGGGCATCCGCTCATGAACACCGTCATACGGGTCCCGGGACCGTCGACGGACGTATTGATATCCCAGGAATGGACGAAGCCGATGTCTCCGGTACGCAGCGCGGCGATGCGGTCGTGGCGGTCGAGTCCTATAGGGGACTGAAAACCCGAGAGACCGCCCATCAACGTGTGCTTGGCATATACTTTCGATGTCTTCAGCATATGCTGCGTTGTGGTTCTAAATTGAGTGGTTTCGGACATCTTTGCCCTCCTTGTAAGATTCTGATTCCATAGTAACGGATTCCAAGCTAAAATCCCATTCGCACGGTGTGCCTCAAGTGCAGTGCTATGCGGCGAATGTTCCGCAAATGAAAACCGATTATTCCTATCCCCTTGGCTCGGTTTCCAGGTCCGCGAAACATGATTGAAGGGACGGAGCTGATGCTCCGCCCCTTCAAATCAATAATTCACCACGTTTCTAAAGGCAAACCGTCACTCGGTGACAGCACCCTGATGGAACGTACGGGAAATGATATCGATCTGCTGCTCGCGGGTGAGCTTGACGAAGTTCACGGCATAGCCCGAGACACGCACGGTGAGGTGCGGATACTTCTCAGGATGCGCGACGGCGTCCTCAAGCTGCTCCTTGCGCAGCACGTTGATGTTGGCGTGATAAAGGCCATGGCCGTTGCCGGAATCCAGGATGCCGACCAAGTTGGTCACGCGCTCTTCCTCGTCACGGCCGAGGCCGTCAGGAGTGATCGTGTTGGTGAGGCTGATGCCATCGAGCGCATCGTTGTAGTCGATCTTGCCGACCGAGAACATCGAAGGCAACATGCCATGGGAATCCATGCCGTTCTCCGGGTTGGCACCAGGAGCATACGGGGTGCCCTTCTTGTGACCGCTGGGGAAGGCGCCGGTGTTCTTGCCATACTCCACGTTGGATGTGATGGTCAGTACGGACTGGGTCGGCACCGCGTTGCGGTAGACCGGCAGCTTCTTGATCTGACCCATGACGGTAGACACGGTCCACTTGGCCAGGTCATCGGCGCGGTCATCGTCGTTGCCGTACAGCGGGAAGTCGCCCACGGTGCGATATCCGACGATCAGATCGTCATCCGCACCTTCGACGTACTCGGCCTCGTGGCCTTCGAGGTTCTTCGCATCCTTGTTGTAGATAGGATAGACCTTCGCATACTTCAAAGCGGAGAGCGAATCGGCAGCAATCGACAGGCCGGACATGCCGCAACCCAAGGTGCGGTAGACTTCCTTGTCGTGCAGAGCCATTTCAACGGCCTCATAAGCATATTTGTCATGCATATAATGAATGATGTTCAGCGCTTCGACATAGGTCTCGGAAAGCCACTCAAGGGCCTTCTCGTAGTTGTCCTTGACCTTCTGATAGTCAAGGGTGCCGTCGGCTTCGGGCTTGATCGGATCGATGACGCCCTTGTCGATGACCTGCATACCGGTCATCTCGTCGCGGCCGCCGTTAATCGCGTAAAGCAGAGCCTTCGCGGAGTTCACACGAGCGCCGAAGAACTGCATCTGCTTGCCCACGCGCATCGGGGAAACGCAGCAAGCGATGGCCGCATCGTCGCCCCAGTGGTTGCGGATGTCGCGATCGGACTCATACTGGATGGCGGAGGTGTCGATGGAGGTACGGGCGCAGAAGCGCTTGTAGCCATCAGGCAGCTTGGAATCCCAGAAGATCGTGATGTTCGGCTCAGGCCCAGGCCCAAGGTGATCGAGGGTCAGGGTGGCGAGCAGACGGAACGAGGTCTTGGTGACCATATGACGTCCATCATCGCCGAAGCCTGCATCGGACCAAGTGGCCCAGTACGGATCGCCGGAGAAGATGTTGTCGTAATCCTTCGTACGCAGGAAGCGGACGATACGCAGCTTCATGACCAGCTGATCGATGATCTCCTGAGCGTCGGTCTCAGTGATCTTGCCGTTCTTCAGGTCACGCTCGAAGTAGCAATCGAAGAAGGCGGAGACACGGCCGAAGCTCATGGCCGCGCCATCCTGGCTCTTCACGCTGGCGAGGTAGCCCATGTAGGTCCACTGCACGGCTTCCTGAGCGGTCTGAGCCGGACGGGAAAGGTCGAGGCCATACTCGTTGCCGAGATTGATGAGTTCCTTCAGGGCCTTGATCTGGTCGGAGTGCTCTTCGCGGAAGCGAATCCAATGCTCAATCTCGGTCTCGGTGAAGTCGTTGCGATAAGGAATCGAATCCTTGTCGATCTTCTTCTGGGCAATCAGATAGTTGACGCCATAGAGGGCGACACGGCGATAATCGCCGATGATGCGGCCACGGCCGTAGGCATCAGGCAGGCCGGTCAGGATCTTGTTGTGGCGGGCAAGCTTGATCTGCTTGGTGTAGACACCGAAGACACCGTCGTTGTGGGTCTTGCGATACTTGGTGAAAATCGTCTTGATGGTGGGGTCGGGCTTCTTGCCGGCCTCAATGATGGCCTGCTCGACCATACGCCAGCCGCCGTTCGGCATCATGGCACGCTTGCAGGGCTCATCGGTCTGCAGGCCGACGATCACGTTATCGTGTTCCTTGTCCATGATGTAGCCGGGGCCGAAGTTGTCGATGCCTGCCGGGGTATGGATATCAACGTCATACACACGCTGCTTGCGCTCTACGGCAAGCTGGTTGTTGTCGAGATACTCCCACATTTCCTTCGTCTTGGGGGTCGCCTTGGCGAGGAAGGACTCGTCGCCGTCATACGGCGTATAGTTCTTCTGAATGAAATCGCGAACATCGATTTCCTTTTGCCAATTCCCTCCGACGAAGCCATCCCAAGCCTTTGCTTGGAGCTCTTCCTGAGAGAGAGCAGTCTGGTCTACTGCGGTCATTTAGCACTCCTTATTAGTGGAGCAACGCATCTTCACGTTGCGTTCATCTACCATTGTAGAGTGGTCTTCATCACAAGTACGGCCAAAATAGTGTGACCTACATCACTTTTTTACCATTTACCCCTTCGACCAAAATTGACAAAATTTTTGAAAATGCCGTAAACCCAGTAACGAGAACGATTTAAAAGATTCTTTCTTTTTAAGGTTTGCATAAACAAACAGCCAAAAGAAATGTGATGTACGTCACATTTTTATTTTTCGGCAAAAGAAACAGGTCAACGGGCTTGCATTCGTCCATTGACCTGTATCTTCGTTCCCAATAAAAAATCTTATATCACGACTCAGGGTTTTGCCGCTCGGCATCGGAACCGGAATCGTTGTCCCAAGCGTTCCATTTGCGGTTCTGCTCGTCCCAAATCAGATTGCGTTCCTTGACGATCTTCCAAGCGTCTTCGGCGTCCTTGCGGGACTTGTACGGGCCACTACGCTGGCCGACCGGCGAGAGCTTGCCCAGCTCGGGCTTACCCGTGGCAGTATTGAAATACCATTGTTTGTCGTCATTGTTGGTGTTCTGATTGTCGCCAGCCATCATAATTCCCTTTATCAGTAAAGCATAATCTTTTTAACTTTAACCCAGATTGCCGCACTTCTTTTCGGCTCTCCCCTCAGCGTACGCGCCGCTACTCACGGAATGCGCTGGTCACCGGCAGTCGACGGTCGCGGCCGAACGCCAGAGAAGTGACCTTGGACCCAAGCGGGTACTGGCGGCGCTTCCATTCGGCGCGGTCAACCAGACGCATCACCGTATCCACCGTTTTCTCGTCGAAACCGTCCTTCAAGAGATTGGCACGGCCATGGGCCTTTTCGATATAGGCTTCAAGAACTTTGTCAAGAAGCACGTATTCCGGCAGCGAATCGGAATCCTTCTGGCCGGGACGTAGCTCGGCGCTAGGAGCCTTTTCGATGCTGGAGATGGGAATCATCACGCCGTCTTTGAGAGGAACGCCCGCTCCCCCGTTTTCGTTGCCGACGATCTTCAAGCCGCCGACACCAACACCGGCCGCGGCCGCACGGTTGCGCCAACGCGAAAGCTCCCAGACTCGGGTCTTCAAGAGGTCCTTAATCGGAGCGTAACCGCCCACCGCGTCGCCGTAGATGGTGGAATAGCCACAGGCGAGCTCGGATTTGTTGCCGGTGGCGAGCGCCAGCAGGTTCTTGGAGTTGGAATAGGCCATCACGATGACGCCACGGATACGTGCCTGCAGGTTCTCTGCGGCTACCCCGTCAAGTTCAAGCTGGGATTGGAAGGCCTTGAACAGAGGCTCGATGGGCTGGATGTCATAGTGGGCACCGATGTTGTGCGCCAAATCGGCAGCATCGTCCTTGGAACCGTCGGAGGAATACATGCTCGGCATGGAGACACCCTGTACGTTCTCGCCGCCCACGGCATCCGCGGCCATGGCCGCCACCAACGCGGAATCGATGCCGCCGGAAAGGCCGAGCACCACGCCTGTAAAGTGGTTCTTGTCCATGTAGTCCTTGAGTCCCAGAACGCAAGCCGTGTAAACTTCCTCGTCCGGGTCACGCAGCGCGGCAAGCGTGCCGACCTGCTGACGAGCGGCTGCGGAATCGAAATCGAAGTAGCTCAGGTCTTCTACGAACATCGGCGAGCGCTCCAGAAGAGTACCGTCGGCGTCGACCACGAAACTGCCGCCGTCAAAGATCAGGTCATCCTGACCACCGACCTGGTTCAGGTAAATCAGCGGGGCGTTCACCTCGCGTGCACGGCGAACGGCCAGATCAAGCCGTGTATGGGTCTTGCCCTCTTCATAAGGCGAACCGTTGATCGTCAGCAAAACGTCGATACCTTGGCTAGCCAGCTCGGCGACAGGACCGCCATCCTGCCAGATGTCCTCACAGATGGCCACGCCGACCTTCACCCCGTCGATATCGAGAATCACTGAATGTTGGCCGGCCGCGAAGATGCGGAACTCATCGAACACTCCGTAATTGGGCAGGAAATGCTTGTCGTAGGTCGACCAAACAGAACCATTGTGCAATACAACAAGCCGATTGGTAGGTTTGTCGGACTCCCCGGCACCTGAAACCACACCAAGACGTTCGACCGCAGAGTCCTTATCTTCGCAAGTCGCCGAATCATTGCCGCTGACAGTGCCGACGGTGCCTACCACTACGTAAAGATCGCCCAGACCTTCTTTTTTAAGCGTTTGCGCCAGCTCGTCGGCTTTGTCCGCGGCAGCCTTGCGGAAGGTGGCGCGGAAAGCGAGGTCCTCGATCGGATAACCGGTCAGGGTCATCTCGGGGAAAACGACGACCTGGGCCTTGTTGAGCGCGGCCATGCGCGCGAATTGCAGGACGGTGGCGGCATTGCCGTTGAGGTCACCGACGCAGGTGTCTATCTGAGCCAAAGCGAAACATAGTTGAGTCATGTCTTCATCATATCCGTTTCCATGGCGGTTTTGGGAAACGCGCGAAACAATAGCCGAATCCCGGATGTCTTTTTGACCACACGCCTTAGCCACACCCCGCGCATCATGCGAAGGTTATGAAGGATGGATTATAAAAATGCCGTCCCTACTTTTGAAAGGCAAGGACGGCATCGTTGCAAAATCAGCCAACGAAAGGCGAAGACTCAGGCG
Source organism: Bifidobacterium sp. (assembly GCA_024104275.1). Taxonomy (GTDB): domain Bacteria; phylum Actinomycetota; class Actinomycetes; order Actinomycetales; family Bifidobacteriaceae; genus Bifidobacterium. Next base: position 680,375 of record JAGGHK010000001.1, read on the forward strand.
AGTTCGCTTTCGACGCGCAGCAACGCATTGACCAGGAATTCGGCCGTGGGTTTGATGGCTTCGTCCAACGCCACAAATTCGGGACTGTGGATGCCATGATGGCCCGGCTGACCGTTGGAACCGATCGAGCCGAAGACCAGCGGGCCCAGCTGCTGGAAGTCGGCGAAGTCCTCGCCGCCCATGGACGTAATGACCGGCACGAAGGTCGCGTAGCCGGGCAGATCCTTGGCAACGGGGACGATAAGCGTGGAATCGCTGACCAGCGGGACCGCGAGCTCGTCCCATTTGATGTCGGCGGTGATGTCGTAGGCCGCGGCCGTGGATTCGACTATCTCGCGGAAACGACGCGTAACCAGGTCATGGTCATCGTTGTAGAAATAACGGACGGTGCCCAGGAATCCGGCGGTATCGGGAATCACGTTCCACACGTCGCCGCCGTGCACCTCGGTGATTGAAAGCACCACGGGACGCAACGGGTCGATGTTGCGGCTGACGATGGTCTGCAGCGAAAGGATCGTGGAGGCGAGCGCCTCGATCGGGCCGGTGCCGCGATGGGGTTTGCCGGCAATTAAGTAGCGCGGCCACATCCCGACCATAGCCCCGAACGTTCGTATTCCGATAATCAGCCCGAAGACTCCGGAAATAAAGGAAACGCCCGCTTCCTGCCGCTGAAAGCAGAAATCGGGCGTCGCGAACCAGCGTTTTACGATTAATTATGCATTACATACCAAACGGAACGACGGCACTACTTCTGACGCTTGAGAATGCGTTTGGCCAGCATGTTGGCGATGGCCTGCACGACCTGCACCAAGACGATCATGATGATCACGGCCGTCCAGGTGACGGCAGGATCGAACTTCTGGTAGCCGTAGGAAATCGCGAAATTACCAAGGCCGCCACCGCCGATGTAGCCGGCCATGGCCGACATGTCGAGAATCGAAATGAAGAGGAACGCATAGGCCAGGATGAGCGGGCCGAGCGCCTCCGGGATGAGCACCGTGCGGATGATGGTAAAGGTGGAGGCGCCCATGGAACGCGCCGCCTCGATCACTCCCCTGTCGACCGGAACGAGATTCTGCTCGACAAGCCTCGACGTGGCGAATGTGGCCATGATGATCATCGGGAAAATCGCCGCGGCCGTGCCGATCGACGTGCCGACGACCTTCATGGTCAGCGGCTGGATCGCCGCAAGGAAGATGATGAACGGGATGGGTCGCACGATGTTGACGATGATGTCGAGGATGCGGTAGACCACGGAATTCTCGAAGAGATTGCCGGGCCGCGTGCCGTAAAGGATGACGCCCAGGACCAAGCCCAGAACGCCGCCGACGACGAGGGTGATGAACACCATTTCCAACGTTTGGGCGATGGATTGGAACAGCATTGGCTTCAAGATCGACCAACCCTGATTCGCCGCCAGGGTGATGGTCTCCACAGGCTTGCCTGCCAACGAAACGGTTACGAAATCAAAACTATTCATCAGGCCTGCTCCTCTTCCCTGTCGCTATCCGCACTTCCGGACTCGGCAGTATTATCGGCATCTCCAGCACGATCAGGGCCATTGCTCTCTGCCGGATGCGCTTTCAATCCGCCAAGCGGCATGGAAATCGCCTTATCATAATCGATCGAGGCTTGCGCCGTACCGAAATCGTACACGTCACTGTCGCGAGACAATTCGTCAAGGAACCCATCGATGACCGACGGCTCACCCGCCAACTCATAGGTCATGGCGCCGATGGCGTAGCCTGTGACGGTATCGATGCCGCCGTAAATCAGATTGGTGGAGACACCGTATTTGGCGATAAGCCCCGAAATATTCTGACCGGATGAGGGAACCACCGAATTGTCCAGCTCGTTGCGCGCGTCTTTCTGCCGGATGAGCACCGTGACGATGCGGCCAGACCACTGGCGGTGTATGTCGGTCACCCGCTCAGGATCGGGAATACCTGAAATTGCCGTGGCAATGAAACGCTTGGTGATCTCCTGCTTCGGCGCGGCGAAGACACTATACGCATCGCCCCGCTCGACCACACGGCCATCGCTCATCACAGCGATGCGGTTGGCGATCTTCTGCACGACGTTCATCTGGTGGGTGATAAGCACGATGGTCACACCCAGCTGTCGGTTAATCTGCTGCAGCAAGTCGAGCACCTCCCCCGTGGTCTCCGGGTCAAGCGCACTGGTCGCCTCGTCCGCGAGAAGGATTTCAGGATTCGTGGCCAGCGCCCGGGCGATGCCGACGCGCTGTTTCTGGCCGCCGGAAAGCTGCGAGGGATATTTATTGGCGTGTTCCTCAAGGCCAACAAATTTCAGGAGTTGGTTGACGCGGCGCTCCTGATAGTCCTTGCGCCAATGGTCAAGCACCAGCGGGTAGGCGATGTTCTGCGCGACGGTTTTGGTTGAGAAAAGGTTGAACTGCTGGAAGATCATGCCGATTTTACGGCGCAGCGGGCGTAGTCCGGATTCGTTCAGCCCGGTAATGTCCTGTCCCAGAACGTGGACCGAGCCGGAGGTGGGACGTTCCAGGGCGTTGATCATGCGCACCAGCGTCGATTTGCCCGCGCCGGAATAACCGATGATGCCGAAGACATCGCCCTTGTTGATGCTCAGCGTTACGTCGTCAACGGCACGCATGGGTTTCTTTTTGTCTTTCGACTTGAATTCCTTGACCACATGGTCGAGCTCGATGATTGCCTCGCTCATATTCCTCGCTTCTTATTAAGTTCCTGCCCGAGTATATACCGAACCGATTGGCAGCTGGTGAAAGTTGTCAATCGGCCGGAAAACCTTAAAAAAACAACGTCAGTCTTTGGCCTTGGCGTCCTTTTCGACATCCTGCAGGAAGCCTTGCAACTGTTGGGCGCTGTATTGGTCGGCCAGCGACGCGCTGTTATCCGATTTCTTCATGATACCCGCCGAGACCTTCTTGGAGTGGAAGATCTTCACCAGCTTCAGATACGTGGGATTGTTGGCATCGGCCTTGCGCGCGACGAAAATATTGATATAGGGCCTGGCCTCTTTGGTCTCGGCGCTGTCGTGGTAGATGGCGTCACTGGCCTTGAGCCCCGCGTCCTTGACATAATCGTTGTTGATGACGCCGGCGGAAACCTGCGGATCCTTGAGCGAATTGGCCACCTGCTCAGCCTTAAGCGGCAGCACCTTCACCTTCGAGGCGGCGGTGTCGATGTCCGCCGGAGTGGTGAACGCGGTCCACGGGTGGTTGAGCTTGATGAGGCCAGCGGTTTTGAGCACGCCGAGCGCGCGGGCCTGGTTGGTCTCGTCATTCGGGACGGGAACCGTGGTACCGGCCGGGATGTCTTTGACGTCCTTGTACTTGCTGGAATAGATACCCAGCGGATAGACCGCAACACCACCGATCGGTTGCAAATCCTTGTGGTTCTTGACGTTGTAATCGGCCAAGTAAAGGATGTGCTGGAACTCGTTCAAATCAAGGTCGCCCGAATCGAGGGCAGGGTTTTCGGAAGTGTAGTCCTGGAAATCCACCAGTTTCACGTAGATGCCCTGCTTTTGCGCTTCGTCCTTGAAAATAGGCCATTCGGGACTGGTGACGCCGACCACGCCGATCTTGACAGGATTGGATTCGCTGCCTTTGGCCGCGGCCGCCTTTTTACCGGCAAACCAGCGATAGCCGAAGAAGGCAAGGACCACGACCAGCACCACGACCACGGCCGCGATGATGATATTGCGGACAGTATGGTTGACCCTGACCGGTTCCTGCGGGCCTCGGAATCCGTCTACCGGTAAAGGCGCTTTTCCGCTCGGATTACCGGTGTTCTGTTGATCGTTTGGTGACGTCATGTTTGTTCCCCATTTCGTTGGACGTGTTGTCGCCACCTTACCCGCTCTTACGCTTTCGACACAACGCAAAAGCCACAAAGACCTATTGACATTCGTTATAACCAGTACAATATCCGCCGAGAATTCAACGTTTTCAAACGCCGTGTATATCTCCGACGAGATGCCCTCGTCCTAACACGGTGGGAAAATATTCTTTATGACAAATGTAATCATGCATACCACTGAGGGCGATATCGTCCTGAACTTCTTCGACGACAAAGCGCCGAAAACCGTCAAGAACTTCATCGGCCTTGCCACCGGTGAGAAGGAATGGACCGATCCGGCCACCGGTGAGAAGTCGAACAAGCCCTTCTACGACGGGCTCACCTTCCACCGCATCATCAAGGACTTCATGATCCAGGGCGGCTGCCCGCTCGGCAACGGCACCGGCGGCCCGGGCTATGAGTTCGACGACGAGTTCGCCGAAGGCCTCAACTTCGACGAGCCTTACAAGCTCGCGATGGCCAACGCCGGGTTGCGCCGCGGGCGCGATGGCCAGCCTCACGGCACCAACGGCTCGCAGTTCTTCATCACCACCGTGCCGACCCCGTGGCTCAACGGCCATCACACCATCTTCGGCGAGGTGGCGGATGACGCCGGCAAGTCCGTGGTCGACCGCCTGCAGAACCTGCCCACCGACGGCAACGACATGCCGCTGGAACCGGCCGGCATCGTCTCCGTTGAAGTCGTAAAGTAGTCTTTCGACCAAATAACAACAAACACCAAGCCCCTTGCCGCTGTATACGATCAGCGACAAGGGGCTTATACATTCAACAGGAATTTAAGCGCAAAATCCTACGTTTTTTATGCTTAAATTCCTAGCCCGTCCATCCAAAGGCGCATTCAGCACGAAAACGTAGGAATCAAGGCGGCTACATCTTGCGCATGTGCGGGACGGCAGAATCCTTGGCGCCGGTGAGACGGTAGACGTCGAAGACGCCGTCGATCTTGCGCACCGCACTTAAGAGCGTGTTCATATGCTGCGGATCGGCCATTTCGAAGGAGAACTGGCTGGTGGCCACGCGATCGGAACCTGTGGCGACGCTGGCATTGATGATATTGACGCCATGGTCGGAAAGCACCTGGGTGACGTCTGTCAACAAGTGCGGGCGGTCGAGTGCCTCAACCTGGATCTTAACCATGAAGAGGCCCTTGGCGCTGGTCCACGAGACCTCGACCACACGTTCGGGATCCTGCTTCTTCAGGTTCAGCATATTCTGGCAGTCGACGCGATGCACTGAAACGCCTTCGTTCTTGGTGATGAAGCCAAGAATCTTGTCGCCGGGAACCGGGGTGCAGCAACGGGCCAGTTTGACCCACACGCCTTCCACACCCTTGACCGAAATACCAAGCTTATTGGTGTCGCGGCGGCGTTCGGCGTGCTTAAGCGGCAACGCCTCCTGCTCGACATCCTCTTCGACCTCGTCCTGGCCCGCGTCCTTGACCAAGCGCGAGATGACGTTCTGCGTGGAGACCTGACCGTCGCCGATGGCGGCGAACACGGCGTCGGCGTTGTCGAAGTTGAGCTCGTCGGCAACCCCTACCAGCGCCTGGGGAGTCAGGAGATTGGAGACCGGCAGGCTTCGCTTACGCATGGCACGGGTGAGCTCGTCCTTGCCTTCGTCGATGGCCTCACTGCGGCGTTCCTTGCTGAACCACTGGCGAATCTTGTTGCGTGCCTTCGGACTCTTGACGAAGCTCAGCCAGTCGCGAGAAGGGCCGGCGGTCTCGGACTTGGAGGTCAAGATTTCAACGGTATCGCCACTTTCGAGCACGGTGTCGAGCGGAACGAGACGTCCGTTGACGCGCGCGCCCATCGTACGGTGCCCGACTTCGGTATGCACCGCGTAGGCGAAATCGACTGGAGTGGCGTTAGCCGGCAAAGAAATGATCTTGCCCTTGGGCGTGAAGACGTAGACTTCGGCGCTGCCCAGATCCTCTTTGAGCGATCCGAGGAATTCATTGGAATCCGGGGTCTCGCTGGTCCAGTCGGCCAACTGCTGAATCCACTTCAGGTTGTCGGTTTCGCTCAGATCCTGGTTCTCTTCGCTTTCGCGCTTGCGGTCGCCCTTGTCCGGTTCGCTGAGTTTCCGCCCGGCCTGACCGTTTTCCTTGTACTTCCAGTGCGCGGCGATGCCGAATTCGCTGCGTCGGTGCATGTCCCAGGTGCGAATCTGGATCTCGACGGGCTTGCCGCCGGGGCCGACCACGGTGGTGTGCAGGCTCTGGTACATGTTCATCTTCGGCATGGCGATGTAATCCTTGAACCTGCCGGGAATCGGGCTCCAGCGGGCGTGGACGGCACCGAGCACCGCGTAGCAATCCTGAATGGTGTCGACGATGATACGCACACCGACCAAGTCGTAGATGTTCGAGAAATCATGGCCGCGTACGATCATCTTCTGATAAATCGAGAAGTAATCCTTCGGCCGGCCGGTGACGGTGGCCTTGATGTGCTGGTCGGCAAGGTCCTCGTTGATCTCGCTGATGATCTGCTTCAAATAGACGTCACGCTGACCGGCACGGCGGTTGACGAGCACGACGATTTCGTTATAGATCTTCGGGTACAGGACCTTGAAGCTCAGTTCCTCAAGTTCCGTCTTGATGGCATTCATGCCAAGCCTGTTGGCCAGCGGCGCGTAGACATCGAGCGTTTCACGGGCCTTACGCTGGGCGTTGGAAGGCTTGACATAGCGCCAGGTGCGGGCGTTGTGGAGGCGGTCGGCAAGCTTGACGACCAACACACGCACGTCACGGCTCATCGCCACCACCATCTTGCGGATGGTCTCGGCCTGTGCAGAATCGCCGACTTCCATATTGGTCAGTTTCGTGACCCCGTCGACCAGACCGGTGACGGTATCGCCGAATTCCGCGCGGCAATCGTCAAGCGTGTAATCGGTATCCTCTACGGTGTCATGCAATAATCCTGCGGCGACCACCAACGAGCCCATGCCGAGATCGGCAAGAATCTGGGCAACGGCCAACGGATGAATGATGTAAGGTTCACCGGAACGACGACGCTGGTTGCGGTGTTGCCACACGGCCCTGCGGTAGGCTCGCTCGAGGATCGAAAGGTCGGCATCGGGATGGTGTGCACGGCAGGCGCGCACGATGGGCTGCAGCGGGTCAAGCGGGTCCGTGCTAATCTCACAGCCCAGCATCCTCGCCGAATTGTTGTCCGAAACCGTATCGCCCATGCCCGCTCCCATCACCGTATCTGGCTTTATTCTATCTGATTGGAGGACGGCTTGCCGCTACTTGCTCGCCATCCCCGTGGAACCGAACCCTCGCTCGGCCCGATCGCTACCCGGCAACGTGGTTGCGGGAACAAACCGAGCCTCGACGTAACGCTGGATGACCAGTTGCGCGATGCGGTCGCCCGCGTGCAGAACCGCCGTATGTTCAGGATCAAGATTGATCAACGGCACCTTGATTTCACCGCGATATCCGGCATCGATGGTGCCCGGCGCGTTCAAAACCGTCAGTCCCATCTTCACCGCCAACCCGGAACGCGGGTGAACCAGGCCAACATAGCCGTTTGGCAGAGCAATCGAAACGCCCGTAGGCACCAGAGCACACTCGAACGGCTTGAGCTCGACATCCTGCGTAGTAATCAAGTCGGCACCGGCATCGCCCGCGTGTGCGTAACGCAAGGCAGGCACGTTCCCGTCGGCATCGGTCTTCAGCAGCACTTCGACGTTTTCCGGTTCGTTATAGCTTTCGGCGTAGGCCATCAGGCGGCGCACTCCTTGCAGACCGGGCCGTTCGGGCCCATGTGGTCAAGCTGGCTGCGGTGCTTGACGAGGAAGCACTCCGAGCAGATGAACTCGTCGCCCTGCATGGGGATGACGGTCACCGAGGAGTCCTCATTGCTCAGGTCCGCGCCGGGCAGCTCGTAGTCCTCGGCGATGGCGTTCTCGTCGTCGTCAATGTCTTCGGCGGAATCCCTGCTGCTCTTGCTCAACGCCTGAAGGGATTCCTCATCCTCATCCTTGTTACGAGGGGAATCATAATCCTGGGCCATCTCGCATTCCTTTCTTTGGTGGTTCACGGTACGGATACCGATGGCGTCCATGTCAAAAAATGTCTTTTACGGGCAAAAGGATACACGATTTCGTAAATTCGTAAAGTACGACACGAGGGACATAATGGAATAAAGTAAAATTCTCGTAGTTTTATTGTTGTAGGAAAGTGGTGCTCGCATGCCAATCAGTTCAGTTGCGGATGCTCAGTTCGACCATGTCGACGAGGACGGCGAGCTGGTGTTCGTATCCAAAGGATTGAAGTTCCGGATACCGGTGGACGACACACTGGAGCACGCCATTTTAGAGGCACGCCAGATCCTGAGCGAGACCGACGAGGCAAGCAATCCAGGAATGGCTCAAACCCTACCGATTTCAAGCATTCAGGCACTTATCCGGGCTGGGGCGCAACCCGAAAAAGTGGCCAAAAAATACGGTTTAAGCCAGGCGCTGGTGCGTCGTTTTTCTGCCGCGGTTGAAACGGAAAAGCAATACGCCATCGAGCAGTTCCTCGCGGTTTCCGCGCCCAAGGGAAGCAAGGTCCACTCCGTTGAAGACCTCATTGCACGCACCCTTGCGGCCGCGCGGATTGGTATGGAATCCGTCAAGTGGGGTGCGACACGCCGGGGCCGAGAGCCTTGGCTGATTACGGCGACATTCAGCACCCAGCGCAATCGCATCCGGGCCGAATGGACCTGGAACATGCACGACAACACGGTCGAGTGCCAGAATACGGCGGCGCAGATATTGCTCGGCGAGAGGGACACAGCAGGACAATCCAATCAATCCGAGGACGGAGCGCAGAATCTGTCTGGCCAAAGCGAGGGATCTGACCAATCGTCAGAAAACGCCGATGGAGCCGCTGGGGCAACCAAGAAGGCCTCGGCGCGTGGCAACGAAGACGAGGCGATGGCAGCTTCGGGATTCAAGACGAGCCCGAAGCTGCCTGGCGATTCCGTACGTTCGGCGCGAATCGCCAGCACGGTAGCCTCCATGCAGGAACAAACGGACGAGGAGAATCAGCACTCCAGCTCACATTCCACACTAAATTCGAGTAATTCAGAGAACAACCAGCCCAATTCGGAGGGCATAGGGTCCCTCTCCCTGCCATACCCGGCACCAACCGCGAATTCACAAGCCACCTCGGCCAATACGGTAACCCCGGATTCGTCTCGCGCGACAACCGCGCCGGCAGAGCCTTCGTCACTGCCTCTGCCCAGCCGCACACCTACGGCACAACCACAGATGTTCGTCCCATTGAATGACACGCCGGAAATTGAGACAAATCATGCCCATTCCGACACTTCCGGAAACGCCAATGATCAGCAAGACAACCAATCGGCAAACGATAGAAACAATCACGACGAGCATAAGCACGGCAAACGTAAATCAGGACGTTCTGCAGTGCCGAGCTGGGATGAGATTCTTTTCGGAGAATGATATGGAAGCCGGCTTCTGAGTCGTAGCTGATTGTCGGCTATATGCTTCGGGGATGGTTCCACCGACCCGCCAAATGCATTACCGCTGTTTTAGATATAGATTTTTCACCATGACTATGTCTACAGTGGACCATCACGCCACATCAATCAGACATGGGATTTCGCGCTCGAGATGCGTGAGCGAGCCATGAACGCCAAGAAGGCCCATCGCCCCTTCGCTTTGGGTGCGCGAGTCCACAATCGTGGCATCGCCTTGGGCACAAACGATGATATCGCCGATCAATGGCCTCACGCGTGCTTCGACATCGCCGTATAAGCCGCGTTCAATGGCTTCATCGCGTGTGAACACTTCTGCCCGGTCAGCCAATTCATCACGCCATCGCTTGGCCATGACATTAGTATCCGCATCAGGTTCGGCGTACAGCATGGTCATGCGAGGCTCGCCGGCGACCAATGCCACATCGCGCGTCAGATTCTCATGCTTCGCGATATCAATCTGATGCTCAAAATCGACCTCGACCATGCCATGGTCAGCGACGACCACCATGAGGGTGCCCGGTTTCAAGCCTCGCCTCAATGCCCGAAGCTGCTCATCCGTATTTTCCAACGCCGTGGCCCATTCCTCACTGAACGGACCGTGGTGGTGCCCGGCCTTATCGACGGCATCAATATAGTAATACGTGATTCCCGGCTTGGCGGCGGCTTTGATGGCGGCACGCACGCGGAGCTCCTCGTGCTGCGACCCCTGATATTCCGGGCCTCGCAAGGCGGCACGGGTGAGGGCGGAATGCGCGAACTTCGGCAGGCCGACGCTGGTGACGCGCACGCTGTCTGCCACAAGACGCTCGAAAATCGTGGGCTGCTGCTGAAGCTCCTCCGGATCGGGCGCACCTGCGAAGCTGATGAGCTGGCACACCTCCCCTGTCTGCTGATTGCGCTGGGTGAAGCCGGTCATGCCCGTCATGCCCGGGCAGGTGCCGGTGCCGAAAGCGCCCATGACGATTGGTGTGGTACTGGGAATGCAGGTCGCAATCGGTTTTATATTACGTTCCTGATTCATCAAACTGCGCAGATACGGGGCATGGCCCGCACGCATGGCGAGGTTCCAAAAACCTAGGCCGTCAACCAAAACGACGACTGCAGAATCAGCCTTCGGAAAGCCCAATGCAACCCTCGCAGCCTCCGGATCTGGATGGACACAAGTCGGCATCGGGTGTCCGATGGCAGCGCTCAAAGCCGGCAGCACGGCCGAAATATGACGGCTGCTGCTATACGCATCGATTTGGCGGAATTTCAGCAGTTCATCCGTAGGCTCGACTTCAACACTCATGCCTCCATTGAATCACCGCACGCGGAAAATGGCAGGTGCTGCAACGTTCGCCGACGAGGGCAACCGGTATGATGAAGCGGATTGTCTTTTAGCAGATAGAGGTGCTTTTCAGTATGGCTCAACGTCGCAAAACGGCCAAACCTGCCTATGACCCGCATACGGTCAAGGAGAACATCGTCGAAACGCCGCTCGACGAGGAAATGAGCAAATCGTTCCTCGAGTATGCCTATTCGGTGATTTACGCGCGAGCCCTGCCCGACGCGCGCGACGGCCTCAAGCCGGTGCAGCGACGCATCATCTATCAGATGGGCCAGATGAACCTGACCCCCGACAAGCCGTACATGAAGTCCGCCCGTGCCGTCGGCGAGGTGATGGGCAAGCTGCACCCGCACGGCGACTCCTCCATCTACGAGGCCATGGTGCGCCTCGCGCAGCCTTTCGCGATGCGGCTGCCGCTGGTGGACGGGCACGGCAATTTCGGCTCGCTTGACGACGGACCCGCGGCTTCGCGTTACACCGAGGCGAGGCTAGCACCTGCGGCGCTGGGAATGAACGCCAATATCGGCGAGGATACCGTCGACTTCTCCCCCAATTACGACAACAAGCTCAAGGAACCGGATGTGCTGCCGGCCGCCATCCCGAATTTGCTCGTCAACGGTGCTTCCGGCATCGCGGTGGGCATGGCCACCAACATGGCCACGCACAATCTCGGCGAAGTGGTCGCTGCGGCGAAATACCTGATGAAGCACCCTGACGCCACGCTCGACGAATTGATGGACTACGTGCCGGGACCTGACTGGCCGAGCGGCGGCATCATCATCGGTCGCAGCGGCATCCGAGAGGCCTACGAGACCGGACGCGGGACGCTGACCACGCGCTCCGCCACCCATATCGAGAACGTTACCGCCCGCAAGAAGGCCATCGTCGTGACCGAACTGCCGTTCATGGTCGGCCCAGAGCATGTGCTCGAACGCATCTCGGAGGGCGTGAAAAACCACCATATCGAAGGCGTTTCAGGTGCCATCGACCTGACGGACCGCAACAACGGCACCCGCATCGTCATCGAGATCAAGACCGGTTTCGACCCCAACGCGGTGCTCGCCCAGCTGTTCAAATACACGCCTTTGGAAGACAACTTCGCCATGAACAACGTGGCGCTCGTGCACGGCCGGCCGCATACTATGGGCCTCAAAGAGATGCTCGAAGTGTGGGTAGAGCACCGGCGCAACGTCATCCACCGGCGCAGCGAATATCGTCTGCGCAAGGCTCAGGAACGGCTGCACCTGGTCGAAGGCATGCTGCTGGCGATGGTCGATATCGACGAGGTCATCCAGGTCATTCGTACCTCCGACAACGCCGACGCCGCCAAGACACGCTTGATCGCCGTCTTTGACCTCGACGAGATTCAGGCGCAATACATCCTCGACCTGCGTCTGCGCCGATTGACCAAGATGAGTCGTATCGAGCTCGAGGCTGAGCAGGATGACTTGAAGAAGCAGATCGACGGGCTCAACGAGATCCTTGCTTCGGGCGAACGGTTGGACGAGGTCATCGTCTCCGAGATGGACGAGGCCGTGGAGAAGTGGGGCGACCCACGCCGTACCGTGCTGCTGGAACGTCATGAAGACGGCAGCCTGACGCCGGTGCGTTCGCTTGCTTCCTCCGGTTCTGGTACCGATGGTGCCAACGCCAATCCGGATTCCTCCGCTCTGGCCGCCATTCGCGTGGAAAACACGGTTTCGCAGGCGGCACAGGACGTGGAAGCCGCAAAGAAGGCCAAGAAGGCGGGCAATGTCGAAGAAGCCACCGCAGCACTGAGGCTGGATGACGAGCCTTGCGCCGTCATACTGAGCGCGACCGGGCTTATCGCCCGCACCTCGCCAAGCGCCGTGGATCTCTGGCAGACGCGCGAGGCGAACGGCAAGCGTGCACACGATGACCAGATTGTCTCCGTCTTCGCCAGCACGACGCTTTCCAGCTACGGGCTCATTACTTCTGCCGGGCGCTTGGTCTTGGCACATGTCGCCGACCTGCCGTCGCTGCCGGTTAGTGAAAACTTGAACGTTTCCGGCGGCGTGAACGCCGACGAATTGCTTGGCATGACCACCAACACCGAGCCTGTTTCGGGCGAACACGTCGTGGCGGCCATCGCCATGGGCGATGTTTCCGGGAAGGGCGAATTCGCTGATTCTGACGACGGCAATGCCAACGACTCTGATGCCGCCACTACCCCGCTGGCCATCGGCACCCGCAACGGCATCGTCAAGCGCTGGAACCGTGAATCGCCCAGCACGATGGACTCCTGGCCTGTCATCGACCTGAAGGACGGAGATGCCGTCGTATTCGCCGCACCTGCAGCCGACGACGACCGTATCGTCTTCATCTCCTCGGATTCTTCGCTGCTCACCTTCGAAGCCAAAGTCGTGCGCCCGCAAGGTCGTACCGCCGGAGGCATGAACGGCATCAGGCTTGCCGAGGGACAGCATGTCGTGGCCTTCAACGTGGTGCCGGCCGGCAAAATCGCCTGGACCTACGACGAAGGCGAAAATGGCCTGTATTCAGCCTCCGGAGCCGTCGTGCTGACCGTCGCCGGCGACGACGCGGCCTTGCCCGGAACCGAAACCGGAGCGGCCAAGGTGACCCCGCTGGAAATGTACCCGACCAAAGGCCGCGGCACCGGCGGCGTGCGTTCCCAGCGCTTCCTCAAGGGCCAGAACACCCTGACCTGCGCCGCCATCGGCACCTATCCGCTTTACGCCAGCACTTCCGGCGGAGCTCCCGTCGAGCTGCCCAAGCCAGACATGCGACGCGACGCTTCCGGCGTTGATCTCCCCGCACCGATTGAATACGTGGCGTAAATCAATCGCTGCGAAAAGTGGTGGGATGATAGCATTCATTCCACCACTTTTGATTTCTGTTCAGAAATCCATTCGGGAATGCAATGGCATTTTCTGCGGTTTACCGACTTCGGCTCATTGAGAACGGTACCGATAATTTATACTTCGAAATTCGAAGTACGTAATACAGTATATGCGGATCCTATTGATTACTTGTAATCAACGATAAAGTTTCATTCCTTGCGGGGATGGGGTGAAACCTGCTGTACGCAATAGCTGCGTGCACTGGTTCAGGGCCGTCAACGATTCGCCGTTGACATCGCGGAAAGTGACGCTGCCGCGTTTGTTGCCGCTTCGTCGACCGGATTCATATTGCGAGCGCAAAGTGTCTGCAAGCTGGGTGATGGCACGTTGCAACTCGAAATCGGTGGCTTTGAAACACAGTAGATGATGGCTGGACGGGATGGCATAGAGCACAGGCTTGCCTTCGATGAAGATGACAAAGGAACCGACTTTGCGCATGGGTTGCACCGGTTTTCTATGCTTAGATGTGACTGCAATACCAGCAGCAGGCGGCACAGTGTCATCCAACGGAACCGACGATTTGCCTATATCGCTTTCCTTTCCATCTTCTTGCGAATCTCTTATGGCTTCATCAGAGTCAATGTCGGCAGATTCGACAGCAGCCAAATCGTTCTCATGATCGGTTTTGACACTGCCATTTTTGGCGATACCCGCTGAATCGTCGGCCGTGTTTAACGACGGCCATGCGACGGCACCACCAGCGAGACTGGCGGGATCGGCGGCATCCAGCGCGACTGCGAGCGGGGCGTCCTGCGTACGCCATTGACGCAGCTGGTCGATGGTGGTACGTTCGGCGAATTGAACCGCTGAAAGGCCACGAACGAACATTCCACGGACCAACGTGCCAGTGGCTTCCATCTGTTTCAAAACCGGATAAATATCCGAAAAACTCAAACCTTCCGGATCCATGTCCATCAGCGGCGGCGCGATGATACCGTAACGGTCAAGCAGAGTTTCGACCTGTGCGATGGCACGTTGCTCCGGACGCACGTCTTGGGATTGCGGAACAACCGACCACAGACCGGCCAATGTTCCGGGCAATTGCGGACGCCGTTCGACACGCCCGCGACCGTACAGGCGGTGACGGCTCAACGACGTTCTTGCATAGGAACGACTGGCAGTCCGCGTGCCATTCCCGTTTTGCAGCAAGACGCGAACCGGTGTGAACGACGAATTGGTCACCTTACCCTGCCACACCAATGACCACAATGCCCGCTCAAAACCCGCGTCACCGGCCGACGATATCCGCACCTCACCGGTCAGCAAGTCAACGACCTCCTGCGGTTTGTCACCATCATGAAGTTGCCATTGCTGCTGCAGCTGTTCCGCACGATAAGAGCCACCAAGTCCCAATGCAGCCATGATGCCGTTATCGTCCAGATCGCTATCATCATCACCATCGGCACCGACATTGTTCAGCAAAGGGGAATCGGTAAGATAGAACGCGATTTTGCCAGGCTTTGTGGCTGATTCAGGACTAGCGGATGAGCTTTCATCCTTGGAACCCAGCCAAACCACCTCGCCTGCTGAAAGAAGCTCGTCCAGCAATGATGGGGTGAAATCCGGCACCCTGGCCGGGAACACCGAGGACTCCCACATAGCCGCAGGCAACGGCATGCCCTCCAACTGCTCAATGACACGCAACAGGCCATCGGTTCCGGTAAAACGTGGCCAGACAGCTTGGGAACTTGCCGATGAATCTTCGATTGGTTCATCTTCTGCCGAATCATCGTCTCCGATAAAACGACGGCCATCAGGCGAGCTGTGTCGAAAAGCTGTATTGCTGGCTTTCGCGCCGATTCCTTGCCGCACCAGCAGCCACGATTGGTAGGCCTCTGGGTTCACAGGTTTCAGGGATTTGCGGGTCAACGTCTGCGAGCGCGAACGAATCCGACGGAAGACTTCACGGTGCAGATATTGCGGACCAGACAAGCCCTTGACGAACTCGCCGGTCATCAGTACGCCACGAGCTTTCAGATCGTCAAGTTCATGGACGACCGTGGCCGCATCCAAACCGAGTTCCTTCACCGCTTGGTCAGCAGTGAACGGACCGTGCGTCTTGGCGAACCGCACCATTCTGCCGTTAACATCATCAGGTTCCAGCTCGTTCCAGAACTGCCTGTGGCTCAGCTCGTCCTCGACCTGTTTGATGGCCTTCGGATCGAGGACGTCGGCGATATGCCCGCTGCCCAGGAGTTCCTCCAAGACTTCCGGATCCATTGCCAACAGCGAGGCGCGACGTTCGGCCTGTGGCGAGTCGTACTCGTACATCACGGAGCCCACGAAACCGAACAGCAAGTTCTGTGCGAATGGTGACGGACTTTGTGTCTCGACGTCCTTGACCTCAATTTTTCCGTCATCGATATCGGTCATCAAGCGTTTCAACGCAGGCAGATCATAGACATCCTGCAGGCATTCGCGGGCGGTCTCCAAGACCAGCGGGAAATTGTGCTGGGTCTTGGCCGCAGCCAACAATTCCGAGGCACGAAGACGCTGCTGCCACAACGGCACGCGCTTGCCGGGGTTCATCCTTGGCATGTAAAGAGACCGCGCCGCACATTCGCGGAATCGGGTGGCGAAGAGCACCGAGTCGCCAATCTCCTCCTCCACATCGCGCAGCAATTCGTCAGCATCGAACTGGAAGAGTTCGGCAGCGCTGACATGGCTGTCCTGCTCGGGCAGCCGCACGACGATGCCGTCATCGGTGGCGTAGGTTTGACCGTCGAAGCCGTACTTGCGCTTGAGTCGGTTGGTAATGGCGAGCGCCCACGGCTCGTGCACACGACGGCCGAACGGCGAATGCAGGATGATGCGCCAGTCGCCCTCTTCATCCTGACATCGTTCGATGACGATGGTCTTGTCGGTAGGCAAAGCGCCCGTAGCGGCCTTCTGCTCGGCAAGCAAGCGGGCAAGGTTGGCTCTGCCGTTATCGTCCAAACCATTGTCGCATAGCCGTTGCTCGGTTGAGACGTCGAAATGCGGCTTGGCATTGTCGTTCCAGTGTGCGCTGTCAGCGCGCTTTGAATCATGGGAATCCGACGAGTCAGCCACATCCGACGAAACATCAGCAGAAAATGACTCGGCGTTATCGTTATCAAATTGTGATATATCCACTACTGACGATGACGCCGGTATCAGGCCGTTGCCGATTTCGCGGACGAACGCACCCAGCAATGCTCCGAAACCGGCGTCGCGCCCCGGCCCCTCACCATGCCAGAACGGCAGACGCGCGGTACGACCCGGAGCCGGGGTGACCACCACACGGTCGTTGGTAATCTCGTCGATTTGCCAAGTGGAGGTGCCGAGTGTGATGACATCACCGACGCGGGATTCGTAGACCATCTCCTCGTCAAGCTCCCCCACCTTCTTGCGTCCTGAACCGGCGTCAGCTTCAGGCAGGACGACGGTGTAGGTGCCGCGGTCGGGAATGGTGCCGCCGCTGGTGACAGCCAAGCGCTGTGCTACCGGACGGGCGGAGATGAGACCTTCTTCGGCATTAAGCTGCAGCGGCGGCCGGAACGCCGAGAATTCCTCGGAATTGTAGGCGCCGGTCAACATGCCGATGACATTGTCGAACATGTCTCGCGAAAGCGTGGCGAACGGCGCGGTGCGACGCACGGCCACATACCAATCGTCGGTTTTGAGGTCATCCATTGCCGCTGCTGCGACCGTCTGCTGGGCCAGAATATCCAGCGGATTATGACGAACCGCCAAAGGTTCGATTTCGCTGCGTCTCATGCTTTCCACGGTCGCCGTAGAGGTAATCAGTTCCTGTCGGGTCAAGGGATAGAACAGCGCATGCGAGACTCCGCCGACACGATGATCGGCTCTGCCGACGCGCTGCAGACCGGACGAGATGGACAGGGGCGGTGCGACCTGGATGACCATGTCAACCGAGCCCATATCGATACCGAGCTCCAGGCTGCTGGTGGCGACCACGCAACGCAGACGGCCGTGCTTCAGGTCGTCCTCGATGACCTTGCGGCGTTCCTTGGAGACGGAACCGTGATGGGCCATGGCGATGGTCTCGTTTTTCGGGTGTGAGCCGACCAAGGACGTCGAGGATCCGACGACGGAATCATAGTGTTTGCCGTCGCCGTAGGAACGATTATCGACTTCCACCCCACATTCCGTTTCAGCGTACAAATCGTTGATACGCGCGGTCAATCGCTCGGCCAGTCCACGAGAATTAACAAAAACCAAGGTGCTGTGATGACTCAGGATTTCATCGAGAATGCTGCGCTCGACCGCCGGCCAGATAGAGTGCGAGGCGGAGGCGGTTGGCGAGGAATAATCACCTTGTTTGGCCAACGCATCGGTATTCCCATTCCCGACACCGATATGGAATCCGCCCTCGTCATCCGAAGCAGTGCCCAACGCACCCATATCCGCAACCGGCTCGACGATTTTCAAGTCCATATGCACTGGGTCCGTGGCATCGACAATCGTGACCGGCTGGTCGCCGCCCAAGAAGAACGCGGCTTCCTTCGGCGGATTGACCGTAGCCGAAAGACCGATACGCTGTACCTTCCGCTCGGCCAACAAGTCAAGTCGCTCTAAGCTCAACGCCAAGTGTGCCCCGCGTTTGGTGGCCGCGAGCGCATGTACCTCGTCGACGATGACGGTCTCGACGCTTTTCAGGATGCGACGCGCCTTCGAAGTCAGGAGCAAATACAGCGATTCGGGAGTGGTGATCAGGATATCCGGCGGATGAGTGGCGATACGTCGGCGCTCCTTGGCCGTGGTATCCCCCGAACGAATCGCCACGTCGATGTCAGGCGGTTCGAGACCTTCCGAAACGCACTGCGCGGCGATGCCTTCCAACGGAACACGCAAATTGCGTTCGACGTCGGCCCCCAGCGCCTTCAGCGGTGAAATATAAAGTACTTTGACACCCGGTTTGCCGGACTTGACAGGCTTGGTAGTTTCGGACTTGCCTACCGGCTTATGAAGTTCATCAAGCCCATCAAATCGATTCGATTGTTTTTCAGCCTTGTCTGACTTCTCGGATCCGGTAGCAAATTCATCACCTTGCGATAATTGCTCGCCAATCAACCCGTCAATGGCAGAAAGAAACGCAGCCAGGGTCTTGCCGGAACCGGTGGGCGCGACCACCAAGACATTTTCCTTGGCCTTGATATGCGGCCATGACTCTTGCTGGGCATCAGTGGGTGCGGCAAACGCATGCCTGAACCACGCCGTGGTGGGCGGCGAAAACAGATCCAGACATTCGTACATATGTTCGATTATCGCAACGCCTCACGACGTTGACAATCGACGCTCAGAAACCATCAGGTATCAGTCCTGATGACCCACCTTGCGCCGCAGCATCTCGTGCATCGCCACCATGAGCATCAGCAACACCAGCAGATACCACGGATAGAGCGCTATCGTAATGTGCTGAGCAATGAGACCGAACACGGGAGGCATGATCATGGAACCGGCGTAGGCGCAGGCCATCTGCACCCCTACAATCGCCTGCGAGCGTTCTACACCGAAATAGGCCGGAGTGGAGTGAATAACGCAAGGATAAATAGGCGCGCAACCGAGGCCAATCAGCACCAAACCGACAACGGTGGCCACATGCCCGGGCAACGGAATCAGCATGACGACAATGCCAATGCCAAGAACAGCCTGGCCAATGCGAATCATCGTGGGGTCGTCGAATTTCATGGTCATGAATCCGCTGAGCGCGCGGCCCGCGGTGATGCCCAGATAGAACAGGCTTGCCAGACTCGCCGCGGTAACCTTGCTGATGCCGTCATGGCCGACCATATAGCTCGAGGCCCAAAGGCCCGAAGTGGTTTCGATGGCGCAATAGCAGAAGAACATCACGAGAATCTCTTTGGCGCCGCGGATGGCGAGCACTCCACGCACCCCTAGCGGTTTGACGGGTTTGGATTCCGTTTCGACCTTGGCTTCGGTTTCGGCGACGGCTTCGGTTTCATCGACGGGAGCCTTGCCTTCACTGTGGTCCGAACCAACCGCCGCCGAAACGTCATTGCGATTCTTCCACAAAGGTAGCGAGAAGACGATAATCACCGTCAGCACGATCTGAATGATGGAAATATAACGATATCCCCACGGCCAGCCTTGCCCGTTGGAAAGCGCGAATCCCATGATGTAGGGGCCGACAGAGGCGCCGATGCCCCACATGCAGTGCAGCCAGCTCATATGCCGGCTTGCGTAGTGGATGGCGACGTAGTTGTTGAGAGCCGCGTCCACGCCGCCGGCCCCGAGGCCGTAAGGAATCGCAATCAGGGCGAGTACCCAGTAGTTGGGCGCCACAGAAAAGCCGAAGAGCGCCACGGCAGTCAGGCCTACCGAGGCGGCGGTCAGTTTGCCGGTGCCGAAACGCAGGGTCATCCTGTCGGAAAGCAGGGCGGAGACGATGGTGCCAGCGGAGATGATCATGGAAATACCGCCGACCCAGGAAAGGGGCACGCCCATCTGCGGGCGCATGCTCGGCCAAGCAGCACCAAGCAGTGAATCGGGAAGACCCAGCGAAATGAAGGCGAGGTAAATGACGGCCAGCAACAGATTGGTCACGATAGCTCCTTTGGGCCATGACAACGGTTACGGACTTTGACGGCTCCGGAGCCGAGCAAAGACAACGTTTTCATTCTCTCATACGGGTGGGGACGAGCGGAGAGCAACCTTGCGAGCCCATCTCACGATATGGGACATCGAAACAATCGAGAAATCCTATCGAGACAACGGTTTCTGGATTGTATAAAAGACTTTGCCCACACCGCGATTATGGCGATATGGGCAAAGTTATCAAAATCATTGTCCGACGATCAGGTGTCGATCTTGGTACGGTCGAAATCATCGGCGTTCTCCACGATGAACTGGCGGCGCGGCGGCACCTCGTCACCCATCAGCAAGGTGAAGATGCCGCTGGCGTCCTCGGCCTCCTCCATCGAGATGCGGCGCAGCATGCGGGTGCGCGGGTCCATGGTGGTGTCGGCCAGCTGGTCGGCATCCATCTCGCCCAGGCCCTTGTAGCGCTGCACGTCGGGGTTGTAGGCGATACCCTTCTTGTCGAAATCGGCGAGCTTGCCAGCCAGTTCGTCGTCGGAATAGGTGTAGATGAACTCACCCTTATGCTTGCCGGCGAGCGCGATGCGATGCAGTGGCGGCACGGCAGCGTAAACATGGCCGTGGGAGATGAGCGGGCGCATGAACCGATAGAAGAGCGTCAGCAGCAAAATACGAATATGCGCGCCGTCGACATCGGCATCGGTCATCATGATGACCTTGTCGTAGCGGGTCTGGGTGACATCGAAGTTCGCGCCAGACCCAGCGCCGATGACCTGGATAATCGCTGAGCATTCCTTGTTGGCCAGAATCTGGGTCATGCTGGCCTTTTGTACGTTCAAGATCTTGCCGCGAATCGGCAGCAGCGCCTGGAAGCCGGAGTTGCGCGCGGCCTTGGCGGTGCCGAGTGCGGAATCGCCCTCGACGATGAACAGTTCGGCCACGTCATCGTTGCCCGGCTGGCAGTCGGAGAGCTTGGCCGGCATGGAGGCGGATTCGAGCGCGTTCTTGCGACGGGTGACCTCTTTGGTCTTGCGCGCCTGGATGCGGGCGTGCATCTCGCCGACGATCTTTTCAAGCACCCGCCCGGACTGCTCCTTGAAGCCGCGGCGCGAGCCGTTGATCATCTCGCCGAACTGCTTGTCGGTCATTCTGGCAACGATCGGACGCACCGGGGCCGTGCCGAGCACGTCCTTGGTCTGGCCTTGGAACTGCGGTTCGGCGATACGCACGGTGACCACGGCGACGAGACCGGCGAGGATGTCGTCGCGCTCGACCTTGTTCTTCGAGTCCTTGAGATTGACCTTGAGCTTGCGGGCATTGGCTTCGACAGCCTTGCGCACCTGCTTTGTAATACTCTGCAAGAAGCCGTCGACGTGCATGCCGCCGCCGGGGGTCTCCACCACGTTGACAAAGCTGCGGATGGTGGTGTCGTATCCGTTGACCCAGCGCAGGGCGATGTTGACCGAGCAGTCGCGCTTGATCTTCTCGGCGTGCAGGTCGCCGTTGGCGTCCACGGCCTGCGTCTCCTCGGTATAGGTGGCGTCGCCGGCGATACTCCAGACCGTCGAAACGGGTTCGCCATGGGAAAGGAAGTCCACAAAGTCCTTCACACCGCCGGTATGCAGGAATTCCTCGACACGCTTGTGCGGACGCTCCGACGCTCCATCGGTTTCGACATTCAACGATGCATTGGTTTCTGTAGCATTGCTGCTATTACGGCCATCTTGAGTGCCATCTGATGGATGATTTTCATCGGCTTCGGCGGTCTCGTATTCATCATCAGCCGCATTGGTCTCATTGTCATCATCTTCCGATGATTCCTCGCCGTCATTGGTTTCATCGTTTCCGGAATCACCGAACGAAACCGCAGAATCATCGAATGGAATCTCGGAATCATCGTCATCGTCGAAAGCGGAAGTCAACGTAGGAGCTTTAGATACCTTTGCGGCATCCACGCCGTCCGATCCATCACCGGTGGAAGATTCCTCAGGCTGTGGAGCATCAACTTCGAACATGTCATCGACAGCGGCATCACCGGTCACGGGAATGTTCTCGTCGATAACCACGATTTTGAGGCCCGGCACAAGGAAGCTGGTCTGGCGCACGCGATCGATCAACTGCTCATAGCTGAAACGGGCGGTATCGTTGAAGATCTCCGGGTCGGCCCAGTAACGAATACGCGTGCCGGTAGTTTTGCGCGAGACTTTGCCGATGATCTCAAGCTCGGTCGGCTTGCCTTTACGGGTCTTTTTGAATTTGTTGTCCGGCGAACGATGCTCAGCGTCCGGGTCGTCGTAGACCCCGGGATGGCCCTGATGAAACGCCATGTGGTAGGTCTTGCCATTGCGGTCGACCTCGACATCCAAACGTGAACTCAAAGCATTCACAACGGAGGAACCGACACCATGCAGACCGCCGGAGGCGCCGTAGGAGGAATTGCCGAACTTCGCGCCGGCATGCAACTTGGTCAGCACCACTTCGACACCGGTGAGTTTGGTCTTCTTTTCGACGTCCACCGGGATGCCACGGCCATTGTCGGCCACTTCCACGGAACCGTCGGTATGCAGGGTGACCACGATCTTGTCGCAGGCACCGGCGAGCGCCTCGTCGACGGAGTTGTCGATGATCTCCCACAGACAGTGCATAAGTCCTTGGCTGTCGGTGGTGCCGATATACATGCCGGGACGCTTGCGCACGGCGTCAAGCCCCTCCAGCACGGACAGGTTCTTGGCACTGTATTCCTCAACCATTCGCTTCTTTACCTACCTTACAAACGACTTTCAGGCTTTTAGCCACGAAATATCACCATACCCAACAGCCTCGCCAACGCCGTATCTTAAAGCAGTAAACGGCCAGCGGAGGAATCTTACAATTTTGTCGGTTATTGTATACACGAAAATAAATCCGGCATAAAATCGGGGGTTAAAAACAGTCAAATCCGTTCATGGTGAAATCTATCTGATACGGAAAACCCGCCGCGCAAAAGCGGCGGGCACCAAAAGAAACTCACTGGTCGAGGAAGTCGCGCAGCGTCTGCGAACGTGACGGGTGGCGCAGCTTCGACATGGTCTTGGACTCGATCTGGCGGATGCGCTCACGGGTGACCCCGTAGACGCGGCCGATGTCGTCCAAGGTCTTGGGCTGTCCGTCTTCAAGGCCGTAACGCATCTTGATGACGCCGGCCTCACGAGGCGAAAGCGTTTCGAGCACCTGCTTGAACTGCTCCTGTAACAGGGAGAATGCCACGGCCTCGGAAGGCGCGATGGCATCGGTGTCTTCAATCAGATCGCCGAACTCGGAATCACCGTCCTCGCCGAGCGGGGTGTGCAAGGAAATCGGCTCGCGGCCGTACTTCTGCACTTCCTGCACCTTCTCGACGGGCATGTCGAGCTCGCGGGCCAGCTCGTCGGGCGTGGGCTCGCGGCCCAGGTCCTGAAGCATCTGGCGCTGCACGCGGGAAAGCTTGTTGATGACCTCGACCATGTGGACGGGCACGCGAATCGTGCGGGCCTGGTCGGCCATGGCGCGGGTGATGGCCTGACGAATCCACCAGGTGGCGTACGTGGAGAACTTGAAGCCCTTCTTCCAGTCGAACTTCTCGACGGCGCGAATGAGGCCCAGGTTGCCTTCCTGAATCAAATCGAGGAAAAGCATGCCGCGGCCGGTGTAGCGCTTGGCCAGCGAGACGACCAGACGAAGATTGGCCTCCAGAAGATGGTCTTTGGCCTTCTTGCCGTCGTTCGCGGCCCACTTGAGCTCGCGCTTGCGCTTGAAGTCCATGCCCTCGCTCTGGGTATCGAGCAGATGCTGGGCGTACAGCCCGGCCTCGATGCGTTCGGAAAGATCGACTTCCTGCTCGGCGTTCAGCAGGCTTACGCGGCCGATCTGCTTGAGGTAGTCCTTGACGGGATCGGCGGTGGCACCGGCGGCGACCACACGGCGCTTCGGGTTGCCGGAGGGGGTCAGATTGTCATCGTCGTCATCATTGTTACTGACAACGAATGCGCCTTTGGCCTTCGGCAGCTCAGCAGGCTTGTGATGGGAAGCCGCACTTTCGTCGCTCTCATCATCATCGTCCTCAGGCTCGGAATTCTCGTCCTCGTCTTCGTCGTCATCATCAGGCAAGGTGGAGGAATCATCCGACAAATCGTCGAAATTCTCGTCCTCGTCTACTTCCTCAACGTCGTCGGCATCTTCGAGGTCCGCGTCCTGAAGGTCCTGATCATCTGAAATATCCTCGGAATTCTCGTCGATGTCAGTGGTATCGACTTTTTCTTCCTTGGCTACTTCTTCATCCTTCTTAGCCTTTTTCGACGTCTTTTTTACAGCAGTGGTTTTCTTCGCTTTTTTCGTTTTGGCCGTCGCCTTATGCGTTGCACCTGAAGAAGACGAACGGGTGGCCTTCGACTTACGAGTAACCTTGCTGTCCTTGGTATCCTCGCTTTGCTCAGACTCTACGGTTGTTGCCTGTTCCTTCTTGGCCAAACGTACCCTCCTCAAGTGAATGATAATTATTTCCACGCCTAAAGAGGGCGCGAATCCACCACATTACAAAACCAGTGACTATAGAAGTCAACCATCAAACAAGGACGATTATTCCCATTGTCAACAAATGGCTCCATCAATGAACACGAAAATGCCCATCGGAAATTTTCAAAGATCGCAACCTGCGGTTTTGCCGAGGCCAAAGAACGACTTTACGGGTTTTACATTCTCCAGGCCGGACACAGACCTTGGTTTATCGCAGAGCAGATAATGCGTGCAAGCGTGCATTGTTCGTCCAGACAAAGGGCTTCGGTGGCATAATCCAGAGCATCATCGCTGCCCACCCACCATGACCCGTATGCGGCAACAGTCAACGGCTGAACCTCGAAACGGCCACAGACCTGACCAGCCATGCCGACAAGCATATCGATTCCGCAAGTGCAGCGTTCGAGGTCAGGTGAGGCGTCCGCATCGTTGAAGGCCGCATCCAAAAGCCGGTAAAGACGAATGACGTTGCCCGGATCGTGAGGTTCGGCCGCCAGATCGAGCATCGCCTTGACCCCGATTTTCGCATTCTTCGCCCCCACCAATGACATGATCAGGGCGTCGCGCGAGGAAAGCATATCCGCCATGGCCACGCAGATCGCCAGCGCATGGGGTTTCGACATACTGTGGACATGATTGCACAGATTCTCGTTCCATTCGCCAAACGGTTCATTGAGCCATTCACGGTTCGCTTTTGCGATGCCTTTTTCCATTTTGCATTCTTGCAATCGTTGGGCCAAGGCTTCCAATTGAGGGTTTTGAAACTCATGGTATTCTTGCGATATTTCGCTTTCCTCTTCAAAATCTTCGCCGGTGTCGGCGGCTTGGGCGGCATACCGCGCCATTGCGGCTTCGATGGCATGCTCATTTACGGCGTCCAGATTGATGTCCTTGTCAAACAGGTCTCGTTGGTCACGGTGAAGATCCTGTGCTTGGTTTTTATCGTGACTTGGTGCCAATACATGTATCGGCATGCGGGTCATCGCCCGTTTCCGAGACCGAGACGCCCCTTTGTTTCCGCAAGCCGGACCACTGCCAACTGTCGGTTTCCCCCGGCCGTTCGTCACATGAGGCGAGCGCGAACCTGAAGGCCTCGTTGCCTGATGAGATTGCGATGTCTTGCCGCTCGACTTCGTTGATATGTTCTTTATATTTTTTGCCATGATCGCTCCTTTGTTATTTCTTGTGTAAATTCCGTCTTTGCTGTTACTTGCCAGAAAACGGATAAAACATCTTGTCCGATCCACTATGGCACACTTCGTCTCTTTTCCGTGCCGATTTCGGCCACTGTGGTCGGACGCTTGTGAACGTTGGAAATCCGCCATTCTTCGACCTCATACCGCGATGTGAATAGTCAAGTAGGCTGATGTGGATAATCTTGGGACTTATGCAAGCAAGTATGGATAACCGTGTCGTCGACCGACGCATCGCGGAACTGTGCAAGGAATGGATGCGCAAGAACGACCACAATAATGTGACAACGAACCTGCAACCGACCTTGCAAGCAGTCTTCGACGAAGGCCTGACCGCCAACCGCGGCGGCAAACGGCTCCGGGCGCTTCTCGCTTTGTCTGCGTTCCGTGCCTACAGCATTGATGAGCAAGCCACGGGGAAACCGGTTCTAAAAAATCAACCAGAAACGCAAAACAGTAACACAAATAATGCCATCGGCAACAACAGCGCCCATGGCGGCAACCTTGCTGACAAAACTTCCCCAGCTATGCTCGATCTGGCTTGCGCCATCGAAATCTACCAGACCAGCGCGTTGATCCACGACGACATCATCGACGATTCGCCGCTGCGCCGGGGCCGTTCCAGCGCCCACGTCGCCTTGCAGGGAGAAAACAAACCCAACAATTTCGGAACCGGATTGGCACTGATGCTCGGCAACATGCTTGCCACAGCCTCCGCCGACATCGCGGCAACCGCCCTTGAAAGCCCGTCCCTGCACCATGCCAATGAAAACCTGCACATGTTCCTTCAAATGCAGCGGGCCGTTGAAATCGGCCAGACACTTGATCTTGCCGCGGAAACCATCAGTTTGAAGCAGCCAAACGAACTCATCGACGCTTCACTCAACGTCTTCGCATGGAAGACCGCGAGCTACACCACCATCGCCCCGCTCGAGCTCGGACTCTGCGCGGCGGGGATGACGCCGAAAACCGCCCAGCAGGCCGCACACGACATCGGGTTGCCTTTAGGCGTCGCCTTCCAGCTGGCCGACGACCTACTCGACGCGACTGGCAACCCGCAATCCATCGGCAAACCCGTCGGCGGAGACATCCGCGAAGGCAAACACACCGTTCTGCTCGCCGACGCGCTGCAGGCAGCAGACGAGACGGATCAGGACACACTGATTCGCGTTTACCGGCAACCCAACCGAACCGACGACGAAGTGCATACGGTACTTGGCCTCTTCGCCTCGACCGGTGCCATCGATTCCTCGCGCAAACGCATCCGAAATCTTTGGCAACAAACGAAAAACGCCATCGACAACACAAATATGGTCTTCGCAAGCCACGAGACACTCATAGCTGCCTGCGCACGCTTCATTCCCGACGAACTAAGGTAATACACCTGCAGCTTTTTGCCGGGAATCCTTCCCGTACCTTGCGGCATGTAATATTGAGACATTCGTACCCATCAATAGCCAAGGAACGCAACCAAGTCATGAGCGAAGCCGAAAACGAGCCGCAAACCCAGCTGATCGACGGGCGTTACCGCGTCCTGGGCCCGATTGCTGACGGCGGCATGGCTACGGTCTACAAGGCGAAGGACGAACGGCTTGAACGCGTCGTGGCCATCAAGGTGATGCACACGCAGTTGGCGCAAGGCCCGCACCGCGACCAGTTCGTCGCCCGGTTCCACCGCGAGGCCCGCAGCGCCGCCGCCATCAGCAATCCGCATATCGTGCAGGTCTACGATTCCGGAACGGCCGGCGGACGCGACTACCTGGTGATGGAATATGTGCACGGGGTCAATCTGCGCCACGAAATGAACGAGCGCGGCACGTTCAGCGTCCACGAGACGGTGCGTATCATTTCCCAGACTTTGGACGGGCTCGCGAGCGCACATCGCGCCGGCGTGGTACACCGCGACATCAAGCCAGAGAACATTTTGCTCAACGACCGCGGACGGGTGCAGATCACCGATTTCGGACTGGCCAAGGCGATGAGCGAGGCGACGCTTTCGACCACCGGCATGCTCTTGGGAACGGCGGCGTATCTGGCTCCGGAAATGATCGAAAACAATCTCGCCACCCCGCAAGGCGACCTTTATTCCGTCGGAATCATGGCCTGGGAAATGCTTGCCGGGCGCGTGCCGTTCACTTCGGACAACCCGGTGACGATGGTCTTCAAACACGTCCATGAAGACGTGCCGGCGCTTGAAACCGTCTGCCCGGGCATCGACCCCTCCATTTCGGCCTTTGTGGGCCATTTGACGGCGCGCTCCGTCGAAGGTCGTCCTGTCGATGCCGCCGCCGCGCTACAAGAACTCAAAGCGCTGAGCTCGCGTATCGGGGTCGACGGATGGCAATACCGCTATGTTGTGCAAGATGACAATGCCGAAACCGGGACGAGGGGCACCACTTCCCCGCTTGTCGGCACCGCCGCACCGCCGGCTTTCGCCGCTGTCAACACCACGCCTTCCCGTGTCGCCCACAACGAATCCGGAGACACCGCCTCATATACTGCGAATCCGGTAAACGAACCAGCCAACCATCAAACCGAAGTGCCAGCGCCGCCTACCCCCTCCACCAGCACAAACGCAATACATTCAACCGCAGCGCAGCCCGATGCGGCATCGGCAACATCCTCGATATATGAACCTTCCGGCACTCCAGATATTCCCGGCACTTCCAACGTTTTCGCCACCCGCGAGTCTTCACCGGATACGGCGACTTCTGCTGGCGAGACACCTCCATTCGGCGCGACCCAAGCCATGCCGGCAAGCAGCACTTACGAACGCCAATCCGCACCCAACGCGGCCACGCAGACCATCAACGGACGGACGCTGGCCAATGATGGCACGGCCGCGGTGAACAATCCGACCATGACCATCGGCCTGATGGACGCGCCTGTTGCCGCACAGACCGAGGATTTGGCGGGCGATAATCCTGCCGCCAAAACCAAGTCTCAAAAGCGTTCGAAATTGCGCAAACCGGCGGTCATCGTCACCATCATCCTGGCACTTTTGGCCGTGCTCGCGGCTTGCGGCGTGGCATGGTGGTATTTCCTCGGCCCCGGCAGCTACTACAGCGTGCCGAAGCCCGAAGACCTGAACTGCGCGAACAACAGCGTGTGCCGTATCACCGATGTCAAATGGAAACCGTACGAAAGCACTCTCAAGGTGGCCGGAGTTCCTTACGAGGTCTCTGAGCAATTCAGCGACAAAGTCGACAAGGGCTCGGTCATCTCCACTGATCCCGGCAACGTGGGAGGCCACGTGAGCAAGCGAACCAACGCGAAACTCAAGGTGGTCGTCTCCAAGGGCGTCCGTCACATCACCATTCCCAAGGATATCCTCGACCAGTCGAGCTCCGATGGCAAGAAGCCGATGGAGGCGCTCTCCCAAGCCGGTTTCACCAATATCGTCCACAACGAAAGCAAGGACGAATACTCCGAAGACCTTCCCGAGGGAGCCGCGAAATCCATCTCTCCCAATCCCGGAACAACGATTGCGCATAACAGCAAGGTCACGCTCGTGCTTTCCAAAGGGCCGATGCCGGTGAGCATGCCCGACGTGATCGGGCGTTCGAAAGATGACGCACAGGCCGCGTTCAACGACGCGAAACTCAAGCCGAACTACACCGAAGCGTTCAATGATTCGGTGCCTGCCGGATCCATCGTCTCCACTTCGATCAAGGCCGGCACGCAAATGCATTGGGGCGACAAAGTCGACGTTGTGGTCTCCAAAGGGCCCGAAACGGTGACCATTCCCGATGTGCGCGGCAAGAACGAAGGCGACGCGCAGAAAACGCTGGAGGCTTTGGGCCTGAAAGTCAAGATTTCGGCGCCTCTGGGCGACCTTACCCATCAGGTCCGTTTCCAGTCCCCCGATCCGGGGGCGCAGGTCCGTGTGCGCGGCAATGACGGCAACCCCACCGTCATCACGCTTACCGTGGTCTAAGAGTTATTCGCCGAATCTGACAATGCTCGATTCCTGACGGAACCCGTTTGTCTTTATCGTTACTTTGCCGCAGCGATTTGCTTGGTTTCCTGCGCCTTTTTCATCCTCGCCTTGACGGTCTGGGCATATTCGTCGACATATTCCTGCCCGCTCAGCTTATCGATTTCGGCCATGACATGATCGGTCAGCTCGCGCAGCTCTTCGTGGGTGATGGTGTCGGGATCGACCTTCTTGACGGCAATCGGCTTACCGTAAACCACCTTGGTATGCCCCGAGCTGGGGATGACCTGGCCGGGCATCTGAATCTTCCTGCTGCCGATGACGGCAGTGGGAATGATGCTGCAACCGGTTTCCAGCGCAAGTTTGGCCACACCGGTGTGTCCACGATAGAGCCTTCCGTCGGGGCTGCGCGTGCCTTCCACGTGGATGCCGAAAAGATGCCCATCCTCGATGATTTCGCGGGCATGGGCCAACGCTCCGAGCGATTTCGAACCGCCGGAACGGTCCACCGGGAAGACGCCAACGGAGGTGAACCACCATTTGATGAACTTGCCTTTGATTCCTTTGCCCTCGAAATACTCGGCTTTGCCCATGAAATGAATCATGCGCGGGCTGGTCAGCGGGATCAGCGCGTCGTCGATGACGGCCAGATGGTTCGATGCGATGATGCCGCCGCCGGTTTTGGGGATGTTTTCGACGCCGACACCTGTAGGGTGCATACGCCAACGGGCAAGCGGGCCAAGTCCCTTGACAAAGAACCAATAGAGCACGAGCTCTTCCCTCCCTGGTTCGTGTCCGCCTCACAGGCGTGCACGTACCGCACAATTGGCCGGCCGCTGGGTTAGAGTGGTCGGTATGACTAGCCTCAAGGATAGCAACAACAGTGACGACAAGCGAGACGGCGCCAATTCCGGTGCCGGTTCCAACGCCGTATCGAGTGGGCGCGGAAGCAAACAGGACACCCGCTCTGGTGCTGCCGCCGAGGAGGAAGCCTGGAAACAATTCGAGGCGGAACACGCCGACGATCTCGGCGACATCAGCAGCTCGCGCAACGCCAAACGTTTCGAAAAACGTGCAAAGCGAGAGGAAAAGAAGGCCCTGCTCTCCGTTGAGGACATCACGCCCGATTCCTTCGCCAATGGTTTTTCTTCGTCATCCTCGTCGTCAAAACCTCGCGGGCCCCGTGATTTCGAAGGCTCCAGCTGGCTCGACACGGATAACGTCATGGACAGCTCCGACGATTTCACGCCGCCGAATCCCGATCTGGGCCATCCCGACCCGGTCAAGGTCGTGTTCTGGGGATTGCTGGTCGTTGGCATCGCCGGCCTGATCGCTGCGGTCTTCTTCCCCAGATTCGCTGGCATCATGGGCCTCGTTTTCGGTCTGTGTGCGCTAATTGGCGGAGTGGGACTTCTTACCAAACATAAGGGATTCCATCAAACCCAGACGGATTATTACGATGACGGGTCGCGGGTCTGAACGACTGCGTCTTAACACCAAACAGATCGACGACAAATAAAAACGGTGGTCGGCAGATTTCTCTGTCAACCACCGTTTTCCTGTATCCGCTAGCCCACAGCTAACAAATACCCATCACGAACTTCACTTCTTTTCGTTCTGTCCATGGCACATCTTGTACTTGCGACCCGAGCCGCAGGGGCAAGGATCGTTCTTCTTGGTGCTCGGGAACGTCCTGCCGTCAGACCACGGGCTCTTGAGTTCTTCGGCCTTCGGACGCTTGCTGGCCGGAACCTTGCCTTCGGCGTGGCTCATCGGCTCCGGGCCCACGATACTGGGCTCAGGATTGCCTTCGTCGCTCTCTTCGGTTTCGGCGATATCGGCTTCCTCTGCATCTTCATCGGCGGCATCGGGATCGCCCGGAGCAGAGGCGACCGTAGCTTGGGATTCCGAGGATTCACCGTCATCGACAGACCCGACTCCGGCGGCTTGCGCGGCCGCATCGACAGCCTCATCCTCGGCGGAGGCCTCGGCTTGATCGGTTTCGGCTTCGGTGTCCTCGGTCTTGGCCACCTGCTGGATGTCGACGTGGAAGAGCAACTGGATGCTCTCCTCCTTGATGGCGTCAATCATCTTGTTGTACATCTGGAAGCCTTCGCGCTGGTATTCGACCAACGGATCACGCTGGCCCATGCCACGCAGGCCGATGCCGTCCTTCAGATAATCCATCTCGTAAAGGTGTTCACGCCACTTCTTGTCGAGCACCGCAAGTACAACGCGACGCTCGAGCTCGCGCAACCCGTCGGCACCGATCTTGTCTTCGTAGCCGGCATACTGCTTCTTGGCGTCGTCAACGATGAATTCCTTGACGGCGTCGACAGCCTTTTCGCCTTTGAGACCTTCCGCCTTCTTCTTGGCGTCGTCCTCTTCAACGGAAATCGGATACACCGTCTTCAGCGCACTGAACAGGCCATCCCAATCCCATTCGTCAGGCTTGTCGCTGCCGTTGTTGGCGCCCTTGATGTAGCTTTCGACGGTTTCGTCGATGAAGCGCAGGATATCCTGGTGAATATCGACGCCGCGCAGCACGGCCTGACGTTCGGAATAGATGACCTTGCGCTGTTTGTTCATCACGTCATCGTATTTGAGGACGTTCTTACGCATTTCGAAGTTGCGGGATTCCACGGACTTCTGCGCGGTGCGCACGCCCTTGGAGACGCTCTTGGACTCGATGGGCTCGCCCTCCGGCAGACCCTTGGCCATAACGCGCGCCACAAGCTGGGTGTTGAACAGGCGCATCAGATCGTCTTCGAGGCTCAGGTAGAAGCGGGATTCGCCCGGGTCGCCCTGACGCCCGGAACGACCGCGCAACTGGTTGTCGATACGACGGGATTCGTGGCGTTCGGTGCCGAGCACATAAAGACCACCGAGCTTGGTGACCTCCTCGTGTTCGTCCTTGGCCTGATCCTTCATCTCGGCCAAGGTTCCGGGCCAACGCTTCTCATACTCTTCGGGAGTATCGTCCGCGGAATAGCCTTCGCTCTTGAGCTTCTGGTCGGCGAGGAACTCGACGTTGCCGCCGAGCATGATGTCGGTACCACGGCCGGCCATGTTGGTGGCCACGGTGATGGCGCCCTTGCGACCGGCGACTGCGACGACCGCCGCCTCTTTCTCGTGGTGCTTTGCGTTCAGCACCTGATGAGGAATGCCCGCCACGTCAAGCAGCG
The DNA here is from genome assembly GCA_024104275.1 of Bifidobacterium sp. Taxonomy (GTDB): domain Bacteria; phylum Actinomycetota; class Actinomycetes; order Actinomycetales; family Bifidobacteriaceae; genus Bifidobacterium. Next base: position 713,333 of record JAGGHK010000001.1, read on the forward strand.
AGGAAACGACTTCGGAGGATTCGACGGAAGCGGTGCCGAGCAGAACCGGTTGGCCCTTCTTGTAGCGCTTGGCGACATCCTTGATGATGGCGGTGAGCTTTTCCTTCTTGGTGCGGTAAATCAGATCGTCCTGATCGACGCGGATCATCGGTTTGTTGGTCGGAATTGGCAGCACGCCCAGCTTGTAGGTGTTCATGAACTCGGCGGCTTCGGTCTCTGCCGTACCGGTCATGCCCGCGAGCTTGTCGTACATACGGAAGTAGTTCTGCAAGGTAATCGTCGCGAACGTCTGGTTCTCGGCCTTGACCTCGACGCCTTCCTTGGCCTCGATGGCCTGATGGAGGCCTTCGTTGTAACGACGGCCGGGAAGCACACGGCCGGTATGTTCGTCGACGATGAGCACCTCGCCGCCAGTGACGACGTAGTCCTTGTCGCGCAGGAAGAGTTCCTTGGCCTTGATGGCGTTGTTCAGGTAGCCGATCAGCGCGGTGTTGCTGGGCTCATAGAGGTTGTCGATGCCGAGGAAGTCCTCGACCTTGGTGATGCCCGGGTCAAGGATGCCGACGACCTTCTTCTTCTCGTCGACTTCGTAGTCCTCATCACGCGTCAGCTTGGTGACAAGCTTGGCGAACTGGCGGTACCAGCGTGTGACGCCGCCTTCGGCAGGGCCAGAAATAATCAGAGGCGTACGGGCCTCATCAATAAGAATGGAGTCGACCTCATCGACGATGGCATAATGATGGCCACGCTGCACCAGCTCGCTCTTCTCCCACGCCATGTTGTCACGCAGGTAGTCGAAGCCGAACTCGTTGTTGGTGCCGTAGGTGATATCCGCCTCGTACTGTTTGCGGCGTTCCGCAGGCTTCTGGTCGGTGATGATGCAGCCGACGTTCATTTTCAGGAAACGGAAGATACGGCCCATCAGCTCGCTCTGGTAGCTGGCGAGGTAGTCGTTGACGGTGACGATGTGGACGCCCTTGCCTTCCAAGGCGTTCAAGTACGCGGGAAGCGTGGCGACCAAGGTCTTGCCTTCACCGGTTTTCATTTCGGCGATGTTGCCCCAATGCAGGGCCGCACCGCCCATCAGCTGCACGTCGAAGTGCCGCTGGCCGAGTGTACGCTTGGAGACTTCGCGCACCGTGGCGAAAGCCTCGGGCATAAGCTTGTCCAAATCCTCGCCGTTGTCGAGACGCTCTTTGAACTTCGCCGTTTGCCCGGCGAGTTCCTCGTCGCTGAGCGCCGCAATCTCGTCCTCGTGCGCATTAGTCGCCTTGGCCACATTCTCAAGCTTCTTGATCTGGTGGCCTTCGCCCATACGGAGGGCCTTGTCGACGATATCTACCAATTTCGCTCCCTAGTTCGTTTCCCATAAACGAGCAAGACCAAGCCAACCGAGGCTTGGCACAGACTATCGTTTATCTTACGCGACGGCGCAGATTTTCCGCCATATCCGCGATACTTCCCTATAAAATACGATAATTTTCAACTTGATATGAATCGGCCCACCGGCTGATTGCCGGTGGGCCGATGAAATTCGATTGATGGATTCCGCTTGCGTAAAACCCCTATCCGTCAAGACTTCTGGCATTGGACGTCACGAAAGGGAATCCAAACGAAACTACTTCTTGTTCTTGGCGGCCTTGTGCGCCTTCTTGACGTTTTCTGCAGTGTCGATCTCGAAGACACCATAGCTCCAGCCGTGGCGACGATAGACAACGGAGGGACGATTGGTCTCGCTGTTGACAAAGAGGAAGAAATCATGACCGATAAGTTCCATCTCATAGAGCGCCTCGTCGATGGTCATCGGCTCGGCGATATGCAGCTTGCGACGGATGACGATCGGGGTATCCCCGACCTGTACCTCGACGCTCTCGCCCGGGCCGAGGTCGGTGGAAAGCGGATGCTCCATCTCTTCCGGCTCCTGCAACGCGGTGGGCTCCGTGTTGAGGGGCTCGCCGACTGGTACGACGCCCATATCGACGGTCTTCTGTTCCTTGCGGGTGGGGCGATGGCTCTTGCGGCGGTCGCGCACGCGGCGCAGACGCAGGGTCAGCTTGTCCAGGGCAATATCGAGAGCGCTGTATTCATCGGAGCTCGAAGCTTCGGCGCGCACCACGGTGGAACCGGCTTCGATGGTGATCTCGACGCGCTTGGCGGTGTCGGCCTGGCGTGGGTTGCCTTCGCGAGACACGACGATCTGGGCGCGAGCGGCGTCCGGGGCAATCGACGTGACACGCTTCATCTTCGTGTCCACGACATCACGGAACTTTTGATTGACTTGCATGTGACGTCCGGTGACGACAATATTCATGGTCGACCTCCTGTTAGGTTCGGCGGGTCTGCCCCGCCTGATGTGCCAGCAGCCACGTTACTGCTGTGCTGCTAGTTCCAGTCTAGCGTCTTACCTTGAGAGAAGCTGAGTGTTGCCCGAAAAATACGCCGTTCGCTTTTCCGCAACGCCACGTGGCACGCTTTGCTATAATCGTGTGTTTGTGAGACCTCTTGATGGTCGCGGCCGCGTTTGGCTTGTCCGAACCGGCTGAGGAACTTCCGGGCTCCATAGAGCACGATGGCGGATAACGTCCGCCCAGGGTGACCTGAGAGCAAGCGCAACAGAAAACAGACCGCCCGAGCAATCGGGTAAGGGTGAAACGGCGGTGTAAGAGACCACCGGGCCACTGGCAACAGATGGCCGCTGGCAAGCCTCATCGGGAGCAAGGCCAAGCAGAAGGCACGTCGGAACTTTGATTCCGGCACGGGTTGCTCGCCCGGCCTTCGGGTAGGCTGCTGGAGCCTGGCGGCGACGTCAGGTCGAGATGGATGACCGTCCGTGTGGCGACACACGACAGAACCCGGGGTATACGAGGTCTCACTTCACTCTTTGTCGAACAGCTCGTGGGCGACACGGCGCAACGTTTCCGGGTCATGGCCTTTTCGTCCTCCGGCACTCCAGAAACGACGGCGACGGACCTCATGTTCCAGGCCTTCCGTCTTTGCTGCTACCTTGCGCCCCAGCTGCCAGGCGGCATCTTCGAACACGCCTTGTTCGCGGGCTTCGTTCGCCACTTCCTGCGCCAGCCGGTCATCGACGCTTTTGCGTTTGAGCTCCATAACGGTTCCCCGGAAACCGAGCATCCGCCCGGCACAGCTACGTACGACAGAACGCGCATAGTCCTCGTCATCGATGAGATGGACATCGACCAGACGCATCACCACATCTTCAGCGACGACCGAATCATAGCCTTTGTCAACCAAACGTTTGATCAATGCACCGGAAGAACGCGCCGCAGCATCCAAAAGTGTCAATGCCGCCTCACGACAGGCATCCACGTCGGCTGGATCGTCCGGCACACGTTTGGTTGGTCCTCCAGTGCGGTATTTGCGATAACGGGTATTGCCCCGTCCCTTACCGTATTTGCCGTATTTTCTGCGCCTTTGAGGCCGTCCATTAGACACGTCCTCGGCATCAAGGCTGCCACCAAATCCGCTGGTGTAGTTGCTGGTCACCGCCACGGCATGGGTATGCGCCCGATTGGGGCGCCTGGACCGCATCGGCTTGCGGTTCCGTCCTGATGCCGTGTCGTCCGCCTTGCCAGCCTGCAAGCCGGATACCACTGGATTTGCACCGACCACAACCGAATCTGAATCAGACGATATTGCGCCATCGCCCTTCTGGGCTTCAACAACAGGGCTGGCATCAGCTGGAGCATGACCGTCACCGTCGGATACCGCATCAGACAAATGACGGCCTTGTAGAAATTCCTCAACGCTGATCATCGAGTCGACTCCGGTTGGTCAGGCTTTCGAACCCGAATCAGACGACGAGGCGTTCCCTCCACCATCAGAAGCGCCAGCGCTGCCATTGGCACCGGGCTGAGTCGAACCCTGCTCGCTGTCAGCAGCTTCGCCATCGCCTCCATCATCGGGTTTGGAATCGTCTGGAATCAGGCCATACTTGACCTTGACCTTATGCTCAATCTCGTCGGTCAGCGCCGGGTTGTCTTTGAGGAACTGACGGACATTCTCACGCCCTTGCCCCAGCTGGTCGCCTTCATAAGTGAACCATGAACCGGACTTCTTGACGACATCGCACTGCAGGGCCATGTCGAGCACCGAGCCCTCTTTGGAGATGCCCTCCCCGTAGAGGATGTCGAACTCGGCGAACTTGAATGGCGGAGCCATCTTGTTCTTGACGACCTTGACCTTGGTGCGGTTGCCGATGGCTTCGTCACCGTTCTTCAAGGTCTGGATACGGCGGATGTCAAGACGCACGGAAGCATAGAACTTCAAGGCCTTGCCACCGGTCGTGGTCTCCGGACTGCCGAAGAAGACACCAATTTTCTCACGCAGCTGATTGATGAAGATGGCGGTGGTGTTGGACTGGGCCAACGCACCGGTCATCTTGCGCAGCGCCTGACTCATCAGACGGGCCTGCAAACCGACATGGCTATCGCCCATCTCGCCTTCGATTTCGGCCTTTGGTACCAAAGCCGCGACCGAATCGATGACGACGACATCAAGCGCACCACTGCGTACCAACATATCGGCGATTTCAAGCGCCTGCTCGCCGTTATCTGGCTGGGAGATGATCAATTGATCGGTATCTACGCCAAGCTTCTTGGCGTAGACCGGGTCGAGTGCGTGTTCCGCGTCGATATACGCAGCCACTCCCCCGGCCTTCTGCGCATTGGCCACGGCATGCAGAGCCAACGTGGTCTTGCCGGAAGATTCCGGGCCATAGATCTCGACGATCCTGCCACGCGGCAGGCCTCCGATACCAAGTGCCATATCGAGCGCCAAGGACCCCGTGGGAATAACCTCGACGTTCTGCACCGGCTTGTCGCCAAGACGCATTGCGGAACCCTTGCCGAAGTCTTTTTCGACCTGCTTCAGCGCGGTGTCGAGTGCCGCCTGTTTGCGCGGGTCGATACCATGCTCGCCATTGGCCTGAGGCTCGGCGTTCTTGGCTTTGCCGCCTTTCGCGGTCTTTGATTGCTGTGCCATCGTTCTCCTTTACGTCCGCTCCTGCACTACCAGAATACGGAGCAATCCGTCATCAATGCAAGCTGAACGGGGTTATGTGGTCGAATGATTGCCTTTTCGACACGCCGTGGTTTTCCGGGCTTTTGAGCCCATAACCCCGTTTATTCGTTCTTGCTGTCAAAAATAATCATAGAGCAACATACGAACATTTGTTCGAATAGACGCGCCGAAACAAATCACAGCCCGATTCGCAACAAAAATTTATTTCGCCGGCAGCGGCGGCGCATTGTGGTCCTTGCCCCAGCGCCTAGAATCCGGAATCTGCAGCTGGTCGCATAACACATTCCATACAACGCGAGGTTCCACCCCGTCGGCGAGCGCCTCGACCACCGTCATGTCGTCAAGCGCCGTCAGCACCTGATCGCGCGCCAGCGAACGTCCGTACGTCCTGCCGAGCACCTCTTCCAGCAATTGCCAAAATTCACGTTCTTTCACGCCGCTCAGTCTATCAGCGCAGACGAATACGAACCTATTCGCAAAATTCCTATAACAGCAAAGGGCCCGCCGGCTGTAAACCGGTGGGCCCTTCAATCATGTGGTAAAACCGCGGGTCAGGACTCGTTGTAGTCGAGATAATCCGCCACCATACGCAGCATCTGCGAAGTGCTCAGGCCCAGCGATTCGGCGATGGACGCCAGCAGTTCGGAGCTGGCCTCCTTCTGCCCGCGTTCGACTTCGGAAAGATATCCGAGCGAGACGCCGGCCTTTTCGCTGACCTCACGCAGGGTCTTGTGGTCGCGGGTACGCAGGTCGCGCAACACGTGGCCGATGGCCTCGCGCAACGAGATGTCGCGGCTTTCACCCTCGGTGTCGTGCTTGCGCGCGGCCGCCCTGGGCTTGGACTGCTCGGCATCCTCTTCCTGCCACATCCTGTTGAGTACCGCCTGGCGTTCATCCTTCGCCTTCTTGGCGGCACGCGCCTTTAAAACCTGTTGTTGCGCGAAAGCCACTGCGCGCTTTTGAGCAGGGGTCAAGTCCCTGTTGCGCGCATTGCTTGGGCGCGTTGCCCCTGATGCAAGCGTGTTCATTCCCATCTGCTCCTGTGGTCGAGTCATCGTTTCCATTACGCCACCCCTCTTTACCTTGTGCTGTTGTTGTCACTTTCATCAACAGCTAAGAGGGAAGTTTATTCCTCTGTGAGCGTTGTGAGCTGCGTCACAAACCGCAATATGTTAAGTACCGTAAGTTTCCGAACCTCTTCTCTCGAGCCGGAAAGCCGCAGCTTGGCCGCGACCGCCCGACGGATATCGGTATTACTGTTAGCGGGAACACTGATACCGATATAGACAAGCCCTGCAGGTTTGCTGCCGTCAGGGCCCGGACCGGCCACACCTGTGGTCGATAATCCCAGAACCTTATCACCATATTCCTTCTGGCGGTACAACCGGGAGGTAAGAAAAGCCATTTGACGGGCCACTTCAGGATGCACGGCACCCTCGCGGGCAAGCAAGTCGGCGTCCACTCCGAGCACGCTCGCTTTGGCGTTGATGTCGTAGGTCACGGCGGAACCGAGGAAGACGTCGGAAGCTCCGGGAATACGCACGAAGGCATCCGCCAACAGCCCGCCCGTCAAGGATTCGGCCGCGGCGATCTTCCACCCGTGAGCCTTGGCCCTGTCAAGAATACGGGCAGCCAATTCATCGCAACTCGCCTGGATTTCGGAGAGCGAACCGCTTGGAACCATGCCTTCGAAACCCTGTATCGCCAGTGAGTCACCATCAGGCGTTTCCGCGTATTGAGGCATATTTCCTCCTTCAATGGGCAATCTATAAGATACCGAGGATATCCGGTATCCGAACTATAAGAATGCCCCCAAACCCTCTTACCATTCGGTAAGTAATTGGTTCGGGGCAGATTTTACAAGCTCTTACTTGGTTTTTCGCGCCCGCACCACATTGCGGACATAAATGTAACCGGAATAGAGGCAGAGAATGAGCGCAATGAAAATCAGCAAATCGGTTACGCTGTAGTAGCAGAACCACCAAACGGGAACGCCCGCACCGATATGCGAGAACGCCGGAATACCGCCGGCGAAGGCGACCAGACCCGGATTGGTGATCTTCGAAGAGAGCGCCCAGACCGGCATCAGGAGCATGCCCAAGCCGATGCACTGGGTCAGGGTCTTGTATTTGCCTGCTTTTTCGGCGGCGATGACCTTGCCGCCGGTGTCGATGACGAAGAAACGCATGACCGTGATGCCGATTTCGCGGATGAGGAAGAGGGCGGTGACCCACCACGGCACCTCGCCGAAAACAGAGGCGACGATAAGCGCCGAGCAAATCAGCAGTTTGTCGGCGATGGGATCCATCAACTTGCCGAGTTCGGTGACCTGATTGTATGTGCGGGCCATCCAACCATCGAGCTTGTCGGTCGAAGCGGCGACGATGAACAGCATTGCTGCGGCGAAACGCATCCACGGGCTGCGCTGACCCCACGGACCAGCGGCGATATCGACCCAGAGAAATATAAGGACCAACACGATGCGTGTGTAGGTCACCAGATTCGGCGGGCTGTTCCACCCGTCCAGAAGCGATTTTTTCCCATCTCGTTGTTGCATACCCAATACCTTAGCGCGGCTACGATACCGAAACCTGTTTATGCCGCTTCCGCATTGCCGTTTGAAGATGACGGTGTGATGGCATTGGTCTTGCCCTGGATGAAGTCGAGGACCTGGGTCAAATCTTGGGGCTGAACCAGGACCTCGCGGGCCTTGGAGCCTTCCGAAGGGCCGACGACGCCGCGCGATTCCAAGAGGTCCATCATGCGGCCGGCCTTGGCGAAACCGATGCGCAGCTTGCGCTGGAGCATCGAGGTGGAGCCGAACTGCGTGGTGACCACGAGCTTGGCCGCCTCCAAGAGCGTGTCCATGTCATCGCCGATTTCCTCGTCGGGGTGCGTCTCGTTCTCCTCGGCCTTCTTGGCCATCTCCTCGATGTCCTCGCGATAGTGCGGCTTGCGCTGGGTACGGGCGAATTCGACGGCCTTGCGGATTTCGGATTCCCCGACCCACGAGCCCTGCACGCGAATCGGTTTGGCCGAACCCATCGGCAGGAAGAGGGCGTCGCCCTGGCCGATCAGCGATTCGGCGCCTGTGGTGTCGAGGATGACGCGGGAATCGGTGGCCGAGGAAGTGGCAAAAGCCAGACGCGAAGGGATATTGGCCTTGATCAGACCGGTGATGACGTCTACAGACGGGCGCTGGGTGGCGAGCACGAGGTGGACGCCTGCGGCTCGCGCGAGCTGGGTGATGCGCTGGATGGAGCTTTCGACGTCGTTCTTGGCCAGCATCATGAGGTCCGCCATCTCGTCGACGACCACGAGGATATAAGGGTACGGAGCGACCTTGCGTTTGGAGCCGAGCGGGGCGTGGACCTTGCCGGCGAGCACGGCCTTGTTGAAGTCCTTGATGTGGCGGAAGCCGAAATACTGGAGGTCGTCGTAGCGGGCGTCCATCTCCTTGACCACCCATTCCAGCGCCTGCGCGGCCTTCTTCGGGTCAGTGATAATCGGGGTCAAGAGGTGCGGGATGCCGGCGTAGGCGGAAAGTTCGACGCGCTTGGGGTCGACCATGATCAGGCGCACCTGCTCGGGAGTCGCTCGCATGATGATCGAAGTCAACATGGAGTTGATGAAGCTCGATTTGCCGGAACCGGTGGCGCCCGCGACCAGAAGATGCGGCATCTTCGTGAGGTCGGCGGTGACGAAATGGCCCTCGACGTCCTTGCCGACGCCGGCGAGCATCGGGTTCGGGTCGTTCATGGCCTTGTCACTACGTAATACATCGCCCAAGTGGACGATCTCGCGGTCGATGTTGGGGATCTCAATGCCGATGGCGGATTTGCCGGGAATCGGCGAAAGGATGCGCACGTCGGTGGAGGCCACGGCGTAGGCGATGTTGCGCTGCAGGTTGGTGACCTTCTCGACTTTGACGCCCGGGCCGAGCTCGACCTCGTATTGGGTCACCGACGGGCCGCGCAGGAAACCCACGACCTTGGCATCGACGTGGAACTGGTGGAACGTGGCGGTCAGCGCCTTGATGACGTTGTCGTTGGCCTGCGTGCGCGCGAGATGCGGCTTGCCTTTCACCAGAATATCGAGACTGGGCAGGTGGTACGGCCTGTTGTCTTCTTCGTCCGCGGCGTTTTCAGCTTCGTGACGAGCCACCGAATCATCGCCGTCGTGATTGGCAATGGAAGCGGGCAGGTTGGCCGCTCCCCCGGCGATGCCCTTGACCTGGGGCAGCATGGGCTCGGCAGCGCTGCCGTCCTTGCCTACCGCGGCCCACGGATCAGCGGCATGACCGGTTGCCGGAACGTCAGGATCTGCGCTGGATCCGTATGGACCAGTCGAACTCGCCGCATGAGGGGTGACGAGACCGCCCGGCTGACCATTCCCCGTCAACGCCTGTGTTGCGGCATTGGCAACGCCCTCACCGCCGACGTCAGCCATACCAACCGACAAGGCATCAGGAGAACCTGCAACGCTTTGAAGTTCGCCGGTAACCGGGTCAACCAGTGGCTGGCGACGCCCCTCAATCAACTGCGTCTCATCGGTTTGGCCGTTGAGATCGGCAGCACGGTCGAAGGCCTCATCGCCGGCGTAATGTTCCAATTTGCCATCGCCGTCATCACTGTCGGAATGACCGAAAATACGGGAGAAGAACGCACCGATACCACGCTTGCGGGGTTGCTCGGTTTCGTCGGACACGTTTTCTTCATCACTGCCATCGTGAGCAGGCACACCCTCGGCAAGTTGCAACGTCTCGTCACCGACACGCACTTCATTCGGGAACTGCTCGCTTTGCGCATCCACGCTGGTATTTTCGCTATCGACATCGCGTTCGCCGACATCACCATTTTTTCGGCGTTGCGACCAGTCTTGCAGTCGCTCAGGAATCTTGGTGATGTCCAGTCTGACAATGAGCAACAGTGAGAATATCGCGACGACAACGAAAATGATGACGGCGAATACGCTGGAAAGCCCCCAAGCCAAAGGCGAGCCTAACGCAAAACCGAGCAGACCGCCAGCCCCGCGCAGCACGTCCATATTGAAATCTCGGGTCGGAGAGGCGACGATGGCGTCGATAATCGAGCAGATCGACCAAAACAGCAGCGCACAGCCGATAATCAGCCGCAGGTTGCGCTTATGCTTGGCCGGATCCAGCAGCACCTGATAGGCGACAACCAGCAAAAAGACGGGCAGCACCACGCTCATCACGCCGAACAGTCCTGCAGCGACCATATGCAACCAGTGACCCAGGAACCCGTCGACATGGAACCATTCGGAGGCGCAGAACATGATGGCGACAATGACCAACGCAAAGAAACCGGCGATACGACACAGCGTGGCGTGACGAACGAAGAACGAGGCATCGGCAGGCGGCATGACCTTCGTTGCCGCCATTTGACTATCCGAAGAAGACCCGTTCGCTTTGCTGCGACGGGTCTTTGCGTTCTTGCCATTCGTCTGTGTCTTACGTGCCATAACAACAGTGATTCTACTTCAAGCCCGTCCCCTTGGGCGCGTTGGGCCGCCAACCTGCCCAACCCTTTCAAATGAAGGGGCAAATTATCCAGTTACTTTTCTCGCATAAACTTGTAATACACATTAGATTACTTCAGAATATTCCGGTTTCCCACCAGTTTTATAACGACGCGCAAGCCGGATATCCCCCATCACTTTAGGATGGAGACATGGTCATGACCCCTGCCGAACGTGCGAGCGCCGTCGCGTTCTCCTATAAAAACTGCGAGCTTTCCGCAATCGTACCAAGCGACGCGATGGTGGCAGCCGCAAACGGCTATCAGCGTGGGACGCTGGGACTTTCCGATTTCGTGAGAGTCCCTGAGAACCAAACAGAACACAGAAAAGCCGTGGAATCGAGACCCGAGAATACCCGACCTTACGACAACGATAAAAATCCGTCGATAAAACGTACCGATCCAAGTATTGACGATGACAACAGCGGAAGCCGAGCCAAAAGTCGTGATGAATCACAATTGCGCGACGACCGGATTTTCGCCCGTTCCGTTCGGCTCATCGATTACGGATGGCCGGCTCGCGGTGGGCTCGACGAACTGGAAATCATTCATCGCGGGCTGTTCGTCGGGGCAATGGCAAGGGCGGGAAAGTTACGCGACGATAGCGATACCGAAACGCTAAGTAGCGATACCGATGCCGCAACACCACAGGACAACATCAATACCGGAAAACCGCACAGCAATGCCGATGTCACGACACGTTGTGATTTCGCAACCACAATGGCCCAATCACAACAGACTAGCAATCATCAAACACAGCAGAACCACAGACAAGCCAGCCCCTATTTCCCGCCTTCACTTATCGAAACCGGTGCGGCCAACATCTTCTCGCAACTGGGCGATGGCAACTATTTCGCCGGGCTTGATCGCGCCGGCTTCATCCGCGCTCTGGCAAGCATCTACGACGAGCTGAACGCGCTGCATCCGTTTGCCTACGGCAACGGAATGGTGCTGCGCATGTTCATTTCGGAACTCACACACGCAGTGGGCTGGGATTTGAACTGGGGCACCGTGACGTTTGAAAACTACCGAAACGCAACCAATCTTGCGCTGTTTGAACACGACATCTCGGGGCTGGAACGCATGTTCGCCTCAATCATCAGACTGGCCAACCCGACCCGCATCTTCCTCATCTCCGGCTGGGATCAAGGCCCCGCACACTGAGCACACACAACCAGTGCGAAAAGCATCATTTTCAGCCGTTTTTGGCGCTTTTCTCACTGGTTGGCGATGTCGCCCAGATGATGGGTGATGTGATGCCCGTCGGCTTGGGCATCGGCCTCGTCGTAGTCGCCGGCATCGGCACGGGTAATGACATCGAGCGCTTTTGCCACCAGATCGTCGTCAAGTGCATCAAGCCAATGAATGCGCGGATCGCGGCCGAACCAGCCCATCTGCTTGCGAGCCAGGCGCTTCGTTTTCTGCGCGATATCGGCGAACGCCTCGTCCTCGCTCATCTCGCCGTCGAGATACGCCTCAATCTGCGAATAGCCGAGAGCCCGCGAAGCCGTGACGCCAAGGAGCGGGCGGATGCGCCGCACCTCATCCACGAATCCCTGTTCACGCATTTGCTCGGTGCGGATATCGATACGGCGATCCAGTTCCTCACGGGGCAGGTCGAGGCCGATCTGGACTGACGGAATGACATAGCGGTAGCACGGAAGGCTTGCAGAATAAGGCCTGCCGGTGATCTCGATGACCTCTAGCGCACGGATGGTGCGGCGGGCGTTGTGCGGGTCCATACGTTCGGCGGCTTCGGGATCCCTGCGCTTCAGTTCGTCATACAACGCTCCGGCACCCTCGGTCTGTTCACGCCGTTCGAGCCGCGTACGCACCTCTGGGTCGGTACCGGGAAATGAGATGTCGTCGATGGCCGCACGCGCATACAGGCCGGAACCGCCGACCAGAATCGGGCGCACTCCCCTGCCCTGCAGGTCAATAATTTCCCCACGTGCCAGCTTCTGGAACCTCGCGACGGTCATGGTCTCGCCGGGGCCAATGACGTCAAGCAAATGATGCGGGACCGCAGCCTGCTCTTCAGGACTCGCCTTGGCGGTGCCGATATCCATGCAACGATACATCTGGTAGGCGTCGGCGTTGACGATTTCCGCACGCTGTCCGCGCTCATCAAGCCGCTGCGCCAAAGCGATGCCCAAGCCCGTCTTGCCCGAAGCGGTAGGCCCGATAATGGAAACGACACGGGCCGCGTTGCCATCCGTCTCCATACCTCCGCCTTTCAAAAGTCACATTAACTTCTCATTGGCGATTCTAACGGCGGGCATAACCTATGATTTTTGCGCCGGTTTTTAAGGAAACGTCCAGTTTAGATACGCAGCCCTCGTTAAGATGGGAAGACGTGATACTTGATCGACACGAACGCATTAATACCGCAGAGATACAGGCAAGGCTCGAAAAAGTAGCCGAAACCGGCAGTATAGAACCGGAAAAACCGGCCTTCCCGCCTGAGGAGATCACCTCATTCATCGACATGATGCAGGTCTATGAAGGCGCGATGTACGAAATCAGCACCAAGCTCGAAGTGCTCGACAGCGAGTTTCATGTCCATTTCGCGCATGACCCCATCCACCATATGGAACGCAGGCTCAAATCCGTCAATTCGATCCTCGGCAAACTGCAACGCCGCAACCTGCCGATGTGCACGAAATCGATCCGCGACAATCTCTTCGACGTGGCCGGCATCCGCGTGATCTGCAACTACCGCGACGACGTCTACTCGGTGGCCAACTACCTTTCCAGCCAGTCCGACATCCAGGTGCTGCGCGTCAAGGACTACATCAAAAGCCCGAAGCAGAACGGTTACCGCAGCCTCCATGTCATTTATGCAGTGCCGGTCTTCCTTTCCACCGGGGAACATTACACGCCGGTCGAGGTGCAGTTCCGCACCATCGCCATGGATTATTGGGCCAGTCTCGAACATGCTTTGCGCTACAAATCCGACCTTCCGGACGCCAAACTGACCGAGCATTCGCAGACCTTGCTTGATTGCGCGCGCAGCCTGCAGAACATCGAAACGCAGATGCAGAATATCCACCGCGATATCAACGGTGCACCCCAGCAGGAGGAAGCGCCGACCTCACAGGCCTTCGACCCGAAGAAATGACGATGCGGCGACAGCAATAGCCGTTGTTTGACAATCTTTCGTCGGTTCCTTGTCGAAAAGGAGCCGACGAAATTTTATTCCCCTATTTTTCTTTGTTCACACTCAGCCAATTGCCAGAGTCTCCCTTTAGAATTTAGTCATCAATGAAATTTAATCGAAAATCGATAAAAGGAGCAGGCATGACTTTCGGGAACAAGCCTGAAGACAACAACGCGCAACAGCCTTACGGGCAGCCGAACGCGTACGGGCAGGATTACGGACAGCAGCAATACAACCAATACGGTCAGCCCCAAGGCCAGCCGCAAGGCCAGCCATACGGACAGCCCTATGGCCAAGGGCAGAACATGCAGTACGGCCAGCCTTACGCACAACCGCAGTACCAGCAACCTCAGTATGGGCAGCCGGCCTACGCAGGCGCGGGCGCCGGAACCGCCGCTCCGACGATGACCATGAACGGGCAGACGGCCTATTCCTTCGAACGCGCACGCCACGTCTCCACCACCAAGGCCTACGGCGAGATGACGCTCGGCCTGTTGCTCACGGCCGTCGTCGCCGTATTCACACAGATGACCGGCGCGCTTGAGGGCTTCCTGGCAACCACCGGCGTGATTGGCTGGATCGGTCTTGCCGTGGTGCAGGTCGCCATCGCCATCGTGCTTGGCTGGCGCATCGACAAGATGAAGGTGGGCACCGCACGTGTGCTGTTCTACCTGTACGCGGCGCTGACCGGCTTCACGCTCGCAACCATTTTCTACACCTATAGCCTGCCGTCAATCGGCATTGCGCTGGGGCTGTGCGTGGCGTTCTTCTTCGTGCTCACCATGCTTTCGCTCACCACCAAGAAGGACATGCTCAAGGCCGGCCCGATCCTGTTCGTCGCACTTCTGGTGCTGCTGATCGGCGAAGTCATCATGATGTTCCTCGCGCCGACGCAGACCACGCTTATGGTCACCGGCGCCATCGGTCTCGTCATCTTCGCAGGACTGACGATGTACGACGCCCAGCAGACGCGCGCCATGTTCGACGTGGCCGAGCGCTCCGGCGACACCGTGATGCTCAACAAGATCTCGATTGTCTGCGCGCTGAACCTCTACCTCGACTTCATCAACATGTTCCTCTATCTGCTTCAGATCTTCGGTAACAACGACAACTAAGTTCAGCCAAAAGGTCGGTCGATAACAAATTAAAAATGGCCTTATTCCACCATCTTCATTTAGCTACCGACCGACCTTTTTGCTCCTTCTTCTTCCATCCGTCAATTGGGTCAATGTCTGAGCGCGCAAAACACCCTTCATACCGCCGTTACGCATTGCTGTTGCGACATTGGCAAAATAACAATCAGCCTCATATTCGTCATACAACGTCGAGTCCCACGCATAGAAAACCTTCCATTGCTGAGATTGCAATGCATTCAACCTAGTTGAATCTTCAACATATTGTTTCAAATGATGCTGTCCGTTATATTCCAAAGCGATATTAAATTGCGGATATGCCAAATCCAAAAATCTGCTCTCGCCGCCCTTTCCTTTGAGCTCGTAATTCACTTCGGGATCGGGGAAGCCCCTTTGAAGCAGTTCAAGACGCAGGCGAGTCTCGGCCGGGGAATCCGTTCCCGGCCTTGCAAGCCGCAACGCGCGAATGCCCCGGCTCACATTCACCAAGTATTTTGCAGATAACAGAAAATCCTGCAACCTATTCAACGTCGTGCGCTTCAACAACTGATCACGACACACCAATCTATCGGCCAACACAATGTTCTCTTCCAGATTCATTTTCCTTAGCATCTGCGCATAAGTGGCTTCTGCTGTGGTACACCAAACATCAAAAATTTGAACGCGATACCCTTCGGTCATTATCCTGGACCAAGTGCGGCATTCAATTCCCTGCGGGAAACGGCTCCTTCGCTGGCATGAAGGAAGCACGATGGTCACCGTCGACTCTTCAGATTTCCGATATATACCCAAAAGGGACAAAGCTGTGTCCATGCCGAAAATCGGATCAAAACCCAACTGCTGCCGCGCTCTATGGCAACGTTGAAGCGTCAGCTGCTGGGTTTGCCAGGCACGATGACGCATCAATTGTCCAGGATGCGGCTCGAATCGTATTTCATACATGTTCCAAAGATAACAAAAATCCAGCAGTTATAGCGAGGATTCCGACCACTGTGGTCGAACGTCCAGTCCTCGGCGTGTCGAGCCAAAAGGTCGGTCGATAGGAATATCGAAATGGCGGAATCAAGCCGTTCTCTATTTACTATCGATCGACCTTTTGGCTTACGCTTACAAATTATAAATGTGCATGACTTTTGGACTGCCATCGACGGTCAGCAGATCGCTCACCTCAACGGTGACCGGTGAATTGTCCTTCAACACATAACCGATGGTCGCGGTGCCTTGGGCGTTGGGTTGCAGCTGCGCAAGAGCCGACTGGGCGTCGTAACCTTGCGGCGGCTGCGAGTAAATCGCCATATCAAGCTCCTGTCCGTTTTGGAACGCCTTCGCATTCAGCAAGGTCTCGAATGCCTGGTTGTCGTCGGTCTTGTTGGTCCACTGATAGGTCACCAGCACGGTCTGCGCATTGTTGTAATCGTTGCCGCTACGGACCGCGGAAGCGATCTTGACATGAGCGCGTTTGAGATCGCCCTCGGTATCCTGCTTGCCGGCTGAGGATTTGGATTCCGGTTTCGTCGGTTGCGCGTTCTGCTTGCCGGCAGACTGGGATTGGGAAGAAGAGGACGAGGATGCCTTGGAAGCGGAATCGAAAGCCTTGCTGGCAGAGGACTGCATGGCCAGCGTGATGACGATGGCGACAACGCTCAGTACAGCGCCGGCAATGGTGAGTGCTCTGCCGCGCTTCTTGCCCTTGACCACCCCGACCAAGCCGATGATGGCGAAAACAACGCCGATAACGCCCAAAACGGCGGCGACATTATTGACGATGGGAATGAAACTCAACACGGTGCCGACGACGCCAAGCACCAAAGCGGTCACGCAACAAGCCGAAAGACGTTCGGGCCGGCTACCAACCGAGCGATGATTGCCGCCAGAATCCGGGGATTGCGAATTGCCACCCATTACAGGAAACGGATTTCCCTGGATGGGCCCGCTTGAATTGCCTATTGGCGGATTGGCCAGACCGTTGGGGCTGGCTCCGGGTTGCATGGAATCCGCCCCTTGCTGAGGAAGCGGCGAACCACTATATGGCACAGCGCCTCCATTATCCGTGGACTTATCGGTATTACCATTAAAAGACTGTGGTGAATCTGGCACGATGACCTTCTCCTCTTTTACTCTGGTTATGACGGGTGTGCACAGGAAACCATTGACGAGATCCTTTGGGTCACACCGTGTAATTGATTATTCTTTGTTACAGAGCCTTTTTCTATTGGACCAACAGACAAATCCAATCGCCCGAAAGGGCAAGATTCCGAAGATTTTCGGTCCGAATGCCCAATGGTGTTGCGCATATCCATCTCATAGAATGGCACTATGACCTCTTTCATTGCCGGTTTGCAGCATCTGTTGTCGCGGTGCGGCATCCGATTGGATGATTCACACATCGTGGACGTGGACACCAAATGGTGGTGCACCGTCGCCATGATCGTCTTCACCGACCTGATGTGTTTGGTGGAAACGGCATTCATGACAACCGATGCCATCAAACAAGGCGGATTAGGTTCGATATATGGCGTACTATCGTTTTTGTTTTCCTTCGTTGTCGGATTCGTTTTTTTGGCAAGGTCGAAATACGCGGAATGCGTCTTTGCCGTCACTTGTTTGCTGGTACTCGTCTTCCCGTTCGATTCCATAATCTCAACGATGGCTTTGAGCTCACTGCTGGCAAGGAGGTCGGAACGACGACGCTCGATGGGTGCGGTGATCATAGCGGCGGCCATTGCGGTCTTTGCCCAAATACGTGATACATTGCAACCGCTAAAAAACTCGGTATGGGCATCGTTGTTCGCCAGACCTCGGACGGATACGACCCGCCAACCCATCGTGCTGGCCTCCAGCATCACCACCATGCGCGTCACCGCTGTGGTCGCGGCGCTCGTCAGCGTACTCATCGCCGCACTCATCGGCCTGCATATCCGCTCCCGCTCCAATCTCAAAGCCGAGACGCTCAAAGTCGACGCGGCGCAGACCCAAGCTGACAATCTGCAGACAAGCCTCAGCAACCAGCAATTATCCGATGCCATCGCCGCCGAAGCCCATGACACCTTGGCCCACACTCTTTCACTGATCGCGCTCAACGCAAACGCCCTGAACATACAGACAGGAAAACTTGCGAGACTCGCCCGTTCAGCCGACAAAACAGGTACCGCCGACGCGCTGCGGAATCTGGCGGATCAGGCGAATCAGGGATCCGAACAGATAAGGAGCCAGGCGGCACAGGCGGTCAACGAGGCACATACCGTCATCGATATGCTGCGCGATCCACAGGCCGCAGTGAGCGCACTCGCCGCGAGCGATGAAACTTCACTGAGCCGGGCCTCACTGCAAGAACTGCTGGCCTCATCCACCGACAACGGCATGCGTCTTTCGACGTGGATCGACATCAACCAACTCAGTGAATTGAACGAGAACATCGGCAAAGTAGCCTATCGTGCCATTCAGGAAGGACTGACGAACGCCCGCAAGCATGCGTCGGGAGCGCCGGTGTCTCTGGAGGTCACCGCACGCCCGGAAACGGGCATCCATGTCCATCTGATCAATCCGGTCTTGCCGAACGATCGAAACGACCACACTCAAAACAGCGGCGGCGCAGGGCTTCCCGGACTCACCGAGCGTGTGCGTACCGCCGGAGGCAATTGCTCCTACGGCCTTGACCAGCAAGGACAATTCAACCTTGAAGTATCCTTGCCGTGGATCGCGAAGTAACGCTCGGTCGATAACACCGTTACTTCATGCACCATCTTTATAGTTTACATAAAGCGTCGCAGATCATCAGTCAAGGATACTCACTTTGCATAATACATGCGTCCTGAAATTTATCATAAGCCAGAAAATCAATATCCGACGGCCTTTGTGATCCATGATTCACTAGAATTGCAATCATGAGCGATCAAACCGTCATCGAGCAAGGCACCAGCACACCAATCACCGTCAGCGTCATCGACGACGACCCGCTAATCTGCCAAGCCTTGGGAATGATCCTCACCGAATCCTCGGACGGCGCGATAGAAGTGCTGTCCACAGCGACCGACGGGGCCAAGGCTGTGCAACACGCCGAAGCTGAACATCCCGACGTGGTGCTGATGGACATCGACATGCCGGGTATGGACGGCATCGAGGCAACGCGCCGGATGCTTCAACTTAAGCCGCGACCGCATGTGCTGATTCTGACGGCACTCAGCCCCTCCAGCACGGTGCAACGTGCCATCGAAGCGGGAGCCGAGGGGTTCGTCTCCAAAACCGATCCCGCCGAAAACATCGTCAAGCACATCAAAGCCGTGTGCCTAGGCAGCCCGCAATTCAACACCGACAGCCAACGCCAGTTGATGAACGACCTCGAAAAAGACCGTTTCCGTTCGCGGCGCGACGAAGCGAGAAAGCTGCTCGCCACGCTCGGCGAACGCGAGCGCAAAGCCGTGATATTGGCGGCTGAAGGGCTTTCGAATGCAGAAATCGCCAAGGAGATGTTCATTTCCGAGCGCACAGTGAAAGCCGAACTTTCAGCGGCGTGCGCGAAGCTCGATGCCAATCGTGTTTTGTTAAGCAGGATTGTAGAACGGGCCGATCTATAGGGCTCAGCCAAAAGGTCGGTCGATAGGAATATTGGAATGGCGGAATGAAGCCGTTCTCTATTTACTATCGACCGACCTTTTTGTTGACGCTACTCCATCAGCCTGCGCAGAACGTACTGGAGGATGCCACCGTTGCGGTAGTATTCGGCCTCGCCGGGGGTGTCGATGCGGACGGTGGCGTCGAACTCGACGGGTTCAGCCGGGTCGCCGTCGCTTGCGGATTGGGCGACGCCGGCTATACCATCGCGAGCCGTCGGCTTCGTAACACCAGCTACGCCATCGCGGGCCGCAGGTTTGGTGGCGACGACGTGGATCGTCTCGGGAATCGTGCCATTATTGAGCGCGTCGATACCTTGGAAATCATAGGTTTCCGTGCCGTCGAGACCCACCGACTCAGCGGATTGACCTTCGGGGAACTGCAGGGGCAGCACGCCCATGCCGATCAGGTTGGAACGATGGATGCGCTCGAAGCTGCGGGCGATGACGACCTTGACGCCGAGCATGAGTGTGCCTTTGGCCGCCCAGTCGCGCGAGGAACCGGTGCCGTATTCGGAACCGGCCAAAACGACCAATGGAGTGCCGGCCTTGCAGTAATCGAGCGAGGCGTCGAAAATCGTCGAGGGCTTACCGGTGACGAAATCGTAGGTGAACCCGCCGGGGCGCACCTCCTCGCCCACCGAGGCGAGCAATTGGTTGCGCAGGCGGATGTTGCCAAACGTGCCACGAACCATTACTTCGTGATTGCCACGTCGTGAGCCGTAGGAGTTGAAGTCCTTGGGTTGAATGCCGTGTTCCAGCAGGTATTGGCCTGCGGGACTCGAGGCGGGGAACGCGCCGGCCGGCGAGATGTGGTCGGTGGTCACCGAGTCGCCGAGCAAAGCCAAGACGCGAGCACCGCGCACGTTGCTCACCGGTTGCGGTTTGGCGCTCATACCGTCGAAGAAGAGCTGCTTGCGCACGTAGGTCGAATCCGGATCCCAAGCGAAACGCTTGCCCTTCGGCACGTCAAGGGACTTCCAGCGTTCGTCGCCCTCGAAGACGTCGGCGTAGTCGCGCACGAACATCTCGCGGTTGACAGAGGCCGAAACAACCTTGTCGATCTCCTCATTGCTCGGCCAGATATCGCGTAGGAAAATCTCGCGGCCGGTTGTGGCGTCGATGCCGAGCGGCTGGGTTTCGAAGTCAAAATCGAGCGTGCCGGCGATGGCATAGGCGATAACCAGCGGCGGCGAGGCCAGATAGTTCATCTTGACATCGGGGCTGATACGCCCTTCGAAATTGCGGTTGCCGGAAAGCACCGAGACCACGGTCAGGTCGTTGTCGTTGACGGCCTTGGAGATTTCAGGCAGCAGCGGCCCGGAGTTGCCGATGCAGGTGGTGCAGCCGAAACCGACCAGCTCGTAGCCCAACGCGTCCAGATCATCCTGCAGACCGGTCTTCTTCAAGTAGTCGGCCCCGACCTGCGAGCCCGGAGCCAGCGAGGTCTTGACCCACGGCTTGGGCTTGAGACCATGCTCGCGTGCGGCGCGGGCCAGCAGTCCGGCGGCGATCATCACCGAGGGGTTGGAGGTGTTGGTGCAGCTGGTGATGGAGGCAATGGCGACGTCACCGTTCGTAATCTCGAAATCGCCTCGGAAATCGGTATGCACTGGCACCGGGTTCTGATTGGTCTTCGATGTCTCGTAATCCGGCAGCGTCTTTTCGAACGTTTCCTTGGCTTCGTCAAGCCTGATACGATCCTGCGGGCGCTTGGGGCCGGCGATGGACGGAACGACGGTGCCGAGGTCCAGTGACATGTATTCGGAATATTCCGGCTCGACATAATCGGGATCGCTCGTGTCGCCCCAGAGGCGATTGGCCTTGGCGTAGGCCTCGACCAGCGCGACCTGTTCCTCGCTGCGACCGGTGAGGCGCAGATAGTCCAGCGTGACCTGATCGATCGGGAAAATGCCGCAGGTCGAGCCGAACTCAGGGCTCATGTTGCCGATGGTAGCGCGGTTGGCCAGCGGCACGGAAGCGACGCCATCACCGTAGAACTCGACGAACTTGCCGACCACGCCGTGCTCGCGCAGCATCTGCGTGATGGTGAGCACCACGTCGGTGGCGGTGACGCCTTCGGGGATGGAGCCGGTGAGATTGAAACCGACCACGCGCGGGACGAGCATGGAGATGGGCTGGCCGAGCATGGCCGCCTCGGCCTCGATGCCGCCGACACCCCAGCCGAGCACGCCCAATCCGCCGACCATGGTGGTGTGGGAATCGGTGCCGACGCAGGAGTCGAGATAGGCAAGGTCGCGCCCGCGCTCCCCCGCTTTCGTCATGACGACTTTGGCGAGGTATTCGATGTTGACCTGGTGGATGATGCCGGTCCCTGGCGGCACCACGCGGAAGTTCTTGAACGCCTGCTGACCCCAGCGCAGGAAGCGATAACGTTCGCCGTTGCGCTGGTATTCGCGGTCCATATTGCGTTCGACCGCATCGGAGACGGCGTAATTGTCGATCTGCACGGAGTGGTCGATGACCATGTCGGCCTCGACCTGCGGGTTGATGACCTCGGGGTCGCCGCCCAAGTCCGCCACGGCGTCACGCATGGTGGCGAGGTCGACGATGCACGGCACGCCGGTGAAGTCCTGCATCAGCACGCGCGAGGGACCGAATTCGATCTCGTGGCTGGGTTCGGCGTTCGGGTCCCAATTAAGCAGCTCGTTGAGCTGGTCTTCGGTGACGTTGACGCCGTCGATACGGCGCAGGAGGTTTTCAACCAAGACTTTCAACGAATACGGCAGATGTTCGATGCCTGGCAGGTCCGCGATCCGATAGTAATCGACTTCTTTGTCGCCGACCTGCAATGTATCCAGTTGCTCGTCCCGCAATGACATTGAACCCTCCGAACGTTTTGACGATGTTCCCTTTTATTATCGGTCAATCAAACGTCGGAAACGTTAATAATGACGTTTCCTCGTCGATTCTGCAATAATTGCAAGGTAAAACCATTGGGAAATCAACGAAAGAGGTCAATTCACTATGTGAGACCTGCAAAGGCAAGGTCAAATTCCAGTGCAAATACCAGCGGAAATCATGAATACTATCTGATGAATATTATCCATAAATGCAAGAGTGTCCGATGCCCTCTGGTTTGCGAAGACATCAGACACACGTGAATGGATAATGAACGCGTAACAAGCGCGAACTCACTTGTTCTTGTTCTTTTTGCGATTGGTAATGCTCGAATACACTCGGCCAATGAGGTCGGCGATCGTCTGGATGCCAGCGAAAATGACAATGGAAAGCGCCATCACGATGATGGTGGCGACCAGCGTCCAGCCGGTCGGGAAGACCAATTCGAAGAAGTTCGAGACGATCGGGATGAACATGCCAATCAGGCCTGCCGCCGCGAACGCCGCCACCAACACGCCACGCCACGATTTCAGCGGCTGGGCCACGCGGGCCATCACCAGAATGCCCAGCACGAAGACGACGATGGCGCAGATGTCACGCAGTTTCAGCAGGTCGCCCGGCTTTGAGAGGTTCCAGCCCATGAAGCCCGGGAGCGTCCAAGCCGTGAGCAAGATGGAAAGCGCCACAGCGATGCCACCCGGCAACGCGAAGCGCACCACACGCCCCAGGAAACCTGGAATGTAACGCCGATTGTTCGGTGCCAGCGCGAGGATGAAGGCCGGAATGCCGATGGTCAGCGCGCCGATGTAGGTGATGTGGCGGGGCAGATACGGGAAGGGTATGAACGTGCAGACCACGCCGAACGAGATCAGCGCGGAATAGACGGTTTTGACAAGGAAGAGCGACGAGACGCGTTCCATGTTGGCCATCACCTGACGGCCACGGGCCACGACGCTCGGGAGATGGGAGAACTTGGAATCGACCAGCACGACCTGTGCCACGGCCTTGGTGGCGGGCGCGGCATTGCCCATCGCGATGCCCAGATCGGCCTCTTTCAGCGCCAATGCATCATTGACACCGTCGCCGGTCATCGCTACGACGTGCTTGCTTTCATGCAGGGCGTCAACAATGGCCTTCTTCTGCTCCGGCAACACGCGGCCAAGCACATCGACATTCTCCATCACCGTGGAGAGTTTCTTGACATCGCTGGGCAGCTCACGGGCGTCCATCGCCACCGGTTCGCGCTCCCCGGTCAGGCGGACGGTTCTGGCGATGGCACCGACGGTTGCCGGGCTGTCGCCGGAGATGATGCGGCAACGCACGCCCTGCTCACGGAACCATGCCAACGTCTCTTCGGCATCGTCACGGATGTGCTCCTGGCACAGCACGAGTGCAACCGGCCGGGAAGCGGCAATCAGACGCGGGTCGTTTTCAAAATTGGTTGCGGACTGCGAGCCAACGCAAGCTCCCGCCGCACGCGCAATCAGCAGCACACGCATGCCCTGGTTGGCGTACTTGGCCACCATATTTTTGGCAGCCGTACTATCGCCCTCAAATCCGCTAAACAGCATTTCGGGGGCACCCATATACCAGACGTCGCCACCGCGCACAATCGCGCTCCATTTGCGAGCCGAAGAGAACGGCACTCGTGCATCGACGGCTTGAGCTCGCACACCCTTGGCATTCAAGGCCTTAAGCACCGCAGCACCCGTACCGTTGGGGTTCTCTTCGTTGGAAAGGTCGTAAAGCGCCTGCACCGCTGCGGCCTTCTCGTCATCGGTTGTGCCGACGGTCACACTGGCATGTACGGCGTTCTCGCCGGACGGTGCGTCGACGACGATATCGGCATCGGCAGCAGGACTCGCACCATCCACTTCGCCAAGCATCACGACCTGGTTGAAGACGATGCCGCCGTCGGTGATGGTGCCGGTCTTGTCAAGGTTCAAGGCGTCCACGCGGGCCAGCGTCTCCACGCTTTCCAGCTCCTGGACCAGCGTATGCTGACGAGCCAGACGCATAGCGGCGATGGCGAAGTTGAGCGAGGTCAACAGCACTAAGCCTTCGGGAATCATGCCGACCACGCCTGCAACGGCGGAGACGATGGCCGAACGCCACGCTCCGGTCGAGAAGGCGACCTGCCAGCCGCCGACGGTGCGAATCTGCGAGGCAACGAGCAAAATGCAAAGCGGAATGACAATGACGGTCATCACCTTCAAAATGGTGTTGATGCCCTTGCTCAAGTCGGAGACGGTCTTTTTGTAAACCTTGGCCTTGGCCGTCAATTTGGCGGCGTAACCGTGCTCGCCCACCGCATCCACGCGTACCAGCGCCATGCCGGAAGTCGCGTTGGAACCGGAATAGACCTCGGCCCCCTCGCCTTTTTTGACAGTCCGGGATTCGCCGGTGAGCATCGATTCGTCAAGCTCAAGCCCCCACGTATGCACGATGGTGGCGTCAGCGGGCACCTGTTCGCCGCTGCGCAGCCAGAGCAGGTCTCCAAGCACGATATCCTCGTGTTCGATTTCAACATCACGGCCGTTGCGTCGTACCAGCGATTTCGAAGCGACCAGAATCGAAAGCTTGTCGAGCGTGTGCTTCGCTCGCATTTCGGTGAAAACGCCGATGCCGGAGTTGATGATGATGACCAGCCCGAAAACCGCGTCCTTCCACTGGCCGGTCAGGAGCACCAAGACCATGGCCACGAAAATGATGGCGTTGAATAGCGTGAAGACGTTCTCTCGGATGATCTGCCCCAGCGAACGCGAGCTTTCGGCGTCGATCTTGTTGACGTTGCCCTGCTGCACCTGTTCCGCGACCTCGGCGTCAGTCAGGCCCACTTCTGGAATCTGCGGAAGGCGAATCGTGGACGTTGTCTGCTGCCCGTCGTTGTTTTTACCGTTATTGGCGCCTTGACCATTAGCGGATGCCTTGGCCACATTCTTGCCGTAGCCTTGCCCGAACATTCCGGTTGCGCTCATTCATTGCCCCTTACCCGTGTCCCGCCTTTTTCATGCGTGAGGACCACGATCACTGCTGCGATTTCCACTACTCACCCGTCGCCATCTCAAATCCTTCGGGCGGCTTTTGCTTGTTCAAGTATATGTGGTGCACTCTATCGTGTCGGTCGGGTTCGCGTTGGGCCTTAGACACATATTTACGGTAACGTCACGCTGATTGTCTTGCTGTGCGGATTGTCATTGATTGCGACTTGGACGGCCTGATCAAACGGCATCACACCTTTGGCGTCAGACGAAGGCACTATCCGCAATGATTCGGCATACAGATTCGCGTCTTTCGGAACTTCACCCGCATTGACCAATATCACCGGGATACCGGCGCCCCGAGCCGTCTGCAAGGCCGCAGACCAGCCCTCGGCTTGGCTTCCTTTCATATTGAGGCTGTTGACCACGAATGCCGTGACAGGTCTGCGGGTCATGTCTTTGAACGATTGTGCCGGATCGAGTGTTGTGGTCCCGTCGGGCATGGGGGCATAGATGGCCTTGATGCCGGCTTTGCTGAAAGCGTCAAGCACCGTACGGTCAAGGTCTTCGTCGCCGGTGGTGACGACACCGATTAGGATGTCGGATTTGTCGACGCTGTCGTGGTTGATATGCCTGGAAACGGAAGTGGTATCCCCTACCGCCGCGTTCTTCGGGGCGCAGGAAGCGAGCGCCGGTATCGTCGACAATGCCATACAGGCGCTCAGTACAATTGACAATCCACGACGCATCGAAATCGCCTATCTTATTCACCGTTACGCACGAACAAAGCCACCGTTTCGACGTGGTGGGTCATCGGATAGATGTCGAACGCCTGAATCGATTTCAAAGAATAGCCCAGCTTGGTCAGCGTGGCGGTGTCGCGCGCGAGGCTGGTCGGATCGCAGGCGATATAGATGATGGAGTGTGTTCCGGCCTCGGCGAGCTGGCGGCAGACCTGCGCCTTGGCACCGGCACGGGGCGGATCGAGCACGACGACGTTGGGATCGGCCAGTTCTTCGGGCACACGGCGCAGGCAGTGCGAGACGTCTCCTTGCATCACGGTGACGTTGGCATCCTTGGCGATATGCAGGTTGCGTTCGGCGTTGCGCACCGCCATGCGACCACCTTCAACCGACAGCATCTTGGTGTGGGCGAAGGTCTTGGCCAGCGGAACTGTGAAAAGGCCGGAACCGGAGAACAGATCCCAGAGCATGGCAGACTGCACGCCGGAAAGCTCCTGGCTCACCAAACGCATGACATATTTGACCAACGTGGGCGGAGCCATGCGATGGACCTGCCAGAAGCCGTCGGCCTCAACGCCGTACTTGTAGCGTTTGCCGTCTGCGTCCACGACTTCCTTGAGCCGCTTCTGCCCGGCGTGGAGGTGACCGTCGACCGTGATGGCAAAGTTATCGCCAATGGCCTCAAGCAACGCTTTGCTGGAAGCGCGAGAAGTGTGGATATCACGCGGCTCCGGCACGGCAACACGGATTTTGGCACCGGGTTCGAATTGCTCGTCCCAAAGCTTCCGGTCACGGGCGACGGCGAGCAGCGCACGGGTGGCCAACGGCATCGTGTCGATGCGGACGCGGGTATGCGAGGCACGGCGGCGCATCGAGACCCGACCTTCCTCGTCGGCGATCAGCTCGATACGGGTGCGCCAGTGCAGGCCCTTCTCATCTACGTCACCGTCCATACGCGCCACCGGCACATCGTCGATGTCTAGATGGCCCATACGACGCATCTGGTCGGTAATGACCGCGGATTTCCACTTCAATTGCCCCGGCAGCGAGACGTGAATCAAATCGGCACCACCGACCCCTCCGCCTTGCGCCAGCGGTCCAGCTAACGGCCAAAGCGGCTCAACGCGATCCTCTGAAGGCTCGACCACGTCGACCACCTCGCCGGTCCAGAAACGGTCGTCGCGATTGTGGGGCTCGTCCAGCTCGATGGTGTCGAGTTCACCGGGCAGCGCGAAACGCACGAACACCACCCGTCCGTCGATATGGGCGACGCAACGCCCTTGGTCGGCGTAACGCTCGATACGTACTGTGGCTTGCATGTTGACCTCTGCTTCTAAAA
The DNA here is from genome assembly GCA_024104275.1 of Bifidobacterium sp. GTDB lineage: Bacteria > Actinomycetota > Actinomycetes > Actinomycetales > Bifidobacteriaceae > Bifidobacterium. The sequence continues at coordinate 740,744 of JAGGHK010000001.1, forward strand.
ATTCAATAACGTCACGGAAAATATGAGCTTCCGTGTCTAACCATTCATTTTGTGTGGCATATTGCCGCCGATGGTGATGAGTATCGAACCGGCATATCCCTACGACTGGAATCTCAGTCTATCGTTCACCCTCGCCCACGGTTTTCATTCCCTCGACCGCTTTCGCGACAATCTTAGTTCACCGCATCCGTAACGGTTGCTGCCTTCGCGTCGCCGGCAATGCCTTCATTTTGGACATGAACACTGGTATTGATATCGGCTTTGCCGTCATCTGCTTTTGCACTTGCGTCTACCGCGACTGCGTTATCATCACCATCTTCACCGTCGCTGTCTTCCGACTTGAATTTGAGATGGTGCCTCATCGGGTCGGCAATCAGCAGATACGAAACCCAGATGGCCAACGCCCAGAACGGCAGGCCCATCAAAAGACGCGTCGTACCGAGCCAAGTGACGTGGTTGGTGAGGTAAAGCGGCACCTGCACCACCAGCCGCAGGGCGAAGACGCCGATCCACATCCCCGTGACGATGTCGTAGACGCGCATAAGCTTCTTGTCGCCGCGCCAATCGGCCAGCCAAGCACGGAAGTGCTCAGTTGGCAGGGAACGGATGAACTCGACCAAGAAACCCACCCCGGGCACACGGATGGCAAGTGTGATGGCCAGCACCACAATATAGATGCTGTTGGTAAGGAACCCGTACATGTAGTAGTTGCGGGCCTCGTGCGTGTTCCACGCCCAGATCAGGCAGATGGCGATGGAAATCAGCCCGGCCAGTGCGCCGAGCACGGTCTGGCGTTGGATGAGACGCACGACGACCAACAGCACGGCCAACACCGCCGAAACGATGATGGTCGCCTTGAGGTCGGAGGTGATGACGAACATAACCACAAAGACGAAACCAGGCAACATCGATTCGACGATGCCGCGTACGCCCCCGATGGCGTCAATGACGGAAAAATCCTCGCCGTTTCCAGCTGCCGCCAGCGCTGCGAATCCTTGACGTTTTTTGGTGTCGGCCATGTTGTCCTGTTCTGTTTGAAATGTTGAACGCGTGTACGTTGAATTATTTACTAATAGGTTTATTATCCAAAGTCACCGATACTGGTACGTAATTCGCCGGTCCACCCGCAAAGGCAAACCGGCGAACCGAACGTACGATGTATCAGCGCAGTTCCGAGAACATCGGGCCCCGTGAAATCGTGGTCTGTACCTCGGTCTGTTGGTCTGCGACGAACGGGCCGTTGATGCGCTTGGGGATCTTGTGGTCCTTGCCGTCCTTGTCGGCCTCCGCCGCGGCTTCGTCGGCCTTGCGACGCTCCTCGGGCGAGACCGGAGCATGCATCGGAATCAGGTCACGCGGGGCCAGCGGCTCCTCGCCACGGTCAACCACGATATCCGAGAAAAACTGGTTCAACGTCTTGGTCTCCGGGCTTTCCGGGTGGGTGGCGGCGCGACCGGAGAAGATGCCACGAAGCATCCAACGCGGGCCGTCGACGCCGACGATGCGGGTAATCAGTTTCTTGCCGCCCTTGACAACAACCGGCAGCTTGATCTCGGTGCCGAAAATGCCCGGTTCCTTACTGGCCTTGGGATTGGCCGCGAGCAAATCCTCGCTCACCCCGTCCCAAAGGCTCAAAGTCTTGGGAGCTGCGAGCGCCTCGATCTCAAGGCTGGAAGCCTTGTAGGAGATGGTGCAGCCGAGCACCTGGCCGCTGGCACGGTTGGCCTTGACCCTCAACTCGATGCCTTGAAGGAAAGGCAGGTAGTATGCACCCATGTCGAGGTAATCGTCGTAATTAGGCGCTTCTTCCTCGTCAATGTCCCACGGCCCGTAGAGCTCGCCACGATCCGGATAGGCCTCACTCGGTTCGTCTGGAACCTCGTGCTCGTCGGCCGCGTCTTCTTCGCCGGAATCCGCTTCGGTATTCTCGGATTCAGCGTTTTCGGTATCTTTTGCAACGGCCGCACCGCTATCAGCACTGTTATCATCGGCCACCGAATCTACAGCCTCGTCCGTTGCCTCGGCCTCTTTTGCCTTGGCTTCATCCTCGTCGTCGTGCTTCTTTTTGCCGAATCCGAACAATCCCATAGTTCCTCGTTTCAAAACCTAAAATGATGGTTCAAGCCTATCACCGGGTTACACCTCAGCTTGGCTCACATTTTTTAAACGTCCGAAAAAAATGTGAGTCTAAACTTCGTACACCACGCTCAGCGGCGCGTGATCCGACCAGCGGGTGTCATAGGAAGGCGCGCGGTCAATATCGAACGAGACGGCCTTTTGCGCCAGTTCCGGCGTGGCCAGCTGGTAGTCGATTCTCCAGCCGACGTTGTTATCGAAGGCGCGGCCGCGCTGGCTCCACCAGGTGTAGGGGCCCTGCACATCCCCCGCCAGACTGCGCATCACGTCGACGAAACCACATTGCGCCGGATCGAGCCATTTGTCGACGTAGGCGCGTTCGGCGGGCAAGAAGCCGGAATGCTTTTCGTTGGCCTTGGCATTCTTGATATCCAGTGGGGTGTGGGCGATGTTCATATCGCCGCACAGCAGCGCCTGACGGCCGCCCTTTTCCGCCTCATCGCGCAACTGGCCCATGCGCTCGAGCATGCGGTCGAGGAAGCGGTACTTCTGGGTCATCTTGTTGGGGTCATCGGTGTTGCCGGCGTGTACGTAGACGCTGGCAACGGTCAGTTTCATGCCCTCCGGCGTGGTGACGTCGGCCTCGATCCACCTGCCGGAATCCACGTCGTCGCTCAGATCCATCAGTCCGTAACGCTGTTCCTCGATTTTCAGGTCCGAAAGCAGCCCGACACCGGCTCGGCCCTTGATACGGCAGACCTCGTCCATGCGACCAAGCCCGTCGGCGGCTCCGACCTTGCCGGCCTTCTCGTACCCTTTAGCCATGTCGTCGAAAATCGGGTCGATCTCCTCCTGCGGGGCGCGTACCTCCTGCATGCACCAGATGTCGGGAGTATTGGCCTTCGCCCAGTCGAGGACGCCCTTGCGTTTGGCGGCGCGGATACCGTTCAGATTCGAAGTGGTCACTGTTATGCTCATGGTTCCTGACGATACACGCTTGCGTGGTCGCAGAGGGCACGATACTACGTTCGTTTACGGAATATGAAAATCCCGCCACGTGTAGTGACGGGATCAATGAACCTTCAGATTATTTATTAACGGGCCCGAATCTTACTGATCCAAAGTCCGATTGATGCGAAACTCAGTCCAGACCAAGCTGCAAGTGGCCACCGGGAATAGCGTCAAGCAAATCCTTGGTGTATTGCTTCTGCGGATGGTCGAAGACCTCGTCGGTGGTGGCATGCTCGACGAGCCGGCCCTTCTGCATCACCACGACCTCGTCGGCGATCTGACGGACGACAGCCAGATCATGGGTGATGAAGAGGTAACTCAAACCACGCTCGGCCTGCAAGTCGTTCAGAAGCCTCAGCACCTGATCCTGCACCAGCACGTCCAACGCGGAAACGGCTTCATCACAGACGATGACGTCAGGATTCAACGCCATGGCGCGAGCGACGGCGATACGCTGACGCTGACCACCCGAAAGCTCGTTCGGATAGCGCTGCATCACCGACTGCGGCATCTCAACCAGGTCGAGCAGCTCTCGGACGCGCTTCTCACGGCTCTTCTTGTCACCAATGCCATGGATACGCAGCGGCTCCTCGATGGAGCGGTAAATCGAATACATCGGGTCGAGCGAACCGTACGGGTTCTGGAAGACCGGCTGGACATGCCTGCGGAAATCGAGAAGCGTTTTGCCTTCAAAGCCGCTGATATCCTTGCCTTCATAGGTCACCGTGCCGCTGGTCGGCTTCAAAAGCTTCAACACCATGTTGGCCACGGTGGATTTGCCGGAGCCGGACTCGCCCACAATCGCGAGCGTGGTGCCGCGCTTGACCGAGAACGACACATCATCCACGGCCTTGAACATCTCTTTCTTGCGCGGAAGCTTGAATTCCTTGGTCAAGTGGCTCACCGTGATGATGTGTTCACTCTTCTCAAGCGTTTCCTCGCCCTTGACATGATGTTCCATCAGGGCTTCGGCGTTTTCGCCGTGCTCCTTGGCGGAGATGATGCGCTGGGAAGCCAGCGACGGGGCAGCGGCCACCAGACGCTTCGTATAAGGATGTTGCGGATGCTGGAGCACCTCAAGCGACGGACCGGATTCGACGACCTGCCCCTTGTACATGACGACGATCTGCTGGGCGCGTTCGGCGGCCAGACCCAAGTCGTGGGTGATGAAGAGGACCGCGGTGCCGAGTTCGTCGGTGAGGGCGTGCAAGTGGTCAAGAATTCTCTTCTGCACGGTGACGTCGAGGGCGCTGGTGGGCTCGTCGGCGATCAGCAGATCGGGGCGGCAGGCCAGGCCGATGGCGATCAGCGCGCGCTGCAGCATGCCGCCGGAGAATTCGTGCGGATACTGGCGGGCACGAGTCGCGGCATCGGGCAGACCGGCTTCTTCCAAAAGACCCGAAATGCGATCGGTCATGGTGCTGCCGAGTACATACTGCTTGGCAATCGCCCATGCCTTGTCGTCGGAGACACCAGCCTTGATCAGGTCATCGGCCACGCGCCAACGGGTTTCCGATCCGGGAACCCATTCGGCGGTGAAGTAGTCCATCTTCTTCTTGGCTTTGTCACCGGTCACACCGGCCTCACTCAGCGCGGCCTGTGCGGCCTTGAGCAGATCGGGAAGCTCCTTGGAACCGATGAAGGTCTCATCGTCCTCGCTTTTGACGGCCACCTCGCTGCCGGCCAATGCCTTGGCCAGCTTCGAGCGCTTCTCGTGGGAGATGTCCATGTGGTTGGCCTTCAAGGCCTCTTCCACCTGGGTGCCGATACGCCAGACAGGGTTCAGGTTGCTCATCGGATCCTGCGGGACCAGGCCCATCTTGTCGCCGAGAACCTGCTCGTACTGCTTGCGCGTGTAGTGCGAGATTTCCTCGCCTTCCAGCTTGATGGAGCCGCCCACCACATGGCCGGTGCCGGGAAGCAGACCCAGAACGGCCATGGCCGAGGTTGATTTGCCAGAGCCGGATTCGCCAACAATCGCCACCCACTGACCCGGGTAGACGTTGAAGGAGGCATCGCGCACCGCGTGCACCGCACGCTTATCGCCGGTGGTGAAGTCGACCTTGAGATCCTTGACCTCAAGAATCGGCCCCTGCTCTTTCTGCATTTCGAAGAGTTTTTCGTTCTTTTCGTTCTTGCTATTGCTGTTCATTTCGCTCATCGTGTTTCCTCCGCACTCACGCCGTACGGCTCTTGGGGTCAAGCGCATCCTTGACGGCATCGCCCATCATGATGAAGGCGAGCACCGTGATGGCCAGCGCGGCCGACGGGTAGAAGAGGACCGAAGGATCGGTACGCAGGATGGTCTGCGCGTTGGAGATATCGCCGCCCCAGCTCACGGTGGTGGTCGGCAAGCCGATGCCAAGGAAGCTCAGAGTAGCCTCAGAGACGATGTAGGTCCCGAGCGATGTGGTGGTGACCACGATGATCGAGGCCATCGAGTTGGGCAGGATATGCCGCATCAGATTACGCCATGGCGTCGAGCCGAGCGCAGTAGAGGCGGTGTTGAATTCAAGGTTCTTGGTTTCCATCACTGCACCTCGCGATATTCGCGCGGTCTGCGTCCAGCCAAACAATGTCAGCACGAGCACAATCTTCCAGACCGACCCGGAAGTGCGGAACATCTGCAGCACCACGATGGCGCCGAGCAACATAGGGATGGCCATGAAGATATCGGTGAAACGACTCAGCACCGCATCGATCCAGCCGCCGAAGAAACCGGCCAGAGCACCGATCAGGGAGCCCACGACCATCACCAGCAACGTGGTCAGGATGCCGACGCTCAGCGAGGTGCGGGTGCCGTAGACGGTGCGGGTGAAGACGTCGCAACCTTGGGTGTCGTAGCCGAAGGGATGGCCCGGGCTGCCCTTCTCCAGAGAATGCTCCAGCTGGCAGAAATTGGGGTTCTGGCGGGTGAAGACACCCGGGAACAGCGCCACGAAGATGACGCAGAGAATCAATATCGCCGAAACGATGAACAGCGGGTTCTTGCGCAGAGTCCTCCACGCGTCGGCCCACATGCTGGTGGCGGGTGCCGATTCGTCGACCGAATCGACTTCCTGAAGCTTTACCGCATCCGGGGCGGCGACGTAGCGTTCCTGCCCGGGAAGTACACGGGAATCGGCCATGGTTGTATCTTTTGTTGTATCGCTCATTTGGTCTCCTCCCCTGCTCACGCGTACCTGATACGCGGATCGAGCGCCGCGTAGAGCATATCCACGGCCAGGTTGCACACTACGAATATCAAGGTCAAGAGCGTGACGATGGAGACCACCATGTTGCTTTCGCCTTTGAGAATGCTCTGGTAGGTGAGGAATCCGATGCCGTGCACGTTGAAGATGGTCTCGGAGATCATCGCGCCGCTCATCAACGCACCCAAGTCCTGACCAAGATAAGTGACCACCGGGATCAGGGAGTTGCGCAGCACATGGCGCATAATGACCGAACCGTTGCTCATGCCCTTCGCGCGTGCGGTGCGCACGTAATCCTCGGCGATGTTCGAAGAGACTTCAGAACGTGTGAGTCTGATGATATAGGCCATCGAGACGGAACCGAGCACCATGGCCGGCATCAGCAGGTCAAGGAAGCCGGGGTCGCTGCCCGCGGTGACCGGCAGCAGACGCCACTTGACGCCAATGAAGTACTGGGCGAGGAAGCCGGTGACGAAGGTCGGCACGGAAATGAGAAGCAGGGAGACGATCAGGATGACGGAATCATACCACTTGCCCTTTTTGAGGCCGGAAATGATGCCGAAGATGACGCCGAAAATGGCTTCGAAGACGAAGGCCATCAGCGCCAGCTTGATCGTGACGGGGAACGCCTGCCCAATCTCGTCGATGACCGGCTGGCCGGAGAACGTGTTGCCGAAGTTCAGTGTCAGCGCATTCTTCAGGAACAACAAGTACTGGATGATAAACGGCTTGTCGAGGTTGTATTCTGCGCGGATCTGGGCTGCAACTGCCGCGTTGATCGGCTTGTCGCCGAACATCGCCTTCACCGGATCACCGGGAAGCGCGAAGACGAGGGCGTAGACCAACAATGTTGTGCCGAGAACCACGGGGATCATCTGCAGGATACGGCGCAGAAGATACTTGCCCATCGGTTAACTCCTTATTTTCCTAAGCCCAGAAGTCCCAAAATAACTTGAAAGCACTGATAACCCCTGAAGCTTTTAGACATATGTATGTAAGTGTAGCGCAGGCACAAGTCAAGAATGTTGAAAAAATGTGAAGGTGACGTCATGGTAATCGTCACATTCACATGGATTTTGTTCAAAAGAAACATAAAAGGGAGCGTATGTAAAAAACATGCGCTCCCGAATTCAACCGACGTTCCTTCCGGCTAAACCGCCGGACGGATGCTCATCGATGCATCAATCACTTGTGCATCTGGACGAAGGTCGGGTAGGTCTGCCAATCGATGGCGAAGCCCTTGACGCCCTTGGCGGCGACACCGTCATTGGCCCTGTAGTAGAGCGGGATGGCGGGCAGGTCGTTCAGGAGGATCTCCTGGCCCTGCTGATAGAGCTTATTGGCCTCGTCGACGGACTTGGCGGCATACGCCTGATCCATGATGGCGTCGAACTTGGGGTTCTTGTAGTCGCCATCGTTGGAGCCTTGACCGTCGGCGGCGGAGGACGCGAAGTTCTGCACCAGATAGTTCTCGGCCGAAGGATAATCAGGCATCCAGCCGGAACGGAAAGCACCCTTCACCTTGCGGTTGCTGATGGCGTCACGGAATTCCTGGAAGGTCGGCATCGGGTTGGTGGCAGCCACCTGCGAGCCGAGCGCGTTGTTGATGGAGTTGACGATCGCGTCGAAGACGGGCTTGGCGTCACCGTCCGAATTGTAGGCGATGGTCAACTGGTCGGTGTCCTTGGAGATGGCATCAGCCTTCTGCCACAGTTCCTTAGCCTTGCTCGGGTTGTAGCTGAGGTTCTCGTTGCCCTTGAGGGTGGCGGAATAGCCGGGGATCACCGGGGCGGTGAACTCGTGTGCGGGTTCGCCGATGCCGTTGAGCACCTTGTTGACGATGCCCTTGCGATCGATGGACATGGAGATGGCCTGACGACGCAGTGTGCCCTCTTCGGTGCCGGCCTGGAAATGAGCGAGGTTGGCAGGAATGGTGAACTGCTGGATGGAGGAGCCCGGCTTGTTGTAGGCCTGAAGGCTCGAATCCTTCTGGAAGGTCTTCAGATCGGCCTGCGGCACGGAATTCAAGGCGTCGAGGTTGCCGGCCTGCACATCGGCGTAGGCGGCATCCATCTTGGTGTAGATCTTGAAGGTCACGCCGTCGTTCTGCGGCTTGTCGTCACCCTTGTAATTCGGGTTCTTCACAACCTTGATTTCGGTGTTGTGCTTCCAGGAATCGAACTTGTACGGGCCGTTGCCCACAGGGGCATTGCCGAAGGCCTTGGTGTCCTTGTAGAAGGAAGCCGGAAGAGGGGCAAAGCCGGAATAACCGACCTTGATCGGGAAGGTGGCGTCCGGGGACTTCAAATCGACGGTGAAGGTGGTGTCGTCAACGACCTTCAGACCGGAAAGCTGTTCGTCGCCCTTGAGGCCGTCGGCCTTCTGCAGGTCGTCATAGCCCTTGATTGTCGAGAAGAAGGACGAGCACTTCTGCGCGTTCTTCGCATTGGCGACGTAGCTCCAGGCCTTGGTGAAGTTCTCGGCCTTGATCGGAGTGCCATCGCTGAACTTCAGACCGGACTTAAGCTTGATAGTGTATTGCGTGCCATCGGCGTTCGGCTTGATGGATTGGGCCTGGTCGTTTACCGGGTTACCCTTGTTGTCGAAGCGAACCAGCTGCGAGAACAGCCCACGCAGGACCATACCGCCGCCGGTTTCATTGGTGTTGCCCGGGATGAGCGGGTTCTGAGGCTCGGTATCAAACAGCGAAATGACGTTCTTGCCGCCATTGGACGATGAGCTCGACGAGGAGCCGGAGCCACCGCAGGCGCTGAGGAGCATGGCCGCTGAGCACACTACCGCTGCAAGGGCCAGACCTTTCTTCTTCATAAGATTTCTCCTATCTTTTGTTATTGTGCAAAAACTTGCACATCAAACAAAAAAGGCCGGCAGACACGCCAACCTCATTGCTTTTCTCTTTTATTTATACGCTAGCTTATGGATTATGCAAGCTAATATCCATAGAATGAGCAGGAAAAACTCAGTAAATGCAGCAGAAATTCAGGATAAAATGGATTTTCGTGTTTTACGCTCGCGGAAAAGCCTGCTTGTAGCGGGATTTGAGCTGTTCGATGGAGACATGTGTGTACCGTTGAGTGGTTTTAAGCGAGGAATGGCCAAGCATCTCCTGCACCTCGCGCAGATCGGCCCCGCCGTCGAGCAGATGGGTAGCGGCGCTGTGCCGCAAGGCGTGCGGTCCGATATCCGGCACACCGGCTTCCTCGGCTTTTTCGTGGACGACTTCACGTACGACGCGCTGATCGATGCGCGACCCGCGAGCGCCGAGAAACAAGGCATTGCATGAATCGTCGGGTTCGGTTGCCTTTGCTTTTCTTTGGCTGACATTTGCAGACTTGGCCGGTTTTGCCCGTTTTGAAGCGATATGAGACGGTTTACCGGGTTGTTTTCCAGCTTTGGCTTCGGCCAGCACCGGCCGTCCCAGAGCTGACAGCCACGCTTCAAGCGCACGGGACGCAGGGGCTCCGAACGGCACGACGCGCTGTTTGTCGCCTTTGCCGGTGACACGAACGGTCCTGGTATCAAAGGAGACATCGTTGATATCGAGTCCCGTGAGTTCCGCCACGCGGATGCCGGTGGCGTAGAGCAGCTCGACCATCGCCGCATCACGCAACGCGATGGCTTCGTCCTTGGGCTTTACGGAAACATCGGCGTCGACGGTATCCATCAGCCGCTCGGCCTGGGATTCATTCAAAACAGTTGGCAGTGTCTGCGGGATTTTCGGAGTCATCAAGGTCGCCGCGGGATCGGTGGCGATGACGTCGTGTTCGTCGGCCCATGCGAAAAAGTTACGCACGGCCACGGTCTTGCGAGCCATGGAACTGCGGGCGTGATCACACGATTCGTGTGCCATCCAGCCGCGCAAATCCTCGAGCTTCACATCATTGAGGCTGGCCACACCATTGCTCGCAAGAAATCCCAAACATTCCAACAAATCGGTACGATAGGCTTTCACGGTGTTGTCGGAAAGGCCGCGATTTGCCTGGAGAAAGGCAAGGAATTGGTTTATCTGACGTTGATATTCCATTACTCCCCTTTTTGTCACCGAAACCGAAATCTTACGAATCGATTCTATATTTATCGTATTTGGTTATTACCTTATTGTTCCATTCCTTTATTATTGTATTTCCCTCAGGCCACAGCACTCCCGACATTTCGACATCGAAGCGTAAACCTGTTGCCGAGCGTGCAGACGACCTATGATGAAAGCATTACCATGTCTAAACGTGCCGTCAACGTGAAATGAGGAAACATGCCGCTGCCAAAATCGATTCCTGCCGGAGCACGTCTGATGGTACGTACGCTTGACGGGCGCGACCCGCAGACCGGTCGACAGCAATACCGGGATTTCATCGGCCATGTTCGCATCTGGGATGGTCAGATGCTTGCCATTACGCGCGACCCGGCCGCCAATGGCTCGCGGCCGGCAGAAGATGTTGATATTCCTCGCGATCGGATTGTGGCGCTGAAGCCGATTCCGGAACGGAAACAACGGCAGCAAAACAATGCCGAATCAACCGGCAAACGTGATGCCTGACGTTTCCGAAAGCCCGATAAGGCTTTATCGATACCAACCAAAATCCTATAATACGTAATACAAAATCATTCAGACAGCGGATCGCTTCTCGACTTCGACCTGCCAAGGTTGGATGAAACGGACGATGTGCTCACCACGGCGGGCGGAATCCAAAAACGTTTGTTGCCAGCCTGACTTGGGAATATCAATAGCGATTCGTTCGATATCTCCGGATTCGTCCGACTCAACCGATACACCGGATTCACCAGACTCGCGTTCGCGCAGCTTATAGTCGCGGAACGGCTGGCCGGCTTCAAAGAACCGGGTCAGAGCGGCATCGTCGTGGGCGTGAAGGTCGTCGGCGAATGATGTCAAGCGGCCGGCCAGATCACGCAGTAACGCTTCGACGTTGTCAGCGTCCTCCTCGATCATCGCGCGGGTGCGGTCGGGGTCGGTCAGGGCCACGCGTGTCATGTCGCGCCAGGAACCGGCGGCGAGCGCGGCGGCGATATTGCGGTCGGGGCTGGCGCTCAGTTCGTTGATGAACGCGGTGGAAACGACGTGCGGGGCATGCGAAATCATCGCGGCGGCGCGGTCGTGCGTCTTGTTGTCAAGGACGATGATGCGGTTGCCGACAGATTCGGTAATCAACGCGGCCACTTTGAGGAAACGCTCGTAATCGGTGGTTTCGTCGACGGTAATCGCCCACAATGCATTGTCATAGATGGCAGGATCACTGGCCGCGAAACCCGAGAACTCCGTGCCGGCCATCGGGTGCGCCCCGACGAAGCAATCGGCGAGACCAGCCTCTTCGACCTGCGTTCGAACCATCCCCTTGACGCTGCCGACATCGCTCAATGTCGTTGTATTACGGTCCAGCACCGGGGCGAGCCTCTGCAGCATTTCAGGCATGACTTTGAGCGGATTACAAAGGAACAGCACTTCGGGTTTGGCCGCGGCCAGATCTTCCAATGTATTCAGGCAGGTAATCCCGTCCTGGCGTGCAACGGCGTAGGGCTTTTCGTTGTGGTTCCAAGCGACGACCTCAACGCCTCGCCCGACCAATCGCCTCGCCAGCGAGCCGCCGATAAGTCCGAGACCGACAATCCCGACCGATTTCACCACAGCAGTTCCCTTTCCTCTTTCGTCTCGACATCGCTCGCGTACACACGTTTGCGACATATCCCGCCCTGCGGCAGCATCCATGTGTCGACCGGCGGGTTTGGGTGCTCGCCTCTCGGGTAGACGGCCAACGTCTTGACCCAATCCCCTTCGGCGACGATTTGGTGGAGCAAGTGGCTGAAATTGGCCTGCCACGGCGCGGCATCCAAGGTGATGATGAAACTGTAGGTGCCGGCGTGGCCTTTGATGGGCCGTGACATGAGATTGGTCATGTTGAGCCCCTCGTCACGCACGGAATCAAGTAACTTGGCGATAACTCCGGGGCCGGTACTGAGCGGAATCACCGCGATGATCGTCTCGAAATCGACGGCATCATCTCGCCGGTAGGCCTGCAGGACGGCACGTACATCGCTCCTCGGGGCGACCACAAGAAAATCGGTTTTGGCGCCGCTGAAATCCTGAACATTGCGTTCCAGCGTTTGAAGACCATACAATTTGCCGCACAAGGCAGGTCCAAGCGCCACCTGCCCAGGCTTGACGTCACGGCACGCTGCAGCATTCGAGGACGCAGGCACCGGCGTGAGATTGTGCGCCCTGGTGAATTTTGTGCATTGGGCCAAGCCATGCGGATGCGCCGTAATCTCGTGCAGCGGGGAAATGTATGACATCTGTTTGGCTGATGCCATACCTTGTTCATCGCACACACTGGCCGACGTTTGCGTACCGTTGCCGCGATTCCCGTTATGCATAGCACCAGCCGCCGCACCATTGGCGTCGTCGACCCCCGCAACCGCAACATCTTCATCCGCACGCACAAAGGCATCGAACGCGATATCCACGGTCAAACGGCTCAATCCAGCCAAATCTTTGGCATCGATGACGGCATCGAGATTCGGGACGACATAGCCTTCGACGCTGTTTTCCCAAGCAATGACGCCCCAGCCCAAGCCGGCCTCAACGTCACGGATGATGGAAGGAACATTTTCGCGCGCCTCAAGCGAGACGTTGCCATCTCGTCCATCCAGTATTTCTGCAGCGCTTGCCGCCGCCTGATGGGTGAAGGAGCCTTCGGGGCCTAGGAAAAACAGCGTGCTCGTGATCGGCGTCTTTGCCTGACTGTTGTCATTGCGGTTCGGCTTCTCGTTGTTCTTAGTCATGGTTGCGTTACCTCATCCGCAGCAGTATCGTCCGTTGCAGCTTGGCGATGTGCCGTTGAAAGTGCTTTAGGCGCGGGAATAACAAACCAGCTTTTGGGTAGGAACACCATGACGAACTGTATGATGATCATGCCGAGGAACCAGAACCAGAAAGCGTTCTGGCTGAAAAACGGGATACCGGAACTGTAGAACCCCGCCGGCAGCAGGATGTCACCTGACGTGGTGGCGATCGAGGCGACAGCGACGACACCCGAGGAAGCAATCAGATGCATGGCCAGCCCCACTACCCCGCTGCGTGCACGGGCGCTCCAAGCCGAAAGTCCGATAATCAGCAGGGCAATCACCAAGCCGATTGGCACATTATATTGTGTTCCAAGCCGATGCACCAGCGTGCCGCACACACCGGCCACAATGCCGGTCACCACACAGATCAGCACACGAATCCACGCATTGTATTGGTACGACCAAGGGAGGTACGTCTTTGGTGCGGCGGTTTTGGCAGATGCGGCAGGAGAAGTCATAGTGCCAGTATGCCCCATCGGGCGGTCAAAGGCAGCAACGCGTCTTCCTAACTGTCGCTTTTTACTTGCTTGCTCGACCCAACTAAGTAAAAAGCAACAAATAGAGACGCTAAATGTGTCTTTTTACTTAGCCGCCCTTAGCAAGCAAGTAAAAAGCGACAATTAGCCAGCAAGCCACGCACCGATCGGCCGTAGTCGGGAAACGTCACAACGAAAATGCGCACCCACCATCCGCTTCGGATGACGGGTGCGCATATAGGCAACGATAGGTTGCGATGAGACTGAAGTCTGCTCAGCCCTTATTTACTTCGCCTTTGCGGAGTTCTGGCGACGCTGGCGGGCGTGCCACTTGTACCATTCGTCGCGGTCGAGGATGACCTTGCGCACGCGGATGGCCTCGGGGGTGACCTCGACGCACTCGTCCTCGTTGGCGAAATCGAGCGACTCTTCGAGGCTCATCTTGATGGGCGGGGTGAGCGTTTCGAGCACGTCAGCGGTGGAGGAACGCATGTTGGTCATGTGCTTGGCCAACGTGACGTTGACGTCGAGCTCGTCGGGCTTGTTGTTGATACCGACGACCTGGCCCTCGTAGACGTTGGACTGCGGCTCAATGAAGAAGTTGCCGCGGGCCTGCAGGCGCTGCATGGCGTATGGGGTGGCGACGCCGGCGCGGTCAGAAATCATCGAACCGTTCTGACGGGTGGTGATCTCACCGGCCCATGGGGCATATCCGGCCGAGATGGAGCTGGAAATACCGGTGCCGCGGGTGGCGGTCAACAGGGCGGTGCGGAAGCCGATCAGGCCACGGGAAGGAACTGTGAACTGCAGGCGGACCCAGCCGGAACCGTGGTTGGACATGGAGTCCATACGGCCCTTGCGGTCGGCCATCAGCTGTGTGACGGCGCCCATGTATTCCTCGGGCACGTCGATGGTGTCGTTCTCCATAGGCTCGTTGAGCTTGCCGTCGATGGTCTTGGTGACCACCTGCGGGCGGCCGACGGTCAGTTCGTAGCCTTCGCGACGCATCTGCTCGGCCAGAATCGCGAGCGCGAGTTCGCCACGGCCCTGGACTTCCCATGCGTCGGGTCGGTCGGTCGGCAGCACCTTGATGGAGACGTTGCCGATGAGCTCGCGGTCGAGGCGATCCTTGATCATGCGTGCGGTAAGCTTGTGGTCCTTGCCTTCGCGGCCGGCCAGAGGGGAATCGTTGACGCCGAAGGTCATGGAGATCGCCGGGTCGTCGACGTGAATCAGCGGCAACGGTTTCGGGTCATCGGGGTCGACGATGGTTTCGCCGATCATGATGTCATTGACACCTGCGACGGCGACGATATCACCGGGGCCGGCCTCGTCGACCGGGGTGCGGTCGAGGCCCTGCGTGCGCAGGATCTCGGTGAGCTTGAAGTTTTCGAGCGAGCCGTCGACTCGGGAAAGGCCATACTGCTTGCCTTTCTTGAGCGTGCCGTTGTAGATGCGGACCAGGCCCAAGCGGCCGAGGTAATCGGAGGCGTCGATGTTGGTGACGTGGGCCTGCAGCGGCGCGCCTTCGGTATATTCCGGTGCGGGAATATTGGAGATGATGGTGTCGAAGAGCGGTTCGAGGTCCTTGTTGTCGGGCAGGCCGCCGTCCTTGGGCTGATTGCGCGAGGCGTAGCCAGCCTTGGCTGCGCAATAGATGACCGGAAGGTCGAGCAGGGAGTCGAGGTCGAGGTCGACGCCTTCCTCGCTGACGTCCTGCGCCAGGCCAAGCAGCAGATCGGTGGTCTCGCTGACGACTTCCGAAATTCGCGCGTCGGGACGGTCGACCTTGTTGATGCACAAGATCACCGGCAGCTTGGCCTCGAGCGCCTTGCGCAGCACGAAACGGGTCTGCGGCAGCGGGCCTTCGGAAGCGTCGACCAAGAGCACCACGCCGTCGACCATGGAGATGCCGCGTTCCACCTCGCCGCCGAAATCGGCGTGGCCGGGGGTATCGATGACGTTGATGGTGATGCCTTGGGGCTCGCCGTATTTGGCAGCCAGAGGGCCGGTGTATTGCACTGCGGTGTTCTTGGCGAGGATGGTGATGCCCTTCTCACGCTCAAGATCGTTGGAATCCATCACGCGGTCCGGCACTTCCTCACGCTCGTTGAACACATGCGACTGCTGAAGCATCGCGTTGACCAGCGTCGTCTTGCCGTGATCGACGTGAGCCACGATCGCCACATTTCGAATATCACCACGTACCGCCATAAAAGCCTCTCCTAATTACCTTTTCTTGAGTGCTTATCAGATAGAACTACTCTAACCTTCTACTTACACACAAACCTTCACAATAGTATCCACGTATCCCGACACGGGTACGCTATTTGCAAAGCGTTGGAAAGCCGGATTTCTGCGGCCAACGAAGATCACTCCGTGGTCAACGCAGAAAGCACATCGTCGCCGGCCCCGGAGCCGTTGAACTCCGTGCCGGTAGATTCCGATTTGGGGTTGAGCTGCGTGTCCCAGGACTTCCATACCTCATTGCCAACGGCCACAACCCCGGGTACATAACGATAGACGGCTGCCGGTCTATGCCGGCCTTCCGCCAATTTATCCCCGGTATCTTCAAGCTGCCCGGAAGCCAGCATCTTGCGGCGGAAATTGCCCAGGTCAAAGCTGCGTCCGGCAATGGCCTCATAGACATCATGCAGCCGGCGGAGCGTGAAACGCGGTCCGACCAGCTTCGAAGCCACATCGGGATACGACATCTTCGAGCGCAGCCGATCCAAAGCGTATTTGATGATTTGCGCGTGATCAAAAGCGAGAGGCGGCAACGCGGATTCTGCGAACCACTGCACATTGTCTCCGTCTCGCAGCTCGTCGACCTGTGCGCTGCCAATCAACGCCCAGTAGACGATGGAGACCATGGGCAGGGCGGAACCGGAGCGGTGCGGATCGCCGAAGGTATAGAGCTGCTCCAAATATTTGGGACGCAGGTTCGTGGTCGATTCCAGCGCGACATAGGCGGACCATTCCAGCGACCGCCCGGCGAGCAGATCGCCTCCGGGAAGGGCCCACATCCCCTTGAACGGCTCACGGACACGCCTCACCAGCGGTATCCACAACTCGTCTCGTTGGGCTTTTTGGTCATGTTCAGCGCATGAATGGGCGAGTGCGAAAATGATAACGGAAACTCCGACCTCAGGCGGGCCGGCCTTGCGTTCCGTCACATTTCCTTGCCACATGCTGCCGCGCTCCTTCGTTATCTTCCAAACTTGTTACCCACAGCAAGACTACCAAGTCAAGATTACCGAGTGCGGCATATCGCCGTGCCACCAAGCACCATATTTTCTAAGCAACTGCGGGCAGGTCGGTCTCCGCATTCTCGGCCTGATTGACCACATCGCTGGCTGCCGGCATGAAGGGAGCCAGCTCCGGGAGCTGGTCGAGGGATTCGAGACCCATTTTCTCCAGAAACAGCCCGGTGGTGACCAGAAACGCCGCGCGGGAATCGGAATCGGCGCCTTCCTCACGGATAAGGCCGCGCACGCTCAAGGCACGAACCACACCGTCGGAATTGACGCCACGGATGGCAGCAATTTGAGCGCGGGTAACCGGCTGCTTGTAGGCGACGATGGCCAAGGCCTCAAGCGCCGCCTGCGAAAGCCGGGCCATCTGCCCGTCGGTGACGAAAGCCGAAACGACCGGCTCGAACACGGCCCGATTGCCATATTGCCAACCACGGGCGGTATGCCGCAACTCGAAACCCCGGGGGGCGAGATTGTGAGCTTCATCGCCATCGTATTCGCGCTGCATCGATTCAAGCGCTGAAGTGACTTCGCCTTCGTCGAGCGCCAGCACGCGGGCCATGTCAGCGGCCTGCTGCGGTTGGTCGGCCACCATCAAAATCGCTTCAAGGCAGGATTCGAGCCCGCCTGGAAAATCCTCAACGCTAAAGTCCACATATTCAGGGCGCGTAGGAGCCGCATCCGGGCCTTCCCCGCGAGCAGGTTGCTCTTCACTGTCCTTGTTATCGGTTTCGCTGGAGGCTTCATCGAACGAAGCATCATCGATTTCAGATACTTTTATTTCGCTCATATCAACCTCAGCACCGTTGGGGCCGCGCACGTCCCCACTCGTCGACTCCACGCCGTTTTCGGCCATATCATTGGTCTCGCTCATGCGAAATCACCCTCATTCACTTCAACGGCGCTGTCCCCATCATCGGCACCTGGTACCCATCGTAGATGCAAATCCTCAAAGGGACCGGCCTGTTTATATTGCAGCACACCCTGTTTGAAGAAGAGGAGAATGGACAAGAACCTCGCCACGACCACCAACGTGCTTTTGGCGTCGGCGGTGAGTTCGGCAAAGGTCATCGATCCGCCTTCCTCCAGGCCACGCAACCGGTTGCGCACAATCTGCGACTGCTGCTTCAGATCGACCTGCGCGACATGCAACTGGTCGAGCCGTACCTCGTCCGCCGGAGCGTTCAGGAACACGTCGACGGCGATTTTCGCCAAGTCCTCGGGACCCAGTGTCCATGCCAGTTCCGGCAACATCGCCGCGATGGCTGGATCGCTGAAGGCAGGGTGCGGAAAACGTCCGGAGTTGGCGGCGAACAGTTCACGGAAATCATTCGCCGCGCTTTTGAATGCCCGGTACTGCACAAGTCTGGCGAAAAGCAGATCACGTTCACGCAGGGCCTCCATGCTCTGCTCGTCACGTTCGCCATTCTCATCACTGGGCAGGATCGCGGCGCTTTTGGCCTCCACCAAGACGGAAGCGACATCGAGAAACGCACTGACCTGCTCCATGTCGCGGGCCATGTTCAGACCACGCACGTATTCGATGAATTCCTCAGTGATGGCCGAAAGCGAGACTTCCGTGAGTTCGAGCTTGCGGTTGGCGATCATCGTCAGCAAAGCGTCGAACGGGCCTGAATAAACGGAAAGATTGACCGAAAAGCCTTTATTACTGGCCTTTTGCAGGCCTTCGGCATCGCCATCACTTGCCGGAGCCGACGTCAAAGCCGTGTCATCAACGGGAGCGTTCAGCTCGTCTTCGCTCATGACACCTCACTTACGTGATACATTCGATAGCGCGGCAGACCATCTGCATCGCACGATACCAAGAAAAAATCCCTCAATCCACGATGCCACGAGCGATGAGCTCGCGCGCGGTCTCGCGGTATTCCTTGGCCGTCTTGTGGTTGGGCGCGTAAATCGTGATCGGTGCGGCGGCGACGTTCGAATCGGGCAGCTTGATGGAACGGGAAATCACGGAATGGAAGACCCTGTCCTGGAAAGCCTCGTAGATGCGCTGCAGCACTTCCTCGCAGTGCAGGGTCGCGGTGTACATCGTCACCAGAACGCCGTAGACCTCGAGCTGCGGGTTGATGCGCGAGCGCACCTTCTCGATGGACTGCATCAACAACGCCACGCCGCGCAAGGCGAAGAATTCGGCAGCCACGGGAATGATCACGCCGTCGGCGGCGGCCAGCGCATTGACGGTCAGAAGCCCCAGCGAGGGCTGGCAATCGATGATAATGACATCGTATTCGTCGCGCACGCCTTCAAGCACGCTGGCAAGAATGCGCTCACGACCCACTTCGGTGACGAGCTGCACCTCCGCGGCGGAAAGGTCGATATTGGCCGGAATGATGTCAAGGTTCTCGAAATCGGTGTGCTGCACCACGTCGTGGACGTCAAGCGAGGAGTCGAACAACGCGTTGTAAATGGTGGCATCCACGGTGTTCGCGTTGATGCCCAAGCCGACACTGGCGGCACCCTGCGGATCGAAGTCGACGATGAGCACGCGTCGGCCATACTGGCTCAGCGCCCCGCCGATGTTGATGGAACTGGTGGTCTTGCCGACACCGCCCTTCTGGTTGCACATCGCGATGATACGCGCCGGACCGTGGTGGTCAAGCGGTTTCGGCGCAGGAAACGTCTCATATTTTCGTCCAAGAAGATCGGTAGGCATGTCTTTCATGCTATCAACAGGCCTGTTCACGGCCTGTACAAAGGATTTTGAACCGCCTGAATGTTTCTTTTGAGCCTCATCGGAAACCGGCGGCACATGCACGGTACCCGGCAACGGCAGCTTGCCTTGCGTCACGCGTTTCGGCTGCTCCTCGCCGAGCCACCTCGCCGCGCTGAATCCGCCGTCGCGGTATTGGCTTTTGGACTTTTGCGTGGTCTCGTGGCCTTCGTTTTTGGCCCCGTTTTTGTTCATACCTTTATTACTGGCCCCGCGAGACTTTGCGTTTTTCCTTGCCATCGAATTCTCCCGCCTCATCGCCTACACAATACCGACAATCATCCTAATACGTTCGTGAGTCAAACATTGGGCAACCGTCACCGCGCCCGGGGGTGAGCCGTGAGGTAGGTCTCGATAAGGGTTTCGGGACTGACGTGAGTGTAGATCTGCGTAGTGGTCACGGAGGCGTGACCCAACAACTCCTGTACGGTACGCACGTCGGCACCGCCTTGGATCAGATGGGTGGCGAAGGAATGACGGAGCGTGTGCGGGTGAAGCGGTTTGTCGATATGCGCGCGTTCCCCTGCCGTCTTGACGACCTCCCAGACGGACTGTCGCGAGATGCGCCGCCCGCGTTTGTTCAGAAATATCGCGCGACGTTCCTTGCCGCCTTTGGCTTTGCCCTCGAGCTGCGGCCGTCCCAGCGAAACGTAACGTTGCAAAGCCTTGATCGCATACTCCCCCAGTGGCACCAGCCGCTGCTTCGAGCCTTTGCCGGTAAGCACCACCACCCGCTCGTCGGTATCGACATCGTTGAGATCGGCACCGACGGCCTCGGAAACGCGGCAGCCGGTGGCATACATGAACTCGAGCAACGCCTTGTCGCGCAACACTACCGGGTCGTCGCTGCCGCCCATCGAAGCGGCGTCAAGCAGGCGCGTCACCTCGTCAATGCTCAGCACGTCCGGCAAGTGACCGTTGGCTTTCGGCGCTTTGACCCGCGCGGAAACGTCATCGGCCACCACGCCCTGCGTCAATGCGAACTTGTGGAACTCGTGGACGCTGGCGAGCCGGCGGGCCTTGCTGCGCCCGCTTTCCCCTGCCTCGTCGAGCGCGGCGACATACGCCTCGACGTCATGGCTGGTGACACTCGCCAAATCCTTGAGGCCTTGCGCATCGAGCCAACCAAGATACTTGCGGATATCAGCCGCGTACGCCTTCACCGTGGATTTCACCAGGCCGCGCTCCACGTCGATATGCGCGAGGAACTGGTCCAGCAGCGCATCCCAGTCAACGTTCGTGCCGTTCGCAGCAGACTTCGTTTCCGCTTCCACACTCGCAGAAGCGCCGGATTGCACGCTCGACGTCACTTCCGATCCGTTCATGACTCCATTTTCACTTTATTAGGCGACTTTTAAACTTCAGGAATACGCGAAAACCACAATAGCCAAACGTAATACACAATTGCATTTTCCATCGTCAGCTCAATTTTATAATGCACATTTACGAACACAACGAAAAGACCTGTGCCATTCAAACGCCGTTATCAACAGCGCAAGAACCGCACAGGTCTTTCGTTAAATCGGAAGCTAAGAAAATCAGCCTTCCTGATTCAGGGACTTCTCACTGCGACGGGTGTAGACGAAGATTGCACCCGCTACACCGAGCAGCGCCACCACAGCCAGTCCGACCACGATGGCACCCGCGCCGCCGGTCATCGGCAGCTGAGCGAACGAGTTGACCTCCTGCACCACAATCAGATGGGTGTCCTCATCGGCCGTATACCACTCAGCGGACTGAACCAAATTCCATAGATCAGCCGAGTTGGAGTACTTCGGCGCTGTAAGGCTGTTTGTACCACTGACGTTGATCGTCACAGTGAACGTCGAGGCGAACGGCTGACCATAGCCGGTAGACACCGTTATCTCCTTGACCGTGTAGGTATTCGAGCCCAAACCATCGACCTTGATCTGGCCTGTGGTAAGTTCCGCCAAGACCACCGGTAGCCGAAGTCAGAGTATCCACGACATCATTAACACCAACGGTATTGCCAGCGATGCCGACTTTCTTATAGCTGCCGTCAGCCAACTTCTTGAACAGCATCGGATCGCCGAAAACGGGATCAAGTATCTGGAACGTCGCGCCAGAGAGCTTGGTGGTCGAATCGATCTTGGCCTGGACCTCCATCTGGAAGTGATAGAAGTGCAGCGCGACAGGATCGCCGGGGTTGGTGTCGGTGATGGTGGTGACCGTGCCGTCGGTGTTGGTATCGTCACCATTATCAGCGGCCGGCGGATTGCCGGTATCGTTCGAATACGAAAGCTTGAAACCGTTGATCATATCGGCACTCGTGGTGGCGGTGTCATTGACCTTCATCTTGTATTCGACACGGATGAGCTTGCCATAATACTGGTGACCGATAGCTACGATACCCGGGGAAAGGTTGAAGGCCACTTGTCCGCCATCTCCCGGAGTCACGGTGACTGCGTAATCGGTGCCAACCGCACCGACCGCTCCCTCTGTCAGAGTCTTCAATGCCGAGGCATCAGGAGCATATTCGCTGTTGGCTATTCTGATCGATACCGAACCCGGCACATAGGTCAGGCCGGAATGCGGCAGATCGGTAAGCTTGTAGGTGTAATGGCTGAAACCGGTGGTCAGCGGCACACTGCCGATAAGCTGATAGGTCAGTTCGTCGCCGATGGAGGCGGAACCATAATTCGGAGCGACAAGCTTCTTCTTGATGGTCGGCACATTGTTCTTGACCGTCACAGTACCGAGCGTCATCGCGGTATCATCCTTGAATTTGCTATAGGTCTGTGGCGCGGTGGACATCAACACCGTACCTGCGAGGATAGGTATGGAAGCCGGAGCGTTTGTTCCCGCAACCGCCGTAGTGCTACCCGCTCCCGTGGTGTCGACGACCAGATAGAGACCGATAGGCAAACCGGTGAGCGTGACCGACGTTGCGCTCGAACCGGCTGTGACCGCGTAGCCCGAACTGGCGATATCGGCTTTGATGTCTGTACGCGCGGCCAGTACGGTGACGAAATCACGCAGTTTGCCTTGCCAGCCTCCACCCGAGGCATTCGAGGTGACATCCGTGGAGCTTCCAGCCGATGACGGGAAGCCAAGCCATTGGGAGGCAACCTTGGCCATCACGTTGTTTTTCGTCCGCTGAAGGGATCGCGGTGCCATTGGCAGCCAGATATGCAGCGATCATGGACGTCTTATAACCGCTCGGCGTCGTGACGGACACGAACTTCAAATCGGCACCGTCAGCCTGGGCATCCGAATACGTGGCCACTTTGATGGCCTTGAAGGTATGGTTGCCCAGCGACGCGCTTGTGCCGGTAATCACAAGCGACGCTGTGGCGGCAGTATCAACATCGACATGGGTATCAGCCATCGCCGAACCCGATGGAATCAGCGCGACCGCAAGCATGGCGGCTGCGGCGACCGCGGCACCGACGCCGCGTTTCAATCCTTTTGTCACATTCATGATTGTTCCTTTTCTTTTTTCTAATACATCTTGTTCTTTCGTATCGTTTACGTTGGTAATTGGATTATCGTTTCGTGGCGTTGGATGCCGGGTCACCAGCCCGAAGACCGACAGGCGATGGGCTCTGAGACCCGCCGCGCCATCGGCAACATCCTCGCCGCCGATTTATGGATCATCGGCCACCGCCTTTCCTTTTCGCATCTTTCTGCCGATAACCGCACAGATGATGGCCGCAGTCAGCAGCAACGCGGCAACGATGCCGACAATCGCGGGGATAAGCCTGCTATGCGAACCGGCCATCGGCAACTGACGAACCGGCGCAGTCAGGTGGCGAGCAATCCAATCGGATTCATTGGTCTCCGGATCGATGCCGTAGACCTTGACTTCCCCGGACGTCATGCCGGTCGAAATCGTAAACGACCATGAGCCATCCAGCCAGTAGTGGTTTGACCTGTTGTGCCGTCCGGCCACTTGATATGGACAGGACGGTTTGCGGCAGGAACGGTGCCTGCCGCGTCGAGATGAGCCGTTCCGCTCACCGTGGTGGCAGGCTCTGTCACATCGAAGGCAAGGATGGGCGGGGTCATATCCACGGTTTGCGGCACGCCGGTGGAGAACCCGGAATCGACGCCACCCGCATTGTTGACCAGTTTCGCGCTGAACACATAGTCCTCGCCACTGGCAAGCTCGTCGGTGAAGAATGCAGGGTCAACTTCGCATGTCCAATTCTGCGTTCCGGCGTTCGCGAGAACGACCGTGCAGCCGCTGATGATGTCGCCCTCGTCAAAGGTAGAGTCCGAGGAATGTCGCGCGTGGACCTTCAACGTCTCACCGGCCGAATTCGGGCTGGCCGTGCCATGGATGACCACTTTATCGGTGCCCAGCAGCACGCCCCCGTTGACGTTCTTGGTATGCGGCACGTCGATCGACAAGACCGGCGGCGCGTCACTCGGCACCGTGAACTGCACCGTACGGATGTTGGAGAACTCCGAAGTCATAGGTTCCGAATCTATAGTCACCGTCTGCGTGGCATGGTAGCGCTGCGATCCCATGACTTTTGTGTTGCCGTTATCGGCAATCGACCAGTTGCCGCTTGAGTCAACAACCGCCGTGCCGACCTCGCGGCCCGCCCTATCGGGGTTATTAGGATTGTTGGGATCGATAGGGTTGCCGTCGTCCTCGGCGTAGAGGGTGATGGTGGCCCCCGGCTCGCCGGTGCCGTAAATCGTCGGATGCTGGGCGACATACGCGTTTTCAACAGGCGTGGTGATCACCGGCGGGCGAACCGGCAGGCCGTATTGGTTGAACACGGTATCGATGACCCAGCCCTTGTTGACCAGCGTCGCGATCTGGCTCTGGGTCATGGAAGTCGAAATTCCTGGCTGTGCCTGTCCATACAGCGGATTGAAGATATCGCGCGGGCTGAAGCTCTGCCCGGGCGAAATAGTAGTTGAAATGCATGTACCGCTGGGATTGGTGACCGGCCATGTGACCAGTTTGAAATAGCCGTCAAGGCCCTGATCGGTTCTGGCCGTTGCAAAGTCGAAGGATCCGTCGGAGTTCTGTGCGGGCCTCAACCCGCCTCCCGGATATAGCGCGCGCAAATGCAGGGTGCCATTATTGTCGTTGAACGCGTATCCTGCGGTTTCACTCCATGCATTTTGCAGCAGCTTGTCGTTGATGGCCGTCTGCGAAACCAGCTGGGCCTGTGGCGTCAAATCGTCAACCGGCACCCATTCGCCGTTTTTGAGAGCAATCCATTGGAAATAATATGAGGAAGTCGTAGAACATGGTGAACTAGAGGAAGCACGATTGAACCATTTCACGAAGAATGATTTGGGCGGACCGATACCAGGATTGTAATCCGTGCCATTGGCGGGAAGCCCAAAATCAGTAACCAGGCCCCAATTGGCCTGACCGCCGCTCCACAAATTCGGATTCCCGTTCCAACCGACCATGGCACGTGGCCCGTTGCACACCATTCCAGTCACGTTCAAGCCCAGACATGCGTCCTGATAGACGTAGGCGGGATAATTGCCCAGCATATTGACCATATTGTCGGTGTCGAGACCCAATAGTTCCGTAACCCCGTTGGGGTAAACCCCAAGTGTCGTAGGGACCTCAACCCAGAGATACTGGTTGAGTCTGGAACCTCCCAAATCGGTCGGACTGGTGGTCAACAACGGAGAGATGGCGATGGCGCAGGTCACCGAAATGGTGAGGTAATCGTAATTCCCGGCAGTCAGCACGCTGTGGATGGTGAAGTAGTTGCCTTGGTTCTGCGCCCAGTTGATGGCACCGTTCTTGCCGGACAATGTTTTTTTGTAATCAAGCGTATCGATGTCGCCGAGCGTCGTCAGATTCAGCGTGGAATTGTACCGAATCATCATGCCGCAACTCTGACCTGGATGATTGAACCCATCGGAACACTTCGTAGCCATATCCGCCCAGTCCGACGCATCGGTATAGACCTGACCATGACGCACACGCACGACGAAATCGGCACGCATCTGTTCATTCGTGCCCAGACTATTGAGCACGATGTGCTGGTTATCGGCCAGCATCTTGGTCAGCTTCGGCTTGCTGGTGGGAGGAACGGCACGCGACGAGATTCCGGCGGCGTTGGCGACGTTTCCCGAAGACTCAGATGCAAAGAAACCGACTCCGACTTGCGGCACCACAAAAAGAACCGCCAGCAGCAAAGCACATAGGGAGGTCATCAACCTGCTGATTCTTCCACCTTTGTGCAACATCATCGCCGCCTTTGGCACTACAGATACACCTTTTGGATAATCTGTATTATTAATTACTATTGTATAACAAATGATACAAAATAGAAACAAAGCTGCGGATAAAAAGCACTTTTTTTCATGAGTTGATGCGTTTTGGAGAATATCTGAAAGCAGAAATACAAGGTTTGACAGAAAAGCTCTAAGCCCTGCTGGCGCATTACGTCAAACGAAATCTACTCACAATGCCGCACAGGCCATTTACGCCGATGGTGAATCACAGTAACAATTATCCCGAAAGCGAGAATCACCAAGGCTACGACGCCTCCCGCAAGCACTCCGTCGCCGTAGGCGTCGTCAGGGTAGGGAATGTCCTTGGGGATCGGCCGGCGCTCGGCGGTGAGGACCAGCCTATGCGAATTGATGCCGTAAGGGGTGCAAGTCATCAACGTGAGGATGTCCTTGCCGGGCACAACGTTATAAAAACGCGTGTTATTGGGCAGAACGACATGAATGGACGTGATCTGGTAGCCAAAGGTGTGATTGAGCGTGTTGACGTAAATGACATCGCCCTTTTTGAGCTCGTCAAGCCGTGTGAACAGCAGTTCGTAGGGTCTCCCGGTATGGCCCGTGAGCACGGAAGTTCGTCGATTTGCCGCCAACCGGCAGGCTAGTGCCATAAAGATGGCCGATGCCCTTGTCGAGCACCTCGTCCGAAGTGCCATGGTAAATCGGCAGTTTCAGGGAGATCTTGGGGATCTGCACCACTCCCATCACTCCCCCGCCTTCGTTGAGCAGATCCTGATAGGTCGTGTCGCGCTGCGAACGGGTGACGATTGTGTTGCTGTCCTTCTTGCCCGCCGAATTGGAAGCGAAGGGATCGGCATACTCGCCAAACGACTGACGACCGGCGGCGATGCCCGCATTGTAGCGTTGGGCCGCCTCGTACTCCTGGGCGACGCGACCTTGCGGCCATTTTTTGACGCGGTTCATGGCAGCGACGGCTTCCTTTTCCTGCTCACGGGAGTTGAAGTATTGATTGACGGGCAACCAAAGCGCCAGCAGCACCGCGCTCACCACGCACAGCGCCATCAGCGCCTTGAGCGCGTTGATCACCGTTCGTTTGCGATGGATAACACGATAATGGGCTTTGCCCGCCTGTAATACATCTGCAAAAGAAACATCCTGAAATGTTGTGAGACCTATTTCGAGAACTGTATTGAGACCTGTTTCAAGACCTGTATCGAGATTGGTTTTGGAATCTGCCTTGAGGTCGGTTTTGGGCGCGCATCCGATATCACTACCACGAGTCCGCTTTGATTCGTCCATAATCTATACGCCTTCCCTGATGGAGAATACGATGTATAACGCGCTTGGGTTCACGAATCGCAGCGGTCTTCACGTAAGCACGCATACCAATGCAATCCGGACATGTCACACGTCTTTGTCTGACAATAGCACCAATCGGATATCTCGGTTATCGATGAGGGACAAAACAAGCCCCGCATCTAAAGAAAATGCAGGGCTTGAACCTATTCGCTTGTATTGCTTGAGCAGTGCTCAAGCGGCCACCGGGGCGTTGACGTCCTTGGGCAGCGCGGCCTTTGCCTTCTCGACGATGGTCTTGAAGGTGTCCGGGTCGGAAACGGCCAGCTCGGCAAGCGCACGGCGGTCGAGTTCGATGCCGGAAAGGCGCAGGCCCTGCATGAAGCGGTTGTAGGTGATGCCCTGAGCGCGGACGGCGGCGTTGATACGCTGAATCCACAGCTTGCGGAAGTCACCCTTACGCGCCTTGCGGTCGCGGAAGTTGTAGTTAAATGAATGGAGCAGCTGCTCTTTCGCACGGCGGTACGAACGGGAGCGCTGGCCACGGTAGCCCGAAGCCCTCTTTAAAACGACGCGACGCTTCTTATGAGCGTTCACTGCGCGCTTGACACGTGCCATATTGTTTCCTCTAGCTTTCTATAAACCTATTAACCCTTGTAAATCCAAGCCGATTTCAGCGGCCGAGCAGCTTTCGCATGTTCTTGCTCTGCGACGTGGCCAGCACCTGGTCGCGGGAGAGGTTGCGGCGCTTGCGCGCGGACTTGTGCTCAAGGTTGTGGCGCATCGAGGTGCCAGCCTGCATGAGCTTGCCCGTACCGGTGACGCGGACGCGCTTTTTCGCGGCGGAATTGGTTTTCATCTTCGGCATTGCTGCCCTCCTATTTATCTTAAGGATATCGAATCATTCTTCGATGCCCTGTACCCGCCGACGTTGCCATCGGCCGGCACAAAATTTACTCTTACTTCTTGCTTGCCCTTGGCACCGGTTTCGCCGCTTTTGCGGGCTTTGCAGTCTTGGCTGCAGCTGCTGGCTTCGGCTTGGCTGCAAGCTTTTCAGCACCCGCGGCGGGCCTGGCCGACTTTGCCGGCTTATCCGACTTGGCAGGAGTTTCGGCCTTGCTGGCCCTGGGCGTTGCTTTGGCGGAAGACTTTGCAGAGGCTTTCGACTCCGCTGCTTTCGCAGGCTTTGCAGGAGCGGACGATTCAGCTGCCTTGATTTCATTGACAGCAGCCTTCGCCTGACCAGCTTCCTGTGCCTTTTCCTTCTCCTTGGCCGCAAGCCTCGCCTTCTGACGGGCCTGACGGTCGGCACGGGTGTCGGCACCGCGACGGCGCTGCTCGGACTTGGCGTGAATCTTCTTGCCCTTGGGAGCCAACGTCATGAAGATGTTGCGCCCTTCGTGCTTCGGATAGAACTCAATGGTGCCGTACTCGGAGACCTCATCGGCTAGACGCTGCAAAAGCTCCACGCCACCGATGGGACGGGACTGCTCGCGGCCGCGCAGCATGATGGTGACCTTGACTTTGTCTCCGCCTTGGAGGAAGCGGATGACATGGCTCTTCTTGACCTCGAAGTCATGCTCGTCGATCTTCAAACGGAAACGGATTTCCTTGATCTCGGCCGCACTCTGGTTGCGACGCGCCTCGCGCTGCTTGATCTTCTCGTTGTACTTGTACTTGCCATAGTCGATGAGCTTGGCCACCGGAGGATCCGCATTCGGCGCCACCTCAACCAAATCGAGATTTGCTTCCTTGGCCAGATTCAATGCGACCGAGGTCGCGATAACCCCGACCTGCTCGCTGTTCGGGCCGATCAGGCGTACCTTGGAAACGTGTATCTCGTCGTTAATGCGTGGTTCTGCGCTGATGATGAACTCCAATCCTTGCTGCTGTTCGATGCACCACCGGCGGAAACTTTCACCGAAATATTTTCGATGATTATCGCAACAAAGATTCAAAACACAAGCATCGAAAACAATCGACGCAACGGAAAGCAAAGGCAAATGCCGAGCTTTCGATTCCTTGCAAATTCAAGGAATGTCTTGAACCCGAAGCTACGAAAAGCTTCCAGGTGGGGCGCACCCACTTTCTTGATTTCTCAAGCCAACAAACAAGTATACCACATACGCCGACAATGCCATAGGCGGCGGGCCTTATGCCAATGTATCGAAATTGGCGTATTCCAACTCTTTCTGGGCACCATTATCCTCAGCCTGCACCTGACCGGTGGGGTGGAAGCCGATATGACGGTAGAATCCCTGTGCATTCTCGTTGGAATCCAGCACCCACAGCACGACGCGCCTGGTCGGCAACGCGTCAAACACCGCCTGCGCCAATTTGCGTCCGATGCCGAAACCTTGGCAACGATTGAGGACATAGATCGCCGCCAGTTCCGCAGTATCGGGATAATCGCTGGGTTTACGCGCGGGATTGACCAGCTCGGCGTAACCCACCACTTCGCCATCCACCAGCGCCACGAATACATTCGCGGGGTCGTGGCGTTCGGTGACCTCAAGTGCGAACTCGGGCGTAATCTTGTCGACCAACCATTGCGGCAACTTGCCCTGATAGGTCTCGCGCCAAGTCTGAGAGTGCACTTCGGCCTTGGCCTGAAAATCGGCCGGGGTAATGTGACGAACGACGAGGTGACGATCTGGCATGGATGAATACTTTATCTTGAATTTACCTGTTGATTACGGCTTCGATATTGTTTCCATCCGGATCGTGAACAAAGGCCGCGTAATAGTTCGGGCCGTAATTGGGACGCGGGCCGGGAGCACCATTGTCGCTTCCGCCCGCCTTGAGCCCCGCTTCATAAAACGCCTTCACCGCATCCTCGGTTTCCGCTGCGAACGCAAGGTGAATCGGCGAAGGAGTCGTGCCCTGCGCGGCTTCGACCCAGACGCTATCGCCATCCTTGCCGTCTGCGAACATCACGGCTCCGGGGAATTCGGCTCCCTGAACATATCCGAGAGGTGCCAACACTGCCTCATAAAAGGACTTTTCTGCGTCAAAATTGAGTGTATAGACACCGATATGATTAATCATGATTCATTCCCTATGATTCAGTAGGCTCACATTTTTTCGAGGGTCTTAAAAAATGTGAGCCCGAAACGAACATTGCTCACGGCATAATATCATAATTCCAACGTTTTCGGGCCATTGAAAAAATGGTAAATGTTCATTTGACTCGCATTTTTTGAAAGGTCCGAAAAATGTGAGCCATCAAAAGAGTAACCTCCATATTATGGCCTCTTCATGCATCATCTTCGCTGCCGGCACCTATTACGGCAATGAACCGCACCGCGGCGAACTGCCGGAAAACGCCTTTGTGGTGGCGGCCGACGGGGGGCTCGATCATGCGCGCACCTTGGACATACGTCCAAATCTGGTCATCGGTGATTTCGACTCCACGCAAACACAGATTCCACAGGGCGTGGAGACCATACAGCTCCCGCCCGAACATGACGATCCGGACATGCTATCGGCACTGAAAGCAGCCTGGTCAAGAGGATATAGGGGCTTTCGTATGTACGGTGGACTGGGCGGACGAATCGACCACACCATCGCCAACATCCAGATGCTCGCATTACTCGCGCACAACGGCGGGCACGGAATGCTTTTCGGCGAACACACCGTGATCACCGCCATCTGCAACGGGTCAATCACCTTCCCCGCCAATGACTTGAGGACTGGCGACAATGCCGATGACACTGAGTCCATAACGACGAATCTCAATGGTCAAGACATCATTACCCACACTTCAAGCGCGAGTGACTGTACAGAAGCCATCGCTGCATACCGGTTGGTCTCCGTCTTTTCGCACACCGACGTTTCCCACGGAGTCACGGAAACCGGCCTCAAATACGAACTCAAGAACGGCACCATGCACAGCGATACCGTGCTCGGGGTAAGCAATGAGCTGCTCGACGGACGCCCGGCCTCCATCAGTGTGACCGACGGCACCCTCATCGTCACCTTCCCCTTCGCCGCTGCTTTGCCGACGTTCAAAACCAATGTCAAAGCCGCAGAAACGTTGGGACCGCTGGCTTCGCACGTCTCTGCTCTGCTCAACAAGTCGCGGTGAATAAAACCAACTTTGTCTGATAGCACACGATTGAGTTATTTCTCGTATTCCATACCCGAAGAGAGCCTAGTATCGAATCAGCAACGTAATGGCGCAATGAAAGGAACTCATCATGGCCAATGCAACAGCCAATCCAAATTCCTCGGAACTCGATCCGGCGCAGCAGGACGGCAAGGTGCTTTTCGTCTGCTACAATCACTGCACCACCTGCGCCAAGGCACGCAAATGGCTCAATGAAAACGGCGTCGACTTCGCCGAACGCGACATCAAAGGCGATAACCCCACCACCACGGAACTCAAGCGCTGGTGGAAGGCGAGCGGCCTGCCGCTGAAGCGCTTCTTCAACACCTCGGGCATGCCTTATCGAGAGATGAAACTCAAGAGCAAACTGCCCGAAATGAGCGAGGACGAGCAACTCAAACTCCTTGCAACCAACGGGATGCTGGTCAAGCGCCCGATAATTGTGAACGCTAACAAAGTTTTGGTCGGTTTTACCCCCGAAACGTGGAAAAACACCCTTTCTAGTACAGCAGACACGTTAAAATAAAGATGTTGGTAAATATACAGCGCAAAGGATGCGAGCCCGTATCCCCGAGCTGTTCCTTTAGGGAGAATTACATGACAGTAAAGATTGGTATTAACGGTTTCGGCCGCATTGGACGCCTTGCGTTCCGTCGTATTTTCGAACTTCAGGCCCGCGGTGGCGAGGCCGGTGACATCGAAGTCGCAGCAATCAACGATTTGACGACCCCTGCGATGCTTGCCTACCTCTTGAAGTATGACAGCGTCCACGGCACCTTCCGCCACGATGACGGCACCCCGGTCGACGTTCAGTCCACCGATGACGCGATCGTCGTTGACGGCAAGGAATACAAGGTCTACGCCGAGAAGGATGCCCGCAACATCCCGTGGGTGAAGAACGATGGCGTCGAGTTCGTGCTCGAGTGCACCGGCTTCTACACCTCCGCTGCCAAGAGCCAGGCTCACCTGGACGCCGGCGTCAAGAAGGTCCTCATCTCCGCTCCGGCGAAGGATGACACCACCCCGACCGTCGTCTACGGCGTCAATCAGGAGATCTTGAAGCCCAGCGACAACATCGTCTCCTCCGGCTCCTGCACCACGAACTCCTTCGCGGCGCTCGTCAAGCTGCTCGACGACAACTTTGGCATCAAGGTCGGCTTCATGACCACGGTGCACGCCTACACCGGCAGCCAGATGCTGCTCGATGGGCCTCGTGGTTCCAAGCCGCGCAACAACCGCGCCGCCGCCGTCAACACGATCGAGCACTCCACCGGCGCCGCCAAGGCCATCGGCAAGGTTGTTCCTTCGGTCAACGGCAAGCTGCAGGGCCACGCCCAGCGCGTCCAGGTTCCGGATGGATCCTTCACCGAGCTCTTCACCGTGCTCAACAAGGAAGTTTCCGCCGACGAGATCAACGCCGCCGCCAAGAAGGCTTTCGAGAACAATGAGACCTTCGGCTACAACGCCGACAGCATCGTGACCTCCGACATCATCGGCGACACCCACGCTGGTGTCTTCGATCCTACGCAGACCGACGTCAACACCATTGACGGCACCACGTTGGCCCGTACCGTCGCCTTCTACGACAACGAGTACGGCTTCACCTGCAACATGATCCGCACCCTGCTCCACTTCGCTGAAATCAGCAAGTGAGCGAGTCGCGGCGATAAGCTGCAGAACTGTTTCGCTACCACTAGCGAAACGTGATTCGTAATGAAAGATCCCCAATCGTTTGGTTGGGGATTTTTCGTATGTGGAACCTGTTTTTTCTATGCAACCAATCTTTATTCGCCTTTATGAATCGTGCCCTGATATGAATCATGCTCGGAACTTGACCAAACCGACATCCCGCACAAAAGTTCATCGAATCGCCAAAGCACGAATCTGGAAACGATATCGATAAACCAGAAGATTAGACTTGAGGATTATGAGCAAGAAACACAAGAAAACGGCGGGGACGGCCTCTACCTCGGCAACGCGCGAACTGAATGAAGCGGGAATCCCTTTTAAAATCTATGAATACGAGCATTCCTCAGACCATATGGATGAAGGATACGGGCTCGAAGGCGCGGAAAAACTCGGCGTCGACCCGCATCGCTCGTTCAAAACGCTTATGGCCGACACCGGCGACGAACGGGTCATCGGCGTGGTACCGGTGAGCGGACACCTGGACATGAAATATCTCGCAGCAGCGGTCGGCGCCAAGAAGGCGGCAATGGCCGACCCGAAGGTGGCGCAACGCGAAAGCGGCTACGTGGTCGGCGGCATCTCGCCGCTGGGCCAACGCACCAAGCACAAGACCGTAATCGACGAAAGCGCGATGCAATATGATGAGATCATCGTCTCCGGAGGCAAGCGCGGCTTCAGCGTGGGCGTCAACCCGAATGATCTGGTGAAAGTGCTCGGCGCGAAAGTGGCGAAAATCGGCACTTGGTAAAGACTGCTCATTGATTCCAGATATTCAAAACGGATCTTCGCAATCCGCAATCTTCAAAAATCGTCTTCTTGGCGCGCCAAGAAGGCCGTTTTATCCAGAATTACGTTTCAATCTTCATATTTCGGGGTACTTGGCACACCAAGAAGCCACTCTTATCCAGAATTGTGGGTGATTCTTCTTATTTTGGCCCTCTTGGCGCGCAGAGAGGTCAATATCTGCAACTTTGAAGCCCCAAAGTTAACATTTTGGGCTTCTTGGCGCGCCAAGAGGTTTAAAAACGGCACAAATATGGGTCAATGATATGAATGATATATTCCCGTCGAATCTGTAGCGTCACGGAATCAGACTGAGCATCATATTAGAATAGTGAACGATAACAATAACGTTTCTCAATAGGAGTTGATATGACTTCACCAAACCTGCCCCCTCGTTCGGGCCAACAATTCACCATTTCGCATGGCGACTACACGGCAGTGGTCACCGAACTCGGCGCCACGCTGCGCAAGCTCACCTATCGGGGCAAAGACATGATCGCCTCGTGGGATCCGGATAAGACGGTGCCCTGCACCAACGGCGAACTGCTTGTCCCCTTCCCCAACCGCATCGAGGACGGCGTCTACACCTTCGAAGGCAAGACCTATGAGCTGCCCATTGACGAACACGAAAAGCACAACGCCATTCACGGCTACGGCTATCGCGCCTTCTGGAAGCTGGAAAGCCTTGAAGAAGACAGCGTGTCGCTCACCTGGCGCACCGGCAATATGAAGGGGTATCCCTTCGACCTCTTGGTTCGTGCCGCATTCAGCCTCAGCGATGACGGGCTCAAGCTCACGTTGTCGGCGACGAACAACGATTCCGTCAATGCGCCATGGGCCTTGGCCATCCACCCGTGGATCGCCAACGGCTTCGACGGTTACGGCGACGAGATCGACGGACAGAATGCACAATGCAAGGTCACCATTCCGGCACATACCCACGTCACCGTCAACGAGCGTCTGCTGCCCACCGGCACCGAACCCGTCAGTGGCAAGTACGACCTTCGCCAATCCACCGCGCTGACCGAGCAGCCATTCGATGACGCATGGACCGACGTCGAACGCGACGCCGACGGCAACGTATTCGCGACACTCGTGCGTCCGGACGGCCTTGCAGTGAGCGTTGGAGGCGACAAGACCATCACCTCGTTCCAGATGTGCACGGGCACCGGATTTACACCCGAATCGCATCCGGCCGGCGTCGCCATCGAACCGCAGACCGCCTATGCCAACGCCTTCAACAGCGGGCGTGACCTCATCGTCATCAAGCCCGGCGAGACCAGCTCAACCAACCTTTATTTCAAGGCGGAGCAGCGCTGAACAATTCAACGGCGTGGAAAGCAATTGGAGTTGGAAACTTTCTGCTACAAATCGGTCACTAATGCCTCTAACCGGTCATTTTTACACTAAAAATCGTCGTTCTTGGGGCAGGATTGACCGATTTGGGGCATAACCGACAGATGTGAGATACGACCGACCAGTTAGTGGTAAGAATACGGCAATCCGCATCGAAATCGAATAATTATAGGTTAAGTTCACTCCGTTCGGAGCCGAACGTAACCGGCCGAGGAACGTGCCACAGTGCATGAAGTCGCAACAACGTGCGATAATGCCTAAGGCTTATTCATTAATGTAAAGGAGTCCATCATGGGAATGCGCGGACGTAAGCGTAAGGCACGCCGCAAAAAGGCGGCCAACCACGGCAAAAGGCCAAATGCCTGAGTTCCGTTAGGTACACAAAAATGACGAATGCCTCGCAGCAAGCGGGGCATTTTTCATTTCCAGGCACGCAAGTCAATCAACGACGAAAACCTTGATACCGCTCAGCAATCGTTTTTCGGCATTGCTGACTTTTCATGCCGAAAAACGGTCATAAGCCTTTAGATGAACGGTCTTCTGCATAGCGCACCTTCTCATGCCGAAAACCGGTCACTGCCGGTTTCTAAATGAACGGTTTTCTGCAGCTTGATCCGCTTGTGCGGAAAATAGATTGCAAAATAAGATATTCCAGATCATAACTTCCATCAGCACTGACAAATACCAACGAAAAAGCCATTGTATTCAAAACGTGGCTAAACGTATAACAGTGCTCCAGACCATTATGCCGACGCGACTTCGCCGCCGCAAGACTCTTCGAGGCAGCAACGGTCGAGCGTGGCCTCAAGCTTGGCGATGAGGCACTGCGGAGCTGATGCAGGACGCAACAAATCACGAAGTTCGGCAATCAAGGCCTTTTCACGGGCATCGCAGCAGGATTCGGGGTTGAAGCATTCGTCGTCGGGAACTCGGTTGCTGGAATCGTATCGGGAGATTTCGATGTCGGTACGGGTGACGCCATTGGAATGTTGGCTTTTCACCACCACTCGGCTGGTACGCTCGATTCGTCCGTCCATCGTCGTTCTCCTTTCATGACTTCTAATCCACTATTATTACTCATTTTGGCCGTTTTGGGGTTCGCGGATAGTGAAGACGTTGTTTTGGCTTACTTATCGGCCTTTTTGGTTGGTTTCGCGGGCTTTATAGGCTTTACAGGTTTCGCTGGTTCGGCTTTCTCTGCCAGCTCCGTTGATTCCGTAGATTTCTTGGATGCTGCAGATTTTGTCGATTCCGTAGGCTTATCTTTCTCCCCTGATTTCGCAGATTCTATGCCCATCTCCTTGCCGTAGCCTCGCTGCCGGGCGTATTCGGTCAGCTCGTCTTTGAGCTGCGAGCGCGCGCGGTTGAGCCGGCTCATCACCGTGCCGATCTTGATGCCCTGCTCCTTGGCGACCTGCTTGTAGGATTTGCCGTCGATGGCCGTATCGATGAAGACCTGCCGACGTTCAGGGGAAAGCGAATCCAACGCCTGCATGATCTCGGCCGGAGCAAAACCGTCCAGGTATTCTTGCTCCGCGGATTTCAATCCTTCCGACGAATGGTCGGAAGCGGAGTAGATGTCCCAATCGTCGTATTCCCCCGTGGAATCGTTGGCGCGCTGGGGGCGGCGCTTGGCCTTGGCGTATTGGTTGAAGTAGGCGTTGCGTTCGATGGTGGTCATCCACGCTTCGAAATTGCTGCCTGGACGGAAACTGTCGAAAGCCTTGAACGCGCGCTCATAAGCGTCCTGCACGAGGTCCTGCGCATCCTCCGGGTTGTTCGTGAACTTCATCGCCTGACGGTAAAGCGCATCGACGGCAGGCATCGCAAGGGCCTCGAAACGTGCGCGCTTCTGCGCTGTCGTCTCGTGCTCCTGCTGCTTGGTCTCTACCTGGTCGGTTTGCGTCACGTTACTATTGTAAACGTTCGTCTCATATCGCCCGACACGCGCTTCTGCCGCATTTATTTAGAACTTTTCAATATAAGCATATGGTTTTATGAACATATTTAATAGGGAAACTTGATACTATGTACAACGATATTTCTTGGGATTGGTTCAAAAGAGAACCACCGAGAAGTAAGAATATCGCCTTCTACATAATGTAATGCAATGTCGGAATCGGAACGCACAATATTGTTATGACTTCAACGAAAAACAATGTGGACGCCGACAACGCGGCAATCATGCTCAATGCCATCGCGCAAGCCCCTCAGCAAGATGAGGACACCACGCTCGGAACTGCTTGGCTGCTTGGCTTCGACACCGAGACTACCGGAACCGGTTCGGCTGACGCCATCGTCTCCGCCTCACTGGTTCTGCGCGACCCGGCGAAAGGCTACGCAGGCGATGTCGTGGCGGAATGGGTCATCAATCCGCACCGTCATATCAGTGAAGGCGCAAGCCGGGTCAACGGATTCACCGACGAATTTCTCGAGGCCAACGGCGCGGAACCCGCCGACGCCATCGCAGCCATCGCCTCCATCGTCACCGCGACGCAAGCCAAACGCATCCCGCTGCTCGCCTACAACGCGCCTTTCGATGTGCGCATACTGGCCGGTGACCTCAAACGCTGGGATCTTCAAACGCTTCCCGACGAGCTTTTGGTCGTCGACCCGCTGGTCATCGACCGCGAGATCTCGCACCGCCGCGGCAAGCGCACGCTGACCTATACCACGGAATACTACGGCGTCGAGCCGCACGGAGACTTCCACGATGCTACCGCCGACACCACCGCGGCCATGGACCTCATCAAGCCGATGTCCACCCTCTACCCGCAGGTCGGCAACCTGAAGCTCGGCGATCTCATGGACTGGCAGCGGCAGGCGCACAAGAAGTGGAAGGATTCGTTCAACGAGTGGATGGAATCGCGTGGCCGCCGGCCCATCACCGACAACTGGCTCTAAAGACCGTTCCGTATAACAGCCACAAAACCAGCGATGGCAAAGTCTCGATAAAAGAACGGCATATTTTACGGCGATACCTGTTTTTCGATGCGGGATCGAACCTGGTTTCCCATCGACATGCGGAAGATTCACCGTGTTGTGTAAGTTCCATTCGATTGTGGCAGGTTCCCTTTATTTCCGCTTCCATGATGCGCTAGCCTTATGGGTGGCGAGAAAGGTTTGATATGGCTCTGACTCTGGCAACTGCGGTTGAATTGCTTGAACGGCATCATCTTTTGCGGGAAATTATCCAAGGCGAGACCTGGTCGCGCAACCCCGCTCGCTTTGCCGGGTCCGAAGACGATTTCACTTCCATTACCTACGACACCCGGCAGGTGCGTGAGGGCTCGCTTTTATGTTGCAAAGGCCAATTCAAAGCGGACTATCTTGCAGACTGCGACGAACGCGGGCTTCAGGCCTATGTTGCCAAAACGGATTTCAGCGCAAAAACCGGCGCCATCGGCATTATCGTGGACGACATACGCAAGGCGATGAGCTTGCTTTCCGCAGCTTTCTACGGGCGGCCGCAGGACGAACTGACGGTTATCGGCATCACCGGAACCAAAGGCAAGACGACCACCGCCTACTTCGTTCAGGCGATCCTCAACGCCGCTAGCGACGGCAAAGCCGCTCTGTTCTCGTCGGTCGACAACTGCCTCGATGGGCGTACCTACACGGCTTCCGCGCTGACCACACCGGAATCGATGGATGCGTTCCGCATGATGCGGCAGGCCGTCGATAACGGGATGCGCTACTTGGTGATGGAGGTCTCCTCGCAGGCCTACAAGGTCGAGCGCGTCTACGGACTCACCTTCGACGTCGGCGCGTTTCTGAACATCTCCCCCGACCACATCAGCCCTATCGAGCATCCCACGTTCGAGGATTATTTGTATTGCAAACGACAGATTACGCCCAACAGCAAAGCGTTGGTGCTGGGAGCCGACTGCGATCACGCCGATCTGATCGAAGAAGACGCTGCCGCCGCGGGCGTTCCTGTTACCACTTTTGCTTTGCACACCAGCGACGCACACGACAGCGGCACCAAAGCCGACACCGTTGCACGGCCGGCGGATAAAGACCGTACCGCGTTTCATATCGAAGTTGCAGGCACAACCGACACCTATAGACTGCGCATGGACGGCGATTTCAACTATGCCAACGCGGCTGCGGCACTGACCATCGCGCAGCTTGCAGGTATCGACCTCAATGACAGAAAAATCTCGCACGCCCTTGAAAACGTTCGCATTTCGGGGCGTATGGAGCAGTTCAAGGACACACACGGACCGAACGTCGCCATCGTCGATTACGCGCATAATTTTGCCAGCGTCTCCGCGCTGATCAACTTCGCGCTGGAGCGGTATGGCGCAAACAAACCACGTATTACACTGGTCAGCGGATCGGCCGGCGGCAAGGCCGTGGACCGGCGGAAAGAAATCATCGATGCCGCGCAACACCGCGTCGACCGCATCATCATCACCAGCGACGACCCTGACAAGGAACGCGCGGAAGATATCTGCGAGACCATGCAAGCTGCCGTCAATGACCCCCATGTGCATGCCACCATCATCGTCGATCGGCAGAAGGCCATCGAAGCCGCCATCGCCGAGGCGCAGGCCCACGATGGTTTCGACGTGCTGCTGATCGTCGGCAAAGGCGAGGAGCAGTGGATCAAAGTGAACGGCAAACACACGCCCTACGAGGGCGATACCCATATCGTCACCAGGCTGTTCGGCCAAACCGATTCATGACACCGAGCAGATGCATCCACCATTCCCGAAATTTTCAGAGGTAAGCTAAGAACCATGAAGCAATTCCAACCGGTACTTTTGGGCAGCGATATCAACGCATATGGTATGGCCCGCGCCTTTAACGAGGCGTACGGCATCGTTTCGACGGCCTTCGCGCACTTCCAGCTTGCGCCCACCAGGTTCAGCAAGATTGTCGACGTCCATATCGTCGACGGATTCGGCGAGGCCGAGACGTTCCGCAAGACGCTCATCGACTATGCCAAAACATTCAAATCCAGCCATCCCGACACCACGCTGCTGCTCATCCCCTGCGGTGACCTGTATGCGAACCTCTTGAGCCACAGCAGCGCGGACTTGGCGCCTTATTTCGTTTTCAATACCCTTGACCCGGCGCTCAACAAGCAGCTAAGCTACAAGAACACGTTCTACGAAACCTGCGAACGCTACGGGCTGCCTTACCCCAAGACCAAGGTCATGACCAAGGAAAGCGTGGCGCGAGGCGAATACAAAAACCTGCCATTCAACTTCCCCGTCGCCATGAAACCCGCCGATTCCGCGGCATGGCTCGACATCGACTTCCCGGGACGCAAGAAGGCGTTCGTCATCGAGACGCCGGAGGAGCTGGACAAGCTCATCAACCTCGCCTACGGTGCCGGCTATCACGCCGAGATGATCCTGCAGGACTTCATTCCCGGCGACGACTCGCATATGCGCGTGCTCAACGCCTACGTCGACCGCCACCACCGTGTGCGCATGATGTTCCTCGGCCACCCGCTGCTCGAAGACCCCACCCCCGAGGCCGTGGGCAACTACGCGGCCATCATCCCCGATTACAACGAGGAAATATGTTTGAAAATCAAAGCGTTCCTCGAGGACATCGGCTATGAGGGCGTCGCCAATTTCGATATGAAATACGACGACCGAGACCATACCTACAAGCTTTTCGAGATCAACCTGCGACAAGGACGTTCCAGCTATTTCGTGACGCTGAACGGCTACAACCTAGCCCGTTACTTTGTCGAGGATCTAGTGGAGGACGCTGACTTCGACGGCAACACCGTCATCGGCCGCGGCAACAAGCTTTGGATGGAGATTCCGCGTTCGATTTTCCGCGATTACGTGGTCGACGGCGAGGACAAGCAACGCGGCATGAAAATGATCGCCGATAGCGACTGGGGCACGACGCTGGAATATCGCAAGGACATGAACCCGATGCGCTGGCTGTTGATCCGGCACGCGTTCTCGATCTATAAAAAGCGCTATGCGGAGTATTTCAAGCAGAAAGCGGACCTCAAGTGAAACGACCGTTTTTCGCCGTTATCGGCGGTATGGGAACGTTGGCGACCGAATCGTATATCCGGCTCATCGACAAGATGAGCGACGCCACCACCGACCAGGACTTCCTCGACTACGTGGTGTTCAACGACGCTTCCGTGCCCGACCGGACGGCGTTCATGTTGGGTGACAGCGCTGACGACCCGTTCCCCGTCATCGCCGATGACATCGTCAAGGCCACGGCCATCGGCGCCAGCTTCATTACAATTCCCTGCAACACGGCCCATTTCATGCTGCCACGTTTCCAGGAACTCACCGACGTACCGATCTTGAATATGCTGACCGGTGCCGTGGAACGTATGAAGGCGACCCTGCCCGTCTCGACGCACCCGCGCGTGGGCTTCATGGGCACCGAAGGCTCCCGTCATTCCGGGCTCTACCAACGCGAGATCGAAGCCGCCGGCTATACGTTCATCGAGCCCGATGACAAGTTGCAGAAGCGCATCGATTCGCTGATCTACGACGACGTGAAAAGCGGTGGGCCGCTGAGCCTCGACCGCTATCGCACCGTCATCGACACGTTCCTCGACAAGTCCGATTCCGCAAAATACCGTTGCGATATCGTGGTTCTAGGCTGCACCGAACTTTCGGTTCTGAACGAGGCCTTCCCGCTCCCCGACCTGCCCATCATCGACGCCCAAACCATCCTAGCCGAGGATACCGTGGCTCGTGCGAAGGAACTGAGAAAGTAATCCGAATAGGAGTCTGGCTCCGATTAAAACCGAAGCCAGACCGAAGCAACGACTACCTCTGGCTATTACGCCAATCAGTTATTACCGTATATACAATCAACATCACTAGAATGATATCGGCAACAACACTGTCCGCTTTGGCTATTAAGGCAGTGCTGAACACTATCAAAGCTTGCGAAATAATCGGCTCGTTGAACTTCTTTCTCCTATCGGACATGGAATTCCTTCCATTAGGCCACGCCACACAAGCGTGGCGATGTTACGCAAACCAAAAAGTTCACGCAATCGCCTGACTCGTGCTACCAAATCAGACGACGTAATTCATCTTACCGTTCAGGAAGAATATCTTGATGTCTGTGGTACACTGACATTATCAATTGTGGCAGTGCTATCCGTTTGGAATGAAAGTCCGGCAATAACACTTTTATCAGACGGTGTCTCAATTGAAGGACATGGAATATTTCCATGCTTTTGGCTCGGTACATGACGAATGCTACCGGGCCAAAATCATATTCTCGTGTTATTCGTGCTCGAGCTTCTGGCTCACGACTGCGGTGACGCCGTCGGAGCGCATCGTGACGCCGTAGAGGGCGTCGGCGATGGCCATCGTGCGCTGCTGGTGGGTGATGATGATGAGCTGGGCGTGCTGGCGCAGGTCGTTGAACGCGTTGATCAGGCGGGTCAGATTGATGTCGTCAAGCGCGGCCTCGACCTCGTCCATCACGTAGAACGGGCTGGGGCGCGCGGTGAAGATGGCGAAGAGCAGGGCCAGAGCTGTGAGTGAGCGTTCGCCACCGGAGAGCAGGCTCAGCTGCTTGACGCGTTTGCCTGCAGGGCTCGCTTCGACGATGACGCCCGTGGTGAGCAAATCGTCGGGATTCTCCAGACGCAGACGACCCTTGCCACCCGGGAAGAGCGTTGCGAAGACCTTTTCAAAGGCGGCTGCCGTGTCATCGAAGGCGTTCTTGAACACCTCGATCATCGTGTGGTCCAGGTCCTTGATGAGTTTCAGCAGGTCATCTCGGCTCTTGGCGACGTCGTTGCGCTGGTCGTTCAGGTATTGGTTGCGGGTTTCGAGTGCGTCGAACTCCTCGGCCGCCAACGGGTTGATCTTGCCCAGCGCCTTCAGGTCACGCTCGGCCTTGTGCAAGCGCTTCTCCTGCTCAGCACGCACGTACGGCACCATCTGGTAATGCTCGGCGTTGATGGGCACATCTCGGTCCGATCCGTACTGATCATTGGCATCTGCTGCATCTTCGTCTGAATCGTGCTGGGCATCGACTCCAGATTCATCTTCGCCTAAACGATAACGGCGATCAGACTTCGTTGCGTCTTCGTCTGAGATGTTAAGACTATTGGACTCAGACGTGGTCACCGCATTGTCATCTTGAGCGTCCTCGTTATCGACCTCACCACGTGCAATCGTTGCGGTTCCGGATTTCTGAACGACGGGATCCGCGGGTAGTGCGGCGGCATCAGAACGATTGCCAAGTGTATTACTTTTATTGTTGCCTGCAATAGAACCATCCGTGTCGCCACTATTTTCAAGCGGAATCGGATGACCTTCGTCGTCAAGTACCGGAACCAGCTTATCGGGGCCGTATTCGTCAACCAACGCCTCAAGGCCCATGCCCAGCGTGTCCGAGACCTTCTGCTCGATCTGGCCGTATTGCGCGGCCAGACGCTCGCGGTTGACGTCCAGC
Organism: Bifidobacterium sp.; assembly: GCA_024104275.1. Lineage (GTDB taxonomy): Bacteria > Actinomycetota > Actinomycetes > Actinomycetales > Bifidobacteriaceae > Bifidobacterium. The sequence continues at coordinate 784,216 of JAGGHK010000001.1, forward strand.
TCGTGCTCACGTTGCTGCAAAGCGGCAACTTTCGGCTCGGCTTCGTCACGTTGCGCGCGCAGCTGTTTCAGCTCGGCATCATGACTTGAAGCCGCCTTGGAAAGTTCATCTCGCTTGGCGACCACGGTCTTGAGCTCGGCGGAGACCAACGCGGCCATACCACGTGCATCCGCGGCGATTTGCCGGTCATGGGCCTGCTGATGTTCACGCTTCTCATTGAGCGCCTTCATCTTCGCGCGCCTTGCCACGGCTTCGGTCGCCTGATCGTGCAACAACCCAGCCTGGCGTACGAGCGAATCGGCCTTGCGATTGGCGTCGTTCCAAACGATCTTCGCCGAGACCTCCTGCTCCCGCGCCTTGTCAAGTGCAGTCTCGAGTTCGTGGACGCGCTTGTCCAAGTCGTCAAAGTCTTCATTGTCGGTGTCGGAATGTTCCGCGGTTTCCAGCGCCTGGCTCAAGTCCTCAAGCTTGAGCTGATGCGTCTGCCGGTCATCATCGGTCTGCTTGATTTTCTCGTCGAGACCGTTCAATTGTCGAGTCAGCTGTTTGACCCGTTCCTCGACATTCTTGAGATTCTTGCGTGCTTGATCGGCCTTAACCTTCGCTTGAATGCGTCGTTGCGATTGCCTGTCGACCTCAAGACGTGCCTTGTCACGCGTTTCCGTTGCAGCCTCGATTTTCGGCTTAATCGTCGCCGTTTCGTCTTCGAGTTTCTTGGCTTCCGCCGTCGCCTTGTCACGCCGGGCAGCCAGCGACAAATCACTCTGCGAGCGCGAGGAACCGCCGATGGCACCCACAGCGTTGACCACTTCGCCTGATTTGGTGACAGCTTGGTTGAACCGCTTGCCCTCCACAGCTTCCAGCGCGGTATCCATATCTGGCACGGCGGCGACGTCATCCAACAAAAGCCGAACTGCACGAACAACACTGGCAGCAAAATCGGCATCTTTGGCGGAATCATTGACACTTACCAACATCGAGGCACAACGCACAGGGTACTGGCTTTGGTCGCCTTTCCCACCGGTTGTTTCGGTTTCGGCATTCTCGCCAGCCCCACTGTCAAGCGGATGCAATACAACCGCCTGCCCGAGCTTGCCTTCGCTGGCACGCCGCAAGGCCTCTACCATATTGGATTTGCCAGGCACCACAATGGCACTGGCAAACTGGTCAAGCGCATGGGCGATGGCCTCTTCCCAACCGTCCTCGACGTGGATGAAATCGGCAAGCCTGCCCAGCGCAGCCACGGCGTCGTCCTGTTCAAGCTCGCCGGAAGCGTTACGGCTTTCCAGCGTCTCGTTCAGCGCATCGGCCTTCGCCTTGAGTGCCGTCACCTTGGCGGTCGTGGCCCGAAGCTGTTCTTGCAAAGCGTCAAGTTCTTCCTGACTCTGCTGCATCGCGGTTTTCGCCGTCTCAAGCTCGGCGGCACTATCCTCTTCGCCCGCATCTTGCGTTTCCGCTTCAAGAGTGTCGCGCTGTGCGGTGACATCGTCACGCTGCTTGGCGATGGATTCGCGCTGCCCATTGAAATCCTTGGCACGGCTCTGCGCCAGTTCGATGGCGGATTCCTCACGGGTCTTGAGCTCGCGCAGATTGGCGACCTTCGAGGTGTGCTCCTGTGCGGCCTTGCGCAGTTCCGTCAAGGTCTGACGCGCCGCGGCGAGCTGCTTCTCATTGCCGGCGCGAGATTCCGTCGCCTTGTCATACGCAATACGCATGTCGGAAACGGCCTTCTTCTGGGCTTCGGCCTGACCGTCCAATTCCTTGGCCCGAGACTCAAGAATGTCCGGGTCCTCGCCGAAGTTCGTAATCATCTGACCGGCAAGGGAACGCGCACGCTCGTCCGCCAACGAAGCCAGCGAACGGAACCGTTCCTCGATGCTCGAAAGCTCATGCCACGTCTCGTTGATTTTCTCCATGGCCGGACTGGATTCGGAACTCAGCGCCTCGACCTGTTCGATATGCACCTTGACTTTCGCCAACTCGCGTTGCGCGCCTTCCAGCTCCCGTCGCACATCACCCAAATCGTTGCGCAGCTTGGCGCTACTTTCCATGGATTTCTGGGCGTCCTCGGCGAAAATCCTCGACTGGGCGTCACGCAAGGAAATCTGGATGCTCGCGGCCCGTCGCGAAATCTTGGCCTGACGTCCCAGCGGTCCCAGCTGCCGGCGAATCTCATGAAGCAGATCGTCGGTGCGGGCGAGGTTCGCCTCGGTGTTCTTGAGCTTGCGTATCGCGCGTTCCTTACGCTTGCGGTGCTTCAAAATGCCCGCGGCCTCTTCGATGAAGGCGCGGTGGCCGGCGGGATCGGCCTTGAGGATCTCGTCAAGCCTGCCCTGACCGACGATGACGTGCATCTGCTGACCCAGGCCGGTGTCGCTCAACAGCTCCTGAATATCGAGCAGACGGCAGGGCGAGCCGTTGATGGCATATTCGGAGCCGCCATTGCGGTAGATGGTACGGCTGATGGTGACTTCGGTGTAGTCGATGTCGAGCGTGCCGTCGGTGTTGTCGATCGTCAGGCTGACTTGCGCACGTCCCAGCGGCGGACGCGAGGAAGTGCCGGCGAAAATCACGTCCTCCATCGAGGTGCCGCGTAGGTTCTTGGCGCCCTGCTCCCCCATCACCCACGTCAGTGCGTCGACGATGTTGGATTTGCCGCTCCCGTTCGGGCCCACCACGGCCGTGATACCCGGTTCAAAGCGCAAAGTGGTAGCGGAAGCAAAGGATTTGAATCCCTTGAGCGTCAGTTCCTTGAGATACATGGATTATTGGCTTCCTCTGCTCTTCCGCTTACCCTTGAGCACCCTTACGTAGCGCTTCGACTTTCTGTAGCTATCATACCGTCTAGGGCAACCCAACACCTCAGCTGTTAGTGCCACAAATCGGTCACTAGTGCCCCAAAACCGACATTTTTAACGGGAAAAATCAACGTCACGTGGCACTAGTGACCGATTTGTGGCACTAACCAGTCAAACGGCGGACTCCACCAAATGTTTCATGCCGATTGATGCCACAACTGCAACGAAAAGCACCAAAACCGGCCCTCAAAAGCGCTTTTCTCCTCAGTAAGATTGCGAATCAGTGAAAAAAGCACCAAATCAGGCCCAAAATAGTGCTTTTGCCACTGATTGAGGATTTCACAGAGGCGAAAAGCACCATTTTCGGTTTAAAATGGTGCTTTTCTCACGGGTTATGAACTGGTCATGATTACTGGGCGTCTTTTGCGTTTTCGCCATTGCCATTGGCGTGATGGCGAAGCTGGTCGGCGGTGGTGCCGGGCTCGGGCTCGCCTTCGAACGGGACCTGCTTGACTCCGAAATCACCGAACGCGTCGCCGAAGACCTCCGAGACGATGTCCTCGTCCTCGTCTTTGGCATTCTCGGAATTGGCCTTATCATTGCCGTTCTTGCCGTCCGTTGCCTTGCCAGACACACGCTGGGCCTTGGGCAGCGCCAGTTCGGGGTTCTTCTTTTCCATCAGGAGCGTGCGGGCGTCGCCGGCGGTGACGAAGCTGCCGCAGATGAGTACGCCGTGGCCATAGCCGACACCCAGTTCGTCGTCGGCATCGACCATGTTGACGGCCTCCTGGAGGGCGTCGGGGAGGTTGTCGATGCGGGTGACGCGGTCACGGCCGAAGACACCGACGGCGATCTTCTCAAGCTCTTCGGCCGGCATCACACGGTCTCGCCACGAGTTTTCGGTGACGATGATATGGCTCAGGACCGGCTCAAGCGTACCAAGGTATTCCTCAACCTGCTTGTCTTTCATCATGGCGACCACGCCGACCAGCTGCTCGAAGCTGTAGTTCTCCTCAAGTGCCGCGCGCAGCGATTCGGCGGCGTTGACGTTGTGCCCACCGTCGACGATGATGGTCGGCGAGGTGCGCACCTGCTCGATGCGGCCGGGGATCTTGACCCCACCCAGCGCCTCGGCCACGACATCTTGCGTAAGCTGACCGGCCACGGGAATAACCGTCTCGGCCGCTGCGAGCGCCGCCAAAGCGTTGTGCGCCTGGTGCTCGCCGAACTTGGCGACCGGAATATCCTCATAGGTGCCGTTCGGCGTGCGGAACGTAACCAGCTGACCACCCACGGCAGGCTGGCGTGAGACGACCTCCATCTCCTCGCCGTCGCGGATCAGCGTGGCGTGCTCGGCCACCGCTGCCTGCTCCAAAATCGGCATGACCTCGGCCTCGTGCGGCTGCGCACCGATGATGGCGGTGGATTCATGCTTGATGATGCCGGCCTTCTCAGTGGCAATCTTCTCGACCGTGTCCCCCAGCCATTGCATGTGGTCCATGTCGACCGGCCCGATGACCGCGGCATCGCCGTTGAGCGCGTTCGTAGCGTCCCAACGCCCGCCCATGCCGACCTCGAAAATGGCCACGTCAACAGGCGCGTCGGCGAACTTCCAAACAGCCATCGCCGTCAAAATCTCGAAATAGCTCATCGGAGCCTTGCCGTCGGCCTCCATCTTGTGGTCGACCAATGCCACGAAATCCTTGATCTGCATCCAGGTGTCGATGAAATCATCGTCGGAAAGCTGCTGACCGTCCACGGCGATGCGCTCGTTGATCTTCTCAAGATGCGGCGAAGTGTAAAGCCCGGTGCGCATACCATAGGCGCGGCAGATGGCCTCGGCCATGCGGGCGGTTGAGCCCTTGCCGTTGGTGCCGGTGATGTGAATGATGCGGAACGTGTCTTCCGGATGCCCGAGCAGGTCAAGCATCAGATCCATGACCTCGAGATCATGGCCCAGCTCCTCGTGGGTGGTGCGCCTGCCCATGATCTCGCGCTCGACCTGACGAATAGTGACCCCGTTGGTTTTCGGATGCTCGAATGACATAAGACCTCGTTTTGGTGACAAACCCTTGAAAAATAGACATCACCATTCTATGAAACGGCCTCGAAAGCGCTAAGCCGAACGGCGAATGGCAAACCACATTCCCGACATTTCCTTGTCCCTCGACCGCACGGGTTATTAGAATGGCAATCGAGATTTCACTAATTAGGAGAACTGGCATGAGCGAAGTCATCACGGCAAACGACAAGGAATACGAAGCACGGGAAATGGCAGAGGCGCCGGGAGCGGACCAACCGATGGAAGACCGGACCAACAACCGCACGTTGCGACCCACGACTTCCAAGAAATTCGCGGAATTCATGAAGACCGGCTGGGACAACCAGGAGCCGGACATCAAGCCGCTGGAATCCAGCAAGTTCATCGGCGCACGCCTCGAGGCGCTGGGCAAGCGTTTTCCCGGCGAGCGCATCGTCATCCCCGCCGGCACGCCGAAGGTGCGCAACAACGATGACGACTACGCCTTCCGTCCCAATACGGAGTTTTCGTATTACACCGGACTTGGGCAGGATTACGAAGCAGGGGCGGTGCTCGTGCTGAACCCGGTCGATCCAGAAAGCCCCGAAGCCAAGGCCGGCAAGACGCATACGCCGGAGCTGTTCGTGGCCCCCCGCGCCGACAACAGCACCGAGGCCTATTACGTCGACGCCCATTACGGGGAATATTGGGTCGGCCCGCGCGCCGGCCTCAAAGAACTCAACGCGATGACCGGCATCGCCACCCACGACATCGCCCAGCTGCCGGACGCTTTGGGTAAGGATGTCGGCACCGAGGCCGGCGCGGTGCGCATGCGCGTGGTTCGCTTGGCCGACCCGGAAATGACCGCAGAGGTCGAGAATGTGCGCGAGGCCAACGGCTTCCCCAACTTGACCACCAACGAAAAGGCCGATGACGAGCTGCAGGAGTTCGCCTCAACCGCCCGCATGGTCAAGGATTCCTATGAAGTCGGCGAGATTCGCAAGGCCGTTGCCGCCACCAAGGACGGCTTCGACCGTATCCTCACCCGCCTGCCGGAAGCCGTCGGCAAGCCGCGCAGCGAGCGCATGCTGGAGGGCGAGTTCAACGCCGTCTCGCGCGAGGAGGGCAACACCGTCGGTTACGACACCATCATCGCTTCCGGCGAGCACGCGCCGATTCTGCACTGGATGCGCAACACCGGCGTCGTCGGCCACGGCGAGATGCTGCTGATCGACGCGGGCATCGAGGTCGACAGCCTCTACACCGCCGACATCACCCGCACCTTCCCGGTGGACGGCAAGTTCACGCCGTTGCAGAAGAAGATCTATCAGGCGGTGCTCGACTCGCAACAGGCCGGCTTCGAAGCGGCCAAGCCGGGCGCCACCTATTCCGACATCCACCACGCCTGCATGCGCGTCATCGCACAGAAACTGCACGACTGGGGCATTTTGAAGGTCGACGTGGAGGAATCGCTCTCCCCCGAAGGCCAGCAGCACCGCCGTTGGCTCGCCTGCGGCGTGGCGCACCACCTCGGTCTCGACGTGCACGACTGCGCACAAGCTCGCTACGAGTCCTACCAAGGCGCGAAAATCACGCCGGGCATGGTCTTCACCATCGAACCCGGTCTCTACTTCGCCAAGAACGACCTGCTGATTCCGCCGGAGATGCGCGGCATCGGCGTGCGTATCGAAGACGACGTCCTGATGACCGAAAACGGACCCGAATGGATCTCCAAGGATATCCCGAAGCAGATCGACGACGTAGAAGCGTGGATGGCGCAGCGCGCGGCCGCCAGAAAGTAAAGAGGGGTACATGACCACACCATCGTTCATTGTCGAGCTGCGCAAGAAGATCGGGCATGATTTATTGTGGCTCAATGGGGTAACGGGACTCGTGGAGGATTCGCGGGGGCGAATTCTGCTCGGGCAACGGGCCGATACCGGCGAATGGGCGATGGTCTACGGCATCAACGAACCCGGCGAACAACCAGCCGACACCGTGGTGCGCGAAATCAAGGAGGAAACGGGCGTCGACGCCGAAGTGACCAATCTGGTGGCCGTCATCTCATCGTCGGGTATCATCACCTACGCCAACGGCGATCGCACGCAATATATGGATCATTCCTTCCTTTGCCGCCTCAAGCATGGCGGCAACGCCGATCCGTTCGTCGGCGACGACGAAAGCCTCAAGGTCGGCTGGTTCTCGCGTGACGCCCTTCCCCAGCCGCTTGCCAAAAGCACTGTCGAACGTCTGAAAATTTTTGATGAATACCAGCGCAACAAAGCTGCTGGTGACGCCCATGCCCTTTTCGTGGCTGATGGCCAACTTCGTTGATTTAAAAGCAATTGCGCTTCAACCAAAGCAACCGGAAACCTGCTATCAGCATTCAGGCGTTAAATATCGACGGACTATATTTTGCTTCAAGACCTTCTTCACAATTGGATTTGCAGTTTTACGTTAACCTCGTTAATATATGAAGTCAGTTCATCAATATTCAATCGCTGTAACCAACGATTACGGATGCTGGAATGGCCCGAGGAGGTGTCAGGTGCACGAAAACAGTGAATCTTCAACGCCTCAGCCTATTTCTTTGCCGGCTTTCTCGATCGACCATCTTGCCCCTTCTATGCCCGACTTTCCTGACGATCCCATTCGTGCCACCGCCCCGCAATCCGTGGTTTCGGAACGCAATCGTTCGAGGACCTTGTGGCATCTCTACCACTACGGCATCTCTTCGCGAGCGCAAATCGCCAAAGCGCTGGGGCTGACACCCGCCGCCATCACCAAAATCACCGCACGTCTGATCGACGCCGGCGTCGTCACCGAAACCGGTGATATGAAAGGCAGCAAACGCCGCCGATCCATCGGACTCAAAATCGATAGCGGATGTTTCCACTTCATCGGCGTCAAATTCGCTCGCAGTTTGGTGCAGATCGGCGTCTTTGACCTGAAAGGCACGCGCCTGAGCCTCACCGACATGCCGCGCGTCAACGACAACACCATCGATGCCGCCATCGCCGCCACGCATAAAACCATCAACTCCCTGCTGGCAAGCGACCCCGATATCGTCGCCATCGGTATGGCGGTGCCCGGCCCCTATCTGCACGGCACCGGTTATGCGGCACTGGTTTCCAGCATGCCGCACTGGCGCAACATCAACTTCCAGAAGGAATTCGGCCAAGGCTGCCCTGTCCCCGTTTTCATCGAACAGGACGCGCGAGCCGGAGTGCTGGCACAACGGCTGTTCGGCGGACTTGACGATGCCGGAAGCCTGGCCTATTTCCTGCTCGGCGAAGGCGTCGGCCTCGGGGTCATCGAAAACGGCAGACTTGTTTACGGCAATCTCGGAGCCTCTACCGAACTCGGTCATGTCTCCATCGATGCCGTCAACGGCAGACAGTGCGAATGCGGGAATGTCGGCTGCCTTGAATGCTATTGCTCCGCGGGCGCAATCCACGAGCAGATCGACAAACTGGGCATCGTTCAAGGCTCTTCTGCCATGACCCATATCGAAGCCTGCCAGGCGTTGTTCGCACTTGCCGAGAAGAAGAGCGGCGATGGCAGGAAGATCGGCAAAGCCCGAAGCCTGGTTGCCGACATCGGCCGTTACGTAGGCTACGGATGCGTGATCATCTGCAACGCCTTCAACCCGCGTCGCATCATCCTCGGAGACATCGGGGCGCTCGGCGGCGATCTGCTACTCGATGCGGCTCGACATGTGGTCGACGAACGCGTCATTCCCGAGATCGCGCAATCGACCGAAATCACGCTTTCAGAGCTGCCTACAGACGCGGCCGTACTCGGAGCCGCAGCCACGGCCATCACCCGGTTTTTGGACCGTCCTTCCTATTTTCGCGCCATACACCCGCCAGGAAGCCGGGGACGACACGAAACGACAGTGCAAGGCCGAATCCGCGATGACTCCTAGCCAAAACAGGTAGTCTGGCAGACAAATCAGCATTTTCAACATTTAAAACGTATAAACGGATGCAAGAAAGGATCACATCATGACCAAACCAATCGTCGTCTCCTTGGGGGAACTGCTCTGGGACATGCTCCCCACCGGCAAACGCGCGGGCGGCGCCCCCGTCAATTTCGCTTATCACGCCGCGATGAACGGTGCGGAGGGCCACGCCATCAGCGCCGTCGGCGAAGACCCGCTAGGTGACGAACTCGTCGAGGCCATCAAGAAGTCGGGCGTCGAATCCATCGTGCAGCGCAACGCCTGGCCCACCTCCACCGTCGAAGTGGCGCTCAAGAACGGCATCCCGGAGTACACCATCATCAAGGGCGTGGCCTGGGACCACATCTCCTACACCCGCGAGCTGATCGAAATGGTCGAGAAGGCAGACGCAATCTGCTACGGAACGCTCGCGTTGCGCAGCCAGGAGTCCCACGACACCATCGTGGAGCTCCTGAAGCACGCCAAGCCCACCGCCATGAAGTTCTTCGACATCAACATCCGCGGCGACCACTATTCCAAGGATCTGATCAACGAACTCCTTGGTTACGCCACCGTCTTCAAGATCAACGACGCCGAGTTGCTGCTTTTGCGCGACATGTTCGACATCCGCGGCACCTCGGACGAAGAGGCCTGCAACTGGTTCATGGAGAAATACAACCTGAACTACGTCATCCTGACCGGTGGCTCGACTTTCAGCACTATCATCGCGAAAGATGGGGAATCTTCGACGCTGGACACCCCGCGCGTCGACGTGGTCGATACCGTGGGCGCCGGCGATTCCTTCTCCGGCACGTTCACCGCCAAGGTGCTCACCGGCTCGTCGCTGGTTGACGCCCATCGCGCGGCCGTCAACACCGCCGCCTACGTCTGCACGAAGAACGGGGCCTGGCCGCAGTACCCGGAAACCATCCCGGACTATCTGGGCGAGGCCGAGAGATAAGGGCGAATCCATATTCATTATTAGCTCACACGCGATGTTGCTTTTCGCATAATATGTAATATTGATACGATACGAAAAGCAACATCGTGTCATATATATGATATCTTTAAACGAGTTGAGAATTCACCCAAGGGATAGAGGTGGGAATAGTATTAAAAGACCGTTGTTTGATTACTATAATGCGCGGAAAGAGGTGGATTATCATGATGGCCCTTGATATCGCAAACATGTTTATCATCAAGTATGGAAAGAAAGAGTACCTTACCAACCTCAAGCTCAACAAGCTTGTCTACTATGCTCAGGCCGAATCATTAAAAGCCACCGGTAAAACGCTATTTGACGATCATATCGAAGCCTGGGAATACGGCCCCGTCGAGCGTAGCGTATACAACGCGTTCAAGGGATACGGAAAACGACGTGTGATACGGCCCGCACATGTTTCAACGCCACCGATTTGCGATGAAAATACACTGAGGGTTATCGATAGGGTTGCAGAACACTATGGTTCTCTTTCGGCCTTTGATCTCGTACGTTTTTCGCATCGTCCAGGATCAGCTTGGCAAAAAGCCTTCTCTCCAGATGTCGACAACGTAATCACAACTGAGATGATTATGAATTCGACCGATGGGGCTGATCGTCCGGATATCCGACATTCGTTGGCACAGGGAGTAGCTACAGCAGAACGTGAATATCCAAACGCTCTACGCCTGCTCGAGAACTCCTGACGTATGCCAGCCAATCCTCCGCAGTATCGACCACTGCAGCTACATAACAAAGCTGAAGTCGAAGCATTTGTCGAATTTGTGATTAGCGTGCACGATCTCACGGTTTCAGAAGTGGGATTTCATGCAGGGAAGGATGGCGATGCCGAAAAAGCGGTGTCGCCATCCGTGTATGCTACGTTTGTCAGTGTCCGTTCCTCTACGTTCTGCGACATATTTGAGCAAATGGCGTTCTTCGCGGAGCATCTGTCAAAAGATCATCCATTTGGTGACGGCAACAAGCGTACGACAGTCAAATTGCTCATTGGTCTTATCCGCTCATCGGGCATCAAACTTGATATGTTCGATTCACCGAATCCAGAGGACAACGAGTTGTATCAATGGATTCAAAAGCTTGTAACGAATAAAGCGGAATATCTCCAACTTGCCGATTTTCTACGCTCACGAGCCTCAATGGAACAATCCAGTAACCAATAATTTATACTCTGCGAAACGCGGCAACAATGTCAAACGCCACGAACTGACCTCGATGACATTTGACATATTCACTGCATGAAATCGTTATTCTGGTTTTCACTATAATTTGCTGACTTTATTGCCGTGTCGCAGACCATCTATTCGACATCCAGCGAAATCTCAGCGAATCCGACGTCCGGCGTACCAGACGTGTTCGACCTGCCAAGTCTTCGAATCGCTCAACAGAAGGTCGGCCGCATAGCCCGGCGAAAGCAGACCAAGCGGAGCACCCGTGACCGGGTTGGGACGGTCGAAGCCGAATGCGCGAGCCGGCCTCAGTGTGGCGGCTTCGACCGCATCGCTCGGAGCCATACCGAGTACATTGACCGCGCGGGCAACCGAATGTTCCAGCAACAGCGTGGAGCCTGCGATGGCGCCGTTGGAGACCAGGCGGGCATGCCCGCCTTTCACCGTGACGTCAAGGGCACCCAGCTTGTAGGCTCCGTCCGGGCAATCCGTGGCCGACATCGAGTCGGTGATGAAAGCGATACAATGCGGCGCGAACTCGACCGCCATTTTCAAGACCGGGTTCTGCACGTGGAAACCGTCGTTGATGAGCTCGATGGTGACGCGCGGATCTTCCACAGCCGCCGGAATCGGTCCCGGCTCGCGGTGTTTCAAGCCGTTCATCGCGTTGAAGATGTGGGTCAAGATTCCGGCTCCGGCCTCGAATCCGCGCTTGGCCGTTTCGTAATCGGCATCGCAATGACCCACTGCCGGCACGACCCCGGCTTCGGCAAATCGCTTGATAGCAGAGATTCCATGCGGCAATTCCGGAGCGATGGTGATCTGGCGAATCGAGCCGTCGGCCGCTTCAAGCAGCTCGTCGACCAGATCATCGGTCGGGTCCTTCAGACAGTTCGGGTCGTGGGCGCCCTTGCGGGAAAGCGCAAGGAATGGCCCTTCCAAGTGGGCACCGAGCACATCGGGACGCTTGCCCATCGCAGCCTTGACATTCTTGAGGTTCGCACACATCACATTCATCGGATCGGTGATCAGCGAGAGCACTTGGCGGGTGGTGCCGTGAACCAAATGGCCGGTACGGGCGATATCGATACCGTCCAAACCATCGTCGAACGAACGATTCCAAGAGCCATGCGCGTGGATATCGATATAGCCGGGAGTGAGATTCTTACCCTGCGCATCGACTTCTACCACGCCGCCTTTCATCTTCAATGGCGCGATTTCGCTCGAAGATGCGTTACCTTGATTCCCAACGGCATCTTCGGCAACTTCGTCAGGTCTCTCATCCGCAATGCCGAATCCGCGGCAAGCCGATACCAGAGACATTTCTCCGCTACCGGTCGCCTCGATTACACCATCGCGAGCAATGACCCAAAAGCCACGTTCAATACCCCGTGCGTCGATTTTCCGCGCGTTATGTACCACCAGCCAACGGATGGGCTCACCTTCGACGGCTTTCGTGACCTTTGCAACCGTTTGCTGCCTGTCTTCATCTGACATTGCCGCTTCACATTCCTTCTTCTATTGTTTAGGATTGCTTCGTTATCACTCAGATCTGTTGCCACGCCGGCTTATGCGCGTAGGCATAGCGGTAATAGTCCTTGTGCGCGAGCTTGGAGGCGGCGGCCTCATCGACGATGATGGTGGCGTGCGGATGCAGCTGCAGCGCGGAGGCCGGACAGAAGGCGCTGATGCCGCCCTCACAGGTCTCCCTGACAGCCTCGGCCTTGCCCTCGCCGAACGCGAGCAGGACCAGATGGCGCGCCTTCATGATCGTGCCGATGCCTTGCGTGATACAGTGGGTCGGCACCTGGTTGACATCGCCGTCGAAGAAACGGGCGTTGTCGATGCGGGTCTGCTCTGCCAGCGTCTTGATGCGGGTGCCGCTGGCGAGCGAGGAACCCGGCTCGTTGAAGCCAATGTGACCGTCGGTGCCGATGCCGAGAATCTGCACGTCGACGCCGCCAGCAGCCTCGATCGCGGCATCGTACTCGTGCCCGGCATCCTTGATGGTCTCGAGGTTGCCGTTGGGCACATGCACCTTGGCCGGATCAAGGCCCAGGGGCTCCACCACCGTGCGGGTGATGGTGCTGCGGTAGGACTGCGGATGTGCCGGGTCAAGGCCGGCGTACTCGTCAAGCGCGAATCCGCGGACCTGGCTGACATCGAGCTTGCGTACCTTGACCTGCGCGGCAAGATGGCGATAAGCGGCCAGCGGACTCGAACCCGTGGCCAGCCCCAGCACTGCATCCGGTTTGTTCTCGATCAGGTCCGCGACGCACTTGGCGTAGATCTCGCCGGCCGCGTCCTCGTCCTTCGTAATGATGATTTCTGCCATATTGATTTCTCCTTAGAATATTGGTACTTCAGTAAAATCCATAGATTATTTCGTCGCTACAGCGGCCATGGCGCAGGCCGCACCTATGCACCCGATCGGCTGGCGCGCATCCACGAGCGCGACCCGCTCATCAAGTCGCAACGACGCGATGAACGGACTGTCGGCCGCACGGGTACGCAGCAACGAGCGAATCTCCTGCAACAGGGGCGCTCCCGTCTTGGCTGTCCCCCCACCAATCATGATCACCGAGGGATCGACCGTGACGGCGAGTACGTCGATGGCATCAACAATGGCATCAATGATTGCGGACAACGCATCGCATGCCGCAGCATGTCTGGTATCACCGGCATCATGAGCCACAGCGATGAGATCGGGCATAGGCGGGCTGGCGAAAGGCCACTGCCGCTCGATGGCATTCCCTCCAGCCACAGTCTCCAGACAACCTCGCTGTCCGCATGCGCATAGCCAGCGGTGCGGATCTACCGGTATATGGCCTATCTCACCGACAGCTCCACTGAACCCACGATCCGGCTTCCCGCCACGCAGGATCCCCGCAGCCATGCCGGTACCCAGATTCAAGAAAACAAACGTATCGTCCGACGACACCACCCTGCCGCCATGACCCTGCAAATCCGGATTGACCGCGTAGGCGCCCAAAGCAGCTGCATTGACATCGTTTTCCACGCACACTGGCACACCGGTTGCCCGACGAACCTCACCAGCCAAATCGAGGCGGGTGATGCCGAGATTAGCCACATTCTCTACCACGCCGGCATTGACATCCACCCTTCCCGGTACACCGATGCCAATGCCGACGATTTCGTCCACATGCACCCCGTTTTCGCCCGTCAGTGCGGAAACGACCTGTGTGACGTCAGTGACGACCTGTCGCGCGCCGCGCCTCGCAGGGACACGAGTCTGTGCCAGCACACGCGCATCACCTCTGGACCCGAAACGAAGCAACGCACCCGCGATTTTCGTTCCTCCGACATCGACGCCGATATAGCATCCCGGTTTCATGATGAAAGCCGAGTGCGACGAACGCTTCTCATCGGATAAATCACCGTGCTCAGCATCGCCTTTTGCGTCCATTAGGTTCATTCTTTCCGAATTGCCTCCCAACGTTTCATCCAGAGCCATCATTCATCGTCCTCCCAGTTTCCGCCGCTCTTTCGCCAATGACCACACTTTTCTGCGGCTCCGCTCCCCGGTCAACGCCTGACCAGTGAGCGGAGTGCCCTTCCGCTTGCCTTGCCGTCCGTCACTCCATCAATTTATAGACGGCATGGCATCCGACGTCGTCGGACCTTACTCGGCAAAGCCCAATCCCTGCAGGAATCTCACGGTGTCATTCTTGTCTTTGAACACCGCAGTATTGCCGAGAATCCGCTCACAAACACTGCCCAGCTCGTCGCGTACCGCCGCATGGACATCATCCGGTTGGCGTGAGCCGTTCAGTTTCGCCCGTAACTCATCGAACTCGAAGGAGAATTGGCTTTTGTCGTCAGGCAGTTCACCACCGGCGGCAAGCACGTTTTCGATCGTCTTCAGTTCGGAGACCAAGCGACCGGGCAGCACGAAGAGCCCCTGCGCCTCGATGAGCCCGATCGGCTCCTGCTTGATCGCCCAGAATTGCGGATGGGCGTGGAAGATACCTTCCGGGTACTGCTCGCTCACCCCGTTGTTGCGCAGGATGAGATTCATCTCGTATCCTCGTGAGGTGACGACCGCGCTTGGGGAGACCGCGGAACGCCGGCCGTCCTCGCCGGCACAGACGATATCGAGGTCACGGTTGGTGTAGTGCGTCCAACCCTCACGGATGCGATCGGAAAGCTCCATGATGCTCCTGCGTGACCGGGAGACCACACGAACCGCCGTGCCGGGCCAATCCAGGATCTCGATGTCGGCGTCGTCAAAACCGTCAAGGCGCATGTGCGCCCAAGCCTTGGCACGGTGCATCGGCATCAGCTCACCGCCACCCTGGTAATGGTCGTGGGTGAGCACGGAACCGCCGATGCGCGGCAACGCGGCGTTGCAACCCAAGAAATAGCCCGGGAACCGGTCGACGAAGTCCAGAAGCCTGACAAATGTGTCTCTGTCTACATGCATGGGCGTGTGCTCTGCGTTGACGCAGATGCCGTGCTGGTCGAAATAACCGTACGGCGAGAACTGCCAGAAGAACGGCGTACCGCCCAGCGTCATGGGAATCGTGCGCAGCGTGCGCTTGTCACGCCCGGCGAACCCCTCGTTCTCGTGGCAGATGGTGCACTTCGGGTAACCCCCGGAGACGCTGTTACCGGCTGCAGCCTTTTTCATGTTCTTGAATTCGGGCTTGGCCAGGTTGATGGTGATGACCAGCCCGTGCGACTCGAATCGAGGGTTGTGCGACAGCTTGGTCCGTTTGACATACGTGTTGGCGCAGCAATAGTCGTAGAACCAACGCATCGCCGCCATTCCGCCGCTCTCACGCTCGACGGTCGCGAAATGGTCCTGCAACGTGGAGGGACGCGCTGAAAGCAGACCCATCACCGTATCCTCCAGATGCGGAACATCATCCTCACCGCATAACCCGGCGGACACGACCGCGTCATCAAACGCCGCGAGCGCCGCATCGGGATCGGCTTTGGACAGCGGCGTGGCCGGACCGGTGGGCTCCGTCGCAGTCGTACGGTATGAGTCGAGGGAGAACAGCTCCAGGATGGCGTTGCGCGCCCAATGCGTGTCGCGGGCATCGAGCTCCAAATACGTCGTGGCGTAATCGATCAGCCCATCCACCGACGCATACACCGTCCCGAGGCGATCAGCGTCGTCGCGCGTCGCAGCGTCCGCATCACCGTTGGCGACCATCATCGCAACTCCTTCTTATCTGCCTCCGACCCGTCGGCTCCACCCATCACATCCTCAACGATCGCCTTGGTTTGGGCGTCCTTGGCTTCCATCTCCTGGACCAACTTGACCTGCGTTCGGCAACGCACGAGATTGTGCTCGGGATAATCAATGGCGAAATATGTGTCGCCGACAAGATAGTCGGTCAGGAATCGCATACCACATTCCAACGTCATCATCCTGGCGCCCAGCGGCAGCAGCTCGGCCTCGCGCTCGGTGATGCTCGGCCTCAGCTTGCCTACGAACCCTTCGGCATAGGCGCGGAAGAGATCAGTGCTGAAGTGCACCTTGTCGAGATCCTTTTCGTCCTCAAGCGCGGTGGATGCCCCGAAACGGATCGAGTCGCCGAAATCGAAAAGCATCGACCCGGGCATGATGGTGTCCAGGTCGATGATGGCGCGAGCCTTGTGCGTGGTCGCATCCATGAGGATGTTGTTGAGCTTGGTGTCGTTGTGGGTCACCCGAAGCGGCAAGGATCCATCGCCCAGCCCATCCATGATTACGGGATACACATCGGCGTGGGCAAGGTAGAAATCGATCTCCGGTCTGCAGAAGGTCGCCCGTCCGAGCCTGTCGTCATTGAGCGCCGCCTTGAAATCCTCGAAACGATGGGGCGTGTCGTGGAAATGGGCGATGGTCTCGGTAAGCTGCGAGGCATCGAAACGCGCCAGATCGTTCTGGAAGTCGCCGAACGCCGCACCAGCGTCACGGAAGACCGAGGCATCGGGAACCATGTTGTAGGAAATGGTGTGCTCGATGAATTTGTAGACGCGCCATGCACCGGTGGGGTCCTCGAAATAGGTGGCGCCGTCGGTGGTGCGCACGATATCGAGCGTCTCCTTGCCTTCGGCCCTCATGAAAGCGGTCACCAACTCGATGTTGCGCATCAGATGTTTCGTATCAGGGAAAATCGACGTGTTCATTTTCTGAAGAATGTACCGACGCTCATTGGTAACCACAAGATAGGTCTCATTGATATGCCCGTCGCCATAGGGACCAACGCTCCGTACCGTACCTTGCAAACGAAAATGTGAAATCACCTGGAAAAGAGCAGCATCATCCATCGGCATGGAGACCTTCTTTCAGCATCGCCTATTGTGTGCAATGATGTTCAATCTTGGCCATAGACTCATCCTTGAACATCTTTTGTTAATAATATAGTCATAATTAAAAATAAGCAATATCAGCGTTTTGTCTTTTCTTTATCCACGATTAAAACTCGATTAGTAAAGAACATATTCACACTTCTCACCATCATGAGTTATATTGAACTTACCCATCTACGAAAGAACGCTGCACCATGACCTCATCCGACCACGTGAGCACACTCGTCCTTAAAACTCCTGGCAGAGCAAGCAAAGCCAGTCCATCCGACGTCCGCAGGAACAACCGTTCCCTTATCTTCTCGTTGCTGTTTCCAGGTTCGCAATATTCACGTGCCGATTTAGGTCGACTGACCGGACTTTCCCGTGTGGCCATCTCGGATGTGGTCAATAGCATGCTTGACGATGGCCTTATTCGGGAAAACGGCTATGAGACAAAAACAAACGGAAAAGGCAAACGCGGAACACTGCTGGGCATCGACCCGACAAGACTGCGTATCATCACCATCAACCTTTCAAACGCCCACTTCATACAGGGGGCGGTGACCGATTTACTAGGCAATTCCTTAAAACAGGCGGAGATTGCCCTGAGTGTAAAAAAACGAGTCGATATCGGTACCATCTCAAATCTCATCGCCAAACTTGCAGAAGGCTGCGAACATATCATCGGCATCAGCATCGCGGCCGTAGGTGTGGTGCATGACGGTGTAATCAACCGATCCACCGAATTCGATTGGCGCAATATCGATCTTGAGACACCTCTTGAACGCCAGTTCAAGAAACCGGTCATCATCACCAACGCCGTGGTCTGCTCCATGCTGACCGAGCGTTTTTTCGGTCACGCCGGTCCAAACATGCTGTTTGTGGAGGTTGACCGCGGCATAGGAGCGGCAACACTTCTCGACGATGCCGTTATTATCGGCGAGAACCATGCGGGGGGCGAAATAGGCCACATCTCAGTGGATCCCAATGGCCCGAAATGTCCATGTGGCAAACGCGGCTGCCTGGAGATGCTTGTGTCTTCGCCCGCACTACGGACGCGAATGCGGGGCGCCCTACCAGACGAACAGGTGAGCATTCTCACGGAAGCGGGAGGCCGATTAGCTTCCGCATTGGCCACGCCAATCGGCTTGCTCGACATGAACGACGTCTGCATTTACGGCCCCGCCGATATCGTCAACACCGCATTTCTTAATGCTGCACAACAATACCTTGACCGCACCACCACTTCAACCTTCCGGCACCACACTGTAGTCCGACGATGCGAATGCGGTCCAAACACCACAGTGCGGGGAGCCGCCATAGTCATGGTACGAAACCTTCTTGAACGATAGGCGCCTGGCCCTCCCCCACACCACAGAGCCTAGAGACGATTCCACTGGATACCGCTGGGCTCGAGGTCGAAGTGTACGACCTGGCCTCGGGGAGTCCGCACATCCGTGGATTGCGGCCCCCCGGTGTTGTTGACCACGCAATACCATCCGGTCTCAGGGAAGCAGGCAACTTCACAATTCGGGTTCGAAGAACTATAGGCCTCATAATCCTGCTCACGATGGCTCGACCAGAACAATGCACGTTCAAGCAACCGAGCGTTGACTACCGAGTATGGCAAGCCCGAGATGTAGACGCTTCGACCCTCACCATACTCGTTGGAGGCAAGCTGAACCTGGCCATCGTCTGCGCGGAGCAGGGTCGTCTGTTCATTAATCGGATAAGTGTTGAGAATTGGCTCACCAAAATCTATGACCGTTCCTTCAGGAATATCGGCTGTGATGAAGCTTTCAGCTGTCACTTCGGGGAAATACTTATCGACTGAAAGGGTTTGGAACCGTTCCTCATCGATGCCCAGCACATCAGCCAGTTGGAAGAATCTTCCCTGCCACTGCAGACTGGATGGCTCACCAACGCCGATAAAAGCGCCGCCGCGCCGCACCCAGGAACGCAGCAATGAAATCAAACGTTGATCCTTCCATATTGGTCCCCCGGTGAATGAGGTGTTGGCGGAACCAGCGTTGATAATTACGTCAATATCGGAATCGATACCCTGGCTGAGCACATCATCGAAACTGATGAAACGCACATTGACGCGCATACCCGAAAGCGCTTCAAGGATGCCGTAGAACGAGTACGTCTGCTTATTAGGCAACGCATGCGCCACGGTGTACGCCATCCATGAACGCATTCTTCCCCAAGAATTGAGAATCGCCACGTTAAGGGCGCCCTTAGCGGGTCGGCCTCCTGTCTTTTCCTGCAAGTCACGGAATTGGTCGGCAATCCGGGATACCGCTTCGACGAACTTGGGGAACTTCGCCGCCAGAGAAAGATAGCCGCCGTAGCCCATCCGCGAGATGGGGCTGCGGAGAATGGCACGTCTTGCCTTACGCCAGTTGTCCCAGGCCTCAATACTGGGATCGTTACCTTCATAGAATGTGTCAGGGAAGAAATAGGGAAGGAAACGCCCCTCAGTGTATTTCACACCTTTGATGTCCGAAATCATACGTGTGGTGGTGCCGTCCCCGATGGATCCGACTACAGCATCCAAGCCAAGGTCCTCGAATCCGTCAAGATACGGCTCTGTTCCAATCCACTGATCGCCGAGGAACATCATGGCCTCTTTACTGGCCTGATGAGTCATCGAAACGAGTTTTTTCACGTTGGCTCGCACGAAGCGAGAAAGGAAGGCAATCCAATCGCGTTGCGCCTGACGCGGAACACGGAACGAGGAGTTGTAACAGCCTTCATCCACGAAGTCCTCCGGACGCAAGCGATAGCCATATTCGCGCTCGAAATCATCGAGGGCCTGCGGCGAGACGGTGCACGCGCACCCGAACCAATCGACAATCTTCTCGCGCCGTTTCTGATCAAAGAGCAGCGTGAACTGGTAAAAGAAGGTAGTGAATCTAACCACGTCGGTCTGCGGATTGTCCTTGAGCCATTTTTCGAACGTGTCGAATACGAACTCACGCGTGGCGTTGTGGTAGATGTCGAAAGGAATCTCGTGTTCCTTATCGCCCCAGTCGTTGGTGAGATGGTTGTACATCTCCACCGGATCCCAGATAATGTAGGCCAGGAACGAGACCGTATACTCATGCATGGGCTCAGCATGTAGCACCACGGCCACATTGCTCTCCCGCTTGAGCGTCCAATCCTTGATATCGACCACCTCGCCGGTCGTCCGGTCGACGACCTCCCAATATCTGTCAGGATCGGCGTCATAGTTCGGCTTCAACTGCTCATCGAAGAAACCTGACATAAAAGGAATCTCCACGGTGCCAGAAGTGGCGAGCACCCGCTGGCTGAGCAGATAAACCTGCGGCGTCTCATCCATATGCAGGGTAATCCATTCATTATGGGCGCGTGTTGGAAAGTAGGCACTGTATATCTTCTTGCCGAGTTTCAACATCTCGTCATCCAACGCAGTGCCATCCGAGTTCCGAATCGCGTCCGCTCCCCACAATTGGGCAAGCTCCTTGGTTTTCTCCGCGAAATTCTCCTCGCTAGGAATGGTAAAACGTCCCTCGCTCATTGTTAATTCCTTCTATCAGCGTGCGGTCTACACATAGATAGCGGTCTTCGGCAAGTGCCCCGACATACGCCTGGGACCGCCCTCTATCGACACCGACTATTTTCTCATTGCAAAATATTCAGCGATGTGTGTTGTTGTACAGCCAAAGCATGAAGACCACCCCTACAAGGCCGACGCACTCCACGCCGAAACGGCTCCATGAAGTTGACCTCTGCCCCCAAACAGACAATCCGACAAAGACGACACACATCAGCAATTGCGCAGCAATCTTCAGTCCCGAACGCCATTTGTCACTCATTTGATACCTCCCATATTCGAAGTCTCAAGGAGCTTCTTTTGAACAAACACATAGAAAATCAGCACCGGTACCATGACAATCACCATGCCGGCATATAAACGGCCATAGTTGGTGGCCGCCTTCTGTGTCTGCATCAGATTCAGCAATCCGACCTGGACCGTACGCTTATTGGGATCAGTCAGCAGCGTCTGCGCGATGATGTAATCATTCCAGTAACTCAGGAAATCAAAAAGCATCGCCATCGAGATCGCAGGACCTGCCATCGGGAAAAAGATCCTCGTCATTATGGTGAACTGGGACGCGCCATCAAGCAGGGCCGCCTCCTCATAGGTCACGGGGATGGACGCGAAGAAATCTTTCAGCAGGTAAATGGTGAAAGGCAGCGATGTCGCCGCATACACCACCGCAAGCATGAATCGATTGTTGACAAAGAACCCGTTGGGGAACAACGCCGACAGAGACTTGTCCGCCCCTACCAACATCAGAAAAATTGGGACGACGATGTAGTTGACGTTGATGAACAAGCCCGCCTGAATCGCCACATTGATGATTTTCTTGCCCGGAAAATCAAATCTCGCCAACACATAGGCACAAGGCAACGACACCACCAGAACGATGACCATGGCCATGAGCGTGACCAACACCGAGGTGACAAAGTAGCTGCCCAAGCTAGCGTCACGGAAGGCATCTACATAATTCTGCCAGTAGAAGCCTTTCGGCCATGCCCACGGGCTACCATAGAACTCGTTCTCTTGCTTGAACGAAGCAACAAACACCCACAACACAGGAATCAGAATCGTCAGCGCCGAAAGGGTAATCGCCACCTGCCCCACTGCGCGTCCAATTGTCCATGCATGGCTATCATGATGGCTTCTGGAGATATGGACGCGTTGACCAGAAGATCGTCCGTTTTTTGCCGTTGTAGCTATTCGCATAGTCGAATTCATCTTTTCTCCCCCTCCTAGAACTGCATCACTTCACGTTTGGTCGCTTGGTTGACGACCAACGAGAGAATGAAACTGAAGAGGAACAGCACCACGCCTATGGCCATACCGTAGCCGTAGGTCGAATTGGTGTACGCCTGATTGTACATATAACCCAGCACGGTCTGCGAGGCACCGTCCGGGCCACCATTGGTCATCGCCGTCACCAGAATGAAACTCATATTAATCGAGCTGATGATGAAGAACGTCAAGGTGGTACGGATGTTCTGCCATATCAGAGGTATCGTAATCGAGAAGAGCTGACGTATCTTCCCGGCCCCGTCGATTTGGGAAGCCTCGTATAATTCAGGATTCACACCGGCCATGGACGACATATACATGACCATGTAATAGCCCAAGGCCTGCCACACCATCGCGAACGCGATGGAATAGATGACGATGCTCTGGTCTCCAAGCCACACCCGTTGCAGCGCCTTGAGGCCAAGAAAACCAAGAGTGCCGTTGACCAATCCCGTTTTCTGATCGTAAATCGCCGAAAAGATAGCGGCGATGACCACGGATGAGAGCACCGAGGGAATGTAGAGCACAAATCTCAGGAAACCTGACCCCGCAATCCGATCCTGGGTCAGTACCGCTGCGAATATAATAGCCAACGGCAACGTCACCACGGCCACCAACACCAACAGCAATACCGTGTTCTGGCAGGCGTGAGCGAACTTCATGTCATGGCTCAACGTGACAAAATTAGAAAAACCAACGAATTGTTTTTCATCGGAAAAGCCACTCCACTTATAAAAGGACATCCGAAATACATTAAACGTCGGAATTACCATAAAAATCAGAAATAAAACCACCGTGGGCAGTGCACATACCACACCGAAGATGGAGTGTTGCCGCTCCAGCTCAGTCTTTTTCTTTTTGGACCTCTTACGCGTCCGAGACGAAGCCACCATTTTCTTGTCTCCCTCTACAACTTACAAAAACATTGAAAACCACTATGCTGTGGTGGTGGCCTCGAACGAGTCCGGGACCACCACATCAACTGCCCATATCACTCAACCGCGAGATGATCAGGCGACAAACCAGCCAAAGACTACTTGGACGCTGCAGCGTTCAACGCGTTACTGGTCTCGTTGAGCGAGTTTTGCCAATCGGCAAGGCTCTTCTTGCCTGAAGCCACGGAATCAATGGCAGTGTAGAGATCGTCCTTAATGTTCTTACCCTCGACGGAAGCGGTGGCGGAGAAGGAACCGGTGATGGCCTTGACACCCGGCACCTTGTAGCCGTCATAGAAGATCTTCAGCGAATCATCGACCTGATCAGCTGCGCCCTTAATCGGCTGGATGGCACCGGTCTTGGCGAAGATCTTGGCCGCGGCGTCAGAATAGAAATAGGCCATGAACTTCTTGGCGGCATCCTTGTTTTTGGCCTTCGCGGGAATCCACAACGCTTCGATGGTGGTGTTGATGTAGCGGGTGCCATTGGCCTTGACCGCAGGAGCGGGCATGAAGCCCCACTTGAATCCATTGGTGCGCGGGGCCTTCTTCATCTCATTGACCACCCAAGTGCCATTGGGCATGAAGATAGATTTGCCGTCAAGCACCGACTGTTGGTTCTTGGTGAAGTCCTGGGTGTTGGCATAACCGACGGTATTCGGGTTCAGATATTCGGTCACGAGTTTCTGCACCTTCTTGAGCGAATCGGTGGCCGGATCGGTCTTCCAAATGTCCTTCTTATACGTCATGACATTGTCATAGAAGTCTTTGCCGCCTTCATCCGCCAACAACGCGTTGAACAGCGAATCGAAGTAGCCGCTGGTTGAATAGGTGAACAGCGAAATTCCCTTGGCCTTGGCCTCATCTCCCAGTTTGAAGAACTCGTCCCAGGTGGTCGGCACCTTCCAACCATTCTGCTCAAGCAATGTCTGGTTATACACCAGACCGGTGGGAGAATAATACATCGGCATCAGATAGGTGTCCTTGCCGCCATACGGGTTGGTGTACAAACCAATGATGTCGCTGACCAGCTTTTGACGGACAGTCTTCTTCTCCCCCGGGACCTTGGTGTCGAGCACATCAGTGACGTTCTCGAGCGCATGGTCTTTGAGCATGGTCTCGACAAGACCAGACTCATTGCCCTGCGCCATCTCGACGATATCAGGATAGTTACCGGCTTTCATTCCTGGAGTGATCTCGTCGCCAAGCTTGCTGGAAGTGGTGAGTTCAATCTTCACATTCGGGTTGAGCTTCTCATAGGCGGCGACAACCTGCTTGTAGATGTCCACACCATAGCCGCCCTTGAACGCCGCGAACTTGATGGTCGTCTTACCATTGTCGCTGGCCGTCTGCGAACCACAGGCGCCCACCGACAGCATCATCGCGCCGGCACCGACAATAGCCAATACCTTCTTTAAAGTACCGAGCTTTCTCACTTTGATACCTCCTCGTAATCAAGAAGAAAATCAGCCTCTTAGCCGCTTTCCTCTCAGTTCCTTTTTCCATGCAGCTCCAAGTATGCAACAACTGCACTCACCTTTAATGTACACTATGTTTCCAAAAATGGGAAACTGTAATTTTTTCAGCGTTTCACTTAAAATTTCTCATATTCGTAAAGAAATACCATAGCTTTACTTTTCAAGTAAAGATTATTATCATAAATATTCCAGGTGACATCATTGGCAGTTGACTCCACCCGAAATCACTCAGTGTTGAGAGCACCAAGGAGAAGTTAATGAAACATTTACATCATGTATTGTTCGTGGCACTGGCGGCTATGCTTTCAGCGGCGTTCACAGGTCAGGCTTCGTTTGCGGCACCCGCTCCGCCAACAGTCGAAGGACCACCCGAATCCGGAGACACAAAACCCATTCAACAACATCAGGATAGGATTCCAAACCCGCTAGACCAACCCGCTCCATCCAGCACACGCACTGCCAGCGAATGGGCACTCGAGGACTCCACGGGCACGGCGTCCATCGAAGATTACGGCAGTTGGGTCCATTTCGCGTCAGGCGACAAGAACGGCAACAGCCCGACGGGCACGCTCCCGGCGATAGCCGTATCGAAGACGGCCATCGACCTGAGACAGCCTCATGCGGTCAGGGCCACGCTCTTCTCAGGGAACACGCAGAACCGGTTCGGCTTCTACCTCGGCTATAAGGACCCGGGCAACGGCCTGTTCATCGGCTTCGATTCGGGCGGCTGGTTCTGGCAAAAATACGCCGGCGGCGACGGGGATTATTTCAAAGGGAAACGCATTCCCGCGCCATCCTCGGGCAACCATACCGTTGAGATCGAATGGAGCGGAACGGTGGCCACACTGTACATGGATGACGTCAAGGCCTTCGACGTGAATTACGGCGACATGACCGGCCTGACCGACCAATTGGCCATGAAGGCCGGGACATTCAATGGCGTCACCACCAGCGAATACATCGCCAACTTCGGCGACTATGCCCCCGACGCCAACGAATACAGCGTTTCCGGAATCGTCAAGGACTCTGCCGGAAATCCCATCTCCGGCGTAGGCTTACGCGCCAGCGCCGGAAGGGACGATAAGGGGGCAAAAACCACCACCGAAGCCGACGGCACATTCACGTTGACAGGGCTGAAAACAGGCAAACACACGTTGCTTGTCTTCAAGCAAGGCTATGACGACCTGACACAGGACGTGAACATCGATCACACGAATCTGACCTTGCAAGACATCGTACTCACCAAGTCGGCCGAGATCTCGACCAAGACGCTGCGCAACGACGACATGGAGGCGGAAATCAACGAGCACTTCCCCTCGGTCATCCGGTACACGATGAAGAAGCAGGGCGGCAAGGTCATGTATGGCCAGACCAAGGACGTGCGCAACGTCGAAATCAACGGCACCAACGTGGCCCTCAAGGGTTCCGATGCCACATTCACCGATCTCGGCCAGAACAAGGCACGCTACAACCTCAACGTCAAGGATCCCTCGAAGAACATCGACGCCACGCTTGTGGTCGACATGTCACTGAAGGCCAACAGCCTGGACATCAAGGTCGCAACCGTATGCAACAACGCCGGCGACAGCCATCCCGTACAGACCATCGCCTTCCCCGGCCAGTCCCTCGTCTCCGTGCGCTCGAACCAGAGCGACCCGCAGTTCACCGGGACAAGGATGTCAAGCGACACCTCCAAGAACGGCGATACCACCTTCAAGATCGATCAGAACACACGGATCAACGACGCCGGCGACTACATCTATGGCTTCGTCTCGGGTGGCGGACTGAGCGCGGGCCTGTGGAGCAACTCCGAGCACGACGGCACCACCGTGGAAGCAGTGGCCGGCGGCGCCAAGAACACCCGCGTCGTGGCCTCCACCCAGTCACTGGAAGGCGAGACCTCCTTGGGTCTGACCAGCGCACCATGGTATTACGACCGTGTCGTCACCGACTCGAAGAACACCAGTTACGCCGACGGCCCCACCACCATGCCGGAGGAGAAGATCGTCATCACCGGCGACGAGAACTCCGACGACACCGTCAACTGGGAGGATGGAGCCATCGCCTACCGCTCCATCATGAACAACCCCTACAAGTCGGAGGAAGTGCCTGACCTCGTCTCGTACCGTATCGCCATGAATTTCGGCGGACAGGCGCAGAACCCGTTCCTGACCACTCTGGACAACGTCAAGAAAGTGGCTTTGAACACTGACGAACTCGGCCAGTCCGTATTGCTCAAGGGTTACGCGAACGAGGGCCACGATTCCGGCCACCCTGATTACGGCGACATCGGCCACCGCATCGGCGGCGCGAGGGACATAAACACCCTGATGACCAGGGGCAAGCAGTATGGCGCCCGATTCGGCGTGCATGTCAACGCCAGCGAGATGTACCCCGAAGCCAAGGCCTTCAGCGAGGGCATGGCGCGACGTAACAGCTCCGGCGGCCTGCAGTACGGCTGGAACTGGCTCGACCAAGCGGTCGGCATCGACGGCATCTACGATCTCAATCACGGGCGCGCACAGCGTTTCGGCGACTTGAAGAAGAAGGTCGGCGACAACCTCGATTTCATCTATGTAGACGTCTGGGGCAACAACACCTCCGGCAAAGAGGACTCCTGGGAAACCAGAAAGCTCTCCAAGGAAATCAACGACAACGGCTGGCGCATGGCCGACGAATGGGGCAGTGGCAACGAGTACGACGCCACATTCCAGCACTGGGCCGCCGATCTGACCTACGGCGGCACCAAGCTGAAGGGCGAGAACTCCCAAGTGATGCGCTTCCTGCGCAACCATCAGAAGGACAGCTGGGTAGGCGACTACCCGAGCTATGGCGACGCGGCGAAAGCCCCATTGCTCGGCGGATACGACATGAAGGACTTCGAGGGATGGCAGGGACGCAACGACTACGCCGCCTACATCACCAACCTCTACACCCATGACCTCTCGACCAAGTTCCTGCAGCACTTCACCGTCAACCAGTGGGTCAACAACCCGCTCGACCCGACCGCCCCCAAGGACGCTTCGGTCAACAACGGCAACGAGCAGATCACGCTGGTCGACAGCCACGGCAACACCGTGGTGGTCAGCAGGGCTTCCAACACCATCTCCAGCGCCGATTACCGCAACCGCACCATCAAGCTCAACGGCAATACGGTAGCCAGCGGCGCCGTGACCTCGGGCGACGACAAGATCGCCGGCAACGAGTCCTACCTGCTGCCCTGGCTCTGGAATGCCCAGACCGGCAAGATGATGAACGCCGACAAGCAGAAGCTCTATCACTGGAACACCATAGGAGGCAAGACGACCTGGACCCTTCCACAAGGCTGGAAGAACCTGAGCAACGTCAAGGTCTACCGGCTGAGCGATCAGGGCAAGAGCGACGAGCAGACCGTACCGGTCTCAGACGGCAACATCACCCTCAACGCCAAGGCAAAGACCCCGTACGTGGTCTACCAAGGCGCGCAGCAACCACTCAAGGTGCAGTGGAGCGAAGGCATGCACGTCGTGGACGCCGGTTTCAATGGCGGTCCTAAGACCCTGGGCACCAATTGGGAGGTCGATGGCAACGGCAAGGCCGAGATTGTTGGCATCAACAACGCTATGCTGAAGCTGACGGGCGAATCCAGCGTCTCCCAGGAGATGACCGGCCTGACCGCGGGCAAGCGCTACGCCGTCTATCTCGGAGTCGACAACCGCAGCGCCGGACAGGCGTCCATCACCGTCAGCAACGGCGAGAAGACCCTGGCTCGCAACACGACCGGCAGAAGCATAGCCCAGAACTACGTGAAGGCCTATGCACACAACAAGAACTCCGGCGTCCAGGACAACACCAGCTATTTCCAGAACATGTATGTCTGGTTCACGGCCCCGACAAGCGGCAAGGCCGCGTTGACCCTTTCGCACGAGCCTGTAGCCGGCGACACCGGACATGCCTACTTCGATGACGTCCGTATCCTCGAAAACGGATACGACGGCATCACCTACGAGAAGAACGGCACACTGAAGACGCTGACCAACGACTTTGAGGACAACGCCCAAGGCATCTGGCCGTTCGTCGTCGGAGGCCTGGAAGGTGTCGAGGACAACCGCACCCACCTCTCCGAGCTCCATAAGCCTTACACGCAGGCAAACTGGGACGTCAAGAAGATGGACGACGTGCTCGGCGGCCATTGGTCGGTCAAGACCAACGGCCTCGTGCAGGACAGCGATCTGGTCTACCAGACCATCCCACAGAACGTACGGCTTGAGCCCAGCCAGACCTATCGGGTCTCCTTCGACTACCAAAGCGGTAGCGACGGCATCTACGCCTTCGCTACCGGAGATGGCCGATACGATTCGAATTCGGTCAGCCTCACTCCTCTCTCAAAGGCCCTGGGCACGACGGCACACGCCACGTACACGGTGACCGGAGGACTGGACGGCGATACCTGGTTCGGCATCTACTCGACCGACAAGGCCCCCGACCTGCAAGGCACGAGCGGTGACGCCGCCAACTTCGGCGGATACCAGGACTTCGTGCTCGACAACCTCAAGGTGGAACACGTGACTTCACAGTCCCGCACCAAGGCCCAGGTCGAGGCGAAACTCAGGACGATCAGGGACAAATACGACTCGAAGAGCTCGCAGTACTCCGATGAAGCCTGGGACACCTACCAGTCGACCCTAGACAAGGCGCGCGTGCTGACCGACAAGGACGGCGCCTCTGCGGCCGACTTCACCGAAGCCTACGACCTGCTCGTCGCGCTGGACGATTACATGCAGCATGCACCCAATGGCTTCGACAAGTCCGATTGGGATGTGGCCGGAGACCAATATACGGTATCAGTCGGCAGCGAAAGGACCGGATCCGACAGCGAGGGACCGAAAGAGCTCGCCCAGGACGGCAAACCGGACACCTGGTGGCACACGGCCTACAGCCACAATGCGATCACCAGCGGAGACGGCTGGTATGAGTTCGATCTCTCCAAGCCGACCACCGTCAACGGCCTTCGCTATCTTCCCCGCCAGGGTGGGGCCACCGTCAACGGCAAGATCAAGAAGTTCAACATCGACGTGACCGACAAGAGCGGCAACGTCACCCATGCGGTGGTCGATGGCGAGTTCTCCACGGATACGGCATGGCAGAAGGTCTCCTTCAAGAGCGTCACCAACGCTGTGAAGGTACGTTTGACCGCAGTCGAGACCGCCGGTCAAAGTGCCGATGAGACCAATTGCTATGTCTCCGCCGCCGAGCTGCGTCTCACGACCGAACGCGACGTGACGCGCAATCCGGTCGCAGACAAGACCGGATTGAAGCGTTCCATCGCCCGCGCACAGAAGATCGTGGACGAAGCCAACGCAAGCACCGGTTCCGGGATGCCGAGGGGAGCGACATCACCGCTGCGCGCCGATGGACAGTACACCAAGGAATCGTGGCAGGCCCTCTTGGCCACGCTGGACAAAGCCAAGAAAGTGGAATCCGAAGCATCGGCCACCAATTATGAGGTGGGTCTTGCCAAAGCGAACCTCGACACAGCCATTGATGGTCTGGTACGCACCACGCCAAGCCCGGAACCGACCCCGGCCCCGACGCCAAGTCCTGCACCGAACCCGGCACCACTGCCTAACCCGCAGCCGGCGCTTCGACCGGCGCCGAACCCCACTGTCAACGGCAAGAACCAAGACAACCGAACCGTGTCGCAGAAGCTTGCCAATACCGGCAGCTTTGCCACCACGATGGTTCTGGCCGCTTTGGCATTGCTGGCGGCAGGCATCTGCCTATCCAAGGCAAGCCATCGCCGGCTACGTCAACGGTGATTGCAAACCCGCGGTAATCCGCCGACATGCATCATAACAGCGCTGGCAAAGATTACCGTGGGCCACAACCAGACGCCGCACCAAACTCCTCATCGACAGCTGCGGCGTCTGGCGCTCTACCCCACAAAGTAATATAATACGATAATTTGAATCATTCTCAAATATTGCTCAACGAAGAGCCGAACAGCAAAGAAGCACCATGAAAGCGACAAAAACATATATACCCCCAAACACGAAAACAGACCCAGATCGAGGGAAAAAACCGTCCGGAACGCCTATTCAGGATGGTAACCGCGTTAATCGCCGGATCCGGATTATGTCTGTCCATGAGCGTCGCCACCGACCATGCCTACGCCGACAACATCGACCCACAGCCCCTGATGCAACTCAATTTCGACAATACGCTGGACGACCAAAGCGGCAATGGCCATAACGGCATCGCCAAGCAAAACGCAGAATACGCAGACGGCATCTCCGGCAAAGCGCTGCGCATACACAACAGCAATGACAGCAGTTCCGCTCCCGCAACACAATACCTGCGTTTCACCAACGCCGACAACATCCATCTGGGCACCGACGATTTTTCGGTCTCATTGTGGTACAAGACCGCAAAGGGCGACAACAACGGTGCATCGATTTTCGGCAACAAGGATTACAACTCCGGCAGCAACGACGGATTCGTATTAGGAAGTTTCGCCGATACCATACGTGTCAATATGGCCGCCAACGGAACCCGCGTGGAGCCCAATCGCCTCACGGGAACAATCGACGGGCAATGGCATCACTATGTGGCCGACTACCAGAGGAACGGCAAACTGAGCGTCTTTATGGACGGGAAACCGAAGGTCTCCTCCGACCTTTCGCCGCTTAACGGAAAATCCGCAGACGCCGGTGCGCTCACCCTCGGCGCCGACAGCAACGGGGCCTACGGACTCGCTGATTCCGCCATTGACGATCTCACCCTGTATAAGGGTCTCGTCTCACCCGACGGTGCCGCCCGGCAATATATATCCGCAATCGTCGCCTACGACCGAACAACGAACACCTCTCGCCTGACCGACGCAAAGGCCTCCGGGATCATCAGCAAGGCTCAGGCCGATGCAATCCGACGGGCCATCGACGGCGAAAACGCGCTGGCCACCTCCGCAGATGTCGACGCCGTCAACACCGCCAGACAGACCGTCAACGGTCTCTTCTCCAAAATCTCAAACACGGCACTCTACATGCCCTTCGACGACGATTACTCCGATTCCGGAACGAACCACTGCATAGCCTCGCCCGTCGGATCGCCACGATTCGTGCCGGGAGTCAAAGCCACGGCCATCCATCTGCACAACACCAACGGCAGCACCAGCTCCCAAGCCGACCAGTCCGTGGCGCTGCCATCATGCAACAGCATCCACCTGGGCAAAAACGATTTTTCCGTTTCCTTATGGTACCGTTCATCGAACGGCAACGACAACGGTGCTTCGATCATTGGCAACAAGGACTATAATTCCGGCAAAAACAAGGGATTTGTCGTCGGGGCATTCGCCAAAGACATACGCGTGAACCTTGCCGACGGCTCGACGCGCGTAGATAGCCGCCGAATTGGCGGAGTCATCGATGGGCAATGGCATTATATCGCAGCGAACTTCGCCCGTGCCGGCTCCCTGGATGTCTATGTCGACGGCACGCTCAAATCAAGCAGCAACCTTCAACCACTGAAAGACGTGGACGCCGATGCCGGAAACCTAGTCATCGGTGCGGACTCGAACAACGCCAATAGCGTCAACGATGCCGACATCGACGAGGTCCGTCTGATGCACCGCACGCTCACCGCCGATGAGATCAGCCAGTAATATCTTCCCGGAAAACTGCTCAGCGAAACCGCTAAGGCGCAAGCACTGATGGCTGCACACCCCGAAGCAAGCGACGCCAAGCGCACTCAGCTGCAGGGGATCATCGACGCCGCACAATCCTCGGAAAACGACAACGCCGTGCTGCAACGCCAGTTGCGCGACCTTCAGCTGGCTCAGGAGAACTATCTCGACGCGACGCAACCCGCGGATTTCACATTCGATGTCATTTCCGATCCGCATATTTCCGATGCCGCCAGTCTCGCCAATTTACGGACGGCACTTGGCGATATGAACGTGCTCAATCCCGATTCCCAAGCCCTGCTCTCCGCCGGCGACAACGGTGACAGCGGCAGCGAACAGCAGGAAAAGGACTTCTACAGGGCGGTGGACGACGAGCACGGCAGCAAGGTGCCCATCCTCACGTTGGGCAACCATGACGTACGCTGGCAGGGCAGTGTACGCAACCCCTTGCATGTGCTGCAGGATCCGACGACCGCGCCCGGCGGCACCACTCCCGTGTTCGACCGTTACCTCAAGAACAACGGCAAGTACATGATCAATTCACGAACCGGATTCGATGCGGCGAGCAAGCATCAGCTCTATTTCGACCAATGGGTCAAGGGCTATCATTTCCTGGTCATCAACACGGAGAAGGACCTCAAAGACCAGGCCTACATCTCAAACAAACAGCTGGATTGGGTCGAAAAGACCATGTCCATCGATGCCCAAGCAGGCAAACCCATCTTCCTCGTTGCCCATCAGACCTTTTCCGGCACCGCCGACCATCTCAAGGAAGATGACCTGGGAGGCAGCGAAAACGGGGTGAATGAGGCGAAGCTCAAGCAGATTCTGGCGAAATACCCGCAAGCGGTGTTCTTCACCGGTCATGTGCATAACGGGTAGGACCTCCTGAACACGTACAACACGCCGTTCGGCCATATCGTCGACACGCCGAGCTTCACGAACACCGATTATGGCAGCGAACCGGTCAACGGCAACGCTTATGAGGTTTCCGTGAACGGCAGCCATATCCGCATCCGCATGCGCAACTACATCACCAACCAATGGGTCAACGAAGGCAAATACGATTTCAACCTTGACGACACCGATCCGACCTACCGCGTCAAAGACATCTCCCCCTCCGCATACATCGCGACCGACGGCTCCCACGATGACGCCTATGACCCGGACAACCGCAACGGACGATTGCAATATATCGACGACAGCGACCGGCAAAGCAATTGGAGGTCGCAGGATCTCGGTGACGTGAGCCAGGCATGGGTCGATTTCGCCTTCTCGAAACCGACCAGAATCAGC
Source organism: Bifidobacterium sp. (assembly GCA_024104275.1). Taxonomy (GTDB): domain Bacteria; phylum Actinomycetota; class Actinomycetes; order Actinomycetales; family Bifidobacteriaceae; genus Bifidobacterium. The sequence goes on from JAGGHK010000001.1 coordinate 817,664, forward strand.
GGCGTCACCTATCTGCCCTATCTGGGAGGTTATTTCGAGACCGGACCGCACACCGGTTGGTACGACACATCGGAGGGCACCATGCTCGACTACCGCATCGAAGTGAGCCACGACAACGGGGCCACCTACCAAACCGCAGCCACCGGAACCCTGAAAACCGGAATGAAGGAAAGCTGGATGCCGATACCGACACAAACCGTCAGCAATGTACGGGTGGTGCCGTTGTCAACCTACGGGATGCCGACCACACGTTCGGCTCGTGGCTTTGTGGCCGCCGCGGAAATGCACCCTGCCGTAATGGCGCAAAGTACCGTCACGCTCAAATACCAGGACGCGCAGGGCAACACGCTCAAGACGGATGACAGCGAGACCGGAGACGTGGGTGCACCGTACTCGTTCACCGCACCGGCAATCGACGGCTACAGCTGCACGAAGCGTTTTGACGGTACATATACGGACAACGACCAGACCTTGGTCTTCGTCTATTCGCCCAATAGCGACAAAACCGCGCTGCGCGATGCCGTTCAGCAGGCTCAAGCCATCGATCTGAGCCCCTACACTCCGGCGAGCACCGACCGTTTCCGTTCGGCACTGACAGGCGCCGTGAACGTTCTGAACGACCCCGGAGCTACACAGCAAGACGTGAAACAGGCTGCGGATTCCCTGCAAAAGGCCGTGGCCGGTCTTGTCGTCAAGGGCGACAAGACCCGTCTGGACGCCTTGATCGAACAAGTGCAAAAAATCGAAGGCTCGCAATACACTCCGCAGAGTTTTGCCGCGTTACGTCAAGCACTGCAGAATGCCATCGGCGCTTTGAATGGCGCGAATGCCGACCAGTCTATGGTCGACAATGCCTTGCGGGAGCTTTCGGACGCACAGCAGAAACTGGAGAAACTGACGATCCAGAAGCCGTCATTGCCCGCAAAACCCTTGCCGGGCACAATAGCGGATGGAACCACACCCATTATCAACGACTCGCAGTCAAATGACACCACACACAGCACGACCACAGGTGAGGAAAACCATGGATTGGCATCTACAGGAGCCTCAATCGCCATACCGTTGCTTGCCGCCATCATTCTACTCATTGCCGGTGGAACATTGGCCTTGCTGAAACGGAAGAAGCACTGACCACCGCCAGGTTTCGAACGGAGCGACTCCAGGTTTCGAACGGAGCGACTCCAGGTTTCGACCTGCGACGCTCCGTTCGCCGTATCAGACCAGCGTCTTCCATCTTTTGTGCTTGTGTTTCCTGTGTTTCTCGTGTTTCCCGCGTTTCCTGCATCCCCCGTTTTCAGTACCCCTTACATTTCCGCGTTTTCATCGCACGCTTACGACGCTGGACAGGTGACTTTCCATCCTGAGGCCAATGCCGTAATTCCGGAATATCTTGGTGAGCACTTGTCCTCGCAGAACCAAGACGAAAAGAACACCCAATTCCAAATCACCCGTAAATCAATCCTCGGTACCGACGACATCTCACCGCACGGCAATTCCAAGTGCGAACCATTATCAGATTCGGCATCACGGATTACGCTTTGAGTAGGTATGGGCCCAATCGTCACAGCAACACGGTATAATAGATTATTCCGGTGTAGACCGGGGCTTGATAATTCAAGATTGGGGATGATCGGTTTCGACGGTGACCTGTTCGTCGCAGGGAAGCGTGCCGAGAATGTGGAGTCCACTCGAGATGACCTCCACGAAACAACAAGTGCTAAATCTAATCGCACTGAGTTCGCACTCGCTGCCTGAGCTTCGCGCCAGGATTAACCAGTGAGCTGCTGCTCCGTCCACTCCTTCTCGTCTTCGGGAGGATGTTGGGCGTCATGAGAGGACTTGCTTGAGCCATTGAACCACAGGGTGACTCAGGGACTCTGACTGTAGATATGCTCGCCATCCAGCGTCCGCGATACGGATGGGGGCAGAAAAACCGCCAAAAGGCCAGCGGACTACGCACGTAGAAGACTGAGGGTTCGGCCATCGGACCGGGGTTCAATTCCCCGCATCTCCACAAGTTCAACGCCATCGGGGTTCGCTCCGGTGGCGTTTTTCGTTGCGATTACGGCGTTTTCAAGCCGTTTTCAGACTCGCTGCCAAAAATGGTTTATGATGGTTCCAGACCCTTTTTTAGGGGTAGATGTGGGTCGTTTAGTGGGTCGTTTCAGGAGGATACGATGAAGCGAAAGAGAAGCGAGCGCACATTCGGCAGCATCAAGTACCGCCCGAATGCGACGCATCCGACACGGGTGGTCGCCAGCTACGCCACCCCGTCCGAGGCGTTCGACAAATGGCCCGGTGTCGCGGTGCGTCAGAGCAAGTCATTCCCCCTTGAGCAGGAGGACGATGCCAGGAGCTGGCTCTCGCACGCCCATCGTCTCATCCTCGCCGGGAAGTGGGAGCCGCCGGCGGCGGTCAGGCATATGAAGAAGGCGCATCGGATCACGATGGGCGAATACTACGGTCCTTGGCTGGAACACCGCATGTTCAAGGGGCGTCCTTTGAAGGCGGGGACGAAGTACCGTCTGCGCAAGGACATCGAGAACCACATCATCCCCTATTTCGGCAACACCCGGCTCATCGACATCACCCAGGCCGACATCGACCGCTGGCTGGCGACGATGCCCGACGATCAACAGGCGATGAAATCAAACGCGCTGCGGGCCCTGAAATCCATGCTGATGACCGCGAGCAAGCCGGGAGAGAACGGGGAGCCTCCTCTGATCCCACAGTACCCTTGCACGCGCAGCCTGCCGAGACCGCGACGAAAGACGGAGACGGTCCCGGCGACCCCCGAGCAGATCAAGACGATTCACGACGCGATGCCCGAACGGTACGCGATGGCGGTCTATCTTGCCGTGTTCGGCGACGGCCTGCGAATCGGCGAGGTGTGCGCGCTGAAACGCAAGGACATCGACATGGAACGTCATCTCATGCACATCCGCCGTGGCAGGGTCACCATGGACCGTTCCAAGGTCACCGACACCCCGAAGACCGAGAACAGCATCAGGGACGAGACCATACCGCCCCAGCTCATCCCCCAGCTCGAATCCTTCCTCGACGAATACGGAATCGTGGAACCGGACTCCTGGCTGTTTCCGTCGATAAAGGACCCCAGCCGGCCGGTGCACCCGAACTCGCTTCGAGGCTGGTACGATTCAGCAAGAAAGTCCGCAGGACGCCCCGATCTGAGGTTCCATGACCTTCGGCACACCGGTCTGACATGGCTCGCCGAAGACGGCGCCACCGTCAGAGAGCTTATGGACGCTGCTGGCCACTCCGATGTCGAGACCGCCATGCGCTACCAGCACAGCGTGGATGTCCGCAAAAACACGCTGGCCGAGAAACTGGGCGAACGACTGCTGCCCGATGATACGCCAGAAATCATCTTGAGCCGGATAAAAAACATCGACAGGCAGATTGAAGATTTGCGGAATGAGCGTGCTGAGGAAAAGAAGAAATTGGAAAACCTAATCGGCTAAACGCTTTTTCTTTCGTAATCACTTTGGAAGACTGACCACAAGACCACTTCAACCGCTGTTATCATGGAGTTTATGATTTTTGGCGTAGCCTAATTGTAGCCTAACTTCATAAACTCAATTGTGCGGTTTTAAGTGTACAGCAAGCTTCGACATAATCCTCATTAAACGACGAAAAGCGCCCCGCTGCCGGCTTGTGATGCCGGTGCGGGGCGCTTGGGTTGTTTGGATGGTTTATTTGTTGAGTTGTGGGAGGCTGGTACCACCGCCCACTTCGGGCACGCCGGCGATCGAGGTGAGGATGCTGCAGAGGGCGGCGAGGGCCGCGGTGCCGAGCACGATGGACGGGTTGACGTCGCCGATGACCAGGGCCGTGGCGGGGATCACTCCCAGCGCCGCCTGGGCGGCGGTCTTGACGGCGCGGATGGCGGCGGCCTTGCACCATTGGGCGAAGGGCGTGTGCTCGTCGGCAATGTTTTCTCGTGCTGCGTGTTCGGCCTCGTGGGGTTCTTCTTCCATTTTTGCTCCTTAGAAGGGGTTGTGGTCGGTGATGGTCAGTTGGAGGCGGTCGAGGGGTTCGCCGGCCATGCCGGCCCATCCGTCGGTGCCTTTGATGCTGGTGCCGTCGTCGCAGCATGCGGGGAGCCACCCGCTTCGGTTGGCGGTCTGCGCCCGGTACCATGCCTGGCACAGGGGCTGGCCGTCGGGGGTCTGGTAGTACGCCTGGAACGCGTCGATCGTCCGCCCGGGGATGCCCGCGCACCCGTTGGCGGTGTCGTTGGGGTCGCCTTTGTTGACCCAGTCCTGCCAGTCTCCGCCGAGCAGGTGAACGCGGTAGCGCAGCACACCGGCGTCCACCCTGGCGTACAGGAGATCATGGGCATGGCACGGCAGGCCGGCGAAGCCATCGTCGCCGGGTCCGAAGCCGGTGACCTCCGGCTGCCAGTCGCCGCCGAGCAGGTGCATCGCGTAATGGACCGGGATGCCGGACGCGGCAGGCGGCGACGGAGCCGTAGTCGGGGTCTGGCCGTCGGCTTGGGCGTAGGCGTCCCATGCGGCGCGGTCGCCGTAGAACAGGTCGAGGTCGAGGTCGCCGTCGTAGCCGCCGATCCTCCCGTGGCTGGTGTACTGGCGCATGGCCGTGTCCTGCTCGCTCCACGGGTGCTCCTGCCAGCCGGTGGGCTGCCCGTCGGCGTAGTCGGCGTCCCACACCCCGCAGTCATGCTTGCGGGCGACCGGGTCCACCGTGGCGGCGTCCTTGCGGGCGCGGTAGACCAGCGGGTGCACGCCCGTGAGCGCGATGTACGCGCCGAGCCACCGGTCGAGATACGAGGGGTCCGGGTAGGCGGCGTTGTCGCCCTCCTCCCAGTCCACGCCGGGCACGAAGCGGTGCAGGTAGCCCGTGCTGGCGGAAGCGAAGAACCGCGCCTCCGCGTCCGCGCCCACGCCCCTGATGTAGTGCATGTACCCCACGGCCCTGCCCGCGGCCGCCGCACGCTGGATGATGGGGTCGGCCCCCGGCCACACCGAGCGGATGATGCCGTTGACGGTGAGCTCGCCCGCGCCCCAGGTGCACTGGACGACCACGCCGTCGCAGTCCGCGAGCGCCGGGTCGAAGCCCGGCTTGAAATTGGACACGTCCACAATCCTGAGTGTCATGCTGATTCCTCTTTTCCGCCCCTGCAGGGGCATGAAAAAGGCCGCTCCGGTAGGGACGGCCTTGGTTTTGTTGTGTTGTGGTTTGCCTAACCGAGCGATACGAGCGCCCAGATGAGCGCCGCCCACTCGGCGAGCCCGCTGGCCACCATCACGGCGAACACTACGGCACCTATGGTCAGGCCGAGCAGGACGAGCGCGAGCAGGACGCCGGCCACCTGCAGCACGGGCCTGTGGCGTCTGGCGAACCGTTTGAGTCGTGTCATGGTTCCTCCTTGTTTTCGGGTGGCGGGCCGTTGTGGGAGTCCATGATCTCCCGCCACAGCTTGGTCCCCAGCCCGTTGCCGTGCAGGCCGTCGTGGTAGGCCTTGTAGATGTCGTCGGTCTCCTGCGCCACGTCCATGCTCACCGGCAGGCCTTTCTCGACCGTCTCGCGGTGGATGCGGTGCAGCTCGCCGCGCATGATCGCGCGCATGCCTTCGATAAGTGCGTGCCCGTAGCGCCACATGACCGCCAGAGCGGTCAACAGGCCCCCGCCGGCAGCGCTGGCGAGGGGGACGATGAGCTGCTGCAGCCAACCGGGCACGGTGGACCTCCGATACGTGTTGGAATATTGTTACTGCCTGACGGTGTAGACCGCGTCGACGATGCAGACGCCGGTCATCGGCTGTAAGGAGCGGATGGTTCCGTCACTGTCGATAATGCCGCGGAACGCCGAAACATTGCTCGCGATGACAATGTCGGTATCACAGTTGGGCAGGAGACGGGTGAGCCTTCCCAGACCCCAGTGGCCATTTTTCGGCAGCTCGACCTTCATCTGCAGCACCACGAGACTGCCGACCTGCATGGCCCTCGCGTAGTCGATCTGATTGTCCTCGTAGCCTGTCAGGTCGATCAGCCCATCCGTCTGGGGGGGGGGCGATGATGTCCTGAATCATATTGGTTCTCCTTTGTTTGGTTATCTGATCTTGACGATGTCGATGGCGGCGGACGAGCGCAAATCGCCGCCGCCGGAGCGGATCAAGCCTCTGGCATACAGCAAAACGGGCATGACGGAGGGCTCCGAACTCCTGATGTTGTGTTTGTGTTCAGTCGAGGGGGTATTCGTACTGGATCATCTGCGGCACGGTCTCGCCCGGCTGGCGGGGGTTGACCGTGACATCGCCGCCGGGGTCGACCGTCACGCTCAGCAGCAGCCCGCCATCCGTGTCCACGGACGCGGTGTGCGAGTACGCCGGGCGCATCGCCTCGGGCAGGGTGGCGACCCTCGCCCATTCCTCGTTCGACACCGTCCTGCCCGTGGGCCGGTCCAGGTAGATCATCGCGTGCCTGCCCAGGCCGATCGCCTGCGCCGTGGCGTAGTAGCCGCTCGCCATGTCCACGGTGCCGCCGACCGGCCCCGCTATCACCGTCTGGACGCTCATGACTGTTCTCCTTCCTCTGCCGACGCCCGCCTCAGGAGGCCGGCGACACGCTCCCGCGCCTGCCCGGCCAGCGGGTCCTGCACGTCCTGCGTCTCGATGCCGGTGTCGTACTGCAGGCCGGCGAAACCGCCGTCCGCGCCGACGACCACGCGCAGGCACGGCGCGAACGGGCTCGCCTCACCCGGGGTCCTGACCCGGACGACCGGCGTGGCCGTCGCGTAAAGTTCAGCGATTTTCTGTGTCTGCTCAGTGGCATCTTTTACGGAAGATTGAATCTGAGATAGCAGCTTCTGCATTTCAGCAAGGCTTTGTGACGCCTCGTCCGCGCTGGCCTTCGCGTCCCTTGCCGCCTGCACGGCCTCCGGGTCCTTCGGCCCCTGCTTGCCCTGGGGAATGCCCAGGTCCAGACGGCGCTGCAGCCCCGTGCCCTCCAGCACGGCGGTGGCCTCGCTGCCCGGGGCGAGCGTGGTGACGGTGCCGATGTCCACGCTGGCGTCGCGCACGGTGTCCTCGGCGCTTTCGGCGGCCTCGTTCGCGCGGTCGGTCGCCGGGCCCATATCCGCGATGGCCTGCTTCCACTCCGCCAGCGCGTCGGGGGCCTCGCCCTGCATTTTCAGCAGGGACTCGTCTATGTATGCGGTGAAATCGCGAGAGTCGATGATATGGCCCTGCGCGTCCACGAGCTCGACGGCCATCGTGGTCGAAGGCGGGGTGAGCACCTGGCGCGGGATCGGGCAGGTGAAGACCAGGCCCTGAGCGGCCGTGTCGCGCTGCATGGTCACGTAGCCGCCGGAACCCGACGCTGGGTTCGCGTTGAACATCAGCCTCGCCGTGATATCGTCATCGCTTACGGGAATCCCGTCATCGGTGACCGTCACCCGCAGCACACGCCCATCCACATCGCCAGCGTTCAGACGGACCGGAGGAATCCAGTCATTGGCACGGTCAAGCGTGATGTCGACCGCACGGTAGGAATCCAGGCTCATGCCGCACCGCTTTCCACAAGGTTCGTATTGCCGGTATTGTCGCGCAAGATGCCGGTACCGGTACCAGTGTTGTTCTGGTTGGATGAACTATCATCGGAAGTCGAGGTTGTATCCGTTGCCATTCCGTTTGTGGCGGCAATGGCGTCCGTTTCCGTGGGTTTGATGCCGTCCCGGTCCATGACATATCGCGTCAGCAGGCTTATCGACGATGCCATGAGACTGACCTGGGCGCTGGTCTCGCCGACCGATTGCGAGGTGCCGGCGATGATCTGAGTCAATGCCGCGATCTTCTCGTCCGTGCTGGTATCGGCGTCGTCGATGATGTCGGCGAGGGGCCTGCCGGATACGGGGGGTTCCGGAATCGGATGCTCTGCCGGTACGTCCGGCGGAAGCCCGTCTTCACCCGGGTCCCATACCTCCGTGGCGTTTCCGCCGTCAGCGGGTATGGAAGGTGCCGGCGGGGCATCGGTTTCCGGAGCTGTCGTATCTTCGACGGTCATGATGTTCCTTTCGTTGTGTTTGTGTTATTTCCAGGTGAGGTCGCTGCTGAACTGTCCTGCGTACCAGCCGAACCCCTGAGAGCCGCAACGGCATTGGATACCGTCGTATCCGACGGTGATGTAATGCGTCTGGTCGAGTTGCAATATGATGTTTCTGCCAGCATTGATGAACAGCCCACAATTGTCGTTCGCCTGGATCCTCGCGGCGTGGCGAAGCGAGTCCAGGTAGATCTGCTCGTCCGGATGCTGCATGTACGTGTTGTATTTTTCCGGTGGCGTCAGCCATAGCCGTCGGTAATAGGTACTCGCATCCAGGAACGGCCTGGCGAAACACGCCATCCCCACGCCGTTCGTCTGTCTCTGCGGCCCGTCTACTGCGGTGAGCGCTTCGATGGCTGTATATTCGCCATCGGAGTCCATGAAGCTTGCCCCTATATTATTTCGTTTTGTGATTCCGGTGGTCAGATACAGGTCGGACGAGGTCCCCGCACGCGCCGCACGCAGATACGCCAGTCCGTCGACGATCTCCAGACCGCCGATATACGAACCGTACTGCCAGATTTTGAATCCGTCGACGGCGTTGAAAGTGATTCTGACACCGTCCGGTCCTTTTATTGTCAGCAGGCCGTTGGTCAGATCCCAGTCGATCGCCCCGCCCCTGATGATTCCCGTGTAGAGCGAGTCGGCTACGATGCCGTGACCGTTGGCCATGGTACGGAAGTTCCAGTCTCCTTGGCTGTTCTTTCCGTCGGCGATGCGGATGAAGCCTCCTGACAGTTGGATGGCCTGGGTCGGGTTCTGGTCGCGGGGCTTGTTGTAGATCATGATGCCCTGACCGGGAACGTCATCATAAACGTAGCCGCCTATGCGGTTGAGGACGTCGTTCATTCCCGCGATGACACCGTTGAGGTAATCGCTGCCGATGGTCGCGGCTTCGTCCCAGCTCGAGGCATGGCCTGTGAGCTGTTGGATGGCCTGATCCACGCGAGCGTTGCGTTTTGTTATCGGCTCGACGATATTACCCAAAGTCACCGTGGTGGCCGAGGGACCTTGAATTAGGTCTTCCTCCAGTTGGATTACACGTCCTTCCAAACGCAATGGTTTAGGGAAACTTGTATCAACGATCTGTACGGAATCGCCGATATCAACACCTTCCGCGTTCATTCCTCCCCTGCCAAGCGCGATGACGGTGGCTTCATAGGTGATGGTCGGATTGACGGATGTCTTGAGTTTTTCCTTGGTCAGCCTGAGAAGTTCCGCAGGATCCTCGCAGTCAGGGAATTCGACAACACCTTCCGTATGATGGAGTGTTCCGTCGGCACCCGGCAGACCCCATACCTGTAGAGCGTTGTCGTCTTCCACATAGGGTTTGCCGCCGTTGATGTCCGCGAAGCTGATTTTGCGAGTGAACCCTCCTGTCGGATCGCCTTTGCTGTCGGTTTCCTCGATGCCTTTGCCGTACCCGTAGAGTCTGGTCTTGACCCTTTCAGCGCCGATGGTCCTTCGAATCTCCTTGAGGTCTTTCCCGTATTCGAACCTTTTTGAGGTTGATTCCCTGCCGCGTCTGCTCAGCAGATTGACCGATCTGCCGGCGATTCTGGTGCAATCCGCATCCACATCGATTTTGGTCTCGCATTCGAGTCCGAATTTGTCGCAGATGCTCTGGATGGCTTGGAGCACGTCGGTATGGTAGAAGCCGAGATCGGCCTTCTGCATCGCGACGTCGCTGACCGTCCCCGGCGTCCATCGCGTTCCTTCCAACGCTTTCGCCAGACATTGCGCCGCACTGGCGCCACGGTTGCGTTTCTCGATGATATTGACGTCAGCCAGTTCTGAAATCGAGCCTGTGGCGGTGACCTTTGAGACCGGTTTCGTCTGTGATCTGATGCAATCACTCGAAGCAACTTCCATCTCGACCCACCGGTTCATGGAATCCCAGAACAGGATACGCTCGCCTTTCTGCACCTCGTCCGTGACGGTCAGCTCAAGCTTGTCGGTGCCGTCGATATTACGTGTGCGAGAAACGGATATTGGCGATAAATCCCGTTTGAATTGGTCGAAACGGTCGAAGAGTATGAAGCGCATGAAGCTCCTTCCAAACAGAATTCAGATCATCGTGAGCGGTTCGAAAGAGATTGTTCCCGAGCAGTTCCGGCAGCAGACGTCAGTGGTCTTCGGCTTGAGATTGAACCAGTCGCTGTCAAGGGTGATACGCATCAGGGAATCATTGCTGCGTACCTCGCGTTTCAGGCAATCCATGACCACGATGCCCGACATGTTCACCGGACCTTCAGGAATCCTTACGGATGCTCCCCCGCAACTGACCGACAGCCCGCGAGCGCCCGGAGTGGGTGTGAGGGTGAGTGTCGGCCATGTTTCGCGGTTGCCGTGGACCCGTACGGTGTTGTTTCCCTGGTTGAGGTTCTGTATGGTTTTCGGCCCGTGTAGCAGGGGGTCGCAGGTGAGGGTGAGATCGATGGTGCTGTAGGCGAGCCTGTGTTCGCTCCTGAAGTCCTGCCATTTTCCGACCTTGAGTCTTCCCACCCATGCGCCGGGGAGCGTGCGCCATGTGACGCGAACACTTCTGCCTTGGTATTGGCCGACTTTTGATTTGATGGCGCTGGAATCTTCTTCCTGGTCGATGAGGCTGACGCATGGGATGGTGATGGTTCGTGTGCCGGTGTAGGCGTTGCCCAGCCCGTCGACCAAGGTAAGGTCGGGCGGGTTGTAGGCACCAGGAACAGGGTTGAGACTGATGAATGTTTCGGGTTCGCCGAGGTCTACCCCACCTTCGGCGAGCGCCAGTCCGAGTTGGTCGAGGCTAAGGCCGTCGATGTGCAGTCCTTCGACTTGGCGTACCGTCATGTCATACCCCCATGATCTGTTGTCTGCCGAGTTCCTTGCTCATCGGCTTGGCCAAGGCGACTGCGGCTTCTTGGTTGCTGGACCATGTGCGTACCACTGGCAGGGTTTTGATCGCGTCTTTCACGGCTGCGGTGAGCTGTGATTGGCTTAGGCTCTCTCCGCCTCCTCCTGTAGCGCGTATGGCCGTTGCGGGTATCCGGGACAGTCTGTTGGCTGTGAGTTGCGCCGAACGCATCGATTGTCTTGCTCCGTCCAAGGATCTGGACATCGCGTTGGAGGGAATGTGGCCTGTGGAGTTTATGGATCGTAGAATATTGGGACCGTAGTTGGCTTTCATTCTTTTCGTGGCTGCCGCGTTGATGACCATTTCCCCGTCGGAGAGCATCGTGTGGATGCTGTCGCTGGTGGAGGTGCCGGGACCGTGGATCTCGCCGCCGGTGGCAGCGCTCACGGTTCCTGCGTTTCTTTGATACACGTCGATATAGGCTGTGGTCAGCGTTCTCCCGGCTATATTGTTGTTGATATTATTCCATAGCGGACTTGTGTTCGCATAAATCGCGGCATTCGAGTTGGCGAGTGTCACACCATCGTATGCGCGGACCTGCTGCATCTTGTTCTGCACATCCTGATTGTTGCCGTACATCATGCTCCACTTATCAGCGAATCCTAGCGAGTTCGTGTAATTGAACACGCTTACCGCTTCGGTGTTGTTGCCGTACATCATCGACCATTTGTCCGTGAATCTGAGGTTGTTGGCCACGTTGAACACGCCTACGGCGTTGTCGTTGTTGCCGTACATCCATGCCATCTTCGCTTGGAACACCAATGAGTCGGTGTAGCGGAAACGGCTGTTGGCGTCGGAGTTGTCGCCGAGCATGCGTGCTGTTTTGTCAAGGAACACGAGAGACTGGGTCATGTTGAACTTGGCGTTGGCGTCCTGGGCGTCTCCGAGCATGGTGAGCGTCTTCGGGGAAAGCTGCCGGCCTTCGATGTCGCTGATGGCTTCGACAGCTGGCCCGTTGTCCGCACTGATGATGAAATTCACTGGTTTGCCTAGCGTGTCCTTCTGCTTTTTGGCCTCGTCGAACTTGCCTCGCGTATGATCTATCGCATCCAGCAAAATATCAATCTGCTTGTTGCTGAGTCCTTCGCTTCTGAGCTTTTCCCTGATGGCGTCGAGCTTGTGGCTGGCATTGTCGGTATTGGCGATGAGATCGATCTGGGTCTTGGTCAGTCCCAGACGTTTGGCGAATGCCTCCACGTTGGTGAGCTTATTGGTTACGTCTTGGTCGCCGGAAAGCAGCAGTTGCAGGTCGGCCTTGGTGCCATCGGCCTCTTTCATCTTGCCCATAAGTTTTTGAAGTTTAGGGTTTGCCGCGTCGTTCGCATCCAAGTTCATACGCCATGTCTTTCCGTCGAATTCAGCTCCCCTTTTCTTTGCGTCATCGACGGTCATGCGCAGCTGGTCGCCATTCGCCATGAGCACAGTCACGTAAGGCGCCTTCGTGAGCTTGTTGGCCAGATCCTGGACTTCCGGGATGCTGTTAATCGAACCGTCCTTGATGGCTTTCAGCACGGTGTTATAGATGGCTTGCCCATCCTTGCCGGGGAACGTCTGGCGGATGAGGGCGAGATACACCATCATGTCGCTTTTGGCTTCCTCGGTCTTCGCTTTGAAGAGGGTGTCGATCTCCTTGGGGGTCATATTGTACTGGTCGGTGAGCTGCCGGGCGGCGTCCGCGTTGCCGGTCATCTGCAGAGCCGTGTCATAGAAAGCCTGCTTCATGGTAGTGCTTTTCGCTGTGACATCGGCTTGCGCGGACCCGGATTCGATCAGCGCTTTCAGATAGTTTCCGGAATTGGTGGACAAGGTTCCCAATGCGTCGGCTGCGGTGCGTCCCGCCTCTGTGGTCAGGTCGAAGGTCTTGGCCTGCGAATCCCATACCTGCTGTCCTTGTGAGGCGAGCGCCGTGACTTTACTGGTGGTGTCGCCGATGGAGGCGAGCGTGGATTCGTATTGGCTTCCTGCTGAGGTGGCTCTAATCGTGGCCGAGGCATGGTCTTGGTTGGCCTGGCTGAGGAGTTTCGTTGCCTGTGCGGCGTTCTGCTGGAGCTGGTTTGCGTTCTGTGTTTTGACGGCGATCTGGTCGAGGCTTGCCCCTTCGTCGTAGAGTTTCTGAACGTAGTCGGACGTGTAGCCGTTCTGCATGGCCGTCGTCTTGACGTTTTCCAATGCCTGCTTCTGCGCGGCTTCGAGGGAACGGCGTTGCTTGTCGAACGCCTCGGCCTGGTCGTGCGTGAGACCGCTGGATGTCTGGAGTCGTTCGTCGAGCATCTGGAACTGGGTTTTGGAGCCTGCGGCGGCTTTCGCGGTCTCGTCGAGGCTGATGCCGGTCAATGCGCTGGCGGACGCGGTGTCCTTGAACTTGTTGGTGAGGCTTGAAAGCCATCCGGTGACGCCCGTATCGGCGAAATTCTTGTCCTCAAGGTTCTTGCGGATGGCCTCGCCGAGCGTGCTGAGGCCGGCGGAGGTATCCTTGGATACGGTGGCGATGTTGCGTATGCCTTCGGAGACGTTGGCGCTGGCCTCCTGCATGCTTTCCGATTTGGTGTTGTAGTCGGAGATCGCCACGGTCATCAGTCCGATTCCGGCGGATACCGCAAGACCCGGTACTCCGCCCAATGCTCCGAGAATCGCGCTCCCAGTGGTCTTGGCGAGTCCGCCGGCCTTGCCGACGATGCCGCCGAACTTTCCTACATTGCTTCCTGCGGCCAGTGCTGTGGCGGAGGCTTCGATGCTTGCTGCGCCGAGGCTTTTGGTGGCGCTTGCGGCTGTTCCGCCGACTTTGCCGACGTCCTCGTAGCTCATGGCGACGTTGTGCCATTCCTTCGAGGTCTGCCGCAGCGACGGTAGCGTGTTTTCAAGCGTGCTGGCCTGGTCGCCGAGCCTCAGCTGTGCGGTGGCTTTGGCCAGTTCGATGAAATGCGTCTTGTTGTCTTTCGCGGTGATGCCGAGCTGGTCGAGGGTCATCCGGTAGCGCAGGGTGTCCTGGATGTTCTGCAGCATGCCCTGTTTGATGGAATCGAGGCCTTCCTTGCCGGCTTTGCCGAAGGTGAGCCATAGTCCTATCGCGGCCTTGACTGGCTCGGGCAGGGAGTCGAACGCCTTGGCGACGTCAGTCGCCCCGGTCGCGATTGCTTGGATGAGCGGCGCTGCGGCCTTGAGGGACACGGCTAGCGTTCCTCCGAACGTGCTGGAAAGCTGGCCCGTCATGGTCAGGAGGCTGCTGAACGCGGGGGCCGACTGGCCTGCGGCGTCGGTGGCCTTCTTCCAGCCTTCGGCGATGCCTCCGGTGAATCTTCTCATGCCGGGTTCCGCTCCCGCCAGCAGACGCGAGGCGTTGCTCACGGTCGAGGAGACAACGGTGCCGCCGTCGGTGAACGACTGGTAGATGGCGTCTTTCAGCGAGTAGGCGTCCTCGCCGATTCCCTTGAAACTGCCGCGGACCTGTTTCTGCGCCTTCTGTGCTCCGTCGATCCACGTGTCCATGGATTCTTGGAAACGCACCGAGTTCACCGCTCCGTCCATTTCGTCGAGAGTCTCAGAGAATCCTTGGATGCCGTTCTCGTATTTCGCCAAAGTGCCGAATGCGCCTTCGAAAATATCCTTGAGGCTTTTCACGCTGTTGCCGAGATATCCGGCCTGCTCCTTGACGCCTTGCATAGCCTTGTCGACGTTGGTGTTGTCTTTGCTGGCTTCTTCGGCCCATGTCGAGAATTCGATGATGTTGCCGTCAAGCCAGTTCGTAAATTGTGGCAGATAGCTTGCACCCTCCTTGCCGAGTGCGGTGATGCCGCCGGCAAGGCTTTTCACTCCGGGGGTCAGGTTGCCGACTGCTGTGGCGCTTTCCTCCAGCATGACGTTGATGCGTTTGCCTTCGTCGGCCTGGCTGATGATGTCGGCGGTTCCCGAAGCAATGTCGCCTTCGCGGGCGGCTATGTCTCCGAGCCGTTGCACGAAATCAGGCCCGATGGTGTTGACCATGTGCTTTATGGATTTTGCGGCTTCGTCCCAGAATCTGGTGCCGATCTTGTCCTGGAGGTTTTCGAACGCGGTGCCAGCCAGGTTCACGTGGTCGCCTGCCGTTTTTACGGCGGCGTACAGCCCGTAGAACGCGCCTGCCGCAGCTCCGAGTACCGCTGGTGCAGCATACGCGACTTTCGAGAGTTCGACGATGCTCTTGCCTGCGCCGCCTACCGATCCGGCGAGGTTGGTCGCCCCTGCAGCAAGGGTGATGAACATGCTGCCGAGTGTGGCGAACTTGGGCACTTTATTGTCGAGGGTGTCCATGAGGTTGACCAGCTTTTGGAACTGGTTCTCCACGCCTTTGAGGCCGGTGGCGCCGCTGGTCATCCCGTTGAGGATCTTGCCCATGTCGGTGCCTTTGAAACGGGCGAAGATGTCGACGCTTCTGGGACGGGTGAAGTAGGCCATGTGGGCTGCGGCCGTCCTGGTCTTCAGGTCGATGTCCATCTTCAGTTCGTTGTGCTTGCGTTCGAACCGGTCGAGCTTCCTCGTGGCTTCGCGGGTGTCGGCTTCCACGTCGGCGCGCACGTTCATGCTCACATGCTCGTTGCGCTTGTATTTGTCGGCGAGCGCATGGAGTTTTGCGGTCGCTTTGGCGGTGTCGTCGTCGAGTCTGAGTGCGGGGATGGATTTGGAGAGGCGTTCTGCGCGGAGCTGTATTTTTTCGGCTTCGGCGTCGAATTTGTCGCTGAGGTCGATGCGGTGTTTGAGCCTGTCGATCTGGCGTTCGGTCTCGCCGAGGTCGAGTTCGACCTGTGGAGTGATTTGGAAATGTTTGGCGTCGAGTTCGGCCTGCACTTTTTTGAGCGTGCGGTCGGCGGTGCTTGATTTGATGTCGAAGCCCCGGTTGATTGCCGCACTCATGGCGTCTTCTAGACGATTGGCTTCACGTTGCATGTCACGTCGGAATTCGCGGGTATCCGCGTCCATGCCGACAGTGAGTTTCTGCGCTCCGAGCTGCTTCATCCTTTCGGATACCTGACGGCGGTCGATGTCGAGTTGGACTTTCTGATGGAGCTCGTCGTGTTCGATGCGGTTTTTCGCCTCATCGTATTTGCCACGATCAAGATCGAAGCCAACGGGCACTTCAAACCGGTCGTCGGCGAGTTCGGCTTCGAGCTTGCGGTGGAGTTCTCGGCCGAACCCTTTGGTGAGGGGCATAATGTCGATGCCGACTTTGCCGTAAATGAACATATCGGACATGATGCCTCCAATGTTTTAGATTGTCAGTGATGTGTCATCGCAAGAAGTTCGCCGAACGTGGTGCCTGAACTGTGATGTTCCTCGGGTGATCCCGGTGGGGTGAGCATGTCGATTGTCTTGTCGCCGCGCTCGGTATCTACATGCATGTTGGTCAGAGAGGCAACCATGTTCCTGATGTCGAGCATGAGGCGTGTTTCCTGACCCCAGTTGTGATATGAAAGCTTGTTGGGGTCGCCGTGTTCTTCGTCGTGATCGGTATCGGGTTCGTTGGCGAGCCGCCATTCCCGGTACTGGCTGTCATCCCATCCTGAGAGGCCTTCCAGCAAGCGCAGCATCAGCGACGGTGAATGGTCGCGCTGCGCCTGTGGCAGGTCGAGGGAATAGAACCGTCGGAAATCGGCGGAGAGCGCTACCGGGCATCGCTGGTAGCGGTCGGCGAACTCAACGATTTTCCCAGTTCGTCCTCGTAGAAGAGCATCAGGTTCAATGCCGCCTGGGCCAGTGTGAGCGGTTCCTTGCCGCGTGTCCATTCCTCGAACTCGGCCGGTTTCAGGGCGATTGTCTGCAGCCATGCGCATCCGTTTTCGAGGACCCAGGCGTTTACCGCCATGGTTGTTCGCGTTTCATCATCGGTGCCGACCGCATCCCTGCCCTGTTTGAGCGCGTCTCGTACCCCTGCCATCGTGTTGATCAGGCCTGCGGTCTGTCTGGGCAGCAGTCGGTTGGGCTGTTCCAAAGCCGGCAGGCCGTCGAGGACGGGGTTGGCGTCGATGACGTCCTGCAACGTCTGTTCTTTGGGAGCGCCTGCGTGTTTGCCGGTCTCTTCGCCGGCCTGCGTGGGATTCTGCTCGCTTGCCGTGGCGTTCGTGTTTTCAGTTGCGGTTGTTTCGGCGTCTTGTGTTTCGTTCATTGCGGATTCTCCTTGAAAGTCGGTGACGGCGGGTTCGTGTTCTGGAAGGGTTGATGCCGTATGCGGGAGAATCCGCCGAAATCTCGCATACGGCCGGGTTCACGCCGGTTGGGCGTGAAGTCTTGGAATGGGTCAGTCGGCTACTGTGATGTCGCAGTCGGCTTCGAGGGATCCGGCGGTGGCCTTGAGCTTCACCGGCGCCGTTGTCGCGGCGACTGGGTGGATGGTGGCGACCGCACCGGTTGAGGTGACCGTGAATTTGCTTTCGTCCTCGGATTCGAAAGTCACGTTGGTGGATTCGGGAGTGACGGTCGCGGTCACAGTTCCGTCATCGCCGCCAACGGTGAGGGAAAGGCTCTGTTTGTCCAGGCTGAGGCTCGCGCCGTCGAACACGTCCGGTGTGAGGAGCGTGAACGCGGCCTGTTCACCGTTGGGCCCGGCCTCGATGGCGTCGCTGGACTGGGCGGAAGCCGTGAATCCGAATTCGACGAAGTCGCCGCTGAAATCGGGCATGCCGTCGGCCTTGATGCTGGTTTCCGCGAAGTACACGCCGAACTGCTTCTTCAGATCGGGGTCGTAGCTGAGAATGATGAGCGCCACGTTCTGTGAAGCTGGGCTGAGGCTGCTGTTGACACCGCCGGTCTCCGGGTCCTTCCACCCGTTGTAGATGAACTTGAGCGTGTTGACATCGGCCTGGATGGACTTGATGGCCACGGACAGGCTCGTGGGCTTGTATGTGGTTTTGGCACCGTCGACGAGCCATGTGTTTAGCGAGGACGGGTCTCCGCCTTCGGTGTTGAACTTCGGAAGGTTAGATTCGCTGGTATGGCCCAGGTTCTTCCATGCCCCCAGATTGGAGGAGCTGATGACGAGCTGTGAAAGCGGTTTCGGCGGTTTGGTCTTCGCTGGAGCGACGAATACCGCACCGCGTTTGGCCGAGATAAGGGCTCCCTTGTTGATGCCGAGTTCCATGATGTTGCTTCTTTCTGTTGATATGCGAAACCCCACGACGGGAGGCCGTGGGGTTTCGGTGCTGTTATTGATTGCTATCGGTTGTGGATTCCGGCGGTGATGAGGCAGTCCTGCATCGACCAGACATGCTGGTCGCGTGCAAGATTCCACTCATCGGGACCGTAGCGAATGAATCCGGTAGGTTTCACGTCAGCGATTCCCCCGGCTTCCGGTTGCGGGTCCTGATATGGCCATTCGGTGACTTTGCCGTACAACCAGCGTATGAATTCGGAGCCTTTGTCCGGGTCGTTGCAGATCGCGTAGATGCTGACCGTGAAACGGAATCTTCCGTAGCCGATGCTTGTGGCGGGCCCGGTGTCGTAGATGACGAGCAGGTTGTCGGCGAGCGCGTTGACTTCGGGAGTTATCTCGCTTCGAATCGATGCTTTCGGCCATTTTTTGCAGGGTAGGTCGTGTGAGAGCAGTTCTTTGACGAGCTGTTCGGCATCGATGCATTCGCCGACGTGGGGATCCAATCGTTGGAATACGGTTTGCATTTCAGACTCCGAATGTCGCATCGCGAAGGATGTGCTTGCCGGGAATGCGTTTGCCGGATCTTGCGTTGACGTATCCCCATTCAAGGTGTGCCGCGACTTCGCTTCCGTCGCCCCCTCGGACGCTCATGACGACTCGCGCGTCCTGCGGGCGATTGCCGTGTTCCACGTTGATGCGGTCGGAGACGGAACTGCGTTTTGCGCGTGCGTCGGCCAGCATCCTGGCTTTTGCGGCGATCTGTTCGGCGAAGAACCGGGTGGCTTTAGGCCCGAACTGTTCGGCTATATGCCTGCTGGCCTTCGGGTCGATTTTCACGTAGGTCATGATATCTCGCCTTTCAGTTGCGGTTTGGGCCGGTTGCGGCGTTTGAGTTCGGCCCTGATCTCCCAGTGCCGGGATTGTTCCGTGCCGTGCCGGCGTTGCACGGGGCTTCCGACGGTGTCGTATTCGTCACCGTCGAACCAGACAGCCGACCAAATGTCTCCCGGCCAGTTTTTGGCAATGATCTGGATAGGAGTGATCTCGGTGAGACCGCCTTGCTTCTGCGGGGTATCTTCCTGGCCGGAGTTGGCGAACATGCCGGCCTGGTTCTGCCGGCCTTCAACCCCGCAGACAATTTCCACTGGTTCGCCTGCGGAGACGAGTTTCATACCGTGCGGGGTGTCTACCGGTTTGCGCGGGATGAGAACCACCTTGTCTGCGGTGAGCAGGTCAGCAGACGCGGTTTCTCGTTCTTTCGGAGTGAAGATCGGAGTCGCCATGCCTATCCTCCCCACATACGGCTCAGACCGAGTCCGATGGTGCCGATTGGGCCGGAATCGTCTCCTCCGGAGAGGAGGTTTCTTTCGGTCTTTTTCAGGTAGAGGTTCGGACTCGGATCGAATCCCGACTGATTCGCCAACGGGTTCTGATCGCCGACGGTATAGGTGCCGTTGCTTTCGCTCCTGATCTTGCTGTACATCGCCACTCTTGCCACCATGTCGGTGACGACATTGGCGACTGTTTCCGCGTCGATTGTTCCGCGTCGGTAGCGGTCGGGAAGGTTGGGACACTCCGTGACCGCAATGTTCGAGGCGACCCGGCATTTGGCTGTGATCCACTCGTCGGTGATCGCGTCGGTCATCCAGCTTGCCTTGTCGCTTTGGAGCTTGTGGAACCAGTCCGGCCAGTCGAGATCTCGGAACGGGTTGCTCATGCCGTGACGGTCGCCTTGAACGTGCTGTTCGGCTGGGTGAACACCGGAAGCGCGGAGCCGGTCACATACACGTCGTAGGCGGGCGGCGCGCCGGCGGTGTCCTGCACGACGCCGACAAGCCCGCAGTCGCCCGGGTTGCTGACCACACCGAGCCTTGCTTCCGCAGTCGGTCCGAGAGCGGTAACGCCGATTCCCGAGTCGAGCAGGCCGGGAAGCAGCAGCACGGTGTCTTCGGGGAACATGTCCTGCGCTTCGATGTGGTTGGTCTGGAAGAACGTGTCGTAGGCCTCGTCGGCTACGAGTACGCTACGGATGCCCGCGTATTCGCTGAGGACTTCGCGGACGGCGCTTTCCTTGATCATCGTCGGTGACGTGTCTGCGGAACGTTCGGTGGCGAGGCTGATGACCTGAGGGTTCTTCGCCAGCAGGTTCATGACCTTGCGCGTGGTGACCATGGCCTGCGGCGCCATGCCATCATGCTTCTTGACCAGCTCGGACCAGCTTTTGATGTCCTCGACCGGGTTAATGCCGTCCGCGCTCCACATCTTGTTGCCGGTGAGGTTTTTGGAAAGATCGGAAGCGCGGCCGAAATCGAACGTGGTGGGCAGGTCACGTTCGGTGATGCTGAGCTTGCCGTCCACAACGGTCTTGAGGCGGGCGAGTTCGAGCTGGAACGCGGTCGAGGCGGCAAGGTTCTGGAAGTATTCGAGCGCCTTGGTATGGGTGAAGGCGTCGTCGCCGTTGCGGGCGATGTCGGCCTCGCTGATGCGCAGACGCTTGCCGATGGGCTGTACTTCGGCGCGGAGCACCTTGGCTCCCTTGACGGTCTTCGAATACTTGCTTTCGGCATCCCACGCGCGGAAGATGTTCTTGTCGTCGATCTTGGTGCGCTGGTTGGCGGTCCATGCGACGGTCGTTCCGTCCATGGTGATTCCTTGGGGCATCTGGTCCGGGGTGGAATCCGGGAGAATGCTGTTGAAGGGCAGTTGCGCGCTGACCGCTTCGAACGCGCCCTGGACGGATCCGGTGGCTTCCTCGGGGCTGATGACGCTGGTGTTGATCTGGCTCATTGTGTTCCTTTCGGATAAGCCCGACGGTCATCGCCGCCGGGATATATGGATTTCGTTAATTGCCGGACTTTTTGGTGGTTTCATCGGATTTCTTGGCAGGCTCAGCGGATTCCGTCGACGGGGACGGTGCCGGAGCCGCTCCTAGCAAGGTGATGGGCGTGCCGTCCTGATGGCAGTCGACGAACAGACCATGCCAGGTGGCGCCTTCGGTCTTGACGGGCAGATTAGTTGTGTTGATGACGGCCATGTAGCGCATACCCACGTTCTCCGCTGTCGTTTTGAACCCGCTGCGCGTGAACTGGACTTCCACCTGGCTTTCAAGCACGCCTTCGATGGGGCCGTTGCGCCCGTCGGAAGCCTGCGGATCATACGGTCCGTACATGCCTTTGTTGTCGCCGCCGGTGATCAGGGCGAGCGGGATGCCGCTCTTGATGTGCCCGACGGTGTCGGTGTCGGAAAGGAAGTCGAAATAGCTCGCTTCCTTCTCCGGATCGCCGGTGAACGTGCCAAGCGCGACCTGGACGGCCTGGATGCCGTCGCTCATCCGGTTGACGAGCCACGACTGGTCGTCTTCCGGGGTGCCGTTTTCTGTAGTTACTCCGAGTGCGCTCATGATTGCTCCTTACTGGTTGTTATGGGCGTATTTCTTCTTCGCCTGCTCGTAGGCCTCCGAACGGCCGGAACCCTTGGGCTCGGTCTTGGGAGACTTATTGGACCATGACCCTTCACGGGCAAGCCCGACAGCAAGGTTGTGATGGCCGGTTTGGGCGGTTTCGATATGCTTTTTCTGGCGTTCGGCGTACTGGTCGCCCCATTCGCCGATCTTCGCCGGTTCGGTCTCTCCGCAGAGTTTCAGATCCTCTTCGTCAAGTTCGGGATGCTTCAGGAGCACGTCCTTGCGCGCGGAATCGCGGTCGCGTTCGGCGAGCGCCTCCCGTTGCTGTTCGGACTGCTTTTTCTGCTCTTCGAGTTCTTGTTCGAGTTTTGCGATGCGCTGGCTGTTTTCCTTGTCCTCGTTTTCGGAGGTGTTGGCGTCGTGCTCGCTTCCTGCAGACGGTTGGGGATTCTTCGGTTCGCCTGCGTTGGCCGGCGGATTCGGTGCCGGGTCGGCGGGAGGTTCCAAGGTTTTCGGATCGGTGGGTTCTGCCGGCGGGTTCTGGGTTCCTGTTGCTGGGTCTGCCATGGTTGTTTTCCTTTCTGGAATGGCTTGTTTCAGACATTTTCGTGGAGCATTGTCCGCAGTTCGCGGGCGAACGCTTCCTGATAGTCGATGGCTCTTTTGAGTGATTTGGATGGTGCGACGCGCAGTCGGCGGCCGTCGGTGTCGAGGGTTTCCTCTTTACCGGTTTTTCTGACCCGTTTCATGGATTCGAGGAGCTTGTCGGAACGGTCGAGCATCGCCTGTAGCTGCTGTTTGGCCATCTTGTTGTCCGGCGGCCGCCATGACGATGGTTTGTTCGGATAGTTGCGGTAACGGGTTTTGGAGTATTGGTCTTCGGCGAGGTTGTTGTATTCGTCGAGTATGGGGCCGAGTTCGCCGTGCGTGCCGACTTGGATGCGAAGGTGTCTCAGCTGGTCGGCGGAGGTTCCACCGGCCTTGCGGTAGATGGTTTCCAGGTCGATGTTGTTGAGGTATTCTCCGGGGTCCTGGTCGGTAATCGGCACGATTCCGCAATGGCATTCAACGTGCATTGCCTTGAGGTCTCTGATCTTGTAGATTCTGGTGGCCGCGACCACGCAGATACCGCATGATCCGGTCTTGGACAGTTCGGGGTGGATGACTCGCCTGTATTGGGTGACGCCGGCTCGTTTGTACGATTCCTGCATGGCCATATCGCCGCTGCGAACGGTGTCGGTGTCGGCGACCGTTTCCAGGCGTTCCCTGGCCTGTCGGAGCCACGATTCGACGAGCTGCCAGTCCTTCTCGTCGGGTTTGGGCCATTCTTCGGGTCTTACTTGCGGGTCGAGGGTGGTGAGGTGCCGGTAGGTGTCGACGTGTTTCATGGCGATGCGTTGCGGATCCGTGTTCGCCCTTGAGGGTATCCAAGAGCCAGATATCGGGTCGAATGTTTTTGCGTTGAGAGCCTGCAGAGTTTTGAAGGCCGTCGCTTCGCCGAGTTGGCGGGCTTTCAGGTTGCGAGCCATGTCCACGGATGCCTGCTTTGCGGCGTAGCCCCATGTGACTCCGTCGTTCCACCAGTCCGATGGTGTCAGGGATTTCCAAAGGTTCCATGCCTGTTTGGATTGCCTAGCAGAGAGCGCGCTAATTAGCTTGTCGTAGGAGTCGCTCAGCCGTCCGACTTGTTTCGCAGTAGCGGTATTCATGACTTGTTCCCGTGGAATAGGCGGTGCAGAATCGAAGGCTTGCGATTGTCCTTTTGGCCGTGTTCGCTATCGTCGGCATTGTCATCGTCTTCGTCTGTGAACTGGGTAAGGCTTTGGTCGAGCAGTTCCGCGTCCTTTGCCAGTTGGTCTTCGGCGATCTGCTGTTCGCTCATGCCCAGTACCATGCGCTGGATGCTCTTGCCGGAGATGACGCCTTTGAGTTGCGAGGCGTCTTGGGCGGGGTTGCTGAACTGGATGGCGGTGATGGGCTTCCACATGGTTTCGAAGTCCTTGCCAGTCACGTCGATCTGTGCGAGGCTCAATGCCATTTTCATGATGGTGACGAGTTTGTCGTCGGCGCGTTCGTTGAGGTCCTCGGCTTTGAAGATGACGCTTTCGCGTTTCAGGTCGGCCCCGTTGGCGCTGCCTCCGGTGTCGTTGCTGTTGATGCCGAGCGGGGTCATGGCCGCATCGGCAAGTTGCTTGATGTCGGTGCCGATGGTCGTGGTGAGCCCCTGGATATCGGCCTGTTTGGATTCCCACACGTCTGTTCCGTCGGGAAGCATCCACATGGCCGCAGGGGCCTGTTGGAACAGTTCCGAAAGGTCGATCGGGTCGCCGGCCTTTTTCAGACCGGCCAGCACAGCAGGATCACCTTCTTTGTAAGTTGTGCGTTTCAGCCCTTTGACACCGCGTTGGATGAACGCCTGCATCATGGTGATGGTGACCCTGTCGAAAATCTCCTGATCGATGCGGTAGATGGATTGCAGGTGCGGTTCGAACAGCCCCTTGCCGTCCGGCGTGGAGAACCGCTGGATGGGAAGCGCCCCGTTGGCTATCGCATAGCTCCAGTCGTCCTTCACTTCCTGCTCTTTCCAGACGAATCCTGTTTCGAACTCGTAGGTTGCGGAGCTGTCGCCGTTCGCGATGTCGTATATGGTCTGGTCGTCGCCTTCGGCGGGAAGGCTGCGCTTGTCGGAGTCCCTGACCGCTATCCTGCTGTACACGTTGACAGGCACGCCGTTCTCATCACGTTCCAGGCGGTAGAGAGTGAGCGTGTCCTGCTGGTTTTGCTCGTCGTAGGCGTAGATGAGGGCGCTGTCCTCGTCCGCGTCGACGATGGCCTGCCAAGGGGTGAGCGGGGTCACGTAGTCGTCTCCCCTTCCATCGCCGACAAGCGCGAAGCTTTCTCCGTAGAGGTTTCTTGCGTGGAAGATGTCGCGGCTTTTGATGTTCATGTGGCATTGGCGCCACATGCGATCGGCTTCCGTGCTGTTCTGGGTCTTGTCGTTGATCAACCGGAAGCTGCTTGGCCGTTGGCGTACAGTGACGGAATCGACCATGGGACGTGCAAGGTTGATATCGGCGATGCCCATGTTGCGCTTGTAGACTTTTGCGGCCTTGTTGTTTTTGAGGTTGGCGGGAACGTGCTGGCCTGGGACGAGTTCGGCGCCGTCGTATACGGTCTTGAGTCTGCTCAGGCGAGGAATTCTGGCGGCTAGCTTGTCGGCGAGCTTGGTGAGCTGAATCGAATCGGCATCGTCTTTGCCGGCCGATGCTATGAGGTTGCGTTCGTCGGCCATGTGCTTTCTCCTTTTCAGAATTGGAATGGGATGAACTGGTCGTCCGGCTCCGGTTCCTCGCCTTGCGCGACGAGCTTCATACGGGCGGCGTAGGCTAGCGTGCCTGCCATCGCGGCATCGATCTTCTTGGGGCTGTTCGGCGTCTCCTTGAAGATGAGGTAGCCGAAGCTGCGGTCGCGCCGTCTGGCGTTGCGGAAGTGGTTGACGAGCCTGGGGTCGGGGAACAGGGCGATGTCTCCCGAGATGGGGTTCGATTCGTCCTGCGTGGGCTGCCAGTCGAATTTGAAGTTGTTCTCCATGGTGGAAAGCGTCTGGTAGAGGTTTCTGTACCATTCGTTGGTGAAGAACCTGATTTTGCCGCTGCTTCTGCCTCGCGGGCCGATGGCGAGCCGGTCGGAGAACTGCGCCTCCCATGAGGCGATCATGCTCTCCCACGGGTTGACGTCGGCGAAGAACGCGGTTACGTTGTAGCGTTCCATCATCCACTTGACCTTGCCGTCGAACGCGTCACGGTCGACGCGCCAGCCGGCCCTGCCGGGTCCGTCGGGCTTCTGTTCGAGCTTGATGAGGAACAGGAGTCCGTCGCGGACACGGCAGCCGACGAGCGCGGTGGAGTCGTCGGAGATGGAACCGTCGAACCCGAGGGTGATCTTATCCTCCGGGTCGATGACGTTCATCCACGCATCCTCGGGATTGCCGTCGCATTCCGCACCGTCAAACATGTTCTTGTATTCAATATGGGATTGGATGTCGCTTTCGGGGATCCAAGCGTCCGTGGTGGACGTGAGGTTGTTGAGGAAGTAGCGGACGCTGTTGCCGATGTCGGTCCCGGGATCGTAGAACTCGCGTTTGGGCTGTTCAAGATCCATCCATCCGTCTTTCGACGGGCCCGGTTCGACGCCATCACTGGCGAGCGAATGCCCTTCGTCATCTTTCCCGGTTTCAGGATTCACTGTGGTCATCCTCCCGTCGGGCAGCAGCAGGTGGTCCTTGCCGTCCTTGGATTTGGCGGCGGAACCGTAGGATTCGATGAGCGCATGCTCGAGTTTTTTCTCGTTGCTGATGTCCTCAAGCCGCAGGTTGGCGTAGCGGTGGTCGAACAGGACCCGCTGCTGGTGTTTGACCTTGCGTTCGGCGACGGCCTGCGCGAGTTTGAACGTGGCTTCGGCGACGGAATCCTCGCCGGGCCTGAACATCGTGGTCGTTTCGAGTATCCACGGGTCGGCGTCGGCGCGCTTGCGGATGTTGCGTTTGACGGTGTCGAACATGGCATGGAGTTTGGTCGTGGTGTACAGGTGGGTCTCGTCGGCGATGATGAAGGTCTGCTTGCCGCCGTCCTTCGACGCCGCGCCAGATGTGCCCGGCTGTATGCTTCCGCCGTCCGGCAGCGCGATGCGAGTGGCTCCCGGATCGAGGCCGTAGCCTCGGAGCTGTGATAGCGGTCCTGATTCGCAGTTGTATTGGATGACCTTGTACACGTTGCCGGTCTGGTCTTCGGCGGTGGCCAGGCACATGATGTTGGGGCCTTGGATCATCCTGCCGACGGGTTCGCCGGGAAGATAGTGGTAGGTCTGTCCGCAGAACGTATAGGTCTCGTCTTCCTCGGCCCAGTGGTCGAACCGGCATGGCGCGAGCCCTTCGAACAGGCCGAGAACTCCGGCGAGACCGGATTTGTTGCTGCCTTTCGGACGGCTGAGGAAGACGCGGTCGAAGAGGCGACGGCCTTTCTCGTCGAGGGCGTAGACGTTGATGATGAAGCTCGCGTATTCTGGCGTGAACCGGATGGGAGTGTCCCATGCTGGTTCGCTGCCGACCACGCAGAAGGTCTCGATCCACCAGATGGCGAAGAATCCCATGCTGCGTTGTCGTTGCGCGTTGGTGACTTTGGGGATGATGTCGTGCATGGCTCAGCCCAGCTGTTGCCGGCGCAGGTCGAGCATCCGCTGCTCGCTGACCTTGTTCACGTCCCTGTTGTCCCCTGCTCCGAGGTCGTCGGTGGATGGGGCGTCCCATTTGAGCGCGTGCCGTGCCAGCGGGGTGATGCCGAACTCGTTTTCGCGTGCTCGGATTTCCGCCGCTGCGACAGCTGAGGGATGATGGTAGAAGTTGTCCTTGAGGATGCACAGGTCGATGACCGAATACCAGTCGAGGGAGGTGCCGAGTTTCACCGCCTGTGGGCTTACACGGAAATCCATGTAGTATTTTTTGGTGAACGGGAGCCATTCCTTGCCGTCCGGCCGTGTGGCCGGCAGGTCGGGTCCTCGTTTCACCCCGTCCCATTGGAGTGCTTCACCGGTGGCTTTGCTTGCCCTTCTTCCATTTCCTGCCACGTAGACCACGCTCCGTCCAATGTTCCAGACAGCGTGAGTGGAGCGCGACACGATTGTCGAGGATTGGCTTGCCTCCCTGCTCCAATGGCAGGAACCATGACGACGCGAGTCCGTCAGGTTCCGCCGGGCTGATGGCCGGGTCTATCCGCTCGCCGCATTCCACGCACATCCCGTCGCATCTGTCCAGCACGTCGCTGTCGGTAAAGAACTCGGGTGCCATGGGTTTTCTGGTCTGCGTGGGTAGCGGTTCGCGCTGTCTGGGTTTTCGTTCGATGTTGCGGGGCGCAAGGCCCTTCTTTTTGAGACGATTGTATTGTTTCCGACAAGCCGGGGAACAGAATCGCCGCGTACTGCGTTTGACTGGGAACCACCCGCCGCACATCACGCACATGTTGACCCGATCCCGAGGTAGAGGCGAACCGTTGTTCCGCCCAAGATCGTAATGGTGCCGGCATAGGCCGTTCGATCTGGCCTCGTTATCGCAACCCTCCATAAGGCACTTCATTTGAATGCCGGATGGTCGTAGTAGGCCCTCTCCCTGTTCCGGCGTGCGCGCTTCCGTTTCCCCTCCGCGCTTTCCATCTGCGTCTTGATGTTGTGGTGCCAGTCGCACAGGGACCATAGGTTCGAGTCACGGTCGTCGTCATGCGCCATGTCATGCCGCCTGTGGTCCACGGCCCGTGCCGGCCTGCCGCAGATGCCGGCGGGGAAACCGTTCCCGTCTTCCACCGGCCACTGGCACACATGATGGTCGCGGTCCAGGATCTGCTTGCGCTTCTTATACCAACCCTTGTTGAACCGGGCCCGACGATTGGAACTGCTCCAAGGCATACGGGCCTCCCTGCTGACTATTGAATTATGTAAAGAAGAACCCAGCGGGAGAAAACTAATCAAAAGACCGCTGGGCTAAGCGGTTGGTGCAGGATTCGAACCTGCGGCACCATGAAATGCGGCGGCTTAGCAAGCCACTGCGTTAGACCACTCCGCCAACAACCGTTTCATGGGCGATGACATTGGTGGCATCTGGGTAGCTGGCATCTAATCGTCCATGAAACATCTCAAGCTGTCCGCATTCATACGAAAAGTTCAAGACTACTAAAAGAATACGTTGCACCCGCAAATGAAATCAAGGAATCAGCCGAAAATAGCTAAAATCGCGACACGCTTACTCCCGATTGATAACACAGAGGTTTCAAACCCGCCAAATACGAATAATTTCAACGGAACGCGTTGCATGTCACGCTAAGCTCAACATGGCTCCGGAAGGCATTCACAGTCAGAACCAGTACCCCCTGCGGCTGAACTTTTGTATGACAGGTAGCCCTCCCCCAGGCCGGGTTAGGCTGAATTATCCGCAGAATACCAACGATTCCGGCGCTCGCAGGCTATTAATCCGGGGATTATCGGCGTGTCGCGATCCTTTGTAGTGTATTTGCGCGTGTGCGTCCGCTCGTATGCGTAAGCGTATCGAGCGGACGCACGGCCACGCTCACCGCACGGCCACGCTCACCGCACGGCCACGCTCACCGCACGGCCACGCTCACCGCACGGCCACGCTCACCGCACGGCC
>JAGGHK010000001.1:846451-989797 GCA_024104275.1 Bifidobacterium sp.
CACCGCGACACGCCGAAGAAACCCAGTGATTCCAATATGTTTGAGCGACCGACTTGCAAATACAATTGAACAGTTGTATATTTGTAATTACCAAGCACGGAACGCACAAGCGCAAGCTTGGGCAAAGCTTAGAAGCCGAGAGCATCGGCACGACGTTTGAAAACTTAAGAGTGTTACCTTATTGCAAATACAATCAATAAATTGTATAATGTAGCCACCGAGCAAAGGTGGCGAATGAATATGGGATTAAAGGAATTGCGTAGCCGACGCGGCTTGACTCAAGTGCAATTATCCGAGCTGACTGGCCTGAAACAACAAGCAATCAGCGAGTATGAGAGAGGCGTTAAAAACGTGCATCTCATGAGTCTTGACACCGCGTTGAAACTCGCTGAAGCCTTGCACTGCTCACCCGGTGAGCTGGTCAAGGAATGAAAGAAAAAGGCCGTGAGTATTACGAGTACTCACGGCGCTTGCGCCCTTAATCCTATCAATCAACTTTGAGAACCAATTAACTACGATTGTGGGGCTTGCTATATCTTAGCACGCCTCACGAGGAAGTGAGGCTTATTATGAACAATAAACTTGATGTGTGGCTTGAAGTACACAGTGAGCGTAAGTCGTGCCACTCAAAGTGGCGGACAATATCCCAGAAAAAAATTGAGGGTGATTGGCACAATGCTACTAGCCCCGAATGGATGCAGACAATGCGCCTGTTGGGCGGACGCGAGACTTTAGCCGATAACGGCAATTATCTGCGTTCCGTATCCCCCGACGGCCTGACGATGGACGAACGCTACTATCAAGGGGCGGCACGATGAAAGCAACAAAGATTATCGCGGTAACGATGGCCGGCATAATGTTGGTCGGCGTGTCTGCCTGCGGTGGAACCCAGCGGAAAGACACAGTGCCCATGTCAGCTGACGAGATACTGGACATTATGCCGAACGTACCGTATTGCAAGGATGCCAACGGAGCGGGCATGCCGGTTTGTTATTGGCATCCTGGCGACGAGAACGATTATGTCGATGTGTTGAATGTAGGAAGCAAGACATACACGGTCAGGACGTATAACAAATCGTCTCATATGATCCAAGTCGCCGAAAGGACGGGCCTCCCTGAATGCGCCGAAGAGGACGGCAGCACAACAGACGGGTATGAGCCGGTATGCACTTGGCATGCTGACAGACATGGCAACCATAAAGGAGAGTCGTACGTACTTGAGTATGGCCGACAAGCCGAAACGCTGGCGACAAGATGAGCACGAAAGAAACAACTGGCGGAAGCTGGTGGCGCGACAACGCCAAGGGCTATGTGGATTGTTGCGAAACGAAAGTCGAACGTGACCGTATTGTGTCCAGCGATGCGGACTACATGGCACTTAACGAAAACGAAGCACGGTATCGCATGTGTGTGGCGCTGGCTGACGGCAATGAGCTAGAAAGCTTGAGCACGATGGAGATTTTCGATCGGTACAGTCTTACAGATGAATACCGTGGCGCTTTCGAACGGGAAAGGTAGAATAATGGCAGCACTGGCGAAGGAGAGAAACATGGCTACATTGACATTGAACGTTCCGATGAACGACACCGACTACATGCGCGCAGACCTTGCGGCAAGGGACAACGGCACCACGTTGGCCAACCAGGTGAACGAATATGTGTCGAAACTCGTCGAGGCCGCCGAGGACAAGGAGGACCTGGACGCCCTCGACGATGCCCTCGCCCACGATGACGGCACCAGACTGACCAATGAGGAAATGGGACGGGAGCTGGGTCTGTGAGCGCGTGGCATGTGGAATACGGCCCCGAGGCAAGCAAGGCCCTGAGGAAAATGGACGGGGATACCGCCCGGCGGATCTACCGATGGATGGACAAGAACATCGAGGGATGCGACGACCCCCGTGCGCACGGCAAGGGGCTGACGGCGAACCTGAGCGGGAAATGGCGATATCGTGTAGGCGATTGGCGCGTGCTCGCCATCATCAATGATGGAATCGTGACCGTCGAGGTCGTCAAGGTGGCGCACCGCAGCGAGGTGTATCGGCATAAGCGCCGCTGACATAATTCAACAGCAATTTCGGGGAACCGTTCCGGCAGACTTGCCGGAACGGTTCCCTCTTTTATTTGAAGGAGAATTCATCATGACGAGGCAATACACTACGGGATTCTGGTGCGACAGCGAGAACGACTGGCGCTACATCAATCTTTCGCAGAAGCGCGTATGGGAGAAATGCGAGAACAACGGGCACCGATGCTGGCGTATCGTCGAGCGCGGCGGGCAGCCGACACGCGACACGGCAGCGGTCATGCGACACGAGGGCTGGGGCCTGCTGAGCATTAACACGATGGATCCCGGCGAATACGAGCGGGCCATCGACGAGGCCGGCGACTATCCCAAAGGCATGACCCTGGGCGACGGCCGGCAGCTCACGGACGCCGACAAGGCAAGAGGCTGGCGGCCGGACCCCCTGAACGCCTCGACGCCCGGCTTCTACGAGCTCGTGCCGTCGGCGTCCTTCGAGACCCGCACCGACGAGGGTGCAAGCGACGAGGATGTTTGCGCGGCGGCGTTCCTGGGGTGCGAACCCGATGAAGTCGAGGACGTCATCGCCCGCTACAACGCCATCGACATCACGGATCGCGACAGACCGGAACCCGGCAAGGCCGTCGATTCGGTCGTGCCGATCGGCAAGGCGTGGCGGGAAGTGCCTGAACTCGCGGGACTCGACGTGAAGCCGCGCGTGTTCGGACGCCTGCACCATCGCGTCGCCTACGTGTTCGTCACCGCCAATGGCGTGACGGTCGCATGGAAGGAAGGCTACGTGAAGGGCAACGACCGGGGCGCCGAACGGAAGCTGCATGAGTACGTGCAAGCCAATATGAGGAAGGCGGCGTAACAATGGACGCGATTGACGGGACCGGAATCATGGCCGAAGAGCAGCAGCTCAACGACCTGCAGGCCCAAGCACTGAATGTCATCAGTCTGGCCTTCACGCAATTCGTCCAAGGCGGCATGAGGGGCGAGGCGAACGGCTACGCCAACAGCGACGACGGGGTGCTGGTCGACGAGCTGGATGCCAGATGCCGCGACATCATCGACGAGGACACCGGCCAACCCGAATACGAATGGATGGAGCAGACAACCGCCCTCTCCCCTCTCGGGCTGGGCAGGCTGGACGAGAAAGCAAAGTCCATCTACCACACCGACTACTTGACGGCGAAACAGCGATACGACACCGCGCTCATGGCCGAAATAGACCGGCAGCTCGGAATCGACAACCGATAGAAGCCCATGTAACATCCGGGCGAAATTTTTCCCTATATCAATACAACAAACTTAAGGAGCAACAAAAAATGGAAAGACTCATCGTAGAAGAACTCATACTCGCCACAAGATACCCGAACAACCCCGTCGTCAAAGTGGACGGAAAATGGTATCTCAAGGATCTCCACTCACCCAAGCTCATCAGCGAACTGAAGATGGACGTGGACGCGCTCCACAAGGCCGACCCGAAAAACTGGCCCTACAGCACGCACAACAGCGACTTCCTCACCTACGGGTGCCGGCCCAAACAGGGATGGAAACCAACCACTCTCAAACGCGCAGCCACACCCGAAGAACTCCAGCAGATCGCACAAAAATACCACGGCACCATAGAAGGCGAGCGCAGGCTGACTTATTGGCCGGGGCTTAAGGGTGCTGAGACCAGTTTCGTCGTTACTACGTTGCATATCGATTCGGGCAATCCGGTTGTCATCGAGGACGGGATACGTTCGATGGGCATCGAGGCGATTAATGGTACGCCGTCGACGGTGGATATTCGTATCAAGTGACCACAGAGGGCTGGGCCTGCGCCGAATGTTCGGCGTGGGTCCGGTGGGGATCAGGAGCAGATCATGGAACAGAGCACAGTAGATCTTGTACGACTTTGCGAGCAATGGACCCGGGCGCTCGCGCCTAGTACTCGTAGGTCCTATGCTGCGCACATCCGTCATTGGGTGCGGTGGTGTGGGGAGAATGCCGTTGAGCCTGGTGGCGCGTCGAGGGTTGATATCGAGCGTTACAGCGCGTGGCTGCATGATGTTCGGCATGACGCCAAGACCACGCAGCGGAATGCGGTGTCCGCCGTCTGTGGGCTTTACAGGTATGCGGTGGAGGAGGGACTGCTAAGGGAGGATCCGGGGCTTCATGTTAGGAAGCGCCGGATTTGGGGGCATTCGACCGGTACCAGTCTTACTCGTGAGCAGGCCGCTCGGTTGCTCGAACATGCCGAGGAGGACGGCGATCCCACGGTGGGGGCGCTTTGTTCGACGCTGCTGCTCACCGGTGCGAGGATCGGCGAGACCCTGGGCCTGGGTGTGGAGGACTATCATGCGAGGGCCGACCGCCCTTATCTTAGATTCCATCGTAAGGGCGAGTGGGAACAGGACGTGGCCATAGGCACACACGTGTCCACACGCCTCGATCGGATGCTTGCCGGGCGCAAGAGCGGCCCCTTGTTCATCCGTCCGGACGGTTTGCGCGTCACCCACAGCCAGGCGCAGACGCTCATCCGCAACCTCGCCGACGATCTGGGCATACCCGGTATCACGCCACACTCGCTGCGCCGGACCTTCTGCACCCTGAGCCGCGACGCCGGCATAGACGACCGCGACATCATGGCCTCTGGCGGCTGGACCAGCACCCACATGCTCCACTATTACGACATGGCCAGCCGCGGCATGAAAAGCAAGGCGCCCGACCGTCTCGCGGCATATCTTGGATAATACGAGCCTGCGAGCGCCATAGCGTTTTAGCCGCTGGATCGTTGTTTTGGCCGTTGCACATGCAGCGGCGTCGTTTGGTATCGGGTCCTGTGCTTGCCGTTTCATAGGTGGTGGTCATGTAGTTTGATGCGGGCGATCTTGTTTCCGAATACGGTGTGTATCTCCTCGTAGTCGGGGTTGTTGTCGGTGACGTGCTGCGGCTCCGATGTCAGGAATAGGTTGTCGTTTCTGTCCAGGGTCAGTTTGGCCTGGAATTCCGGTCGGGTCTTGTCCTGCAGGACGATGGTGGTTTTATCCAGGTCGGCTTGGATGGCGAGCAGGGTTCCGGTGATGGTCATGGGATCGGTATCCGGTCCGCCGTTATGGGTGGTGACGGAGACCAGGCTGCCGATCAGGTTGTTTCCGAGTCGGTTGATGTCGATGGCGGTGGGCTTGTTCATGCTTGTCGTCCTGTTTCCTTTCTATGGTCCTGGTCTATGAGCTGCCATACGTCACCGAGACGGTATCTGGCCGGGCTTGTGCCGTAGACGGGTTGGAGTTGGCCTCGTTTGGCCCAGGAGCGGATGGTGGTCGAGGATATGTTCAGGCCGGTGAGCTGGCGGATGCGTGTGGAGCAGTCCTTGGCGCCGAGCTGCCATTCTTCGTCGTCGCCGATCTCGTTGAGCCGTTCCATGTTGTGTTGTCGTATCGCTTCGACTGTCCATTCGCAGCCGCATCCCTCGCAGCGCACGCTGGTGACGCTATAAGGCAGGCGCTCGATATTGAGGGCCCTGCGACACAACGGGTTGAGACACCAGCCCAACAGGCGTTCCGGCGGCGGTGGCGGGGTCGTGGCTTTGCGTACGCGTTGCACGAGCGCGTGGATCTCGGGGCGTCTCCAGTCGGTGTACATCGTCGATTGCAGGACCGTACAGGTTTCCAGCTCTTTGACGAG
This sequence comes from Bifidobacterium sp., assembly GCA_024104275.1. Taxonomy (GTDB): domain Bacteria; phylum Actinomycetota; class Actinomycetes; order Actinomycetales; family Bifidobacteriaceae; genus Bifidobacterium. The sequence goes on from JAGGHK010000001.1 coordinate 852,152, forward strand.
TTCGGGCACACTTCCGCGCCATTCAAGCCCAAGATCACGGGCATAGCCGCCCAGTATCGCCCTGATACCACGGTCCTTGTCATTGATCAGGTCGTATATGTTCGCGTTGATGTTCGGCGTGGACGAGGCCGCATGCGTCCCACCCCCACGTTCCCCGAACCGCACCGACGGGTCGAGCATGACCACCAGGAAACGGTACATGACCCCGATGTCGTGGATCTCCCTGCGTAGTTTTCCCGCGCAACCGTCACACTGGATGAATCCCGGCTGCGTCTGCGCGCCACATTCGAAGCACTCCCCTGTCATCTGTCACCTTCCGACCCGAACCTGTCCGATTCCACTGTGCAAAAACGCCGGCCCCAAATCAAGGAACCGGCGAAAATTCTCACAGCGCGAACAAGCGAATCACAGAAAACCAGGCCATTCGCGCCGATATCCGTGTCTACTTCTTCTTACGCGGTTTGCATTTCCTTCCACTGCTTTTAGCACGCTTAGTGCCATTACTCGTGGACTTCTTCTTGCAAGCCATAATCGGCTCCTTTCAATTGATGGATATTATCTAAACCTGCAATCATTCTCATGACCGCAACAAATCCTGTCAGACGCTTTACCACACATCTGTGCAACGGAAACCATTCCCGCGAGCGCCTCGTAATGGTTTGAAACCTGACCCGTGGGCAATTGGACGGACACGATGAACCAGCCGCCACCGAAGCACTTCCCACCGTCATGATGCCTGCGGGACTTCACCACCTTCCATCCTTCGGCCATCCAAGCCCTGCAGGCCCACGCGTGGTAGATCATCCGATACCGGTACAGTTCGCCGAACGTGTGATAGCCGTCGCTCGTGGAATCATCCACCTTCGTGGCCTCCTCTACGAGCCGTCTGGCCAAACCGTACCCGATCTGCAGATCAGACTGCAGCGAACTGCATGCTCGCGAACAAATCTCGTCCATATCGACACGTACTGGATCGTCGAAACCGGACTCGCCCTTCCCGTATTCGACGCTCATTTCAGTTTCCTTTCCGACTTCCTGCTTCGCTCTTCGACCACGATCATTCCGGTGGCTGCCATATTCCGCGCCGCTTCAAGCACGATACGGGCGTCATCCCGGTATTTTGCCTGCACGCAGCCGGGCATCACGCTCCACTCACCGCCGAACGACATGGCCAGCGCCATAGCACCGGCCTCAACCTCCTGCTCAGTGGCTTCCGCCGTGCGCCCTACCTCATAGGCCTGCCGCAGGTCATCCGTAGTCACGCCATCCAAATACGCCAGCTTGCCGCGATAGTCTTTCCGCGGCTCATAGCCGGGCCGATACCGGGACGGAAACACTTTTTCTGCTTCCTCGGACGCGATGCTCATTGCAGCTCCTTCTTCAGGTCCGCGAGCGCCGTCCTTGTCTCGTTGATCTGTTTGTGGAGCCTGAGGGCCGCCTTGGAATACGGGGTGTCCCCGTTGTGGGCGGGGATGAGGTCCGCCTGCCTGGCGAAAGCGTCGAAAGTGGTTTCCGCAGCCATCAGCATTATCCTGGCGTACGCGCCGTTGACCAGACCGTCGATGGAATCCATGCCTCCGGCGAGCTTCAGGTGGCGCAGTGGAACCGTCGGCACCGTAGCTCCACACGGATCGCCGGTCGCACTCGCACCGGTCGCAGATCATGCTGAAACCACAGGCAGGCACATCCACATCGCTGACGATGCCCTTGTGGTGGTAGCCGTGATGGTCGAACTCCACGACGTCACCCACACGGAAATCATCTATCGTAATCTGTTTCGCTGTCTGCTCGCTCATTGTGTTTCCTCCTGGTAATTGATGCGGGGAAGGTCATAGCCTTTCGGAACCGTCGATGATGGTCGCTTTCTCGCTCAGGTTGCGGACGTCGGTACTGCCGTTCATAAGCCCCATCTCGCCGCCCTTTTCCAGGAACCCATGCATAAGCTCCAACTCCTCGCGTTTGCTCGAAGCCCGCACGGTCGCCGCATAGATGACCTGCTGCCAAGCCGAAGACTCGACCAGATACGTCTTCATCCCACTCATACTGCCTCCTCGCGTTCCTTCGGGTCGCCGGTGGCACCCTCGAACCATGTCTGCGGCCGCATCCAGCCATCCTCGTCGAACCGCCAGTGCTTGGGGCACCAGTCGGTGCCGTCCGCCTCGTGCATCCAGCCGCCGGCGTCCGCGGCCTTGGCCTTCCCGCAGCCGGGATACGCGCACACCGGAGGCCCCGGCCGCCGCTCCTCGTCCGCGTCCAGATGCCAATGCCCGGGGCAGTAGTCCCGGCCGTCGCATTGGGCCCAATGGTCGTACTGGCAGGCCTCCTCGACCGCACGCCCGTAGGACTCCCACCAGTCGCAGCCATCCCAGTCGTCCAGCACGTTCCCGCAGCCGGGCCAGTCGCACGCCAGCGAATGCGACGCCCCGTAAACCCTGTCGCTCATGACTCCTCCTTGCGATAGGGAACCTCATCATCCGTCATCAAGTCGAACACATACGCGTTGACAAGTTGGCCGGCGGGGTCGGTGGGATCGGTATCGGAGACCGCCGGCTTGCACTGCAGGCCCATCATGACATCAAGCATCTTCCGATACTGTGCGATATCGCGGTCCAGGCAAGTGCGGGTGCGGTGGTCGGTATCCCCGGTTTCCGGGATGGGAGCCTTTGCGGCCTGTAGGAACATGAGCACTGAGGATTTGTCCATCCACCGGTGGTCGATGCCGTGGTCCAGCAGGTTGCCTATCCACGGCATCAGGAACGCAAGGTCGAAGTGGACGCTGCTGCCCGCAGGATGCAATGTCGCGTGACGAGCCGTCTCTTTGACGAACGCGAAAAACTTCGAAGCCACATGGGTTTCATCGCCGTCTATCTTGGTCGAAGCCTCCAGCAGCCCGTTGGCCGAGTGGGTCGCGAGCGCCCACTTGGATATGTCTAAGCGTTCTCCGCATGGAACTACCGCATGAAACCTGCCGTATTCGCCGGTACCGTCCATGTCGGTCACGCGCATCTCGACCTCGAGGATCCTGTCCTGCTCCGGGTCGAGGCCCGTGGTCTCGATATCGATCCAGAGCAGACGGTCGGGCTTGCCGGTTTTGCTATCCTCGCTCATTGTTCGGCCTTCTTGGAATCCTTTTTCGTTTTACTGGGCGCGGGCATGTAGATCTGCGACCATCCGGCATCCTGCGTGACCTTCAGATATCCGGAACTTCCGAAATTCTCCTCGCAGAAGCGCTCCAAGTGCCCTAACGCGGAAAGCTTTATCGCCCCGCGAACCATCAGCACCGTACGAGGGTCGGCAAGCGCCTGCTCGAATGTCGGCCCATCCTTCTCGCTCATTGCTTTCCCTCCAACAGTTCGTCCACGGTGTCGTGGCGTCGGCCGATATCGGCCACGTACAGGTTCCTGGCACGCTCGGGACCCGCACGGAACAGGTCGATGAACTTGTCATAGGTGATGCCGGCGAGCTCGCACAAGGCATGCTCGGTATGCCTCAGACGGGGCACCCGCTCCTCGTTCCACAGGCGGTGCACGCCCAGCAGGCTCCCGTCCTCGGAGCTGACGTAACGGATGATGTCGGCGTCGAACGGCTCGTCACGCACCTCGTGCGTCTTGCTCCCGTCCAGGATCAGCTTGTAGATGTCCGGCTCAATCTTCGCCGTGACGATGCTCATGATTCTCATAATGTTTCCTTTCCTTGGTTGTCGAAATCTATCCTCGTGTAATCCTCGAGCCGGTAGTCCGTCTCGCCGTCCAAAGTGACCGCCACGCAGCCGTCCGGGTCCTCGGTGACGGCGGTGAGCCTGCCTGAATCAGACAATCCGTTGCCCAGCGTGACCGTGGCCATACTGTCCACCAGCGGGTCGAGCATCTCCGCCGACCATTTCAATCCGGTCTCCAGCAGCCACCTGTCCTTCTCCGAGGGGAGCAGCGGCCTGGCGGTGCCGTCGTCGAGCAGCCACACCCAGCCCCACCGCTTCGACAGGACCGGCACCTTCTCGGGATCCCGCCACGAATGCACCAGCAGCCCGTACCGGTACGCCATGGCGGGATGCGCGTGCACCCACCCATGGCAGCCCGTAGTCCCGCTGCCGCACAGGTCCACGAGGTTCGCGGGCCCGTGCAAACCGGGCCACGGGTGGCTGCGCGGCCTGCGATGATGCCGGGAGCCACCCGGCCACGCACCCATGCTCTTCCCGCAGCGCAGGCAGCAGAACCCGTCACGCATGTCCACCGTGTCGCACACCTTCCGGCTCGGCCCGCTGCTCGTCATGATTCCACCCCCATGTGCGCGTGGAGAGGACAGTAGACGTGGCCACGCTGCACGCCGCGCGAGCCGATGCCCCAGCCCTGGTTGTCAAGCGCCGCGTTGATATCGGCGTCGCTGTATCCGCCGGCCGTGCAGTGGTCGAACTCCAAACCGTCGAAATCCTCGTCCATGAGCCTGATATGCCCCGTGCAACCCACCGCATCGCACGACACGTCGCACACCGGATCATTGGCCGTGAACCCGTCAAGCTCCGTATCGGGTATGATCCTGACGCTCATGACACCGCCTCCGTTTCCTTGTTCCGTAGTTGTTCCATCTGTCTGAGTTCCTCCATCGCGGCCTCATCCGATTTGCCTTCGTTGAACAGGTCACGCAACGCCATCAGCCGCCAATCCGAGGGATCCACCACGTCCAGCCCGAGCAGATTCAGCACCCGCTTCGAGCCGATGCCGTACGTGGTCTTATGCTCCGGCTCCTTCTCCGGTTCGTGCCATGTCCTTCCCGCGAGCGCCGTGTCCTGGTCGAAGACTTGGGTCTGGTGTTGGTCGCGTTTGGATTCGGCACGTTTGATCAGCCATGTGTTGAAGGCGGCGTCGAGGTTGCGGTACTGGTAGTGGTCGATGCCTTTGGAGAGCAGGGAGTTGCGGAATTCCTTGGCGAGGTTGTCGACGTCGATGAGGGGATAGCCCTTGTCGGTCAGTTCCATGGCCTGCTGGCGGTGTTCCTTTTTCGGCTGCCATTGTTGAATCTCATCTTCGCTCGGGAGCGAGCGTCTCTCACTCTTATCGTTAGATAAGAGTGAGGTTCTTAGGTTCTGAGTGTTCTGAGTGTTTAAGTGTTGACCGGTCATTGATTCGTCACTGACAGCGCACTGATTGGTCAGTGACGAATCAGGTTGACGATTCCGTTTCCGTTCCTCGTGTTCGCGCTGCGACTTGCGGTGCCTCTCGGCGTTCTTCAGGGCCTTCTCGCGGCTGGTCTGATGCTGCAGATAGTCGTGGATGAAGAAGCCCGAATCACTGTCCGATTCCAGAATGTCCATGTTCGTAAGAGCGTTCAGGTCATCGTCCTTCGCGCCGAGCTGGTAGTAGAGCTCGTCCTCGCTGAGGTGCCCGTCGTTGAGCATGTCTGAGCAGTAGGAGATCGCCAGCGTATACAATCCCAGGGCGCTAGGATGCTCGCGGGCCAGCTTGCGTATCTTCGTGCTCCGCCAGAACCCGTTGCTCAGTTTCGCGAACCCGTCACGCTTCGTCATTATCATCGCCTCCTTTCATGAACACGATCCAGTGCGTGCCCGTCTGCTTGGGCTGCCTGTTGCCGAACAGCGGCTTCTCCGGCGTACAGGCAAGCACCTGCGAAAGCGGGATCTGCGTCTCATTCCATTTGAAGATGAGCACGCCGGAAGGCCTGAGCACACGGAAGCACTCGGAAAAGCCCTTTTCCAGATACGCTTGCCAGCCGCTCTCAGGCAGGATGCCGTACTTACGGGCCATATAGCTGTTCTCGCCTGCATGCTTCAGATGCGGCGGGTCGAACACCACCAGACGGAACGCACCGTCACCGAACGGCAGATGCCGGTAATCCATCAACCTGTCAGGCCTCACCTCGAACCTCCGCCCGTCGCACAACTCGAAACCCTCATCGCGAACATCACCGAACAACACCCTCGAATCATGCTTGTCGAACCAGAACATCCGCCCTCCACAACACGGGTCAAGCACCTTTTTCACCATCGTTTGCCTCCCTCATAGCCGATCAGCACCGTCACGCCGATGATCAACGTCAATGCAAGCCAGTCAGGCATCTTCATGCCCGAACTCGCCCTTGAGTGCGGCGACTTCCGCATCGCTGACCGGATAGCCCATGCCGGCCAGTATGCGGTAGTAAGGCCTGATATACCGGTCTCGTGCGGTTTGCCAGTCCCACGCGTTCGCGGTGATGTGGCCCTCCGCTCTGGCGCACAGCAGGACGATGACCTCGGGCTGCGGGCTTCTCTGCTGACGGTCGTGCATGGCCTGCCAGTTTTCCTTGCCGTCCAGATGCCATACCCTGCCTGACACCTTGTCGATGACAGGCAGCACGTTCCCGCCGCTGATGGCGTCGTAGGCCTTGATCATCCTGTCCATGTCATCGGCGGCAATGCCTGTGTTGTAGTAATATTCGTCCCCGCCCATCAGGTCGTTGAAAATCAGACGGGTGGCCGCCAACGTCCATTTGGCATCGTCGAGGCTGTGCACGTTGGCGTGAAGCCATTGCTCGCGCAGTTGGCGGCTTGTCGAGTGGAGTTCGCGCACCAGCTTCATGCGGGCGCGTTCCTCTGCCTTGCGCCGCTTTTCGGATTCGCTCAGATCAGGTGCGGCCTTCTTCGGCTTCGGCACGAGAACCTGGACGCCGCCGTCACGCACGCATACCGCGTAGCCGGGGTGATCGGAGAAATCCTCGTCCTCCCACTGCTCACCGAAAGACCTGGAATCATCGTGGTCGAGCGCGGTAGCCTGCGCGACGCGATCCCACCCTGACGGTATCTCCCAAGCGCTGTCGGGAAGTTTCACGCCGTCAGGCAGAGCCGGCAGATGATGCTCTTTGATGTACTTTTCGGCGTCGGCGACCCATTCCCGTTCACGGCGCTCGTCACGTGCCCTGCTGAGCTTGTAGTCCCAGTTGCTCGTTCCTGCCGCTTCGGCAAGTTTCGCCTGGGTTTCCGGGTCGTCGTCGAAGTCGGCCAGATCCTGCAGTTCGGTCACGGTCAGCTGTGCGAAGTCCTTCGCCTTGCCCCGCACCTCCTGCGGGATGGACGCCATCTTGATACGGCTGCGCACATACGAGCCGCTGCGCCCCGTCTGCTTCGAGATCTGCCTGATGTCACTGCCAAGGTCAAGCAGCCCCTGATACGCGTCCGCCTCCTCTATCGGGGTCAGGTCGGTGCGCTGGCTGTTCTCCACGATCATGAGCTCCAGCTGCCTCTTCCCGTCCAGGCTGCCGTCGACCACACACGGCACCTCGGTAAGCCCGGCCAGCTTCGCCGCCGCCAGCCTGCGGTGTCCGATCACCACCCGGTAGCCCTGCTCCGGCCCCATGGGCACCACGAGCAGGTTCTGACGCACACCCTGCGCCCTGATGCTCTCCGCGAGTTCCGAGACGTCGCCCACGTCCCTGCGCGGGTTGCCCGGATGCGGGTGGAGCTTCTCCACCGGAATCATGCGTATCTGATCGTTCATAGTTTTCTCCTTTTTTGGATTCGCTGTTTAGCATCAGCCTCATTCAAAGTCATCGTCTCCAACATCCCGTCCATATCCACGCGTCCGGTCAGATAGAGACCTCCCCACACCGACCCGTAGCCCTCAAGGCTTCCGCGCCGGTTCCACGCGCATAGCGCGCACTGCTTCACGACCGGGCACGACCTGCATACCGCGAGCGCCTTGTGGATGGTGTGGTAGTCTCCCCTGTTGGGGAAGAACCATTCGGGGTCGGCTTTGCGGCAGGCTGCCTGGTCGCGCCAGGATTCATCCGGCACTGTCAGGTTCCTCGGTATGTGTATGCAAGGTGGCGCGTCTAGAATTCCGGTTCATCGGAATCGCCCCCGAACTCGTCAGCGGGTGGCATGGCACCCCATGGGTCGGGTTCGCTGCCTTTCGGGGCCGTGGGGTCATGCGGCATGGGGTTCGTCTGGCCGTTCTGCTGCGCGCCGTTCCACGGGGCGTTTTGGCCGGCGCCGCCCTGATAGTTGTTTGTGCCGCTTTGCCCCGGCCAATAGCCGTTGCCGTTCCGGTTCCGCTTGGTGACCTGGGCGGTGGCGTAGCGCAGGGACGGGCCGATCTCGTCGACCGTCAGTTCCACGACCGTGCGGTTGGACCCGTCGTTGGCGGTGTACGAACGCTGCTGCAGGCGGCCCTGGGCGATCACGCGCATGCCCTTGGAAAGCGACGACGCGCAATGGTCGGCCATATCCCGCCACGCGGAACAGCGCATGAACAGGGCGTTGCCGTCCTCCCACTGGTTCGTGTTGCGGTTATAGGTCCGCGGCGTCGAAGCAATCGTGAAATTGACAACTGCGGTTCCGTCTCCCGTCGTCCTCAATTCGGGGTCGGCGGTCAAGTTGCCGATAATCGTCAGAATGGTCTCTCCTGCCATGTCACTCCTTTCCTTTTCTGCGTGATTCCAGGTACTTTCTCGCTGCCTTGCGTACCACGCCTCTTTCGTGCGCCTCGAGCGTCGGCACGACTCTCTTGTCGAGCAGATTGTCGACGTCCTCCACGTTGTAAAACGACCAGAACAGGATCGTTATGGTACGGAAACCCGCTTTCCTGACATCACCTGAGTAAATCGGTTTCATCTCAGCTCCCTTCGTGGTATCCACCGGCACATCGCCGTCACCGTCCTGCCGATGCGGTCGATGTGGATGTCCCTGTCGTACGGCTGGAGGAACACGTACGGGTAGTCCTCACGGCTGTTGAGCTCGCTGATCGTCGAATGCACCTCGGCCACGATCGATCTCTCCGCCTTGATCAGCCCGTCGGCGGTGAGCGGCCACATGCACGGTATGGCTTCGTGGAAATGCACCGTCATGGGTCTCACCTGCCCTTCGCCGGAATGTCGCCCATGTACTCGCGCAGCGACTGCACGCTGACGAGCGTGGTCTTGCTGCCGGGCATCTTCCTGGTGCGTATCCCGTGCTGATGGCAGAACCTGCGTGTGAACGCGTCGTCCTTCATGCCGAGCATGCGGGTGACGGTCGTGATGGGCACGGCTATCTGCAGCTGCGCCCTGGTCGCCTCGTCGACCAGCCTCCGGAACACCTCGACCAGCTCCCGCATGGTCGGCTGCGTCTCCTTGTCGTCATTCGCCGCCATTCCCGTCCCCTTCCTCATAAACAGCAAGCCAAATCAAAGGCGCCAGCACCACGGCCGTCAGAAAAGCCACCAGGTTGCCCAGCGGGTGCATGCACGCCTGATGCGCGAGCATCCACCACCACGCCACGATCTCCACGGCCACGACTGCACCGGTCGCGAGCGCCGTTTTTGTTTTCCGTGTCATGCAGCCAGCTCCTTCGTGTTTGCCATTGCCTCGAATTTCTGGTCTGAGAGTTTCCGGTGGATGAGCGCCAGGCCCTTGCCGGTGATCAGGATCTTCGGTGTGAAGTCGAAGGCGCTGCCGTCCCTGTGCGACCCGCGGCTCGCGTAGGGCTTTGTGACCAGATGCCCCTGATTGATGCGTGACTGGTCGGGTTTCAGACTGCCGTTCGCGGTCCTAAACACCCATTTCCATTCGCGCAGTAGTTCGAAGAGACGGTTCTGGCCCAGGTCGAAGCCCGCTCCGTGCAGCATCTTGGCCGCGTCCCCCACCGTGTATGCCTGTCCCTTCTCCACCAGATCGTCCGCGAGCGCCGCTTTTGGTTCGAGTTCCTTGACTTTCGCTTCGGCTGCTTGGCGGTCTTGTTCTGCTTTGTTGTAGTTGGTGATGAGGGTCATGAGGTTTTGCGGGTCGGACAGGAGTTTGACCACATCAATCTGCTTGCCGTAGCCTCCGGTCCTGCGGATGGTCGGGAGTACTTCATCGAAGATCCAGCTTTCGAACTCCTCCGCCTCGGGGAGTCTGGAAGAGGTTACGAGTCTGTAGAGGTCTCCTTCAGAAACGAAACGCGCCTTCTGCGTCCTACCCAGACTGTCGATGATGGGGTGGTAGAACGCCACCCCACGGCAATGGGACTTGATCGCGTTGTTGCTATCCGCGTATCCGAGAACCTCGGCTGCGTCCTTGGCACACACGCGGGGGTTCCCTTCAGAATCGAGAATCGCTCTTACTTGATGGCCCTTGAAGTCGAAGGGCTGTATACTTGTGGCAGACATTAGGTTTGTCCTTTCTATTTGTCTGCGCCGCAGGTTCGAGCTGCGGCGTTTTTCTTTATCAAAGAATCAAAGAGGAGACGAGCATGAACATCATCCCCAGCATCATCAGCGGCGTAATCTCGATCGCGATCGCAGTCGTCGGATGGGTCATCACATGGCGTTCATCCGTACACCGTGAGGACATGATCAAGGCCGACGCCGTGGAAAAGGCCACGAAGCGCAGCGAGGACTTGGACAACATGGCCAAACAGGTGAAGGCGCTACAGGACCAGGCCGATGCGGCAAAACGGCAGGCCGAACTGGCGGAACGGCGTTCGGACGTACCCGAATGGTCGCTGGAACAGGTGAAAAACCTGATGTACGCCCTGCACAACGGAAACGCGTTCACGGCCAAGAACGTCCGTATAGAGTTCCCCGACACCGAGGAAGGAACACGCAAGTACGAGCTCGGTGACATCGACCCCGGTTCCTCACAGACGTTCATGTTCATGGAAATGGGAATCTGGGGGCAACCCGACCAGGTGCAGGTCGTCTGGAGCGGGTCAGACGGCAAGGAACGGCATATCACGCTTCCCGTCTCGTGAACGGAACGTCTCATCGCGTCGCCTCGCGGAGAAAATTCGCTAGCCGATCCGGATCGACCTCCTTGCGCATCGTCCATTCAACGATCGTGCGCCCATTGTCCGCATATATCTTGACCGGCAGCCGCGCGAGCGCCCCCTTGGACAAATCGTTCACCGTCACGCCTTGTCCCAACAGTGCAGTCAGCTTCTTCAACAGCGACCTTGACAACTCATGTATCTCAAGAGCCGCGTAATGAACCCCGTTATCCATTGTCATTCCCCTTTCCGCGAGCGCCTAAGCAGCAAGACGCTGCTTAGAAGACAATTCGCTAGGCAATGTCATCAGTCCCTCGAAATCAGTATCGAGAGCAGATGCAATGCGGTCAGCGATATCGACGTCAAACGTGATTTGTCCCTTCATCCGACGCGACAACGCATATTGGGAGACACCCACCTGTTCGGCAAGCCAGCGTTGGGACTTGCCGACTGCTGCAAGCCTCATCCTGATGCCAGTGGTCAAAAGCTGTTGTGTTTTTTGCATACTTATATCTTAGCAAATGCTAAGATAGTGTCAACACACAACACGCCGTTGCGCTTATGCTAATATTGAGTATCATTAAAAACATGGTTAGCAAAAAAGAATTCAGACCTTTATCACCATTCGCTACCGCCTTTGCCGTCGAATACAAAAGCTGGATGCGCGGCCATGACGTAACCTTGCAAGCTCTCGCCGACCACCTTGGCCGGACTGCGCCTTACGTACAAGAACGAGTCAGCGGAAAACGAGCATTAGACACCTTAGATATCGATGCGCTCGCCGAACTGACGAACATACAACCACGCGACCTAATGATTGAACTATCCAAACGAACAAAGCAAACCATGTTCCAAGAAGAGCAAGCGGCGCTCGCCGACAAGGATGCACGTATCGCCCGCACGATGGCCAAGATCAACGACCCGAAGCAGCGCATGGAACTCGCGGCCTACCACGATGAGAACAAAGAGAAAGGGATGGACCCGTTCTATGGTTCCAAGGACTAACCTCGCAGCGTTGCGGGGAATGGGCTACGGCCGGATGCGCCGGTGGACGGACGAACACTGCGACGTGGCCGTGTCCAGCGCCATGCTGCCGGAGGGATACGACGGCTATTACGACGAACGCGAGCGCTCCATCGTCATCGATTGGAGGCTCACGTACAGCCAGAAGCGGTGCGCCTTCGTCCACGAGCTGGTGCATTGGAGCCATGGCGACTGCACCTGCAAGGGCTGGCTTGGCAGGAAATGCGAGAGGAGGACACGCCGGGAGACGGCCCGCATACTGATCGGCATGACGGAGTACGAGACCGCCGAGAACCTTTACGACGGCGACGTATCGCACATCGCCGAATGCCTCGACGTCACCGGCGACGTGGTGCGCGACTATCAGAATCTTGTGCTGTCGGTGGCGATGTTGCGATAGACTCGGCTTGTTGGACATTGTCGTTTAAGGAGCAGAGATGAAGAAGAATCGAGAGGACAAAGCGAGCGCCGGGACGATCCGGTTAAGCCCATGGCAACTCGCTGCCATCGTCATCGCAGCCGTGTTGGCCGCCTCTATAGTCACCGGTCTTGTGGTTTCGCATGCCGTCTCCCCGCAACCTGCGGAACTCGCTCAAACCGATACGAGCGAGTCGATACCCAAGCGAGAACCGAAGAAACCTGCTGTGCAACAGAAGAGAAACAATCACGGGAACCTCGTCAAGCATGTGGGAGATGTCTCCGCTACCTGTGCGAGCGAAGGATCCTGTGCGAAGGGCGACTATCTGACGGCCATGAAGGTCACCGCGATCACGCCGGACGTCCAATGCCCCGGCGACGGCACGCCTGACCCCATGGGAATACTGCAGGACCGGAGCAAACCCAGAAACGGGCATCTCGTCGCCTTCGACGTGGAAGTGACCACCAAGCCCGACAGCACAGGGCGCAACACCTTCCACGACGGCCCATGGACCTACTACAACGCGGACGGCAGCCAGTGGAACGGCAATCCGGAACGCCTCGGCTCCGGATGCTTCCCGCAGGACCAGATGCTTCCGCAGTTCGTCTCGCCCGGATCCAGCGCCAAGGGAAAGATCATCTTCGACCTGCCCTCCATCGACGGCTCCCTCGCCCTGAACAGCGGAAACGGCGGCTGGGAGTACCCATTGAGCAAGTGACTTGCTGATTACATGGTTTTGCCCCGCACGGTTTTGTATCGTGCGGGGCAGACGCGTTCCAGTGTCTTATTCCCCCGTGGGCCATTCCCTGTGGAAGCGTCCGGTGCGGAGCTCCTCGTGGGTGCAGATGCGCTGGAGGGTCACCGACCGTCTCGGGTTGAGGGGCGAATAGAGCACGAGCACGTCGTCGGCCAAGTGGAATTCCATGCACCCGTTGTAGAGCCCGCCCGGATTGTCGAGCGAATGGGGGCCGTACCCGTCGGGCACCCTCCCGTCAACGGCGAGGCATTCCGTGAGCAGGCCGCGCAGTTCGACGGCGAGCGTCCTGTCGTGCCTCATGAGCCTGCGCAAATCGGCTTCGAAGTCACCTGCCGCTCGGAGCGTGGGCATCGGGAGCCTCCTCGTCGAGCATACGGTCGAACCACGCCTTCGTCTCCTCGGGCGTATGAAGTACGGTATCGCCGGGCAGCGGGTGTTCGGCGCGCCAGTCGGACTGCTCCGGCGTCAACGCCCCCCCGGTTTTCTCAGCGGCCAAGACCTCGATGTACATGTTGAGGTCTCTGACCAGCGTGCTGCCGTTGTCCCTCGCCTTCTGATCGGCGAGATGGTATTGCTCGTCGTCAACGGGCAGGTTGATGGTCACCGTGGCCATATTGTGCCTCCTTTGTTCCGTTTGGCACCATTCTATACTTCCTTCACGCCTTGCGTCGCTTTTCGGCCTTGGGCCTTCCGCCGTGACCTGGGCGCTTGGCGTTCCACCGGTCTATGGTGTCCTGCTTCCAGCCGCGCGTGCGGCCTGTCCATGCGTCGGGCTCGGGCAGGCTGAGTTTGGCCACGGTGGCCGTGGTCACGTCCAGCCTTTCGGCGACTTCGGTGAGGCTGAGGTAGCGTTCGGCCATCACTCCCCCTTGGTAAGGGCGAGGTCGAGAGCGAGTACTCCGGCGGCGAGGCCGAACAGGCCTCCGGCCCAGGGCACGCTGCCGAATGTGAGGCCGAGGCCGACGATGCCGCTGGCGAGCGCGAGCCATCCTTTTGCTTTTCTTTGGTTCATATGTTTCATGTTACCCGTTGTAGGATTGGTGTGGGGCGGGTTCCGGATTCCAGGTCTATTCGGAACCCGCCCTTGTTTATTTCTGGTGGGTGATGTCGTGCATGAGCACCATCACTGCGCAGGCCGCGGTTATCAGCGAGCCTATGGCCTGTATCCAATCCGTGGGTTTCATGTTCGCCCCCTTTCCTTGCTGACATTTATTATTCTAGCACAGCTAGACAATTAATCAAGCCCGGGGCACGGTAAAAGAAAATCTTCACAATCACAAAAAACTTGCCCCGCACGGCGTATAACCGTGCAGGGCAAGCCTGCATTCAATTCTACTTCCTTGACCTTCCGCGATATTCGGCCAAACCCAATGGCCCCGCTAATCTAGGCCCAAAGGCAAAACTATTGGCCTTTCCGGCGGCTCCAACGCGACGATACCGATCCCGCCACTGTCATTGGCAGCATTAACCTTCCGCATGAATTCCGTGTCCCAGGTATAGATGGCATCGGCATGGCAGTACTTGGCGGCAGATAGGATGGCGGCGTCACCAGGACGTATGTTTTGGACGCACCGGTTCTCGTTAAACCATTCGGCCGCCTTACCTGTCAAATCCACCATCATAAGCTCGGAATTCTTGCACCATTGCATAACCAGTTGTTTCTTTCTGCGGAATTCACGCTCGACTGGATTAATCCCCGCCCTCAGGACATGGTCGGTTGACAACTCGATGAGTGCCGGTGCCGGTAGGAGGAGTTCCAGCTTACCGGCCAACGCGTCGTCCACAAGACCATTGGATCGGGGAAGACGCTCGTTCGCCTGCCCGTCGGTGGCGCCAAGGGCTATGTCGAGGAGCACACAGGTGTCGACCACCGCGCGCTCCGGATAGCGAGGCCCGTTCTCCCCATCAGTGTCGGCCGTCATTGGTGCTGCTCCTTTTTGATTGCGCCATCCCTAAGGTCCCGGATGATGCTTACGGAGTCCACACCTGCCGGCAGATCCATGGCCAATATGCCTTCAAGGTCCTTGGCTGTCACCAATGGGTGATGCCGGTTCTCAACAGGGGCAATATCCTCGGCATCAATTTCAGACGGCTTTCCAAGACCTTCAGGGGAACGGACGAATCCCCGTACATCCACTTCGGTTCCGGGCGTGAGAGCCTTCACATCCGCATCAAGCTCATGCCCGAAGCGAACCTCTATGCGTTGGTCTGTCACCCTGTCCACAAGCCCCAAACTCCTGTGTGTGGGTTGGAGGATGATCTTGTCGACGACACCGTTGACATGCCCGAATGAACGACGCGCAGCCTTGATGGTGATGGCTCTGACCTCATCCTGCAATCCGGAAACGACCTCCGGACTGAAACTGCCTTCATGCTCGCCTATGCCGAGTTTCAATGTGGAACCGGTCCTCGACACTATATGTGTCATCCGATCGATGATTCCCTGGAAGTCCTCCACGTCTTCACTACTATGCAGGTCCGTGGAGGCAAGGCTTGTTATACGGTCAAGGACCTCAGCCGATTCCCTCGAGTTATCGTCCTCGACCACCGGACTTGCCGCGAAGTCGATGCTGGCAAGACGCGCGTCCGCCATCCGCCAATCGGATGCCTGTGCGGCATCAAGCATCTGCTCGAATACCTTCGCCGCATCACTGAACGCCTTTACTGACACCAGTTCCGGAGCGCACTCCAGACTGAACGAGAATCGTGATGATTCCATGAAGCGCCTCCTCTCCGAATCGACCGACCTTGTTACTTCCGCTTTGTATAGTAGTACCGTATCGTGCAGATGCGACCTCCGTCAATCAGGTTCACCACATGTTGGATTGCGGTTTCCACCGGTTTGGAGCGCTTTGGAGTGCTTTCCATGTGGGTCGTTTAGTGGGTCGTCCGAAAACCGTGATTCCTTAAACCGTTGCAATCATTGGTGTTTATGACTCTGAAATCAATTCCCCGCATCTCCACTATCACAACGCCGCCAGGGTTCGCCTTGGCGGCATTTTTGTGTTGCAGCAACGGTCTTTACCGGGCACTCTTCGTCCCAACTGCATCTGCATAGCGATACGTGAACGGAAACACGCTAGACTTGGGTCTTATGAGAATCGTGTTGCAGAAAGTCAGTCAAGCCGATATCGACGTAGTGGATGAAATCAGCGGGGAGGTCGATACTACATTCGAACCGCAGCATATCGGGATCGGATATGTGTTGCTCGTCGGGGTCAGCGATGAGGACGGGCGGGAACAGGTCGATTGGCTGGCGAGGAAAATCAGCAAGTTGCGCGTGTTCGAAGACAAGAACGGCAAAATGAACCTTTCACTTGCCCAGGTCGACGGGGAAATCCTGTCGGTTTCGCAGTTCACGCTGTTCGGCGACGTGCGAAAAGGCAACCGGCCGAGCTTCATCAACGCCGGAAAACCCGATCATGCCAAGCGTGTCTGGCTGGATTTCAACGAAGCGTTACGGACGCAAGGCATCACAGTCAAAGAGGGCCGATTCGGCTCGCATATGCGCGTGAGCCTGACCAACGACGGCCCGGTGACCATTCTCTTCGACACCGACGAACTGATGGCCATGCACTGAGGGCAAAATGCGGCAGCCAGCGATTCATCGGCAGTGACATTTCGCGAGCACGACTTCGCTTCAAAGGCATGGGTCATGGTCGAGCATTGTTTACCCATGCAGCACGAAGATGCGTGCAAAGTCAGCAAAACCAGCCATAAATCGTGAGTTTCATCGCATGTCCATTTGATCATGCGAGCAAAATCAAGGAAATCGTAGCAAAACACTGATTTTCATCGCATCTTTGTGCCGCACACGCCGACCGTCGACCGTCGACGTTCGGTTACTTGATAATCGGGCGCAGCGGGGCCGAGACGTCGACCTGATGTTTGTCGCCGATCTTGGTGGGGTCGTTGATGATCTTGTCGACCACGGCCTTCTTGAGTTTCATATCGGAGGCGTCGCCCCAGATGATGACACGTTCGCCGCCGTTGAGCTCGGTGGTGACGGAATCCTGCGTTTTCGCGGTCACCTTGGTGATGGCACCGCGCATATTGTGCCCAAGAAGATTCAGGACCTTCAAAGCCTGTTGAACCGAACGATCACGAAGGCTTGTCTCCACGTTGTTGACTTCGATGACGGGGATACCCTTGGTCGAGACGTTTTCAACCTTGTTGAGCACGCGTCCATAGCCGTCGACCGCGGTCTCGCTGCCGTCTGGGGTCTTCAGCATCGCCGCAGGCTCCTGCGCCGTGATTGTGACTTTCATCGCCTGGGGATACATCTTTTCGACTTTAGCCACCGACACACCAGGAATGTCTTTCAGCTCCTGTTCAACGTCCCCGCTGGAGACCAGCAGCAGCGATTTTCCGGCCTGTTTCTCAGCGATGGAAACGACACGATCCTTGCCGACCCACTGATTCTCACCCGAAACCGAAATCTGGTGGGCATCGAGCAGGAAGACCGGCGAAAAGAAGAGAAGCCAACCAAGAGCCGCCAAAAGAGCCACAATCACCAGAGCGATGAGCACTTTGGTCATCGTCTTGAACCTACTGACCCGCCGACGTTCCTTCAAACGCGCATTGAAATCGATGACCTTGGGTCGCGCCGCTACGCCCAACGGGCTGGAGGTCTGGCTTAAGGTCTCACCCACCAGATCCTTGTTTTCCAGCGCTCGGGCATCGACGAAACCGCCTGGAGCGCTCTTGGTGACGGCGTTGGCCGACGGAGCCGACGAAGCCGACCGCGCCGAACGAGAAGGCCCGGAAACCTGATCCGTATCCGCCAACGGCTCGTCGATGCCGTATTGCGGTTTCGCCGATTGACGACGACGGAAAAAGCCAGCGGATTTTTTCTTGCGTGGTTTTAGCGAATCGGAGGATCGGGATGACTGGCTGGTACCCGAAGACGTGTTCGAAACGGCGACCCTGCGCCTTTTACGACGGGGATCTACGGTCGTGTCGTCTCCGACGGGCACACCAGATACCACGGAACGCGTCCGACGTCCGGAACCACTTTCGGAACCTTTCGCTGATAACTCAGACGATTTTTGCCCGTTGCCCCTGCTATGAGAATCCGAACGTTTGGTTTTCCGTCGCTTCCCCGTCGGCACGCCGAAATCATTGACCCTGGGTTCATCGTCCGAAACCGAAGACCAGCGAGACGAAAAAGCGGCACTTCTCGCACGACGGTTTGAACCGCCTTTGCCTCCGCCTCCACTGGTTACACGACAACCTGCCATCAGCGCGACTCCCCCGCACGTGCTTTGAGCAAACCAATCATGACGTCATCCATTTCGGTGACATCTCCGGCTCCTACGGTGATAAGGACGTCG
The DNA here is from genome assembly GCA_024104275.1 of Bifidobacterium sp. Taxonomy (GTDB): domain Bacteria; phylum Actinomycetota; class Actinomycetes; order Actinomycetales; family Bifidobacteriaceae; genus Bifidobacterium. Next base: position 870,394 of record JAGGHK010000001.1, read on the forward strand.
CCCGGCTTTGAGTGACGGACCAACGTCGCGGCGCCGGACTTAAGATCCTTTGAAGCCGAAATCCAACCTTGCGAGGGGTCATGAGTCAAGCTGCCGGCAGCGTCGACAACGACCTGGGAGGTGATATCCGGAAAATTCTCCTGACGTTCACGAGCCGGGTAAATCGGCGCGACGACGACATCGTCGGCCTTCGACAGCGCAGCTGCGAACCGGTCGATAAAGAACTTGGTGCGGCTGAACAGATGCGGCTGGAAGAGCACACGGATGGTGGAATCCGGGTAGCGGCGGCGTGCGGCGTCGAGCAGAGCCGCGATTTCGGTGGGATGGTGGGCATAGTCGTCGACCACCGTCACCCCGCCGACAACGCCGTTGACTTCGAAACGACGGGATGCACCTTTGAAGGTCGAGGCCGTACGGGCGGCGAGCGCCGGATCCATACCCAAGAGCGTAGTGACAATTATCGCCGCGGTCGCGTTGCGAGCATTATGGATACCTGGAATCCGCAAAGTGACCGGAATGCGACGCTCTTTGTCGTACCCTGCGAAACCTGCCGGCAACTTAATGATGAACCGTTCCGTGCCGTCTCCCGCACTTTCCTGTTCCGAAAGGATACGAACAAGCCGGGGGCGAACAGCATCGGCATCGGTCGGTTTACCTGTATTCTCAGCAGCATTTTTATGCATTGTGCCGCTGGTGCCATTGCCACGAACGTTCGCATCATTCAAACTCACGATTTGAGCGATATCAGCGCGCGCCTGCGTCGTATAGCAGATCGTCCTGGCGGCAACCTCGGCCGGCAACGCACGCACAATGGCCTGCGCGCCCTTGTCGTCGACGGACATGACCACGTACCGCTTGGCATGGCTGGCATATTCGACGAACGCCTGCTGGTAGCGCTCGGCATCGCCATAATGGTCGAGATGATCGGCCTCGGCGTTGGTAATGATCGCGAATTGCGGCCGGTACTTCTCGAAGCTTCCGTCGGATTCGTCGGCTTCTGCCACCAATACATCGCCACTTCCCGCATGTCCGCCATCGATGGCGACACCGTCAGACCCTTGGATGGAACCGCCGATGGCATAGCTCGGATCGCCGAGTCTGGTGGTTTTCGCGCCGGCCTGCCTGTCGGCATCGGCCTCGTCCCCGGCATTGACAAGAATATGGGAAATCAGCGAGCTGGTGGTGGTCTTGCCGTGCGCGCCGGCGACGCTGACCGCGCATTTGCTGGCCATCAGCAACGCGAGGATATCGCTGCGGTGGACGATTTTCGCCCCGGCCGACGCGGCGGCGACGATTTCGGGATTATCCGGTTTGATGGCGCTTGAATAGACAACAGTCTGCGCACCCGCCACATTTTCGGCACGTTGGCCGAAATAGACCTTGACACCCAGAGCGGCCAGCCTGTCCGTCTTGGAATTGGCCGCGCGGTCGGAACCGGAAACCTCGACGCCTTCTTCGTTCAGCATTTCGGCAAGCACGCTCATACCGGCCCCACCGATGCCGATGAAATGCGTACGCCCTAGCGTTCGCAAAGTGTCGGACGGACCGAAAGCGGCCTTCGTCGGGTCGAGCACGATGGATTCAGAGCCGATAGTTGACTGCACGATACGCTCCTTGGACGCTAAATCTTCATGACGGAAAACATCACTGATGCCGTTATACCCGATTCGTCGGCTTTGTCGCTACCTTGGACGCAAACCCACGCAGACTGCTTGCAATTGCGCTACCTTGAATGAACAGACACACCGAAACGACGCAGCATTCCACATATTTCGTAATACAGTCAGTTACGCCGGGAACCGGCGAAGTCGAGAACGATGCCGGCCATGGTTTCGGCGGCGTCACGGATACCGTAATCGTGCGCCTTGCGGCCCATAGCCTGCAAACGTTCAGAATCGGCAATCAGCGAAGGCACATGTTCACGCACCCAGGCCGAAGAGAAATCACCATCGGCGACCATCAGCCCACCGCCGGCGTCAACCACCGGCTGCGCGTTGAAATGCTGTTCGCCGTTTCCGATGGGCAACGGCACATAAACGGCCGGCATACCGATGGCGGCCAGTTCGCTGGTGGTGCCCGCACCGGAGCGGCAGATCACCAAATCGGCGGCGGCGAAGGCCAAATCAATACGTTCCAGATATTCTGCGACATGATAATCGCCCTGTCCCGCATGGGCGGGATCCAAGTCGGTGAGCACCTGCTCCCCTGCGGTTTCTGCCACACGTCGGTTGACCTCGGCGCTTTTTTTGCGTCCGGTAAGGTGAATGACCTGCGTGACTTTCAGCAAGTCGCCGGCCGCACCGCTGACGGCCTCGTTGAGGCTCACGGCGCCCAAAGAACCGCCGGTGACGACCAGCAGCGGACGTTCCGGATCGATGCCAAGCTGGGCGGCAGCGAGCTTGCGTGCGCCCTCCCTGTCGTTTTCCAGCTTTTGGCACAGATCAGCCATCACGGGCCGCAACGGAAGTCCGACACGGCGTATTTCGGCGTCGCCATGCGCTTTAAGACCGGTATCGTCGTAAACGGTACCGATGAAATCGGCCCAGCGGGCACCCAGTTTGTTGGCCATGCCGGCACGGGCGTTCTGTTCGTGGATGACGATGGGCAGCCCCATGGAATGTGCCACGGAATAGACAGGAGCGGAAACGTAACCGCCGAAACCGACCACCACGTCGGCCTGACGGCGCTCGAGGATCGCCCGGACTTTCTTCTGTTCCTGCCGCCAGCGGCCGGGGAAACGCAGCGCCTGCATGTTGGGACGCCGCGGGAACGGCACTTTGGCGATGGTGTCGAGCTCAAAACCGGCCTGCGGCACCAAATCTTTTTCCAGGCCGACATCGGTGCCGATGACGCTGATGGCGGCCTGCGGGTCTTGGCACTTGATAGCGGAAGCGACGCTTAAGAGCGGGTTGACGTGCCCGGCCGTACCGCCTCCGGCCAATACGATATGTTTCATGTTCTCTTCCCTCTGTCTGCCTCTGCACCCATATCGTCAACACCTTTTCACCGATGTCGGCATCTTTCAGACACGCGACGAAGTGATGTCCATATGAATCTCGGGTTGCATTCTCATCATACTGGTGGACACACCCGCCGCAAAGAGGCACATCACCAGGCTCGACCCGCCTGCCGAAACGAACGGCAACGGCACGCCCATCACCGGCAGCAGGCCGATGACGACCATGATGTTGATGAGCGCCTGGCCCACGATCCAGATGGCGATGCAGATCAGAACGCGAGAAGCGTACCTGTCGGGGGTCTGCAAGGCGATGACGAACATGCACCAACCGAGGATGGCGAAAAGAATGACCACGGCGGCGGCACCGACGAATCCCGTCTCCTCGCCGATGATGGCGAAGATGAAATCGTTATGGGCCTCAGGCAAGTAATTCCATTTCTCCCGGGAATTGCCAATGCCCACGCCGAAAAGCCCTCCGGAGGCCATGGCGTATTTGGCATGCATCGACTGATAGCACTCACCCTGCAGCGCGGAAGCCGGGCAGGGACGATAGGCAGCTGTAATACGAAGCATGCGGTTCGGGCTGGTCACCACAAAGAGGACGACGAGCGCCAGCAGGACAAGACCCGAGCCGATCAGCCATTTGGTGGGGAAACCGCCGACCAGCATCGCCGTGACACCGATGGCCACGAGAATCAACGCCGTACCGAGGTCGCCGCCGAGCATAACGGCGCCAAGACAGCCCATAAAGATGACAATCAGCGGCAGATAGGCTTTAAACCCCTCTCGCTGATAATGCTTCGCCGCCGAGGCGACGGACCATGGCAACCAGATGCACAAGGCGAGTTTCATGAATTCCGCCGGCTGCATGGAACCGAGGCCAGGTATGCCGATCCAACCTTTGTTGCCGTTAACCTCGATGCCCAGAGGTGTCATGGTCAATAGCTGCAGACAAATCGAAAGCACCACAAACACGAACGAGGCCTTGCGATAGCTCTCGGAGTGGAAACGCATCGACACGAAGCAGGCGATGAGGCCCAGCACACAGAAAAATCCTTGCGTCAACGCCTGTTTCCAAGGAGAAAGACCGTAGGAAATCATCGTCACCGAAGAGGCCGAAAAGACCATGACCACTCCGAAGCAGGTGAGGGCGATCACCGCGATGCGGAAACCGTAATAGCACCACAAGGGGTTCATCAACGCGTGGATGCCGGAATAGTCGGTGACTTTGAGCACCTCAAACGTATCGGTATCGACCGGCCGGTCGGAGACACCCGAATCCTTGACTTTGTGATACATCAGGTTCAGCCGTGATGGCGATTGCCCGGTGCCGTTCTCACGGTCTTCGCCGCGTGAACCCGTGGCTTTGTTCCGCCCTACTCCGGATACGGCGCTGCGGCCCGAACGCGCTTTCTTCCTGGAGCGCCGTTCCGGCTTGCTTTCATAGTCGTCGTAAACGCGTCTAGCCATGCTTGCGTACCCAGTCACGGGCGGCATCGGCGAATTGCGAACCGCGGTCGGCATACGAGACGAACTGATCCATCGAAGCGCAGGCCGGCGCCATCAGCACCACGTCGCCGCTTTCGGCATAGTCGCCGGCGGCCTCGACTGCACGAGCCATCACGCCTGCCTTGTCTTTGGGATCGATGACGGTCAGGGGAATATCCGGGGCGCTGGCTTTGAAGGCGTCAAGCATGGGCTTCTGGTCGACGCCGATGATGACGGCGGCCTTGATGGTTTTGGCCTGATTGGCGACGAGATCTTCGAAATGGCCGCCTTTGGCGAGTCCCCCGGCGATCCAGACCACGGATTTCGGCTTGTAGCTGGAAAGCGAGGCATGGGCGGCATGGGCGTTGGTGGCCTTGGAATCGTCGACGAAACGCAGCGTGCCGCCGTCGTTCAAGTTCGCGGTGGCAACGGTTTGGATGCGGTGGCCGCCGGGGGCGAAGGCGCGCAGGGCGTCAAGGCAACGGCCCGGGTCGGCTCCCAAGCCTATCGCCAAAGCGAGGGCCGTGATGGCATCGGCCAGAAGGTGCGGGTATACCGTGCCGTCCGGTTCGCACAGATGCGGGAATTCGGTCACTTTGGCCAGTGCGTTCATATCGCCGGCCGGGGCGCCTGCCAAGCCGCTGGCGTCGACGATCCAGCCGTCGGCAACGCCGATCTGGCCGGCTTCCGGGGCATGGAGCGTGAAGGCGACCTTTCGGCATTCCGAGCCGGTTTGGGCGGCTTGGGCAAGATTCGTGACACGTTCGTCGTCGGCATTGAACACCAATACCCGCTTGGCCTCGTGGAAGACCTTGGATTTGTCGGCCGCATAATTGGCCATGCCACCGTGCCAGTCGAGATGGTCGGCGGCGATATTGGTAATGGCTGCACAATCGAGCGCCAGCGAATCGGTGAAATGCATCTGGAAACTGCTCAGTTCCACACACAAGGCGTCGTGTTTCGGATCGACCGCGGCGAGACTCACGGACTTGCCGATATTGCCTACCGCGGGGGCATCCATACCACAATCAGTAAGCATGGCGGAGACCATCTGCGTGGTCGAGGTCTTGCCGTTGGTGCCGGTGATGCCGACCCAGGGTGCCGGCTCGTGCAAAGCCGAATGCTCGGCGGGAACCCGCAGCGCCCAAGCCAGCTCGACTTCGCTGATTACCGGAATGCCATGGCGCTGGGCTTCGAGGATAAACGGCGTGCGCGGGTTGAACACCGGGGAGGCGACGACGATATCGATATCGTCCCAGTCGATATCGTCGAAGGAATGCAGATCGGCCTCGGGCTTCTTCTCGTCGACGCTCAACACATGGCCCGCGCGACCTTGCAAGGCTTCGACGGCACCGCGACCGGAAACTCCGAGACCGGCCACCAACACGGTCTTGCCGCTTACATCCAGGCGTGACGACCCGTTTGCCGTATCATCACGATGCACCGACGAAAATCCACAATCTCCTGCACTCTGCATCTCAATCTGCCTTTCCCCCAAGCTTTTAACCTCAACGTTGATTCGAATAGTGCCTATATCAGCAGACCGGAACGCGAAGCCCAATCCGTATAGAAGATCATGAGACCGATCAGCACGAACATGAACTCAATCATCCAGAAGCGCACGACGACCTTCTGTTCGCTCCAACCTTTCAGCTCGAAATGATGGTGGATCGGCGCCATCTTGAAAACGCGCTTATGGGTGAGTTTGAAACAGCCAACCTGTATTACGTCGCTCATGGCCTCGATGACGTAAAGCCCACCGATGATCACGGCCAGGAATTCGGTGTGGGTGGCGATGGAAAGCGCGGCGAAAAGCCCGCCCAGCGCCAACGAACCGGTGTCGCCCATGAAGATGGTGGCCGGGTTGGAGTTGTACCAGAGGAAGCCGAAGCAGGCCACAGCGGCGCAGGCCGCGATGATGGTCAGATCCAGCGGATCGGAAACCGCGTAGGAATAGCCCGGCTTCGGACCGCCCTTGACGTGGTAGCTTTCCCAGAAGGCGATGATGGTGTAGCCGGCCAGGGAAATCATCGAGGAGCCGGTGGCCAAGCCGTCAAGCCCGTCGGTCAGGTTGACGGCGTTGGTCCATGCGATCATCAGGAAATTGACCCAGATGACGAAGATGACGATGGCGACAATCTTACCCGCGAACTCGAAGCTGAAGAAGGGATGCTCGATGAAGCTCATGCCCGCCTGAGCCGAGGGAAAGCCCGACTTGGTGGGAATCAACAACGCCAGCACGGCATAAATGGTGGCGAAAACAAACTGGCCGAAGAACTTGCCACCGACGCTCAGGCCGGTGTTCTGCTTCTTACGCACCTTGGCGAAATCGTCGATGAATCCCAGGCTGCCCATCGACACCATGGCGAAAAGCACCAGAACGGCCGACCACGAAATGGCCTGGCCGCCGGTCAGCCCACGGTATATCGCGGAAGCGCCCCAGCCAAGCAGCACAGCCAGAATGATGACCACGCCACCCATCGTGGCGGTGCCACGCTTCAAGAGATGCGATTGCGGGCCATCCTGACGGATGTACTGGCCGTAGTGCAGCCTGTGCACCAGTTTGATCATGGCCGGCGTGCCGATCATCGTGACCAGCAGCGAGACCACAATGCCGATGATGAGGGAAATCAATGTTTCGGCTCCACTTCTTGTTGCGTTTTTTCTTCCATGCCCGCCCAATGTTCGGCCAAAGCGGAAAGCCCCGAAACATGCGAGCCCTTGAGCAGCACAACGGTGTCTTGGCGACGTCGTGCGATTTGTGCGACCAACCGCTCGGCATCGACGGCGCTATGTACCCATTGCACCACGACGGGGGTACGCCCACGCTTATCGGAAACATCAGCGGCGCCGGGAGCTTTGGCCCCGGACACAGCGCCAAGTGAGGCGCCGCCAACCGAGACACCTTGGGTTTTTTCAAAGCGTTCCGCGCCTTGCGCCAGCGCGTGGGCCAGATCGTCGAAATGCTTGTCGGTTTCGCTGCCCACCGCGATGATCTCATCAAGCCCGAGTGATGCGGCGTATGCGCCTATCTGCCGGTGCAGCTTCAGCTCGTCGCCTCCCAGCTCAAGCATGGCTCCCAGAATGGCGACACGGTAGGGCTTGGTCCTGTTTCGAGCATTCTCCTGCAGTTTCTTTTGCGCTGAATCATCGGGCACTTCCCAACGGGCCAGTCCGTCAAGTCCGGCGCGCATGGAGTCGGGGTTGGCGTTGAAGGAATCGTCAATAAGCGTAAAGGAACCCTGCCCACGTCCCAAGTCGACCGTGGAGACGGCCATGCGGTGCGGGCTGATGTGTTTGACGTCGCCAAGACCTTCGGCGATATCCGATAACGACATGCCGAAATAGTCGGCAACCGTTGCCGCAGCCAACGCATTAATGACGTTGTGTGCCCCGCCGATGCCCAGATGCACCTGAGCCTTTTCACCGCTCGGGGCCACCAGCGTGAAGCTCGGACGATCAAGCGCGTCGACGCCGATATCGGCAGCAGTCATTTTCCGGGCTTCAGGCTGCGCCTCACCGTCCAAACCGAACCAGAGCACGTCGCCGGGTGCAAATTTCGTCATTGCGGCCACGCGCTTGTCGTCCGCGTTCAGAACGGCGATGCCACCGGGCACCAGGCCCTGCACGATCTCGCTTTTGGCCTGGGCGATGCGCTCGACGGAACCGAACTCGCCCAAGTGAGCGACGCCGACCTTAAGCACGAGAGCCAGATCCGGCGGCACGATACGGGTCAGATTGGCGATTTCGCCGACATGATTGGCCCCCATTTCGGCCACGAAAAAGCGGGTGCGCTCCCCGACCTTCAACGCGGTCAACGGCAGGCCGATGTCGTTGTTGAACGAACCGACCGGCGCCACCGTCTCGCCGAGTGAAGCCAACAATGAATGCAGCAGGTCCTTGGTGGTGGTCTTGCCGACGGAACCGGTGATGCCGATAACGGAAAAAGCCGAATCGAGCTCACGTCGCCGCACAATATTATGGTGCGCCAAAAGTCCCAAAGCCGCTACCGTGTCGGAGACCAGGATTTGTGCGATGTCATCGACACCCGCAACAACATGGTCGACCAGCGCCGCCACCGCGCCTTTCGCCCCGGCACCGGCCACGAAATCATGGCCATCGACCCGCTCGCCCCTGATGGCGACGAAAACCGAACCGGCCTTGAGCTGCCTGGAATCGCTGAATGCTGAAGTGGCCACGGCCTGGGTAGGCACCGCGTAACCCGGGACTGAAACGATACGGCCATCGACCGCTTGCGCAATCTCCTCGATCGTCATCGGCATCATTCCCGATTGACGACCCGAAGTCCCCATATTCTCAGCACTCAACGTATGCCACCTTTTGTCTCATCAATTTCAATGCCGCCTGCAATATAAACGTAATACAACCTCAATCAACCTATATACAACGATTCATCAGAAATTGCGTCAAGTACGGTTTTCATTGCATTTCCTTCGAAACGCGCAAGGCGTTGCGGATGTTGCTGCGGCGAACCCCGGCATCCAGCGCCATGGCGATTGACAGGGAAAGCCTGCGTTGGGCCTGCAAGCCGCCCGCCACCGTTGACTGCCCGACCAGCCAACTGGATTCCTCGTTGCAGGTGACCAGACGCTTGCGCTCGTCGATCGAGAAACCGTAACAACTCCGAACCGATTCAAGCATATGAGCGGATTGCGTCTTGTTGAGCCCTTCGATGGAACCCAATACATCGACGTTGACGCCTTCGAGCGCGTCCGGACGCAACGTCTGATTGTCTGCGGAAATCACCATCGCGGCAGCCCCGTCCTCTGAGCAGACGGCGAGGGTATGCTGAACGTCAAGAATCCCCAAAGGATAATCGAGATCGAGTTCGCGTTCCAATGAGCTGGAACCAGACCTGCTCACGATGCCCACAGGATTACCAAGCATATGCAGGAAATCGGCCAGACGGACCACATCGGCCTGAATCTCCTCGTCATCCTCTCCACAGACGACGAATACCGCCATGGTATTGGCCGGGGTCCCTGCGATGTCAGAGGCCAAAGCCCCCATGGTTTCCGGATCGAGGGTAGAAAGCAGAGCCGGAACTCCTACGGATTGCGCCTGCGAGAGCAGAGATGGCGGCACCAAAACCGCATAGGCACCGCGAGCCGCAGCCACCGCAAGCAATGAGGGATCGTCATCGCTTTTCAGGACGTAAAGCGCTCCAGGACGCACGGAATCAGGGCTATCGGCGATCGAGGTGACCGTCACGCCGTCGGCGAATTTGGGTTCAAGTCCAAAGCCATAGTGACTGGCGATATAGCCCAAGGTCACACGCCGCGAAATCGATTCGCTTACCACGCTCATGCTTCGACCTTTCCCGCAAGAAACGTTGGGCGGCCGATAATCGCCGCTGTATTGTCGCGTTTCATGCTGTTATCACCATTTGTCACCACGTCACAGGGATAGCATTGTTGCGCGGCGCCGAGGGCGGGACTTCGTACTTCTGCATAAGGAATTCACCGATTTGCTTGAACAACGCGCCGCTGGTGAGGCCGCCGTAGATACCTTGCGGGTTGCGCATCACCACGGTGAGCACGAAACGCGGATTATCGGCAGGCAGGATGCCCGAAAAATCGCTGACGATGCTGTCAAGCGCGCCGCTGGGACCAGCCACCTGTGCGGTTCCCGACTTGCCGGCGACCCGATAGCCGTCGACGCCGGTCGTCTTCGCGTATTCCTCGCCCGAAGACTCCATCGCGTTCATCAGCTGCGCGTTCACGTTGGCATCCATGATGCGCGTGCCCTCATCCATCGGCTGCTTGGTGACATGGCCGTCGGCGTCGACCGTCGAATCGACGATGGAAGGCTTGCGGTAGATGCCGCCGTCGCCGATGGCGGCGATGGCGTTGGTCAATTGGACGACGTTGGTGGCATAGCCCTGGCCGAACAGTATCGTGTCGCGTGTGCGCTTGTCCCACGCGTTGGGATTGGTCAAGGTCCCGCGTGACTCCCCGGGCAGGTTAAGCCCCGTGGGCTGGCCGATGCCGAATTTGGTGAGCATCTCGTAGCGGTCCTGGTCTTTGTAATCGTTGGACGACATCACCATGCCGACGTTCGAGGACTGCTGGAGGATGCCCGCCAACGTCCAATTGGAGAGGGGATGCGGCGTGACGTCAGTGAAGACCTGGCCGTTTTTATCGAGTCTATCGGGAACCTGGAAATGATCGGTCATCTGATGGACGCCATGCTGCAACAATCCCGCCATCGAGAAGGTCTTGCCGACCGAGCCGGGTTCAAAGGTTTCCGAAACCGCGCGGGAGACGCTCAATTTGGCCTGATCGCTGCCGGCCTGGATATCGTCGGAATCGTCAAGGGCGATGATCTGATGGGTGCGTATGTCTTCGACGCAGGCTATCGCCCAATCCGCCTTGTATTGGTCCTTGCCGTCTTTCAGCACTTTCTTGACGAACCAATCGACATCGGAATCTATGGTCAGCTTGACATCGCTGCCATTGCGGGCGGCTTGCGAATCGGTCAACGTGCCGGGAATCTCGACGCCGTTGTTGCCTTGTTGGTAGATCTTGTAGCCGTCTGAGCCGGCGAGTGCGGAATTCTGGACCTGCTCCATACCCGAAACGCCATTGGTCTTGTCATCGACACCGCCAAGGAAGGCACCCATCAGCGTGCCGTCGGAATAGACGCGGTTCTGCGAAAGCTCGCCGTAGACGATGCCGCCAAGCCCGAGTTTGTCAAGCTTGCGTTTGGCCGCAGGCTCGACATCCTTCTTCAAGACCACATAACGGCCTGAACCGGCAAGTTTGCCGCCGAGCTCCATGGCATCCATGCCCAGTATCGGAGCGGCCATCCTGGCCACGCGCGCGGCACCGACCACGCCAAGTGTCTTACCGCCGTCTTTCTTCGGCATCGTGCAATTGTCGGTGATCTGCGTGCTGCAGATCGGGTCGTATTCCTGAGCGGCCTTCGGATCGCCGATGATGGTATAGCGCTCCACGCTTTGCGCCAAAACGGCCCCGTTGCTGTCAAGTATTTTGCCGCGCATACCATGGACGGGCACTTTGAGCGTCCGTCCTGCCGTGGCAGCCTCAGCCATCTCGCGGCCGTTGAGCAACTGGAGGTTGGCCAACTGGCCAAAGCACACGATGAATACGAGCGCGAGCACCGTGGCGATCACGGCGCAACGCGACACGAATTGCTTGCCTTTGGTTTTATTGGCGGGTGTTCGCATGATCATTGACCCTTATCCGTAGGTTGGTACCCCTGAAGATCTATCGACAATGGGCCGGACTGAGGCACCATGCCCATTTTCTGGGCGCGGTCCGGAAGGCTCGCCTGCAGGCTGTCAAGCTGTGCCTCATCGTCTTCGACATCCTGATTGAGCTTGCTGATATTGGCCTGCACCTGGGCCTGTTGGAAAGAATTCTGCACCATCTGGGTGCGCAGTGCCAACGACCCAAGCAATGCGACGAAAAGGAAAATCACCGCAATCATGACATGAACGACCGAAACGGTGTTGATCCGGCCCAAAATACCGACAGCGACGTTTTCGGCGTCTTTTTTGGTCTTGCCGCCGGCTATGACCTGAAGTTCGGGACGGGAAGATGTCGTACGGGTGTCGTCCTCACGCCCGGCCGGGGCGACTCGGGAACGAACCGATCTTGCTGTGGCTGCGCTCATCATCCCCTCCTTTTCCTTTGATTGCCTTTATGATGCCTAACTTGATTGCGTCGTTGTTCATGAGAAAATTCGCCGTGTGCCTCCGGGCCATATCCTGGACTGCCCTTGCCTGGATTGCCCTTGGCGTCTTCGGCGAACCGGTTGCGCCAACGCTCGGGGATTTCGCGGGTCAGCTCCACCCCCCGCAATCTGACGGGGGCCGAACGCGGATTATGCTCGATTTCGGCTTCATCGGCCTTGATCGCGCCACGGGTCAGCTCCTTGAAGAACGGCTGCGCGTCCGTGGGGACGACCGGCAAATCGGCAGGCGCGTCGATCGTGAGTCCTTGGGCCATGAACGTCTTGACCGTGCGGTCTTCCAGAGAATGATAGGATTCGACAACCAGCCTGCCACTAAGGGCGAGCCTGTTGGCAATCTGCGGCAACGTGCGCTCGAGTTTGTCGAGTTCGCCGTTGACTTCGATGCGAAGGGCCTGGAAAACACGCTTGGCAGGGTTGCCTTTCGCGCGGTGGGATTTGGGTACGACCTGGTCGACCAGAACATCCAGTTGACGCGAGGTTTTCAGGGGCTCCTTTTCGCGTTCACGCACGATGGCGCGCGCAATCGGCTTGGAAAAGCGTTCCTGTCCGTACTCACGGAAAATCCGGACGAGCTGGCTTTCGGAATATTGTGCGAGAATCTGCGCGGCGTCGAGGCTTTGGCCGGTGTCCATACGCATGTCAAGCGGGGCGTCGTGGGAATAAGAGAATCCCCGGTCGGTCTCGTCGATCTGGAGGCTCGAAAGTCCCAAGTCCATAAAGGCGGCATCGACACGGTCTAACCCCAACGTTTCAAGAACACTGTCGAATTCGTCGAACGCCGCGTGAACCGGCGTGAACCGGGCGTCAAGCCCTTCTTCCTTCATACGTTCGCTGGCCATGGAAAGCGCTTCCTCGTCGCGGTCGATGCCGATAAGACGGGCCTGCGGGGCGGCCTTCAAAAACGCCGTCGCGTGGCCGGCCAAGCCGAGCGTGCAATCGACTACCACGGCATCGGGATGCTTAAGCGCGGGGACAACCAGTCGGACGCATTCGTCCAGCAGGACCGGGGTATGGATGTTGTTGAGATCGCTCATCACCACTCCACCGCCGGCAATACGTCATCGGCTATGTCGGAATAGCCTTCCTCCTGGTCGGCAAGATAGGCGTCCCAGGCTTCCTTGTTCCAGATCTCGGCCCGAGTGCCGACGCCGATGACCACGATGTCGCCGCCCAGGCCCGCGTAGCTACGCAAGGTCTGCGGCACCAGAATGCGGCCCTGCTTGTCCGGCTCGCCTTCAACGGCACCGGAAAGGAAGACACGCAGATAGCTTCGGGTGGCCTTGTTGCCCATCGAGGCACGCTGGATACGTGCCGCTATACGACGAAATTCGCTTTGAGGCAGCAGATAGACGCATTTTTCCTGACCGCGCGCCATCACCATGCCTTCCCCGAGTTGGGCGCGCATTTTGGCCGGCAAGGCCATGCGTCCCTTCTGATCGATTTTCGGGGTGTAGGTGCCCAGCAGCAACGGTTCCGGCTGGGGTGATGCTGCAGCAACGTTAGTCATTGCGGTCGCTTGTGCAGGCGGAGTAACGGAATCGGCAGGATTGGAAGCTGCACCGGCATTTGATGCAGAGCTGGAGGAATCGAGGAACGGTTCGCCGTTGATGGGGTTCTTGTCGCGTCCCGCCATTCCGCCTCCTCTTTTTCAATGATTGCCAGCATTTTTAGTAAGTCTTACAACTAGTTCACCACCTTACCCCACTTATCACCATTCTTCCCCACAAAAACGCAAAAAAATCAATTTTTCTTCAAAAAAATTCGTTTCTCAGGATTTTTTTGGCTTTTGTGCCTCAAAAAGCCAATCCCAAGCTTTTTGCGATTCGAAAAATAACGCCCATAGGCTGATTTGTGCGAAACAAAAGAGCGGATTGAACAATTCGTCGATTCACCTATCCGAAACCGTCCAAATAACGAGATTTTTCATCTGTTCGAACCTCATTTTCCAAGAGCACAATCACGCCCAAAGAAATAGAGAGGACAGACTAGAATTATTAATTCGAGTTTTTAAGCAACAAACACAACCCGAACTACCAGAAAAGTAAAAGGGGAACCTATAGATGTCGAGCTACTCCTCGCAAATCGACGAAGAACAGCATGCGGTCGATCGTGCCTACGGCCGATTGGACTCGTTGCGTTCCCAGACCCGTTCGCGTCTCGACACGGTTCGCGCCGCCGGCGCCCACGGCTCACCGACCATGCGCACCGAACGGGATTCCTTCGCCACCATGTACGAGGACAGGCTGACCCAGCTGCGCGGTGTCGAGGACAGGCTGGTCTTCGGACGTATCGACAGCGACAAGGGCGAAAAACGTTATATCGGGCGCATGGGGCTCTCCAGCGTCAACCACGAGCCGATTCTGACCGACTGGCGGGCCGAGGCGGCTCGGCCTTTCTACGAAGCGACCCCCTCCCATCACGGCGATATTGTCATGCGCCGGCATATCACATTGAATTTCCGCAAGGTGATCGGCATCGAGGACGAGGTGCTTGATGTCAATTCCGGGCAGGTCGGCCAGGCCCAGCAGGCCGGGACGCTGACCGGCGAAGGTGCGCTGATCGCCTCGCTCAACTCCAAGCGCACCGGAAAGATGACCGATATCGTGGCCACCATCCAAGGCGAGCAGGACCGCATCATCCGCGCCCCGATGGACCGTGCCATCGTGGTGCAGGGCGGACCCGGAACGGGAAAGACCGCCGTCGCGCTGCATCGTGCCGCCTATCTGCTCTACACCCATCGGCGCAGGCTCGAGCGTTCCGGGGTGCTGGTGGTGGGTCCGAGTTCGGCTTTCCTGCGTTACATCAACCAGGTGTTGCCTTCGCTCGGCGAGACCGGTGTGGTCTCACGCACCATCGGGGACCTTGTGCCCGGTTTTGCCGCGCAGAAGACCGATTCTCCCCGTGCAGCCCAGCTCAAGGGCGAAGCACGCATGGCCAATGCCGTCGCCAACGCCGTCGCCGCCCGCGAACGTATCCCCAAGCACCTGCCCGTCGTCCGGATCAACGGCATGAACGTGCCCATGCGCCGAACTGACGTCGCCCAGGCCCTGGAAGACGCCAAGCGCACGCACTCCCCACACAACAAGGCACGGGAAACGTTCGTGCGCAGCGTTTTGAGCGCGATGCGCAACCGGTACGTCGAAAACCTTGATTACACGCCAGAACAATCGGAAATTTCCGATGTTGCGATGCAACTGAAAATGCATGACGAAATCCGCAAGGCCCTGAACCTCGCCTGGCTGCCTATGAACGCGCCATGGCTTATTGACCAGCTTTTCGCCAAACCGGCACAGCTGCGTCGATTCGCCCCGTGGCTCTCCGATTCTGACATTAAGGTGTTGACACGGCCTAGGCACTCGCCGCTCACCGTCTCCGACATTCCGCTGCTCGACGAAGCCATGGAGATGCTCGGCCCCGACCCGAAGGTTTCGGCACTTCAAGCGGCGGCCAAGGCCAAGCGTGACGAAGAAGAACAGTTCGCCAAGGACACACTGGCGCAGGCTGGCATCGGTTCCGGCATCGTCACCTCTTCGATGTTGGTCGACAACATCAACGGCTTGGATGCCGAAGCCGTGGCACAAAAGGCCGGTGCCGACCGCGAATGGACGTACGGGCATATCGTCATTGACGAGGCCCAGGAACTCACCGCGATGGATTTGCGGATGCTCATGCGTCGCTGCCCTTCACGCTCCTTCACCATCGTCGGCGATGTGGCGCAGACCTCGGCTTTGGGCGGCACCCGTCGCTGGGAAAAGACCATGGACCGTTTGTTCGGGGTTGACGGTTGGGACTTGAAGGAACTGACGATCAACTATCGCAATCCGCAGGAAGTCTCGCAACTGGCCACCCGATTTGCCGAAAACGAAGGATTGTATGTGTCGACCACCAAGGGCGTGCGCAAGATGGCCGATTCCGTAAAACGCATAGACGTGGACGCAGACGACGAAAACGATTCAGCGCACGGGCTTCTGCAGGTGCTTGGCGATGAAGCGCTGGAACTGGCGCGGCAATTCATTTCCGACGATGGCACCGGACGCGTCGCGGTCATCGCCCCGGAATCGTTGAACACACGGATTCGCCAAGAGCTTTACCGCCGTTTGGTATTGGTGAAAGGCGAGGCGATCGCGTCGAAACTGATGGGAATTGCCGAGAAAGATAAGCAATCCGAAGCGACCGACAATTCCGAGGAATCTCCCAGCGACGCGCCATTGAGCGTCTGCGACACACAGATGATCAAAGGCCTCGAATACGACGCGGTGATTCTCGTGGAACCCGGCGAAATCGCGCAGGACGCGCCGTCACGGCTCTCTGGCGCAGCCGATCTTTATGTCGCGCTGACACGTCCGACGCAGCGCCTCGTCATCATCGAAACCAAAAACGACAAGCGTCTGCTCAACATATAAAACACCAGAGAGATAATCGACACCTTTGTGAACGGTTTCGGTAGGTCGATTCCCAAGGATCAGATTGCCACAAGACATCCCGATATACGAAAACCAACCCAACCAACGCAAGCATAAAACAGCGGAAACCGCGGAAATCTTTTTATCCGGATTTCAGCGGTTTCCGCTATACGAGGGAATCCTGGTATCGTAAACGCACTATTTGTCGGAAGCGGCCTTGTCACGTTTCAAATCATCGATGGCCTTCTGAAAATCGGCCAGCCCGTTGAAATTCTGATAGACGCTGGCAAAGCGCAGATATGCCACCTCATCGAGCTCTCGCAATGGTTTCAGGATTGCCTTGCCTATGTCTTCCGACTTCACCTGCGCCAGACCTTGGCTGCGCAGATCCTCTTCGACTTGTTGCCCCAGTTGCTTCAACGCATCCCCATCAATGGGTCTGCCCTGGCAGGCCTTGCGGACCCCGTTGATAACCTTCTGCCGATCGAACGGCTCCAGATTGCCCGAACAACGCTTGGTGACCAGAAGCATCGTCGTCTCCACCGTCGTGAACCTGCGGCCACACTCAGGGCATTCGCGTCTGCGTCGGATGGAATGACCATCCTCGCTGATACGCGTATCGACTACTTTAGTGTCATCATTCTGGCAAAAAGGACAATGCATACTGTCACCATATCCAGAGGGCGGGAGAACGGTGTGTCGATATTTCAGTACGTTTCAACCTTATTGTCTACCGATGAGTAGGCATAACACCTCATTTAAAGTAGACATATTCATAATTTCTAACCGTCTCCGCTCATCGACATCAGGAAGCGGACGCTGCCCGCTTGACAGGTTTACGCCTCTTCAGGCACCACGATCCTTTGGCCGGGCTGCAACTGAGCCGAATCCAACTGATTCAGATCCATGATTTCGGCGACCGTGTCGCCCACGTTCTTGTTTTTCGGCGTGATCTGCTGGGCATACGACCACAACGTATCGCCCGGACGAACCGTATAACTCACTACATTGGTGTCACCGGTCGCCGAATTGGCGACATGCGGGGCCACTGCCTGCCATCCGAAAAACACGACGACGGCCAGCACAACCGCTGCAACAGCCCTGTTGCGAGCGATACGACGACGATTGGCGGCACTGCGAACTTTGGAACCACTGGCTTTTTCACTCATCTTCTGCACTCCTTCGAACATCTGTACTAACGAACGTTTGTTCTATATTGGCACACATGTTCGAAAAAAGCAAGTCAGAATCGAACATCTGTTTGATTTTTCTGCGAAACTGGGTTATGCTGTAAGTCAAACGCCGAAAGGAACTATCGTGAGCACCCTCCCACCTATCCATAACCCGCATGGCAACTTTGCCCAGGCCACACCGAACCAACAGCTGACGGACCGGCAACGCAAAGTATTGGAAGCCGTTCGCATGCATGTTTCACGTTATGGCTTTGCACCTTCATTCCGCGAGATAG
This sequence comes from Bifidobacterium sp., assembly GCA_024104275.1. Lineage (GTDB taxonomy): Bacteria > Actinomycetota > Actinomycetes > Actinomycetales > Bifidobacteriaceae > Bifidobacterium. Next base: position 888,452 of record JAGGHK010000001.1, read on the forward strand.
GCGAGGAAGCAGGGCTCAAAAGCCCTTCATCGGTCAAGCATCAGCTTGAGGTACTTGAAGATAAGGGCTATATCAGGATGAACGCCAACAAGGGGCGCGCCATCGAGTTGGTGGAAACCGAGTCCAATGTCGCCGAAGGCAGCCATACGTCCACCGTTCTTCCATTCAGCTCCGAGGACGAAACGGATGAGGCCATCGCCCAGTCGCACGATATTCCCCTGGTCGGCCGCATCGCCGCAGGCACACCCATCACCGCAGAACAGCACGTTGATGACGTGATGAGACTGCCGGAACGGCTCACCGGCAACGGCAACCTTTTCATGCTCGAGGTTCACGGCGATTCGATGATCGATGCCGCCATTTGCGACGGCGATTTCGTGGTGGTACGCGAACAGGAGACGGCCGAAAACGGCGACATCGTCGCAGCCTTGCTCGATGGCGAGGCCACGGTCAAGACCTTCCAGAAGGACCACGGCCATGTCTGGCTGATGCCGCATAACCCGGCCTACTCCCCCATCGACGGCACCTATGCCAAGGTGATGGGCAAGGTCGTCACCGTCCTGCGCAAAATCTGAGTCGATACTCATTTCGACAACATGCCGATATCGCAATACATCTGTATATCGGCATGTTGTGTTTCGGCAACCGTACATGGAAACCTACGAACATCCCATTCCATTCTCGAAATGACGCAGAATTCTATATTCTATATCGATACTCGACGGCAACAGCAAAACGTCGGCAAAACCAACCTCTTGCCTTTCACCGCCAACCTTTTTCAGCGATGGATTTCCTCGCTTTGGGCTCGGCTGAAGCCCTCCGGTTCCAGCTGGAAAGTGGTGTGTGGAATCGAGACCGAGAAATGCTCGGTCAGGCAAGTGTGCAGCTGATGCAGAATTTCGGCACCTTGATCCATCGTCAGGCCCGGCTCCACCACGACGTGGGCGGTAAGGATCGGCATGCCGGTCGCCACCGTGGAGGCATGCACATCGTGGACGTCGACAACATGGTCGACGCTTTTCATGTGCTTGCGCACCTCGTCCAGATCCAGACCTTCCGGCGTCTCCTCCAGCAACACCTTGACCGCGTTCTTCATCAGCACAAACGCCCTCGGCACGATAAGCAGGGCGATAACCGCACCGGCCACTGCGTCGAAGCCGTGCCAGCCGGTGGTCATGATGACGATGGCCGAGACCACTACGGTGAAGGAACCAAGGGCGTCGTTCATGGTCTCAAGGAAAGCGGCACGCATGTTCATGTTGTCCTTGTGCTGCCCGGAAAGCACGAACACGGAAATGAGGTTGAACACCAGCCCTAGAATGCCGAAGCCCAGCAGCATGCCGACGCTTTGCACTTCCTCACCAGAGACCCCGGCCAAGCGCAGAACCGCCTCGACCAGCGCGTAGACCCCGACCGCCATCAGGATCAAGGCACCAAGACCTGCGGTAATCGGCTCGAGCCGAGCCCAGCCCCATGTGCGTTCCTTGTTCGGCCGCCTGCGCATCAGCACCGCCGTAATCGTGGAGGCGGTGAGCACCGCGACATCCGTGAGCGTATGGGCACAATCGACCAGAAGCGCGAGCGATCCAGTGATGATGGCGCCAACGACTTCGACCACGAAAATCGTCAGGGTAAGCCCCAGCGTCACCATGAGCCTGGTCTGATGTTCCTTCGCCTTGTCTTGACCATCCGCCTGACCATCCGCCTGGCCATCCGCAGATTGCGTCCTCACGCTTTTGTGCCCCTCAGCCCTTTGCCCTCGCGAAACCATATCCTCTCCTTGCCCTGCATTCATCGCCATCAACGAAAACGGAACGTCCATCTCTCGCCTTCGCCGATTTGACGTAGGCTCTTCCGATGTCAAACGTTGCGTTACTGGTGACACTATACGCGTCAAAACGTAAGCGGGAGTTGGGTTTTACGACTCAGAGCCGAAGAACAAACAGGTCGCACAATATTGTCCGTTTCGCTTTTCTTTGACACTAAAACCGACAATCTTTTTCATTGTCAACAATCGGCCTACACCGCTGCAACCGATACGACAAAACCCATTGATGCCAACGATTTTCCCTTACTGCAACAACAGCATCGCGCAGCTCAAGGTGATGAAGGAAAGCACCGTGCTCAAGAATTGCGTCGAAGCCATCTCAGACTCATGGATACCGTAATCGATGGCGAGGTTCGTGGGCAGCGTGGCGGTGGGGATCGCCATGGTGATCACGACGATGCGCGTCAGCTCGCTGGGCATGCCGGTGGCCGCCATAAGCCCCCAAATAATGGCGGGATAAAGGATGTTCTTCAAGCCAACCGTCAGCCAGACCTGCGGACTGAAGGAGATCTTGCGGGTCACCAGCACGATACCGGTGGCGAACATCGCGACACCACCAGCCGTCTTGCCGAGCACCGTGAACGTGGGCTCGAGAACGCCAGGCATCGACCAGCCGCAAATCGAGAGGATGAAACCAAGGAATGCGGCAAGCACCAATGGCTTGGTGAGCCCTTTCACCAGCCTTTTGCCGCCGGAAATCTTCGGTCCGTCCTCTTTGTTCACGTCCACGGCGAGCGCTTCATAGACGAAGGGGACCAGAATCACGTTGATGATAAGGCTGGCGATGCCGATGTCGATGGCGCTGATGGTCTCGTCAAAGAACAGCGGGAGCACCGCGGAACCGATGAACGGAATGGACGGATCAGCCACCGAAAGCGCACGCAGGGAAGAAAGGCCGCTTTCTTTTTTGACGATTTTCCAATAGATGAAATAAAGCAGGAAATAAGAGACGAGCATCGCGCCGAGCATCCACAAAGCCAACGGGATGTCCTCGACGATCAGCTTGCGCTTGGTGGCCCAGATACCACCGAAAACGTGCATGGGCAGCGCGTAATTCATCACGAATTTGATGAGTCTGCTGCTGTCGGTGCTGTCGAAATCGCCACGTTTGGCGGAAAAGGCGCCGAGCAACATGGTGACCAGTATCGGCAACAATGCGAATATGACGGTTTTGAGCATTTTTCACTTCCATCTTGCCCACGTCCTATCCCCTTTGGCGTCAAGGCGAGCATCGTTGAATCGCGACATTTCAGGCTGACGTTCTTTTGCGTGGGTTATGGACACTATACACAACCAATCACTTCACGATAGTTCTTGTCTCAATGAACGGACGGCCAACGCGTCTGGTCCGACAACGACAAATGCCGCCCCTGCTCCATAGAAGCAGAGACGGCATACGCGTAAGAGTGCGGGATCAGAAACCGAACTTGGCGACGGTTTCCTTCAGCGTGTCGGCCGAACGGCGCAGCTGGGCGAGCTCGTGGTCGGAAAGCGGCGTGTTGATGTGGGAATTGACGCCGGAACGGTTGACCAGGGTCGGCACGGACATGCAGATGTCGGAGATGCCGTGGAAGTCCTGCAAGAGCGAAGAGACCGGCAGCACGCGGTTCGAATCATTCAAAACCGCGTCGATGATGTCGACGCCGGACATGGCGATGGCGAAGTTCGTGGCGCCCTTGCCGTTGATAATGCGGTAGGCGGCGTTCTTGACCTCCTGGTGGATCTCCTCACGCTTGGCGGCGTCGAGCGGCTCGTGGCCGGGCAGCTCCTTCCAGTCGCACATGGTGACCCCGCCGATGGTGGCCGAGGCCCACAGTGGTACTTCGGAGTCGCCGTGTTCGCCGGCGATGTAGGCGTGCACGTTCTTGACGTTGACGCCGGTCTGCTGGCCGATGAGGAAACGCAGGCGGGCCGTGTCGAGGTTGGTGCCCGAGCCGAAAATCTGGTTGGCGGGCAGGCCGGAGAGCTTGAGCATCACGTAAGTGACGATGTCGACCGGGTTGGTGATGAGCATGTAGATGGCATTCGGGGCGACCTTGATGACGCCGGGGACGATGGACTTCATCATGTTGACGGTCGCGTTGGCGAGGTCGAGCCTGGTCTGGCCCGGCTTCTGGCGCGCGCCCGCGGTGATGACCACCATGTCGGCGTCACGGCAAATCTCCACGTCGTCGCTGCCGGCGATCGAAACGGAGGGATAGAAGCTCGAACCGTGCTGCATATCGAGGACTTCCGCCTCGACACGCTCCTTGTTGATGTCTTCGAGCACGATGTCGCGGGCGACGCCACGCTGGGCGGCGGCGAAGGCGAGCGTGGAGCCGACGGCCCCGGCTCCGATGATGGCAAGTTTGGTCGGTTTAATCGAATTGGACATATGATTGAACCCTTTCAAAATAAGTGCTTTCAAGAGGAACGATGACCGACGGGTATGTTGCATCCATTCGTTCGGACCTCTTTCACGCAGTTATGCGAGCATGCCGAACGCCACCGTATAGCAGCGCCGTGCATCTCGTCATTGTGATTGCCGCAAACCTTGACCGGCATGATTTTCAAGAACGTATCAATGGCACGTTCCCGATGCCGGCGGCTCCGTCCTGCCGATTGCCATCGGCACCAAAACGGAATTTGTGGCTTGTTTCATTTTATCAGGTGGCATACATAAAATTTGAAATTCGTCACAGTCTAGGAGTTGTCTTGTTAGACGGACTACAACACAAGGAAACGCCTTGAATTATCTGTCTTCAACGTCGTTTGAACAGCACTATTATTATCGGTTAGCGTATTGCAATAAACCTTGCGATCATTGCAAAACGCTTGGTCGATTGCCTGACGACGCCGTGCAGAAGCAGCTCAAGCCAACATACTTAACCGATAGCCTGATCCATCACCTGTGCGGCCAAACGAGAATCGACATCGGCCTGCAATGCAACGCCGTCGGCCCGATAATCCTCCTGCTCCACTTTTCCGTATTCGCGCACGCGCGAAAGCAGCGAACCGGCCTCGTCGGTATACGGCAGCAGCGCCTCGACATGGACTTGCGGCACGGGCAACGCCTTTTCCACAGTCTTGCACAGGTCGTCCAGGCCGCTTTCATCCGCCGCGGAGACGATAAGGGCGTCAGGACGGATATTGTGCAGGCGATCAAGCGTTCCTTGATCGACCTGGTCGGCCTTGTTGAACGCGAGAATGCGCGGGATGTCGGAGACTCCATCGATGCCGACGAGCACGTCGTTGACCGCCTCGATCTGGGCGAACGGGTCGGTGGTGGAAGCGTCGACGACGTGCAGGATGACGTCGGCCTCACCGATTTCCTCGAGGGTGGACTTGAACGCCTCGACCAGCTGAGTGGGCAGGCGGCGCACAAAACCGACCGTATCGACGTAGGCATAGAGGCGTCCGTCGGCGGCTTTGGCGCGACGAACCGCGGTATCAAGGGTTGCAAACAAAGCGTTGCCGACCAGCTCGCCGGAATTGGTCAGGCGGTTGACCAGCGAGGACTTGCCGGCGTTCGTATAGCCAACCACAGCCACCGTAGGCAGTCCGTAGCGATGGCGGGAGCCGCGCTTGACCGCACGGGCCGGGGCCATGGCGCGTATCTGCTTTTTGAGGCGCGCGATGCGGGTGCGGATGACACGACGATCCATTTCGATCTGCGTCTCGCCCGGGCCACGCGAACCGATGCCGCCGTTGACACCCGCCGCTTGGCCTCCCGCCTGACGGGAGAGCGAACCACCCCAGCCACGCAAACGCGGAAGCATGTATTCCAACTGCGCCAGCTCCACCTGTGCCTTGCCCTCGCGGCTGGTGGCATGCTGGGCGAAGATGTCGAGAATGACGGCGGTGCGGTCGACCACCTTGACTTTGGTGGCGTCTTCGAGCGCACGACGTTGGCTGGGAGCCAGGTCGCCGTCGACGATGATGGTGTCGGCCTCACATTGGGCGACGATTCCGGCAATTTCCTTGGCTTTGCCTCGCCCGACGTACGTGGCGGCATCAGGCTTCAGACGATGCTGTAATACACCATCGCAGACGACGGCACCTGCCGTGTGCGCGAGGGCCGCAAGTTCACGCAAGGATTCTTCGGCCTGCTCGATGGTGGTGTCGACATTCGACCACACCCCCACCAAAACGACGCACTCAAGGCGGACCTTGCGGTATTCGACGTCGGTTTCGTCCTGCATTTCCCCCAGGCCGGTGACGTGCTTGAGCTCGTTGCGCGACTCGCGCTCGCTCCATTCCTCGGCCCCGGGAGCGCGACCATCGCTGCTCTCCTGCAAGATGTCAGACTTGCGCCCCAGCACCTCGTTCTGCTCGCGCTGCTCGCCTTGAACGTCCTTACGCCCGTCGTCAGTAACCAATAAGCCAACCTTCTCAGTAAATCATTATTCCGTATCTAAGATATATCAAGATTAGGTGACCTCCCACCTTTTCAAGCGAGAGGCTGAGTGTGCTGTTACGCGCGACTCGTCACATGATGTTCCCACATCGACCAGCTCGCAAGAGCCAGACAGATGACGTCAGCCACCATCGCATCGACTTTCGCCGACAAGACGATGACCAGCACCATCAGGAACTTCATAATCGAGTCGCTTCGCGGCTCTTCATCTTGATCTTGTGCCATAAGACACTTCCCTATAAATAAAGCCACGTTGAACGTGGCTGCGTCGCCACGACTGTTGCCGCGCGGTCAATCCACTCTCGGCTGAGAGAGTTTCTCGACATGTCCGATTGTACCGGTTATAATGGATACGTCGACTGAAGACGTGCTGACGTTCCTGACATGCAAGGCGGTGCGCAACGACTTTTTTAAGGAACGTGTTCTTTGGTTGAAGGGTGTTTCTTGATGCATCCTTCCTATACGATGGCCTCTGGCTTACATGTCAGAGGCCATCTGCGTAATTCCTGCTGTTCCGGTCTGGGAATAATATTGATAGCCTGATCATCGACGTGTGGCTGAGGGCCGCGGCGAGACAAATCGAATGGGACGATATGGGCGAGAACAAAGCCAAAGGAACACAGACAGCGCAAGCTAAACAGGCAAAGTTAAAACCAGCACAAACAACGCAAAAGTCAACACAATCGGAACAGTATTTTTCGGCGCAACCCACATCGCGCGATGTACGACGCAACCTGCACGTCACACTACGCGGGCACGAGGTGGACGTTGAGGTTTCCAACGGGGTGTTTTCGGGGCGTCGGCTGGATCCGGGAACTTCAGTTTTGCTGCGGCACGCGCCGGAAGTGCCGGAAAACGGGACGTTTCTCGACATCGGCTGCGGCTGGGGTCCGATTGCGCTGGCGATGGGAATGGAATCACCCAAAGCCGACATCTGGGCGCTTGACATCAACGAACGCGCGTTGGAACTGACCAAAGCCAATGCCGAAAAACTGGGGCTTGGCGAACGTATCCATGCGGTCAAAGCCGCAGACATACCAGAAGATTTGACCTTTGACTTGATCTGGTCGAACCCGCCGATTCGCGTGGGCAAAGATGAGCTGCATACGTTATTGATGGCTTGGCTTCCACGACTCAAGGCCGGCGGATACGCCTATCTTGTGGTGCAGAAAAATCTCGGCAGCGACTCACTGATCAAGTGGCTTTCTACGCAACTCAGCGATAATTTCACCGTTGCGAAATACGCAAGTTCGAAGGGGTATCGCGTCATCGAAATCCATCGGTCAAACGAAGAAAACGCAAGGTAAATCGCGCAATATAACAAAGAATCAAGAAACTACAACGAATCACCGCGGCCGACAAGGCATCGGGCGTAAGTATCGGACGTAAAAACGAACGAAAACATGTATGCCGTTCGATAAAATTTACGCCCTCACAACGCCTGTTGATTTATCGAACGGTTATCGAGATAGCCGATTTTCCCGGTTCGCCGGGGTTGTGCGTACTATTAGAGAGCTTATGAAATACCATTATCCATCAGATTTGCCGGTCAGCACGGCGCGCGACGAAATCCAGCGCGCCGTGCGGGATTCGCAGGTCGTCATCGTCTCCGGGCAGACCGGTTCGGGCAAGACCACCCAGATTCCGAAAATGCTGCTCGAAATGGGCCGCGGCACCCACGGCCATCAGATCGTGCACACCCAGCCACGCCGCCTGGCCGCACGCACCGTGGCTGAGCGCATCTGCGACGAAATGGGTGTCAAGCTAGGCGAGGAAATCGGCTATCAGGTGCGCTTCACCGACGAAAGTTCACCGAAAACCAGATTGCGCATCGTCACCGATGGCATTCTGCTGGCCCAGATCCAGCACGATCCACGGCTTTCGCGCTATGACACCATCATCATCGACGAAGCGCACGAACGCAGCCTCAACATCGACTTCCTGCTTGGCTATCTGACCGCATTGCTGCCGAAACGCCACGACCTGAAGCTCATCATCACCTCCGCCACCATCGATTCGGTGAAATTCAAGGAGCATTTCGAAGACGCGCTGCATACGAAGGTGCCCGTCATCGAAGTCTCCGGACGCACGTATCCGGTTCAGATCGTCTACGAACCGTTGGGTGGGATGCCGGCTTTGATGCGACATGTACCGGGCTTTGCCGACGGCTCGTTGCCCGACGAGAACGGCGAAATTCCGGGCGCCGGCGATGGTAACAGCAACGGCAGCAATGGTTCCGGCAACACCGGCAGCGAGGACATGCCCCGCGCCGTGGCACGCGCCTGCGCCGAACTGGTCATCCACTCCTCGCACGACCGCGGACCACGCGATATCCTCGTCTTCGCTTCCGGCGAGCGCGACATCCACGAGTACGAAGATGCCATCCGTCATCATTTCGGCCCTCGTGCCGCCGACATGCGTCGCCCGGACGCGCTGGAAATCGTGCCGCTCTACGCCCGCCTCTCCTCCAAAGAGCAGCACCGGGTATTCGAACACCATTCCCACCAGCGCATCGTCATCGCCACCAATGTGGCCGAAACCTCGCTGACCGTGCCCGGCATCCGTTACGTGGTCGACCCCGGCGAAGCCCGCATCTCACGCTATTCCAAATCCGCCAAGGTGCAGCGTCTGCCGATCGAGGCCATCAGCCAGGCCAGCGCCGACCAGCGAAGCGGCCGCTGCGGCCGTATCGCCGACGGCATCGCCATCCGTCTCTATTCCAAGGACGACTACGAGTCCCGCCCTCGTTTCACCGAGCCGGAAATCCTTCGTACCTCACTCGGTGCAGTTGTATTACATATGCTTTCGGTGGGCGTGGCACGCACGGCCGACGACGTGACCCATTTCGGCTTCATCGACCCGCCCGACACCCGTTCCGTTTCCGACGGCTTCAATGAATTAACAGAGCTCAAGGCCATCGCCCGCAAGCACGGCGAGGTGCGCCTGACCCACACCGGCCGCCAGCTTTCGCGCATTCCCATCGATATCCGTCTCGGCCGTATGATTCTCGAAGCGGCGCAAAAAGCCACGCCCAACACGCTTGCCGCAGTGCTGGTCATCGTCGCCTTCCTCAGTCTGCAGGACCCGCGCGAGCGCCCCAACGAAATCCGTGCCGAAGCCGACCGCGTCCACAACCGTTACGCCGACGAGACCAGCGATTTTCTTACGGCGCTCAATATGTGGGACCACATCTTCGGCCCCGACGAAGGCAGCGACGGCAACCATACCGGCAATGCCAAGCTGCGCAAGATCTGCAAGTCCGAATACTTCAGTTTCATTCGGCTTCGGCAATGGCGCGACCTCGTCTCCCAGCTGCGGCAGATGTGCCGGCAGATGCATTTCAAGGTCGGCAAGCCGGCCCCGATTTCGCGCCCGGTACCGGAAATTCTCATGCTGCCCATCAACCAGCAGGCGGCACACTCCTTGTGCTGCTCGTGGGATGCGCAGGGTATCCATTCCTCTATGCTCGCCGGCCTGCTTTCGATGATGGGCATGCAGGTGGTGCGCGAGCCCAAGGCCTCGGACTTCTCCGGGCTCAAGGGTGTGGCAAAGGCAAAGGCCATGAAACGCGCCGCCAAACAGTCGAAGAACGAGTACCAGGGTGCGCGCGGCACCCGTTTCGCGCTCTTCCCGGCTTCATCGGTGGCCAAATCGACCCCGCCTTGGGTGATGTCGACCGACCTGACCGAGACCTCACGGCTGTGGGCACGCTATTCCGCGGCCATCGACCCGGCGTGGGCCGAACCGTTGGCCGGAAGCCTCACCCGCGTCACCTATGCCGAGCCGCACTGGTCAGGTTCACGCGGCAGCGCCATTGCCAGCTCGAAAGTGCTGCTTTACGGCCTGCCGATCGTGCAGGACCGGCCGGTGCAATGGGGCCGTATCAATCCTCCCGAAGCCCGCGATTTTCTGATTCGTCAAGGGCTGGTCGAAGGTGATATCCAACAGCGCTTCTCCTACGACGATTTCGTAGAGGCCAACCGCGACATCCTTCAGGACGCGGTGGACGATACCAACCGCACCCGCCAGATCTCCGATTCAGTCAGCGACGAAGACCTTTTCGACTTCTACAACGCCGTCATCCCGGCCGACGTCACCAGCGTCGCCGACCTCGGCAAGTGGGTCAAGTCCATCCACGAAACGCAGCCGCACCTGCTTGATTTCGACCCCGACAAGGTGGAACGCCTCCAATCGCACGAATCCGTGGATTTGCGCGACTATCCCGACCAATGGCACACGCTCGGCAGCGACGGCACCCCCATCGATCTGAGGCTCAGCTATATCTACGATCCCAGCGACCCGGCCGACGGCGTGACGGTGCATATCCCCATCAAAGCCTTGTCCCGACTGACCCCCGAACAGTTCACTTGGAACGTCCCGGGGCTTCTGGACGAGCTGATTCTGGGCTATATCAAGTCACTGCCGAAATCGTTGCGCGTCCAGTTCGTGCCCGCGCCCGACACCGCCCGCACCATCCGCGCCGCCATCGACGAACGCTACCCAAACCCGCCCGGCTCGGGAACGGAGGGCAAACCGAACCTGCCACCGGTTGACGAGGCGACCGGCACCGTGCGCTGGCCCGACTTCGCGCATGCCTTCACCTACGCCGCCATCACCAGCGTCAACGCCACCATCCACCCCGAGGACTTCAACAGCGACCAGCTCGACAAACTCTCACTCTACCTGCGCGTCACGTTCAGCGTCGAGGAACCGTTGCCGCCGACACCCGGCAAAGGCCGTCACGGAGACAAACACAACGGCAAAAGCGGCCATCATCACGTTGATACCACCAATACCAGCAGCGCAGCGAAACCCTACAATAAGTACGCAAACGATTCGGGTTCGAATCGCGGCAAGGATATCGGCAACACCGATGCCCAATCGGGACGGGATAATCGAAACAATTCAGGCAACGCCAACAATCCGACCATCATCGACGACGCAACGTTCCGTGCCCAACGTCACGGCAAAACCCAGCGTTATCGCGTGCTCGGCACCGGCAAATCGCTGGGCGAACTGCAACGCAAGTTCGCCCGCCAGGCCCAAGCCAGCGCCCGCAAAACCGTGGAGCGTCAGGCCAGCAAGGCCAAGTCCCAGGGCAAAGTGGTCGCGCAGGCGAACCTGCTGAACAAGGCCGGCGCCACCACGGTCTCCCGCGCCGAAATGCTTTGGCAAGCCGCCTACGAGAAGCTGAAGCTTCCCGAAGACCGCATTTCGTCGCGTTGGCTTGGCAGCGAGGCGCTGATGCTCGCCAGTGCACCATACAAATCGACAAAGCTGCTGGTCGACGATCTCGAACTGGCTGCAGTCAAACGTCTGCTTCCCCATATCGACAAGCTCGCCGACGACACCGCGCTGGCCGAGGCCGTGAGCGGAGTGAGCGAAACCTTCGAGGACACGGTCTACGCCGTGGCCCATGACGTCATCGCCATTCTCAAGCGTTATGCCGCTGTCGATTCGGCGGTGGGCGGCAAGGCCGACCTCAACATGCTGGCTGTGTTGCAATCGGTACGCGAGCACATCGCCACCCTCGTTTACCCCGGATTTATCGGCAAGACCCCGCCGCAAGCCCTGCCCAATATCGAGCGCTACCTTCACGCCGACCTGATGCGCGTGAAGAAGGCCAAAACCGACAAGAACCGCGACGTTCGCTGGGCATGGGAGGCCGACGAGGCCAAGGACCTGGTCACAAGAGCCGAGGAAAAGCTCAAGGCCGAACCCGCCGGTCCGCGCCGTGAAGCCTATGGAAAACAAGTGGAGCAGGCTCGCTGGATGCTCGAGGAATTCTACGTCTCGCTGTGGGCTCAGGAACTGGGCACCAAGTCCCCCGCCAGTCTCAAGCGCATACGGAAACTATTGGCTTAATCGCCGCATCCGTTCCACCCCAGTTGCATGGTTTGCTGCGGTCCGTTGGTGAACCGGAACAAACCATGCAGCCAGGCGCACTCGCGGTATAAAACATCCAATCCGCTCATAATTGGAACAACCCGTACCCACGGCAACATTGACTTCGCAATATGTTCCAGTCCAACGATCGACTGGAATATTCACGACGCATGTGCCTCGACATCGCGCAGACAAAAATCACTATAAGATAACTTTCATGGGCGAACGATAGCATTGAGCTTGTGACCTCATCTTCCAAATCCCGCAGCCATTCCCACTCCCCTGGCGCATTCATCGCCACCTGCAAACGCAAGTGGCGCAAGGCTGGCGTTCCTGCGAAAGTCGGCGTCGTGCTCGGTAGCATCGTCGCGGTAATCTGCGTGATGGCGCTGGTGATGGGACTGATTCGTATGGTCCAGTGGCATATCGAAGTCACCGAGGCTCAAAAGCGGCAGGAAGAGATGGTACAGAAGTACGATTTCGACCCCGGCAACATCATCTCGGACGCGCAGTTTTTCAATGCCGACGCCATGAGCCAGGCCGAAGTGCAGGCCTTTATCATCAAGCACGGCCCGAACTGCACCTCAGCCAACTGCCTGCCCGTCAAAACCTTCGATACCACCGACATCGTCGCCAACAGCCTGTGCAAGGCTTATAAGGGAGCCAAAGGCGAGTCCGCAAGCGCCATCATCTACAAGTCATCGCAGGCCTGCGGCGTCAGCGAAAAAGTGCTCCTGACCGTGATGCAAAAGGAGCAGCATCTCGTCGGTTCGGCCAACCCCACCGACTTCCAGTACAAGGCCGCCATGGGCCTGAGCTGCCCGGACGACGCCGATTGCGACCCGGAATATGCCGGGTTCTTCAATCAGGTCTATGGCTCGGCAAAGCGCTTCAAATACTATCAGGCCCACGAAAGCCAGTACGGCTATCATGCCGGCACGCTCAACTACGTGCAGTACCATCCGAACAAAAGCTGCGGCGGCTCCCAGGTCTACATCCGCAACTCAGCCACGGCGCTGCTTTACGTCTACACGCCCTACCAGCCCAATACCGCCGCGCTGGCCGCGGGCTTCAACGAGGGCGACTCGTGCTCGAGCTACGGCAACCGCAACTTCGCCCTAATCTACGACAACTGGTTCGGCGACCCGCGAAAATAAGGCAATCAGAGCTTCGGCAGGAATTTCTCCAGCTCGTAGCGGGTGACCTGACGGCGGTAATCGTCCCACTCCTGGCGCTTGTTGCGCAGGAAGTACTCGAAGACATGCTCACCCAAGACTCCGGCGACAAAATCGGATTTCTCCATCACTTTGAGCGCCTCGTCAAGGTCCTGTGGCAACGGCTCGATGCCCATCGACTTGCGCTCGGCGTCGGTCAGGTCCCAGACCGCGTCGCTGGTTGGCTCCGCGAGCGTCATCTTCTGCTCGATGCCGTCGAGGCCGCTGGCCAGCAGTACAGAGAACGCCAGATACGGGTTGGCCACCGGGTCGAGCGCACGGTATTCCATACGCGCCGAATTGCCTTTGCCGGGCTTGTACTGCGGGATGCGCAGCAGCGCGGAACGGTTGTTGTGGCCCCAGCACACGTAGCTCGGGGCCTCGTTGCCGCCCCAGAGACGCTTGTAGGAGTTGACGTACTGGTTGGTGATCGCGCTGATTTCGCGGGCGTGGTAGAGGATGCCGGCGGCGAACTGGCGGGCGATCAGCGACATGTTGAACTCCTGGCCGGCCTCGTAGAAGGCATTCGAATCCCCTTCGAAAAGGCTCAGGTGGGTGTGCATGCCGCTGCCGGGCTGGTCGGTCAGGGGCTTGGGCATGAAGCTGGCGTGGATGCCGCGTTCGAGCGAAATCTCCTTGACCACGGTGCGGAAGGTCATGATGTTGTCGGATGTCGCCATCGCGTCGGCGTAGCGCAGGTCGATCTCGTTCTGGCCTGGGCCTACCTCGTGGTGCGAATACTCGACGGAAATGCCCATCTGCTCGAGCATGTTGACGGCGGCGCGGCGGAAGTCCATCCCGGGGCTGCGCGGCACGTGGTCGAAGTAGGTGCCGTAGTCGACGGGCGTGGGCGGCACTCCCCAATCGTCCTGCTGCTCGAAGAGATAGAACTCGATCTCCGGGTGGACGTAGAAGGTGAAGCCCTTCTCCTTGGCTTTTTCCAGCTCCTGTTCCAGGACATGGCGCGGGTCTCCGAGCGACGGTTCGCCGTCAGGCGTCAGGATGTTGCAGAACATGCGGGCGGTGCCTTGCGGGCCGTCACGCCAAGGCAACAGTTGGAAGGTGGAAGGGTCCGGCTTGACGATCATGTCGTCTTCCGAGACGCGGGTCATGCCCTCGATCGCCGAACCGTCGAAACCAAGGCCTTCCTCGAAGGCATCCTCAAGTTCGGCAGGTGCGATGGCCACGGACTTCAACGTCCCCAGCACGTCGGTGAACCACAAACGAATAAATCGCACATCGCGCTCCTCGACGGTGCGCAAGGCGAATTCTTGCTGTTTATCCATACCTCTATGGTCTCACGGCATTATTACATTTCAGTTAAACCTGCGGGTTACGACAGATCGGCGTAAATCACAAGTCAGCAGATAGATTTTTCAAATCATTGGAATTATGCCATTCTCAATTTTCTATTTGCCGACTTGTGATTTTGCCACGCCGTTTCGATTTCGTCATACTTCAGCGCGGCGGTATTCGGCACCAGCAACTTGGCGTGTCCAAGTTCGTTGGGGCTGCCGACGCCGACCGAGAACGCTCCCGCCGCGTTGATGGCGGTGATCCCTGCGACGGAATCCTCAAGCCCCACGCAATCTTCCGGCTTTTCCCCGATTTCGGAGGCGGCTTCGAGGAAGATGTCAGGCGCGGGCTTGCCGGCGGCCACTTTGCTCGGGTCGGCGATGGCGTCAAACGTATCCGAAAGCCCAAGCTTTTCAAGGATGAACGGGCCGTTCATGCTGGCTGAGGCCAATGAAAGCTTGACCCCGCGCTGTTTCATCTGCGCGATCAACTCCGGAATGCCCGGCAGGATATCGGCCGAGGTAAGCCCGGCCAAAAGCCCGCGGTAGGCCTCGTTCTTTTCGGCGGCCATGGCGTCGAACTGCGCCTGCGGCACCGTGATGCCAAGATAGTTCAATATGACCTTGAGCGAATCCACACGGCTGACGCCCTTGGTCTTCTCCTCGAGTTCGTCGGGAAGCTCACGGTCAAAATGGTCTTTGACCAGCTTGCGCCAGGCCTGGAAATGGTAGACGGCGGTATCGGCGATCACGCCGTCCAAATCAAAGAGAGCGCCTTTCATCAAGGAATCTCCTTTCACTTTCAAGCGGTGTCTTGTCCATGATGGCCTTGATCTTGCCGAAGTCCTCCGCCGAGATGTTGACGAACGGGAACATGGTATTCATCTTGACCAGGGAAAGCGACCCGAAATTGTCGAGGTTGCCGTCCTGCTGCAGGAATCCGAAGACACCGTTAATGGGTTCGAGCTGCTTCAACAGGTCCTTGTCGGCCATCAGGGCCGAGGCGGGCATGTCAAGGTTGTAGTGCTCAATATAGTCCTCATCGGGCCGATACGCGATATGGTACGTCCCGTTGGTCAGAACGAGCGGCTGCGACGCGGCTTGCCCGTTGACGCTGACTTCCGCGTGTTGGCTGCGCGGCAGCTTGACCGTCACGCTCTGGCCGAACGGCACTTCGACATCCAACGTAACGGTATGCTCTGCATCACTTTCCAACTGGTACTCGACCTGCAGATCCCCGTAGGAACTGCGGTAGTGGCCGCGCACGTGCTTCAGCCGGTAGTCGAATTGCGGAGCGAGGGTGATCTCGCGATACCCGTGTTCGTGCCCGGCGATGCCCAACACATAGCGATAGGCCCATTCCATGATCGCGCCGATGGAATAGTGGTTGAGCGAGTTCATGCCGGCTGGGTTCATCGAACCGTCGGCGAGCACGGAATTCCAGCGTTCCCAGACGGTGGTGGCCCCGAGATTGACCTCGTAGAGCCAGCTCGGGAAGTCTTCGTTCAGGAAGATCTGGGTGGCGAGCTTGTGCTCTCCGTTGTCCGAAAGCACCTGGCAGATCAGCGGCGTGCCGACGAAACCGGTCTTCAGATGGTTGTTGTCTTTGTCCAGCCTCGTCACCAGATCGCCCAGAACACGCTGCTTCTGGTTTTCCGGCACGAGGTCGAAGTAGAGCGCCAGGGCGTAAGCGGTCTGCGTGTCGATGGCCAGACGCCCGTTGGCGGTGATGAATTCCTTGGCGATGGCCTCTTTGATGGCCTTGGCCTGGTCAGCATAGCGCTGCGCGTCTTCATCGTGGCCGAGCAGTTTCGCGCTGCGGGCGACGATGGAGCTGGAATAGTAGTAATACACCGAGGCGATGAAGTCCTCGTCGGTTTTGCCGGTCGGCATAGCCGGGTTCTCGCCGTCCATGGAAAGCCAGTCGCCGAACTGGAAGCAGCCGGTCCACAGATTCTTGGTCTTGGTGGCCTTGCCGATCCAATCGACCCACGATTTCATGGACTCATAGTTCTGGCGCAGAATCGCCGGGTCGTCGTAGGCCTTGAAGACGTTCCACGGCACGATGGTCGCGGCGTCACCCCAGACGGCGGCTCCCCCGTCGTCCACGCCCATGGCCGGTGCGTACATGGTGAGCATGCCGTCATGCTGGGCCTGTTCGATGCCCATGTCCTTGGCGTACTTCTTGTAGAAGGCGTAGGCGTCCATGTTGAGCACCGCGGTGGCGGAGAACACGTCGGCGTCGCCGGACCAGCCGAGGCGTTCGTCACGCTGCGGACAATCGGTGGGCACGTCGAAGAAGTTGCTCTTCTGGCTCCACAGGATATTGCTGAAAAGCCTGTTGACCTTCGTATTGTCGGTCTCAATGCCACCGGTGACGTCCATCTTGGAGAACATGACGGCCGCACGGAAGTCCTCGGCCTTTACCGGCCTGGTATTGCCGGTGACCTTGACATAACGGTAGCCATAGTAGGTGAAATGCGGGCGCACCCACTTCTCCTCGCCGTCGGAGGTGTATTTGAGGGCGGCGCGCGCCTCACGCAGGTTGTCGCGATAGAAATTGCCATTTTGCAGAATCTCGCCGACCTGCAAGGTGAGCGTCGTGCCCTTGGGCTCACGGTTGAGGAACTCCGGCCATCCGGCCTGGTTCTGGCCGAAGTCGAGAACGGTTTCACCGGCGGGGGTCGTGATGACTTCCTTGACAGGCAGGTATTCGTCGATGGTGATCGGCGGGCTCAGACGGTCGGCGAGCATGTCAGTGCCGTGCTCGATCTCCACAGCAGGGTGCCAATCGCCGATAGCGATGGTGTCATCGTAATCTTCGCCGTAATAGATCGCGGATTTGGTGACCTTGCCGGAAGTGGTCTCCCAGTCAGTGTCGGAGACGATGACCTCTTCGCTGCCGTCCTCATAGCGCAGATGCAACTCGGCGATGGCCATCTGACGGTCACCGTAAATCGCGTCTTTGCCGCCGTCGAAGCCGAAATTGCCTTTGTACCAACCGTCGGCCAATGAAATGACAAGCTCATGGTCTTTGCTCAGAACCTCGCTTGCAGCGAACATGTCATCCATATCGTAGGTCTGCACCTGCACTAGCTTGTCGTAGGCCGTGGTGCCCGGCGCCAGATACTCGTTGCCGATTTTTTCGCCGTCGAGATACGCCTCGTACAGGCCGAGGCCCGTGGCGTAGAGACGAGCGGAGACGACATGCTTGTCGGCCTTGAAACGCTTGCGCAGCAACGTGTTCTGCAGATCCTTGTCGGAATTGCCGATCCACGTGCCGGCGAAGGGCTCATCCATCTTGCCGGTCTCGAAGAAGGTCGTGCTTTCGGTTTCGTTCTCGCCGTCCTTGAGCGAGACGGTGACGGTGTAGCGTGTGCGCGGCTTCAGATCGAGCGCCGTGTCGGAGACGTTGCCGTCATATTCCTGCCACTGCGAGTCATAGACGGTCTCGCCGGCCGAGATGACGGCGCGCTTCGACACACCGGGATGCTCGCCTTCGCCGTCGAGTTGGGCCGCGAATTCGATGCGAATCCTGCCGCCGAAATCGTAGCCGATCGGCTCACGCATGTGGTTGATCGAAATGTCCGAAATGTTCATCACAAACCTCCTTGTATTGCTTTTGTCTTACAGGCGCGTCTCGAAATGACCGCAGAAGGGATCGACGGGGCTCTTGCCCTCGAATGTTTCCTTGCCGGTCATCTTGCGCATGATCGCGTCGATGGTCACATCGTTGCCGGTGTAGGCGTTGACGTAGGTGGAGACCATCGGGATGTCGTAGAGATGGTACGGGTTGCAGGTCGAGACGAACACCGTCGGGATGCTGCGCATGAACCACGGCGCGTCGGCGGCCATGAGGTGGATCCAGTCCAGGCGGGTCGTGGTCTGGTTGCTTGCGGTTTCCACGTTGGCGACGTAGAAGGCCAGATCGAAACGATCCTCCTCTTCCTTGACTCCGCCTTCGAAGACCTCCTGGAAATCGAGGTGCTTGCGATCGAACACGGTGACCTCGAAGCCTTCAGCCTCAAGCTTCTTCTTGAATTTGTCGGTGACCAGGCCGCCTTCCTTGAAGCCGCCGTCATCGGTGTCGCCGAGCACGACCAGGCGCACACGCGGGTACTTCTTCGGGGTGATGGGCAGGATGTTGTCGCGGTCCTTGACCAGCGTGACGGATTTCGCCGCGACGTCGGCGGAGAGCTTGCCGTGCTCCTCGAGCTTCAGGTCGAAGTCCGGTGAGGATGGGTTCTTCAGCTTGCCATCCGTGCCCATGACGCCTTGGGCCACCTTCGTGGCGACGATGCGGGTGACCGCCTCGTCGACGCGGGCCATCGGCAGCGTGCCGTCGGCGACCGCGGCACGGATATAACCGTAGTCCTCGTCGATGTCCTTGTTGAACAGGATCATGTCGATGCCGGCGTTGATGGTGGTCGGCAGCGCCTTGCTGCGCGGCATGATGGCGTTGTAGCCGATCATCGGCGTGGCGTCGGTGATGGTCAGGCCGTTGAACCTGAGCTCGCCACGGAGCAGGCCGTCGATCAGGAGCTTGGAAGTGGTGGCCGGGCGAAGGTCCTTGTCTTCGATGCCCGGGCACAGGCGGCGTTCCCACGCCGGCTGCATGATGTGGGCGATCATGACGGCAGGCAGGCCGCGCTCGATCAGGTGATGGTAGATCTGCCCGTAGGATTCCATCCAGTCATCGGCCGAAAGCGAGTTGATGGAGCTCAGCAGGTGCTGGTCGCGCTCGTCGACGCCGTCGCCGGGGAAATGCTTGGACACCGGGATGATGCCGTTGGCCTTGAAGCCTTCGATTTCGGCGTCGGACATGGCGATGATGGTGCTTTCGTCGCTGCCGAAAGTGCGGGTGTTCATGATGGGGTTGCGGAAGTTCAGGTCGAGGTCGACGATCGGCGAGAACGACATGTTGCCGCCCACCTGACGGGCCTCATAGCCCGAAACGTTGCCAAGCTCATAAGCCTGATGGGGATCGCCTGTCGCGGCGACCTGCATAGGCCGGCCGAACCATGTGCCCTCGGCCACCAACCCGTTGCCGCCGGCCTCGAGGTTGGCCGCGATGAAGAGCGGGACCTTGCTCTCGGACTGGCAGGTGGCCACTTCGCGCTGCAGCTTCTCGGCCTTGTCCGGGCGGTACATGATGCCGCCGGGCTGATATTTGTCGACGAACTGCTTCAGGTCGGTTTGGCCCTCGTCCTCGCCTATGACGAAGAAGAGCTGGCCGATTTTCTCCTCGGTGTTCATGCCGGCCACCGTCTCGCGGACGAATTTGATCTGTTCGTCGTTCAGGTTGTACGGTGTTGCTTTCAAATCTGTCATTGTTGTTCCTTATCAAACATGAAATTTGGTTTTCGGTTTGCCTTGCCGTTCGTTTTCGACCCGCTTCGGCTTCACGCGCGGAAATAATCCGGGACGGTGATGAACGCGGAGGCTTGCGGAGGAAGGGCGAGGTTGATATGCCCGCCATGCGCGGTCAATGGCTCGGTCATGAGGCTGGAAGCGGCACGCAGCTCTTCGACCTCGGCGGCATTCGGATACTCCGGGCTGCCCATGCGCTCCCACTGCTTCTTGGGGTTGGCATGGTCGTCATCGATGCGTTGCAGGGCGCATTGCGCGTCTCCTGCGGCCGTGCCCAGGTCGATGTCGATGTCTTCCTGCTTGATGGCGCCCATGGGAACGTTCTGGTTGTAGGCAAGCAGCTGCAAATCGCCGCCCTTGCGCACGGCCAGAAGTTCCGCTGTGGAATCCGGGTCGGAGGACTCGACAGCCACGCGCTTATCGCCCAGCTCATGGTAAATCTGGAACATACGATACGAAGGCTTTTCGATGCCCTGCGTGGTCTGCAGGCCGAACCCGCCGTGGAAGACACCCGGCTGCTGCGACTGTTCCTCGAAAATGTCGGTGAAGGTCCAGAAGGAATAGCCTTGGACCATCCCGTCGTTGTCTGCCAAGGTCTTGGCCACGAAAGTCGCCGTGTACGATTCGTCGTGGACGTGGTCGTCCGCCATGGCCGAGGAATTCCACTCGGTGTAATAAAGCGGCAGATCTCCGGCCTGTTTCTTGACCTCGAAGACCATGTCCTTCAAGACACCGCGGTGATAGTCGGTGAGCTGCCCCTTGGTCTCCTTGAAGAATTCCACGATATCCTTGCCGCTCTTCCACAGCGGATCGTCGGTGGGATAGTGATGGGTCGAGATGAAGTCCAGCGGCACGTCGTTCTTCTTGCAGAAATCGATCAGGTCGGGAATCCATGAGTTGAACGAGGTGGCCGGCCCGCCGACGCGCACCTTCGGATCGGCGGCCTTGAGCGTGCGCACCGTCATCTCGAAGAGATGGAAATAATCATCCTGCGTTCCGGTGAAGAAGGCCGGAAGGTTCGGCTCGTTCCAGACCTCGAAGAACCAGGACTCGACTTCCTCCTTGCCGTAGCGATCAAGCAGATGCTCGATGAACCGGCGGATCAGCCCCGTCCACAGATCATCGTCCTTGGGCATGGTGATGTTGCCGTGATAGGCACCGAAGGTCTCCTTGCCGCTGGCCAGGCAGGTGGGCATGAATCCGAGCTCGAAGAAGGGCTTCATGCCGATGCTCAGCAGGAAATCGACGATGCTGTCGAGGTTGACGAAGTTGTATCGGATGCCCTGCGACTTGCCGTCGAAACCGAAATTCTCGATGCAGATGCTCATGTCGTCATCGAAGAGGCCGTGGAAGCGCACATAGCGGAACCCGAGCTCGTCGTGGGCCTTCTTGAGCTGCTGGCGATAGTCCTCGCGCAGCGCCGTATAGGCGTGGCAGCTGCCGACGCAGGTCTCCCAATAATGCGGGAAATCGGTGGTCTTTGCATCCTTTGAAATCTTGAAATCTACCATTGTATTACCTTTTGTTACCATTGTTTTCCGCTATCACCAAGCGAGTTTTCCGCTCAGTCCGTTTTCGGACGTAACCCGCAAGGTCGACGCGGCGCTTCCGGCATCCCGTTCGACAATGATAAGCGCACGGCCATGGAAGGCCCTGCCCTTTGTGCCGTTGAACGGCAGCGTGGCGCTGTGATCGCCGCTGCCGACGGCGTAGATCTTGCCGTCACCATCAAGCGAGACGTCGAAGGCGACATCGCCATCAGTGACCACATTGCCGTCTGCATCACATAGCGTGACGTCGATATATTGCAGATTATAGCTGTCGCCGCAATCCATCCGATTGAACTCGGTTTCGGCCTCGAGGCTCAGCTGCGTGGCAGGACCGGCGGAAACCAGCGTCATTTCGCCGATAACCTGATCGCCGTCGTAGGAGACGGCTTTGAGCTCACCGGGGGCGTATTCGGTTTCAAAGAGGGTGCGATAGTCGACCTCGCGTCCGGCAGGCTTGCGTCCGAGGCTCTTGCCGTTGGCGAACAGCTCGACGCTGGTGCCGGGGCTGTAGACTTCGACGACAACCTTGGAGCCGGCGGGCACGTCCCACGACCAGCTGGAGATGCTGTCGCTGATGATCCACGGTGTCAGGCGGACGTCTTCGCCGTAATGGTGCGGGTTCTGCACCGCGATATACGGCGTTTGCCGCAGTCCGTAGACGATCTCGCGATAGTAGGAGGTCGGGCGCCTGAAGCCTGTCAGGTCGATATCGGCGACGTACGAGGTCAGGGCCGGATACTGCGAGCCGAAGCCGCCGACACCGAACTGGTAGCTCGGCACGCCGACACCGGCCTCACCCAGATAGTCCCATCCGGTCCAGGTGAAATCGCCGAGCACCTGCGGCAGCTTTTCGACCGCCTTCCAGTCGCGGGCGATCTTGGGCGGGTAGGTTTCCGTGCCGACGATGATGCGGTTGGGATGCGCCTTGACATCATCCTCGTAGCGGGCACCCATGTAGTTGTATCCGAGGATGTCGAGTTCGGAGGCGATGTCGTCCAACCGCTTGGAAATGGCGGGATGGCTGACGATCTGGTCCAGATACTTGTCCTGATACATCATGAATTCATTGATGTTCAGCCCCTTGATCTCACGGCTTTCCTGAGCGCTGGCGACTTCGGCCACCACGTCCAGGATGCCGTTGCCGACGGTGTACATGCCGTTGATGGCGGCCAACGTATAGCGGGTGTCGTCAAGGCTCTTGATCTTGCGATCGATCCGCGAGCAGAGCTGCAGACCCTGGTCCGTGCCGATTTCGGGAATCTCGTTGCCGATGGAATAGAGGATGACGGAAGGATGGTTGAAGTCCTTGCGGACCATCGCCTCGACGTCCTTCTTCCAGCATTCGTCGAAAACGAGGCTGTAATCGTAATCAGACTTGCTGCGGTTCCACATGTCGAAGGTCTCGTCGAGCACATACATGCCGAGCTCGTCGCAGGCGTCGAGCAACGCGGGGGCGGCGGGCTGGTGCGACATGCGAATCGCGTTGAATCCGGCACGTTTGAGCAGGGCCAGTTCGCGGTAAGAATTCTTCTTAAGCGTCACGGCACCAAGCAGACCGGAATCGTGGTGAATGCAGGCGCCACGCAGCTTAACCTGCTGCCCGTTGACCTTGAGGCCACCCACCGGGTCGAGGGTGAGCTTGCGGATGCCCGTCCTCGTGCGATGGGTGTCGATGGTCTCGTCGCCGCTTTTGAGCGTCAGCGTGACCTCGTAGAGATCGGGGTGCTCGTCGCTCCAAAGGCTCGGGTTCTTGACGTAGAGCCGCTGGCTCAATGGCCTCGTCTCGCCGGCGAACAGCACCACCGGCGCCTCGTCCTGGGCCACCACATTGCCGTCATGGTCACGGATTTCAGTGGATAACACGCACTCGCGGCGCTCGCTTGTATTGCAAATCTCGGAATCGACCTCGAGACTTGCCAGATCACTGCCGCATTCCAGGGTTTTGACCTGCACCGCGTCAGGGCGCAGATAGGTCTTGCCGGCCTGCAGCAGATAGACGTCGCGGTAGATGCCGGAACCGGAATACCAACGGCTGTTGGGCTCCGCCCCCGTCTTGACCTGCACACGGATCTCGTTGTCTTCCCCGTAGTTCAAGTAGTCGTTGAGCGGCACATAGAAGGTCGAGTAACCGTAGATGTTCTTGCCCGCCAGCTGGCCGTTGACGAAGACGAAAGCGTTCTTGTAGACCCCGTCGAAGCGGAGTTCCAGCGTTTGCTCACGCGCGGATTCGTCGACGTGAAGGTTCTTGGTATAGAAATACGTGCCGCCATCGAAGAAACCAGTGTTTCCGCCGTTCCTGCTTTGCGGGTCACGCTTGCTTTCGATCATCGCGTCGTGCGGAAGCGTCACCTCGCGGGCGTCGTCGGGAGTGGACCAGATCAGCGCGAAGGAGTTCTTGTCCTCCCAGAAACGCCATCCGTCATTGAATTTCGTGAATTTCATGATTGTCGTTATTCCTTGTCGGCGTTTTGAGAGGCGATCATTTTTTCGAAATCACCCAACGCCGGCAAATCCAGCGGGAAGTTCTTTTTCATCCAAACGGCACACGCCTCGGTCCATTGGGAGACATCGGGCTTGATTTGGGATTGCGATTCGGCGCTCGCCTGGCTGGCAAGGCTCAAACCGTGCATGCCGTTGCCGAACACGTGGATCTCGTAGGGAATCCCTTGATTGGCGAGGGCTACGGCCATGCTCAACGAATGGACGGGATTGACCAGCGGATCGGTGGCGGTGGTCCAGATGAAGAACGGCGGAGTCTTCGAATCGACGTGCCGTACCGCGCTGACCTCCTCAATCAGCTCGTCATCAGGAGATTCCATACCGAGGAACGCCACGTTGGAGGCCTTCATGAAGGCATAATCCATCGGACTGGTGTCCTTTTTGGCTTCAAGGTCCTTTTCCAGCAGGGCGTAATCCGTCAACGGGTAGCCGACAATGGCGGCCGCAGGACGCAGCTGCTCTTCCGAGGCATGCAGGTAATCCATAAGAACAGGTTCATCGTATCTGGTCGCGTATAGAGCGGCGACATGGCCACCGGCGGAGAAACCGCAAACCATCACTTTTTCGGCATCGACATGCCACTCTTTGGCATGCTCTTTGACCGTAAGCACCGCCTTGCCCAATTGGCGAATCTGCTTGGGGAATATGTCGTTTTCATGAGGCGGCAACGGCTTGGAAAGATCCGGCATTTCCAGACCACCATTGGCATAAGTGGTATAGCGGAGCACCAAGGCCTGGTAGCCCAAAGACGCGAAATACATCGCCACCGGCTCCCCTTCCCTGTCCGAGCAGCTGAAATAGCCGCCGCCGGGGCAGATGATGACCGCAGGACGCGGCTTGCCTTTCAGCATTTCGGCAGAATCATCCAGAATATAGCCTGTCAGCTCTGCATTCGATCCGTCGACTTCAAGTGTGGTTTGTTCGATCTTCATCTTGCGTGTCCTTATGGAGATTTCTTGTTTGTTGTTTTTCTAAGCGGTATTGCCGTCCCGTTGACCGGTATCGGCAAATATCCAGGATTCAAGCAACGGGTGTCTGAAGGAAACAGCACCGACAGACACCCGTTTTGATGTCCTTTGGCTTCTTCACCCGATCCGCGGTACGTCAAAAAGCCGGAAGTTATGGCTCATTGATTGCTGCGAGCCTTGACCCTGTTGCCGAAGCGAGTGACCATGAGGACCACGAAGACCACGGCGCAGAGGATCACGCCGAAGAGGAAGGAATCGAATCCGGGCTTGATCTTCACGGCTGCCAGGAACATCGGGATGATCAGGCCGGCGATGCTGGAAATCAGGGTATTCAGGGAAATGGCGACGGTGAAGTGCTTCTGATCGGCCAGAATCGAAAGCTCGTAAGGAATCGTGGCGTTGATCATCACGATGCTCATGCCAGAGAACATGTTGCCCAGCACGTGCAGCACGACGTTCGGGGAGAACATGATGCAGATGAAGGAAAGAGCCGCCGCGACGAAGCCCCAGGCGATGGTGTCTTCCTTGGTGAGCTTGCGGATGTAGGTGAGCACGGCCGCGGTGACGATGCCGCCGATGTTGCCGAGCGCCACGACGATGGCCGTGTAGGTGGTTCCCTTGCCGTAGCTGGAGAGCAGAATGGACTGGTTGGACATGAAGGTCATCATCACCATGGAGGTGGCGAAGGTGATCACGTAAATGAGCCAGGTGTAGCCGTTGAGACCGGTCAGCGTCTTGAACACGCCGACCTTCTCGGACTTTCCGGCTTCCTCACCGGCAGCGGGCTTGGCGGTCTTGGTTTCCTTGGGGATCATGAAGAAGCCCATGAGGAAGATGACCAGGCCGACCGCATAGACCCAGAAGAGGTTGTGCCAGTTGGATCCGCCGAGCACGCCGCCGATGGCGGTGAACACCATCATGCCGATGTTCGACACGCCGGTGGACCAGCCCATTACGGTCGCTCGTTGCTCACCGTCAAAATTCTCCTGTGTCAGCACAGGCACGACGTTGCTGATGATGCCAGTGCCAAAACCGACCAGGACCATGCAGGCCAGAATGAGGTTGAGGCTATTGGCATAAAAGACGGGAACCAGACCGGAAACCGTGACAATGGCCACCGAAACCAAGCCGAGATTCTTCCTGGTGAACTGGAAAGCCAACCAGCTGAACAGCAGTGTGGCGACAATCTGCCCAAGCTGGGGGACGGAACTGATCATCTGCACCTTGGAAATCGGTTCTTTCGGGAACGATTTCGCGATGGCTGCAATGGCGGCACCGACAGCGGAAGTCGACATCAGCAGCAGGTTCATGCTCAATATGCCTGCCGCGGTTACTATTTGCTTCTTTTTCAAAGGGCATCTCCTTGACGTCGTTATCAAATTTTGCGGAATTTCATCACCGTTTCCATTACTTAACAGACGACAGGTGACCTCCGAATCCCGTATCAACACGATGGGGCAATGTCGTTATTGCGACCGTCGATGTTTTATTTCTATCGTTTTGGACATTGTTAAGCGAATGCATTTTCCACTGAGTGGAAAAATAGAAAAACCCTCACCTGTCGCCTGTTTAGAATGATTACCATGAATCAGCCATTGCCTGGGGAAAAGAAGAACGAAGCGACTCCCGCCAGCAGCAGACTGGGAATGATCGACCGGACTTTCGCCGTTCTTGACTGTTTTACACCCGACCAACCGCAGCTGAACCTCACTCAGATCGCCGCTCGCAGCGGGCTTCCCATCAGTACCACCAGCAGGATTCTTGCGGACCTTGAACGCCACGGGGCAGTGGAGCGCTGGAACAACGGCGTCTACTCCGTCGGTTCCCACCTCATCAACCTGGCGCAGACGGCCAGACCGATGCTGGACATCCAGGAGACGGCCTCACCTTCCTTGGACAACCTCGAACGCATGACCAACCTTCATGTCCAGCTGGCGACACTGCAGGGGTCGGGCGCCCTGATCGTCGACAGGCGCGACGGCAAGCAGCAGCTTCCCATCTATTACCATATCGGCGACATCCTGCCCATAGTCCCGACGGCGGTCGGGCGTGTGCTCTTGGCGTTCGGCTCCCCTTCGCTGCAGTCGGCGGTGCTTGACCACGACAACTTCATCTGGCCTTCATGGGAGACGAAACGCCCGAGTTTGCAGACGGTACGCGAGGAATTGGAAAAGATACGTCGAGAGCATATCACCTTTTTCGACCTCAAGGACATTCCCGTCAATTCGGTCGCGGTCCCCATCTTCGATCGAAGCAAGAACGTGGTGGCCGCTATCGGTATCGTCGTCAAAACCGGCACGGTGCCGCTGGCGCCGAAGCTGGCGGACCTGGTGAGGGGCACGGCCAAGGAAATCGCGCGAAAGCTGGCCGAACCAAAACCGGGACGTGTCCTGCCGCCGTGGAATGCCGGAAATTAACGGAATCACTCTATCTGCTTGTGTTCCCCAGACCCTGCCCCAGCTGCTTCATTTCTCTCATTCGCCAACGATGGCGAGCGCCTCTTTAAGCGTGAAAGCGTGGGCATAAAGGGATTTGCCGAGGATTGCGGCATCGATGCCGATGCTTTCGAGCCGGGCCACTGCACGGATGTCATCGAGGCTGGAAATACCGCCGGAAGCGGTGACGTGGGCCGGGGTGCGTTCGGCGACTTCACGCAGCAACGTGAGGTTCGGGCCATCCATCATGCCGTCGTGGGCGACGTCCGTGACCACGTAGCGCCGGCAGCCGGCCTTATCGAGCATCGCCATGGTCTCGAAAAGGTCGCCGCCTTTGCTCGTCCAACCGCGGCCGGCAAGCGTGTGGCCTTTGACGTCAAGGCTGATGGCCACTTTGTCGCCGTATTTTTTGATAATTTTGGCAGTCCATTCCGGGTTTTCCAGTGCTGCGGTGCCGATATTGACTCGGGAGGCGCCGGCGTCGAAAACGGCTTCGAGACTCGCGTCGTCGCGGATGCCGCCGCTCATTTCGATATGGACCTTGTTTCCCAGTTTCTCGCCGATTTCACGCAGCTTCGAGCGGTTGTCGCCGGTGCCGAACGCGGCGTCGAGGTCGACCAGGTGAATCCAATCCGCACCTTCGTCGTACCACGTCCGTGCGGCCTCGTACGGGCTGCCGTAATCGGTTTCGGAGCCGGACTTGCCCTGACGCAGGCGCACGGCCTTGCCGCCTCGGACGTCAACGGCCGGAAGCAATGTCAGCATGTTGTTCTCCTTTGAATCGAAGGATTTCTCTATCTGTCGATACTCAATTTGTAATACGTAATGATAAATTCATAATGATGCAACCGCAACCTTATGGCGTCAACGAATCGGCGCCCTTATATCGTTGCGGCCCAGTTCTTGAGCAGCTGGGCACCCGCCTCCCCCGACTTTTCCGGGTGGAACTGGGTGGCCGAAAGCGGACCGCGCTCGTAGGATGTCACGAAACGGCTGCGTCCGTAGTCACAGAAACCGACCTTTTGCACGCTCGCATCGTCAATGGAAGATTGCGCATGACCATGGTATCCGTCCGTTTGTGACGCTGCCACACTTGCTGCGGGCACGTGTTTTTCGGGAATGGACGCGCTCATGGCGGCATAGGAATGCACGAAATAGAAACGCTCACTCTCAAGCCCATGCAGAATCACCGAATCGTCGGGGGCGCTGATGGTGTCCCAGCCCATATGCGGTACCACGTCGGCGTCGACCAAATCCACGCTGCCGTCGATGACGCCAAGGCCTTGGCAAACAGAGCCGCCTTCCGTGCCCTGAGCGAACATGACCTGCAGACCGACGCACACGCCAAGCACCGGACGCCCGGCCTTGAGCCTCCCGAGAATGATCTGGTCGCCGCCCACGGCTTTCAGGCCGTCCATGCACGCCGCGAAAGCACCGACACCGGGGACAACCAACCCGTCGGCTTCGAAAGCCTGCTTGCGGCTGCTGGTCAGCGTCGGCTCAAGCCCGATATAGGCCAGCGCACGCATCATCGAGCGCACGTTGCCGAAGCCGTAATCGAACACCACCACTGCGGTCATTGCCATACCCCGTTTCGTAAGTTTGCCGTAAGTTTGTTCAGATATGTCAAGTATCGTCCAGATTCGCACATTCCACGAGAACCATTCACGATGCGATATGCAACGGTTCAGGCTAAGAGATCGGCGGGGTCGCGCCCCTCTGAGCGTTACTTCGCTGCTTGCCTGTTTTCCAGCTTTTTACCGGTTCATATACCTTGTTGCCGAATCAACGAATCACTGGATACTAGGCTTGCCACGCCCACGCGAACGCGTATGGTCGGCGATCACCCCGAGCGCTTTCTGGCGGTCGAAATCGGCGGTCGCCACCACATGCACGCCCTGTTCCTTGAGTTCGGCGACATTGGTGATGCCAAGCATCAGATCCTCGACGCATCTGGGCGTGGTGGTGAACAACACCGGCGGCGCGAACTGCTGGCCCGACTCCCCTGCCATATAAAGCGTGGAAACGAGCTTGTCGGCACGGTTGACCGAAAGCACTGCCGGCATGCCGTTGACCACACTTGTCAGATCCTTGGCGGCAGCCTCGGGTGCGTCCCCGTCGAGATTGTGTAGAATGGCGACCGCTCCGTTTTCGTCGGCCACGCAATCGGCGGAAATATCGGCGATCTGGCAGAACGCAGCGAGCAGGTCCGCCGAAATCAGACGGGTGATCAGCACGGCGACCTTGGCACGGTTGCCGATCAGCCCTTCGAGCTCCTCGTCAAAGTCCATTTTGTCGAGTTCGTCGGTGATCTTGCGGTCAGATTGTTCGGAATCTTGGCTTGCGCCGTTCACACCAGAATCGACCGTCTCGTCTTTGTCGGCTTTCTTGTCGTCAGGGTCGTCCGCGAATTCCTTCTCGAAACCGGCCAGAGCCGCCTCGAGTTCCTCATCGCTGAACAATCCATCATTCTCATCGGCGAAATCATTGGATTTATTGGAGCCGTTAGAGCCGTTGGCGTTACCGGAACCATTCAGATTGTTGGATTCGCTGGCATTGCTGGATTCGCCGGCATTGCTGCCATTACTGAAATCCTTGAAATCGTCGCCCTGTTCGTCGTCATCGCGGCGTTCGCTCATCACAGCGCCCCTTTCGTACTGGGAATGATGCCGGCGATACGCGGGTCTGGCTCGACCGCGAAACGCAACGCACGGGCCAGTGCCTTGAACTCGGCCTCGGCGATGTGATGCGGGTCACGGCCGGCGAGCACCGTCATGTGCAGGCAGAGGTCGGCGTGGAAGGCGATGGATTCCATGACGTGGCGGACCAGCGAACCGGTGAAATGCCCGCCGATCATGGCGTATTCGAAGCCTGCCGGCTCCCCGGTGCACACGGCGTACGGGCGTGCGGAAATGTCGACCACGGCGCGGGCGAGCGCCTCGTCCAGCGGAACGGTGGCGTCGGCGAAGCGTCGGATGCCGCGCTTGTCGCCCAACGCCTGCTTCAGAGCCTCGCCGAAAACGATGGCCGTGTCTTCGACGGTGTGGTGCACGTCGATGTCGGTGTCGCCGCTGGCGCGAATCTTCAAATCAATCAGGGAATGCTTGCCGAGTGTGGTCATCATATGGTTGTAGAAAGGCACCGAAGTCTCGATGTCGGTTTTGCCGGTCCCGTCGAGATTCAGGCTCAGCTCGACTTTGGATTCGCTGGTCTCACGTACTATCGTCGCCGTTCTTGCCATATCCGCCCCTTTATCGCCGGTTCACATACATTTCGACGCTTCTACCATCATAATTCATCGCGGAGTCAAGCGAAACAAGCTGAATGTATCACAAGAATAACGAAAGAGACGAACAGGTCGTAACGATTACCACTGTCGACAACTAAACCATGAATCGCAATGAGCACTATTAGTTTTCTAGCTGCGCCAACACTTCCGTCAACGCCTCACGGAAGCGAGCCATCTCTTCGTCGGTACCCATGCACACGCGCAACCAGCCGTCCGGACCGACGACGCGGATAAGCACGCCTCGCTTCAGCAACTCGTCGAAAATGCGTTCGTGGTTTTCGAAGGAACCACCGAAGAGGACGAAATTGGACTGGGAATCGGCGACCTGAAGCGGCTTGCCGTGCCAAGTCTGGGTTTTGAGCCACGCGGCTGTCGCTTCGCGGGTCTTACGCAGGTGCTCCACCTGACTCAGCTGCTCGTCGGTGTGTTTGAACGCGGCGAGCGCCGTGGCCTGCGTGACGGCGGAAAGATGGTAAGGCATACGCACGATGCGCACGCAGTCGACGATGCCCTGGTCGGCGGCAAGATAGCCCACGCGCGCCCCGGCGAAGGCGAAGGCCTTGCTCATGGTGCGGCTGACCGCAAGATTCGGGTATTCGGCGAGCAGTTGCAACGCTGTCGGCGTGCCGGGCGTACGGAATTCGATATAGGCCTCATCCACCACAACCACCGGGTGCACGCTTTCTGCAGCTCCGTCAACCTTGGCGTTCTGCGCGGCCTTCAGCACCACTTCAAGCTGATCGAACGGCAGGATGGTGCCGGTCGGGTTGTTCGGGCTGGTCAGAAGGATAATCGACGGCTGCTCGCGCTCAATGGCATCCAGCAGCGCGTCAAGATCGAGCGAGAAATCGGCATTACGCTTGACCGTAATCCACTGAGTGAACGTGTCGCGCGCATATTCTGGGTACATGGAGTAGGTAGGATCGGCACCCAAAGCTTTGCGCCCCGGACCACCGAAGGCCTGGAAGAGCTGGAGCATGATCTCGTTGCTGCCGTTGGCACCCCACAGCTGCTCGACACCGAGCTTCACGCCGGACTCGCGTTCAAGATAGTCCGAGAACGCCTGACGCAGCTTGGTATGTTCACGGTCCGGGTATCGATTCAGGCTCGGGGCAATGTTGCGCACGTCCTCGGCGATTTCGTCGACCACATCCGGCGCAGGCTGGTACGGGTTCTCGTTGACGTTCAGGCACACCGGCACATCAAGCTGCGGCGCCCCGTAAGGCTTCTCTCCAATGAGGTCATTGCGCAGCGGCAGGTTCTCTGGAATCGTATCGGTCATGATCTGTTCTTCTCTCCTCGCCCTGCGGCGACATAAATATTGGCGATATATCAATGCATATTACTGGTGATTCCGCTACTCACAATAGCCAGAAAATTACCATACTATAAAAATAAAATATATGGAATGATATGCCGAATCCGCTGATAAACCTAAAAAGCGGTTTTGCCGAAACCGAAACCCGGAACAGCAAAACCGCTAAACAAAATCAGACGGCGCTACTTGCGCAGGCCGGCCTTGCGCTCCTGGTCCTTGAGCGTGGCTTTGTCATACGGGTCGTCGATGAAACGGCTCAGCACGCACTCGCCGTGGGCAGGCAGGTCTTCGGAGACGGCGAAGGCATTGATCAGCGACGCCAGCGGCTTCAGACCCTGCTCGTCATATTCGATGACCTCGACCGGCTTCATGAAGGTGTGCACGCCGAGACCGCAGGCGAAGCGGGCGGTGCCGCCGGTGGGCAGCACGTGGTTCGAGCCGGACATGTAGTCGCCCAGCGGGACCGGCGAATACGGCCCGCAGAAGATGGCGCCGGCGTTCTTGATACGCGGCACGACCTCGTCCGGGTTCTCGGTCTGGATCTCCAAGTGCTCGGCGGCGTAGGCGTTGGCGGCATCCACCGACTGGTCGAGCCCGTCGGTCAGGATAATGCCGGACTGGCGGCCGGTGAGCGACGTGGCGACGCGCGTATGCGACATGGTGCGCGGCACGCGATAATCAAGGCTTTCCTGGGTCATCTTGGCCAGTTCCTCACTGTCGGTGATCAGGACGGAACCGGCGAGCTCGTCGTGCTCGGCCTGACCGATGAGATCGGCGGCCACCCAGCTCGGGTTGGCGGTCTTGTCGGCAAGAATCGCGATTTCTGTAGGTCCGGCGACAGCGTCGATGCCGACGATGCCGGAGACCATGCTCTTGGCCGTGGCCACGAAGATATTGCCTGGGCCGGTGATCTTGTCGACCGGTTCGCACAGCACTTCGCCGTCCTGCGGCTCGGACCCGTTGGCGCCGTAAGCGAACATCGCGACAGCTTGTGCCCCGCCGACCGCATAGACCTCGTCGACGCCGAGGATGGCGCAGGTGGCGAGGATGGTCTTGTTGGGCAGACCATCGTTGTCGGCGCTCGGAGGCGTGGCGATGGCCAGCGACGAGACGCCCGCGACCTGGGCCGGAACGGCGTTCATGATCACGGAAGTCGGGTAGACCGCCTTGCCGCCGGGCACATACAGGCCGACGCGCTCGACCGGAATCCAGCGTTCGGCTACGCGTGCGCCTTCGGCCAAATCGGTGTAGAAGTCCTTGGGCACCTGCGAGGCGCAGACCTTGCGGATACGGCGCGTCGATTCCTCGATGGCGGCGCGAACTTCCGGGTCGAGCTCCTCGAGCGCGCTTTGCATCGCCTCGGCGGGCACGCGCAGATGGTGCGGGCGAATATGATCGAATTTCTCCTCGAAATCGCGCAAGGCCGCGGCTCCGCGGGCCTTGACCTCATCGAGGATCGGGCGCACGGCGCTGCTGGCTTCATTCGTGCCCATTTCGGCACGAGGCATGGCCTCCAGCATTTGCGCGCGGTTGAGGCGCTTTCCGCGCAGATCGATAATTCGCATGGTGTTATTTTCCATACCCACCATCGTATTCTGCAGGGCATATCGATATGAGACGCAACTCACATTCTGAGACCAATTGTCCATCAAATATTATATGACCCGATGAGCCGCGATATCACTATGCACCTGTTGGCGCGCCAAGAAGCCCAAAATTACAAGAATGACATCAAATTCGTTATTTTTTGAACCTGTTGGCGCGCCAAGAAGTCGAATATTCGATGATTCAACCCCAAATCTCTCGATTTTGGGATACTTGGCGCGCCAAGAGGGCCAAAATCCGAAGATTCAACCACCAATCTTCAAATTTAGGGGCACTTGGCGCGCCAACAGGTTATGAAACGAGTTGAATTGATGCATCGAATGGGCCATTACTCCTACACTGAGGAAATCTACGACGCCGGAAGGCACTTGGGGCCGAAGAGGATTTTGATTTCGGCGAAGAGCGACGTATCGCGTTTCACGCGAAAACCATCCCCGAACGTCAGCACTTTGGCGTTGCCGTCGGAGTCCATGATGGCAAGCTTAACCTCGCAGACACCGGGATGCTTGGTAAGTATCTGCCCCAGTTGCATGACATGCGGCCGGCTCAGCGCGGTCTGCGGCAACGTGAGCACCAGCGGCCGTTCGTCCTCGGCCACGAGGTTCGGGACGTTCATCTCGTTGGCACGCATGCTCACCGTCTCGTCTCGCAGTTCGATCTGACCGCGAATCTGCACCACCTCGTCGACGGCCATCGATTCTGCCGCGGAAGTATAGGCGCGCCCGAAGAACATGCACTGGATAGAGCTTTCCATGTCTTCGACGGTGACGATGGCCCACGGGTTGCCCTTTTTGGAAACTCGCCGATCAACGGAAGTGATGAGCCCGGCGATGGTGACTTGCTGGCGGTCATCCATGTTCGCGGCGCTGTTGACCAGTTGGGCGATGGACATGTCACGCAGACTGTTGAGCACCGAGGCCATGCCGGAAAGCGGATGGTCGGAGACGTAGAGGCCAAGCATTTCGCGCTCGAAGTTGAGCTTGGTCTTCTTGTCCCATTCGGGAATGTCGGGAACACTGACCTGAGCGTCGCCCATCGCGTCGCCGCCAACCCCGCCGTCATCACCGTCGGAATCCATACCGCTGAACAGATCGAACTGTCCCTCGGCCTGCTTGCGCTTGAGGCTCACCACCGAATCGATGGCGGTCTCGTGAATCTGGAAAAGCGCGCGGCGGTTCGGGTCGATGGAATCGAAGGCACCCGCCTTGATCAGCGATTCGACCAGACGCTTGTTGAGCGCGCTCAGCGGCACACGGCGGATGAAATCCATGAAATTGACGAATTTGCCGCGCTTGCTCTCGCGTTCGGCGATGATGTCCTGCACGGCCTTGTCGCCCACGTTGCGGATGGCGCCAAGACCGAAACGGATGATGTCGCCGACAGGCGCGTATTCGAGCCGCGATTCGTTGACATCCGGCGGCAGCACCTTGATACCCATGCGCCGGGCCTCGCCCAAATAAAGGGCGGTCTTGTCCTTGTTGCTGCGTTCGTTCTGCAACAGCGCGGCCATGAATTCCACCGGATAGTGCGTTTTCAAGTAGGCCGTCCAGTAGGAAATCAGTCCGTAGGCCGCGGAATGGGCCTTGTTGAACGCGTAGCCGGCGAAGGGCACGAAAATGTCCCAGACGTCCTGTGCCGCCTTCTGGGAGTAGCCATGCTGCTTCATGCCTTCGAAGAACGGCTTCTGTTCCTTGGCCAGCACCTCGGGCTTCTTCTTGCCCATGGCGCGTCGCAGCACGTCCGCTCGGCCGAGCGAATAGCCGGCCAGAATTCGGGCTGCGGACTGCACCTGCTCCTGGTAGACGATCAGGCCGTAGGTCTCGTCCAAGACAGGTGCGAGTGCCTCAGCCACTTCGTCGTTGATCGGGGTGATCGGCTGCAGACCGTTCTTGCGCTTGGCATAGTTGTTGTGCGAGTCGACATCCATCGGACCCGGGCGATAGAGGGCGATGAGTGCCGAGATGTCGTTGAAGTTATCGGGTTTGAGGCTTTTGAGCAGGGCCCGCATGCCGTCGCCATCGAGCTGGAAGACGCCGAGGGTGTCGCCTCGGGTCAGCAGCGCATAGGTTTCCTTGTCGTCGAGCGGAATCTTGGTGTAGTCGATCGGCTTTTTGCCGTTGAGTTCGATGTTCTTCAAGGTGTCACGGATGACCGTCAGGTTGGAGAGGCCGAGGAAGTCGTTCTTCACCAGCCCCAGCGTTTCGCAGGTGTGATATTCGAAGGTCGTGGTCACCGTGCCGTCGGTGCGTTCCAAAAGCGGGGAGGTGTCGGTGATCGGCGTGGCCGACATGATGGTGGCGCAGGCGTGCACACCGGTCTGGCGGATCAGGCCTTCGATGCCCTTCGCTTCGTCTGTAATACGTTTAGCGTCAGGGTCGGAATCGTAGAGCTCGCGGAATTCACGCGCTTCGGCGTACTTCTTGGAGGTCGGATCAAACATCTCCTTCAAGCTGGCGTCCTTGCCGTTCTTGCTCGGCGGCAGCGCCTTGACAATGCGGTCGCCCACGGAGAACTCGTAGCCCATGATTCGCGCGGAATCCTTGAGCGCCTGCTTGGTTTTGATGGTGCCGTAGATCACACACTGCGCCACCTTGTCGTGCCCGTATTTGTCGGCCACGTAATCGAGCACCTTCTGGCGGCCTTCGGGGTCGAAGTCGATATCGATATCAGGCAGGGAAACGCGTTCCGGGTTGAGGAAGCGTTCGAAGATCAGGCCATGCTCCAGCGGGTCGAGTTCGGTGATGCCCATGGCGTAGGCCACCATCGAGCCTGCCGCGGAACCACGTCCGGGGCCGACCATCACACCGTGGGTCTTGGCCCAGTTGATGTAATCGGCGACCACGAGGAAGTAGCCGCAGAACTGCATCTGGCAGATCACGCCGCATTCGTAATCGGCCTGCTTGCGTACCTTGTCGGGCACGTTGCCTTCGTAGCGTTTCTCGAGGCCCTGCTGCACGTCGTGAAGGAAGAGCGAGGTCTCGTCCCAGCCGTCCGGGCAGTCAAAAAGCGGCATGAAGGCGCCGTCCTCGTGGTCGTCGAACATCACGTTGCAGCGTTCGGCCACTTCCAGCGTGTTGTCGCAGGCTTCGGGCAGGTCGCGGAACAGCTCGCGCATTTCCTCGGCCGACTTGATGTAGTAGCCGGAACCGTCGAATTTGAAGCGGTTCGGATCGTCAAGATGCGAGCCGGAGTTGATGCAAAGCATCGCGTCCTGCGAACCGCGGTCGGCTTCGTGGACGTAGTGGGAATCGTTGGTGGCGATGATGGGGGCGCCGAGGTCCTTGGCGATCTTGAGCAGGTCTTTGGAGACGCGCTTTTCGATTTCCAGATTATGGTCCATCAGTTCGATATAGAAATTATCCTTACCGAAAATATCCTGTAGCTGGTGTGCCGCGCGCAAGGCCTCTTTGTATTGCCCCAGACGCAAACGGGTCTGGATGATGCCGGACGGGCAGCCGGACGTGCCGATGACACCTTTGTGATACGTTTCGAGCACGTCGTAATCCATACGCGGCCACTTGCCGACGCGGCCTTCAAGATTGGCCACGGATGAGGCCTTCATCAGGTTGACCAGGCCTTCGTCGTTTTCGGCCCAGAATGTCATATGGGTGATGAAGCCGCCGCCGGAGACGTCGTCGCTGCGTTGGGCTTCGGTGCCCCAGTGCACGCGGGTTTTGTCGGTTCGCGACGTTTCGGGGGTGACATAGGCTTCGATGCCGATAATCGGCTTGATACCGGCACTTACGGCATTGCTCCACATCTCGTAGGCACCGTGCATATTGCCGTGGTCGGTGATGCCGACGGCGGGCATATCAAGCTCTTTGGCACGGTTGATCAGATCGGGAATCTTGGACGCGCCGTCGAGCAACGAGTAATGCGTATGGTTATGTAATTGAACAAAGTTTCCCGAATGAGCCATGCCCTCCACGATACCGAGTCGGTCAGACCCAAACACTTTTCTGCACGCTGAAATTTCGGAAATCTTTAGTACCGCTGTTGGGGGAGATATACATTGTTCGGGACACTTTGGTTAAACCGTTAAGCGAGAAGTCCTGTGGACTTCTCGTAGGTTTAGTGAGCGCGATATACGAGCGCGAAAACACGATTTTCAATCGTGTTCGGCCAAGCCTACGCCCGAACAACGCATATCTCCCCCAACAGCTACGTTTCGCTTAAACCCACTTTTGCAGTTACTTATTTAAGTAGAGATTAATATGGCTGAAGCTCGCGGGTCATCAATCAATTATCGGCATGAGATGCCCTCACAAAATCCAGCGCATGCTGGAGATCGGTGGGATAACGGGATTCCACTACCGTGCGGATATGGGTGCGCGGATGTTTGAATTCCAGGCGCATCGCATGCAGCCATTGACGGGTCAAGCCAAGATGCTCGGCCAGCACAGGGTTGGCGCCGTACATCGGATCGCCTACCAGCGGATGGCCGATGGAGGAGAAATGCACACGAATCTGGTGGGTGCGCCCGGTTTCGAGGTTGACGCTTACCAGCGTCGCCTCGCTGAACCGTTCCAGCACGTCCCAGTGGGTGATGGCCTTCTTGCCCAGCGGGGTGACGGTGAAGCGGAAGTCCGAGACTTTGGCACGTCCGATAGGCGCTTCGATGGTCGCCTTGTCGTGGGTCAAGTTGCCCTGTACCAAGGCGTGGTAGATTTTCGTGACTTCGTGATGGGCGAATTGGCGACGCATCTCGCGGTAGGCCAAATTTGATTTGCACACCAGCATCAGCCCGCTAGTACCGACGTCGAGCCTGCTGACGATGCCTTGCCTACCGGGAGCCCCCAGAGATGTGATATGCACTCCTCTGGCCAGAAGACTGCCAAGTACCGTCGGCCCCGTCCAGCCTGCCGAAGCGTGGGCCGCCACACCGACCGGCTTGTCGACCACGACGATATCCTCGTCTTCGTAGACGACGGCCATGCCTTGGGCGAGCGGTTCCGGTTCGGGGTCATGCTCGACGATATCGAATTCGACGGTGTCCCCGCTACAAAGCGTACCCGACTTTGAAATCTTATGCTGAAGAACGCTTACTTCGCCTGCTTCGATGAGTTCGACGGCCTTGGAACGCGAGACACCGAGCATTTTGGCGACGGCGACATCGAACCGCTTGCCAATCAACGCATCGGGGGCAGGGACCAAGCGACTCATCGGCCGTCTGCTCCCTCGTTTTCGACGGTTTTCTCCGATTGCTTTTTAAGATCTTTCTCGCTGAATGGGACGTTTGCAAGCAGCAAGACGACAATAAGCACTGCGGCGATGCCCAGTTCGATATCGGCGACATTGCCGACCGACCAGCCATAGTTGAGGAAATCCACCACTTTTCCGTTAAGGAACCCTTGGGCGAAAATTACCCGGTCAATAAGATTACCGAAAGCCCCGGCAAATGCCAAGGTGAGCGCAGCCGTCCACCAGAGCGAAAACGTGGTCAGTGCTAGATACACCAGCGCCACACAGGCGACCAAGGCCAGACAAGAAATGAGCCAGGTCACCGACGATCCCATCCCAAGCGAGGCCCCGGGGTTATGCACCAACGTCAAACCGAGAAACTTGGGAATGACGATAATGGTCTTACCGTCACTGAGAGCGGCTTGCGCCCATAGCTTCGTAAGACGGTCGAGCAGCAACGCCACCACCGTGACGATAACGAAAACGGCCACACGATGTCGTGGCCGTTTGGTTGATACATTCTTCATATCGATGGCCGAATCAGTCCTTGGATTCTTCCATCTTATTGTACGTATTCGTATCGCTGACCTGGGAGACAAGCTGGCCCAGGAACTCGGTCAGACGGGTACGATATTCGGTCTCGAACTGCTTGAGGCTCTGAATATTCGCCTCGATGACCTTGGACTGGGAAGCGAGGTTGTCACGCACCTGCTGAGCATAGGTCTCGGCGGCGGAACGGGTCTTCTGGTCGTACTCAGCAGCGCGGCGCTGAACTTCGGACTCGTAGGTATCGGCCGAAGAGTGCTTCTGCGTGGAGTAATCGTCGGCTGCGGTGCGGGTCTTCTGCGCATACGCATCAGCTTCGGAACGCGTCTGCTTGGAATAAGCCTCAGCCTTGCTGCGAGTCTGCTTGGCATACTCGTCAGATTCGTTACGGGTACGGGTGGAGTAATCGTTGGCCTTGTTGACCAGCTCCTGGTACTTGGTCTGGCTGGCCTCGGTAATTTCCTTGGCCTTGGCCTTGCCCTTGTCCACATACTGGTCGTGAAGCTGCATGGCAAGCGTCAGCATAGCGGTCGCACGTTCCGGCTCGTTGGAAGCTCCAGCGGCGGCTCCTGCAATCTTCTGCAGGCTGCCGGTCTCGGTGCTCGGCTCAATCTTGGAGACCTGAGCGCGCAGCTGATTTTCACGCTGCTTCGATTCCTCAAGTTGACGCGAAAGATCCTGCAGCTGCTTGGCCTGCTGACTTGCGGAAGAAAGCTGCTTCTTGGCCTGTTCAAGCTCACGGGAGAGCTTCTCATTGCCGCTGCGGAACTCGTCACGCTCGTGCTGGACCGCAACAAGCTGGTTATCGATGTCCTTCTTGCCTTGAGCTTGGGCGGCCTGCGCAGTGAGCTGATCGATCTGCGCATTCAAGCGGTCGACCTGATCTTTAAGCTGCTTGTTCTGCTCGGCCAGTGCCCTGTTGCTTTCCTCGGCTTCGGCGAGTTTGGAGGCATCCACGCTTGCGTTCGCGGACTGATTGGCGGCGCCCTGCTGCTGGCTTGCGGCCGTCTTCAAAGTCTGGTTTTCACGGCTCAGGGTCTGAACCTGGCTGGTCAGATCGGAAATCTTGGAATTGAGCTTGCTGACGTCCGGGCCAAGCGACTGGGTCGACTGGCCGTTGCCGTTCGCCATCGCCTGCTTGCCGAGAGCTTCGACGGTCTCGGTGACCTGATCGAGGAAGTCATCGACCTCTTCGACGTCGTACCCTTCTTTAAAACGTACGGTTTGGAAGGCATGTTCCCTGATATCTTTCGGCGTTAACAGTGCCATAAACTTTTACACCTCACTTTGGGCATAATGCCTCTGATTTTTTGACTCTTGGATAAATCTTACACCATGCAGTGTACCCTCACGCCGGAAATGCCTTCAGATGATGAAATCCACCACTGCCAAGAAGAACCACAAGACCATAGGCGTGACGTCCAATCCCCCGTTACCCATACGGATAATGGGTATGAATCTACGCAGCCAACGCAACGGCGGATCGGTGAGCACATAAAAAACATTGACGATCGAACCGACCACGCGCCCAGGACGCCAACGCGGTATCAACACGAAAACCCAGTCAATCAGTACCCTGATAAAGAGCACCGTCTCATAAACGCCGATGAGCCACTTGATCAGATAAAGGATAGTGAGCAGCATGACACCTCAGAACAGTTCATCGTCGGATTCATCGGATGACGACTGATCGACCTTGATGTTGACCTGAGCAGGGCTCAACAAGAACACCCTGGGTGTGACGCGTTCGAGCGAACCGCGGACTCCAAAGACCACACCGGCCGAGAAATCAACGATGCGATAGGCGACAGCCTCGGACACGCCGGTAAGGTTCAAAACCACCGGAATGCCGTCACGAATGGCGCGGCCGACCTTTTGGGCTTCGTCGTAGGTCTTGGGATGGATCGTGGTGATACGGTTGATACGGCCAGCGGGGAAAGGCTTGGCGGCGCGCGAAGACGAAGGAGCCTCCTGGCTTTGGGAGACAGGAGCCGCGTGCTGAGTGATTGGCGTCACGGTGCTGTCCGAATCGAAATCGGAAGGCGCCGCATCCTCATCCTGCATCTCGTCATCATCATCGACTACATCAGCCATACCGAGATACGACATCGCCTTTTTCATATATCCAGCCATAACAATCCTTTCGTCTTCTCTTTAGCGCAGGAAATCGGGGATATCGAGGTCGCCTGGATCGTCGGGCGAGGACGATTCACCCGGCTCGTCGTAGGACTCGGGCTCAGGGGTATGCGAGACGGTCGGAGTATCCAGATCCGGCACATGACGCACCAAAGGAGTCTGAGGCTCGGCTTCATAGGCCTGATTCGACGAATCACTCGCGCTGTGGGATGCCGGCTTTGAGACTTCGCCGAGATTTTCGGCATCCTTCTTGCTTTCGGCATCGAAACCCGCCGCGATGACGGTGACACGAACCTCGTCGCCATAGGCATCGTCCAGAGCCAGGCCCCAGATGATCTGAGCCTCGGGATGGATGGCCTTGCGCACAAGTTCGGTGGCGTCGCTGGCTTCCTGCAGTTTCAGGTCCGTCGGGCCGGCGATATTGATGAGCGCACCGTGGGCGCCTTCGATGCTCTCTTCGAGCAGAGGCGAGCTGATGGCGATTTCGGCGGCCTGCGTAGCGCGGTCCTCGCCGCGCGCCGAGCCGATGCCGAAGAGGGCCGTGCCCGCACCGCGCAGAATGGCGGTGACATCGGAGAAGTCGACGTGGATATAGGAATTCATCGTGATGAGGTCGGTGATGCCCTGCACGCCGGCCAGAAGCGCGGTGTCTGCGGTCTTGAAGGCGTCGACGATGCCGATGGTCTTGTCGGAAAGCTCGAGAAGACGGTCATTGGGAATGACGATCAGCGCGTCGACCTCTTTGCGAAGGTTTTCGATACCGAGTTTGGCCGAGGCCGCACGCTGCGGGCCTTCAAACGCGAATGGACGAGTGACCACGGCTATCGTCAGTGCACCCTGCTGATGCGCCGCACGCGCGACGATAGGGCTTGCACCAGTGCCAGTGCCGCCGCCCTCACCGCAGGTGACGAAGACCATATCGGCGCCCTTAAGCGCTTCTTCAATATCCGACTGGTGATCTTGGGCGGCCTTGGCACCCTTTTCCGGGTCTGCACCGGCTCCAAGCCCGCGGCTGGAGTGATCGCTCAGGGAAATCTTCACGTCCGCGTCGCTGCGGAGCAGATCTTTCGCGTCGGTATTAATCGCTACAAATTCAACGTTCTGCAAGCCTTCGGCAATCATTCGATTGACGGCGTTACCACCAGCACCACCGACACCGACCACCTTGATGCTCGTCTTATCGTTGAAATTGTCATTCTGGGCAATCTCGCTCACCATAGTCTCCTGTCACTTCACGGTTATGCCTATTACTCTATCGCAGAACACGCCTAAATTAAGACTATTTCCCGGGGTGTACCACATGTTTTTGAAATTTTCGCAATTTTTATAAGGATCGTTCCGGTCGTTGTTTTCGACGTAAACACAAAAATGCAACAATTCTCAGTAAATGTTCCATAAATGTGCCTTTTTACTTGCGATAAACAACGTCCTAAGTAAAAAACCACATTTAAAGGTCGTAATTGTGTCTTTTTACTTGCCAGCACTTTTATAGCAGGTAAAAAGACACAATTAGGCTGGCGAAATACGACATGTTTAAAAGGGCCTCAGAACGTCTCCGCCGCAAATCGTCCAGGCCGACAATCAGTAGCTGGCATCCATCGGATCATCGCCGAAAAGCTGCTCGCGCTCTTCGTGGGTGGTGGTGCGCGAATCGAACCAACCGTAGGGAACGTGAACCTTTTTCGCGTAGCGAACACGGCCGCGAGGCTTATCGGTTATCCGTTCCGGATAGGTGACAGTCGGATCGAGTCTGTCCATCACTTTTCTGACATCGTCCAACGTTTCGGATTCCATGAATTCGCGACGGGTATTGCCGCCGACCGGGAAACCCTTCAGATACCACGCGATGTGCTTGCGCAAGTCGTGCACGGCCATGGTCTCGTCGCCGTCGTAGAAGCGCAACAGCAGCTGACCATGAGTCAAGATGATCTTGCAGACGCCTCCCAGAGTTGGGCTGAAGCGTTCGTCGGAACCGGCGAAAGCGTGCTTGATGTCGGAGAAAATCCACGGCCGGCCCTGACAACCGCGGCCAATGGCGACGCCGGCGCAACCGGTCTCGCGCACCATCTCCAGCGCGTCCTCGGCACCCCATATGTCGCCGTTGCCGAAAACCGGGATATCAACAGCCTCGACCAGCTCGGCGATGCGGCTCCAATCGGAATGGCCTCCATAGTATTCAGCGGTGGTGCGCGCGTGCAGCGTCACCGCAGCGCACCCCTCGTCCTCGGCGATACGCGCTGCATCGAGGAAGGTGGTGTGGTCCGCGTCGATGCCGACGCGGATTTTCGCGGTCACGGGAATATTGGCATCGCTGCACACCTCGACCACGCGGTGAATGAGTTCACGGAAGAGGTCGGTTTTCCACGGCAGCGCGGAACCGCCGCCACGGCGCGTAACCTTGGGCACCGGGCAGCCGAAATTCAAATCGACGTGGTCGGCCAGATTGCCATGGACCACCATCTGCGCGGCTTGAGCAGTGATGTTGGGGTCGACACCGTAGAGCTGCAGCGAGCGGGGCTGCTCAGTGGGCGCGAAGCGGCAGAGCCTGAACGCCTTGGGATTGCGGGCGACCAGAGCACGCGCGGTGATCATTTCGGCGACATACAGGCCTT
Source organism: Bifidobacterium sp. (assembly GCA_024104275.1). Classification (GTDB taxonomy): domain Bacteria; phylum Actinomycetota; class Actinomycetes; order Actinomycetales; family Bifidobacteriaceae; genus Bifidobacterium. The sequence continues at coordinate 932,580 of JAGGHK010000001.1, forward strand.
CAGGGCCATACGCACGGCAAAGCGAGCGGAACGGCCAGTTGGTGACGCCCGCCATCGGAGAGAGGACGACTGGGGTCTGAATATGCAAGTGCCCCAAATCGACGGGCGCAATTTTCGGCAGAGGCTTGCCATCGTCAGCCGCTTCGTATTCGCCGGCCTGCGCACTGGTTTCACTGGAATCCAGCCCGGGCAGCTCCCCCAGCACTTCGTCCCAGCCATCGTCAAACCGTTGCCGAGCCTCCGAATAATCGACCTTGCTCAGCCATTCCTTAAAATCTTTCACGTATCCCCTATTTTTTATTTTGTTTATCTAATACTCGTCAAACAATACTTCGACTGACGTGCTTGGGGCCGGGATATGCAATGTCTGACACGCTCCGGGCTGAACCGTTAAGCAGGAAGCCCAATGGGCTTCCTGCAGGCGAAGTGAGCGCGATTCTCGAGTGCGAAGGCAAAATCTTTGATTTTGCACAGGCCAAGTCTTTACGGTCATACATTGCATATCCCGGCCCCAAGCACTCAACAAGTTCTGAATCTCTGACGAATTGGCTCTTAATGGCCTACATGGATTATTCGAGTCGAAAGTAAAAACAACTGAATTCCGTTGAGTGTTGGGTGTCGGGATATGCGATGGCTAGACATAAAGCTTGGCCTACTGGCCTGGAGGGTGTCTAGACATTGTATATTCCGACACCCAACAACGTCAGTTGAAGTTTTAGAGAGCTTGTATTAATTAGTTCTCAGAGCGACTCAGTAGAGACCGCCGGCCTCGGCTACCTTGACCGGTTCGGACTCATCGACGCCGGACTCCTTGGCGAAGTCCACGCCACCGTCGGCCGCGGTGGTGCTGACGATCGAGGCCGGGCCTTCAGGGTAGCGCACGCGCTTCTCTCCGATGCGGTCGGCAACGTACTTCGCCACGTTGTCGAGGTCGACGCGCTCCTGCTTCATCGAGTCGCGTTCGCGGATGGTGACGGCGTGATCGTCGGCGGTGTCGAAGTCGACCGTAATGCAAAGCGGGGTGCCGATCTCGTCCTGACGACGATAGCGACGGCCGATGGCTCCGGCTTCGTCGTAGTCGATCATCCAGTCGTGCTGACGCAGTTCGGCGGTCAGATCGTGGGCGATGCCCTGCAGCGGCGCCTTCTTGCTCAGTGGGAAAACGGCGGCCTTGACAGGAGACAGGCGAGGGTCGAGACGCAGCACGGTACGGCGGTCGACGCCGCCCTTGGTGTTCGGCGCCTCATCGACGGCGTAGGCGTCCACAAGGAAGGCCATGAGCGAACGGGTAAGGCCCGCGGCCGGCTCGATGACGTAGGGGATGTACTTCTTGCCGCTGGCCTGGTCGAAGAAGCTCAGGTCCTCGCCGGAATGCTCCTGATGCGCGGAAAGGTCGAAATCGGTGCGGTTGGCCACGCCTTCGAGTTCGCCCCAGTCGGAGCCCTTGAAGCCGAACTTGTATTCGATGTCGACGGTGCGCTTGGAATAGTGCGCGAGCTTCTCCTTGGGATGCTCGTAATGACGCAGATTCTCCGGGTTGATCCCCAGGTCGGTGTACCAGCGAGTGCGGGTGTCGATCCAGTATTGGTGCCATTCCTCATCGGTGCCGGGCTCGACGAAGAACTCCATCTCCATCTGCTCGAATTCGCGGGTGCGGAAAATGAAGTTGCCGGGGGTGATCTCGTTGCGGAAGGACTTGCCCATGTTGGCAATGCCGAACGGCGGCTTCGAGCGCGAGGAGGTCATCACGTTCTTGAAGTCCACGAAGATGCCCTGCGCGGTTTCCGGGCGCAGATAGTGCAGCGAGTTCTCGTCGTCAACGGGCCCGAGATGGGTGCGCAGCATCATATTGAAGTCGCGAGGTTCCGTCCACTGGCCGCGGGTGCCGCAGTCGGGGCAGACAATCGACTTGAGGCCGTCTTCCGGCATCTTGTCGCCGTGCTTCTCGGCATAGGATTCCTCGAGCTTGTCGGCGCGCTGGCGCTTATGGCAGTTCAGGCACTCGATCAGCGGGTCGTTGAAGACCTTGACGTGGCCGGAGGCCTCCCAGACGGCGGAAGGAAGAATAATCGAGGTGTCGACGCCGACCACGTCACCACGGGTGACGACCATCGAACGCCACCATTCGCGCTTGATATTGTCCTTGAGCGCGACGCCGAGCGGGCCATAATCCCATGCGGAGCGCGTGCCGCCGTAAATCTCCCCCGCAGGGAACACGAAACCACGACGCTTGGCCAGCGATACGACTTCATCAAGTTTGGATTGAGCCACGACACACCTTCCGCTTTCGGCTTTAATCAGCCATTTCATGACATGTACTTGTGTGCCCACTTTACCGACACAGCCTGACACATAGGCTCAACACGCAAACCCGTAATGCCAAGCCTTGCGGGTATCATACAGGCAGCGATTTCAAAGACACAATAGGAGATACCATGAGCGAGAACATCGACCGCAACGCCGTAAAACAGACCGTCCCCACCGACTCGAAAACCGGCAAGCCCTACATCAACACCGTTGCCGCCGTGGCCATCGCCCCCAGCGGCACGGGTTCGGAACTGAGCGAATACGTTGCACAATCCGTCAATGTCATCCGTCAATCAGGCCTGCCCAACGAGACCAACGCGATGTTCACCAATATCGAGGGAAATCTTGACGATGTACTAAAAACTGTGCGTGACGCGACCATGGTGCTGGCAAGTCAAGGATATCGAACCGAAGTCACGCTAAAACTTGACATACGTCCTGGTTTTTCCGGTCAAATCAAAGAAAAGCAACAGCTTGTTGACGAGATTCTACGTCAAACGAAATAAACGCCATTTTCCAACGGAATAGACATTTGTTTCAAATAGTAGGCATCTCGTTTAATTAGTCCGTAAATAGGTATAGATTAAAGACCATGATGACTATGAAAGACGTCGCGGAGAAAGCCGGAGTTTCGATCTCCACTGTCTCCTTGGTACTCAACAACAGGGATGCCGGACGCGTAAAAACTCAGATAGCCGCAAAGGTGCGGGAAATCGCCGACGAGCTCGGTTATAAGCCCAATCCGATGGCACGCAGCCTGCGTACCGGCAAAACCGGGATTTTGGGCTTCACCGCCGATGAAATCTACGATATCCCTTACACCGCGCAAACTCTGCAGGGCGCGCAGGACGCCGCGAGCCACTACGGATACATCATTCTGTTCGTCGATACCGACGGGTCGGCCAGCCAGACTGACCAGATTTCGGTGCTGCAACGGTACGGCATGGACGGATTCCTCTATTCCAAGCCCTCCAGCCAGGTCACCGAAGTTCCCGAGGATCTCGTCCACTCCCCGCTGGTGCTGATTTCCACCAATACCGTCGATAACCGCTTCCCCATCGTCGAGCCTGACGAATTTGCCATCGGTTACGACGCCACCAAGAAGCTGATCGATTCGGGAGCGAAGAAAATCGCCTATATCGGCAATGCCGCACCGACCATCGCTCAGGCCACAAGACTTGAGGGCTATCGCAAGGCGCTCAAGGAAGCCAAGATGCCCTTCGACAAGAATCTGGTCGTCAACGTCTCGCAGAATGACGACGCCCTTGGCAAGGTCTCCTCGCTTTTCGACGAGGTGCACCCCGACGGGTTCTTCTGCTACGACGACGCACGCGCCTGGTACATCTACGAATGCGCCGCACGTCGCGGGCTGAACGTCGGCAAGGACCTTTCGGTTATCGGCGTGGGCAACGACAGCAATATCGCCGACACCTTCACCCCCAAGCTGACCAGCGTTGCCATGCCGTATTACGAAATGGGCTATTGGGCTGTCTGCAAATTGGTTTCGCTGATTGAAAAGCGCTCCTTGGGAGACGATCCGTTCCCGAAGAACCTCATCGATCTGCCGCCGATCAATTCCGCGATTCCGGCCTGCATCCATTGCCAGATCATCGAAAACCAATCGGTCGTCGGCGACGAATAACGCAACGATGGCACTGGCTTAACAGTTGAGGCCGGTTGGCGATAATCCTTACGAATCATCGCCAACCGGCAAATATTAACGGCTCTTCCGTAACATCTCGGAAGAGCCGTCAGTGTATCCAGTATCCATATGGTATGTTACGAATAATGCGCGTCTGTAATATACGAACCCGTCACTTCGCTTTTGTTTTGACACCGCCGAAACGACGGTCGCGGTGGACATAGTGGTCGATGGAACGCCAAAGCGCCTCGCGTCCGTAATCCGGGAACAGTTCAGGGGCGAAATCGAGTTCCGCGTAGGCCGCTTCCCACGGCAGGAAGTTCGAGGTGCGCTGCTCGCCGGAAGTGCGAATCACGAGGTCGCAATCAGGGATATCAGGATTGTAAAGATGATTGGAAATCATTGATTCGGTGACGCGGTCACCGCTGATCTTGCCGTCGCGCACTTCCTTGGCGATGGCCACCGCAGCGTCCGCGATTTCGGAACGACCGCCATAATTGATGCAGAAGACCACGTCGATGGTCGAATTGTGCTTGGTGCGCTCCATGGCAACCTCAAGCTCGTCAATGACGGACTTCCAAAGCCTCGGGCGACGTCCGGACCAGCGCACGCGCACGCCCCACTCGTCCATCTGGGCCACGCGACGATGGATGATATCACGCGAGAAACCCATCAAGAAGCGCACTTCCTGCGGGCTGCGCTTCCAGTTTTCCGTCGAGAACGTATAAAGGCTCAGGTAACGCACGCCGGCTTCGATGGCACCGGCGATGGTGTCGAAAACGACCGGCTCGGCCGCCTGGTGGCCGTGGGTACGGGTCAGGCCGCGCTGCTGGGCCCAACGGCCGTTGCCGTCCATGATGACGCCGACGTGACGGGGAACCTTGTTCTTCGGGAACGCCGGGATGATCGAGGGGTCGGAGAACGGTGCCGCCGGCACATCGAGCGACGTGTAATCCACATGTTCAAAAGCCATACTTACGAATCTAGCAACTTCAACGAACGGATGGGACGTTCAAGGTAATATTCTCCCCATTCTTCAACAAATCGCCGTATTTCCGCTTTCAAAGGCGCACGGTCGAGTACATTCCAGTCCCCCTCAATAAGCGCCTCCATCTGCTCACGACCGTCGAGATCGATGCGCCGCGAATCGGGCGTGTGGTCAGTGGAGCAGAGGATGCCGCCGGAAGCCACGGAAAAGTAACCGAGGTCGTCGCGTCTGCCGCACACCGCGCAGGAGGAAAGACGTGGGGTCCAGCCGGCCTGGGCCAAAGCCCGCATCACGTAGGAATCGCTGATCGCTTCGGCCGGGTGGAGTGCTCTGGCCAGCGCCGCCAACGCGGAGATCAGCAGCATATATTGGCGTTGTGCGGGCTCGTGCTCGGTGGAAACGAGCTTGTCGGTGGTCTCGGCGATGACGTTGGCGGCGGTATAGGCATCGTAATCCACACAGATACGGGCGGCATAGGAGGAAATGGAAGCGGCCTGGGAGACGACATCGAGCGAACGGCCTTCGGCTATCAGCAAATCGTCGCGCATGAAGGGCTCAAGCCGTCCGCCAAACCTTGATTTGGTGCGCCTCACACCCTTCGCAACAGCACGCACCTTGCCGTGCTGCTTCGTCATAAGGGTGATGATGCGGTCGGCCTCGCCGAGTTTGACAGTCTTCAGCACCACACCCTCGTCACGATACAACGCCATCCGCTTCACCTCCCCGATTCTGATAACAGATACATACTACAGGCACCGTCCGTCGCCATGCCTCGAGCGAGAGCAGCATTGATCAAGGCTTCTCCCGACGACTTTGTGCCCCTAATCGGTCACTAGTGCCCCTTGACGTATGTTTTTACGCTCAAAAATCTACGTTATGGGGCACTACTGACCGGTTCAGGGCACAACTTATGGACGGTTGGAAGTGGGATTGACCAGAGGAACGAAGCATTTTCCATGGCGGAATTTTGGCCAGTCTACTGTAAAGGACAACACACAGGGCGGGGTCGGAATTGAGCACTTCCCGAAAAATCATGGATTATTATGCTTTGTGCAAGGAAATGGGCCGGCCCCATGATGGGAACCGGCCCAGATTGCATCAGTCAGATCCTACGGTCTGACTATCTCAGTTATTGGCTTACTCGTTTTCCTTGCGTTTGCGCAGGGCGAGGGCCAGACCTGCCAGGGCGGTCAAGGTGAGCGCCAGCGTCGCCGGAGCGGTGACGGCGGCACCGGTGTTGGTCAGGCCGTTCCGGAGCTTCAGGCCCGCCAGTGCGGCGCGCAGAGCAGCCGCAGCCTGGTCGATGTCGGACTGCGAGGCGTTCGGATCACGGGCAACCGCCTTGTCATGGTTCAGCGCGTCCTGGAACGCCTTCCACGAATCCTGCGTGTAGTCGGACTGCCTGTGCCTGCCCGCCTCGGCCTCCGCCGCCTGGCCGATCAGACCGTTCAGGCCCGCCAGACCGTCGGAGCCGTTCGCACCATTGGAACCGATCAACTTGAGACCGTTGAGCGCATCCTGCAACGCGCCCATCGCCTGGTCCACGTCGGACTTCGAGGCGTCCTGGTCCTTGGAGACGGACTCGGCATGGTCGAGCGCGTCCTGCAACGGCTTCCATGTATCGGGCGTGTAATCCGACTGCTTGTCGCCCTTGGCCTGTTCGATCAGCGCGTTCAGCGCCGTCTTGTCCGGGGCCCACTTCGCAGTCAGCGCCACATCGGCGGTGACGCCGGTGTCGAAACCATAGTCACGGCCCTGCGAGTCCAGCCAGCCCGCCAGGACGTAGCCGTCACGGCTCACCGCACCGGCCGCAGGCCGAGTCGCCTTGTCGCCTTGATTGACCACTTGCATAGCAGGTTGGCCGATGCCGCCAGCTGGGTCGAAGGTCACGTTCCACGTTTTGATCCATTGAGCATACGTGGTGAAGTCATGATCGGGGGCCACGTTGAAGTCGAGCTTTGAACCACCCGTAGCATCCGTGTACCATGCATCAAACCGGTAGCCGGTCTTCGTCGGATTCTGCGGCTCGGTAAGTTTGTAGCCATCCGCGACACTCTGGCCAGGAACAGGCGAACCATCTTGCGAGTCGAACGTGACATTATGATGAGCGTCCGCCCACTTTGCCTTCAACGCCACATCCCCGGTCAACGGCGTGTCGAAATCATACGGCTCGCCGGTGCTCACCACGACCCATCCCTTGAACACGCTACGCTCGGAATGATGGTCAAAAGGCGGGGTGCCGGGAACATCAGGGTTCGTAGCCTTGAGGCCCTCATCACGCGTCTGCGTCGCCGGGTGCACGCTGCCGCCGTTCTCGTCGAACGTCACGTCCCACGTCTTGACCCATCCGCCGTACAGGGTGAAATCACTTCTAGGAATGGTCGTCGTGAAATCGAATGCGTCGGCACCACGCGTAGCCTCCAACAGCAACGACGACGGACGAATCAGATACCATGCGTCAAACCGGTAGCCCGTCCTCGACGGTTCGGACGGAGGAGTCAGCAGCGCTCCGTCAACCACCCAACTATCCGTCGAACTGCCGCCGTTCATCGAGTCGAAAGTGATCTTGTGGCGCGCGTCGCCCCACTTCGCCTTCAGCGTCAGGTCGCCAGTCACCGGCTTGGTGAAGTCATACTTCACGTCGCCGTCGTACCAGCCAAGGAACTTGGCCGACTCGCCATGCGAATCACGAGGCACCGTGGTCGGCGCGCCCGGATCGGACGCCGTGCCACCCGTATCCACCGTTTCCTGGCGACATCACTGCCACCGGCCGAGTTGAATGTCACCACATACGTCTTGATCCAGTGCGCGTACACCGTGGTGTCCTCGGTGATCTCGGTCGTGTCGAAATCGAACTTGGTCGAACCGGTCGCATCCGTATACCAGTTATCGAACCGGTAACCCCCGCGCGTCAGGTTCTTGCCCGCCGCAGGACGTGCCGCCTTGCCGCCATCGGCGACGCCCACTGCGTCCGGTGCGCCAGAACCGCCTTGGGCGTCGAAGGTCACCGTGTGGTTGGCGGCGGCCCACTTCGCCTTGAGTTTCAGGTCACCGGTCACCGCATCGTTGAAATCGTATTTGGCCTTGCCGTTGTACCAGCCGCGGAACACCGAGGGGTTGCCGTCACCATCATTCGGAGCCGGGCTCGGTGTGCCCGGATCGGGGACCTTCTTGCCGTCATCCACCGTCACCGGAGTCTTCACCGCGCCGCCGCCGTTCGCGTCGAACGTCACCTTGTGAGTCACGACCCAGTGCGCATACGCCGTCACATCGCCGGTCAGCGCCTGCGAGAAGCTGAACTCGTCGCCCCCCGTGGTGGCCGTATACCAGCCAAGAAAACGATGGCCGGCCCGAGTCGGATCCGCCGGCTTGTCAGGACTCTTCCCGGCATCCTTCACCTGATCATCCACCGCGGAACCACCGTTCGCCTCGAACCTCACCTTATAGATCCTGACCCACTTCGCCACAATCGTCGTGTCCGCATTGATGGCCATATCAGAGAAATTGAACTCCGTGTCATACGTGTCATCCGTATACCAGCCATCGAACCGATAGCCGGTCTTCGACGGGTCGGGGGTCGGTTTTGTGGCATGGCCGCCATCCTTGACACCCTGGTCGACGGGAACATCGGACACCTCGCCCGAACCCACGTCGAAGTGGACCGGGTTCAGCATCTTCACGTCCACGGACGCGGAAACATTGTTCCGGCCTTCGATGCCATTCGTGCCGGCGGTATCCGTGGCCTTGACCTTGGCCTTCCCTCTCATCGGCACGCTCGCAGGCACATCCACGCTGAACTTGCCGTCAGTGCCGGAGGTCACCGTCGAAGTCGTCCCGTCCGGCCAGGTGATGTCGACCGTATCGCCGGATTCGGTCGTTCGGTCGGACTGGGTCTTCTTGTCGCCGCTGGACCACACTGTGCCCTTCAACGTCCCCGCCGAGGAGTCGACCTTCAGATCCTCGAACCCAGGTGCCACTGCATCGACCTTGGTCTCGTACGGCTCCGAATCATCGGCATCCTCGTCGGAACCTCTGGTGATCTTGGCGGTGTACGTCACGTCGCCGCCCTTGCCGACCGTATCCTTCGGCAGGGGTACCACGGCGCTCCACGTCGTCTCACTGTCCGTCAACGCCACCTCGCCGCTGGACTGCTTGCCATTGTCACTGACAGTAAGCTTGTCACCGTTGTGAACCGTGCCCGCGATCGACCCCGTCAGATGCACGCCATCCGTATTCACCGTATGAGCGGTAATGGTCGGCTGCGGCTTGTCGGACCAACGAGCATATAAGGTGACGTCCCCCATATCATAGGGAATCACGGAAACATTGCCATTCACATCCTTGAGTGGATAATCGGTGCCTTGCATATTCGCCTGGGTGTTCCAGCCCTTGAACCGGTAACCTGGACGGGTTGCAGCCGTGCAGATTGCGGCATTAGGGACCGCGTAGCCGTCACCGCACCCCGTGACGCTGCTGCTACTGCCGTTGCCGTTATACTGGGCCGTCGTCAGATACAGCCACTCACCTTTACCATCAAGACCCACAGGACCCGGATCAATACCCTGCCACCCCGGCATCTTGGCCTTCTGATCTACAGACTCATATCTAGGAGTCGTAGGAATGCAATCGTCCGAAAATGGATAAGCTTGGCAATAATAACTTGGCATATCTTGGTGCCCATACACCGACCATTGGCCCGCAGGATCATTATTCGTTTTTCCGGGAGCGATGTGCGCACCAGAACCTAGCTTCAAACGTTTCAGACTAGTGGTGCCTTGAAACATACAAAAATAGGATCGTAAGCGGGCAGGATAACTGTTCCCGGAACCATTACCGTACCACAGCCAAGTCAGCCCGCTCATGTCGAAGCCACTTATGTCCAGTGACTGCAACGAAGAACAGCCCTGGAACATGCTCGTCATGTCCTTGACCTTGGCCGTCTTCCAGTGCGACAGATCGAAACTGCGGCCGTTCGGCGCGGCCTGGGGACTTCTGTCGACGTCGCCCACCAGGGCGCTGTCGTTCAAAAACATGTGGTTCATGTCAACGACGGTGCTGGTGTCCCACTTGTTGATGCCCGTGACCGTGGTCAGATGGGCGAGGTCATGGAACATGTAGCCGATGTGGCTGGCACTGCTCGTGTCGAGGTTCCCCACGTCGGCGGTCTTCAGATTCGGCAGGAAATAGTTGTCGAAGATGCCCCAGCCGCTCGTCAGCTTGACCGGGTCCCCCGCGTTCTCATCGACCACGAGTCTGGTGACCTGGGTGCTCTTGTACTGGGAATTGATCGGGTTGCTGCCATCATCTCCGATGGTACCTGTGTCGGGGATGGTCCCCGATTCCAGTTCGAGCACGCAGTCCTGCTGGTCATCGGAAAGATGGATGTTCCAGTGCAGCGTGCCCCACGTCTGATTAGCCTTCTCCGTGCAGGGCACCGCGTCCCGCGCGCCAACGGAGCCTTGTGCGGTTTCGCCTGAGCCAGATTTCGGCTTTTGAGGAGAGACTGGAACCGTTCCCGAAGTCGCCGAGCCATTGCCAGACTCACCTTTGGAAGGTGCTTCAATCGGCCAGTCAGCCTTCTTGTCGGTATCAGCCTGAACGGATTGAGACTGAGTGGTTGCTTTCTCATTGGTCTGCGTATTGGCGGAAGCAGACGGACCGGCCAATCCGACCAACATCGCCGGAGCCACGAGCGCGGCCGCAACACCCTTGAACATCGGTATAACCTACCCTCTCAGTGTGGTCGAAGCGCCTTCGTCCGCGAGAACCCGCCATGTCAGCACATCGTCGCAGGACAGCCCTGAAACCACAGAAATGTGTAGCATAATTTGCAATACCTATTAAACCCAATATGGCTAACATCACACTATCTGTTACACGGCTATCAAATTCGGCCTATCCTGCAAACAAGCATCAAAACGATAAAATGCAATATGATATAAATAAACCGAAATAATCGCCGTAAGCGTTCGGCAATGAGACAGACCGCGCTTTTCCTGTCGACTCAGGGGCACACTATCCTAATAGACAGGTTGCACCTAAGCGAAAACACAGACGAAAAGCAAACATTCCAACAGCACCTCATCGTGCCCGAACCTCAATCCGTCAAGCCCATCGTCTTCATTGACCCGCTATCAGGAAATCGTGGACATTTTCTGCTTCTCAGCACAATCCGGCAAAGCGCCGACACCATACTCATCCATGACTCTTCTGGCTGTCTCCGCATCAAGATTGCCATAGACAACGGGACCGACGCAACCTTCCCAAGTACCATCCTCATATTCGGCTGCCATCTCATCCAGTTGCCGCTCGGTATAACCGAACTCGCGCTCTATCTCTTCGCTGTTCGCCATCATCTCCTTCGCAGTAATCCTAATTCTTCTAGTGTACGCTTTGTCGGCGGCGTCTTCGCGTGGAAACAAGCCAACGACCATTCCTCTTCATAGTAGCCACCAATTCCAAATGCCTCCCACGACCGTCCAATCCGATTGAAGACCAATATCCCGAACCATCAGGTCTCAGCCGCGAGCACAATTGCGTTCGCCATGCAGCAATCACGTCCTCGTCGGTTATGTCCGGGTGGCGTTGTTGGATTCGCGGAGCGACCACTGGATCTCCAAGTACTTTGTTCATACCTCCATTGCACACGACGGAAGCGTTGCGGCGCAAGCCAAAACGGGTACTGTGGTCGAATGCTCAGGGTTATGCACAACCCGAGCGTGTCGCGGTTTTTGCACACAAAACGAGCACGGGGAATCTGGCTATACACATCTTTAATATCCAGTGGTCATTTATCCACAAGCCCGGCCATCTTTGTCACAAGCCACGACCTTCCTGCCACAAACCGGTCATTAATGCCACCTGACGTAAGTTTTTCCGTCCAAAAACCGACGTGATGGGGCACTATTGACCGGTTTGTGGCACAAGCGACCGATTTGTGGCACAACTTATGGTCGTTGCTGGAAACAGACAGACCAGCGCGTAAGCCTCAAACCTTAGAAAATAAACAGACCCCAGAAGGCGAAGAACAGCAAGACGCTGAACATCGCGGCGGCTACCAGCCAGAAGAAGACACGGCCGAAACGTTTCGAGGCGAACACCGGTTCTCCGCCACTGACCACATCGCGAATCGCCTCTTTGCGCGGCGGAATCTGGGCCAGTCCGCGCATCTGCGCGACTTCGATGCAACGCGCGAGGATGCGGGCCCAAGCCCACACCACCAGAATCGAAACCACCTGGATGACCGGCCAGCTCCAATACATCATGCCAGGGTTCTCCGTAGGGGCGCCTCCCCAACCGAGCTTGACGACGGCCATGATGACCTGCCCCAGGCCCGTGGCGAAAAGCACGAACGTGGCCATCGTGGTCAGGGTGACAGCCAGGAGCTCGCCACCGAAGCCACGCATGAAGCCGAACACCTTGTTGCGCTTGCGTCGAACCAAACGGAACGCCTTGATGCCGCAACCGATCAGTGCGACAAGCAACGCAACGCCAAGCAAAACCACCATGCCGACATTGACAATGGTGCCGTAGATGGTGAGGTTGCGGTCCGCCTTCAGTTCCAGCGGCACGGCGATGGACTGGCGGATGGTGGTGCCAGCGACGAGCTCGCTGGTCTGTTTGAGCCCCGAAGTCGTGCCCACGGCCCACGAGATGACGTCGTTGATGTAATCGTCGGCGAACGGCGTGCCGGTGTCCGCCTCGTCTCCGAGCCGCAAAACGTGGTTCGCTACGGAATAGCTGCGCACCGTCACATTCTGGTTGCCGGCGAGGTGAGCGGAATAAAGAATATGTTGAAGCCCTTCGACCTGCGCGGTCAGGACGTCCTTGGAGCCATAGACGACCATGGTCGGCACGGCGTAAGCTTCCGGCAAGTCCATCGGAAAGTCCAGATTATGGAGCCCCACCATGTCGGTATCGGCGTGGAAAAGCCTGCGGACGATGGATTGATAGCCGTTGTTCGCCCCGACCAGCGAGAAATCCTGACCGACGAAGAATCCCAAAGACTGTCGCGGCCCATAGACCATCGGGCTCAACAGAAGCTGGAAGGCGATGCGCTTATCGTATTTAATCACGTAGGGCGAAATCCATGTGCTCTCGGAAGTCGCGTAAAGCCCGACCTTGTCGGGGTCAACGTTGCTTTGCGCGCGCAGATATTGGACGACTTGGTCGTAGGCCTTTGCGCTTCCCGGATAATCGCGGGTCAAATCATTGGTCGACCAGACCGGCTTGTCGAGCACGGCCGTGACAAATCCGGCGGAAGAAAGGTCTTCGGCGGCATCACCGAAACTGTTTTCCGCGGTTCCATAGCCCGCGCCGTGCATGAAGACGACTCCCGGGTGCTTTAGGTTCACACCTACGGGGTCCTTCGGGGCTCTAATCAGTACATTGATATGTTGGATCTCTCCGGTGGAAGGTCGTTTGATATCCAGCGTCACCGTGCGCGAAGAAACCTTGAACGTATCACGCTGCGCTAGGGGCACACCCTGCGGATTGTCAAACGTCACGGCGGTGTTCGGCGAAAGCGTGGATACCGACTGGCCGGTCGGCTCGCGTTTCCACGGCACGCTGGTGAGGTTGGAGACCGTGACCAGAATGCCCAGCAGGACGATGAAAATAGGAATGGTCACCAAAAGACGGCGGCCAAGGCCCCACGACGTGCTGGCTTTACTGGTGGAAGGTTCGTTTGGCACAGTGCTCATGATAAACGACCCATGGCACAGCGTACGCTTCTGGTGGAAGTGTCACTCACCGGTCTTCTGGTCGCCGCTTTTAGGCGCACCGAAATCAGGGAACGAGATATCGGGAATGTCGACATCAGGGGTGCTCATCGGCGAAGAGGCATTGGCATTGCCGCTTGCATTCGCGTTGACATCAGTATTGCCCGCATTGCCCTGAACCGGAGTGTTAAAGGCAGGCACCTGAGGAACGAAGGCCGCCGTTTGTGCATCAGAGGAAGTGTTCTGAGAGGTATTTGCCATATTCGCCAAAGCAGCGAGTGAGGAATTGGCATCGGCACCGTCCGCATTGCCATGTGAGGAAGTCGCGGCATCGGCCGTGCTGCTGGGTGCCCCAACACCGTCAGGCAGATTCGGGATTACCGGTGCAGTCGGAGCGGAAGTATCGGAAACCGTGCTATTGAAATCAAACGTCGAAGAAGACGTAGCAGCCGAATCACCGACGGTTGTTGGCGTGGTATTCGTCTGGAATGCACCGAAAGAACTCGAAGAGGCAGCGTCCTGCAACGGTTGCGTAGACTCAGTGGGCTGGTAGGTAGGAGCAGTCGTCTGAGCAGACGGAACCGTAGGATCGGCAAACGAAGCCGCGGTGTCGCTGCCAATCAAGGGACTCACGGAAGTATTGCCGAGCCCGGATGCCGGCTGGGACTGCGGGACGACCGGAACGGCCACAGGTGCTGCGACCGGCACACCAGCCGGCTGCGCGGCCGCGGCTGCTGCAGCGTTCTTTTCGTTGTAATCTGTGATACGCGCGTAGGATTCCACGCGGCTCAGAAGCTGGACGCAGACATCGAGATAGTAATCGACCTGACGCTCGTCATAGCCGCGGCTGCCCTTGCGCTGGGTGAAGATGACATTGGCGACGGTGCTCGAATTAAGATCGGCGAGATCCTTGGCTTCGTCGCTGCTCATCGACCTGACGCCCAAATCGTCGGCCGCCTTGGTGATGATCTGATCAATCAGGCGATCGACCTGCTTGACATCGTATGAAGGACGCTTCCTCTCCCCACGGATGAAGCGATCGCTGTGGCTGCGCTTGGCGTGAGCGCTGATCATGCTGTAAAGCTGTTGGGTACGAGCCTGCCAAGCGACATTGCCGTTGCCGGCAATCTGGCGAGCCGTCTCCTTGTCCACTACCGCGTGTTCGAGACGCGCCAAAGCGGCGTCGACCTCGGCTATGACATAACCGCCCTTGGTGAACGTGAATGCGGCGCTCTGAATATCCTGTTGGGTGAGCTCGCCGTCATTTTTGTCATACATTTCGTGGGCACGTTCGAGGAAATCATCTACCTGGTCAACGTCATAACCCCACTTACGCTTCCCCGCATATTCTATTCCCGTTGAGCTTTGGTTGTTCTCCGACTCTTCAGCCATCAGTTCTGCCTCCTGAGGTTATCTATGCATCTGTGCCAGTATATGTGGTCGTTACGACGCAATAAGGTTGCCTTCACTTAAAAATCGCAAACGTTCTATAAATACACGCTAATACTAGTTGACAAATTAGAACAACACAACTTTCGAGACACATATTTAAAACAAGTCTCAAACAATTCAGATGCATCACAACTGCTGTATTCGCAGGACCTCCGTCGTTCCTTCTGACCTAGTATCTGCTCACTAAACCGAGGATAGACAACCTCATCAAATCGAGTCCGAACCTTACGGCAAAGCTTTCTTAAAACACCCGAAAAAAGAATTTTTCAACCGTTGCATGACATATCGCTCTTGCATCGCCGACACCCCGCTGGGCAACGGTTGCGGTAAAGTAATTGAGGTCTTCGGGCAATTAGCTCAGTTGGTTAGAGCGCCACCTTTACACGGTGGATGTCAGGGGTTCGAATCCCTTATTGCCCACGTTTTGAAATCATTGGGTTTCATTTACATTTCAATAACGGATTTCACCATTCCCCGATATATAACGGATTATCAATTCTTGCGATAACGGTTTGTCCATAAATGAGACAGATGAGGCGCGTCCCGGCATCTTTCTGGCATAATGGCACTAGTGCGGCAATGAGGCAAAATCCCCTTGACTGCACAATCCGTAGAATCCATTCCTTTGATAAGGACGACGAAGCGGAAGCAACCTGTCGCGTTGACGGCAGGCCATGAGTATTAACGAGTATTAAAAGGAGTTCGAAATGGCTGAACCATTCAAAGCCGACACATCCAACCCTGCAGTCGTGCAGAGTTCGTCGGACGTGTTCAATGCACCCATCGCACAAGCGGACCCCGAAATCTCGTCGCTGATCCAAGATGAACTCAAGCGCCAACAGAACGGCCTTGAGATGATCGCTTCCGAAAACTTTGTGCCCCGCGCCGTACTCGACGCGCAAGGTTCCGTCCTGACCAACAAATACGCGGAAGGCTACCCCGGACATCGCTACTACGGAGGCTGCGAGTTCGTCGACGGCATCGAGACGTTGGCCCGCAACCGCGCCAAGGAGCTTTTCGGCGCCGAGTTCGCCAACGTGCAGCCCCATTCGGGCGCGCAGGCCAACGCCGCCGTCTATCAGGCGCTGATCAAGCCGGGCGACACCGTGCTGGGCCTCGCGCTCGACCATGGCGGCCACCTCACGCACGGCACCAAGATGAACTTCTCCGGCAAGTTCTACCACGCCGAGTCCTATGGCGTGAACCCCGACACCTTCCTCATCGATCCGGAAATCATCCGCCAGCGTGCGCTCGAGGTCCATCCGCAGCTCATCATCGGCGGCTGGAGCGCCTACCCGCGCATCGAGGACTTCAAGGCGATGAAGGAGATCGCCGACGAGGTCGGCGCGAAGTTCTGGGTCGATATGGCCCACTTCGCCGGCATGGTGGCCGCGGGTCTACACCCGAGCCCGGTCCCCTACGCCGATGTCGTCTCCTCGACCGCGCACAAGACGCTGGGCGGGCCGCGTTCCGGCTTCATCCTGGCCAAGAAGGAATACGGCAAGAAGATCAATTCCGCCGTCTTCCCCGGCCAGCAGGGCGGGCCGCTGATGCACATCATCGCCGCCAAGGCCGTGGCCTTCAAGGTCGCCGGCACTGAGGCCTTCAAGCACCGCATGGAGCGCACGCTCGAGGGCGCGAAGATTCTCGCCGACCGCCTCAAAGCCGACGATGTCAAGGCTCAGGGCATCACCGTCCTTACCGGCGGCACCGACGTGCACCTGGTGATGGTCGATCTACGCAACAGCGAAATGGACGGGCAGCAGGGCGAGAACCTGCTGGCAGAATGCGGCATCACCGTCAATCGCAACACTGTACCGTTCGATCCGCGTCCGGCTTCCGTGGCTTCCGGCCTGCGCATCGGCACCTCGGCCCTGGCCACCCGCGGTTTCGCCGCTCCGCAATACGAGGAGGTCGCCGACATCATCGGCACCGCCCTCGCCCAAGGCAAGGACGCTGATGTGGAAGCGCTGCACGCCCGCGTCACCAAGCTGACCGAGGACTTCCCGCTCTATCCGGGCCTTTAAATCGCAGCCGAAACCCCAATAATCTAAATCTCCATCGGGTTCATCGCCGATGGAGATTTTAGTATACGTTGAAAATCTGCGTTTCCGCGTTAACGGCCTTTGCCGAAGGCACGGAGACGAATGCCATTCCAATCATCGGAAATCGTCAGCGGGGTGGCCGCGTTCATGCCGGCGGTCTTGGCGGCGGACTGCACCGTGTTGGAAGCGGGGGCTCCGGGACGACCGGGTTTCGGGGTGAGAATCCACAGCGGACCATCCTCACCGATGACACCGTAGGCGTCCATGATCGTATCAGCCAAGGCGTCCTCGTCATCGCCGTCGCGCCACCAGATAATGACGCCATCCACAGCAGAATCGTAATCTTCATCGACCAGATCCTGACCGGTCAAATCCATAATCTTCTCTCGAGTGGATTCACTCACGTCGTCATCCCACAGCCATTCCTGCACGATGTCGCCTTTGTGAAAACCGAACTCTTCAGCGTTTTTTGATGCCGTTTCATTCACACTTCTAATATAGCAAAGATACGGAACAGCACGCGCCACGACATTGCGAGTTATCCACATTGCGGGCAATACCAGACATTTGGGCCGCTGGTATTTGCCCCGTTAGTTCGCGGTGCAATGCGGCAGGTTATCGGCCTTGCCCTGACCTATGGCGACCAAGGCGCGGTAGGCTTCGTCGAGTGTCGAAACCTTGACGTCACGCAAGCCGTTCGGCACGTGGCCCACCACCTCGTCGCAATTGCCGGCAGGAGCAAGGAAGTAGGTGGCACCGTCACGCTTGGCCGCAAGCATTTTGAGCTGGATACCGCCGATTTTGCCGACCTTGCCCTTCCCGTCGATGGTGCCGGTGCCCGCTATCGTCTTGCCGCCGGTTTCGTCGGCCGGGGTGAGCTTGTCGATGACACCCAACGTATACACCATGCCTGCAGATGGGCCGCCGATGTCATCGACATGCATTTCCACTTTCGCGGTTTTTGCCCCGGCTATCTTGTGTTTTTGGGCAAAGGCGAGCGCCGCTGTGGTGGCGGAATCCTGCGAGCCCGTCATCTCTTTGGTCGCCGTCTTCTTGTATTCCTGCGAGCTCTGCCCCACCGGGAACACGGCCTCGCTAGGCATGACCTGCTCATGTGGGTCAAGCCAAGCGATCAAAGTCTGGATGCCAAGAGCGGATGAACCGGGCACACCTTGGGCGTTGACCGTCAGCAGCAACAGTTTGCCTCGGCTTTTGTGCGTGGTCACGCCGGTGATGGCGATGACTTCTTTGCCGTCCGCCTTGCCCAGCACATCCTGGGTCGGGCCCGGCGTTTCGATGACGTAAGGGCTGGGAAGCAGTAATACAAGGAAACACAGCGCCGCACAGATAAGCCCTGCGAAATATCGCAACGAATGGCACGAGAAGTAACGGGTGAAGCGATGCCAGAATCCATCATGACCACGATCGGCAATGGCCGTCTCTCCGGCTTCGGCACTGACATCGAAAACAGAATCCCCGTCGGTATCGCTCGGGCTTTCGCCGGTTTCGGTGGCGCTGCTCTCCGTTTTGCAAGCACCGATAATGCTGTTGAAATCAACATTGCCGTAAGACAACGAATCCGCCATGCCTTTGCCGGCCGGTGATATCGGCGTTTGATCGCCCGAATGCCGTTGGTCCTGATTGCTGCGTGCCATAACCTACCAGTATGGTGCCTCACCCAGACGCAGCGCTTTCGCCGCACGCCGCAGCGAAACAACGAAATATCGCCGGACCGCAGCATATTCCCGACTTCGCCGCAATCTCGTCGCCAGCGGAAGATTGCGCCGATAAGACCATAGAAGACCATAATATGGAATCAACATACCGGCGCTATATTGCTTAATGGGACTTCAAGATAAAGGACGATACCGATGGACGAAAACGCGATTCACCAATGGCTGATCGATTGCTTCGGTCAGGTTCAAGGCGACATGGCCTTCCAGCAGCTGAGCGCGCTGCCCGACGCGGTCAAAGACCAGCTCCTCGGTCAGGATCCTTCCAAGCTGCCCAAGCCCGCCGAAGTGAAGGCACTGATGAACGCGTTCACCACCAGCGGACTCAACACTGTCGGCGACATGCAACAGAGCGCCGACCAGGGGCCGGTCAACGTGAAACTGGCGACCTCCCTGGCTCTGGCCATCGCCAACGACGAGGGTAGCGAACAGACCGTCACCGCGAGCGAAGGCGAAGCCGTGCGGCAGGCGATGAGCGAGGCGAACCTTTGGCTTGACACGGCCAGCAGCATCGACCCGGCCCCGGGCGAGCCGCAGGTGTTCACCCGAGCCGATTGGGTCAACGCGACCGTCGATTCCTGGGCGAAATTCGCCAGTCCGGTCGAGCAATCGATGAGCGACGCGCTTTCCAGCGTCGTTTCCGAACGGTTCGGCGACGCGTTTGGCGACGGCGAGATCGCAGGGGTCTTCGCCGGCCCGATTCCCGTGCCGATTCCCGACAACATGAAAGACCCGGCCAATCTCATCAAGATTCTCGGCAACACCGCTTTTTCCACGCAGCTCGGGCACGCGGCAGGCCAGCTTTCGCACGAGGTGCGCGGCAGCTTCGACCAGGGCATCGCCTTGCAGAAGAACCCAGCCGGCGCCTTGATCGCCCAAAACTCCATCGAATATGCCAAAACGTTGGAAATCGACCAGTCGGAAGTGCTTGCGTTCCTCGCACTTGAGGAAGTGGCGCACGCCCGTCTCTTCGCGCACGTGCCGTGGCTCATGCCCCGCTTCGAGGCGCTGATCGGCAAGTATGCGCGCGGCATCAGCATCGACTTGGACGCGATGGAAGAGCAATTGCGCGACGCGACCTCGATGGATCCTGATTCGATCTCCGGTGCCGTGGATCTGACGAAAGTCGGCATCGCTGATACTCCGGAGCAGAAAGAGGCGCTCGAAAGCCTGGAAACGCTGCTGGCATTGGTCGAAGGATGGGTCGATGCCGTGACATGGAAGGCTGGAGTGGCCCATCTGCCGCATATCGAACAGCTGCGCGAGATGGTGCGCCGCGAGCGCGCGGTCGGCGGACCGGCAGAACGCACCTTCGAAAACCTGCTCGGCATGGAATTGCGACCCAAGCGCATGCGTGAGGCGGCCGATATCTGGGAGAAGATCGGTTCCGAAGAAGGAGACAAGGCCCGCGACGAGAAGTGGTCACACCCCGACCTGCTGCCGAAGTTGCCGGATGTCGACGGCGAACAGGCCGAAGTCGAAAAACCGGAAACCCCCGAATCTGACAGTAATACAAACCCCGACGCCAATATCAGCACCTTCGCCGCCGACGGCAGCGATACCTCATCGTCCAAGCACAGCATCGACTGGGATGCCGAACTCGAGAAACTGCTCGATGCCCAAGGCGATGACGATGATAATGCTGAAAACAACGGCAGCGATGGTGAAAACGGCGAAAGCGGCAAAGACACGTCCAGGGAAACCGGCGACGGCAAACCGGATGACGACGACAAACCGCAAAGCTGAAAAGCGTGTCTCAACGCTGAAATCCAATAAGACAGGATGCTAAAACGCAAACCGAGAAAGGCCGGTAGCGACTTATCAAAAGTCGATACCGGCCTTTTTCATACTCGCGCATCATCAAAACCTACCAAAAACGGCTCGGCGAGCGCGAGAACGTCGAGGCACCGTCCTTGCCGCGCGCGTAGGAAAGATGCAGCGAGTCCTCGGCACGGGTGACGGCCACGTAGAAGAGACGACGCTCCTCCTCTAAAGCGTCTCCTGGCGCAGGCGATCCATATGGCAAGAGGCCTTCCGAGCAACCGATGATGAAGACGTGCTTGAATTCCAGGCCTTTGGCGGCATGGATCGAAGAGATCATGACCCCCGGCTCGCGCCTGCTGGCCAGAATCTTCATGGCCTCGCGCCGACTTTCGTTGTTGTCCTCGAGAACCGTGTCCTGCCCGCTGGCGTCGCGGCGGGTTCGGTAGGCGATTCCCTGCGCCTTCAAGGCCTTGCAGACCACCTGCTGCTGGGCGTTGAGCCGCGTCAGCACCGCACACTCCGAGGGTTTCGCCCCCTCGGCGATGAATTGGGCGATGCGCTTGGCCACGCCCTGAGCTTCCTCTTCGTCGCTTTCGTACGCGGTTTTGACCACGCGCATGCCCTCGCTTTTATCCCTTGCGGAGATCAGACGCAGGTATTGGTCGCGGTCAGGCGCGGCAGCCAGCACACGATTGGCCATCGAAACGACCTGCGGTGTGGAACGGTAATCGGTATTGAGGTTGACGTCGGCGGAAAGCCTGCCGAACTCCCCCGCAAAATTGAGCAGGTCGTAGCTCGAGGCCCCCGCGAAGGAATAGATCGTCTGAGCCGGGTCGCCGACCACGCAAACGTTTTGGTTGCCGTCACCCAGCCACAGGTCCATCAGCCGGTGCTGCAGCGGTGAGACGTCCTGATATTCGTCGACGGTGAGCCAACCGACCGACTGCCTGATCTGCGCGGCCTGCTCGTCGAACGCCTCCAGCACGTGGCAGTCCAGAAGCAGGATGTCGTTGAAATCCATTTCGCCGCGCGAGGTCTTCTCCTGCTCATAGGCCATGTAGACGTCCGTGAATTGTTGTGGGTCCAGCTCGGCTGGCGGCACGCGATGGGTCGCCGCGCATACACGCCCGTAATCTTCCGGAGCGATGAGCGAGACCTTGGCCCAGTTGATTTCAGCCAGCAGATTGCGTCTGGCAATCCCGTCGTATTGATCACTTCCGGTGGCACGTTTGAGCGCCCGCGCCATGATTTCCTGGGCATCCTCAATGACATGCGGGAACGGGGCGACGCTCACGTCGTACCAAACACGACGCAACTGGTGCAACGCGGCAGAATGGAAAGTGGCGGCGGTGACCTTATCCCCCACCCCGAGCGCCGACAGACGCTGCTTCATCTCGTCGGCGGCCTTCACCGAAAAAGTGACCGCGAGCGCACGGTTGGAATCCCACTCGCCTTTGGCGCAGGCATAGGCGATTCTCCGCGTGACGGTGCGCGTCTTGCCGGCACCGGCGCCGGCGATAATGCGAACCGGTCCGTCAAGGGCGGTGGCGGCGGCACGTTGGGCGTCGTCAAGTCCTTCAAGCAAGGTTTGCGCATCGCGGGTTGTCATATCCTCCTATTGTGCCAGCGGCACCCGATAGCCGTCAACCCCTTGAAAGCGCGCAAACTCTAGGACATAGGGGTGTATTAATCTGGTAGATGTGACTTTACGAAGCAAGTTTATGCTGGCGGCCCTCGCCTCCGCCACCATGCCGGAGACCTCCATGGCCGGTGTGTGCGAAAACACCCGCAGCGACAAGGCCGACAATGATGCCGGTATCGATTATGCCGTG
Source organism: Bifidobacterium sp. (assembly GCA_024104275.1). Taxonomy (GTDB): domain Bacteria; phylum Actinomycetota; class Actinomycetes; order Actinomycetales; family Bifidobacteriaceae; genus Bifidobacterium. The sequence goes on from JAGGHK010000001.1 coordinate 955,063, forward strand.
GTGCAGGATACCGCAGGACGGCAATACGATGTATTCGTTTCCAGCGAGGCAAAAGGCAAGAAGCTTCTCGCAGGGCGCGCCAAAGCAGCCAAGGTGTTGGCCAAGTCCCATGAAATGAGCGGACTGGGCTTTGCCGTGGATCGCGCGCTGGCGTTCAGCGCGGCCGGAACCGGCAGCCCGACCGGCAAAAACTCGGTCATGGTCTCCCCGCATGTGCAAGGCGAGGCGCGCCAACTTGATTTGCTGACGATTCAGGATGCTGCAAGCGTCGGCACGGCCATCGGGGCCATCCACCGTCAGCGTACCGATTTTTTGACTGAAGCGAAATATCCGGCGTTCACCACCGGGCAGATTCGCGCCCAGCTGACCGGCTGGATCAAACGTCTGCAGCAGGCCGGCCACGTGCCGCCCGCCATCACCTCCAGCTGGGCGAAGATCATCGAGACCGATGGTCTCTGGTCCTTCTCCACCACCTTGACTCATGGGGGGTTTGCAGACGGCGATTTCCTTTTCGCCGGTTCCACCATCACGCAGGTTCGCAATTGGCAGGATATGCAGATCAACGATCCAGCGCGCGATCTGGCGTGGATGTTCGCCAAAATGGATGAAGCCCATCGCAACGCATTGATGAACGCCTACGGCGGGATGATGGGCTCCCGGGTTGATGACCTGATTCTCCTTCGCGCCAATCTCTGGCTGCAAATGGAGCAGGTGGGCGATTTCATCGAGGCACTTGGCCGTGCGGACAACGCCAGGATCCTGCAGTTCAAGGCGCAGGTCGAGCATTTGGCGCATCAGCTCACCGTCGTGGCCAACAAAGCCGCGGGTGCCGCCACAGCGGCTTCGGCCGTGGTCCCGCCGAAGGACAGCACCTCGTCCTCTGCGGCAAAGCGCAAGAACTCGGCACGTTCGTACGATCAGGAAGCCGACCAGACCGGCGAAAGCGACAAGACAGGTTCGGCAGAAGTGACCAAACTTGTTCAAGCAAGCGAGCGCACCGCCAATCGGCCGGTACGTTTCAACACCTCACATTCATCAGACTCTGATAACGAGGACGACGACCGTACCGACGACAGGCAGAAACCGGCCGCGCGATCCAAGACGCTCTATCCCAATATGCCAGACCCTTCGTCTTCGGCCACAATCACTTTGAGCGAAGCCGAGAAAAACCCTGATTTCGCCGATGTCCGCGATGACGATGCCGAAAGCGCCGAAGTCGGCAATGAAGGCAAGAAGGACGAAACCGGGGAATCCAAGGTCTCCTGGCATGTCCAGTACTCCGAAGAAGACGATATCTATAACGCTGCCACAAAGAAGAACGACGTCGACCACGACGCACCCACAACCCTGATTCCGCTGCTCGAACAGGAACAGCAGGCTTTGCATGACGCTCAGCTGGGACTTGAGGAAGTCGAGGAAAAGGCGGAGAAGGAACGCGCCGCTTCAAGAACCGACATCAAGGCCCAAGATGACGCAACCGACGAGAACGCGCCGGAATCAAACATCGCCAAGGAACTGGACGACGCGGCAGAAAAGGAAGACGCAGCGGATGCAAACACGTCCTCTGCCAGTGATCGCACCTCCGATAACGGCGATTCCGACAATTCCGAAGATTCCGGCGATTCCGAGACCGTCACCGATACAGAGACAGGCAGTGAGGCAAAAGACTCGTCCGACTGAACCGGAAGCGGGCCGGTTTCGTTCTCCGGCCAATGGACAAACGCGGGAATCATAGCCAAAAGCGTAATGACCAGTCTTCGGGCACAATAAAATCTAAGAACATTCCCAACGGAAAGAGATAACACATGGATGTCGAACTCGGAATTCAGAACGTGGCACGTCCGGTCAATTTCACGACCGAGAAAAGCGCCGATGAAGTCAGCCAGGCCATTTCGAACGCGGTGACGCAAGGCGAGCCAATCGATCTGGTCGACGACAAAGACCGTCACATCATCGTTCCGGCCGGTGCGCTGGGTTACGCCATCGTCGGTTCGGAAACGAAGCACGCCGTCGGCTTCGGAGCCCTCTAGACGCAAGGTCCACAGGCACATAATTATGCCTGTGGAATAATATCTTTCAGTAATACCCAGTCTTTTGTGATACATCTCACAGACTGGGCAATTTTTCTACCCCTTCTCTTTCAGAGACGACAAAACTATTCCGACACCCTTGATTTGCCTCCGGAAAGCCTGCCGTCAAAGGATGACGAGAGCTCAGGAAACCAACCCGATGGCCCCACGTTCCACGATTTGCGCGACGACGTCGTCGGCAGTCAGGTTCTCACCCAGTTTGTTGGGCTTGCCTTTTCCATGCCAATCCGAGCCGCCGGTAACAAGCAGGCCGAGCTCGCCCGCAAGCCTCAGCAAACGTTCACGCTCTTTGCCTTGATTGCCGCGGTGCCACACTTCAAGCCCGCCCAGTCCCGCATTGGCAAGCCTTCCGATCTGCTCGTCGGAAAGCAGAATCTTGTTACGGCTGTAGTCCGCAGGATGGGCGACAACGCTCACCCCTCCGGCCTGCCGAACCACTTGAACCACTTGCAAAGCACTCGGGGAAGACGTCGGTATGTAATACTTGCTGGAGGCGGAAATCGCACCGGCAAAAGCCTCTGAGCGCGTGCGGTAGAACCCGGCCGATACCAAGGCGTCGGCCATATGCGGCCTGCCCACAGTCGTCTCGTCTCCCTTTTTGGTTTGGCTCATCACATCGTCCCAAGTGATGGGAAAATCCTTCGACAGCCGCGACACCATCCGTTTTGCCCGCTCGATACGCGCCTGACGAGTGGAACGGAAGAGGTCCACAATGCCCTCATTTTCGGGGTCATATTGGTAGGCAAGCATGTGCACCGAAACATGGCCGTCCTGGGCGGTGATCTCGCTGCCCCGCAGCAACGGGAAACCGCGGCGCTCAGCGGCTTTTTGAGCATCCGCCCAACCTGCGGTGGTATCATGGTCTGTGATTGCGACACCATGCAGGCCGTTTGCGCCTGCAAGGTCGACAAGTTCGGCAGGGGTCTTGGTACCATCGGAAAAGACCGTATGACAGTGGAGGTCCCAGCCGAGTGACGGACCGAAATCGTTATATTTGTCGCTAGTCATAGACCTATCGTAGGCCTATGAGCCTGACAGCCGATGAAATGTTAGGGGAAAGAAAGCAGGGATATGCATGCCGACTAAACACAGCGCTGCGGCCGTAAAAAACATGGAAAGAGTGTCAAGAGACCTCAACGGCCAGCTGCCCCCTGATTTGCGTGACAACCGCGAACCCACAGGATTTTTCCATGGGCCTATCTGGAATTATGGTGTGATGTGCTTGGGAGCCGGTATCGGCCTGTTCGCTTCGCTGATGCTTGCCGCAGAGACCCTGAAACTTGCCCGCAACCCAAACAAGGCCTTGGGGTGCGATGTCAACTCCGTACTTTCTTGCACCACCGTGGCCGAATCATGGCAGGCCGAAATCATCAAGTTCGGCGGGCTGAGCTTCCCCAACGCGTTCTTTGGCATTTGCTTCTATTCGGTATTCGTCACCGTCGCCGTGGTCGGTGCCTGCAACGTGAAGCTTCCCTACTGGTTCTCCGCAGCAGCATGGATCGGCGGGGTGACCTGCATTTCCTATGCCTACTGGCTGATGAGCCAGTCCATGTTCGTCATCAAAGCGCTCTGCCCCTGGTGCATGACCATGATGTTCGCCACGACGTTCATGTTCATGGGGCTGACACACGCCACGGTCACCGTACAGAAAATACCGCGTAGGCGTTGGCGCAAGGGCCTCAATACTTACTATCGTATGCGCTACGACCTGATGGTTGACATTGTCTGGGTCTTCGCCATCATCGCGCTCATCTTCGTCAAGGAAGGCGCAGCGATCTTCGCCTGATCGGCTTTCGTCTTTAATCAGGAAACCCGCATGTTCGTCGTTGCGACGGCCGTGCGGGTTTCTTGTTTGTCGTGGACTGTTTGCTATGAACACCGGTTATTTTTATCTGTTTGTCGTCTTTGTGCGCCCGAAATATGAACGCCGCCGAATGGAAGCCTTGCCTTTTAAAGCAGTTCCACTTTCGCCACGATCACAGCGGCACCGGTAAGCCGCACGTCGTCATCGCTGACGTCGACATGCACCAGACCGCCGCGAATGCCGATATCCCAATGACTCACGCCGGTCTTGGCACGCAGCGTCACCGCCGTGGCACCCAGCCCGGTACCGCAGGAAAGGGTCTCGCCGCAGCCACGTTCGTTGACTCGCATGGTGGCGCGGCCGGCATCCGCGTCCTTGTCACAAGTGTCGATACGCACGAATTCGGCGTTCTGATCGGTCTCGATAGTCGGGTTTACCACCGGTTTGACGATGAGATTCAGATCCTCGACTGCGGGCAAGCTGGCCTTGCCGTCCTCCAAAACCGAGACGACATGGGGGTTGCCCATATCGACGAACGTTCCGGCAGCCTCGCCATCAGTTCCCGGAATCATAACCTTGTAGGTATTCAGGGCACCGATGTTGCCGGGACCAAGGCTCACTTGAAACACATCTTTGCCGTAAGGCTCAAGTGCCCCCAGCGAGCGCAATGTCTTGACCCCCGCTCGCGTGCCCAATTTGAAAGGCGCACCACCGGGAGCCTCCGCTATGCCGGCACGTTGGGCAAGCAGCGTGGTCACCCGTGTCCCGTTGCCGCACATCTCCGCAAGCGTTCCGTCGGCGTTGCGATAATCCATGAACCATTCCGCCTCGCCATCGCGGCATTGCACGACCTGTTCTGTTGTAAGGTCACTGACATATTCCGGCCTGGTCAGGCGAATAAGGCCGTCGGCGCCGATGCCGAAATGACGGTCGCAGATATGACGAACCTCGTCAGCACTTGGCTCGAACTTGCCGTCGCGATCGATATAAACAACGAAATCGTTGCCGGTGCCATGGCCTTTATAAATGTATTGCGGAAGACTCATAACAGACAAGTTTACCCGTCCTTGCGCCTCGCGAGGAACGCCGAAAGCGAATACGTTAAACACATTTTCGGCACGCTGCTACATCAAATCCGCGAACTCGTACCGACTAAAAGTCCATCACCGGCCTTATTAACGCGATATGGCCAGCCATACCCATCCGGTTGGCAGCCTTACCACGGTTGGCCTATCGTGTGTATGTTTGCTCAGGCCGATACGATACGGAAACAAAATCGCTAAGCTTACAAGCAGATTGATCGGAAAATCGCGGTGAAAGAGGACGGCATGGCATCAAACGCTCCCATTGGTGTATTCGATTCGGGGCTGGGCGGCATCTCCGTCGTCCGTGAAATCCGAAGGGAAATGCCAAACGAACGCATCGTCTATTTCGGAGACTCCGCCAACGCGCCTTACGGCACCAAAACACCGGAGGAAGTACGCAGACTGTCGTTCGCCATCGTCGAGCGGTTTGTCGCCATGGGCGTCAAAGCCATCGTCATCGCCTGCAACACCGCCACCTCGGCCGCCGTCAATGACCTTCGCGCGACTTATGACCTACCCATCATCAGCATGGAGCCGGCACTGAAAGTGGCTTGTGACAGGGGAAACGGAAAACCGCAACGGGTCATCGTGGCCGCCACCCCACTGACGCTTCGCGAAAGGAAATTCACGGCGTTGATGCGGCGTTTCAGCGCCGCCAATACCATCTACCGGCAACCGTGCCCTGATCTGGTGGAAATCGTGGAACACGACCAGCTCGAGGACCACGACCTCGTGATGCGCACGTTGCATCGCTATTTCGACAGCTATGATCTCGACACCATCGACTCCGTGGTGCTCGGCTGCACACATTTCGTCTTCTACCGCGACTATTTCCGCGAGCTGCTCCCCGCCTCCACCGCCATCATCGACGGCAACGAAGGCACCGCTCACCATCTGCACGCCCTGCTCGCCGCTTCCGACGAGCTGGCCACCATAGACGCCAAAGGCAGCGTTACGTTGGAGAACTCGGACAAAAGCGAGAGCATGGCAGATTTGGCCGCCAAGCGCCTCAACTCCTGACAACCAACGAAACCGTGCTTCCGCCTCATACGAACTATTACACATTGCGACAATTCATCACATTTCCATTGTTTGTTTAATCCCCGACCAAAGCCGAAATAATGTCCGTAAGGCGGACGTATGCTCGATTAACTAAAGATAATGACTTTGGCCTTAAAGGAAAGGTGAGACGATGACGAAAACTGCTTTGATCGATGTCGGCGGGGGCTTCCGTTCTATCTACGGCGCGGGCGTGATGGACAGGCTTATGGATAAAGACATCGCCTTCGATAAATGCTACGGCGTCTCAGCCGGCAGCGCGAACATGATCTCCTACATTTCCGGCCAGCGCGGACGCACCCACAAGTTCTATACGGAGTACGCTTTCCGCCCGGAATACGCGAGTGCCAACAACTTCTTCAAGCTGCACAACTACGCCAATCTGGACTACATCTACGGCACACTGTCGAACTCCGACGGCGAGTACCCCGTCGACTACCCCGCTTTCGCCGCTTCACCCACCGAGTTTACGGTGGTCGCCTGCGACGCGCGCAACGGCTACGCTCGCTATTTCGACAAGTCGGATGTGTACCAGGACAATTACGACGTGATGAAGGCCTCCAGCGCGGTACCGGTGGCCTGCGAACCATACGTCGTCGACGGCATTCCGTATTACGACGGTGGCATCGCCGACCCGATTCCGGTGCAGCTGGCGGCGGACGAGGGCTACGACCGCATCGTGCTCATCCTGACCCACCAGCGCGATTTCGTGCGTGAGGCCAAGAAAGACGCTGCTCCTGCGGCGCTGCTGAAGCGCTCCTACCCTGCCGCTGCGGAACGGCTCAAGAACCGTTACCGCACCTATAACGAAGAGATGAAAGTGGCGGAAAAACTCGCCTCCGAAGGCAAAGTCCTGATTCTGGCTCCCGACGACCTCTGCGGACTCGACACGTTGAGCAAGAACTCCGAGGGCCTGGAAAAGATGTATCAGAAGGGACTCGACGCGGCCGAAGCCGTGCCGGAATTCCTTGCAAGCTGAGAATAGCCGAAACCACTGAAAACATAAGTGTTGGGCGGGTTCCTCGGGTGAGTGAGGAATCCGCCCAACTTAACGATACGCCCTTGTATCCAGGTCAAGACACTGGATTTGTTAGGCATCTTGACCGGTATTGTTCATTATAGATATGTTGTAATCTTGCTCACAAATCCATCGGCGTGGCCGACTTTAAACCGATACAATCAATCAACAATCAATCGGATTTTATTTCGCTACGTTGCAAGCGACCATGGCTTTCGTGACCTCGTCGAAAAGCTGCCGGTAACCGCCGGGGGCAGAGGCAGGAAGCACGGCCGTTTCGACGTACCTACACCTAGACAAGCATGCCCAGCAGCAGCGCCACAAGGCAGACAGCCATCATGCCAGCCGTATGTGCGAAAGCCCATAGCGGCTTGCCGCCACGCACCAGCTTCGCGCCTTCCACACTGGCGGTGCTGAACGTCGAATAGCCTCCGAGGAACCCGGAAGCAAGAAGGTATTGCAAGCTCGTCAGGCCGGGATGAGTCATGCACCAGCCCGCGACCAGACCCATAGCCAGGCAGGCGGTGAGATTGACGACGATGGTGCCAGCGGGTAATGGAAGATGAACGCGATTGTTGACCCAGGCATCGACGCTGTAGCGCGCGAAAGCGCCCAATCCGCCGATAAGCGATGCCACAAAAAGAAGACCAAAAGTGCCGCCGGCCTGCCAATGACGGCGATTGACCAGCAATGCGGCAATGGCGACGCAGGCGAAGAGAACGAACGCGGCACCGATCAAAGGCCTATGCTTGGGCTCGGCGGAAGCACCATTGAGCCGCACCCGACGTTCGCCGACCGCTTTGCCGACCGAAAGCCCCAGCATCGCGCACAACAGACCCACAACAATGCTGACCAGCAGATACGCCACGCCTGCTGCCGCTTGACCGTCTTTGACGCGCTTGCCTACTTCGAGCATGAAGGCGCTATACGTGGTGTACCCGCCGATCAGCCCGGTTCCCAGTGCGAGCCTGGTCGCTCTCCAAACGCCGATATCGGGGCCGAGAGCCGCCATATAAGCGGTGATAAATCCGAGAAGGAAGGCTCCGGTGAGATTGATCGCCATGGTCACGAAAGGCCAGACGACATCGCTTGGCTGCAAAGCGCTCAACGCCAGCCGTACAAAAGACCCACAGGCCCCGCCGACGAACAGGCTTGCAGCGACCATCATCGTCGAAACAGCGGCAGAATCCGACCTTCTTGCCATGGCAGAACCTCCATTCACACCGTCGGCACCGGCTTGCAGCGGGTACACCCCACCTCGCGTACAAGCCAAAACCGCATTCGGGCTCTTAAAATAATCCGTCAAGCTGACAAAACGATTTATATATGCACTTATCATTGATATGTCGTATATTTACATGTGTTTCTTGATAACCTTCGAAAAAACTTTATACACAAAGAGAGTCAAACAGATTTCAAAATCTGCTATTATATTTAATATCGTCGGTTTTCCAAGGAAAATCAATGACAGATAATACTAAAAACGTTTTAATAAACCCACGTTTGCAAGGCATTCGTCGAGCCTTCTAGTTATACCCTTAGAAAGGCTTGAGTTTTACTCTCTTTGGAGTACAACGTGGCATTGAGGAATTATCAGAGGGGATTGTCATGACCACAGTCGCTGTCATCGGATGCACACACGCAGGTACGTTTGCCGCCAATTCCATCCTTAAGAACCATCCCGACTGGACGGTTGACGTCTTCGAGAAGAACGACACCGTCTCCTTCCTCTCCTGCGGCATCGCCCTGTGGGCCGGCAACCATGTCAGCAGCACGCAAAAGATGTTCTACACCTCGCCCGAGGAGCTCGAAAGCAATGGGGCGAGCATGCACATGCACCATGAGGTCACCGACATCGACGTCAAAGCCAAGAAGCTTGACGCCACCGACCTTGAAACCGGCAAATCGAAACAGTACCGGTTCGACAAACTCGTCATCACCACGGGTTCCTCACCGGCTGCCCCCTTCATCCAGGGGCTTAGCGAAGCGCTCAAGAACGGCTCGGCGATGCTGTGCAAGGACTTCAACGACGGCAAGCGCATCGTCGAACGCGTGAAGAAGATCAAATCGGCCGTGGTGGTCGGAGCAGGGTATATCGGCTGCGAGCTGGCGGAGCAGTTGAGCACGCGCGGCATCAAGGTGACGCTCGTCGACGCGTTGCCGCATGTGCTCGACAACAATTACGACAAGTCCGTCACCGATCAGGCCGAAGCTGCGTTCAAAGAACACGACGTGACGTTGGCCATGAACCAGAAGGTCGTCGCCTTCCGGCCGGAAACCGGCAGCGACGTGGTGGAGGATTCCGGAGTCACCGTGGTCACCGAACTCGGCGAATACACCGCCGATCTGGCCGTGATAGGCGCAGGCTTCGTGCCGAATACCAGCCTGGTCTCCGCCCAGCTGTGCACGTTGGGCTATGGCGCCATCATCGTCGACAAATACATGCGCGCCGCAACCCCGGAAAACGACATCCTCGACGACGTCTTCGCCGCCGGCGACTGCGCGACCGTGCATTTCAACCCGACGAATTCCGACGAATACCGTCCGCTGGCCACCAATGCCATCCGCGAGGCGATGCTGATCGGCGAGAACATCGAAGAACCGACCAAGGCCTACGCGGGCACGCAGGCCACCAGCGCCATCCAGCTTTACGATCTGTCGATGTCTTCCAGCGGCATGACCTTGGATCTGGCCAACCGGCGCCATATCGAGGCCGACTCCGCGACCATCCAGGAAAACTACCGTCCGGAATTCATGCTCTCCACCACCCCGGTGACGGCGACCATCGTCTATGAGAAGGCTACCGGGCGCATTCTGGGTGCACAATTCGCCGCAAAGCACGACATCTCCATGGCGGCCAATCTTATTTCCGTAGCCATTCAGGCAGGTTTCACGGTAGAGCAACTGGCTTCGACCGACATGCTCTTCCAGCCCAACTTCGACCAGCCGGTCAACTTCGTCAGCTCCCTGGCGATGGCCGCTGCAGACAAGCGCAGCAAAGAGAACAAAAACGCCAAGGAAGCATAAGAAGAAATAAAATAAGGATAGAACCTCTGGATTGATGACCGCCGAGGGGTATTCCAACGGTATCATCCGATGCAGTATCGTCTCAGCCCGGTCCGCGAATCAACAACGCGGACCGGGCTGAATTGTTTCGTCAATCACTTGGCGAATCCATAAGCATGTCAGTACGCCATTGCGTCAGTATGCGCCTGCGATAACCCGGTCCAGATCCGCGATAAGGTCGGAAGGCTCTTCGAGTCCGATGGAAAGCCGCAGCAAATGATCATCGACACCGGCGGCACGACGATAGTCGCCCGGAACCTCGCGGTGCGTGATGCGCGCCGGATTGACGATCAGCGAATGCGTGTCGCCAATGTTGGGGACGTAGGAAAACACACGCACGGCATTGACCACACGATTGATATGTGATTCGTCGCCTTCCAAACGGAAGGAAAGCACCGGGCCGATGCCGTCTGGGAAATAGCGGTCGGCGAGCGGCTTGTCGGCGCTGGAATCGAGGCCGGAGTAATTGACCTGAGCGACATGCGGCACTGTTTCCAGATGACGTGCGATTTCAAGAGCGGTGTCGGTTTCACGACGGAACCGCTGCGGCAGCGTCTCCAAACCGATGAGCTGCAGATAGGCGTTGGCCGGCGACATCACCGCGCCGAGATTGTGCAGGTATTTGATGCGTACGCGACCGGCGAAAGCGGCGTTACCGTAAGCCTCGACGAAACTTTTCCAGATGCCTTTCCTCTCGTCGCTGATCACCAGTTCCTTTTGCGTGAATTGCGGGAAACGGCCGTTGGCCCAGTCGAACTTGCCTGAGTCTACAACCACACCCCCCAAGGCGTTGCCGTGCCCGCTGATGCCCTTGGTGGTGGAATGGACAACGACATCGGCGCCGAACTCGATTGGACGGAACAGGTATGGTGTCGGCACGGTGTTGTCGACGATGAGGGCGACGCCGTGGCGATGAAGCATGCTGGCAAGGGGCTCAATATCGGTGATTTTGGTGGAGGGATTAGCCACGGATTCCGCGAAGACTGCGCGGGTATCAGGCGTGATTTTCGATTCGACCTCGGCAATATCGTTGATATCCTCGACGAAATCGGTATGGATGCCGAACTGCGGGAAGAAACTTTCCATCGCATCGATGGAGGCACCGTAAAGGTCTTTGGGAGCGATGAGCCTGCCACCGCCCTCGGCAGCACATAGCAACGCGAACGACACCGCAGCCATGCCCGACGCCAGCGCGACCGCCGAAACTCCGCCCTCGAGGTCGGCCAGACGGCGTTCCAGCGCATCAACCGTGGGATTGGCGCAACGTGAGTACGAGAATCCCTCGATTTCGCCGGAGGAAAGGCCGTCGCCGCGAACCGCGTCGTGCATGGCGAAAGCGGCGCTCTGATAGATCGGGATGCTTACCGAACCGTTGTGTTCGTACGGGTCGTAGCCGGCGTGAACGGCACGGGTTTCGAAGGCCAGTTGCGGCTTTTGGCGTCTTGCTTCTTGGGAACCGTTAATCGGTGAATCGCTGGCTGAGGAATCGTAGGCTTGGGAATCATCGAATTTTGGACAGCCCGCCAAACCGTTTTCGGTGTCACTGGACATAGCGCTCCCCCAATATCTTCTCGATTTCGATAAATGTTTTGATACTACGTTACCGTGCAGGGCCTTCGCCGCCACGCGTCTTGCCATATCAAAAATCTATACATGGTTCATGGAGCTACAAGAGGCAACGTAAATGGCGGGGATTCACAAATGAAAAAACACGTGCGCATGCATCTTTGGAATGCATGCGCACGTGCCATGATTGAGAGAAGGGTTATTCGGTGCGCAACGCCGTGGCCGGGTCCTGTTTGGCGGCCTTGCGAGACGGGATGAGCCCGCCGATCAAGGTGAGGACCACCGACAGGATAATGAGTATTATCGCGCCGGAAAGCGGCAGCGCGGCGTTGACGCGGTTGGTGCCCATGAAGTGGTGCATCACCGCGTTGCCAGGCACGATCAGTATCAGCGTGACCACGATGCCTATCACGCCTGCACACAGGCCGATGATGCCCGTCTCGGCGTTGAAGACCGTGGAGACGTTGTGCTTCGAGGCCCCCATCGCGCGCAGGATGCCGATCTCCTTGGTGCGTTCGAGCACCGAGATGTAGGTGATGATGCCGATCATGATCGACGAAACGACCAGCGAGACCGCGACAAAGGCGATCAGGACGTAGGTGATGACGTTGATGATGGTGGTCACCGAGTTCATCATCAGACCCGCGTAATCGGTGTAGACGATGCGGTCCTTCTTCTTGGCGCCATCGTTGTAGCTCTTGATGGCATCTTCGATCTTGTTTTTCGCCTCGAAACTGTCGGCGTAGATCTTGATGGAGCTCGGGGCGTCACGGCCGATGACGCCGAAATCGGCGAGGTTGCCGTTGTAGGTGCCGGTGGAGACGTACTGGTTGTAGATCGAGACCAGCACGTTCTCGGGGGCCGTGGCGAGGTAGTTGCTGAAGGCCTGTGCCACCTGCTGCTCATCCATGCCGGAGACCGCTTCCTGCGGATTGCTGGCCACGGCGGCGTTTCCGGCGGCGGCCGCGGCGGCGTTACGTTGCTGGGTGACTTCGGCGGATTGGCCGGAGCTTGCCGCACCCATGCCACCGGGCGCCTGGGTCATCAGGCTCTTGGCCATGTTCGCTTGGTCGGAGACGGGCAGTGAAGCCACATAAGCCTTGGCGTTGGCGGCCTTGGTCGCGTCGTCGGAAGGCGCGAAGGTCATACCGTTCAAGATGTTATGGCTGGAATCGGCTTTCTGCGCGTTGACGATTTCACTGGATTTGGTGTAGTCGATCAGCGAATTGGTGAGCATGCGCGTATAGCCGATGCCCGGCGCCAGCGGCGTAGTCTTGGCATTCGCGTCGGCCCGGATCACACCCACGACCTTGAGCTTCACCGCGGCCTGCGAGTCCATGAGCTTGCCGACCTGATCGGCGTCATTGCCCACATATTTGAAGTGACCATCGGCACCCTTGACATATTGGTCAGCTGCAGGCAAAAGCGTCAGCGACTGGTTCATCGCCTTCGAATAGTCGATGCGGGAGGTGTTGGTCTTGACTTTCTCACCGCTGTTCAAACGGTTCATCATATCGTTGTAATCAGCGCTCGGGAGCAGGCCAAGCTCGTAGACCTGGGTCAGCGGGATCTCGTTGTTTTTGTCGAGCACCAGCACCACCTGATCGCTCGATTTGGGCCAGTGGCCCTTGACCACCTGATAGTTATCGGTAATCACCGAGCTGATCGGCTGCTTGTCGGCGTGTTCGCCTGGCATGATTTCGGCAAATGCAGACGGTGCCTTGTTGTTGTCGTCCTTGCCGGTGATTTTCGATATCTGCATAGATTGCAGACTTCCAAGATCACTGGATGACGAATTGAGTCCGGCGACAATACTCGCTCCGGACTGCGCCGCGACGGAACTACCCCCTACTTTCACGCCATCGACGTCCACAAGCGTGTCCTTGGAATCGTGGGTGAACACGGAGAATTTGGGGGAATAGGAATATTGGATGCCGACGTCGCCGACATACTTGCGCACGTCGTTGCCGGGCTTGTCGAGGTACTGCTTGAAGGGACTCAGGTTGTTGCTGGTGATGCCGTTGGTCACCGATGCCGCGCCCTTGACGCTGGAATCGTCGGGGTAGATGCCGTTGCGCGGCTTGGTCTTCTCCTTGGAATCGGCGGCGGCCTGGGCGGTGTCCATGATCTTGTTCATATCGAAGGTCTGCTCATTGATCTCTATGGGGTACGAGGTCAGTGTCTCCTTCTGGATATCCGCGATATAGCGGTTCACACCGGTGGAAACCGAAAGAATCAGAGCAATACCGATAATGCCTATTGAACCGGCGAACGAGGTGAGAATGGTACGGGCCTTCTTGCTTTTGAGGTTGTTGAAGCTCAGCGCGACCGCCGTGGCGAACGACATCGAGGCCTTGCCCATCGTGCGATGGACGGCAGGCTTCTCATCAGCCATTTCCTCGGGTTCTACAGGTCTGGAATCACCGCGAATCACACCGTCCTTGAGCTCGACGATACGGTTGGCGTATTGGTGGGCGAGGTCGGGGTTGTGCGTGACCATGACGACCAGGCGGTCCCTCGCCACCTCTTTGAGCAGGTCCATGATCTGCACGGAAGTCTCGGAATCGAGCGCGCCCGTCGGCTCATCGGCCAGGACGATGCTCGGATCGTTGACCAGTGCGCGGGCGATGGCGACGCGCTGCATCTGCCCGCCGGAAAGCTGGTTCGGCAACTTGTTGATGTGCTCGCCCAGCCCGACCTTCTGCAGGGCCTCTTCCGCACGCTTGCGGCGATCGGCGCGCGAGACGCCGGAGATGGTCAGGGCCAGCTCGACGTTGGAAAGGATGGTCTGGTGCGGGATGAGGTTGTAGCTTTGGAAAACGAAGCCGACCGTATGGTTGCGGTAGGAATCCCAGTCACGGTCCTTGTATTTCTTAGTCGACGTGCCGTTGATCACGAGGTCGCCGGAATCGTAACGGTCGAGCCCGCCGATGATGTTCAGGAGCGTGGTCTTGCCAGAGCCGGATGGCCCCAGAATCGCGACGAACTCGTTGTCGCGCAAGGTGAGGCTCACATGGTCCAGCGCCTGCTGGACGAAATCGCCCGTCTTATACTGCTTGCTGATGTCTTTGATCTGTAGCACGAATTCCCTGCCTGCCTAATTGTCGCGTTTCTCGTCGCGTTTCTCGCCACACCAAAACTTAGTTCTGCTACTCTACCCCAATGCACGGCCTTGGACTCAAAATTTCTTGAGACTTTAGACGATAATGCAAAAACATGTATAATTGATTCTGAAGCTTATGCTTCCGTATCGGCTAATACGTTAGCTCGCCGCCGGCTGGGAATGGCGTCAACCCAGATAGTCCGAGTCGTCGGACGAAAAAAATAACGGCAAGAACGGCAGCGCCGTAAGCCTTCGCGAGAGGCAGCCAGGAGGGTACCCTACCTGCGGGGCGGTATCCTCCTTCACTTATCAATGCAGATAGGAGGTACGGTGGCGAATCCTCAGCATCGTCAACAAGACGTTAAACACATCATTGAAGAATGTGCTGGTAACTATGAGAAAAATCTATTGAACCGATATGTGCTTTTTGGACCAACAGACGGAAGTCACCCATACGAAACCTTCTTCCCGGCCGAATGTTTCTTTCATTTGTGCGGATTGGAATATAAGAATAAATGACAGAAGGTCTCAGCAAAGAAATTCTTTGAACTGGCTCTCGAACACCGCATAGACGCAGGGGTTATTTACACCGAAGTACTCGCGTTATACAGCTCTGAAACTCTCAATTCTTCCACGTCTCGTTCGCATTGATGGATATGCCTCCAAATTTGTTTTCCCGTTCCCCTCTCTCGTCTTCGGCAAAACAAAAGCAGAATTTGCTGTCTATAACGGTGACGTCATTATGGGCTTCCGAATGGATTATGCCAAATCAAAAGCGTACGTTCCTTGTACAGCTCTATGCGAACGGATGCCAAAATTACACGCTGAGAAGAACATCGGCTTCGTTAAGAAAACCCGACCCCAAACGATTAAGTCCAAACCGTGGATACATCCTGATTATGGGGATATAGGCCAGAATGTGTGTCTGTAGTCGGTTTTGAGGGGTTGTCCCGTAATGGCCTTGTGACGGTTCGAAAGTGTCGGGCGACACTTTCGGGGGCGGCCGGAATGTGTGTCCGGAACGGGGCCGGGCCGTTGTGGCGTAAGGGTTCCGGCCTGTTCGAATGTGCCGTGTTCGATGGAGGCATGGAGACACCCCTGTGCGCCGACTGCGGCGGGAGGATGAAGAGGAACGGAACCACCGGCGCGGGCGGGACCCGGTGGCGGTGCAAGGTGTGCGGGGCGTCGCGCACCCGTTCCTACGACCGTGCCTCCGAGGACCTCCGGAAGGGCCTGGAATGGCTGTTCTCGGGGAACACGCAGGCCGGCGCGGGCGTGGCCGCGCGCACGCTGCGCCGGGGCGACGGGCTGATGCGGCGGCTGAACCCGCCCGTCCCCGTGGTGCGGGAACGGCACGACGTGGTGCAGGTCGACGGCATCCGGCTGCACCGGCGGGCCGTGGCCCTGATCGCCGTGGCCGACGGGCACGTCATCGGCTGGCGGGTCGCGAGGAGCGGGAACGGCCGGGCCTGGATGGAGCTGATGCGCCGCACCGCCCCGCCCGGGGTCCTGGTCTGCGACGGCGGCAACGGCATCGGCAAGGCCATGAAGGCCGTATGGCCCGGCACCCGGATGCAGCGCTGCCTGTTCCACGTCTGCATGAACATCACCGTCCTGACCGGCAAACGGCCCAAACTGGAGGCCGGCAGGGAACTGCTGAAACTGGCCCGGCGGCTCAGCCGGGTCAGGGACGCCGGCATGATGGCGGACTGGCTCGCCGCCTACAACCAGCGGGAGCAGGACTGCAGGGACTTCCTGGACGAGAAGAGCGAATACGCCGACGCCCACCAGCGCCTGGCGCGCGCCCGCGCCATGATCCGCAGGCGGATCGCCGAACACGTCATGGACACGTTCATCACCATGGCCGGCGAATGCGAGGAGCCGATACCGCCGACCGACAACCTCGTCGAGTCATGGAACCGGCGGCTGCGCGACATGCTCCGCAACCACAACGGCCTGCCCCTGGCCCACGGGATCAAGGCCATCCGCCGGTGGTGCCACATGCACACCGGACACCCCGAAAGCCCCGCATGGCTCGCCGCCCACGCCATCACCGACCAGCAGGTCGAACGGCTCAACGAGCAGGCATGGGAACACTCGCCCGAAGGCGCGGCACGAACCCTCGGCACGCCAGAGACCCGGGGCACCGGCATCGACCGGAACGAATTCCACACCCCGACCAGATACCCCAACCAGACCGACTAAAAAACAGGACCGCCAGACACACAATTTGGCCTATAACCCCGGAAAGACTATCTCACCGGTTGCATCGCCGCTGGGCTCGACCTCGGAGCCGGATCCGGACCGATGGACCACGCCTGGGCTTGGCGAAACTGTTGAAATGGTGGGAAGCCGGTGATGATCGCTATTCCTAGAACAAGCCCAGATTCGTAACGGTCAACTCTGCTGATGTCAATAATCTAGCATTATTCTCAAATTATTGACACTAACCAACCCCAACTGTCAACAGCCCAAGAACAACCCACAAATACACCAAGCCGTCACGACCGGCGCAGCCCCCTCCAAACCCATCAACCCGACATCCATTAGGAACATTGCTTATGAATGAACCACGAACCACCGTAAACGCGGCTACCGCCGCCCTGCTTGGCATGCAGGAACGTTATGACAATGAGCTTAATAAGGCCAAGCCATCCCGCCTGCGCGTGCTTTCCATCGAAGGCTCCGACCCCATCGGTGGGGCGGGCACGATGGCGGATATGAAGGCGTTCACCGCGCAGGGCGTTTTCGGTTACGCCGCGATGACCAGTGTGCTCGCACAGAACACCCAAGGCGTCACCGACATCGTCAATGTCGAGCCGTCGTTTTTGCTCGCCCAACTCAAAGCTGTGAGCGACGATGCCGATATCGATGCCGTGAAAATCGGGATGCTCGGCACGCCGGAATTGGTCGACACCGTGCGGGTTTGGCTGGCCGAGCTGCTCAAGAATTATCAGACTTGCGGCAAGTCCAAACCAACCGTCGTACTCGACCCGGTGATGTACGCCAAGTCCGGCGACCGCCTGCTCACCGCCAAGGCCGAACAGGCGCTGACCACGCTGATTCCATTGGCTGACATCATCACGCCGAATGCGATGGAACTCGCGGCGCTCGATGCAATGGGTAATCAGGCGCCATTAGACAGCGATATTCCAGGCAGGGAAAGCACCGGAAATAACCCTCCGAAAGCCACTGACTCGCCACTTTTGACCAGTCAAATTAGTCACGACGCACCACAGGCTCCGCATTCCTACAAAGAAATGGAGCGAATGGCGAAATCCGTAGCTTCCCGCTCCGGTGTGGCCGTGTATGCCAAAGGCGGGGCTCTTGCGCTCAATGGCAACAAGGAATGTAGCGATATTCTCGCCGTACCGACGATTGCAGAAGGAAACGCTGTGCGCAACACGGCCGATACTTCTGTTGCCAAGCAATCAGGCACACCAACCGTTTCCGTAGACAAACCTCAAACCGAAACACCCGCTGGCAGTCCGTCCGATTCCACGACGACTTCGACACCATCGACTTTGCCAGCCCCAACCTCGGTACTCAACCAGACACATCAGCTTTCGTCCACGCCAGCTGCCGAATACAAAACCTCGGTATCACTCACCCGCATCGAAAGCGCGGCCGTACCCACACAGAATGTGCACGGTACCGGCGACACCTTATCAAGCACGCTGGCAGCCTTGCGCCCACAATGCGACGACTGGGTCGAAACCGCAAAACGCGCCAAGGCGTGGATGACTGGTGCCATCGCAGCAGCAGACAGTTTGCATGTTGGTCACGGCCACGGGCCTGTCGATTTCACTTGGCAGCACTCCCCTACGGGATTGGGCTTCACCGAGGATTATTGGCGCCGTACCGCCGAAATTCGCGAGCGCATTGCTAAGATGCCGTTCATCGAACGCATGCTTGATGGGACGCTGCCACTGGACGATTTCTCGTTCTACCTGCATCAGGACGATATTTACCTCACCGATTACACATCACTGCTGGCGCTGGCGAGTAGTCGTGCGACTGACCCGCACGAACGCGCGTTCTTCGCCGATGCCGCCTCGTACGGGCTTGAGGAGGGGCTCACATTCCACCGGCAGTGGTATCGGGAGCACGGTTTCAGCGTCGAGCGTGCGCCGATGAGCGAGACCACTGCCGCCTACCTCGGCCACGAACACCGCTTCACCGACACCGGTTCCTACTCTGCGCTGGTCGCCGTGGTGATGCCCTGCTACTGGGTCTATTCCGTCATCGGACAGGAAATGGAAGAGCAGGTTCGTGAGCGTCGGCTCGACCTTGACCATCATCCTTACGGCCTGTGGATCCGGATGTATGCCGACCCCGGTTTCGCTTTGCGCACGCTCGAGGAACTGCTTATCTGCGACAAACTCGCGACCGCAGCCGACATGGCCGATTACCACCAAATGATGGACGCCGCCCTAGGCTCCACCGAACACGAATACCGCTTCTTCGATCAGGCGTTGACAAGGAAACGGCAATAGACCTACGCAAAATAGAGTACGAGAATGTCGGCTGACCCCAGATGAACCGATATTTTTCAACATCACCATCGTGAAAACCTGTACACGCACCCAAGCTTCCGACAAAAAATACCCAGTCGCTGGTATACGAGCGACTGGGTGCAAATCAGCGGCATGCAGAGGATGGTTCAACATATTCCGCCCACATACCAACTTGACCGAATATTTCAGTCTTTCAAAAGTCCTTGTGCCTGTTCATTCGTTATTTTCCCGTCCCGCTGCAGACCGGTCAGAACCGTGCGGATAGCGCGCTGCTCATAACCCGTGTCCTGATAGATGTCGAACTGCCCATAGTCCAATCCATGGTCCTTACAGAACTCCTGTTCCTCAGATGCCGACAAACCCCTAGCAGCAGCTCCCAACGGATAATTATCCCTGATTACCCGTAGTATTCGGGGTGTCTGAGATAGGGCAATAGCGGCTTTGTCGTTCTTTTCTTTACTCTTTTGATCGGAATCCTGAGAATAGCGATACGTAAGCTTGTCAAACACGAATTTATCTATGAGCCCCACGTTAAGGAGCATCTTCCAAAAATCTATTCTTTCGGCGAGCAATTGGTCATCAACAAAATTTACCTTATCACTTTTTTGATCATCATGGTCATTGACTGCCTCACATGTCAAAGCCCGATTTTGCTCGCAACTATCAATGTCCATCGAATGAGCAATGAACAAGCATTGGGGAATGATGTGGTCCTTGGGAAAATTGCTGGAGAAAGAACCTGATTCTGACATCATGTCTTTTTCTGTATAAATATCTTTCCCAAGCTGTCGGAAATAATAATAATGGTGATCTGTTATCGCGAAACTTGCATCATCGTCAAGTTTCTGAAGACTTTCCCAAGCTGGGTTGCTAACATGCGACAATCCAACCTTCTTATATTTTTCTTTGAGTTGCCCAGCACTTAAAGGCTTCTGTAAATCCGCCTCCCCTTCGACGTAAATTAGTTCTGGCTTGGAACCCATTGATTTTACATACCGTGAAACAACATTCATCATTTCAATATTGATTACACAAATTTCCGGATTCTCGGAAAGTCTGTTTAAAGCTTTTCTTTTTTTGTCCATATTTTTAGGCGAAAAAAGACTCTTCAGATCGATATCCTCGTATTTTTCTTCACCACTGAACAGCAACGGCTTCCCATCCATCGATACGCCGGCATATCCGATACCCATATTGTTGACCGAAAAACCGATGGCATATAGCTGCGTCTCTGAATCGCTCATGGCCACACCTCCATGTGTGAAATAATTGATATTACAACAGTAAGTAATACTACTCTCTTTTTAAGCGTTACATTTAGGCTTAATCACGCACTTTGCCGGCAAATCTAACAAACCAGCCAACGAGAATAAACATGCTCGCTGACATTGCATTGCATAGTTGCATCCATTCCATTGTTGAATTCACACTGAACTCAACGGTATGAAAACCAAGTAAAACAGACCTGCGATTTCCTACGTTCAGATCAGTCCACCGACTTCAAGGCTTCGAGCATGTCGTGGTGCTTGAGCTTGGAGTTGACGAACCAGCCCAGCGCGGCGGTGATGAGGCCGACCACGACCAGCGGCACCACGAAGGCCAGCCAGGTGATCGATGGGTCGAACATCACGTCGTCGGGCGGGACGGCGGTGATGATGTAGCGATGCAGCCACGCGCCGAAGCCGTAGCCGACGACAATGCCAAGCAGCGAAAGCAGAATCGTTTCGCGGTAGATGTACATCGTGGTCTCGCCGTTGTAGAAGCCCAGCACCTTGATGGTCGAGAGCTCGCGGACACGCTCGGAAACGTTGAGGTTGGTGAGGTTGTAGAGGATGACCACGCCGAGCATGGTCGCCACGATGATGAGCACCCACATGATTTGGTTCAGCGCCTTGACGACCACGTCGATCTGGTGCATGAGCGTCGTGTTCTGCACCACGCCTTGGATGCCGCCGAGCCGCATGAACGAGGCCGCCTGCCGCTTGGTGTTGGCCATGCTGCCGTCCTTGAGCGTGACCATATAAGCGTTGGTTTGGTAACGTTGCCCAAAGACCGCGCGATAGGCGGATGGGCTCATCACCATGAAGTGGCCAAGGTACATCTCGCAGATGCCGGTGACCCTCACACGGTACGTCTTGCCCGCGCCGTTCTGGAAGTCGATGGTGTCTCCCTTCTTGGCGTGTACCAGGTTCGCGAAACGCTCGGAGATCACGGCCCCGTTCGAATCGAGCGAAAGAGGATGGTGGCCTCGGCGTGTGTTGAGCTTGATGTAATCGTTGAACGTTGAAGTATTCTTCGGCACGAGCATCGTGACGGACTGCTTGTCGCCGTTGCGTCCGGCGACCTTGGTTATCGATTCGTAATGTACCGGCATCGAGCGCTTGATATCAGACCTCTCGAGCCGACGGTCGATGGCCTTGTTCTGTGAATCGGTAACATGCGCATTCTCGGCGGCAATGAGATTGTAATGCATCACACCACCGAACTGGTGTTCGTTGATGCCCGAAATCGAGCCCTGCACCGCAAATCCAGCGGTCAGCAGCGCCACCGAGCCGCATACGCCGAAAATCGTCATGAACATGCGCTGCTTGTAGCGGAAAATGTTGCGCGCGGTCACTTTGTGGGTGAAGTTGAGGTGGTTCCAGATGAAGGGTATGCGTTCCAGCAGAATCTTGGAACCGGCGCTCGGCGGCTTGGGCAGCATCAGTGCGGCGGGACGTTCCTTGAGCTCACGGGCGGCGCTCCATACCGCCGGCACCACGGCGCTGACCATAGCCAGCACGAAAGCCAGCAACGTAACCTGCCAGTGGAATCCGAGATGGATCACCGGCACGTTGAAACCGACCTTGTAGGCGTTGTAGACGATCATCGGCAGGAGCGTGTGACCGGCGAAAATGCCGATGATCGCGCCCAGAATCGAGGCGGCGAAACCGTAGACCACGAATTTCTTCATCACGTCGCGGTCGGAATAGCCCAAGCCTTTGAGGGTGCCGGCGTTGATGCGCTCCTCGTCGACGAACCGGGTCATCGTGGTGAACGTGACCAGCGCCGCGACCAGATACATGAAGTAGGGGAAGATGTGCGAGAGCGAGTCGACGATTACGGAAATCGAATCGTAGATCTTGTAGCCGTCCGAGCCCGGCGTCTCGCGCTTGGAATCGACGGAATAGACCGGGTCATCCACAGCGTCCAACATCGCGGTGGCATCGTTGAGCTTGTGTTCGGCGTCCTTGATCTTCTGTTGCGCACCGGGCTCGGCCTGATCGAGCTGCGCCTTTTTGGTGTTGTATTCGTTGGTTTTATCGGTGAGCTGCTGCTGGGCGCCATCAATCTGAGCCTGTGCCTGCTGCTGTTTGACGGCAAGTTGTTGTTGCGATTGCTGGACTTGAGCTTTGGCTTGCGCTAATTGGGCTGCAGCCTGGTCAAGCTGGGTTTTGGCTGTGGCAAGCTGCTGCTGTTTCTGGGCAAGTTGGGCGTTTCCGGCATCGGCTTGGGCACGTTTGGCGTTGAGTTGTGCCTGTGCCGCTTGGATTTGGGCAACACCCGGATTGTAGGTTCCGTTCATAAAAGCGTCACGGCCCTGCGTTGCCTCCGCCAACTTTTGTGCAAGCACTTGCGCTTGGGCTTGAAGCTGCTGCAATTGTGCATTGAGCTGGTTGAGCTGCGCCTGTAAAGCATCGTGCGCCGGACCGGAAAGCGATGGAAGCTGGGCATTGCCGGCAGCAATCTGCGCCTGCACTGCGGCAATTCCCTGATTCACGCTCTGTTGTGTGGCCACGACTTGGGCCACCGCGTCATCGGCCTGTTTCTTTCCTACCGCAAGTTTGGCGGAATTGGCATCGATCTGCGATTGTCCGGCATTGATCTGCGTGTAAGCATTGTTAATCTGTTGTGAAGCCGCACCAACCTGCGCAGCTCCGGCATCATACTGCTGCTTGTTCGCGTTGTATTCGCTCTGCCCCGAAGCGATCTTGGTCTGCGCCGCGGCAATCTGCTGTTGTGCCGAAGCGACTTGCGTGGCCAATTGCTGCCGGGAAGTAGCCAACTGCTGATTGCCGTTGTCAAGTTGCGCCTTGCCGTCGGTCAATTGCTGCCGTGCGCTGGCGAGCTGTTGTTTGGCGTCGCTGACCTGCTGCCGCCCGGAGTCGATTTGCGGCTTGACCTGTTTTTCAATGGCTTGCCGTCGCGCTTTCGGCCGTCCGGCGAGAATCTTGTCGAGTGCCTTCTTATGCACCTGCAACGCGTCATTATATTTCAATGAATAATGGTCACGCATATGATCAAGGTCAGAGTAAGTCAGCCGTGCAATTATGTAATCGCCGGATTTGAACGCGCCGGGCGTAACCACTGCGTAACCATCCAACGAGCCGGAACCAGAGGTCGAGGGCCCCATATTCACCGAGCTCAGGATTTCGGTGGAATCGGCAATGCCGACGACCTTGAAACTGTCGCGACGCAGCACCTTACGCCCCAAAGCGTCCGGTTTTTCGGTGAGCCTCAACGTCGAACCAATCGGATATTTGCTTTTGTGCGACGAATCGATAACCGTTTCGTGCGCGTTCTCCGGCATCCGCCCGGCCACCAGATGGTAGGCAGAAATATCCTTCGGCGCGGAAAGCACACGAACGCTTTCGTCGCTATTTCGTATGGCAACATCCTTCAGGTATCCGTATTCGATACGCGAGGCTCCGGGCGCCTTGTCAATCTGCTGCCGGTCGCCCTTCTCGAGCCCATAGCTGGAAATGACGCTCAGGTCGGCCAGATGGTGCTCGGCGAAGTAGACATTGCCCGTGTCGCGCATGTCCGGACCGGAGACGGTGAGACCGACCAGCGCAAAGGAGCCCAGCGCCACAAGGCAGACGATGGAAAAGAACCGGCCTTTCGATTTCGAGAACGCCTGCCGGATATCGCGCCAGAGCATTCGTTTCGAAGTACGCTCTTGCGTTGACTCCGACTCAGGCTCTTGCCTCGCACCGCTTGGCGTTTCCGCACGCCGCGGCGTGACGGGAGGCATCCGAAGGGTGTTTCCCTGCCGAAAATCCGAACGTAAATCATCGTCCATAGTATCGTCGCCTGCCATGCCGGTCACCATTCGATGTCGTTGATGTCGGCAGGCATCGCATGCTCTTCGATGCCCTGCACGCGGGCGTCGCGCATGTGGATGACACGGTCGGCGATGGGCGCGATGGCGGCGTTGTGGGTGACGATGATGACGGTGGAGCCGAACTTGCGCGACTGATCCTGCAAAATCCGCAGCACCTGTTTGCCGGTGTTGTAATCAAGCGCGCCGGTCGGTTCGTCGCACAGCAGGATCTTCGGTTTCTTGGCCACGGCGCGGGCGATGGCGACGCGCTGCTGTTCCCCGCCGGAAAGCTGGGCCGGGAAATTGTCGAGCCGGTTTTCAAGACCGACATCAATCAGCGTCTGGGTCGAATCGGCAGCATGCGGCACGATTTCGGCGGAAAGCTCGACGTTTTCGCGCGCGGTGAGGTTGGAAACGAGATTGTAGAACTGGAAGACGAAACCGACATCGTAGCGGCGATAGGTCGTCAGATCGCGGGCGCTATATTGCGCGATGTCGTTGCCGTCAATGACCACCTGGCCCGAGTCGCAGGTATCCATCCCGCCAAGAATGTTCAGAAGCGTGGATTTACCAGCGCCGGAAGCACCAAGAATGACCACAAGCTCGCCTTGATTGATGGAAAATGTTACATCATGATTCGCATAGATGGTGGTATCACCGGTTTTATATTGCTTCGTCTCGTCACGCACGTCGATATATGCCATCGCACAGCACCTTTCGTAACCCAAGCCTCTCACGCGGCAAAGGCCACGCTCACCCCATGATATTAATGTCGTGCGAAATTAAGCGCGGCGAAAGAAAAATATTACGCACATTGATTATGATGTCTAATTATCGAGTGAAAACCCGCTATCCACGTGGGCGAAATCGGGGACCTTGTTCCACTTGACGGTGTAGCCGACACCGTGGGCGCAGAAAACCGAATCAGGCGTATTTTCCAGATCGGTTTCAGGGTCATAGACGGTTCGCTTGATGATTTGCTCGGCGTTATGGCAAGGCTGGTAACCTGCGAAAACGGAGGTCAGCGAGCCGCGGCCGTGGGTATAGGCGTTGACCTCCATCGAATAGTCGCGCATTTCAGAAACCGGTGCTTGGCCCTCCAACTCGGCATAGTCGCCGTCGGATTTCGGGGCGTCGAAAGTGCCGCTCATCCGCTGGATATCGGCCATCGCGCGGCCCAGCATATCCTGCGGAATTTGAAGACGGAAGTTGTACCACGGCTCTAAAAGTTGACACTCACCTTTTGCCTTCAGTTCCATCAGACCTTGTCGAACCGCACGATAGGTGGCTTCGCGGAAGTCACCGCCTTCCGTATGCTTTTCGTGGCCACGGCCGGCGACCAAGGAAATCTTCATATCCGTAATCGGCGAACCCGTGAGAACTCCCAGATGTTCCTTCTCACGCAAGTGAGTAAGGATTGCCCGCTGCCAATTGCGTTCGAGATCATCCAAGCTGCAACGCGACTCGAAACGCATGCCGCTGCCCGACTCCCCCGGTTCCAGCAGCAGGTGGACTTCGGCATAGTGGCGCAACGGCTCGAAATGGCCGACCCCCTCGACCGGAGCCATAATCGTTTCGCGGTAAAGGATGCCGCCGGGGCCGAAATGGACGTCAATGCCGAAGCGGTCGTGCATCATCTGGGTGATGATCTCAACCTGCACCGCACCCATCAGTTGCACATGAATCTCGCAGAGCCGCGCCACCCAGCGCACGTGCAATGCCGGGTCTTCGTCCTCGAGCGTGCGCAGCGCCACCAGAATCTTGTGCAATTCCGGAGTGACTTCGGCGGGCTTGGTCGGATTACGTGCTATTTGAGAACTGTCAGAAGCGTTGTCTGTTTTGAAACCCTTTGTCTTTTCCGCACGATCATCAGCATCTGCCTTGCTTCCAGCATCGTCAGCCGCCGAAAAAATCGCCGTTTTGCCGCCTTTACCTGCATTCTGAGCATTCGCAAAATTACCTGAATCCCCGACTCCTGGCAAAACCGTATACGTCAACACCGGCTGGAGCACGGATTCCCCGGCGTCGGCCTCGAAGCCCAACCCTTCTCCCGGGAAGGTTTTCGTCAACCCGGTCACCGCACACACGTCACCGGCTGTGACCTCGTCGGCCAGCTCAAACTTTGCCCCGGAATACCGTCGAACCTGATCGACCTTCTCATTCCAGATTTCAGCAGAGGAGACCTCAGAAGTATCTGAGCCGCCTACTGTCCTAGAGGTTTTCCTCGCGTCAAAGCCCCTATTACCCGCATTGCCACCAGCACCCGCAACTCCGGCCTTCTCACCGTTTGGAGCGAGCGGAGTCGTAGCATCCGCTTGATTATCTGCATCGCGAATATCCTTGCGACGCTCATGTTCGTTCGTCAGCATCGCTTTGACTTTAAGCGAGCCGCCAGTAACCTTGAGCCAAGTGAGACGATTACCCTGCTCGTCGTGCGAAATCTTATAGATGCGAGCGCCGAACGCACTCGGATAATCCTTCGGTTTCGTGAACCGTTGAAGCCCGGCAAGAAATTCATCGATACCTTCGAGCTTCAACGCCGACCCGGAATAGCAGGGAAATAGCTGACGCTTGGAGACCATCGAGCGCAAAGTGTCATCCGAAATCCTGCCGCCACCAGCGCTGTAGCCAACGCCGTCACTGCCGCCGTCCAGCAACTCGTCCATCGCGACACCACTATCGTCGAGCAAGGCGACTTCTTCCTGCTTGCCAGGCTCAGTGTCACCTTCGAAATCGACGCAACCCTCGGAAAACCGCTGCTGCATCTGCGCAATCAGCCCATCTTTATCAGCCCCAGCGGCGTCCATTTTGTTGATAAAAACAAACGTCGGAACGTTATAGCGAGCCAAAAGCCGCCAAAGCGTTTCGGTATAACCCTGCAGGCCGTCGTTGGCGCCGATCACGAGAATCGCATAATCCAGCACCCGCAGCGTCCGCTCCATCTCGGCCGAGAAATCGACATGCCCGGGAGTATCGAGCAAGGTGAATTCAAAATCGTCTTCTTGACTACTGTTTTTACTGTGCTCACGGCCATCGGCTCCATGGCTACTAGCGCTTTTGCCTATCTTGTCTATATCGACCTCATGGCCAAAAACGTCGCTGCCAGACTTGCCATTTTCAGAAGCACCTTCACAGACAGATCCGTGAACATCAAGAATGGCCTGCTTAGAGAAAATAGTGATACCACGCCGTTTCTCCATGGCATCGGTGTCAAGAAAGGCATCGCCGTGGTCCACGCGCCCGAGCTTGCGAATCTCACCGGCGCGATACAGCATCGCCTCGCACAGCGTGGTCTTCCCCGCGTCCACATGCGCCGCAATCCCCACCACCGCTCGTCTCATTGTCGCTCCTGAAAAATGTATCGGCCATCCGTTCCCAATTAATCATAAAACGAGCCTTACATGAGCAGTCGAACCACGTTTCCATGCAAATGAAATTCCCTAAAAGCTGCAACGTCACAAAATAAATAAAACAATTCATAATCACGCAAAACCAACAAGCGAACAGCAAAACAGGCATGGTGAAGGGAGCCAAAAGAATTTGGGAAGAAAGAACAAGCGACGCCGCTTCACCATACAACCAGCGGATTTCCAGTCCTCCAGTAAAACCGGATACCCGTTACAACCAGCGAAAGATAAGAGACAAGGCCTTCATCGAATCACTGGTTACAGCATACACGCTTTTATCGTCTTTTGCGACACTTCAGAAAAGTTTAGTCTCGAAATATGAAAATTTATCAGAACATAATAAGAAATACCGCAACTTACGGCCCGCCTTTAACGATAGACCGACCGATAAAAGTTGCGGTAACCCGTCTGCGAATTCCTCAGGCAGCAGAACATGCGCATGTCCTGGCACTACCGATAACGTTCATTGCCCACAGGCCGCATCCTCGAGCGCGGCGAGGTGCCGCCGATAGCCTCGTAACGTCCCGCCAGTTCGTCATACAAATGTTGCGGTGGCTTCACCCCGTGACGGATGTTGGTGTAGTAGTCCATGATGTCCTCGGTTTTGTACGGGGTGCCGTAGGCCATCAGGAGCACCGCCTTTTTCGGGGCGGAGGTTGCGTTGTCAGAACTGTTTTCACTTGTCATTATCGATGTTTCCTTTGTTGAAGGGGATGAATAAGGTCAGCACGATGCATACCGCGGCGATGGCGAGCGCCACGAGGAACATGACGCGGAAGGATGTAAGCGTCGGGTTGCCGTTGACGCTACCGACGAGCATGGCGGAGGCGAAGACGAGCGGGGCGATGGTCATGCCGATCTTCTTGCACGCCGAGACGCCACCGATGGCCTGCATGCGCTGGTCAGGTGCCGCCAAGCGGCCGGCGATGACCTGCAGCGGCGAGGACATGAACGCCCCCAGGCCAAAACCGAACAGAGTCGAAAGCACGAAGAACGCCGGCAGGCTGTGCGCCGTCAGGAGTATGCCGATCACGGAAATGCCGCCGACGTACGAGCCAATCAGACTGCCCAGGCCGGTACCCATCATGGTCATGCCGGAAAGCGCCTTGGAAAGGTGGAATACGGCGTGAACGTAGGTGGGGATGTAGACGAACAGCGAGAAGAGGCTGCCGCCGACCATCGCGAGCACCAAGGTCAGCACGTAGGAGCGGTTGCGGAACAGGCTGATCGGCAGGAACGGCATCGTGGACTTGTCGAGCTTCTTTTCGGAGTAGAGAAAAAGCAGGAACGCGACCACGGCGACGACGATGAGCACGAGAACCATAACCCAGTACTGCTTGAAATGCTGGCACAAGGTGATGCCAAGCATCAGCGTCAAAAGCGCTACAGAGAAGGAGCACAGGCCGGCCAGATCGGTTTTGGTGCTCGTCGCCGCAAGCTGGTTATCCATGACGAACCACGCCATCACGAAAAGAATGAGCAGAACGGGAAGCATGCCGTAATAGAACACACGCCAGTTCTTCGCCATGCCAATGGCCATGCCAGCGAGCGCCGGGCCGGCCACGGCGGAAAGCCCTGCGACCACGCCGACGAAGGAGACCCTGCGGCCCTGATGGTTCTTGCGGGCGGCCTGCATGAGCTCGTTCATCGCGAGTACCATGATGCCGCTGTCGCCGATGGCCTGGATGAAACGGCCGGCGAGCATCAGCGGATAGACCGGAGCGACGGCGGTGATCAGGCAGCCAACGAACCAGAAACCGAGCTCCCAGAGGAAGACCTTCTTGGTGCCGCGGGTGTCGGAAAGGTTCGCTATGATCGGCGTGCCGACCACGAGACCGGGCGTGTAGATGCCGGCGACCCAAGACGAGCTCAGTGTCGTAAGGCCGTAGGTCTTGACGATCGAGGAAAGCAGGGTGCCTGCCGAGCCGCTGTCGAGCTGGGTGACGAAAACGACCAGCGCGTAGAACCAGATCGGGGGCTTGCGCACGGCACGGCCGACGGTTTTCGCGGCATCGGCGGCTTTCGCAGCGGCTTCGGTCGCGGTTTTGGATACAGCGTCACTCATGATGATGGGCCTCTTGGTCTGATGCGGATGCGGCGGAATGTTGCGATACGGTTGGATGCGGTGCGGCAGGTTGCGCAGGAACGGGCTCATCGGCTCCGGCAGGAATGATCTCGCCCTCCAAAGTGTGTCGAGCACCAGGCTTCGGGCGACTCACCTCCCAGCCATCGAGGAAGAAGTGGTCCAGATCCTCGACGGGAAGGTACGTGCCTGATATGAAATAAGGGAAATCACCATAAATGGAGCTGGCTTCGGCGTAACGCATCGCCTCGATGATTTTCTTGAAGACCAGCGGATCGTCGGCCAACAGCAGGACGCCCCATTCGTGGTCGTCAAGGCCCATCGCTCCGGTGATGAACGGCAGCACACGACCGCCGAATGACCGGCCGATCTTGCCATGATCCTTCATATAGGCCTGACGCTGCTCGAACGGCAGTGTGTACTACCAGTTGGCGCCCGGATTGCGCGTTTTGGACATCGGGTAGAAGCAGACATACGGCTTCTTCGGCAGTTTCGGCTTGACCGCGCGGTTGACATAGGCCCAGCCACGGTCGCTTTTCGGCTTGCCCGAATAGGTGCCGGCCTCGCCGATGGAGACGAAGGAACCGGCCCTGGTCAGATACGCCGAAAGCGGCAACTTTGCCAGGCGGTTTTCGATTTCGTTGAGCTCGTCCAACGTCTCGCGATACAGGATCAGGCCAAGGTCACCCTTATGTCCACTGACGTCGAAGAGGTACCAGCTACCCTTGCCGGCTTCCTCGTTGGCCTCGAATTCGGCAAGCATCTGTTTGAACTGGTTGACCTGGCTACGTTGCGCCTCGAGGCTCTGCTTCTGGAACGACGGCCAATCCATCTTCCACCACAGATCCAGACAGTACCAACCATCCAATGTCGCTACTGGTTCTTGCATATCCCCATCTCTCCTTTTGCTTGTATGCGGATATGCCCGCTGGACCACGGCACGGCGCTGCTGCACGTCACTGTCGACAAGACCAGTAGATACATCCGACAGGTTATGTCAAACCTTGCATGTCATTTGTATAATTACACTAGTTATCACTTCATAACAACCAATGCAGTTATCTGTCGACACAGGAAAAGTCACCAAAAACAACAAAAATAGCCCTTTTGACAAACGTCTCCAGATAACTATCAATGAAGGCTATGCAATAATAGTCTTTTATAATAACTATTAGAAGGTTTGACTTCTCAAGTCACAAGAAATATGTTACACGTCGAAAATCACTTTTGAGACGGATCAATAATATTTAGTCTCAAAACAAGCTATTCCGCGGATTTTCCGGCGTGTCGAGCATTAAAGTGGCGACATCTCGTCGCAATCGAGAAATTAAAAAGCGGCTCACCCCAAGCCACGGTTGCCAAAAGAAACCATGAAAATACACACAGTATCTTTTGGCAACCATAGGTTAGTGTGGGCACTCAATACGAAAAAGGCTGTGACCATCCACGAATCAGATGGCCACAGCCTAAATTTATAACGATTACCTAAGCGTCACGCCGCGTATTTGGCGGGGTCGGCGGCGAAGGACTTGGCGCAGTTGTCGCTGCAGAAGTAGTAGGTCTTGCCGTTGTATTCCTGGCTGCCGGCGGCAGTCTTCGGATCGATCATCATTCCGCAGACCGGGTCCTTGACGGTGCTGGCGTTGCCGTTCATGTTCATATCCATAGTGGTTCCTTCTTTCGCTTTCGCAGGTTGGTTGTGGTTGTTGTTGTTCGGCGCATCCGAAGACGCATCAACAGATTTTTGCGCAGGTGCCGCTTTCGGGGCTTGACCATCGTTCGCGGCGTCTTTGAGCTCGACGTGACGTTCACGCAGCTTGAAGGTGAAACGTCGCGGCTTAACGGTGGCTGGGTTGAACGAGCGCAGACGATTCGCGTTCAAGACCACGGAAAGCGAGGAGAACGCCATGGCGGCGCCGGCGATCATCGGGTTAAGCATGATGTGCCAGAACGGGTAAAGAATGCCGGCGGCGATCGGGATGCCGATGCCGTTGTAGCCGAAGGCGAAGCCCAAGTTCTGCTTGATGTTGCGCATGGCGGCACGCGACAGGTCGATGGCGGTCACCAAACCGGTGAGACTACCGGAAACCAGTGTGATGTCCGAGGACTCGATGGCCACGTCGGTCCCGGTGCCGATGGCGAATCCGACATCCGCGGCCGCAAGCGCAGGGGCGTCGTTGATGCCGTCGCCGACCATACCGACCATGTGGCCCTCGTTCTGCAACCGCACGATTTCCTCGGCTTTGCGTTCCGGACGCACACCCGCGATGACTCGGTCTACGCCCACTTCGTTGGCCATGGCGGTTGCGGTCGTCTTGTTGTCGCCGGTCAGCATAACCACTTGCAAGCCACGTTCACGAAGCGCGGCAATCGCCTTGGCGGAATCCGGCTTGACGGTGTCCGCCACCGCCAGCACGGCGACCAGCTTGCCATCGACAGCAGCCAGAATCGGGGTCTTGCCTTTTTGGGCATAGTTCGAGAACGTCGTTTTGACATCGTCCGAAGCCAACACATCGATATCGCGGCTTTTCATCAGTTCGGCATTGCCGACGACGACATCATGACCGCCGACTTTGGTCACTACCCCGCTGCCCGGCACAGCCTCGAACGAATCGGCCGCTGGTACGGTCAACCCCCGATGATGCACACCTTTGACGATGGCCTGAGCCAGCGGATGTTCCGAGACCTGTTCGGCTCCGGCGATCAACGAGAGCAAATCACCCTGTTGCGTTCGCACGTTTGCGTTGTCGTTTACCTTGTCGTTCCCGGTATCATCCACCCAACCGATGTCGGTGAGTTCGGGCTTGCCACGGGTAATGGTGCCGGTCTTGTCGAACACGACGGTATCGACGTCACGCGCGGTCTGCAGCGCTTCGGCGGAACGAATGAGCACACCGTATCGCGCGGCCTTGCCGGTCGAAATCGTCACCGAAAGCGGGGTGGCGATACCCAGCGCGCACGGGCAGGCGATGACCAAAACGGCCACGGCCGACACGAGTCCGTATAGCCCTTGCGGCGCGGGACCGAAGACCCACCAGATGACGAACGTCCAGATGACGACGAGGATGACACCCGGCACGAAATAGCCGGAGATCTTGTCGGCGAGTTTCTGAATCGGCGCCTTCGAGGTCTGAGCCGTGCGCACCAGCTTGATGATCTGCGCGAGCACCGTGTCTCGCCCGACCTTGGTGGCACGATACCGCAACGTTCCATTGCCGTTGACGGTGGCACCAGTGACGGTATCGCCCTCACCCTTGGCAACCGGCATGGATTCACCGGTGATCATGGATTCGTCGATGGAGGTCTGGCCGGAAATCACCTTGCCGTCAACCGGCAACTGCTCCCCCGGCTTGATGACGACGATATCGCCCACCTGAACCTGGTCGGCGTTGATGTCGAGCTCCTTGCCATCGCGCACCACATGTGCGGTTTTCGGCGTCAAATTAATCAAAGCCCGAATCGATTCTCCAGTACCAAGACGCGCGTGCGCCTCAAGCAACTGCCCCAAAAGCATCAAGGTGATAATGGTGCCGACGGATTCGTAATACGGATCGCGTGCGCTTGGAGGCAGGATGCCCGGGGCAACAGTCACCACAACGCTATACGCATACGATGCGGCGGTTCCCAACGCCACCAGCGAGTTCATCTCCGGGGCGCGGTGCGCGAGCGCCAACCAGCCGGTGCGGTGGATAGGCCAGCCGGAATAGAACATGACCGGCGTGATGAACACGAACTCCACCCATGGATTGGTGAAGAAATCGATGACGCCCATGGGTACGAACGCCTTGAGCCACATGTGGAACATGGCGAAAACGAACACCGGAATCGTCAGCACCGCGGCGACGATAAGACGCCGGTCGAGCGCTTTGATCTCGCTTTTGCGCACGGCATCAGGGTCATCCTCCTGGCCTTGCTCCTGACTTGCAACGGGTTGCGTTGCCGCCTGCTTGCTGACTTGGCTCATTGCTTGCTCCGTATTGTTTCTCGTGTGATCTGTCATTGCCGAAATACCGATTTCGGACCGTTCCGTTTTGGTCGCGCCTACTATGCCTTCATCGTTCCATATTTACGGAATCTAAACTCAGCCTTTGCTCTTCGCGCCTTTCGGCAACACGTGCACCATGCCGTGCAGCATGTTCATACCGCAGGCATAGGGCAGATCGCCGGGCTTGGACGGCGTGAATTCGACGTTGGTCGTTTTGAATGGCGGCAAGGTCTGATCGATGCCGAGGTCGCTGAAAATCACGTGCGAGGAGCATTCGCCATCCTCCTGACGGTCAAATTGCAGACGGACCGGCGAACCAGCCTCCACGTCGATTTCGGCTGGCGTATATCCGCCTTTGACCACGATACGCGCGGTCTGCAACGCACCTTCGCGGCTGGCCTGAGCGGCCTTGCGGGGCGCGAAGAAGTACCAGACAATGGCGACGCTCACTACCAGCGCCACCAGAATCACGACGAAGTTACCAACCATATTTCCCCACATTCCGCCGCCGGAATCACCTCCGGCAGCTTCGATATATCCATTCGCTGTAACTGAAACCTACCATACCCCCCTAGGGTATATAATGTCAATATATTCAGCCGAGCATTGCAATGCATGATACACGAAAGCAATGCAGGAACAAGTGGAAAGGGAACAACGATGGAATCCACTGCACACAACGGAAACAAGCATCCAGACAAATTGACAAATGAAGCCAAAAATCACAAATCCGGACAAGCAACCGACGACACGGCCCCAGCAAATACGCAAGAGAAAACCACCTGCGCTCATTGCAACGAGCAATCCCACAGTAACGAGCAGATTTCCGAGCCTTCTGAACCTTCCGCCCTTTCCGAGAAATGCCCCCA